>DAISHK010000003.1:0-372036 GCA_036822575.1 Bellilinea sp. | reverse complement strand
TATTAGATCCAATCGAGAAGCAGCCGGCTGCGAGATCGAAGAAGACAAGTCCGCCGCAAGCTGCTAAGAAAAAATCCGCGGCCCGAACGGGCGCAAAGGCAGCGGCTGATCAAAAGCCCGCTGCAAAGGCATCACGCGGGGCTGCTCCGGCCTCAACCACCGGAAATAAGCGCGCCGAATCCAAGCCGCCCGTCCAGCCAAAGCCATCGCCTTCCGGTCCATCTTCCAGGAAAAGAAAATCGGATCAGGAGTAATTTCCTGGTCATAATCGTCGGATAATAAAAAAGCGGCAGTTGATTAATCAGCTGCCGCTTTTCAGTCAGGGTTAATTTAGGATGCCGCCGCCGAGACGGTAAAAGAAGAATAATGGTAAGCGATTTTTCCGTCCATGATTCCAAAGGTGTCATTGCCATTGTTCACCTGTCCGCGGCTGGACTGTGCCGTCCAATTCAGATGACGGGAACTGCCAGTTCCAGATGATCCCATCAGCGTAAATTGGGCGTTTGGCAGGGTCGAAGTGAAAATCTCCTGATACCAGTTGCGAATCGCATCAGCGCCTTTGATAGCTCGGGCATAGGTGATATGCACCGCGTCAGGGTGGTAGAGGCCAGTTACGCGGGCGGCATCCCGGCTATTGAGGGCAGCAATGAACTGCTCGGTCAAATCACCGCTGACGACGGGCGCTTCCCAATTGTAGCCAGCGATTGTATCCCAGATTTTCGGAAGATACGCGCGGCATTCATCCCACGAGAAAAAGTTTGCTCCGGCGCAGCCATATTTCTTTGCCGCGTCCAGGAATTCCACTGTATCCTCAAGGGTAGGCGCCCAACCGCCGACCTTATAGCCAGGCCCGGTTGGAAAAACAGGGCGGTACGGGGTTAAGGCCTTGAATTCACGCATAACGCGCTGCATCTGAGCATCCGGATTATGCGCTTTTTCCCAATAAACCTGGGGCATATTGATATCGACGTATTCCAGAAAAGCTTTCCAGGGGAACTGCGGATGGTACGAAGGAAAACGGTAGGAACTTAATGCCAGCGGAAGATTTGGAAAAGCACTGCGAATTTTGCTGGCGTAAGTTTTGGCGGCGGCTGCTTTTCCAGATTCTTTGTACTCTTGTTCGGCGTCGATGACAAAGCCATCTAAATCAAATTGCCGGATGCGTTGAATGGCGATATTCGCTTCGGAATTTGGGCCGGCGCCGTAGGTGTATTGCCAGCCCCAGACAGCAAGACCTTGCTGGCGCAGGGCGCTGACTACATCGGGGACGCGATCGAATTTGGTTTGAGGATCGATATTATAAGCATATGCGCCATCCGCGATTTTGATCATTACATGCGTATAGCCAGAGGATTTAGCGGCTTTCGCGATCGCTTGCGGATCGCCGCCTTCACAATCGCGAATCTTCCAAATCCAAAACCCTTTACCCATTAACGCCATTGCTCATGCTCCTTCATCAATCTGGCGGCTGCAAAGTGCCTTCCAGACCTAATTCTGGCGCAATTTTGCGCATAGCCACGATAACGTTGTCCACGTGACTCCATAATTCAACGCCATATTCTTCTGCGCCAGCCTGGATTTCTTCGCGATTTGCCCCAGCAGCGAAAGCGCGATCTTTCCATTTCTTTTTTACTGATGCGGCCTTGAGGTCGTAAAGCGATTTTGAAGGCCGTACCAGGGCCACTGCGGTAATCAATCCGGTTACTTCGTCGCAGGCGTACAAAGCTTTTTCCAGCCGTGATTCCCGCGGCACGCCGGTTTCGTAGCCGTGACTTAAAATTGCACGGACGATTTCCTCGTCAATGCCTTTCTCGCGTAAAATCGGCGCACCTTTTAACGGATGTTCTTCCAGTGTCGGGTGAATTTCCCAATCAAAATCATGCAGCAGACCCGTCAGACCCCAGCGCTCAACGTCCGCGCCTTCTTTTTCCGCGTAAAAACACATGGCGGCTTCCACCGATAGCATGTGTTTGACCAGACTATCACTTTTGACATATTCTTTGACAAAAATTAATGCTTCGTCGCGGTTCATCATGGCGCCAGAACCCTTTCTGTGTTGGAGATGGAATGAGCGGTGTTCGGAAAAATCGGTTCCGGGTCACCTAATACCGGCAGCGGCCGGGTGAGATAGACATCAATAAACGCCTGAGAGGTGGCAGCGACTTCACGGATCTGCCAGAATTCCATCGAACGGCGGCTATAGGTTCGTAAATCCGCAGAAACGCCGCTGCTTTGAATGCCGAAGGCGCTGCAGGTGAAGAGTGCGCGGGGCAGATGGAAATTTTGGGTAACCAGAATTGCCTGTTCAACGCCGAAGATATGCCGCGCCCGATAGCAGGTGTCATAGGTGCGCCGTCCGGCATAATCGAGGATGATATCCTCTTCTGGAACGCCTAAACCAATGGCGTAATCTCGCATTGCGCCTGGCTCGTTGTAATCCAATGTCCGGTTATCACCACTCATCAGTAATTTTTCTACTTTGCCTGCAAAATAGAGGTCCGCAGCCGTTTGAACCCGGTCACGCAAAACGGGGGTCGGTTCACCACTGCGGGTTAATCCAGCACCGAAAACAATTGCGACCGGTGCAGGTTCGACGCTATCCACCGAACGAATCAGGGATTGCGAATACACACCCGCAACCAACGTCGGCAGAATCAAGAACAGGGATGCGCCGATAGCCAGCGGGGGAAGAATTCGAGTTATGGGTCGTAATTTTTTCATAACCGGATTCTACCATGCCCAAAAATACACATCACCGGTTATGTTGCAATAACCACGCCAATTGATATCCTGTCAATTACCGCCCGATCCATTGCGAAACATCCGTCCCGCTCAGGTCGATGGCATTGCGCAGGGCATCATAAATTGAATCATCAACAACCCGCAGGTCTTGAACCTCGTATTGGTCAAGGGCAGCGGACAGCGTGGTTTTCGCATTGGCTGATTTGATCCATGCCAGAAAGGCGTCGTTAAATTGCTGCCGGGTTTCTTCTGGCAGGGCAGTGCTGTATGTCAGATTCATATTGGGAATTTCCGCTGGCGATTGCCAGATCACCATCACCCGTCCGCTGGCGTCAGGCAGATCGTTGGTCACTGCTGAAGAGGTGCGCGGGTCGCCGGAGGTTGAAAAGGTCATGCCAAAATCACAAATGCCCTTGATATATAAAGCGCGGACTACCGCTGTGTGGCTTTGCAAAATTGCGCCGGGCAACGGATAAATTTGGTTTTCTTCAAGGATTCCAGCCGGCAGGATATATCCAGAACTGGAACCCAGGTCTACCCAACAGGGCCGTTTGCCATCCAATTGCATCAAGGCATCTGCCGCTGATGCGCTGGCGGAATTAGAGGCAGCGTCAAAGTAGGAGACAAATCCGCTTTCGGCATTTGCTAAAAATTGAACGCCATAAAAGTAAACGCCGAAATGGTTGGTGAGTAATCCAACTTCACCCTTGTTCTGTTCGTGCAGATAAATGTAGGTGAGCGGGTTAAACCAGGCCAGATGAACATCTCCATCCACAAAGGCCTGATAAAGGTCCTGGCTGGTGGAATATTCTTTTTCGACGACGCTGAATCCGGAGGCGGCAGCAATATCGGCAGCGATATTTTGCCTGGCGGCAGAATTTGCTCCTTGCGGATCCAGACTGGCGTCAAAGCCCATGATATATGGGTTAGCGCTGCTGCCCAGGGGGGCAGGGGTTGGCGAGACGGTGGCTGTCGGAGTCTGGGTGGTCTCCGGTTCAGTGGTTTCTGTATTTATTGAAAACTGGCAGGCTGAAAGGCTTATTCCAAGCACGATCAACCAACTGGTTATTTGTAAAATTCTATTCAGCATTCGATTTGGCATAAAGTATCGTCGTGGAACGGATTTGGATTCTCTATCCCTATTATACCTATTCCGATGGCGGTTAAGATTTTGCAAATGATTGAATAAAACGCGGATACTCGGAAAGCGGCCTGTATTCTTCTAGTACGCTGCCTATCGTTTGTTTAGTTAACAGCCTGGAAGCATGTGTCAAATACTTCTGAATCAGGCCTATGCTTTTTCTAGTTGAATCTTAAAAAATGATGAAATAACCCATTTTGTCGCATTAATACCCCGCTTAATAGTTGAAATTGTGTATTATTAGGAATATAATTAATTTAATCAATAAAGTCTTGATTAACGCATTAAAAAATAAAGTTAACTCAGTTGACAATGGTAGTGTAAGTGCAAACTCGATCTCATCTTTTCTTGAGGTGAACTTGCCTTTGAACGCCAAGAATCTCCCGTTTGCCGGGGTGAATGTCAAGAATCTGAACAAACACTCCGCTTTAGATTTAATTGGCTTGTCGCGAGTAGGAATTTCCAGGGTGGAAATATCGCGTGAATTAGGGCTAACCCGTGCGGGCGTCAGCGCTATTGTCAATGATCTAATTAAAAGCGGCCTGGTGCGTGAAACGAAGCCATTAAATGGCAGTGCTCACGGCCCTGTCGGGCTGGAAATTAATCCAGAGCGGGGTTATGTCCTGGGTATTGATTTTGGCGCAAGTCACTATTCATTAATCCTCTCGGATTTTCAGGCGCATGTTTTGGCGGAATTGCACGAAAGCATTGACATTACCCTGGGTGCACAAAATTGTCTCCAGCTTGTTGATGGTCGAATTCATAACTGGCTGAGTGAAAAAGGATTTGATGCCGGCAAGATTTCTGCAATTGGCATGGGCGTGCCAGGCCCGATAGTGACAGAAGCAGGCGCGGTCAGCGGGCCGCCGATTATGCCGGGCTGGGACAAATTTCCCATCCGAAAATGGATGGAAGATGCCTGGCAAACGCAAGTCAGCTTAAGCAATGATGCTGAATTAGGCGCTCTAGGTGAATGGGCATATGGAGTTGGCCGCGGTGAGAAAAACCTGGCTTACATAAAAGTAGGCACAGGAATTGGTGTAGGGCTATTAATTGACGGAAGAATTTACCGCGGGGCCACGGGCTGCGCCGGTGAAATTGGCCATATCACACTGGATATTAATGGCCCCTTATGCACCTGTGGAAACCACGGCTGCCTGGAAGCTTTTGCGGGCGGCCGGGCAATTGCGCAGCAGGCTACACTGGCAATTGCCAGCGGCCGGCAGACTGTGCTGGCTGAAATCAAGGACGGGCAGCCGGTTACGGCTGCGGATGTGTTAGCGGCCAGCCGGCGCGGAGATTTGCTTTCGCAGCAGATTATTCGAGACGCTGGATACCGGCTGGGCACGGCTATCGCCAGCCTGGTTAACCTTTTTAATCCATCTATGATCGTTATTGGCGGCGGGGTTTCACAAATGGGCGATCTCTTGCTCGAACCCATTCGCCAGGAAGTACGCAAGCGCAGCCTGAAAGCAGCCTCGCAATCACTGAAAATCTCGTCCGCGTTATTGGGAAGGCGATCTTCAGCGATGGGCGGCGTAGCTCAGGCGATTTCACTCAGTATTCATCGTATTGCTGAAGAAACGCGCAATTGAAGGGAGGTGATGTAACCAGGCATAAGCGTGACTATTTGCTTCTCGATTTCTATCGTTCGATGTGCGTTTTCTTATGCACAATGAAAACACTATCAGGAGGAAAGAATGTATAAAAAGGTTTTGCCCTTGATCAGCATTTTGCTGATTGCCGTTTTCGTTTTAGCTGCTTGCCAGCCGGCCGCTACCCCCACTGCCGCTCCGGCAGAAGATACCGGCACAGGTGAAATGGCTTTCCCAACCGATCCGATCACCATCACCTTATGGACCAAGGAAGGCGAGACGGATGGCGCGCTGCAATATGTACAGGCTTTGACTGCCGCGTACACTGAGCAGCATTCCAATGTGACCTTTGAAGTCGTCAACAAAGAGGTCGAAACCCTGCGTGAAGATTTCCAGACCTCCAGCCTGGCCGGCGCTGCGCCTGACCTGCTGTGGACTGTTTCTGATCACTTAGGCCCATTCACTGCGGCGGATTTGATCCAGCCGGTCGCTGATAAATTCGACCTGAGCCAGTTTGTGCAGAGCGCGACCGATGCGGTCACCTCGCCGGATGGCCAGGTGTGGGGTGTGCCCATTTCGAACGGCAACCATGTCATGCTGATCTACAATAAATCTTTGCTCCCTGAACCGCCCAAGAATACGGACGAGTTGATTTCTATGGGTAAGGATTTCATGTCTTCGCATCCGGATGAGTATGCTTTAGTTTACAACCAGACTGAGCCTTTCTTCATGATTGCCTGGTTGGGCGGCTATGGCGGCAAGGTCTTCGCTGATGACGGCGTGACCCCGACTCTGGATACCCCTGAAATGGTGAAGGCCCTCCAATTCCTGCACGACATCAAGTATGTTGATGGTCTGGTACCGGCCGAATCGGATTATGACGGCGCTGACAGCCTCTTCAAAGAAGGCAAAGCGGCGATGATCATCAATGGTGACTGGTCCTTGGGCGCCTATAAGGAAGCTTTGGGCGACAACCTGGGTGTAGCCCCCATCCCGATGGTTTCCGAAACCGGTAAATATCCCGCCCCGTACACCTCGGGTGTCTTCTTCATGCTGCCGAAAGATCTCTCCGGCGATAAATTGACTGTGGTTAAAGACTTCATCAATTTTGTCACCAGCAAAGATCAGCAGATCGATATGGTTAAGAAACTGTCCCGTCTGCCGGCCAATAAAGAAGCTCTGAATGATGCGGTCATCACGAATGATCCCATTCTTTCCGGCTCTGCCCTGCAGATGTCGTACGGCACCCCGATGCCGACGGTAGTCGAAATGCGCTGTGTCTGGGATTCGCTCAAACCCGAAATGCAAGCTGTGTTCGCTGACACAGAATCTGCACAGGATGCAGCCACCAAGGCGCAATCCGCGGCAACCACCTGCATTTCTCAGCTTGAGTAAGCTGCACAATTGAATATCGGATCGGTCAGGCTATTTTGCCTGACCGATCTTCTTTCTTTTGTGGCCGCAAATGGAGGAGAGCAATGATTACTTCGGACGTTATTACGCGGAGCCTGACGGAAGTAGGATCAACCGTTCTATATATCTTGATCGGAACGGTTATTCTGGAGGCGCTGCTGTATCTGATTTTGGTCAGATTACTAAAATATAAATATGCGCTTCCTTTCATGCTGGTGGCCCCGGCGGCTGTCGGTTTGATTGCGCTGGTGGTTTATCCGTTGTTATGGGAATTTCGCATTTCGCTCACCAACATGAGTTTGAAAACTTTTCGCAACCCATCCTTCAACGGATTTATTAATTATGTAAAAGTATTCACCGAACCGGTGCTAAAACAGCGCTTTTTCTTCCCGCTGCTCGGACAAACCTTGTTGTGGACAATTGTGAATGTTTTCTTCCATGTCGCCGGCGGGTTAGGTCTGGCCTTATTGCTTAATCGCAAAATGAAGGGCAAAGGGATTTACCGGACGATCTTGATTCTCCCCTGGGCTATTCCGCAGGTTATTGCCGTTTTGGCCTGGCGCGGTGAATTCAACTTCTCGTACGGTTATTTCAATGTGATTTTGACATCGATTGGCCTTCAGCCGGTGCAATGGCTGACAGAACCAATTCCAAATTTCATCGCCATGTGTCTGACCAACATCTGGCTGGGTATTCCGTTTATGATGGTCATATTATTGGGTGGTCTACAAAGCATTAACAGCGAATATTACGAAGCCGCAGAAATGGATGGCGCAAATTCATTCCAAATGTTCACCAATATTACTCTGCCGCTTCTTCAGCCGGTCATTACGCCATCCGTTCTTCTGGGCACTTTCTGGACCTTCAACAATTTCAATGTGCCTTTCTTTATCAATCAGAATGAGCTGGAAACGTCCGATATTCTTGTGACTGCGCTGTTCCGGTCGGCGTTTCAGTACAGCCGTTATGGCTTCTCCGCGGCGTTTGCCTTCGTGATTTTTGCTCTGCTGCTGTTATATGCGGTCTTCTATTTGAAATACACCGGCAGCCTGAAAGGAACGAATTAATCATGAGCGCTCAAACAACTTCTGCTCCTCTGACAGACAGCCCCGTTAAGCGCCGAAAAAAATCATTTTTTTACGGCGGGCGTGAAGATTCGCCATTCAAGCGAATTTTGATCCACTTAACCCTGATTGCTGCCTGTATCGTGGCTGTCTATCCGGTGCTGCGTGTATTCAGTGTTTCGCTGCGTCCGGGCAACCGGCTGCTTTCCACGGATTTATCGATTATTCCGGCCGGGGCTTCCTTTGAATCCTATCGGATTATCTTGTTCGATAAGGCATTCTTGAGCTGGATCTGGAACAGCCTGGCGATTACCCTGGCTACCGCTATCATCGGCGTGATCCTGGCGGCTACTTCCGCTTACGCTTTTTCACGCTGGAAATTCCCCGGCCGTTCTGTGGGACTGGTTTTTCTGCTGGCAACCCAGATGATTCCGGCGGCGATGCTGATGGTGCCAATCTACATCCTGGCGATCAACCTGGGGCTGGTGGGAACCTATCGCGGCCTGGTGATTGCCTATTGTGTCTCGGCCATTCCCTTCAGTATCTGGATCTTGAAGGGGTATTACGACACCATCCCAATTGACCTTGAAGAGGCTGCCCGAATCGACGGGGCTTCGCAATTGGAAGCGTTCTGGAAGATTCTATTGCCGCTCTCGACCCCGGCCCTGGCAATTGTATTCCTGTTCAACTTTACCACTGCCTGGAACGACTACCTGCTGGCGCGCGTTATGCTCGGCTCGCAGGAAAGCCTTTTGACCTGGCCGCTCGGGCTGCAGCGATTGCAGGGGCAGTTCCAAACGCAATGGGGGCAATTCTCTGCCGGTTCCATTCTGGTAACGATTCCGGTTGTGGCTTTATTCCTTTATTCGTCCAAGTGGCTGATCAGCGGCCTGACGCTTGGCTCGGTAAAGGGATAGACCAACTACCAACTGCTTTCAGCGATCAAAATGCATACGACCCCGCCTTCAATGCTGTGAAAGCGGGGTCTTTTTTCGAGGAGGACGGTTCGCATGAAGAGATTGACGCGTTTCATCAGCTTGCTTCTGCTCGCCGCTATTTTGTTAAGCGCCTGCGGGCAAATCAACCCGAATGCCACCCCATCCGAAAACGATCAAAGCACGGGCGGGTCAGATGATGTGCTGTACCTGAATTTGACCTGGCATCAGCACCAGCCCTTGTACTACAAAGATGATAATGGGGTCTATACCCGTCCCTGGGTGCGGGTGCACGCGACCAAAGATTATTATGACATGGCTGCCCTGGTTTCAAATTACCCGAATGTTCATGTCACCATTAATTTGACTCCGGTTCTGTTGAAACAATTGGACGATTTCACCCAAAATGGAGCCAAAGATTACTATTGGGTGCTTTCAGAAAAGGATGCAGCCGCATTAACTGTCGAAGAAAAAACTTTTATCCTGGAACGTTTTTTTGATGCTAATTACGATCACATGATCGGCCGGTTCCCGCGTTACCAGGAATTATTGAACAAACGCGGCGGCGCCGATGAGGCAGCGATTCAAGCTGCGCTGCAAGCATTTTCTGAACAGGATATGCGGGATCTGCAAGTCTGGTTTAATCTGGCCTGGTTTGATCCTTCATTCCTCGCAGACGACCCCTTGAAGGGGCTGGTCGAGAAGGGCCGAGATTTTTCTGAAGAGGACAAGGCGACTGTATTTAGCGAAGTGCGCCGGATTATGGCTGGAATTGTCCCGCTGCATAAAGATTTGCAGGACAAAGGTCAGATTGAAGTAATCACCACGCCATACGCACATCCAATCCTGCCGCTTTTGATTGACACCAAATTAGAAGCGGTCGGCAGTCCGAGCGCCGAATTGCCTGAGCGGTTTTCCTATCCGCAAGACGCCATTACCCACCTGGAAAAGAGCGTAGAGATCTATAACGCTCATTTTGGCCAGGACCCGCGTGGATTATGGCCCGGTGAAGGAGCGGTTGCGCAGATCATGGTGCCGATGGTGATCGCCTCCGGGTATAACTGGATGGCCAGCGGCGAGCCGGTTTTGGCCAAATCGCTCGGGATGGACGCTTTTACCCGCGATACCAAAGAAACGGTCCAGCAGGCAGATGACCTCTACCGGCCGTACTACGTCACTAACAAGGACGGCGAACAATTGGCCGTATTCTTCCGCGACGGGACGCTCTCAGATAAACTGGGCTTCACTTATTCGGGTACGCCCGGCAAGGAAGCTGCCGCAGATTTGATGCAGCGCCTCGAAAATATCCGCCAGGAATTGAAGGCAGAAAACGCAGAAGGCCCGCATATCGTCAGTATTATTTTGGACGGCGAGAATGCCTGGGAATATTACGACAATGACGGGATTGAATTTCTCAGCTCGTTTTACCAAATGCTTTCGGAGAGCAAGACTATCAAGAGTGTGACGCCGTCGGAATACCTGAAGTTATTCCCTGAACAGCGTACGATTGATGATCTTTTCCCCGGAGCCTGGTTCAGCGCCAATTATGATACCTGGATTGGTGAGAAAGAAGAAAACACGGCCTGGGATTACCTGCGCCAGACACGCGCTATGCTGGCAAAATACGATATCAGCAAGGAAAAGACAGCCGATGCGCAGGCGTTGGCGTCCGCTCAGGATTATATGTATCTGGCGGAAGGTTCGGATTGGTTCTGGTGGTATGGCGCAGACCAGAACTCTGGGCAGGATTCGTATTTTGATATCGGTTTCCGTGAGCTGCTCAAAAAGGTGTACAAGTCATTGGGCGAGGACGTGCCAGCTTATATTGATGTGCCTATCATTCAAGCCGCGCCCGAAACGGCTGATCAGCCGTTGAAGGGTATGTCAACGCCGGTGATTGACGGCATAAACAGCCCGGATGAATGGGCAAGCGCCGCTGTGTACTCGGCGAAAACGGTGGAAACCGCCGCCGGGTTTGCTTACATCCTGGATAAGGATAACCTTTACGTGCGCGTCGATGCGCCCTCCGGCGGTTCGATGGCGCGAACCTTAGAGCAGCCAGTGGCGGTATATGTCTTAGCGCCAGATGCGGCTCAGACCTGGGCGTACTCGCTGGGTGACTCACCCAAACTGCTGGGCAGCAACGCTTCGGCGGCTTTTGTCTGGACCGGCGGAAGTGTGTTGGAAAGCTATTCGGCAGGCGCAACGGGATGGGAGGCTGGCGATGAAACCGGTCAGGCAGCTGAAAGCGCCGGAGTTTTGGAAATGGCCATTCCGCTGGATTCGATTGGCGCATTGAACAGCGGGGATGAAGTTCGCCTGCATGTTTCCGTTGGCGAAAATATTGATTTACTTCCCGAAAGCGGCCCGGCACAAATCATTGTGCCAGATCTGGGCCTTTCGACGGTGTTGTTCACCATTAATGACCCGGCCAACGATGATTTTGGCCCCGGAACCTACACATACCCGACCGACGCCGTGTTTGAAACGCAAGTTTTTGACTTGAAAGCGTTTACGGCGGCCTATGACGATGAGAACCTGATCTTCAAGGTGGAATTCTTCGGGCCGGTCTTGAATCCCTGGTCTTCGACCAATGGGCTTTCCGTGCAGACCATTGATATCTACATCGATAAGGATCCCGGAGCGGGGACAGGCGGACGCCTGCTGCTGCCCGGCCGGAACGCAGCGCTGAGTGCGGGCAATGGCTGGGATTATGCTTTATGGGCTGAAGGCTGGACGCCGCAAATACTGACGCCCCAGGCCGATGGCGAAGAACCGCTGCCGATTACATCGGTTACAATGAATATTCTTGTTGATCCGGCTGCCAACGCAGTCACGATCCGGGTGCCGAAAGACACTTTTGGCGACGGTGACCCGACGCAATGGGGCTTCGTTGTGGCGGTGCTCAGCCAGGATGGCTACCCGGCCGCGGGCGTCTGGCGGGTGCGTGATGTAGAATCGCAAGCGGCTCAATGGCGTTTCGGCGGCGCGCCTGATGACAGCAACCACACCCGCATCATAGACCTGATCTGGCCGGGCGAGGCTGCTCCGACCCAAGCGGAAATGTTGAGCGGCTATCCATCCAGCAGTGCGGACATTGGCACACTGGGTGTGGAAGACTTCGCTCAAGTACAAGAAATTCTGCCGTAATTTAAACGGATATTGACAACCACGCACGGCCAGCGGGCAATCACTGCCGCGTCTGGCCGTGCTCTTTCCGTCGATTTGCCCTATGGTATACTGATTCCTGAACTCAGATTGCCGCCAATTTGGAAGGCAATCTGAACATAGGATATGTATGGAAACAACAATAACTCAAAAATTTGGAGAACCATCTGCGTCCTCCATTCAACTGGAAACGGCCCTGCGCCCCAGGGTTGAAATTCAACTGCCTGACGGGCGTGTTTACTCTGGACCGCGCGGGGCCACACTCGAAGATTTCTTCCGGTCGATTGCCGGTGCGGATAAGCCACTGGTGGTTGGCGCAATTGTCAACCACGATTTACGCGAATTGACGCAACCCGTGCTGCTGGACGCTCAGGTTACTCCGGTAACCATGGCCGACGCAGATGGCGCGCGGATATACCGGCGCTCGCTGACATTTTTACTTGAAGCTGCCTTTTCAGACCTTTTCCCCGACGCCATCTTAACCGTGGATTATTCGGTGACAGCCGGCGGGTATTACTGCCAGGTCAGCGGGCGCGCAGCATTGAATGAACAAGAAGTCGCTTTGCTGGAACAAAAAATGGGAGTGTTGGTGCATGCCGACATACCCTTTACCCGCGAAAATGTACCGATTGATGAGGCGCGAGCCTTTTTTACAGAAATCAAGCATTTTGAAAAAGTCCGGCTGCTGAAATACCGGACGAAACCCACTCTGGTATTGTATCGTCTGGGTATGCACCGCGACTATTATCATGGATACATGGTGCCTTCCAGCGGCTATTTGCGTTGGTTTCGGCTGGAGCCGATGGAAGATGGTTTTATTCTGCGTTATCCGCGCAGGCACGCCCCTGAAGTCATTCTGCCGCTGCCAGAATCAGCCTTGCTGATTAATACCTTTCGGCAATATGGCGCCTGGCTGAACCGCCTTGGTATTGATTCGGTAGGCGCATTGAATGACAGTATCAGCGCCGGGAGAATTAACGAAGTCATTCTGGTTTCAGAGGCACTGCACGAGCAAAAGATTGCTGAAATAGCCCGGAAAATTGTGGCACGGGCGGGAGAATCGCGGATTGTTCTTATTGCCGGTCCGTCCTCTTCTGGCAAGACCACCTTCTCACGGCGGCTGTCCGTTCAGTTGCTGGCTTATGGGCTTTCGCCGGTTCCCGTTGAAATGGATAATTACTTCGTGGACCGTGATCTGACGCCTCTGGATGAGTTCGGCCATTTCGATTTCGAAGCGCTGCATACATTAAATATTGAACGCCTGGAAAAGGATTTAATCGCCCTGATTGCGGGTGAAGAAGTTCAGCTTCCACACTACAACTTTCGAAAAGGGCTGAGTGAACCGGGAGACGTGTTAAAACTGGAAAAGGACCAAATCATTATCCTGGAGGGCATTCACGGACTCAATCCGCAGCTGCTGCCGCACGTGAATCCGGGTAAAACCTTTAAAATTTACGCCTCATGCCTGACGCAACTGAACCTGGACCGGCATAACCGGATCTCAACCACCGATTCGCGCCTGATTCGGCGGATTGTAAGAGATCAACGTGAGCGGGGGTATTCAGCGGGCGACACGATTGGGCGTTGGGAGTCGGTGCGGCGCGGCGAGAAAAAACATATTTTTCCGTACCAGGAAAATTCTGACGAAATCTTTAATTCCGCATTGGTTTATGAGCTGGCTGCCCTGCGGCCGCTGGCGGAGCCTGTTCTGCGCCAGGTGCCTTACGGAGCGCCGGAATTCATTGAAGCGAAACGGCTGCTGGCTTTTCTGGAATGGTTCCTGCCGCTTGACGCGGCACAGGTCCCTGATAATTCAATCTTGCGCGAATTTCTGGGCGGTTCGATTCTGAAAAACTTCAAACTTTGGGGCGAAAATTCGAACGCCGATCTCCGTTAACCCTGGTCTGGCAATCTGGTAGTGATAAACAAACAGCGGCGAAACTCGCCGCTGTTTGAAATATATAAAAAGTTTTCTCTAGGAAAATCAGGTTATTAGCTGCCTGCATTGAGCCGGCCGTCTTGTGATTCGTTTAGCGCCGGCGCAGTTGTTCCTTAAGCATAATGCCCAGCCGAGAAATACCCTCATTTATTTTTTCTGGGTTGCAGTAGGAGAAATTCAGCCGCATCGTGTTGGCCCCGCCGCCATTCGGGAAGAAACTTTCGCCGGGGACATAGGCCACTTTCTTTTCCACTGCATGGGAAAATAGCTCAGTCGTATTGCATTGTTCCGGCAGACGCACCCAAAGGAATAGCCCCCCCTGCGGATAGGTCCAATTGACCCCATCTGGCATATGCTCAGAGAGAGATTCGGTCATGGCGTCGCGGCGTTCGCGGTAAACCTGATTGATGTATTTAACATGCTGATCAATAAACCCGGTGCGCATCACCTCGTAAGTCACCAGCTGATTGAAGGTCGAAGTGTGCAGATCAGCGCCTTGTTTAGCCATCACCATACGGTGAATAACTTCTTCAGGCGCGATCACCCAGGCTAAACGGATCCCGGGCGCCAGCGTTTTTGAGAAAGTGCTTAAATAAATGACATTGCCGGTATAATGGCCATTTTGTACCCGGCTTTGCGCGTCGATGACTTCCACTGCGGGAATATGGCTGCCCTCGAACCGCAGCTGTCCATAAGGATCATCCTCAATTATGGGCACGCCATAGCGGTCGGCCATTTCAACCAGTTTGATGCGGCGTTCATGCGACATGCACACGCCCAACGGATTCTGGAAGTTCGGCAGGACGTACATGAATTTCGGTCCGGTGCGCAGAGCTTCTTCGATTTCATCGGTAAGGATACCTTCGTCATCCGTATTCACGGTGATATATTCAGCTCCATACGGGTTCCAGGCCTGCAATGCGCCCAGGTAAGTTGGCGCTTCGACTAAAACATGATCGCCTTCGTTGATTAAGATTTTTCCAATAAGATCAAGCGCTTGTTGTGATCCAGAAGTAATGAGTACATTGTTTGCGGTAACTTTAATGCCATAACGGCAAGTTTGCTGCGCGATCAGCTCTCGTAAGGGGACATACCCTTCCGTTGCCCCGTACTGGAGCGCGGTTGAGCCATACTCGTGTAGAACATGAACACACGCTTCTTCGAATTCATTAACCGGAAAAACCTCAGGAGCTGGAAGCCCGCCTGCGAACGAGATAATTTCCGGGTCTTCCGTGATTTTCAGCAATTCACGTATAGCCGAAACTTTCATCCGCTGAGTCCGCTGCGCGAAGCGATGATCCCAAGGGGTCTGCATAGGTACTCTCCTTTTCTTGCCTATAAAGACGGTTACTATAATGTTGGTTGAGGGTCAGGGGGATCCTGAATATCGAAAAGATTTTGTATTGTAAATCAATTCTTCGATATTACACCAGCATTTTCGCCTCCTAATCTCGAATTTCATCCGAATCTCTCCGATGGCAATCGAGCGGCCGCAATTTATCTCATCAGCCAGGCTATGAAGCGGGAGTAAGAGATAAAAATCGGGTGTACGGTTAACGTACACCCGAGGTAATTATTTGGGAAAACGGGTAAGGATTATCGCACTGCTCGGAAGGATGACGCGATCACCTGTCTTGAGGTCGGCTGGCGGCTTTCCCGAGCTTGTGGCCGCGCCTTGATATATCGAGAGCACCGCGCCTTCTTCGTTAGCCTTCAGGTCAATATAAGCCTGACCGGTCAGCAATCCATCCGAATCGATGGCGCAGGAAGTGACTACACCGACCACTTTGCCTTTACGATCCAGGACGGGGTCGCCATGATGCGCCATTCGGGTACCTTTTTCAGGAAAACGGAAGCGAATGACCTCACCTTTACGTCCGGTTTCACGCTGCAGATAGGCTTTTCGTCCGATAAACCAGGGTTTATGTGTTTTTACATAACTGCCAAACCCGGCCTCGGCAACTCCTAAATTTAAATCGCCGCCCATTTCATGTCCGTAAAGAGGCAAGCCTGCCTCAGTTCGCAGCGAGTCGCGTGCACCCAGCCCGCAGGGTTTCAACCCTAGCGGAGCACCGGCTTCAATCAGCGCTTGCCAAAGGGCAACGGCCTGATCGGGGTGAACGAACAGTTCGAAGGCCATTTTTTCACCCGTGTAGCCAGTTCGCGAAACGACCAGGTCAATGCCGGCTACAACCGCCTCACAAAGCTGCGTTCGCTTGAGCGCCATGATTTTTTTGCGATCTTCCGCGGTGACCGGCAAAGAAAGCAGGATGTCACGTGATTTTGGTCCTTGCAGGGCTACATCCAGACGTTGATCAGCGCCGGCTTGCGGATCGCGCAGATTGCGCAGGATAACATTGCGGCCGAAGGCGCGCGCGGCAGGCTGTTCCAGTTCGATCAAAACGCGTCCATCTTTGACGGCATTCAACCAGGCCCAGTCTTTGTCGTCATTGGCAGCGTTGACCACCACCAGATAAGCATTTTGGCTGCGGCGGTAAACCAACAAGTCGTCCAAGACGTTGGCGTGTGGATCAAGTAAGTGCGTGTAGCATGACTCGCCAATTGCCAGCGCGCTGATTTCATTGGCGCAGACACAATCCAGGAATACCGGCGCATCCGGGCCTTCCGCCTGATAAACACCCATATGGGTTACATCGAACAGGCCGGCTGCCTGACGGGTGGCGGCATGTTCTTCGCTGACGCTGGTATACCAGACCGGCATTTCCCAGCCAGCGAAAGGAATAATCTTCGCGCCGGCTTGTTTGTGCCATTCGTAGAGCGGGGTGCGGCGTAAAGGCGCATTTTCATTATCCTGCCAGGTGAATTCTGGCAGTACTGCTTTCGAAGTACCGGCAGGCTGAATACCGATGAAATAAGGCTTAATCCTTTTTTCTGCTGCGATCTCATCGAAATGAGGGATTTTTTCGGTGACATTAATCACCAGCGGGCCTGGAATTTTCTTAAGTAAATCCTGGTCAAATTGGATAAACCCATCGGAAAGGTCGCGCAACCAGGCGGCTGCTTTTCCGTAGTCAGCGCTGTTCACTATCAGGCAAAAGTCATCCGCTGCCAGGCAGCCCAGGTGCGCCTTAATTTCGCTTTGGTCAACCCACAGACTGGTGGCCTGCATTTTTCCGGGGAGCAGATCTTCATGATCGCCGGTTAGAACCGTGTTGACCCAGTTGCGCGAATGCGGCCCGTGAATGGAGAGCGCCAGTTTTTCTGTGCCGGCCACTTCATCATCCACAAAGTAATAGTGCGGATAGCTGTGCGCCTGGAAGTCCGCATCCATCCCGGCCTTGAGTGCCAGCGTCCGTACGCGTTTCTTGGCGTCTTCAAGGACATCGAAATCGATTTTCGCACGGCTTGCGCCGCCTTTGCGTGTCTCTAAGGCATACGGGCGGGCAGCCAGCAGAACGTCCGCCATAATATCAGCAACCTGGGACATTTCAGCTTCTTTCAAGCCGCGCTGAGTCATCCAGGGCGTGCCAAAACGGATACCCGAAGCGAATAAAGCGGTTTTATCGCCTGGAATGGTGTTGCGGTTCAGTACAATCCCGGCAATATCCAAAATCCGGGCAGCCATATCGCCTGAAAGCGGCGTTCCGTCCGCACCGCGAATGATTTTGCAGTCCAAATTAGCCAAATGCGTGTCGCTGCCACCGAACGGGATGCGCATGCCGCGGCGATTCAATTGCGCCAGCAGGGCCTGCATATTGGTCAGAATTTGCTGCTGCAGGGCTTTGAAATCATCGGTCTGGGCAATTTTCAAGGCCACAGCCAGCCCGGCCATCGCATGGACGTGCGGGCCGCCTTGTTCGCCGGGAAAAACGGCTTTATCGATCTTCTTGGCCAGGGCGGTATCTGTGGTCAGAATAACCGCTCCGCGCGGTCCCATCAGGGTCTTGTGGGTTGTAAAGGAAATAACATGCGCGTAGCCAATGGGGCTGGGAATGACCCCGGCTGCAATCAAGCCGGCGATATGCGAAACATCTGCAAACAGATAAGCGCCGACCTTATCGGCGATGGCACGATACTGTGCCCAATCCGGGGCCCAGGGGTAGGATGAATAACCGGCAATGATGATTTTCGGTTTATGTTCGAGCGCTAAAGCTTCCAGAGCCGGGTAATCAATTTTTTCGGTTTGGGAATCAACATTGTAATGCACAATGTGATAGAGCTTGCCAGAGCGGTTGACCGACGACCCATGCGAAAGGTGGCCGCCATGCAGCAGGTTCATCCCTAAGACCGTATCTCCGGGATTAATCAGCGCCTGATAGACGGCATTGTTGGCTGGCGCACCAGAGAGCGGCTGTACATTTACAAAAATTTTCTCGGCGCCAATTTTTTCGGTCGCAAAAACCTCGGCGCAGCGCCGGCGCGTCAATTCTTCAACCATATCCGCGTATTCGACGCCTTTGTAATAACGCGGATCAGAATAACGACGAAAATAACTTAACTGACTGCCATAATCTAGAATTTGAGATGGCGTAAAATTCCGGCTGGCTTCATCCGGATAACCTTCTGCATATATATTTTGAAAAACAGACCCCAGCGCCTCGCGGACAGCGGCTGGAGCAGAACTTTCACTGGGAATTAGAATCAATTTCCGAAATTGGCGTTCCTGTTCGAATTGAATCAGTTGATCCATTTCTGGATCGATATACGCCAGGTTACCGCGAACAAGGAAATCAGTCATTGACACACTCCTGGTATTGAGATGAATCTTGTTAAAAGACCAATCTCTTGATTAAGCTGTTAATTTTCTGACCGGAACCCCAGATAAAGTTCACTTTGTTCCGTTTCCATTGTATATGGGCCATTCGAACAGGTCAAGTCATTATCTAAATAAAACGGTTGAGCACGCGCAGTCCTTGCAAAACCGGCAGGTTGACCTTTAGATCAGGCCAGTTGGGTGTCAACCCACGAACGCATGATCGCAAAGATTTTTTCCTTATCCGGTTCATTATGCAGTTCGTGAAAGCCCTCCGGCCAGACCTGGTAGGTTAAATCATGCTTGAGGTTATCGGCGAAAGCCTGAGTGGCAGCCACATTGACTAACCGGTCGGCGCTGCCCTGCAGCAGCAGGAGCGGCACCGGATATTCATTGGCATGGGCTATACTCCACTCACCGTTGCTGATCAGTTCCATGCCCAGACGAGCCGATATATCGGGATGATTGAGCGGATCGTGAGTGTAATCCTCAATTACCTGCGGATCATGGGATATGCCCTGCAGGTCCAGCCCGTTCTTCATGATTAAGCCGGGCGTGATGGCTGAAAAAATCTTTGCCATAGCTTTCAATGCTGGCGAAATCTTGGCAGGCGCTAAACCCGGAGAGGTTACGATGGTACCGCGTACAGCGGGGTGGCGTTTAAGCGTGTAATACAGTACGATACCGCCGCCCAGCGAATGGCCATAGAGAAAGATCGGGACATTCGGGAAATATTCACTCGCATAGTCAATGAGATGATCAATTTCTTCGCCGAATTTCTCATAGGAGTCGGCGTGTCCGCGTTTTCCTTCTGAATGCCCATGACCGCGGTGATCGTTGGCCACAAACGCGCTCCCATGATCGACCCACATTTGGGCAACATGGCTGTAACGGGTGCTATGCTCGCCAAGTCCGTGTACCAGTAAAATGACGGCATTCGGCGTTGCATCAGGCCGCCAGGCCTGACCAAAAATCCGCGTATGGTCTGATGCGTTCCAGAAAAATGTGGCGTGTTCCATTGGCATCCTCGGTATTTTTGAGAACTGGCTTTTTCATCCATCTAGGTTACCCTGACGGATATTCGCTCAATAATATGAGCACTTAATGATTTTAGCCCAAGGCGCTTTTTTGATCCAGTGCCACCCTTCCTGTAAATCCTATGAATTTCGGGAACAACAATGGTTGATCGAGTTTTGGAAAACCTTGTGGGGTACGACGATTCTGATTTTATTCCCGGATAACTGAACTGGATAACCTGAATTCGATATTTTCTGGAAAATGACGTTAAACTAAAAGTACAAACCAGCGTATATAGAAGGTGGAGGGACTTATGTTTGCCGATTCTAGAATTGAAAAACTAGCGGATATGATGATTAATTATTCTTTGGGTGTAAAGCCCGGCGATAAAATCTTAATCCGCGGAAATACAGTGACTGAACCATTGCTAACTGCACTTTATCAAAAGACTCTAGAAGCAGGGGGATTTCCATTTGTAGTCGCAGAACTGGTTCAGGCGAAAGAAATATTTTTTAAATACGCCAACGAAGACCAACTCAATTTTGTTCATCCGCCCTACAAGCAGGTGTTTGAATCGTACGATGGTTTGATATCGATTCTCGGGGATGCCAATACACGGGCACTCTCAGCGGTCGATGGAAAAAAACAGGCTGCTGCGGCCGCGGCCATGCGCCCGCTCAATCAGATAATCTTTGAGCGGGCCGGTAAAGGCGAGCTGCGCTGGACTTTAACTCAGTTTCCAACTCATGCGAACGCGCAAGACGCGGACATGAGCCTGGCGGATTACGCTGATTTTGTTTTTCATGCGACCATGCCTGATCTGAATGACCCGGTTGGGTATTGGCAGCGTTTTTCCGTACAGCAAGAACGGCTGGTGCAATGGCTGGAAGGAAAGAAACAAGTGCATGTGCTGGCAGCCGATACGGATTTGAAATTAAGCATTGCTGGCCGGCGTTTTATCAACTGCGATGCCCATAATAATGTCCCTGACGGAGAAATTTTCACCGGCCCGGTGGAAGACAGCATGCAGGGTCACGTAAAGTTCTCCTACCCGACAATTTATCAGGGACGTGAACTGAACGGGGTTGAATTATGGTTTGAACAAGGCCGTGTGGTTAGGGCCAGCGCAACAAAAAATGAGGAATTTCTTCTGCAAACCCTGGATACTGACAGCGGCGCGCGCTATGTCGGCGAATTCGCCATTGGCACCAATGAAGGTATTCAACAATTCACCCGTAATATTTTGTTTGATGAGAAAATTGGCGGCAGTTTTCACATGGCTTTAGGCCAGAGCTATCCAGAGACCGGCGCGGTTAATCAAAGCGCCATTCACTGGGATATGATTTGTGACCTGCGCAATGGCGGCCAAATTTGGGTCGATGATGAATTATTCTATGAAAATGGAAAATTCTTGATTTGATCCTTTGCCAGGTCCGGAAAGCAGAATCTTGGCCTGGACCTGCGGTATATTTTCGCAGCGGTTGTTGAAATCGAATACTTAATCGTAATGAAGGAACTACGTTGAACGACTTATCCACTCAACCTCAAGAAAGTTTAGAAAAAACACAAAATGGTGAAGGCTGTTTCCTTTTAGGATTATGGGTGACTTCACTGGTGGTTACGATTGCCGGCAGCCTGGCTTACCTGGTGATCGATTGGTTTGTCGAGCAGACAGTTTTTGAAGGCTCACTGGGAATCACGGATTTCCGCCCCTATATAGCAGCGGTCGGCGCATTTGCGGCAGTCCTACTGTATGCGGTTTTATTTCTGATTGGACGCAGCAGCCGGTATAAGGATTATTACAAATCGGCCTTATTTGCGGCTGTCCTGGGGCTGGTCATGCTGCCAGCGCGGTTTTTGTTTGTCACCAACTGGCAGGGAACTATATCAATAGAGATCGCCGCCCTGCTGCTTTGGCTGCCTTTTGCCGCGGGCGGGCTGGACAGTTTAGGCAAATCCTTGCGCCGGTTCTCGGTAAATGGCCTGGCGGGCGTGGCTTTGGTGATTGGTGCGATCATCTGGCTGCCCTGGGCGACCTGGGGCGCTTTGGGAAGCCTCCTGGATACTATTCTTGGACTGGCGCTGAGCGCTTTACTGGCCTGGGGCGCGGTGCTGCTGACCGGGAGTTTCCTGGATGGCAGCGCTCCATTCAGCCGCGGCGCAAACGTCATCAATGTGATGGTCATCTGGCTGATGCTGGCGACCGCCGCCGTCCCGGTCGGTATGCAGCCTTTCCTGGTGCCGGTGGCGATTCTTTCAGCCTTGCTGGCTGTAGGTTTAACCCGCCGGACACAACCAGCAGGCGACGCGCCAGCCTGGTGGATTCTGTTTGCCGGGCTTGCAGCGGTTTTGGTATGGCTGGACGGAGATGAATTAATGCTGGTCATTGCCTCCAGCAGCGGCGATCTGTTCACCTATGCGTTCCGCATGCTGGGGATAACGTTATCCCTGCTGCTGTTTGTTGGTTCTTTCAGCCTGGCTTTGAAGGACGATTTTTTTAAAACCCTTAAAATGGGGCTGGCTGGAAAGATCGCTCCGCTTATTGCCTGGCTGGTGGTCGTTCTGGTGTATTTTACTTTAGGCCAGCCTGGATTCTATGGAGAGAAATTGTTCGTCATCCTCAAGGATCAGATTGATTATGCTCAGGCAGGTTTATCGACGGATGCTGCGGCAAAACGCGGCCAGGTTTATGATCAGGCGACTCAACTGGCGCAATCCTCGCAAGCCGGGATCGTCAGCACCTTAGAGAAATACCATATCGGGTACACACAGTTTTATCTGGAAAATGCCTTGGAGGTGGATGGCGGCCCGGTGGTGCGCGCCTGGCTGGAAAGCCAGCCAGAAGTTGACCGCGTGCTTGACAGTCCGCAGTTACGGCCAATTCATGGCGCGCCAGGCGTCAGCCAGGGCACCGCTTCGAAACCAGATTCTACGCCCTGGGATCTGACCATGATCGGCGCGGATCAGGTTTGGGATCAGCTCAATGTGCGCGGAGCCGGTATCGTCGTAGGCCAGTCTGATTCAGGCGCTGATGGCAGTCACGTTGAATTTGCGGATAGTTATCTTGGCCAAACAGGTGACAATAATTACACCTGGCTGGATCCCTGGTTTGGAACCACGACGCCCACTGATTGGGGTGGGCACGGAACGCATACACTTGGCTCAATTGTTGGCGATAACGTGGGGGTGGCTCCGGATGCGGAATGGATCGGCTGTGTTAACCTGGGCAGAAATCTGGGGAACCCGGCGCGCTACTTAACTTGTATGCAGTTTATGCTGGCGCCGTATCCGCAAAACGGCAGCGCGCTCAGCGACGGCGACCCGGCCCGCGGGGCCAATGTTTTGAACAATTCCTGGGGCTGCCCGAAAACTGAAGGCTGTGACCCGGATACATTTACGCCCGCTTTAGCAGCTTTAAAAGCAGCCGGGGTGTTTGTCGTTGCTTCGGCCGGCAATTCTGGTTACGGCGGGTGTGGGACGGTCCAGGACCCAATTGCACTGAACGCGGACGCCATGAGCGTCGGCTCGGTAACCAACACCCGCGATTTATCCGATTTCAGCAGTCTGGGGCCAGTGCTCGTTGATGGCTCTGGCCGGTTGAAGCCAGAAGTTCTCGCTCCGGGAGATGGGATTGTTTCCTCTTTCCCCGGCGGAACTTATGAAATGGCTTCCGGCACCTCGATGGCTGGTCCGCATCTGGTAGGGGTAGTGGCGTTGATGTGGTCGGCTAACCCGGCATTGATTGGCAATGTGGACGCTACCCGGCAAATCTTGATTGATACCGCTGACGCCTATACGGGTGCGATTCCGACGTGCGCGCAAGAATCCAGTGATCCGCAGCTTTCGATTGGCTATGGCATGGTCAATGCCTACCAGGCCGTCCTGGCCGCGCAAGACTGGCAGCCTTAGCTTTCCTATCCATCAACAGAAGTTTACCGGGCAAGGGCATATATTCCTTGCCCGGTTTGTTTTATGAGAGGTTTACGATTCTCGATGATGTGATTGACAAGGTTATTGGCGTGGGACAGTTTCGTCCGATAGAATGGTAGTTGAAAAACTGGCTTTTGGTGAAATCTGATGGAATATGTTTGTATAATGGAGAAGATCGTATATCCGTAAGCTTGGCGAGTATCTTCATGGAAGAATTGGGGTTATACAATGCGAAAAGAACAAAAGGCAGGGATGACCCATTGGAAGAATTAAGCGACACGGACGCCATCATCCGAGCTGCCCGCGGCGACCAGGATGCGTTCAGCGTTCTTTACCAACGCTATGTGCGGAGAATTTATAACTATATATTTTATCGGACTGGCTCGCAACACGACGCAGAGGATCTGACTGAAAAGGTGTTTTTTCGTGCCTTGAATCACATCCAGAACTACAATCATCGCGGGCTGCCTTTTTCTGCCTGGCTCTACCGCATTGCGCACAATCTGGTGGCGAATTGGTACCGGGATACTAAACGGAAGAATGAGGTGCCGCTCGAAGACCACGAATTCACCTTAAAACACCACGAACAACCTGAACACAGTGTGGTAAAAACACAAGAAGTCGAAGCGCTTCTGGGGGTGATTCGGAAAATGCCGGCTGAACGGCAGACATTATTGATCTTAAAATTTGTGGAAGGCTTTTCAAATGAGGAAATTGCCCAGATCATGGGCAAAACCGAAGGAGCGATTAAGAGCCTTTATCACCGCACCTTGATATCTCTGCGGGATGATATGACCCCAGATCACGAAGAATCCCTGTAGCAGCTTTGGGAATCGCAAGTAGAGGAAGAATGCAAACGAATTTTCAACAAGGCATCGAATTCAACCTGGGCAATTTGTTGAAGCCCATCGATCCTGATCCGGAATTTCTGCAGCACTTAAATCAGCGGTTAGCAAACCCGGCAGAAATCTCCGTTGAACGCCAACACAACTCACAGGTGGCGTTATTGGTGCTTTTTAGCGGGCTTGCCGGCGGCGTATTTGTAATTTGGCTGTTGAGAAAGCTTTGGGAAGGCTCTCGCGCTTAAGCGGCGGGAGCATCCTCAATGCCGAGTTTCGCTTTCAGTTTTTCGGAACTCGGTTCAATCAAAACAGTGCCGTCGGGAAAGAGAATGGTCGGGACGCTGCGGTTGCCGTTATTGACCTTCTCAACGTAGCGGCGGCCATCCATATCGCTGTCAATATCTACAAAGGTGTAAGCGATATTGTTCTGGTCAAAAATTTTGCGCGCTTTGCGAGAATCATAGCACCAGCTATTGCCATACAAGATGATCTGGCTGTTATTCGTTTCCATTGATATCTCCTTTGTCCAATGCAATTAATTCATTTACCAACGCGCTGGCCTCCATGTAAAGATCAATTTCCGCTGGCAGCATGAAATTTGTATCTACCCTTTGGATGAGTTTATCAACTCTTAATATACAGGTCTGGGGAATTTGGGTGTCTTTGAGTTGTTCAAGACAGTGAATCGCATTTGCGTTAATGACCGCTATCCCCTGATTCTGGAGATAATTGCGCGCAGCAATTCCGGCCGCCCGGCGAGCGCATACACGCATTTTGCCTTCGTTTCCGGCTTTTTTTG
This sequence comes from Bellilinea sp., assembly GCA_036822575.1. Classification (GTDB taxonomy): domain Bacteria; phylum Chloroflexota; class Anaerolineae; order Anaerolineales; family Anaerolineaceae; genus Bellilinea. The sequence continues at coordinate 346,737 of DAISHK010000003.1, read as the reverse complement.
CCTGGAAAGCCGCATCCAATTCCTTTTTTATTGAATCAAGGGTGGAATCTGTAAACACTCCGGTATTGTACCGAAAACGCAGAAAATTCTCAATTGAGAAACGAAGGGATTGAGGATTATTGCCGAATTAAATAAAAGACGGCCATTTCGGTGATGAAATGGCCGTCTAGCGTGTGAAGTTTATGCCCAGCCCTGGCTCTTGACGAAGTTAGAAATTACCGGAATTTCAATGTATTCGCCGCGATAGGCTTTGACGCCATAAAAGATCACCAGAACCAGTGTTGCGATCGGGAAAATGCAGCCAACGATGGGAATGAAGGCACCGATTGTGTTGATCACCACCAGGACAACACCCAGGGCAAGCGCCTGCATGGAATGTGCCTTGATGAAGGGGCGATTCTTTTTATCTTCCATCAGTAGGATGATGATGGGGATCAAGGGGGTTAAAAGATAAGATAATAATGCCCAAAGTCGATCATCACTTGTGCTTTCCGGTGAAGTGAAGGGGGTGTTCATGTCGGTCATTTGTCTGCTCCTTGAGAATTGAAGGTAGGTTGGTTTGAGAGGATAGATGTCATCATAATATAACAAATCCGCTCAAATTACTATACTGACTTTTGCCCAATATGGTGATTAAAACTATGTTAAAATTGCTGGCATGAGTTTACCACGAATCGTTTTTATGGGCTCCCCCGAGTTTGCAAAAGGGGTTTTCAAACGCCTTACAAAAGACTATCCGGTAGCGGCGGTTTTCACACAGCCAGATCGCCCGGCCGGGCGCGGCAAAGTATTGACACCGCCGCCGGTCAAAGCGGCTGCGCTGGAAGCTGGCATACCTGTATTCCAGCCCGAACGCCTGCGCCGTCCGGAAGCTTTCGCGGAATTAGAAGCGCTCCAGCCCGATTTGATTATTGTGGCGGCGTATGGACAGATTTTAAGACAGCAAGTACTCGATTTGCCGCGCTATGGCTGCCTCAATGTCCATGCCTCGCTGCTCCCGCGCTGGCGCGGCGCAGCTCCAATTCAAGCGGCTATCTTGCATGGCGACGCTGAGACCGGCGTCACCATTATGAAAATGGACGCGGGCATTGATACTGGCGATATGCTTGCGAAAAAATCTTTGCCTATACATCCGCAGGATACCAGTGAAACATTATCAGCCAGGCTTTCTGATCTGGGCGCAGAACTGCTGGTGGACACACTGGAAAAATATCTGTCAGGGATGATTACGCCGGTTGCGCAGCCGGATGAAGGCGCGGTCTATGCGCCGATGCTCAAAAAAGATGATGGATTACTGGATTTCAATCAAAATGCAGATGCGCTCGAACGAAAAATCCGCGCATATACCCCCTGGCCTGGCGCGTATTTTCTTTACGGCGGGCAGCCACTTAAAGTAAAGCAGGCAAGCGTCGCTCTGGATGATTCGTTAATTGCTGGTGAAACCGGAGTAATCAATCAATTGCCAGCGGTAGGGACAGGGAAAGGCGCGCTGATTTTACAGGAAGTGCAGCCGGCTGGTAAAAAAATGATGAGCGGAAAGGATTTCTTGCGCGGGGCTCGTGATTGGGTTTCTGCGTAAAGAATAAAAGGCATCGATTCATGCGATTCGCTGTATTTGGTCTGGGCGCAATCGGTACATATATTGGCGTCAGCTTGAGCAAAGCCGGGCACGAAGTGATCTTTATCGAGCGGCCAGGTCTGGCTGGATTAGACTCGTTGACCTTGCAATTGACGATCAATGACCAGAACCTGACGGTTACGCATCCGATTATTGTTAATTCTCTCGAGCAAGCTGTTAAGATTGGACCGATTGATGTCGCTGTCGTGGCCGTCAAGGGCTTTGACACGCCGGCTTTGGCCGATCAGCTGGCGCAAAATTGCGCAGGTTTTTGCGCTGTCATGAGCCTGCAAAATGGGGTTGAAAATGACGCGGTACTTGCTCAGGCTTGCGGCGCAGAAAAAATCATCGCGGCTACGCTGACCAGCGCGGTCGGCCGCCGTAACCTTGGGAATGTCGTTTTGGAACGTAAGCGCGGGATCGGCATTACCCGCGGCCACGCGCTTTCGGACGGATTATTTCGCGCGCTGAGTGCGGCTGATCTGAATCCGCGGCTGTATGAATCCGCGAAATCCATGAAATGGTCAAAAATGCTGACCAATTTGTTGGTGAATGCCTCTTCAGCAATTTTGGATATGACCCCGGCTGAAATCTTAAAAAATCCAGCGCTGTATGATTTAGAGGTGCGCCAAATCCGTGAAGCGCTGGCGGTCATGCAGGCAAATCATTACCCGGTGGTTGATTTGCCCGGAACCCCGGTAAAAGCAGAAGCTTTTTTGTTCGGCCGCATCCCGCCCGGCCTGAGCCGGCCCATCGTCAGCCAGGCGATTATCGGCGGGCGCGGCGCAAAAATGCCCTCGTTCCATATTGATTTAGCCGCCGGCAGGAAACAGCTTGAGGTGGATTATTTAAACGGCGCTGTGGCGCGAGCCGCTCAGGCGGCCGGTTTGTCTGCCCCGGTTAACGCAGCTTACAACCTGATCTTGCAGGAAATTGCGGTCGGAAAACGTCCCTGGGAACAATACCAGCATCACCCGGAGCGCTTAATCGCGGAAATAAACCGCTAATTTTGGTGAGGAAGCATGAGTGTTCCAGCCTGGATCCAAGACGCAATCTTCTATCAAATCTTTCCGGATCGTTTTTTCAATGGAGATCCAAGTCTTGATCCGCCGAATGTGGCGGCCTGGGGATCACCCCCGGATTTGTCGCATTTCATGGGCGGTGATCTGGCCGGAATTACGATGAAATTGGATTATCTCTTGGATTTAGGCGTCAATGCGCTGTACCTGAATCCGATTTTCCTGTCCTCCAGTTCGCACCGTTACAATACCTATGACTATTTCACCATTGATCCCAAATTGGGGACAATGCGTGATTTCCACCGCCTGTTGGATGCGGTTCATCAGGCTGGCATGCACCTGATTTTGGATGGCGTGTTCAACCACTGCGGCCGCGGCTTTTTTGCTTTCAACGATGTATTGGAAAGCGGAGATGATTCGCCCTACCGGGACTGGTTTCACATCCGCAAATATCCCTTGCGGGCTTACGAGCCCGGTCGTGCGCGCAATTATGAAGCCTGGTGGGGGTTTAAATCACTGCCAAAATTCAATACCAATAATCCGCATGTGCGCGAATACATTTTTCGCGTGGCGCGTTTTTGGGTGGAACAGGGGATCGACGGCTGGCGTCTGGATGTGCCATCTGAGATCGATGACGATACCTTTTGGGCTGAATTTGAATTTCATGTCCGTTCGGTTAACCCGCAAGCCTATTTATTGGGCGAAATTTGGGACGGCGATCCGCGCTGGCTTTCTCCAGGGCATTTTGATGGCTTAATGCACTATCCGCTGCGGACGGCGACGATATCGGCGCTGAATGGAGAAATGACCGCGGCGGATTTCGCCGCAACGCTTAGCGTGCTTCAAAACCGTTATCCGTTTGAGCATACGCAAGCATTATTCTCGCTGCTCGGTTCGCATGATACTGAACGAATTTACACAATGCTGCAAGAAAATAGGCAGAAAGTACGCAGCGCATTTGCCATCCAATTTGCGCTGCCAGGAGCGCCGAGCGTCTATTATGGCGATGAAATCGGCCTGCCCGGTTTAAAGGATCCGGATTGCCGCCGGGCTTTCCCGTGGAATGAAACTGAATGGAAAACTGAAATCCGTTCTGCCGTGCAAAACTTGATCGCACTGCGCAAACAGTCTCCGGCTCTGCGCAGCGGGGAACAATACATCATCAGCGCGGCTGATAATAAACCAGGTATCGCCATCCTGCGCCGCGGGGCAGGGGAAATCATGCTTTGCGTTGTAAATTTATCCGCGCAAAACGAAGCTTTTTCCTTTGACCTTCCTGGCTCAGCGCAATTACCAGCGTGGACTGGCGATGACCTGACCGGCCAGCGGATTCCAGCCAAAATCGAAATGGACCGTTTTGATGTGACGCTATCTGCCTGGCAGAGCGCTTACTTTAAAGTCAATTATTAAAGCAGTCCGCAGCAGAAACAATACTGACACGGCTGAATAACGAACCGATACTCTGTTCAGAAATAACTTACGGTTTATCGATTTGATTTAACGCATCCATTAAAGCGGTTAGTTGATCGCGCGATGCCGGTTCGGCTTCAAGGAACGGTTGGATCACATCGTAAGCCCCAATCAGGGTTTCGATCAAGTCGGTGATGGTAAACGCGGGCAGCGAAACGGTCTTATACAGAGCGCTGGTCATCGTCCACCAAAGAAAGTCAAGGTAACTTTCCTGGTTGAACCAGAGAATATCGCGGAAGCGGTTCAGACCGATGAATTGTTGAATTTGCGGCTTTGAAAACCAGATTTGCGCAATTTCCGCCGGGGTCAGCGCTGCCATTGAGCGATACCATTCTTGCTGGTTAACGATCAATTTGAGCTGCATCGAGAGCCGGTCTGCATCATTCACAGGATGACCGGCTGCCTGGGCGGCGCGCACCATGATTTGCGGAATCCGCCATTCTTCGACCAGTTCGGCGTAATTATCGGGCGGCTCGAGGGAGTCGGTTAATTGGTGCAGGTCGAGTACGAAACAAGCAGAAAGCAACCCAATCCAGCGGATTGGGGTTTCGACCAGGCCGCGGGCGAAGTATTCCCAGGCTTTTTGTGCTTTGGTCCATTGCAGGCTGACCGGCTGAGAAAACAGTACCGGAATGCTGAGTGTGAATTTTAGCAGCCGTTCCGCGCTGCTGGTGATGCGCAGCCCGACCATGCCATTCCATTGCTGCGGCGCGATCGCGGCCAGCACCGTGGCCAGTTTTTGCCGGGCTTCAACAAGTAATTCAGCCGGAATAGGTTGATCTACGACCGTCAGCCGGTTGGCCATCAAATATTGGAAGTAACCTGGGTTATAGATCTGCTTGATCAGCCGCACAGCAGGGCCAAGCCATAATTCCTGCATGGTCTCCTGCAAATTGACAGTGCCCCGCCCACCCAAATGCTCGGTTAAGCGCCGGTATGACCCGGCCTCATCGTCCCAGATTTCTTCAAAATCCAGAAAGACATGGCAGCCATAAGCCTGTAAACTGACGTTTAAGCCTTGCTGGTCAAGATCAATACTGGAGCGGATATATTCTGACCCGCTGATCTGATCTCTGAAGGTGATGAATTTATGCTCGGCCGGCTGGATTTCCAAGCCTTCCAGCAGCGTTTTTTGCTTCAATCCGGTGGGCGTTTTTACCGCTGAGGATAGATAGACCTGGCCGATGGTTTCTGCATACTTATTATGATAAATTACCAGTGAGCGCTGTTTTCCGACATTGTTCGAATATGCGAACACGTCTTCGTTGACCCAACCGCCAGGGGTTAAAAAGTCATACAACAGGAAATTTTCGACATCTGCAAATATTGCCCGGCGGTGCAGCAGGGGAAAAATGTGGCGCTGGTGCCGTTCGATCAGACCTTGATTGGGCTGTTCATCCAGGTAGGCGCGCTGATACTCCATGCCGTATTTTTCAACGAAACCTTCAATTTGCCCGTGCCCGAACATAGGCAGCCCCGGCATGGTGCACATGAGAATGCAGACACCGAAGTATTTATCACCGCCGCCGAATTGGTCCACCGCGGTGCGTTCGTCCGGGTTATTCATAAAGTTGACGTAGCGTTTGAGAATTTCCGGTTCAAACTCCAGCGTGTTCTTCATCAATTTACGGTAATTACCATTTTCTTCGTCACGCAGCATATTCATAAAGGCGCTGTTGTAAACGCGGTGCATGCCCAGGGTGCGGACGAAATAACCTTCCATCATCCAAAATGCTTCGGCCAGCAATAACGTGTCTGGGGCTTCAGCGGCAACCCGATCCACAACTTCACGCCAGAATTCTTCTGGAAAAGCCTGGTTGAATTGGTCGCGGGTCAGGCCGAATTCTGCCCGGGAGGGGATCGCTCCGCCGCTGCCGGGTTCTGGGAACCATAAGCGCTGAAACTGGCGTTTGGCCAGCGTCATGGCCGCGTCAAACCGGATCACAGGAAAACGCCGGGCGACATCCAAAATCACTTGAATGACCGCCTCACGCACCTGCGAATTGAGATAATCTAATTGGGCGGTATCATTCCAGGGCATACTGGTGCCATCGTTGCCGTGATAAATATAGCGTTGGCTGCTGTTGGAATAATCAACCCTTTTGAATACGACGGCTGCGTCTGTACGATCATAATAATGATCTTCAATAAAAATGCCGACGTTGGAGTTAGGAGAAAGGTTGGCTCCATTGAATGTGTAGGAAGGAAACGGGCTGTAATCCAGGCCGATGAACCATTCTGGGTGATCGCGGACCCAATCCGAATCAATCGCCATGTGGTTCGGGACCATATCAGAAGCCAGGCGAATGCCGCGCTGGGCAGCGCGGTCGCGTAAATTCTGATATGCCTCTTCACCGCCTAAATCACCGGCGATGGCATAACACATGAGAGAATAGGCAGAAGCAATCGCCTCTGGGTTGCCGCACAATTGCTTGATCCGCGCTGAGGCCTGGCTGCGTTCCCACAGACCAATCAGCCACAGACCGGTGAAGCCATACGAGGCCAACCGATCCAATTCCGCGTCGGGGATTTGATCCAGACGATGAATGGGGCGGCCGTACGTCTGGCTTAGCTGGCTGAGCCAGACATAGGTGTTTTTCGCCATCAGCACCAGGCGCGGCATCCAATCTTTGTCCGGACTGAAATTTTCCTGGTCCTCATCCTCAAGATAGGAATCACGGGTGAATACCGGTATTTCAACTGGCCCAGGTCCGGTGAAGGCTGGCCGATTTTCCTCAGTGATAAAATCCAGGCTGCTGAGCAGGCGCTGCAGTTTAGCGCCGACCAGATCTGGCCAATACCTGCGCATATATTCAAGCTGATCCAGCAAAGAATTTGGGTGTGCCCGTGCGGGAGCGCACAGCATATCCAACAAATTCTCATTCTTTGGGCCAAATTTTGGCTGTGACTGGAAAAACTGATAGGCGTTGGTCAGGATATCTTTGTAAGCAGTGGTGCGTTCAAGATTTTCATCGTCGATCAATTCACTGAAGGGTTTGAGCGCCTGATTCTGATTCGAGACCCAAAGCAAGATCAGTTCTTCGTACAAGACCTGCTGGTTGGGAATCCCTCGGGTTTCTTCCGCTAGATACGTTTGGCCATCTGAATCCCCGCGGTAAACGGCAAGCGGCGGGAAATCTTCAATGAACTGCAATTCCATTTCAGTTACAGTCTTTGGAGCCAGATGAGCCTGTAAAAATTCAATCAATTGCCCAAATACCTGCGGGTTTTTCTGGCTGCGGTATTGCTGAATAATGACGTGCAAGATCTCATCAATCAGCCCCATCGCGTTGATGTCGCTGGCCTTAACCGCCAATTCAGGATATTTAATTAAATCTTGTTTCTGGTTGATTTTTTGGGCGAAGAGACGCGCAGCATGAAAATTGGCAATGATCACATTGCCGGTATACTCAAATAAGGTTTGATCGAATTGATAACGATCACGGGCTTGACGGGATATATGAAATTCCATTGCGCAGCTCCTGAGGCTTACCTTTCGTCTATTATACATGACGCTGCGAATGAAGACCAATTGATTTGAATTTGCCTCGAATGATTCGGCTTTGTTATGCCGAAATTAACGTTTTGGCTGCGTAGAGGTGATCTTTACGGCCTTGCATTTGTATGTCCGCTAGGACCTCTTCTCGTTGGACCAAGGAAGCCAGGGTGCGCTGCAAATCCTGCAGCCGCCAGGCAAATAAGCGCTGCATTTCTTTTTCGCTGGCAGCGCCTGCATTTTCTAAATATCTGGCAATAATCCACCGGCGGGCGTCGTGTTCGCTGATCTCACGCGCTTTTTCGAGCAGGTCCGGAAAATAGCGATGGGTCAAATCGTAAATAAAGGAATAGCGCCAGGCGCCGGTCTCAGCGATGCCTGTTGGCAACAACATGAAGCGCTGCTGCAATATCTCCAGCGCCTTGTTGAAACGCGGGTTGCTTTCTGAACTGGTTAAGTGCGCGTTCTTCCTCAAGGTGATTGAATCTAGAGCGCCATCGCGCAGGAGCGTTTCGAAAACCAGGCGCGCCTCCATCGGCAGCAAACCCTGTTCGTATTGTTCAAGAAAATCGATTTCTGGATCGCCGTAATTTGGGGAGAGGGCATAAAAGTAGGGCAGCGCCTGCATGGAAAGGATCGTACTGCGCTGCCGTAAAATTTTGGCGTAATACCACACTCTGGCGCCTAATAAGCGGTCTTTCCAATCCCAGATAATTTGTCCAGGGTCGTCATGTTTTGGAGAAACAGGGCGGTCACCGGATACAGCCGTCCAGAGACTGGGTAACTGAACGCCAGGTGTTGCGTATAGAAAAACAATATGGCGTTGGTTAACAAACTCAACGGCCTGATCGCGTGACTGGATGCGTAAATCGGGACGGCTGCAATATCGAATCGCGCGGAAAGAATCAAGCTGTTCCTGTGAAATTTCTGTCATTGGGCAACTCTTTAGTAGAACTTTTTTTCTTATTGTAACTGGTTTTCCCGGATTTTGGAATCAAAAAGGCCGGTTAAAAACCGGCCCCTGATTCTTGAAGCAGATAGACTAGAATTTGCCGAGAATGTGGGTAATGATATTGGATCCGCTGCCGCCGATATTTTGCGCCATGCCGATACGAGCGCTTTCGACCTGCGTTTCGCCGCATTCCGCCCGGAGCTGCTGAACAACTTCGACTAGCTGGTAAGCGCCAGTTGCACCAACCGGATGGCCGCGCGCCTTAAGTCCGCCGCGGGTCGCAACGGGAATCCGCCCCTTAAGGAAGATTTCACCGTCCTGGGCGAGGCGCGGACCCTGTCCGCGCTCAGCGAAACCGGTTGCTTCCAAGGATAATGCTGCCATAATAGAGAAGGCGTCGTGCAGCTCAAAAAAATCAATATCCTGCGTGCTGACCCCGGCTTGCGCATAGGCCGCTTTGGCGCTGCGTTCTGCGGCGCTGAGCCATAAGGGGTCTTTGCGGCTGTGGACCGCGATCGCGTCTGTTGCGGCGGCTGAACCCAACACCTTTATGCGTGATTTGGTTGGAAAGCGCTCAATTAAGTCCAATGGAGCCAACACCAATGCCGCTGCGCCGTCCCCGATGGGAGAAGCGTCCATCAGGTTGATCGGATAGCTGATCATCGGGGCTTTCAGGTAATCCTTTTCGGTAATTTTTGATCGCAGCCGGGCATTCGGGTTGAAGGAAGCGTTGTGATGGGCATTGATCGAGAATGGTGCGAAGTCGTCCTTCTTCCAGCCATACTCATGCATATAGCGATTCATCACCAGTGCGTTGATGGCGACAAATGAAAGCCCATGTTCCGCCTCCCAATCCTGATCAGCGGCGGTGGCCAACTCGTGTGTGATCTCATTGGAAGGCGAATCGGTCATTTTTTCGACGCCGACGACCAGGACAATATCCATTAATCCAGAGGCAACCGCCATCACACCATTACGGAATGCGGCGGCGCCAGAACTGCAGGCAGATTCAACATGAGCGGCGTTCCGGTAGCGCATTCCGATCCAATCGGCAATGAACGCTCCCAATTGCTGTTGGCGGTTGGCTGAGCCGGAAAGCATATTGCCAACATATACGCCATCGACGCCCATAATGCCGGCATCTTCCAGGGCGTTCAGAGCGGCCTCTCCGGCTAATTCGCGCAAAGATTTATCCCATTGTTCATTGATGGGGGTTTGTCCAATTCCAACGATCGCTACTTCTCGCATAGTTCTCCTTTGGTCTTCACTGCTGATAATTATATCGATGGAGGCTCTCATTTCCTATCAAATTGAAATAATCCGTGGTTTTATCCGGCGTATAATTGGCAGATCACTTCCATATTGGTCTTTGATGACGAGTTGTTTTATGCGCAAAGCATTTTATTTCCTTTTCTTCTGTCTCCTTAGTTTTCTAACAGCCTGCCAAAGCAGTGCGCCGGTTGAAACCGTCACGCCGCAACCAGCCGCGACCACAACGGCCACCCCATTGGCGCTTTCTCCCACACCTTTTACCGCCCCAACGGCGGAACCTTTACGCCTTGGAATGGATGCCAGCGTGCCATCTGAGCTGGTTCAGGCGGTATCCGCTGAGGTTCCGGAGATACATCTGGAGGGCGACTCTGCTGATTTTCAATTTACCCTGGTCAGCCCGGCTTTTGCCGACACGGTGGCCTGGGTGTATGCGCTGGCGGCGCCGTTTCCGACCATAGTAGATGGGGTAACCGGTGAGCAGTTAAAAAGTCTCTGGTTAGCTGGTGATCCTATCGGGGATTTTTCAACGCTCCTGGTGGATAAAGAAAGCCGCGATTTGCTCACGTACGCCTGGGGTGTGCCTTCAGCGGCAGTCAGCGTTATGAATCAAGCGGATATGGCGGATAAGGCCTGGGAAGAGCGGACAACCCTGGCGATCCTTCCATTTGAAGACTTAACGCCGCGCTGGAAAGTTCTGGCGGTGGATGGTGTTTCTCCTTATGACCAGGAATTTCTTGCGGCTGATTATGTGCTGTCTTTTTATTTCGGCTGGCAGTCTGCCGGCACCACCGCCGCGGGTGACGTCCCGCGGGTTGACCCGGCCTGGACAAACCGCGATCCAGACAGGTTCACATCCTTGATCTTAACCGGAACAACCGCGCTGGTGCGCTACACCGCCCAGCGTATGGAAGAAAACGGCGTCAATTACCCGGCTGAGCAAATCGGCACGATACTGCGTTCAGCCGACCTGACGCACGTATCTAACGAAGTGTCTTTTGATCCTAACTGTCCGCCAGCTGATCCGGTGCGGACTGAAATGCGTTTCTGCAGTGACCCCAGTTACTATGAATTGCTGGATACGGTTGGGGTGGACCTGGTGGAGCTGACCGGCAATCATTTGATTGATTGGGGCGTAGAGCCCTTTGTTTACACTTTGGATATGTATGTGGACCGGGGCATGCCGTATTATGGGGGCGGGTATAATTTAGAAGACGCCACCCGTCCATTGAAGATTGAAAATCATGGCAACCGGCTGGCATTTTTAGGCTGCAATCGCTCTGGCCCGGATAATGACTGGGCAACTGAAACAACTGCCGGTTCAGCGCCGTGTGATCTGGATGCGATGGAAGCGCAAATACACGCTCTGCTGGCGGAAGGCTACTTGCCGATTGTCACTTTCCAGCATTATGAGGTGGACGATTTTATGCCGATGAACCTGACTAAACAGGAATTTCAGCGGATATCCGCGGCCGGGGCAGTCATCGTCAGCGGCAGCCAGGCGCATTTTCCGCATGGGTTCGCTTTTGTGGACGATCATTTTATCCATTATGGCCTGGGAAATCTGTTTTTTGATCAAATGTTTCAGTACAACCGGCGCGAATTTATTGACCGGCACATCTTTTATAATGGGAAGTACTTGGGGGTTGAGCTGATCACTGCTGAACTGGAGGATTATGCCCAGCCACGCTTGATGACAGCCGACGAACGATCTCAGATGCTGGCGGATTATTTTTCTGCCAGCGGGTGGTGATTGAAGCATCCTAGATTTGGTGAGGAATGATGAAAAAAGTTTTGCTGCTTGTCCTTAGTTGTATCCTGGTGATCCAGATGGCTGCCTGTACGGCTATCCCGAATGGCGGGGAGCCCGCTGCTGCCACTGAAACGGCCGTGCCTGCGGCGACAGCCACCCCGCTCCCTGAACCGACGGCAACCATGGATCCACTGGAAGCGTTGGAAGTTTGGATTGACCCTGGCCTGCCTCAGGCGCTGCAAAACCAGATTCAACTGCCAGATTCCATCAAGCTGGCTGAGAGTGAAGCGCAGGCCACGCTGAAATTGACGATGTCGCCTGATGCGGCGGATGCGGTCAATTGGACGTATGTCCTGGTTGCGCCTTTCTCCTCGTTGCTTGAGGATGCCACCTTCGAACAGGTCCAGGCTGCCTGGCAAGGTCAAAATGGCCTGTCAGCGCCGCTGATGGTTGCTGAAGAAGATATCACCGCCCTTGAAAGTTTGCTGGGGCCGCTGTCGCGCCAGTCGGTGAAGGTGGTGTCTGCGGCTAATTTACTGGAAGAAGCCTGGAACAGCCGTGATGTGTTCGCGCTGGTCCCGTTTGAAGATTTAGCGCCCAAATGGAAAGTAATCAGCCTCAACGGACAGTCGCCAGTATCTAATCAATTTGTTGAGGAGGATTATCCGCTGCTGGTCAAAATTGGCTGGGTTGGCGATGCCGAAATGCTCAATCTGGAACCATCGCTGAGCGCGGCGGGTGATTTGCCGCTGCTGGCTGCTAATCGTGATCCCAATAAACTGACGGTTGTGGTTATGACCGGCGTCACAGCCTTGGTGCGCGCCACCGCCGTGCGGATGGAAGAAAAAGGAATGACTTACCCGGATCAGGACATCCGCGATTGGCTGCGCAGCGCGGATATTACCCATATCAGCAATGAGATTTCCTTTTCTCCGGATTGCCCGGACCCGAAAGTTGATCCATATCCGCTGATTTTCTGCAGCAAACCGGAGTACATGGAATTGCTGGATGATGTTGGTGTGGATGTGGTGGATATGACCGGCAATCACCAGGTGGATTGGGGCCGGGACGCGCTGCTGTATTCAATCAAAATGTACCAGGAACGCAATTTGGCCTACTATGCGGCTGGCGAGAATGTGGAAAAAGCCCGAGATGCGGTCTTTTTGGAACATAATGGCACTAAATTCGCGTTTATGGGCTGCAATCCGGCCGGGCCGGAATTTATTTGGGCAGCCGAAGATTTGCCCGGCGTGGCCAATTGCGATTATGATTACATCACGCAACGCATTAAAGAGCTGAAAAACCAGGGCTATCAAGTAATTTTTACGTTCCAGTATTTTGAAACCTACCGTCACTGGGCGGAAAATTTTGAGGAAGTGGATTTCCGGCGAGTTGCCGATGCGGGTGCCGTGATTGTCTCTGGCAGTCAGGCGCACCATCCTATGATGATGGAGTTTTACGGCGACAGCTTCATCCATTACGGCCTGGGCAATTTGTTCTTTGATCAGATGTGGGTGGATACCGTGACCATCCCGGAAGGCACGCGCAAGGAATTTGTTGACCAGCATATCTTTTATGATGGGAAATACATTTCAACCGGCTTGCTGACCGCTTATCTGGAAGATTATGCCAAACCTCGTCCAATGACGGCGGCTGAACGGCTGGACTTTTTAACGGCAATATTCACCGCAGCTGGTTGGGGTCCATATACAACCGAGGCTGCAACAGGAGTGACCCAATGAAAATTCATGATGTTACGCTTACTATTACCCCCGATCTGGTGACCTGGCCGGGAGACCCGAATGTGGTGCTGGAGCGTGTCAACAAAATTGAGGATGGCGCGAACGCCAACGTATCGCGTATGGATATGGGCGTACATACCGGGACGCATGTGGATGCGCCGGTCCATTTTTTGCCTGGTCAGGCAGGGATTGAAACGCTCGATTTGAACACCCTGGTTGGCCCGGTGCGGGTGATTGAGCTGCCCGAAAGTGTTGCTGTGGTGGATGACACTGCTTTAAGCGCTTTGGATTGGAGCAAGCCGCACACACGGATTCTGTTCAAGACGCGCAATTCTCAGTATTGGCGGGCCGGTGATATGACCTTCCACCGCGATTTTGTGGGCATCAATGCAGCCGGCGCGGAGTTTCTGGTCAAGCAGGGCGTTAAGCTGGTGGGTGTGGATTACCTCTCCGTTTCGCCCTGGAAACAATCCCGGCCGGTACACCAGGCTTTGCTAAACAACGCCGTGATTATCATCGAAGGGTTAGATTTGAGTGCGGTGTCCGCAGGAGAGTATCAGTTATACTGCCTGCCGATGAAATTAGGCGGGTCGGATGGCGCTCCGGCGCGGGTGATCCTGGTTGAGGATTAAATAACCCGCACGAATTTCAAATATTCGGTAAATTGATGAATTTTCAAAACACAGCGTGATTCAGCGCTGTGTTTTGCTTAATGGCAAGGGACGCAGCAAAATTTCAGGAAATTCCTGTAAATTAGTAGGCCCGCGCTGGATTAACGCATCGCGAACCGCGCTATAATCCCGGCGAAAAGCGTCCAAATCAATTCCGGCGAATTGAGCTGGAAATTGCGTCAGGCGCTGTTCGCAGCGGGAGAACATTTTCAAGGCACCGCTATAGTTATTCTTCTGAATATGGTAATACGCCACGCCTACCTGCAAAATTCCCTGGTACAACGCCCGCAGCGGACCTGGTTCAGCGCGCCAGGCGGATTCGAGGGCTTCATGGGCATCAAAATAGGCACGTTGATTGAATAAGGCGATTCCACGGCGCGCCTCTGCATGCAGATCGGCATAGGACACATTCAAGTCATCGGGCATATCTGAATTGTAACGAAGAATCGCAGCGCCGGTGATTTGATAATCTGTTGGAAAAGCCGGCAATGAACGTATAATAGGCGTAGAAGGTCATATCTCCCTTATTAATTAATCATCATGAGGTTTAATATGGCGCCAATTCCTGATGAGGAAATTCTGCCGTTAGCGCTGGAACACAATTTTTGGACGTGGTCTGCACAAGGAAGAGTCCACCCTATTCCGGTCAAACATGCAAAAGGGGTTTACTTTTGGGATACAGACGGTAATCGTTATCTGGATTTGAACTCAATGACCATGTGCGTCAATATCGGCCATGGCGACGAGCGTGTGATTAACGCCATGTGTGCGCAGTTGCATGAACTGACCTTTGCCGGCCCGGGGATGGCGTCGCGTTCACGGGCTGAATTGGGACAGGTACTTTCCGAGGTTGTGCCGCCTGGGCTTGGGCGTTTTCTGTTTACGCTGGGCGGGGCGGATGCCAATGAAAATGCAGTTAAATTAGCGCGCGGAGCGACCGGGCGCTTTAAGATTCTGACCCGTTACCGTTCGTACCATGGCGCGACCTATGGCGCGGTTGCCCTGAGCGGGGATCCGCGCCGGGTAGCCTGGGAACCACTGGCTATGCCAGGTGTGGTGCATTTCCTGGACCCTTACCGTTACCGCTCAACTTTTCATAAGCATAACCCCAACATCAGCGACGCTGATTTTTGTCAGGACTATCTCGACCATGTCGAAGAGATTATCCAGTACGAAGGCCCTGAAACGATCGCGGCTGTCATGATTGAATCGATTACCGGCACAAATGGCGTTATTGTACCGCCAGAAGGCTATTTGCCGGGTTTACGGGCGATTTGCGATAAATATGGCATCTTATTGATCTGTGATGAGGTGATGAGCGGATTCGGCCGGACAGGCACATGGTTTGCGGTCAACCATTGGAATGTCGTGCCTGATATTATGACGATGGCCAAAGGAATTACTTCGGCGTATGCTCCGCTGGGTGCAGTGGCGATGAAGCAGAAAATTGCTGACGCCTACATGGAACGCGCCTATCAAGGCGGATTGACCTTCAATGCGCACCCGATATCCATGGCTGCTGCCATCGCCACCATTCGGGTGATGCAGGCGGATCATATGGTTGAGAAAGCTGCCGAGACGGGCAAGTTTTTAGCCGCGCAGTTAGTAGAGCTGGCCCGTAAACATCCTTCCGTAGGTGAAGTGCGTTCACTGGGTTTGTTTGGCGTCATTGAACTGGTGCGCAATCGGGCAACCCGCGAGCCGATGACACCCTTTAATTCCACTTCGCCTGAAATGGATGCGTTTAAAAATTATTTATTCGCCCATGGCGTTTTTGCGTACACCCACTGGCATACCTTGCTGCTTCTGCCGCCGCTGATCATAACGGAAGAACAGCTGATGGAAGGCTTTCAAGTCATCGATGCGGCTTTGGAAATTACTGACCGGGTGGTTCAGGCCGGGTGATCCGGTTGTAACTTTTACCGGTTCGGCGCATCTAATGAATTGAACAAAAATACTCCGTAAGCCAGTTCTTCTGGCTCTACGTTGAAATTCTTGCAGGAGCAGACACATGGAACTAAAATTGAGCAATATGACATCTCAGGCAACTGAAACCGCGCCGCAGGTGGAATCAATGATCGTGCTGGGTGCCGGACCGACTGGCTTGTCCGCGGCTTTGTATGGCGCACGCGCAGAGCTTTCTCCTCTGGTGCTGACCGGTTCTGAATTGGGGGGGCAGGCTTCGTTGACCAATGTCATCGAAAATTATCCTGGGTTCCCTGAAGGCATCGGCGGCGCTGAATTGGGCGAGGTTTTCCAGAAACAATCTGAACGCTTTGGCGCGCGGTTTGAATACGATACTGTCACCGAAGTTGATTTGAGCAAGCGCCCATTTCGGATTAAAACCTACAGCAAAGAATATCTGGCGAAATCTTTGATCATTGCCACCGGCGCCAGTCCCAATCACCTGAATATTCCGCAGGAAGCTGAAATGGTTGGCCGCGGCGTTTCCTACTGCGCCACCTGCGATGGCTGGTTCTTTAAAGACAAGCGAGTGACTGTAGTCGGCGGTGGAGACAGCGCTTTGGAAGAGGCTCTTTTCCTGACGCGGTTCGCCAGTGAAGTGACAATTATTCACCGGCGCAGTGAATTGCGCGCTGGAGCCATCTTGCAGCGGCGCGCCAAGGAAAACCCAAAGATCCATTTCATCTGGAATACGATTGTCACCGAAGTGGCGGGCAGCGAAAAAGTTACCGCTGTAAAAACAAAAAACGTAGAGACCGGCGAGATCAGTGAACACCAGACTGATGGCCTGTTCATTTTCATCGGGCATACACCGAACACCCAGTTATTTGAAGGTCAACTGGCGATGGAAAACGGGTACATTATTGTCGATCAAAAAATGAACACCAGTATACCAGGCGTTTTCGCCGCAGGCGAAGTGATGGATTCTACCTTCCGGCAGGTGGTTACCTCGGCTGGCATGGGCGCGGCCGCTGCCATTACGGCTACCCGTTTCCTGGAAGATAACGAAGAATAAAATCTTTATCAAAAAAACAACCGCCCGCAAATTTGCGGGCGGTTGTCGTTTAACCAGGCTTTCCCTTTATCAGGGTGTCGGGGTTACGGTCATCTCAGACGTTGGGGTAACCGGTGCGGCGCTGGAACTCCACCAGGCAAAAGCACGGGAGGTGCTGGTAGCACCGGCGCTGTCGTAGATCGGAGTGCCGTCGTTGGCCGTGCCGGTCTGGCGTACGGTGCTGACTGACCAGCGCAAAAGATGCGGGCTGGTATCAACCGGGCGGAAACTGACCGGTACAATATATTTGGTGTCGGTCACATAGGCGGTGAGGATCTTGCCGGTGCCATCGGTTACGTCTTCAATGGTGATGGCATAGGCTTCATTTTGCAGCAGCGTGCCGATGGCAGACCATTGCAGGGTGACGGTGTCATTGGCGGCCGTGAATACCGCGCCGTCAGCCGGCAGCAAGAGATTCGGCGCCAGATAGGGCGGCGGATAGGTCGGTGTCGGCGTTGGCCCTTCGGTTGGCAGCCGTTCGCACAGCGGAATATTCAAGGTCATGCCTTCGTAAACCACGTCCGAAGTCATCCCGTTGTAATCACGGATGGATTGCGCCGCGACATTATAGTTAGCGGCGATATTGCCTAAAGTATCTCCGGAAACTACCGTATAGGGATACATCGTGCAGGCGCTGTCCGTGGCTTCGGCTGAAGACAGGGTCGAAGTGGCCGCTTCGGTCGGGGTGGCGGTTGGATAGGGAATCATCAGCGATTGCCCTTCGCTCAATGTGTCACAGGCTTGAGAAAGGTTATTCAATGTGATAATACTATCCGAAGACACACCGGTGCGCGCGGCGATCAAAAGACACGTGTCGCCGGCTTGAACGGTTATTTGATAGGGCGGCCGTTCCGTGGCGGTCGGTTCCGGCGTTCCGGTAGCCGTAGCGGTAGGGGTGAGAGAAGCCGTCGGCGTGATGGTCGCAGTGGGCGTGACCGTTGCGTCACTGGGCTGGCTGACCAGCCCCGCCTGAAACACGGCGAATACGATCCCTGCGCCAATCACCAGCAGCAGCAAGACAATACCGATGGCAACCGGCAGTGAGAGGGTCAGCTCAGGCAGGTGCGGCGCTTGAACGGTATTTGGATCAGTTGACTTCTTTTTCTTCCCTTTGGGTTCCTGGGGTGCGGCAGCGGGTGTAAACGTGCGTCCGCAAACCAGACAACGGGTGGCGTTTTCGCTGAGTCGCGTGCCACATGTAGGACAAATTTTTGAGTTTTGGTTGGTTTCTTCTGGGCTCATAGGCTTGTACAATCATTGACCGGGTCTTCCCGATAAGCCAAAATTATAACATACCAATTTTGACCAGGGTCAGGGGGAAACATACCGCCTGGCACCGGAAGTGACCCAAGGTCAGCACAGCGTATCCTTTTCCAGTTTTGCCATTTGTAATGGCTTGTGGTATTCTTCGGACATGTCCGAAGGAATCAGTCTTTATTTACATATTCCCTTTTGCACGCACCGCTGCAGTTATTGTGATTTTAACACATATGCCGGCCAAGAAAAGTGGATACCGGATTATATCGCAGCTCTGCGAACTGAGATAGCACAGGTTTACTCGGCCTGTCCGCATCCCTTGCCGCCCGTGCATACCATTTTCTTTGGCGGCGGTACGCCATCGCTGATCCCGGCAAAATTGCTGGCTGAGGTGATGCAGACAATTCACACGCATTTCGACGTGCACACCGATGCAGAAGTTACCCTGGAAGCCAATCCGGGGACTGTCAGCGCGGAATCGCTGGCGCAGCTGCGGGCGGCGGGATTTAACCGGCTCTCAATGGGGATGCAATCGGCAAACCCTGAAGAATTGACCATACTCGAACGCCAGCATGATAGTTTTGACGTTATTCAGGCGGTTAAATGGGCGCGTCAGGCCGGTTTTGACAATATTAACCTGGATTTGATTTTCGGCATACCCGGACAATCGCTGGAAACCTGGCAGCATTCCCTGGATTTTGCGGCGGGGCTGCGTCCTGAACATCTTTCTCTCTATTCATTGACTGTTGAACATGGTACGCCTTTTTTGCATTGGGTTGAACGCGGATTGGTGCAGCTGCCAGACGATGATATGGCCGCAGATATGTATGATTTAGCCTGTGCGTTTCTAGAGCAAAAAGGCTATGCTCATTATGAAATATCCAATTGGGGGCTAAGGCAGGGTGAATCTGCCCGCCTGTGCCAGCATAATTTACAGTACTGGCGCAATTTGGATTATTTTGGTTTTGGCGCTGGCGCTTCCGGTTATGTAGATGGCGTGCGGACGATGAATGTGCGCGGCATCCGTGCTTATACTGCACAAATGAACGCACACAGACCTAATTTTCCCGCCGGACCGGCCTGCGAGCAGCGTCTGCCCGTGGATCGGTGGATGGCTATGCAGGAACATATGATGGTCGGTTTGCGCTTGCTGCAGGAAGGCGTCAACCGTGACGCCTTTTATTCGCGATTTGGCGTCAGTCTTGAACAGGCTTTCCCGGAGCAGATCAACCGCTTTATCAAACAAGGGCTGCTCGAATGGGCGGGACAGAATAAAAACAGTCTGCGCCTCACACAGCATGCCTGGCTTTTAGGAAACGCAGTTTTTCGTGATTTTGTCGGCTTGCCGCAGCCAGATTTTTTGTTTACTCAACAATAACTTTGGTTCCGAAACCGCGTTTTTCTACATCGGCAGGCGCATTAACCGGCGTCGCCCAGCGGAAAAGCCATTTAGCGTCCTCGGTTTTCATGTTGACACAGCCATGTGAGCGCGGGGTGCCGAAATCATCATGCCAATAAGTGCCGTGAAAAGCCACACCGGTGGTGGTTTCGAAGAAGCACGTCCAGGGTACGCCTGGCAGTTCGTAATCTTCCGGGTTGCCGGTCAGGTTGCCGTCACCCATATGTTTGGATGGCATCTTCGATTGGATGTTAAACTCGCCTTTCGGGGTTTTCCAGGGGATTTCACCTTCTGGCTGATAATTCAATCCGGTGGAAACCTGTTTTTCAAAGACCGGCTCATTATTTTCATAGCAGGTAACTTTTTGCAGCGAGCGATCCACGTGGATCCATTTATTGGTAACATCCGGGGAAATTGGGGTCAGCTCATCATCGGGAATCAAACGCAGGTGAAAAGCCGGCACATGATAATCGATTTCAAGCAATTCATCCTTGACGCGATACCAGGCTTCACCATCCGGTCCTTCATCAATTCCGGTAACCCAATGGGTGGATTGATAGTACAGGCGGTATAATTGCTGCCATCCGGTAATACTGGTGTAGCGCATCGCCTGTGAAAATGGTACGGTCACTTCCGCAATCTGTCCTTCTTCGCGGATGGCGGAGGGAATTGAATTGTAGCGGACTTTGACCCGCTGCAAATTAGCGCGATGAATATAGCCGCCCCAAACCCGGTACCAGATCGGATTATATTCCGGCCCATATGGACTATCAACCGCATAATACACGTTAACCAGTTCGTCGCGAAAGCGCTGGAATTTGATTGCGCTCTTATCATCTGGGTTGGTGTAAACACTGACGGTTTTTACTGCAACGCGGGCCAGATCCTGCGCGGTTTCATCTTCTTCAAAGCCGGTAAACGGGCGAAAGGCCAAACTGGTCAGGCCCAATGCGGCGGATAATTTAATAAAATCGCGGCGAGATAGTTTTATGCTCATTGCTCTCCATTATACCAGTCAACAAAAACGGATAATTAAAGTCAAATTAATCTTTGCGGAGTTGTAATTCCATGCTGATTGCTTTGTATTTAGCGCTGGGTTCAGCCATCAGCGGGGCGATCGCCAATCTGTTAGCGCGCCGGATCGTTCGCGAGGTCCGCGCCCGGGACATGGTGGCGGTAAATTTTCTCCTCATGACACTGATGCTTCTGCCAGGTTTGCCCTGGTTCTGGCATGTGGATTGGAGCAATGGCTTGATTTTGCGTATAGCCATTGCGGTGCTGATCGATTCAGCGGGAAATATTTTGTATTTCTATACGTTTGAACACCTGGAACCGGTGGTTGCCTCGGCGATGCTGTCGATTTCCCCCTTGTTGGGTCTTTTCGTGGCTCCGTTTTTTACCGGCGCGGTTGGCGCGATTGGTTTCGGCCAGGTGCTGGGGGTTTTCCTCATTACAGGCGGCTTGTACACCTTAGCACTGCAGCCGCTGCGCACAGCTTTAAGCAATGGCGGAGAATGGTCCGTCAAACAATGGCTGATCTATATTGGAACGCCCATATTGGCGGCTTTGTTGTTTACAATCAGCATCTTCATTATGCGGGCAGATCTGGCGTCTGGCGCTGTAAATTCTTATTCGTATTACCTGATTCGAGCGCCGTTTATTGCATTGCTTACCGCCTTTATCACGCGCCCGAATCTGACCTGGGTTGCACCGCGCTCGATCTTGATTACTTCAGAGCGCATGGTTTTTGTGCTGGCTCAATGGCTGCTGCTGCTGACCGCCATCCAAATGGGAAATGCCGTGGTCGTCAAGGCAATCGCTGATTCAACGCCTTTTTTTGTTGTGCTGATTTCCTGGCTATTATTACGACAAAAATTGCCGCGAACTCAATGGGCAGGGGCGCTGCTGGTTGTGGCTGGTATCTCCAGTATCTCGTTGTTTTAATCAAAAAAGGCGGCTATTTTCATAGCCGCCTTTTTTATCTGTAATTCGTGCTTAGTGAGAACCGCCTAAATAGGCCGCTTCGACCATTGGATTTTGCAGCAATTCCTGGGCGTTGCCTTCCAGAACAATCTTGCCAGTTTCCAGCACATATCCGCGGTCAGCGATTGAAAGCGCCATTTGCGCATTCTGTTCAACCAGCAAAATGGTAACACCCTGGTCGTTGATATCCTGAATGATATCGAAAATCTGCTCAACCAAAATTGGCGCAAGACCCATTGAGGGTTCGTCCAGAAGCAGCAGTTTGGGTTTGCCCATCAGGGCGCGCGCCATGGCCAGCATCTGCTGTTCACCGCCGGAAAGGGTTCCGCCTAACTGATTGCGACGCTCTTTTAAGCGTGGAAAGCGCGTGAAAACCATATCGAGGTCTTTTTCAATTTCCTCTTTATCTGAGCGGGTATAAGCACCCAAATCCAGGTTTTCCATAACGGTCAACGTACCAAAAATTTTGCGGCCTTCCGGAGATTGCACGATCCCTTTGCGGACGATATTTTGGGCCGGGGTGGTGGTGATGTCTTCCCCTTCGAAGATGACGGAACCCTGGCGCGGGTGATAAATACCGGAGATGGTGTTCAGTGTGGTTGATTTGCCCGCACCGTTCGCGCCAATCAGCGTAACGATTTCGCCTTGCTCGAGGTGGAAACTCAACCCCTGAAGCGCGTGAATCGCGCCATAGAATACATGAAGATTATTGACTTCAAGCATCATGAGTTTTCTTCCGTTTATATTTTTCAGAGAGGGCCGATGCGCCGGGTCCCAGATAGGCTTCAATAACTCGCGGATTGGCCTGAATTTCCTTTGGTGTACCTTCGGCAATCTTGACGCCATAATCCAGCACGGTAATTTGATCGGAAATACCCATCACGACCTGCATATCATGCTCAATGAGCAGAATGGTGATTCCCAGGTTATCACGCAGACTGCGGATAAATTTGGTCATTTCTTCTGTTTCAAGCGGATTCATGCCGGCGGTCGGTTCGTCTAAAAGCAGCAGTTTGGGTTTGTTAGCTAACGCGCGCGCGATTTCAAGCTTTCGCTGCGCCCCGTAAGGCAGGTTGCGGGCCTGGGTATCGCCCAGGCCTTCCAGCCCGACGAATTTTAACAGGCGTTTGCCTTCTTCAATCGAGAGCTTTTCTTCACGATTGTATAGCGGGGTGTGGAGGATAGAATCAACCCAATTGGTTTTCAGCCGGGTATGTTCGCCGACCATGATATTCTCGATCGCCGTCATACTGCTGAACAGACGAATATTCTGGTAGGTGCGCGAGATGCCCAAGGCAGCAATGCGGTCGGTCGGCAATCCTTGAATAGGGTAGCCATCAAAGATGACATCACCTTTTTCGGGAGTGTAAAAACCGGAGGTACAGTTGAAGAACGTGGTTTTCCCGGCACCGTTCGGCCCGATAATGGCCGCGATATTCTTTTCTGGTACCACCAGGTCCACCTTGTCAACCGCAGTCAGACCGCCGAAGATTTTGGTCACCTGCCGGGTTTCAAGCATAACTTTCATGATGATACCTTCGCTTCCTGCCCATCACCCGGCGGCGGAGTCTCTTCAGCATTAGCCTTGAACTTCTCAATCTTGGGGCGGGAGGCCGGCCATAACCCATCCGGGCGTACGATCATCATAACCACCAGCAAAGCGCCAAAAGCGAGCATACGGTAATTTTCAAGTTCGCGCAGGATTTCAGGCAGCCCTTTGAGGGTGAATGCGCCTAAAATAACGCCTGGAATGCTGCCCATACCGCCAACGATCACCAGACAAAGCACGTTGATCGATACCATCATGATGTGATCTTCCGGACCGGTAAACTGGTTGCGGGCTGCGAAAATACCGCCGCCTAAACCAGCGAATGCCGCGCCTATAGCCAGAGCCAGCAATTTATAAAAGATCACGTTGACGCCGGTGGCTTTGGCTACGGTTTCATCTTCACGGATGGCTACCCAGGCGCGCCCGATCCGCGAATATTGCAGGCGGTAGGTTACAAAAATGGTGATGGCCATAGCGATAATGATCAAGTACATAAAATCAATATCGCTGGAAAACGTCTTGCCAAAAAGGGTAGGGCTGGGAATATTGGTGACGCCTTTCGGGCCGCCGGTGAAGGATGTCAGCAGATCGGATTTCAGCAAAATCCGAATGATTTCGCCAAAACCGAGAGTAACAATTGCCAGATAATCTCCGCGCAGCCGCATGATCGGCAAGCCAATTAGAAATCCGGTAAGGGCGGCCAGAATGATGGCGATAACCAGCGTCAGCCAGAAGCTCATGCCGATATTATGCGGTGTGGGCGCCATCAGCAGTGCGACCGTATAAGCGCCGACCGCAAAAAAGGCGACATAGCCCAAGACAAGCTGACCGGACTGGCCGACGATGATGTTCAAACCCATGCCGAGCAGAACGTAAATCCCAACGGTACCGAGGATGTAATTCCAGTAGGAACCCCATAACCTGGGCAGAATCACAGCTGCAGCAACGGCTAGAACTAACAAAACGAATTTGGTTGAGGGTTTTTCCCAGGTCTGAACCACAACCGGATTTTTAAATACGCCGGCTGCCTTTTTCGGCAAAGCGGTTACTGCCGGATTGCGGAACACATAGGTATCCAGCAAGGCGCCGGCTAGAGCACAGCCCACGATGATAGCGAAGATCAACAAGGCTCCTTGGACCGGAGGCAGGTTGAAATTGTAATAATTCACTACATCCGGCGAAAGCGCACTGAGGTAATTGCGCAAATCCACGCCACCGGAATACAGGTTGGTCATGAACCATGAAAAACCTGCTACAAAAGCGCCGAAAACAAGTCCGGCGGACAATCCGGAGATTAATGTTTCGCTGAAAGTTGCGATTTCAAACTTTTTTCGTGCCGCCGAACTGCCTGCCCAAAGGCCAACCAGTCCATAGAGAATGCCCAGAAAAACAACGGGTGTCGGTGAGGTGGTTACGCCAAACACTTTGCCAATTAATGCAGCAGCGATGGTGTTGAATCCGATCAGCATTAAAAAGATCATGATGACGGAGAAAGTAATCGCTGCGCGAAAACCTTTGCGAAATGGCGTTTTCATTAGACTTTCTCCTGTGATAATTTCTCACCCAGAAAACCGGACGGGCGGAAAATCAACACCAAAACCAGAATTGAGAACGCAATGACGTCTTTAAGCTGGAAGTCGATGCCTAATGCAGCCGGCCCGACCGATTCGACAATACCAAGGAACAGCCCGCCCAGCATAGCGCCGGGGATGTTCCCGATACCGCCAAGAACGGCAGCCGTAAACGCTTTGATGCCAGGAATAAAGCCAATGTAATAATAAACCAACCCCATGTGAATACCCCACATGACGCCGGCTGCACCGGCTAATGCGCCGCTGATGATAAAAGTATTGCTGATGACGCGGTCAACATCAATGCCCATCAGAGCGGCGGTCGGTTTATCTTGCGCAACGGCGCGCATTGCCCGGCCAAATTTGGTTTTTTGGACGATGATCACCAGAATAACCATCAGCACACCGGAGAGAATGAAAGAAAAAACACCAGTGTAGGTTAACACCACGGTTTTTCCGGCAACGACAATGTCCCAGCCAGAACCACGAGTGAGGATATCTGGATTGAAATAATCACGGCGTTGAGGGCCAAATAATAGCTGTCCGGCGTTTTGTAAAAAGGTAGAGGCGCCAATAGCACTGATCAGTGGCACCAAACGGGGAGCATTTCGTAAAGGCCGATAAGCAATTTTTTCGAGTAAATAACCAGCCAATGCCGCGATAGCCATACCAGCGATAAACGCAATGAATATCGATAGAATTGGCTGAGCATTGATAAACATCCGTTCGGGGTCTTCAATACTGGGGGCTGGAATCTGCCGAAATATTTCGAAGACAAAATAACCGCCAAATGCGCCGATCATCATCACTTCGCCGTGAGCAAAATTGATCATCGACAAAATACCATAAACCAGCGTATAGCCAATGGCGATCAGCGCGTACATACCACCCAAAATCAAACCAGTAATAGCAAAACGGAGCCAGGTATCCAGACCGTATTCTGCCTGTATAAACACTACATCGACGATACGCCAGGCCATCCATCCACCGATAAGAATGCCAAGGACGAGTCGTACAATTTTGGCGGTTTTTAAAGAAAATTGAAAAGGTTTTGTAGGAGGATTAGCTACGTCCATATTCTTTTCCGTTTATGAGATGTCGCTATCGTGAAAAGCGCAAGAAAACAAAGGTGGAAAAGGGGCGATTAGCCCCTTTTCCACCGGGCTGTAAGGGGTTATTGCGAATTACTTGGTGGCAGCAACCCAGGCGCCATCTTGCACAACATAGAAGACAGGGCCAGAGGCATTGCATTCGCCAACTTCATTGCAGGTCAAAACGCCAGAGAGACCCTGGAAATCGGTCAGGCCACGGACTGCTTTGACCAGCTCACCGCGCGGGATGTAAACAGTACCGTCATCAGCTTTGATTGCAACCTGTTCGATAGCGTAGATCAAAGAAGCAGCGGAGTCGTAAGCGTTCCAGGTGTAGGGAGAGAGGGAACCGGCTGCAGCGCCGAATTCGCTCTGGTAAGTTTCGTCAAACTTCGTGACAGTATCCGATTCAGCCGGAATCAGCGCAACCGCATAAGCGCCTTCACCATTAGCGCCGGTACGAGCGATGAAATCAGCCCCGAAGGTGCCGTCACAGCCAAAGAAGATTACGCCATCCAGGCCAGACTGTTTCCACTGATTGACCAGAACGACTCCTTCCTGAACATAACCGCCATAGTACACAGCCTGGGGGCTCTTGGCAGCAATGGAGGCCAGCGGAGCGGAGTAGTCAGATTCGTTCGGGGTGATTGCTTCGGTAGCAACCACTTCGCCACCTAATTCGGCGAAATGGGCAGCCACAACTTCAGCCAGACCCTGACCATAAGCCTGACCATCGTGCATGACGGCCAATTTGGTCACACCAAGCGTGTTGAACAGGTATTCGGCAGCGAATTTACCCTGAGCGGCATCGGTGAAGACACCACGATTGAAAACCATCGAACCGGTGGTCGTCAGGTCTGGGTTGGTCGCGGAGGGGGACATCATCGGCAGGCCGGCTTTTTCGTAGATCGGAATTGCCGCAGCGGTAGCGCCGGAGAAGATGTGACCGGCGATCGCAACGATTTGAGGATCCGCAACGAACTTATTGGCAACCGCAGCGCCGCCTTCCGGTGAGCCGCCATCGTCTTCAGCAACCAGTTCGAAGGTGACGCCGTCAAATTCACCGGCATCTTGCACGGCGATCATAGCGCCTTGTGAAATATCGACACCAAACTGAGCGTTGTCACCGGTCATCGGGGCGCCCATGCCGATTTTAATCTTGCCGCCGGCCGGGATGGCCGCGCAGCCAAATTCATCCGTGGCGCAAACATCCGGAGCGCCAGCAGCAGCCGGTGCTGCAGCGGTTGGTTCCTCCGCGGCAACAGCCTCGGTTGGGGCAGCTTCAGCGGCAGTTGGTTCGACAGCGGCCGTAGGGGTCGCAGCAGGGGCACAAGCAGCTAAAACCATAGCGGCCAGCACCAAAACGACAAACAAACTTTGATACTTCTTCATCATTTCCTCCTTTGGGATGATACAGAATTATCAGATTTGGCTTGCTGACTTGGTCATGTCGATGGACAAAATCGATAGCGTCATGGCCTTGTCGGGTTCTGATAACTTCTTAACAAAAGAATTAAAACCTAGCACAATAGTCCGAAATCCAGGCTGGTTTCGTGCGATAGAATCAAATTGAGAAAAAGGGGAAGGGGGTAGTGTGATTCAACCGTTAACGATTGCGTCGAAGTTAATTAACACTTTCTCCACCGGATAGCGACTCACCTATCCGTAATTTGATTTACTATGGGGCTGTACGCTGATAAGGGGATTAAGCGTTCTTGAAATGATATATCATCCCCCCCGAGTTTGTCAATGGACAGTTTGGTCAAAAATAGCTTTTTTAAGGAAATTTCTCTGATTTCAACCGGGCTTTTGAATCTGATCCGCTAATTTATCGCGCACAAAGGCCATTCCAAATGCATCCTCAAAAATCAAGCTGTAACCCGGAATGGCTTTCTCCGCCGCTGCTGCGTAGAAGGCATGGTTGGCGGCTACATCACCCTCATTCGCCGCCTGATTCAGAATACTTTCATCCGCATATAAGGTGACGTCACGCTTGTCTAACAAAATGATATCGGGATCAAAATCATTGATCACCGGAAAGGAAGCTTTTTCCCAATTAATTGACACGGTTTGGTCGTTTTGTCCTGGATAGTATATTTGCCAATCGCGGTAAACTCGAATCCCGGGCAGTGCTTCGATTGGGGCTAAAACATGGCTGGCTTCCTGGTAAAACTGAATGGCTTTTGAGTCCTTTTCTGCGTTAAGCTGGGCAGCATAATTCACCTGGCTGATTAAAGAATTTGAAACGAGCGCCGCCATGATTAAGATGGCGCTTGCGGTGACGAGCTTTCTGTCTATTCCCTTTTCTCTGGCGGTTTGAAGCAGATAAGCCGAAAGGGAAAGCAAAGGCACAACGAGCGGAAGCAAATAGTGCGGTCTGAAATTGCTCACGTTAAAAATGACAATTAAATAGGGCAATGACCAGGCGGCGACCAGCAAGGTATGCGTACGCCAGGCGGGTTTTCTTACCCCTAAAACGAAACCGGCCAGGCAGAGCAAAGCCGTGGGTATGCCGCCAAATGAGGCAGAGAAGTTCTGCCCGATTTTAAGGATCGTTTCCTGCAATGTACTGGAGGTAACAATCCCTTGACCGGTTTGCGAGAACTGCAAAAGCTGATACCGGATGAGTTCTGGACGTTCCTGCGGCAGCAGTAATAATGGATTGCTGATAATCACCGCTGCGAACATGGTGATGACAAATAGAAACCCGTGTTTGAAGACTTGCCCCGTGGTGATTTTCTTCGCCCGCCAGCCGAGGTAGAGATAAAGCGGTATTGCGAGCACAAAAAATGCGCCGGTATATTTCAAGCCAAAGGCTACCCCGCAGGCAACCGCAGCCATGATCCAGAATTTGGAAAACTTGAAATGATCCAGATCGAGGAAAAAATACACCAGGACTACAAATAGAACGGCCAGGCTGTCTGGATGCCACCAGAAATTATTATCGACGACGCCTGGAAGGATTAGCAAGAGCAAAAAGGTGATCATTGCTGCGATCCTGTCGCGGAAGCGAGTGACGATCCAGGTTAGGATACCGGCTGCGAACAGCATGGGTAAAACGTTAATCGTCAATCGTAATACCGCAACAACCAGACGAGTCTGGCCGAGCCAATCATTCCCCAGCAAAGTTTTCCCTATTAAAAGGACTAATCCGGAAAAAAAGTAAAACGGATAACCGTAAAAGTAATGCTGATATACGGCAAAATTATGGATGCTTTCATACAGACTGCCGGCGTTGGCCACCATGTGCAGCGCATTCGGATATTGCGCATATTCATCAATTTCAAAAATACTCAGCATAGCGGCGTTTTGTGCGCCGATCAGACTGGTTGGAATGAACAGGAGAAAATATATTCCGGCGATGAAAGCCAATAAGGCCGCAGTTTGTTTTTGAGATTTATCCATTCCTGCATTCTACCGAAAAAAGTTGTTCTGCGGGAGATGCAGCCGGCTTAACGCTTATTCAATTTCGGCAGCAGGACTGCTTTCACCTTCAATGGCGGCTGGGGTTGCCTTTTGATTCTGGTCTGTGGGTGGAGTGACGGTAACCTTAAAATGCAGCCGGTTGGAGGTTACATGGATTTGCTGGTCCTGCTGAATATCCAGATAAGGTTTGCCCTTGCCGCTGACCAATAAGGTGTAATCCTGGCGAGGGCCGCCGTATAACGATAATCCGTTGATCACGCAAATCAAGCCGGCCAATTCATTCATCAGGCCTTTGATTTTTTCATCGCTCAGCAAAGCCTGAATGGATTCACCATCCAGAACCAGGCGTAAATTTTTATCGCCGCGCTGCGAAAGAATCTCGCGGACGCCGGTGGTAATATCCTTGAGGATGTCTTCCACTTTACGGATTGGCTGGACGACACGAATCTTTGTGCTGGTTTCAGCCTGAATGGTCTGATCCCACGCGTCCATTTCGAAACTTAACGGCCCATTCTTGAACGTGTTTTCCGCGAAAGTTCCTTCTTTAAAAAGGTCAGCAGAAAAGGTCAATTCCAGGTTTGAAAAATTCTGCTGGAGTGAGTACTGATAGGTCGTGTTCGCTTGCAATCCGAGGCTTCCATCTTTATAGAAGCCGTACTGAGTTTTTGAGCCCTGCACCGATAAATTCGTCAGTCCGTAAGCTGTGGAAATCTGCGCCAGCGGGGAGGTATCTACTTTTAATGCGCTGACAGTATTTACTTTATTCAACCCAAAACGAAACCGCACGCTGGCAGTTTCACCATAAATTGAGTTGAGCGATGTCGATGATATTTCCATTAGATGTTCAAACCAAAGCGATTAAGCCTGAATATCAATATTCTGGCCAAGCCCCTGCCAAATCATTTTCACCAAAGCCTCACCAGCGTTATTCTGCTGGTCCAGGGTTTGTTTTATAATTGCAACCTGAAGTTCCATTTCGACTTGATTCCCTTTCATGCTGGTAGCCGACTGGATCATCATGTTTTCAATTCCGCTAACGCTGCCAATAGTCATGGTTACACCTGTTTATACGAAATCCCTGTTAAGATTATCGGCAGTTTTATGGATAACTTGAGACATTTTGAAAAACCTTTCATGCAGCCGCTATCCAGTCCAAATTGGAAAAATTAAAAAAAACCGGATCATGGCAAGAGACCCGCTCGAATCGGTCAAGCCAGGTTTTAACCATCTACCATTTGTAATTATCTATCCCCCCAAAGGTGAACTATGCTGCAAAATGACGATGAATACCGGCCAGCCGCCGGACGATTGAAAACTCGCTGGGCAGAGCAGGTAAATCCAGAGAATCCACTGCCAGAATATCCGCGTCCGCAAATGGTTCGCACGGAGTGGCAAAATTTGAATGGCTTGTGGGATTATGCGATCACCCCGCTGACTGAGGCGCAACCCGAAGAATGGCAAGGCAAAATTCTGGTGCCGTTTGCGGTGGAATCGGCATTAAGCGGGGTGGGCAAAACTTTACAGCCGGATGAATGCCTTTGGTATCGCTGCGTTTTCTCCGCGCCAGCAGGCGATGCCTGGCGGAACGGAGCGGTGCTGCTGCATTTTGGCGCAGTGGACTGGCAATGTGAAGTCTGGCTGAATGGCATCAATTTAGGCGCTCATACAGGCGGATATCTCCCGTTTTCTTTCGAAATTCAAAAGGCCTGGCAGGTTGAGCGTCCCAATGAATTGCTTGTGCGGGTAATTGACCCGACGGACGCGGGCATGCAGGAACGCGGCAAACAGGTATTAAATCCGAGTGGAATATGGTACACGGCAGTGTCAGGGATCTGGCAGACCGTCTGGCTGGAACCCGTACCCGAGACCCGCATCCGCAATTTGCGGATTACCCCGGATTTGGATCAGGGGTTGGTAGCAATTCAATTTGATATATGTGGCCGCACTACGCCGGCAACCTTAATCTCGGTTGAGGTGCGAGCGGAAGGCAAGCTGATTGCCACTGGAAAAGCTGCTCCCGGCATTCCCTTGATTTTAAAACTTGAAAATGTTCACGCGTGGAGCCCTGAGGATCCATTCCTTTATGGCTTGCAGGTCCGGCTTGAGGAGGGTGAGCGGTCCGGCGACCAGGTTGACAGTTATTTCGCCATGCGCAAATTCAACGTCGGGCGAGACGCAGATGGTCAGCCGCGATTCTTTCTAAACAATCAGCCGGTTTTTCTGCTGGGGCCGCTGGATCAGGGCTATTTCCCGGACGGGTTGTATACAGCACCGACGGACGAAGCGCTGCGCTTTGATCTGGATTACTGCAAGCGGCTGGGGTTCAACATGGTGCGCAAACATATCAAGTTGGAACCGCTGCGCTGGTACGCCTATTGCGACCAGATCGGGTTGATTGTCTGGCAGGATATGCCAAACGGCGGGTTGGCTGTGAACACCACCATTTCAACCCTGGCGATGCACTTCGGACTTTGGAGGGATGATACAAAGCGCCTGGCACGCGCCGGCCGCGCCGATGCGCAAAATCGCCAGCGATACCGTGCAGATTTGCAGGGCATGATTGATCACCTGTATAGTTGTCCCTGTGTGGCGGTCTGGGGGCCTTTCAATGAGGCCTGGGGACAATTCCATGCGCGTGAAATCGGTGATTGGGTAAAGGGTTATGATCCCACCCGTCCGGTCGACGCCACTTCGGGCTGGTTCGATCAGGGCGGCGGAGATTTCGACAGCCGGCATGCCTATGTGCTTAAATTACGCGCTCCGCGTAAAAAGGGCGCGCGCGCTTTTGTGCTTTCAGAATTTGGCGGCTATTCCTGGCTGGTACCTGGGCACTCGTGGGACGAGAATCAAAAATTTGGCTATAAATTCTACGATTCAAAAGTGGCGTTAACCGCAGCCTATGAAAATCTGTTGACCAAAGAGCTGCAGCCTTTGATTAAAAAGGGTCTGGCGGCTGCCATTTATACCGAACTGACCGATGCCGAAATTGAAGTAAATGGGTATATAACCTATGACCGGGAAATTGAAAAAATGGATCCGGAACGAATTCTGGCACTGCACCGGGCGCTGATTAACGGTCTGCGTTCGTGATTTGCTGGTTGCAACATCTGGTGTTAAAGAAAAAAGCAGATCGTTATCGATCTGCTTTTTTTAGTCGGGGCGAAAGGATTTGAACCTTCGACCTCTTGCACCCCATGCAAGCGCGCTAGCCGGGCTGCGCCACGCCCCGAGACGAACAATGCTTTCTTTGAGCCTGACTTCTAATGAAGCCTTGGGGTGACTCTCGAACAGGCCTGATTTTACACCCGTTGCGCGGGTCTGACAAGGTTTTTTTATTGATTAATGCAATTCGGACGCGGTAATTGAACGCGTCTGCCCGATAACATCCGCGTGCAGGCCGGCGCCAAACTGCCCTTTGAAGATTTTGTAATACAGCAGTTCTTCTTTCGAACGGCACAGCCCGGCCAGCTTGGCGGCTGCATATTCACTGTCGCTGATTTTCTGGTGCGCGTAATCCGCCATCAGGTCGGCCGAACCGGTACCCTGTGAAAATTTCTGCTTGGGCCGGCGGATGATTTTTCCAGGCAAATCCGCTTCAAATGCTTCGCGCAGCAGCGCTTTTTCAGGTCGGTCCTGCCAGGGCGCTTTCCAGGCCGGCGGCAGCTGAAAGGCCAGACGAATGACGGCGGTATCGAGGAAGGGTACCCGTCCCTCCAGGCCGTGAGCCATCGTCATCCGGTCCGTGCGCTGCAAGTTGGTGTTGTGCAGGTTCCCAGTGATGGTCCATAGTTCATCCTGAAGCCGCTGCGGATCATCAACAGAGTGGAGATATTCGTAGCCGGCGAATAATTCGTCCGCACCTTCGCCGGTCAAAATGACCTTCACATCCTGCGCGGCCAGCCTGGCCAGGAAATAATTGGGAATTGCGCTGCGCACCAGGGCAGCGTCATAGGACTCCAGGTAATATATTACGTCTGGCAGTGCTTTAAGCATATCGGTGAAGGTATAGGTGCAGATATGGTGCTGCGTCTTCAGGTGACGGGCAACCAGCTGCGAGGCTGCCAGATCCGGGCTGCCCTCCATTCCAACAGCAAAGGTATCCAGGTTTTGGCGGGATTTACGCGCCAAAGCCGCGATGATACTGCTGTCCAGGCCGCCGGAAAGACTGACGCCCACCGGAACGCCTTCATCGGCGATCATCCGTTTTTGGACGGCCTGATCAATGGTGTAGTAAATTCGCTGGATATCTTTGGCTTGCGCCCATTTCGCCTGCGGTTTACGCGCGGCTTTCAGCCCCTGCATTGTGTAATACTTCTTGAAGCCTGTGCGAGAATGCCAGCAGCTCCCAGCGGGAAATTCGCGCACTGCGGGCAGATAGGATTTGAGCGCTTTGATTTCTGAAGCGAAATGCATGACGCCATTGACTTGCGCATAGTATAAAGGCTTGATGCCAAGCGGATCGCGCGCCAGAAATAGCTGGCGGCCATCTTGAATGGCGAAAGCAAACATGCCGTCCAGCCATTGAACGCAGTCAGGCCCAAAATATTGATAAAGTTTAAGAACAACACGCGTATCGCTGCGTGTATCGATTTTTTCGGGTATTTTGTTTATGAGCGATTGGTAATTATAGATTTCGCCATTAAATACAATGGTCAGATTTCCATCACTCATCGGTTGTTGTCCCTGCGCCACATCCAAAATTGCCAGGCGGGTATGCCCTAAACTGGCCCAACGGGTATTTACCTGGCCGTTATCGTCCGGTCCCCGGTGTTGGATCAGGTGAATGCCATGCTTAACCCATTGGGCGTCGGCGGCGGGAAAACTTCCAATGATTCCGCACATGATTAGACCTCCTCAGGTGTATGAAATTATTAATCGTTCTGCTGACAGGCTGATTTCTCCGGATCAGCGGTGCTAAGGCAAATGAAAAAAAGCCGATATACTATCCTACCAGATTAACGGGGAAGTATTTTCGCTTTTCAAGGATTTTTTCTGGATTTATCTTAACAAGGAACTCCAAAAGCAATCGAAACTTAAAATCACGCATCTTCATTGGCTGCGTCGATGGCCCAAGTGATTCTTTGCTGTTTGACTGCCGCAACCGTTAACCCAAAATAAAAGGTGCAGCCAATTTACCGCTCAATTGGCTGCACCTTAATCGATTTACTTCGAGGGGTAAAAATTATGGAGATGGAACACCCCAGAATATGGTGGTCCCGTTTTTGCTCTGGGCGGCGAGTAAACGTCCATCCGGGCTGAAGCGAACCCGCCAGACGCGCATTGGAAATTTTCCGTCCAAATCCAGCAGGTGCTGCTGATTAGTCGTATCCCATAATTGCACAATCGCGGGATATCTATATTTACTCGGCCAATCATCCCTGACAAATGCAACGATACCGCCGTCGTGATTGAGCGTTGGATAGGTAATAATTGGATTTTGTAAAATACCGAACGGATCGCGATCCTCAATGATGCCGGTCAGCTTCCACCCATCAACTATGTAGATTTTGAGCATCAGTGGCCCATCGTGCATATCCATCGATCCGACAATCATTTTTTCCCCATTTGAGCTTAGTACCGTCGAAGCGGCTTGCCATTCAACGCTTACCGCACCAACCTGCTGCCAGGTGCTGGTATCCCAGATCCGAATGGCTTCATCTACAAATCTTCGATCAGCAGTAAAAAGCTGCTTTCCATCGGCACTAAATGCGGAATCTACTTGATTATCGCAGTCCAGCTCTTTAATTAACTTGCCGGTCTTCATCGACCAGACGCGAATATCACTGCCCGCAAAGATTGATGTTGTAACCAGCCAATCGCCGTTGGGAGAGAAGACAAGGCTTGTTGTTGCACCATCCTCAAGAATACCACCAAGTAAGGCTGATGTTTTACTTTGGCTGTAGTCGGCTTTCCACAGCAGCGTTCCGGTCGATACATCCCAAAGTACGAGCCCGATTTCCGTATCTCCTGCTAGGTGCCTGCCATCCGGGCTGAACTGAACAGACCATAGGTCTGGTTGGCGACCCTCTGAGGCTAGCGTGTCAAGCGTATAAGTTTGAAGAATTTGGGTTGACTCAATATCCATCAGGACAGCTTGATTATCTCTGATCATTGCGATCTTTCTGCCATCGGGACTGAAATCAAAATCGAAGGATCCATCAGACCCCTTGGCATCTGGCGGTTCATATCGCCAGACGGGTACCAGACTGCTGAGATTTGACCGGTTGATAATTTGAAGCGTGTTCAGCTCTGGCGGCTGCGGGGTTGGCTGGGGGGTATAGGCAAACAGGGTTGGCGTTGGGCTGGGAAAAAAAAGAAGATCTTTCTGTTTAGCTTGCGCGCATTCACTGTCTCCTGGTTGAAAACAATTTCGTGGCAGCCGGATAATCTCCCTCCCATCCTGAATCAAGTGCACTTGAAATGGTTTCCCATCGTTGCCCTGAAATCGTATGATATTAAACCCTTCATCAGCCGAAACATCTACGTAATAATGATCACCCGATTTAACCACATTATCTGCCTGATAATTCAATAACCAAACTTCTATCGTTTTTCCGGTGAAAACATCACTGTAACTGTCTGGGTAGTTAAAGCCTTCAAAGTACCATCCAATCCAAAAGCCAAAATCATCGACAAGATCGATATCCCATACACCCAGCAATTCACGCCATTCTGAAAATTGAGGATCAGCAACATATGACTGTGAATTGTTTTGTCCCAAAATATCTACAGTATTGTAAATAACCGCCGGCTGTTCGAACCACCACTGAAGAAAACTCTCCGGCAGGTCTCTATAAGGGCTTTTCGACCAGATCTTCTCGCGCTGCTCGGTAATTGAAGGGCGACTCCATTCATTTTGCGAAAACGACCTTTTCAACTCAATGTAGCTTCCGTTTTCCTTTAGGTTCGCTACATCTTCACTTGGAAAGACTTGGGTTGTGTACGCCTCTGTCATTTGTTGTACAGGATATTTGATCAACCCTGCATCCAGGATTTGATCGGCGGTTGAGACCTGTACGGTGAATGTCAAGGCGTCGCCGCTGATGGTCCAGTTACCCGCAGGCAGATCAACGAAGGTGAAGGCGCCATTCTCGTCGGTTACAGCCGTTGCGGATAACCCCGCAATGCTAAGCAGCAGATTCGCTACTGGTTGGTGCGCTCCAAACCCTTGAATAATTCGTCCGCTGATGGAAGCATGCCCTTTAGATGGCGTGGGTGTGGTGACTGAAACTGGGTATGCGCGCGGCGTGACCGTCAAGGACGTTTGAACAGGCTGCGTATTTTGACAGGCGGAGATCAAAAGGCAAAACAAAATGATGCACACGAAAGTCGAACGAATAATTTTCATAGGATTTTCTCTTTTAAGAAGAATATATCTTGGTAGCAAAGGAGTAAAAAATTAACGATGTAGATGTTTTGGCCCTCATCCCGATAATGAGGGTTTGTTAAATTCACTTTTTTGACATCTTTCCCCCTGAAGATTTATTGTACGTACAAGTTGATTCTTGTTTTTAGTAAAATTAAGCGAGCGGAATATTTCAGTACAATAATAAAAATAAGTATACACTTCCCCACTAATATGCGTCAGGCAGGCAAGTTAACAAAAATGCAGACTGGTCCCACCAGCTCGCCGGGTGATCCGACGCCAGATGCTGGGTTGGGTCACGAGCGTGTCCAGCCAGGCTGACATTGGCTTACCATCCGGGTGGATCATCCAGACAAATAAACGGCTTGGTCGCGGTACTATTGAGCAACATTGCAATTCTCCCCTGTGTTTTGTCCTCAGACACAGGGGAGAGTTGTCATTCGCAATTTAAGCCCGTAACCGGCGCTTGAACGATGGATCAGTGGATTTTCAGGCTCTGGAAAAATAGTGAATACTGCTTATCTTCGCCAAGAATGTGGTTGGCCAGCCAATCTTTTAAAAATTGCGTCAGTTGAATGCTCAGTCCAATTTTCCCGCTGTCGTATTTCGTTTTAAAATCCAGGACTTGCTGGGTGAGTTCCTTGTGGCGCTGACAATGTTTTTCAAGGTCAGGGTAATGGTATTCACGCATCAAATTTTCTTCTGCGGTGAAATGGGTCTGGGTGTAATCGATCAGTTGATCAAGAATATTGTTTAATTCCATTTGACCGCGACCCGAGCTCATTGCATCGTGCAGATCGTTGACGATAGCGAATAGTTTTTGGTGCTGGTGATCGAACCGTTCAACCCCCACGGAATACAGATCAGCCCAGGTGATGATGGCCATGATATTTTCCTGAGTGCGATGTTATACGGGGTGATTACATCAAGAAGGACCTGTATTTCAGAAAAATTGCTCAGACCTGGCCGGCTGCGAAAAAAGTAGGCACAAGCAGAACCCGGCTGCCATCTTCACGAGACTGACGGTCGATGCGTTTAAAATCATCCAATTCTTGCCGGGTCAGACTTTCTTGCAGATCAGAAGACAGTATTTCCCATTCATTTTCGAAGGAGGCGGGTTCAACTGGCAAGGTCCACATGCTGCCCAGCATGCCGGTGGCTGCCACCCGGATCTGGCTTTGGGCGAAGAGTTCGCCTAAGCGGCGGCCGATCCCAGGGTCAATGCCCTGATCGACCAGCGCCTGGGTTTGCAGTTTTCCCAGGTCGGCCAGCGGGGGCGGATAATCAATACGCGCCTGATAATCCGGTTCGGCAAAGGCAAACACCCAGCCGCCCGGTTGGGTAACGCGCCGCATTTCTGCCAGCGAAGCCAGCGGCTCGACCCACAGCAGGAAATAATGGCAAAAACTGACAGAAAAACTGTGATCCGCAAAGGGCAGGCGCAGACCGTCGCCGCATATCCAGCGGCTCGCAGGCAGGTTGGCGTGTGCTTGTTGAAGCGCCTGAAAATCGAGATCTATTCCGTGGCGAAATTCTGGAGCAACGGGTAAATCACCGGTTAAAATAACGCCGGGGCCGCAGCCCACCTCTAATATTCTGGCGGAGGGCTGCATATTGATTTGACCCAGCAGTGAGCGACGGATTTCCACCGTCCAACTGGCCTGGAATTGATAGCGTTTACGCCAGTCCATCAGGCATTAATCAGTTTATCCGCCGCTGCCCAAATCTTATCCCAGGGATCGGTAGCCAAATTCCCGAGTAATTCTTGAATGCCTTGAGCGGGGAGTACATCGCCATCCGGTTCAACATACAGCCAGGTCGAACCCGCTCCATCTGGCACAGGATTAACCTCTTCCAGTTCTAAACGAACGGGATTCATGCGCGAATAAGGAACCGGCAGGTCCCATTGCAGGGCCATGCCGGCGAAAGCAGCCGTATCACGTGCCTGGGCCAGGCTGGGTTTCAATTCGGCCGCAGCAATGCTCAGGCTAACGGATTGAACACCCATTGCGCTCAGGTGCTGAAGAATTGAGCTGATTTGCGCCGCGTTCTCTTCGGTAATGGTGAGGTGTACGGTCACAAAGATATCGTCGTTGAGTAAATCCCGCAGGGCTTCCGCGGCCTGTTCGCTATTGGGATCATAAACAACCATGATATGGTCCAGCCCAGCCTGCATGATCTGGCGGCGATATTCAGGTTCGGAAAAGCGCAGCCCGTTAGTCAACAGGCCGGTGACCAGGCCTAACTTTTCAGCATAAGCAATCAAATCCGGCAGATCCGGGCGCAGGGTTGGCTCGCCGCCGGTAAAGACGACGTGCGGAATGCCGGCATTCCAGGCTTTATCAAGAATTTGCTGCCATTCGTTTTGCAGCAATTCACCGCGGACACGTTCCAGCGGAACGCTGGCGGCGAATTGCTCTTCGGGGGTGCGGTAGGTCAGGGCGCAGTCCAGGCGCAGTGGAGCAGAAAGATGAGCAGAGCCAACCTCGTCGCGGTCAATTCCTAAAACCGTAACGGGATCCAGATCAGGGGAAGCCAGCAGGGCCATCAGCTTTTCTTTAAAAGCCGAAAAATCCTGTTTGATTTGCGTCGGGTGAATCTGGTAGCGGCGAGCAATATCCCGCGAGACTTCCTCAAAGGATGTGTTTTGAATCAAGTGATAGG
The DNA here is from genome assembly GCA_036822575.1 of Bellilinea sp. GTDB lineage: Bacteria > Chloroflexota > Anaerolineae > Anaerolineales > Anaerolineaceae > Bellilinea. The sequence continues at coordinate 307,422 of DAISHK010000003.1, read as the reverse complement.
CGTATTCACAGGCAGTATGGTTGAGGTGAATCACAGTGGCGGCATTTAGAATCAATATGCCGTTGCCATTTTCTTCAACACGCAAGTGCAGCCGGTAGGGGAAGGTAGGGTCTAATCCCGGCTGATTGAAATAGACGCCTGGTTTAATCGCCGCAGGCGCATTCGAAAGGCGGTAGAAAAACTCTTTGATGTTGTTGAGCATGATTTCCTCCTAAACCACCGAAATGAGCTGCGGTTCTTCTTGCGAATGCGCTTCGCGCGCCAATGGGCAGCCGCCGCCGCATTCGGCCAGCAATTCACAGGCGTGGCATTTTTCGGGTAAATTCCGGCGTTCACGCAATGAAACGGCTAAATCATGATTCCAGATCGAATCCCAGGAGTTCTCCAGAATATTGCCTAAAGACTGGTAATAGGATTGGCAAGGCAGGACGCTTCCATCGGGTTCGATGCACATATTGTAGAGCGCTGCGGTGCAGCCTTTGACGCCTAATTCAAGCAGAACCGGGTCGAAATGGCAGTATTCGGTGGGGGTGTACCAGATCAGGCGCTGACCCGAACGGGCGGTGTGGGCGCGGGCAATTTCCAGCAGCGGGACCAATTCCTGTTCGCTCAACCCGGTATCCACGGCTTTGCCTTTCCCGGAATAAATCAACGCATTCAAGCCGATGGTTGGGACTTTCTTGCTTTCCAGAAATGTGAGCGTATCCTGTAAATAGGCCGCATTATTGCGCAGCAGGGTGGTATTGGTCATCACAAACAGGCTGGAATCAATCACGTTTTCCAAACCTTGAACGGTATCTTCCCAGGCGCCCTGTGAGGCAACCATCGTGTCATGAATGGATGGAATATGGGATTCGAGAGTAATCTGGACGTGATCCAAACCTGCGTCAATCAACTGCTGCACGTAGTCTTTGTTTTTTAACTGGCGCGCGTTGGTATTAATGCCGGTAATCTGCCCTTTTTTTTCAGCGTGGGCAATCAGGTCCGGCAGGTGCCGGTACAAAGTCGGTTCGCCGCCGGTGAAAACGATGTGCGGTATGCCGATATCCCACAGACGGTCGAGGACTTCGAACCATTTCTCCGGCGGCATTTCCGGGAAAGCCCGGGAACGGGCATTGTAACAGTGGCGGCAATTGTTATTGCAGCGGTAGGTTACCGCCAAATCCATGCGGTAAGGGCTGCTTGGAACTGTGGTGAATGGAGCGACAATGTCCATCCCCAGGTCACAGACCGGGCAGCTGCCGTCCGGATGAACAATCCGTTCGATTTGTTGTTCAAACTGGCTGTAGTCCTGTTCAGCCGTTGTATGATCAACGTTATAGCATCGGCTTAAATTATTCACTGCCTGTTGATGGTCTGTCTGGTTCAAAGCCCAATAGGCCATAGCGGCCGCGGTCGGGTTGAAGTGATAAATTCGGCTGGCGTTGACCATCAGCACACCGCTGCCATCCGCGTCCACGCGCAGGTGCATGCGCGCTTTTTCCTGTCCGGACTGCCAGAGAAAATGGTATACCCCGGTCTTGGGTAAACCATCGACCGGGGAGGATTTCTTCCAGAGGTTTGTCCACCAATTTGGCAAGCTGAACTCCGTTTCTAACGGCCGCCGCCGGCGCAGGCGCAGGCGCAGCCCGCACAGGCGCAGGCGCAAGCGCAGGATGAACCGCCGCCAGACGAATGCCCGCCTGAACTGGAGGGCGGCGGCGGTGGATTGGTTGTATTGGTAATTTTGTCCGTAAAGTTCGTCAGGCCGCCCATAACGTTGGAAGAAAAGGCTTCCACGCCGCCGACCACGGATGCCGCAAAATCAGAACCTGGCAATTTCGGCATTGTGATAGTCCCGCCGCCGCTCGATGAACTGGAGGGAACAGAGATGTCGCCATGCGGGCGGGCCATGCCAATCGACGGTCCAGCGGAACGGATGACCGGATCGTAACGCCACCACCAACTGGGTACGATCACAGGGCCGGTATTGAAGGTGCGCTGCGTGCGAGTATCCCAACTGTCATCCAGCATGGTCCAATCCATGACCTGTTCGTAGGTTTCAGCCTTCACTTCTGGGGTTCCAGCAGTTTCCACCTGACTCCAGGCTTTTTCCATGATGGATTTATAGTAATCGATCGTCTCTTTCCGGCTGAATCCGCGCATTTTCTCCGTAATGGATTTGATCAATTTGACGGTCATATCCTGCAGGTCTTCTTTGCGTTCTTTATCTGAAGCGGCACGGAAGGCTTTCAGGAAAAGGACTTCGTAAGGCTGCAATCCTTCTGGCAGCGGGTCGCTGATTTTTAATTTGAGCGGGTTCTGGCTTTCAACGATGGCGGCTTCTTTTTTTAGTACAGAGAAAAGGACCATCGTCATCACCCGATCCAGAGGTGTTTGCATCAATACCGCTACCTCAACCGGGGTCAGCCCGCGCTTGATGCCATGCCCTTCAACAGAGATCTTGGGCGGCAGATACTGTAATTTGCGTTTTTTCGCATTGAGGTTGGCGAGGTAAATAATCAAAATGAAGAAACCCACAAAACCACCGCAGCAGACAAACCCCATCACGTCATCAATATTGAAGGAGCGCGTATTGGGTGTTTCAGTGGCGACGACTACCTCTGATGGAACAAGCCGCATCGGAAAAGCGGCCCCGAACGTGTATTCAGCGCTGGGGCTGGCATCTAAGGTCGTCCAGGTGTACACCACACGGCCCTGGTCATCGATGTAAGAAGTGGGCTGGTCAGATCCCGGCCAGTTGCCCTGCGGTGTGTAGTAGCGCGGCTCTTCGCTGGTCATGCCGGCGGGCAAAACAAAAGAGACGGTCAGCGCGGTATTGCCAGAGACAAAACTGCCGTCAAAATAATTCGGCATGAATTCAAGGCTGGCGTATGATTCTGATTCTTCCTGAGTGCCCTTGCCAAGCGCGTAATCGACCTGACCGACATACAGGTGCAATGTGCCGGTTTTTCCGCTGGCGATTGCGCTGTTATCCAGATGGACTTCAACGCCAGGGTGGACGTACTCTGAATCGCGAATATCGCTCAGAGTTTGTCCGTCAATGTCCGCGGTCATGCTGCCGATCGAATAACTGTAATTGGGCATGCCGATATCAACGATATCAATCGGGTCGCCGCTGGAAGAATTTGAGAAGGTGATGTAATAATCGAGCGATAATGAGCCGTCAGCGTTGACATAGACGGTCACGTCTTCCTTGGGCACTTGAAAATCGTATGTCTGCGCCTGTACAGCGGTAATTGGCTGAGCTACTATTAAAAGCGCCAGGACGATTAACGCGAGCCTGCGAATGTTGCGCATTGATCCCTCCCAGGACAAAAAAGTTTTTTAATAAAGAGCCTGGCTTGCGCCGCCCCCGGCTCAGAGTAAATTCACCATTTGGGTTCTTCGGTTAACTGATAGGTCGTATTGCAATAAGGACAGGTGACTACCGGTGCGCCGGCGACCATTTTTATATCGTTAGTTGAAAGTGTTCCGCCGCAAGATTTGCATTTAAGTGAGTCCATGCCCACATTACCGGGCAAGTCAACTTTCAATGTAACATTGGTGGTGTCACCGCCAGCAGGTTTGCGGGAAGCAAAGAAAATCAACGCCAGCCCGATGGCTACCGTGATCATCCCGACCGGAATCCACCCGAGGCTGCCCTGGTCGCCGGTTGCGCCCCAAATAAAAAGTACGCCGAAAAAGATAAGAATTCCAGCGACAACGTACGCGATGATTTTTCCAGCTTTCATGCATTCCTCCAGGATGAAGTAAGTGTAGCATTTTACCGGCAGGTGATAAATTGACAATCTTCCTGAATCTGGTCAGAAAATGCCTGTAATTGCCAGACTTAAAAATTAAATCGATCATACTATTATACGAAAGAACTGCACGCTGGTTGTACAGTTTGATTAATTGAAAAGTATTTTTCTCCATCTGATCCTGTTCAAATCATTGGCTTTGTCCTTATCATCCCTGGGCAAATCCTTTAGAGAAAATTTGTTCCGGTTATCCATTGCCTGTTGTATAATGACCTTGGAGAACGATCCATGGAAACGACTGTCAATCACCAAACGTATCTGACGTTGAAACGAGAGCTGAATGATCATGCTCACCGTTATTACGTATTGGACCAACCGATCATCAGTGACCTAGAGTATGACCGGCTGATGAATCGGCTGCTGGAAATGGAACGCGAGCATCCGGATTGGATAGAATCCGATTCTCCCTCGCAGCGTACCGGCGGACCGGCGCTGGATAAGTTTGTCAAAGTACGCCATCCAGGTCCGATTCTCAGCCTGGCGAATAGTTTTGGCGCTGAGGACGTGCGTGCCTGGTATGAGCGCATTGTGCGCCTGGATGAACGGGCAGGAGCCTCTGATTTTGTGATTGAGCCGAAAATCGATGGGTTGACCGTGGTTCTGCATTATGAAAATGGCCAGTTTGTGCTCGGCGCTACGCGCGGGGATGGCATCGTTGGCGAAGATATCACGGCTAACTTGCGGACAGTCAAGGGCGTTCCGCTGCGCATCCCCATTGATCCGCAGGGCACTCAGCCGCCGGCGCACCTGGTGGTGCGCGGCGAGGCTTATATGGCGGTGAAAGATTTTGAAGCGCTTAATGAAAAATTAGCCGAACGCGGCGAGAAGACTTACCTGAACCCACGCAATACAGCGGCCGGGTCGCTGCGTCAGCTGGACCCGACTCTGACAGCTTCGCGTCCATTGCGCCTGCTGGTGTATCAAATCGTCAGCGCGGATGGTCCCATTCCGACGACCCAATGGGAATTGTTGGGCTATTTGCGGGCGTTGGGTTTCCCGGTGACGGGCGATGCGGAAAAAGTTCATGGCATTGAAGCCGCGATTGCGGCCTGCGAAGCCTGGATTGAGAAACGCAACCAGATTGCCTTTGAGGTGGACGGCGCGGTGATTAAGCTCAACGATTTGCCGGTGGCGGCTGACCTGGGCTTTGTCGGCAAAGACCCGCGCGGCGCGCTGGCTTTCAAGTTCCCGGCTCGTGAGGTAACCACACGCTTGCTGGATATCGGCATCAACGTTGGGCGGACCGGTGTGTTAACGCCAACAGCCGTCCTTGAGGCGGTGGAAATCGGCGGTGTGGTGGTTAAACAGGCGACCCTGCATAATTTTGACTTTATTTGGGAAAAGGATATCCGCATTGGCGACCGTGTGCTGCTCAAGCGGGCGGGTGAGGTCATTCCGTATATCATCGGCCCGGTGACGGAAGCCCGCAGCGGCGTTGAAAAGCCTTTTGAAGCGCCAACCGTTTGTCCGGCTTGCGGGCAGCCGGTGGAGCATTTTGAAGGTGAAGTGGCCTGGTTCTGTGTGAACGCATCCTGTCCGGCTCAATTGGTGCGCAACCTGGAACACTTCGTTTCTCGCAGCGCGATGGATATTGTCGGCCTGGGAATAAAAATTGTCGAACAGCTTGTTGAAGCTGAGCTGGTGCAGGATGTTGCTGATATTTATGCGCTGACCCGTACGCAATTTTTAACCCTGGAAGGATTTGGCGACAAAAAAGCGGATAATTTGCTGGAGGCGATTGACCAGTCACGCAGCCGGCCGTTGGCGCGCGTTTTGAACGCGCTAGGCATTCGCGGGGTTGGCGAAGTAATGGCAGCGGATCTGGCTAAGAAATACCCGGACCTGGAAGCGCTGTCCAGAGCTGACCTAACGGAATTGCAGTCGATTGAAGGAGTTGGACCGAATATCGCTCAGGCGATAGTCGATTGGTTTGCGCGGCCGACCAACCAGCGCATTCTCAGCAAATTGCAATCCGCAGGAGTCTGGCCGGTAGAGATCTCAGTCGAGCTGGCCGGCGCGCAGCCATTGGCCGGGCTGACGTTCGTTGTCACCGGTACACTGCCGAATTTCAGCCGCGATGAGGTTAAGGCGTTTATTCAGACGCATGGCGGTAAAGTTACCGACAGCGTTTCTAAAAAGACGGATTATCTGGTGGCCGGTGAGGCAGCCGGGTCAAAGCGGGACAAGGCTAATAGCCTGGGTATAAAAATTATTGATGAGGCCGGGCTGCGCGGTCTGGTCGCTTAAAGAGGATATTTTGAGTCAATCTTTCCAACTGACATTGAAGCCCGGACGTGAAAAGAGCCTGCTTAATCGCCATCCCTGGGTTTATTCCGGTGCGATTGCCGCGGTTGAGGGTGAACCGGGCAGCGGTGAAACCGTCACGATTGTTTCCGCGCGTGGTGATTGGCTGGCCAGCGCAGCTTACAGTCCGGCTTCGTCCATTCGTGCGCGAGTATGGAGCTTTGATCCGCACGATGGCATCAATGAACAATTCCTCAGCAGTCGCATTGATCAGGCGGCGGCGCTGCGAACAAGGCTTATCCCTGCTCAGGAAACCAACGCTTTGCGCCTGATTCATAGTGAATCGGATGGTTTGCCAGGCCTGATCGTGGATCGCTACGCGACAGTTCTGGTTATGCAAATTCTGACGGCCGGCATGGAATTCTGGCGTGAAACGATTATTGGTTTGTTGAGCCGCCTGCCAGATGTGACCGCTATTATCGAGCGTTCGGATGTGGAAGTGCGCGAACTGGAGGGCCTGCCGGCACGCAGCGGGTTGGTATGGGGCGAACTGCCGGATGCGCGCGTCGAAATTTTTGAAAACGGCTTGAAATTTGGCGTGGATGTATTGTCCGGGCAAAAGACGGGGTTTTATGTAGATCAGCGTTTCAACCGGCAGCGGGTTGCCCGCCTGTGCGCCGGCCGGGAAGTGCTTAATTGTTTCTGTTATACCGGGGCTTTCTCGGTCGCGGCGCTCGCGTCTGGGGCGGCGCAGGTAACTTCCCTGGATTCGTCACAGGAGGCGCTCGACCAGGCCGCCCGTAATGTAAGCATGAATGGTCTGGATGCCGCCCGGCATATGCTTGTGAATGGCGATGTGTTCAAGGAACTGCGCACTTTCCGTGATCGTGCACGCAGCTTTGATATGATCATCCTCGATCCGCCCAAGTTCGCTCCCACGGCGGCGCAGGCGGAAAAAGCCGCTCGCGGCTACAAGGATATCAATTTGCTGGCGTTTAAATTGCTGCGTCCCGGCGGAATTCTGGCGACTTTCAGCTGCTCGGGCGGGATCAGCGCCGAACTCTTTCAGAAGATTGTGGCTGGAGCGGCGTTGGATGCGGGTGTGGATGCGCGGATTGTGGCCCACCTTAATCAGGGCGCCGACCACCCGGTAGCTTTGAATTTTCCTGAAGGGGCCTACCTCAAGGGCCTGGTCTGCACCATCTAGTGATCGTTTTGCGCATAGCCACTCAAGAATTGGCTTGCGCTGCCTGATCGATCTGGCGGAGCAGTTCATCCGCAGCTTTCTGTGCTTGAGGGATGGCGGTTTCTGCCGCCGAACGGCTCTGGTAGGCATTCATGGCCGTCTGAATAGTTTCATGCAGCCATGAGTCAAGATGCGTTAATACCCATTGACCGCCCTGCAATTTGGAGAGCACCCGATTATCCTGGAATGCCGCCAGGGTTCTGCATAGATTGAGCAGTGTGCTGGCCGGTTGATCTTTGAAATTATTCGAAGCATCCGCGCAATCGGCCAGCAGGCTGGCATGATAAGCGCCGGCTGGCACAGGCGCGAACACTGCGCTGACCGGCGCGCCGTACAGGACTATGCCGCAGGTTTGGATCACCGTAAAATGCGCGGCCAGGTCAATATCCTTTTTACCTTGTGTAGCGCACAAGCTGAGCGGATCAGCTTGGCAGCGTGCGCGCCAGGCTGGCGAGTAATGCAGTTCATATGGGGTCGGGAACACAAACGGGGTGCAGACCTCGCGGCGGACGACACTGAACTCGATCCCTTTGGGCGGCGCAAGGGATTCAAGGGCGGCCACCTCAGCCAGCAGGGCGATTTTTTCTTCAGTTTTCAGAGCGCGCTCGCTTACCGCGATCAGATCAATATCGCTGTATGCCGGGTTGTAACAGCCAAAAGCCAGTGAGCCGTGCAGATACAGGCCGGTCAACGATTCGGTGAGTGTCTTGGAAAAAACTTCGCACAGCGCTATGACTAAATCTGGAAGGCGGGCTTCTGATTGGCTCATAACTGGATGATGAGCAGAACTTCGCCGTCAATCAGCCTGCCGGTATTCTGGAACCCGAGCTGTTCATATAGGTGGATGGCCGTTACGTTTTCCGGCTCTGCGCTGGTGTAGAACGGAATATGTCCGATTTTTGCGGTGACGAGCGCCAGCAGTTTTTCAACCGCTGCGCGGCCGATCCCTTTGCCCTGCTGCTTCTGATCGACCATCAACCGGCACATTCCCCACATATTGAGTTCAGAATCAAAATCCCACATTATGAAGCCGGCTAGCTCGCCGTCACTATAAATTCCCATCGGGCAGGCGTCTGGTTCATAGGCTGCTTGGGCTAAAGAATACGCATTCGAGGCAACAAAGTTCTGTTGTTCGGGCAATACCTGTAACCGGACGCAGGCTTCCCAATTGCTGCGGTCAATCATCCTGAGACGAACATCCATGAATAACCTCCTTTGGCAGTTGGGTCATAAGACGGGCACGCAAATCTCGCATAAATGGCGATTGACATAGTTCACGCGATACCGTTCCAAAACGGGCCGGGATGGATCTGGCTGATAGCCCTGCGCAATGGTTTCAGGAAAAATTGCTCTCCAGGCGTTTTGTACGGCTTCAGCGGTGTGTTCCAGCGTAAAAACCAGGTATTTTCCTGCCGGCAAACAGGCTTCCATTACCTCTGATTCACTGAGATTGATCTCTGGCGAAACCACCAGACAGACATCGTAACGGCAATCATCGGCAGGCGTGTTTTGGGGATTATCCTGCGCGATGGCATACAGCACTGCGGAGTCGTTAAAAAAACCTTCCTGTTTCGCCCATTGTTTAAATTTTTCCATCAAATTGATATTGTCTGGGCCGTATGGCCCGGTCTGGCGCATGAATGCGATCCGGCTGGCTGGAATGAGTTCAAGGTTCGCTTCCAAGTTGTTTGCTCCTGTAAAAAATCATTTGCCTGACAGTAACATGATATAAAATTTTATTCAACCGGAAATTTTTAAATTTAAGAAAGGATAAAACAAAAAGCCACCTGGTCAGGTGGCTTAGAGGTGGAGATGGCGGGAATTGAACCCGCGTCCGAAAGATTAGACCCGCGCACGTCTACGAGTGTAGTTGATCTTTGATCTCGCGAGCAGTGCGTTGACCAACAGAACACACCGGTCGCTATCCGCTCAGGCCCGAAAGCCCGCTTGAGTGCTCCCCACGGCCTGGAGCACAGCAGCCTCACCTTGTGGCGCCCGTTCTACTACCGGTCAGGCGGCGGAGTAGGCGGACGTGACCTCACGAAGAGATCATTAGCCGTTTATCTCAGGCTTAGGCAGCCAGAGGTAAAGCAGCATATTGTGTGCGATTGGCACTTAATTGGTGTACTGATTTTTCGAGGTCGGTACCTCTCGACTCGCAGTCCGGGATCAGCCTCTCCCGTCGAAACCGATCATCCCCGGTAAAGAAATTATACCGTTAATCCAATCAAAATTCAGCTAATTGCAGCGCTTCTAATAAAACATTTATAGCGGTAGAATTGACGCGGATGGCCTTCCCCACCCGCATATCAAACCAGGAGGGTGCTATGATCTCGATTTATAAATCTAATGGGTCAGTGTTGGAACAGATTAATGAATTCACCAGCGGGTGTTGGATTAATGTGGTGGACCCAAACAGTGACGAGATCGAACGACTCAGCGCGCTGGGGCTGCCGATGGATTTTATTACCTATCCATTAGACCTGGACGAACGCGCTCGTTCTGAGCGCGAAGATGACGGCAAAATGCTGATTTTGATCCGCATTCCGTATTACCAGGGTCAAAATATGGACGTACCGTACAGTACGATCCCACTGGGTATTGTGCTGACGGAGCAGTACATCATTACCGTATGCCGCAAGCCCACCGACCTGATCCAGGAATTAACCAGTGGACGCGTGCGTGGGCTGGCAACCAGCAAGCGCATCCGCTTGGTACTGCAAATATTATTGAATAATGCCACTAAATTCCTTTCCTTCTTGCGAGAGATCAATCAAAAAAACTGAGGAACTGGAAGATCGCCTGCAAGAATCTCTGCAAAACAAAGAAGTGATGGAATTGCTGAAGTATCAGAAAAGCCTGGTGTATTTCACCACGGCACTGAAAGGCAACGAGCTCCTGCTGGAACGCCTCAAACGCACCAATTTATTCTCAATGTTCCCGGACGACGAAGATTTACTGGAGGATGTCATCACTGAAAACCAGCAGGCGATTGAAATGGTCAATATCAGTTCGACCATTCTCAGTTCAATGATGGATGCGTTCGCCTCGATTATTTCCAATAACCTCAATGTGGTCATGAAGGTGTTGGCCGCGGTTACAATTTTGCTGAACTTACCGGCGTTAATTACCAGCTTTTTCGGCATGAACGTTGATCTGCCCATGATGAACCACCCATTCGTGTGGATCTATATCCTGGTTCTCTCGATCATTCTGGTAGTGATTACCGCTCTTATTTTTGTCCGGCGTAATTGGTTCTAACATTTTCATCATCTGATCAACAGCCCTCGGATTTTTCCGAGGGCTGTTTTTGTCTGTGCAGGCAGATCCAGAGCTTATGCAGCAGTTGGAATTTGGACAGCAGGTGCGGTATGATTCTGGACGATCTGGTAGGTATAGAACCAGAATTTAATCAATTTCCGCGCAGGCTGGCCAGCCTGCTTAATCATGAGGTGCTTTTGTGCAAAACAATCCAACCGCTGCGCCAACCTTGCTGAGTATGGAAAAAGTCTCAAAAACCTATCCGGAGGGCAGGGAGCGGCGCGTAATATTAAATGAAGCGGATTTATCCGTCGAGCAAGGCGAATTCCTGGCAGTGGTCGGTAAAAGCGGCAGCGGTAAGACCACATTGCTTAATGTATTAAGTGGCATTGACCGGCTTGACTCAGGCAGGATTGTCTGGGATGGCGTCACCTTTAGTGAGCTGAATGATCAGCAGAAGACCTTGTTCAGAAGGAAAAATATCGGTTTCGTTTTCCAATTCTTTAACCTGATTCCAACCCTGACCGTATGGGACAATTTGACTTTGCCATTAAATTTGAACGGCATGACCAGCCCGCAGGACCTTCAGCGCGCTGAACAGTTGTTGGCCGAGGTCGGTCTGGCAGACCGCCGCGCGGATTATCCAGACCGGCTTTCTGGCGGCGAACAGCAGCGGGTAGCCCTGGTGCGCGCATTGGTGCATGATCCAAAGCTGGTATTGGCGGATGAACCCACCGGAAACCTGGATGAGGATACCGGCACTTTGGTCTTGAATCTGCTTGACCGCCTGACCCGTCAGATGGGCAAGGGGATGGTCATGGTAACGCATAGTTTGGATGCCGCTGCCCGCGCGGACCGGATTGTACGGCTGAAAGAAGGGCGCTTTATTGCGGACGGTGAGGGGCGCCTGTGAAGAATCCGCGCGGGTTTGCGTCCTTATTTCGGGTGGCGGCGCAATATGTGCTCCGCCGCGGCGCACAATCAATGCTGATGATTTTGGGCGTGGCCTTGGGCGTGGCGGTGATGGTTTCAATCGATCTGGCCAATGCTTCAGCGGGCCGGGCCTTTGAATTAAGCAGCGAATCGTTAACGGGCAAAGCCACCCATCAAATTACGGCGTCTGGGGCAGCCTTAAATGAGCAAGTATATATTGATCTGCGCCGTTCCGGTCTGGCGGTCAAATCTGCTCCGGTAATTTCTGGTTTTGTTTCAGCGCCGGCTTTCGGCGCGCAGCCGGTGACTCTGCTGGGTTTTGATGCCTTTGTTGACCGGGATTTTCATGCGGAATGGCAGAACGGTGTAGAACCGGATGCGCTGCTGCGACTGCTCAGCCAGCCCGGCGCGGTATTAATTAGCAGCGACCTGGCGCAGCAAAGCGGTTTGAAAATTGGGGACCGGCTGCCTGTCGATTTTGAGGGACGCAGCCGTGAAATTGTGGTCGCGGGGGTGCTGCAGCCCAGTGATGACCTTACCCGCCGATCGCTGAGCGGTGTTTTGCTGGCGGATATTGCCACTGTCCAGGAAGTGACCGGCCGTTTAGGGCAGCTTGACCGGATCGATCTGATCCTTGTGGATGGAGGCGCTTCTGCTGCCGAAATCCAGCGAACGCTGCCGCCAGGGGTTACCATAGAAACGACTGCTGCGCGTCAGGGTTCGATCACCGAAATGACACGCGCCTTTCAATTAAACCTGTCAGCCCTTTCTATGCTGGCGCTGGTGGTTGGTCTTTTTCTGATTTATAACACCATCACTTTCTCAGTTGTTCAACGGCGGGAATTGTTTGGCGCGCTGCGCTGCCTGGGGGTTACGCGGCGCGAGTTATTTGTTTCTGTGCTCAGCGAAGCGGCGTTGGTTGGCGCGTTGGGGTCTATTCTGGGCGTGGGATTAGGCGTGTTGATGGGGCGAAACACCGTCAGCCTGGTTTCGCAAACGATCAATGACCTGTATTTCACCACCACCGTGCGCGGTGTTGGGCTGCCGGTCAGCTCGTTGATTAAAGGCGGATTGTTGGGCTTCGCCGCTACAATCCTGGCGGCCGTCCCGCCCGCGCTGGAGGCGGCAGCGGTACAGCCGACTCAGGCTTTGTCTCGCTCTGGCCTGGAACGGAAAGCGCGGCTTGCGGTTGCGGGGTTGACCCTGTTGGGTGGATTAAGCGTCCTGCTGGGTCTGGTGATTTTTCAAATCCCCAACCAGCCGGTAGAAGTCGGTTTTGCCGGGACGTTTTTCGCCGTGGTTGGAATGGCGCTGATGGCTGCCAATTTCTTCCGGCTGATTATCGCCGTACTTACCCCGCTGACCGGGCGGCTTTTTGGTTGGGTTGGGCGGATGGCTCCACGCACGCTGCTTAATTCACTTAGCCGTACGGCTGTGGCGGTTGCGGCTTTGATGGTGGCTTTCGCTGTGGCTTCCGCGGTAACCATCATGATCGACAGTTTCCGTCACACTGTGACACTCTGGCTTGAGCAAACGCTGCAAAGCGACGTGTATATCAGCGCACCTTCTTTTACAGCCAATACCTCACTGACGGAGATTGATCCGGCTATTTTACCGCTGCTGAACCAAACAGCCGGCGTTGCCCGGGTAGATTTGCTGCGTACCACCCAGGTTCAAACGACGGTGGGCGCAATGGAACTGTCTGCGTCTAACAATATCGATTTATTGTCTGAAAGGGTTTTTAAATCGAAGATTGGCGATCTGGCTGCCATGCAATCCGCATTTGACCAGGGGGCAGTAATTCTTTCCGAACCGCTGGCCAACCGGCTGAATTTGAAAAGCGGTGATGTACTCTCCTTTATCACCCCGCAAGGAACGCTAAAAGCGACGGTAATCGGTATTTATTACGATTACGCCTCTTCAGACGGCACGGTGATGATGAACCTTGCGCACTACCGGGAATGGTGGCAGGACCAATCCATTACAGCGATTGGGCTGCGGCTGCTTGCGGGAGACAGTGCAGACGATGTGGCGGCGCAGTTGAGCAATGCTTCGGCGCAAGTGACGGATCAAAAACTGGTCATCCGGCCAAACCAGGCTCTGCGTGCGGACGTTATGGTTATCTTCGACCGGACCTTTGCGATTACGGCCGCGCTGCGGATTTTGGCCACTGTGGTCGCATTAATTGGGATTTTAAGCACCCTATTGCTTTTGCAGATGGAGAAGCAGCGCGAATTGGGAATTTTAAAAGCCCTGGGCCTTGGGCGGGGTGATTTATGGAAGATGGTCATGCTGGAAACCGGAATGATGGGATTATCGGCGGGAATTCTCGCCGCACCGACTGGTGTGGTTCTGGCGATTATCCTGATTCGGGTGATTAATTTGCGCTCCTTTGGCTGGACACTGCAATTGGCGCTGACCCCGGCGGCATTATTAAACAGTGTTTTCCTGGCTTTCGGAGCTGCGCTGCTGGTCGGGATCATTCCGGCAGTGCGGCTGAGCCGTTTGGCAGCGGCAGAGGTGATCCGGTATGAATAACTATGGGAAATTCATCTGGCGGTTAGTGCTAACCTCGCTCCTGGCTTTTCTGACCGCCTGCGGGCCGGCTGCCAGCAGTTCTGCGCCGGTTTGGAATGCGGTTACGCTGGCTGACAGCAATCAATTCGCTCGCGCTGCCGGGCCAATCGACTTTACCTTTCCTCAGGACTACGGTCCGCATAATGATTTTCAGACAGAATGGTGGTATTTTACCGGCAATCTGGAAAGTCCGGACGGACGGTCTTTTGGCTATCAATTGACCTTTTTCCGCCGGGCGGTTTTACCGGCGGCAGAACGCATGGAACGGACTTCTCCCTGGGCGGTTGAACAGGTTTACCTGGCGCATTTTACGATCAGCGATATTGACGGGAAGAATTTTTATCAGAACGAAAAGATTTCACGCGGAGCGGCTGGCCTGGCCGGCGCAAAAGTCGATCCCTGGCTGCAAGTCTGGCTGGAGGATTGGCAGGTCAATCAAACTGAGGCAGGGCAGTTTACACTTGAGGCGGCCACCGAGGACATCCACTTAAGTCTGGATTTAACCTCATTGAAAGATGTTGTTCTGCAGGGAGATCGAGGTTACAGCCAGAAGGGCAGCGACCCTGGCAACGCGTCTTATTACACTAGCCTGACCCGCTTGCAAAGCAGTGGTTCGCTGACCCTGAACGGCACGACTTTTTCCGTCGAGGGCTTATCCTGGATGGATCACGAATACAGCACCAGCGCGCTGGAGTCAGGCCAGGTGGGCTGGGACTGGTATTCGCTGCAATTTGATAATGGCGCAGAGTTGATGCTTTTTCAACTGCGTGATTTGACCGGCTCAGTCAGCGCTTATTCCAGCGGTACGTGGATTGCCGCGGATGGTACGACGCGTCCATTAAAGGCTGAGGATTTCCAGATTGACGTCACTGCAACCTGGAGCAGTCCGCATAGCGGTGCGGTGTATCCGGCCGGCTGGCAGGTAAAGATTGCGGACCTGGACCTGATATTGCAGATCACCCCGCGAATGGCGGACCAGGAACTGCGCCTGTCATTTACCTATTGGGAAGGCGCGGTCGAATTCAGCGGCAGCCAGGGCGGCGAAAACCTCCGCGGCACCGGTTATATTGAATTGACCGGCTATGGCCAGTCGTTGGAGAATGCTTTCTAAACTTGTGGGCGGGACAGGACTCGAACCTGCGACCCCATCTGTGTAAGAGATGTGCTCTAACCAACTGAGCTACCCGCCCATACGAGGAGCGCAGGCGCTATTATACCTGCTTTTTTAAATCTATGATAGACTTTCGCGCAGAAGAAAACTTGGCGGCGAGCAAGCCGCCGGCGGGGTGAGGTGACATATGCGGTTTGTACGCTATCAACTGGAACATACGGCGCCCAGTTATGGGTGGGTTTACGAAAACAAGATTGGTCCCATCGAAGGGGATCCATTTGGGGAATATCGCCGTTTGGAGGCCGAAATTCCTTTGGAAGCCGTGCGTTTACTGCCGCCGGTTGTGCCCTCAAAAATCATCTGTCTCGGCCGCAATTATGAAGAGCACGCCCGTGAACAGAACGCGGATGTTCCGCAGGTGCCGCTGATTTTTATGAAGCCGCCCTCCGCATTGATCGGAATCGGCGAGAAAATTGTACTGCCGCCGCAATCCAGGTTGATTGAACATGAAGCCGAATTGGCAGTTGTGGTGGGCAAGCGCGGCCGCTGGATAGGTGCAGAAGAAGCAGGCGCGCATATTTTTGGCTACACCATCGCCAATGATGTCACCGCTCGGGATTTACAGCGCAGCGACAATCAATGGACGCGCGGAAAAGGGTTTGATACGTTTTGCCCATTAGGTCCTTGGATCGAAACGGAAATGGATCCATACGATATATTGATCACTTGCCGGGTGAATGAGAATATCCGCCAGATGGCATCTACGCGCGATATGATTTTTTCTATCCAGCAGATTATTGCCTTTGTTTCATCGGTGATGACAATTGAGCCAGGCGACTTGATTCTAACCGGGACGCCGGCTGGGGTTGGGCCGCTGGAGCCGGGGGACCGTGTGAATATCTCTATCGAAAATATAGGTGAGTTAGAAAATGGGGTAGTAAATGACCCGCGCCGGGTTTGATTACTTTTCAATATGGTTTGCGGTAAGTTAGTATTGACAAACCGATTTGTAGTCACTATAATTTACTTAAAATGTCAATAAATTTGACAATTATAGTGAATATCAGGCGGCGATGAACTGAATACCTAATTTGGTCGCTTCTCTCAATTAAATGAGGATGTGTTCAGGGAGCCAATAGCGAAACCGGCCTTTGCCGGTTTTTCGTTTTTAATCAGCCAAGAGGAGGATATTCAAGCAATGGAAGCGAATGCAATAGAGAATTTAGGGGCCGATCTGGATGAATTTTATGCCAGCGAGCGTTCGCGAATCCTGGTTGTTGAGGATGATCAGGATACTGCTTTCCTGCTCAAACAGATTCTGCGCCATGCCGGATACGATGTACTCAGCGCCGCGAATGGAAAAGAAGCGCTCAATAAAGTGAACTTAAGCTTTCCGGATCTGGTTCTGTTGGATTTGATGATGCCAGAGATGGATGGCTGGGAAACCATAGATCGTTTACGCCAGGTGACAACTACGCCGGTAATTGTGTTGACCGCAATGGCGAACAAGGAGAATGTGGTTACCTGCTTGCAGCGCGGTGTCGATGATTACATGACCAAACCATTCTACAAAGCGGAAGTGATTGCGCGTGTGAATGCTGTCTTACGCCGTTCTCGCACCGCGCGGGAAACCAGCCGGTACGTATTTCCGCAGGTCGGCCTGGCAATTGATACGCAGACCCGCGAAGTACGATTGAAGAATACCAAAATTCAACTGACTGGTAAGGAATTTGGTGTTTTATTAGCGCTGGCGAAACACGCGCCAGAAATTGTTCATTACCAAAAAATTGCCCAGACGGTTTGGGGAAAGGATTTTCCCCAAGCGCGCCAGCGGATTAAATACCTGATCTATTTACTGCGGCAGAAATTCCAGGAAGTGGATGTTGAATCAGGTGATTTAATCATCAATATCGACCGACTTGGCTATAAATTGATCACCGGAGAGGGATAATCAACCCGCTCATTGACTCCCGTTGGTATAGTAAATAATGCAAAAGGTCCCCTATGTGGGGCCTTTTGCATTGAATGTTGATAAAATAGCGGTACTATGAATCGTGATCTATTCAAGCGAATAAAATCGAAATGGTTTGTGATCGCCGGTGTGATTCTCCTGGTGGCCGGGGTGGGTGGAACTCTGGTTTCTGTATTGGATATTTTTGCCCCTAACCTGACGGATTTCATGGCCTGGGATCAATCTTTGCCCGCTGAAGGCTTTGCGCCGATTGTGGCTCCGGTTAACCCCAACGGGGCAGACGCCAGCGCGCCAGAATTGGTCATTACTCCGGCGCCAACGCTGGCCGAGACGCAGCCGCCGGCTTCTGGACTGGAAGAAACCCCGACGCCAACGCCGCAAATGACCCCGACGCGGCCCGCAGTGGTTCCAGATCGCATTGTCATGCCTTCGATTAAATTGGATGCTCCGGTCGTACTATCTGAGCCATCCACCGCTAAAATCGGCGGCCAGACATACGAACAATTTAAAGCCCCGGATCAATTTGCGGTGGGCTGGCAGACCGATTCGGCCTTGCTGGGGCAAGTTGGCAATTCGGTATTTAATGGCCACCATAATGTTGAAGGCAAGGTATTTGAAAACTTGCACAATGTTGAGCCGGGCGATACGTTTTATATTATGGGCGGCAGTGTCCAGTATGAGTATATGGTCGTCAACGTCATGATTTTGGCGGAACGGGATGTTGAGGTTCAAACCCGTTTGGAAAATGCGCGCTGGATTATGCCTTCGGACGATGAACGCGTAACTCTGGTCACTTGCTGGCCGGCGTGGTCCAATACTCACCGGCTAATTGTGGTGGGTGTCCCGGTAGGCGGAGCTCTGCCGGTTCAGACCCCGGCGCCGGCCAATTAGCTGGCCGATAAACTTCGTGTAGGCTTATATTTTTCCACTTGAATCTGGCTTAACCACAGTCGACGATCGAATTAAAACGATTATTCAGGTGGTATAATAACGCTGAAAATCAGTCTGTTACACCAATTATGGTGAATGAAGGAGAAAAGGTATGTCTGGACATTCTAAGTGGGCAACGATCAAACGCAAAAAGGGCGCTGCCGACGCGAAACGTGGTCAGGTGTTCACTCGCCTGACTCGAGAAATTGTGATGGCTGCACGTGAAGGCGGCGGCGACCCCGATTCTAATTTCCGGTTACGTCTTGCGGTTGAAAAAGCGCGCGCCCAGAACATGCCTAAAGAAAACATAGAACGCGCTATCAAGCGCGGCACGGGTGAGGGCAAGGACGGTGTGGTTTACGAAGAAGTCATGTACGAAGGTTATGCCCCGAACGGTGTAGCCGTCTTGATCGAATGCGTGACTGAAAATCGCAATCGTACCGTTGCTGAAGTGCGCCATATGCTTTCTCGCTCCGGCGGAACGCTGGGCGAGGGCGGATCGGTTGGCTGGCAGTTCAAGCGGGTCGCTTACTTCACCGTACCGGGTGACGAAGCGCTGTTTGACAAAGTATTTGAAATCGCTGTGGAAGCCGGTGCGGATGACGTCTCTTATGATGATGGTGAAATTGAAATCACCGGCCCGGTTGAATCGTTCAAGACTCTTTCTGACGCCTTGCGCGCGAATAATCTGAACCCGGATGAGGGTGGTCTGCGCATGGTTGCTAATCAGGAAATGGACCTTTCGGTAGACGATACCCTGCAGGTGCTGCGCGCATTGGATAATATTGAAGAGCTGGATGACGTTCAGAATATTTATCACAATATGCGCATTTCCGATGAGGCGATGGCTGCTCTGGAAGAGGAATAGCCAGCATGCTGGTACTCGGCATTGACCCTGGTACAGCTACAACAGGGTACGGGTTGGTACGTGATACCGCCAACGGCATTGAAATGGTAGCTTATGGGGCCATCTTAACTACCCCAGACCAGACGCCAGCCGAAAGACTGCAATCGCTTTATGATCAGTTGAACGAATTAATTCTTCTCCACCGGCCAGATGCTGCGTCGGTGGAGAAGTTGTTTTTCTACCAGAACGTAACGACGGCTATTGGCGTTGCCCAGGCGCGCGGTGTTATTTTGCTGGCGCTGAACCAGCATCATTTGAATTTAGGCGAATATACCCCGCTGGAAGTGAAACAATCTGTGGTTGGGTATGGCCGCGCTGAAAAGAAGCAGGTTCAAGCCATGGTCAAAGCGCTATTGAACCTGAACAAGACTCCAAAACCGGATGACGCCGCTGACGCACTGGCAATTGCGATTTGCCATTTGCACAGCAATAAAATCAATTCATTGATGCAATGATCACCAGCCCAGCTAACCCGACGATTAAACAAATCCGAAAACTGCGCGAACGCAAAGAGCGCCAGCAAAGCGGCTCTTTTTACTTAGAAGGTCTTCACATTGTGGGTGAAGCGGTAACGCTGAATTGGCCGCTTGAGACTTTGATTTATGCGCCTGAGCGAATGACTAGTATTTTTGGCCGCCAGACGGTCGATGCTTTCATCGCTAAAGGCGGCTCTGTATTGGAAGTGTCCGGCGCCGTTTTTGATTCGCTCTCCGAAAAGGATGGTCCGCAAGGCTTGGCCGCGGTTGCCAAACAACGCTGGAGCGCTTTGGATAGCATTGCTCCAGCCGGCGGTGACCTCTGGATTGCGCTCGATTCAGTGGCAGATCCGGGCAACCTGGGTACGATTATGCGTACCTGTGACGCGGTGGGCGGCAAAGGGGTGATGCTGCTTGATCAAAGCACAGATCCGTATGACCCAAGCGCCGTGCGCGGCAGTATGGGGGCTTTGTTTGCCTGCCAATTGGTGCGCTGTAATTTTCCTGAATTTTCCGTCTGGAAGCGAGCCGTTAATATACCCGTGATCGGAACTTCGGATAAAGCTGCGCAGGATTATCATACATTTCCCTATCCGGATCCGTTTGTGCTGTTGATGGGCAGCGAGCGTCAGGGGTTGCAGGAAATGCATTTGAACCTGTGTGACGCGGTTGTCGCAATCCCTATGCTGGGGCGCAGCGATTCACTCAACCTGGCTGTAGCTACTGCTTTGGTGGCTTACGAGGCCTACAATCACCACCGTGACCAACGGTAAAGCGGAGAACAAACCACATGTTTGTACATCTACAGGGTGAAATTTTCCACTGCGGCGATGACCATCTGGTGGTCGAACTCAATGGTTTAGGCGTTAAAGTTTTTGTTCCCCAGGCTTTAGCGCGCCAGCATCAACCCGGTGAGCGCATCTTCCTTTATACGCATTTTATTGTGCGTGAGGATGCCTGGCTGCTTTACGGTTTTGAGAGTGAAGTAGAGCGTGAATATTTCCTGATGCTGCTTGGCGTAAATGGCGTTGGTCCGCGAGTGGCAATGCAGGTAGTCTCGACTCTGTCCATCGATATGCTGCGCAATGCGGTGCTCTCCGATCAGGCTGATATTATCGGCCGCGTTCCCGGCGTGGGCAAGAAGACAGCGCAGAAAATTATCCTCTATTTGCAGGATAAGGTTGGCAGCGCGGATGTTTTAGCTGGGGTAAATATCACCAGCGCCGACAGCGAAGTACTGGATGCTTTGACTGCCTTAGGCTATAGTGTGGTAGAAGCGCAGACCGCGATTCAATCCATACCGCGCGGCGCAGCCAATGATGTGGAGGAGCGCCTGCGTTTAGCGCTCCAGTTCTTTAATCAATGAGGGGCTTTTCCTGTAAGGTAATTGTTGAGAGCATTTTGATTTGCGCACAGCGCTAGACAATACCAAGCCTTTCTAGTATCATTTAACTTTGGTTTTGCTAGTTATTCTTCACTTATTTTGAATAAAAATTTTCTTCAAAATTGAAATTTTTTAAACTGCACCCGGAGGCTCAATGACTGATCTGATCAAACAGTTGACCAGCGACCTGCAGCAAAAAATCGATTCGTTCCAGCCGAAAATGGAAGTACGCAACGTTGGAACGGTCATCGAGACCGGTGATGGTATTGCACAGGTTGATGGGTTGGCGGGAGTTCAATCGCAGGAACTCGTAGAATTTAGCAATGGTGTCATGGGGATTGCATTCAACCTGGAGGAAAAACGGGTTGGTGTCATTATTGTCGGTGATTATTCTACGGTTTCCGAAGGTATGCAGGTAAAAACCACCGGACGTATTGCGTCTGTTCCGGTTGGCGACGGATTGATTGGCCGTGTGGTTAATGCATTAGGTCAGCCGATTGATGGAAAAGGCGCGATCCCGTTTTCGCGTTACCGTCCTATCGAGCGTATTGCTCCGGGTGTAATTGAGCGTCAAGACGTCGATACGCCGGTGCAGACGGGTATTAAAGCCATTGATGCGATGATCCCGATCGGCCGCGGCCAGCGTGAATTGATCATCGGCGACCGCCAGACGGGTAAATCCGCGCTGGCAATCGATACGATCATCAATCAGAAGGGCAAAGATCTGATTTGTATTTATGTCGCGATTGGGCAGAAGAAGGCCGCAGTCGCTCGCACCATTGGCGTTCTCGAAAAATACGGCGCGATGGCTCATACCATCGTCGTTTTGGCAGCCGCTGATGACCCGGCCGCCATGCAGTACATTGCGCCTTACTCCGGCTGCGCAATCGGTGAAGAATTCATGGAATCTGGCCGCGATGCCCTGGTGATCTATGATGACCTTTCCAAACACGCCTGGGCCTACCGCCAAATTTCATTGCTTTTGCGCCGCCCGCCAGGCCGCGAGGCTTATCCGGGTGATTTGTTCTATTTGCACTCCCGCCTGTTAGAGCGCGCAGCGCGTCTGGCAGTTGCTTACGCAGTCGTTCCGGCAGATTTTACGAAGCCATCGATCGATAAAGCGGAAGTGGTTGAAGGCCAGCTCTTCACCGGACCGGAATCCGAACACGAGGCCAGTGAATCTCTTAAAACGCGGAGTGATGGCGATAAATTCAAAGTCATTCCGGTAGCGCATACCGGCGGCAGTCTGACTGCGTTGCCGATCATCGAGACACTGCTGGGTGACGTTTCTGCTTACGTCCCGACCAACGTGATTTCGATCACGGATGGCCAGATTTTCCTGGAAACCAACCTGTTCAACGCCGGTATCCGCCCGGGTATTAATGTGGGTATTTCGGTCTCGCGCGTCGGCGGTGATGCCCAGACAAAGGCCATGAAGCAGGTAGCCGGCCGTCTGCGCCTGGATATGGCTGCATATCGTGACCTGGCTGCTTTTGCTCAATTCGGTTCTGACCTGGATAAAGCCACTCAGTCGCAATTGGATCGTGGTCTGCGTTTGCAGGAGATCTTGAAACAGCCGCAGTATGTCCCGATGGATCTGCAAAATCAGGTCATGGTGCTGTTTGCGGGTGTCAACGGCTATTTGGATAAGGTGGCGGTCGATAGTGTACGTGCCTGGGAATCGGCCTTCCTCCGCTACATGGAAACAGCCTACCCGAATATTGGAAAAGACATTGCCGAGAAAAAACGGATCAATGATGATACCGCCGCGCAGCTGCGTGAGGCAATTCAAGGCTTTAACGCTACCTGGGCATAAATGCCAGTATTGAGATAGGGAGAACATGGCTTCCACCAGAGAAATGCGACTGCGAATCCGCAGTATTAAAAACCTGGCTCAGGTTACGCGCGCACTTGAAACGGTTTCAACCAGTGAAGTGCGAAAAGCAGTGGCTGCCAATGAACGCACCAAAGCTTATGCGTTGCGAGCCTGGAAGGTATTGATGCATCTGGCGCGCCAGCCAGGTGCTGCCAGCCTGCACCCCTTGCTGACCGATCGTGATGTTGCTAAACGAGATCTGGTCATCATGGTTTCCGCTGACCGCGGTCTGGCAGGCGCATACATCGTCAACATTGTCCGCTCGGCATTGAACTCTTTCAAGGAGAATGAGGTACCGGTTGATTATGTGACGGTTGGCCGTCGCGGACGTGATATGCTCATTCGCAGGCGGCGGAATGTCATCGCTGAATTCCCGATGTTCAATTCATCGACCTCCTTTACCGAAACCGCAGCGATTGGACAACTGGTTGTCGATGAATTTCTGAATGGCAAAGTGGACGAAGTCTATATTGTCTACACAGAATTTAAATCGATGATGCGCCAGGAACCGGTGGTGCGTAAATTGCTGCCGTTGAAGCCCGATTTCAACGCTGATCATGGGCACGACATCAATTTCACGCATCCTTCCAGCCAGGTTTTTACCTACGAACCTGATCCGGAAGAATTATTAGACCAGGTGGTGCCGCGTTTTGTCGCACTGCAAATCTATCAGGCAATCTTGTCTTCAGCGGCCAGTGAGCACGCAGCCCGCCGCCTGGCAATGAGCAATGCGACCAAGAGCGCCAATGAACTGGTTGCTTTGCTGAATGTTGAATACAACAAAGTCCGCCAGGCAGGCATTACCAGCGATATTTTGGATATATCCGGGGGCGCTGAGGCTTTGGCTCAAGCGACTGCCGGCAAAGGTTAAACACCACACGAATTACGCATTTGGAGGATTGGAATGGAACAAGCAACCGGACGTCTGGTGCAAGTATTAGGTGGTGTCGTCGATGTCGAATTTCCGGCAGAAGATCTCCCCGAATTGTACGAAGCGATCGTCATCGAACGACCCGGCCAACCGGATATGATTTTGGAAGTGCAGAAACAGCTCGAAGGAGCCTGGGTGCGCTGTATTGCGATGGACTCTACCGATGGGCTGGTGCGCGGATTACCCGTGCGGCGCACCTTTAAACCGATTATGGTCCCGGTGGGTGAGAATACCTTGGGCCGCGTTTTTAACGTTTTAGGCCGCACCGTTGACAATAAGGGCGATGTTGAAACGGACGTGTATTACCCGATCCACCGCCCGGCCCCGTCATTCGAGGAACAATCGACCCGCGTCGAAGTTTTCGAGACCGGTTTGAAAGTAGTGGACCTGATTGCCCCCTTCACCAAAGGCGGCAAGACGGGTATTTTCGGCGGCGCCGGAACGGGCAAGACCGTTATCATCATGGAACTGATCCGCTCGATTGCGGCTGTTCACCAGGGCAATTCGGTTTTCGCCGGTGTGGGCGAACGCACGCGTGAAGGCACTCAGCTTTACCGTGAAATGATCGAATCCGGTGTTATGAAAGACACCGTCATGGTTTATGGTCAGATGAATGAGCCGGCCGGGGTGCGCCTGCGTGTAGCGCTTTCAGCGCTTTCAATGGCGGAATATTTCCGTGACGCTGGCCGCGACGTGCTGCTCTTCGTCGATAATATTTTCCGTTACACCATGTCGGGTTCGGAAGTATCGGCTTTGTTAGGCCGTATGCCTTCGGCGGTTGGCTATCAGCCGACTCTGGCGACGGAAATGGGCGAGCTGCAGGAACGTATTACCTCAACCCGGCATGGTTCGATCACCTCCATGCAGGCGGTTTACGTCCCGGCGGACGATTACTCTGATCCGGCGCCTGTGGCGACCTTCACCCACCTGGACGCGACCATTGCTTTGGACCGCTCGATTGTGGAAAAAGGTATTTATCCGGCTGTCGATCCGCTGGCGTCCACCTCTCGTATTCTGGATCCGAACATTGTCGGTTTGGATCATTACAACACGGCGCGCGAGGTTCAGCAGGTACTGCAGCGTTACAAGGATTTGCAGGATATCATCGCCATCTTGGGTATCGATGAACTTGGCGAAAATGACAAACTGCTGGTTTCCCGCGCCCGTAAAGTGGAGCGTTTCTTCTCGCAGCCTATGTATGTTGCGGAAAAATTCACCGGACGTCCGGGCCGTTACGTTTCACTGCGTGACACGGTTCAGGGTTTCCGTGAAATTTTGGATGGGAAGTGCGATGATTTGCCCGAGCAGGCTTTCTACATGGTAGGTACCATTGACGAAGCCCGCGAACGTGCAAAAGAATTGGCCGCATAGGGAAGCTTATGCCTATTCATTGCGAAATTGTTTCTCAAGATCGGATTGTTTTCACTGGCGACGTCGATATCGTCGTTGTGCCGGGCAGCGAAGGTGTGATGGGTATATTGCCGAACCATTCGCCCGTTCTGGGAACAATGACGGACGGTGTGATCACAACCCGCAAGAATAACCAGGAGCAGCACTTCACTGTGGCCGGCGGTTTTGTTGAAGTACAGCCGGACCAGGTTACTATTCTGGCAGATGCGGCTGAAAATGTGATGGAAATCAATATCGCCCGGGCAGAAGAAGCGCGCAAGCGCGCTGAGGCCAGCCTGTCTTCGGTTGCCAGCGTGACCAAGGACGAGTATCTGGCGGCTGAATCCGCGCTGCGGCGTTCACGTATCCGCCTGGATGCTGCGCGGCGTTATGGGCAGCAGCATACTGGCAGCTATCAGCCCCCGGAATAGCAGGGTATAATTCGGTCGATGCAAATAAAAACCACGCATTCAAGCTTAACTATTCCAGGAAGGAAGTAAGTAGCCATGCCAGTTTTTACAAGGGAACTGGGCATCGATCTGGGAACGCTCAATACGATTGTCCTCGAAGGCAACCAAATCCTGGTTCAGGAACCGACGGTGGTTGCACTGGTTGTTGAAGAACAAAAAATGGTCGAATGGGGCCAAAAAGCGCGCGATATGATGGGACGCGTCTCTGAAAGCATTGAGGTGATCCGTCCACTGCGCAATGGCGTCATCGCTGAGTTTGAGATTACTGAAAAACTGCTTCAAGACTTGGTGAAAAAAATCTGCGGGCCGATGCGTATATTTCCGCCGCGGCTGATTATTACGATCCCTTATGGCATCACCAGTGTTGAAACACGGGCCGTTCATGAAGCTGGCCTGGGTTCTGGCAGCCGGGATGTAATCTTGATTAAGCAGCCATTGGCGGCTGCCCTGGGCATCGATTTGCCGATCAATACCCCCTCGGGAAACATGATCATTTCGTTGGGCGGCGGCACCAATCAGGCGGCCGTGCTGGCAATGAATGATATTGTCACTGCGGAAACCTCGCGCACCGGCGGTCTTTTTATTGATGACGCCATTAGCGGCTATGTACGCAAGAAATATGGTTTGATCATCGGTCAGCCGACGGCAGAGCAACTAAAAATTCGCATCGGTGCAGCCGTACCGCAGGAAACTCAGCTAACAATGGAAGTGCAGGGGCAGGACCAGGTGTCTGGGCTGCCGCGGCCGGTCACGCTATCTACGGATGATATCGTTGAGGCTATACAGGATCCGCTTAACGAGATTGTTCAGATGGTGAAGCGCGTTTTGGAAAAAACCCCGCCTGAGTTGATATCCGATATTATTGACCGGGGGGTGGCTTTATGCGGCGGCGGCGCGCTGATCCGCGGGATTGATAAGTATTTGACCAAGACCTTGGGAATCCCGGCGTATCTGGTCGATAACCCAATGACCTGTACGGCAGAAGGCGCCAGTAAAGCGCTGGCCTTGCGGGAGACTTTGCGGCGCAGTCTGATCAATCTCTAACATAATTTCCATGAAGAAAAAAGCCAGGTCGTTCACGACCTGGCTTTTTTTATATCTAAACTCGGATTTATTTTTCCAGATAGAAAGTCATGTGCTGCAATTTGACGATCGGATCCACGGATTCAATATGAACGTCTTTGGGCACATTCAAACTGATCGGGGCGTAATTAAGAATGGCTTTCACGCCGCCCTTAATCAGTTCATCCGCAATACTTTGCGCGTAAATTGCCGGTACTGTGATCATGGCCATCTGGACGCCAGCTTTTTGGATTTCCTCCGCCATACGGGAGGTATCCATTACCTCTATATCGCCGATCCGTTTGCCGATTTTCTTGGGGTCATTATCAAAAGCCAGGAGAATGCGGAAGCCGCTGTTGAAAAAACCCTGGTAGCGCGTCAGGGCTGTACCTAAATCGCCAATACCGACGACCGCCAGATCCCAGGTGCGGTTCAAATGGAGAATATCTTGAATTTGATCGACCAGGTAGGTGATCGAATAGCCTGTTCCCTGTTTTCCGAATTCGCCAAATTGCGAAAGGTCTTTTCGAATTTGAGCAGCGGAAATCCCAATGCTGTCCCCTAATTCTTGAGAAGAGGTTGTCTTGTATCCATCCCGCTGCATATGTTCGAGAGCCTGTAAATAGCGGGGTAATCTGCTTACGATAATATCTGGTACGATTTTCGAATCCATGGAAACCTCATCCGACTTCGTGTCAATTTGGTGGGAGTTGACAAAAATTCCAATAATTTGTTTTGGTCAGAATTGATTTTACAACAATTAGCCTTATTTGTGTATTCTGTCACGTAAAATTTATGCTTTCCTTAACGAAAATTAATTTAAATATTTGAATATTCGAGCAAATTCCATTGGATTTAGCATCAAATTAAGGCAACCCTTCAATAAAAAAAGGCTGCCTCATCGGCAGCCTGAACCTCGGGGTACTTAATCTCGATTACGACCCATCAGCAGAAAGGCATAATACATCAGCGTTGATAAAGCCTGCACAGCGGCCGCCACATAGGTCAACGCGGCTGCATCCAGAACGCCATTAACACCCTTGATCTCTTCGTTGTAAATGACGCCAGATGAGGAAAGCCAGGCTTTCGCGCGATTAGAGGCATCAAATTCAACCGGCAAGGTCACCAGCGCAAAGAGGGCGGTAAGCGCGAACAACCCAACGCCGATCCACGCAACAGAAGTTCCGAATGTAGAAGGTATGAACAGGCCGACGATGAAAATAATCGGGCCTAGCCAACTGCCAATCTGGACTGAGGGAACCATAGCGGCGCGGAATTTCAATGCGGTGTAGCCTTGCGCGTCTTGAACAGCATGGCCGGCTTCGTGAGCAGCCACCCCGGCAGAAGCCAGGCTGTTGCTTTGATAGACATCCGGTGAAAGATTGAGCGTTTTCGAGCGCGGATCATAATTATCGCTTAAGAAGCCTTGCGCCTGACGAATTTCTACTTGATTGAGCCCGTAGGCGTCCAGCATGCGCCGGGCAACCTGCGCGCCGGTTAAACCGGCATAACTGCGGATTTGCGAATACTTACGAAAAGCACCCTTAACTTTCGCCTGCGCCCAAAGGCCTAAAATCAATGCCGGCAGGGAGAATAACAGGTATAGCCCGTATCCTCCAAAACCTAATCCATAACCATAATAGCCCATCGTTTAAATCTCCTTGATCCAAGCGCTGAACCAGCGCGGAAACATACTTTTATTCACAGTATATATACCAAAGAATTGTAAATAAAGTATTAATAATCAAGCGGAATTACGTTTACAATACAAGACTATTGGATAAATGCCAATTGATCAGGCAGATTCTATAAAAAAGAGCATGCTCGCTGGCTTGCTCACTTGTGCGCCCGCTGAGACTCGAACTCAGGCTCTTACCTCCGGAGGGTAATGTGATATCCACTTCACTACGGGCGCATGTTTTCGCGGTGGTTATTTTACCACGGAACAAAGGATAACGGAATGCAACCGGCTGAGCAAACTTTCAGCGAGCGGTTTTCACAGGATCTCGAGCGGCTGAATGGGGGCGTTTTGACCGTTCAAACGGCGGGAAACAGCCGCTATTTTCAGCCGCAGGTCGGCGATTATCAGGTCATTACCTTGTTCGCGTCCCATCCGCTGCAGCTGGTATTTTTTATGGGCAAGTTCAGCGCAAAGCTGATACAATGCGCGCACATCCCGATATTGGGGTGTGCCAAAGGCAGAAAGGCCAGCAGAGAAGCGGTTGAGCCCTGAAAATGAAATCTGATACTGGCGCGCATTCAGGGTGCCCAGGCTGACTTCCTCAGCAAGCTGCCCTTGAATAATTCGTTTTTCTCGGTAATTCATGTACAAGATAAAGAGAAACATTAAAATCCAGCCAGACCAATCCAGAATGGAGCCGAGGAATAGTCCGGCGGCATTGGGGATGAGTTCTGGAATGGTGTTATGGATTGAGTGGGTCAGTATGGCGAAGAAAAATCCGGTCAGGATAAACAACCCTTTGAGTAAAATGTTCTTCTCCAGCCGGGCGGCAGCCAGACCGATACCAAAGAAAGCGGTATAAAATGGGTGCTGCCAGCCTACCAGGATGACGCGCACAAAAACCATTGAAAACAATGAGGGAAACCCGCCATCCAAAAAGCCATAACTATAGATATAGTACGTATTTTCCGTCGCGGCAAATCCGAGCGCAGTGATGGCCGCGTAAACAATGCCGTCAAGAATAGAATCGAATTCAGTAAAGAAAAAGATAAAAACAAAAACGACAGCCAGGGCTTTCAGGGTTTCTTCGACAATTGGGGCTGCGATCGAACCAGTGGCGATATTGGTCAAACGATCTGAACCGGTCAGCGTATATACACCGATGCCAATTTCAGTGTTAAGGATAAATGCGCCCCCAGCCGCGACAATTGCGCCCCAAAGAAATGCGCCAAAGATTAAATTCTTGGGCTCTTTTTCATAACGGTCCAGCCAATAAATAATGGCTGCAAACAACAGCATGGGGAAAAAACCAAAGAACAGACTTAGGAGAAAACCCATCTTAGTCCTCGCTACGTATTAGTCATTGGCAGGTGCAGTTTCATATACGCGGGTAATTTCATCGCGGACAAAACGACGCAAAGGTACAGTCTGACGATCGTGAAGTTCAAGAACATCCGCCGCTCCGTCACGGATTAAGCCAATATCAGCCGCCAGAATGCCTTCACTCTGGTAAGCTGCCAGCATTCCATCCACAGCCGAGGGGTCCACTGCCAGCAGCAACGCGCCAGAAGCGATTGTTCCCAATGGATCCAGGTCAAATTGCCGGCAAATGCGCAGCGAAAGGGCGGGCATTGGGATCTTCGTCGGGTCGATGACCAATTGTTTCTGGCTGGCGGTGGCCATTTCCAGCAATGCCGTGGCGATTCCACCTTCGGTCGGATCATGCATCGCGTGTACTCCGCCGCATTGGACGGCGATGCGAGCATCCTTGAAAACACTGATGCCGGGATCAAACAGGTATTGCTGCGCCATTGCAATTTCCTCAGGTGTCAGAACTGCGCTTAATCGTTCAGGAAATTCCCGCGCCAGGAGCGCTGTGGCTTCAATCGGGATGCCCTTCGTCACCAGGATATGGTCACCCGCCAGCGCGCCTTTTGGGGTGATCAGCTGATCCTGCGGCACTTCGCCGATTACGGTAGAAACAAGAATTGGGCGGTCAATGCCATAAGTGATCTCAGTATGACCGCCGATTACATCAATACCTAAATCAGCGCAAGTCTGGCTCACCTGTTTGAAAATCTCATCGGCGCTGGCCGCTGTTGTCTTGCCTTCAGGCAGCAAGGCGGTCATAAGCATCCACTTCGGCAAAGCGCCGGTGGTTGAAATATCATTGACTGCAATTTGGACTGCATACCAGCCAATTTCACTGCTGGCAAAAGTGATCGGTTCAATTTTGAAGACTAAATTCGTTTCCCCGAAATCAATCACTGCGCAATCTAATCCGATCCCTGGGCCTAATCGTACCCGTGGGTCATGCTGCGGCATTTTCGCCAGTATATTTGCCAAAACGTCGGCCGGCAATTTTCCGACCGGAAAAAATTCAGTCATGCTTGCTCCAAAAAAAAGGTTAAGTATAGGATCCCGAAGGTAATTTTAAAGATTCAATACACGAATTCACGAATATCATAGCGGCTGATATGCGGCGTGCCGCCTTCCACGGAAAATTTCAGATTTCGCTCGATGGCGTCTCCCTGTTCAATTCGTTCCTGAGCGCTCAATGGGACGAGCGCGTTCTGGTAAGCGCTTTGAACATAGGGCAAATTCTCGTTTTCAACCAGTTCTGAAAAATAGATAATATCATCCAGATCGAGCGGCATTGCATTGATCAGGCTGATTGTATCGCGTACATGATCTTGCGCGTACTGCTGTCCGCCTGCGCCTAACAGGCAGATAATACCAACCGCCACGCCGCCGGCTTTAATGGCTTGGACAGCGTGCAGGACGTCTTCTGGGCGGCCGGGTTTGTTGAGGTAGGACAGCAATTGCGGACTCCCAGATTCCATGCCGATATAGATGCGTTCCAATCCCTGTGCTTTTAGCTCGGCATAATCGGCAGCGTGTTTTTTCTCTCCGCTGAAACCATCCAGAAAGGCGAAAATACCGCCCAGCTTTTGGACGTCAACAGCCTGATTGACAACTTTTAATTGCGGAATCAGCTTGCGCATCGGCGTGACCAGGGCGTTTGCGTCGCCCAAAAACACGGTGCGGCGCAAACTGAAACCCTCACCCAGGTAGGCTGTTACGGCCTGGATGTGGCTATGCAATTCCTCAGCACTTTTAATTCGAAAGGGGCGATCCCGGTAAAAATCGCAGAATGTGCAGGCGTTAAAACTGCATCCTTCCGTCGCCTGCAGAACGAGCGCCATATACTGGTCTGGCGGCAGAATGCCAACCGGCATATATACCTTGCGGAATGCCGCCGCGTCTAATGCTGCCTGGCCGGCAGTAAAATGAGCGGCGGCTGTTAACGCGTGCAGTCCAGCGCTGGTTATTTGTGGAGTAAAGGCAAGCTCACCTGACTCTGCTGCTTTTACCAGAACCTCGATAAATTGGGCGGCGTGGTCAATCAGTGGACCGGCTTCTGCGGGGCTAAGCCAGCGGCGATTGCGCTCGCCGGAAGGAAGCATCCATTTGGCGATGATTTTTCCATCTAACCCGCGCCGGTAGGAAACATCTTCTTTTAATCCGGTCCAAAGACGGCCAGCTAAATCATAACTGTAAACTTCATTGCTTTCGAGGCTGATGGTAATGCAATTGGGTTTTAAGCTGAGGGTCAGACTTTTGCCCCGCCACAATCCGAGATGAACCATGCCAATCCTTTAAACTTATCGTCCGAGAAGCCGAACGCAAATAATTCAACGGTATAATACAACCAGATTGGTTCCTGAACCATATATGAATACATTATACTGGACTTTTGTTGCCGGGATTTGGCATCTTTGAATTCGAACGACGAATTCCCGACGGCTGAAAGGAGATTTACGGCGACAAGTTCGAAAAATTAGGAAGGTAATTGATGCAGATTTATTTTATTCGACACGGCCAATCCTGCAATAATCGTTTATGGACGGAAAACGGCAGCGAACGGGGGCGTTCAGAAGATCCACTGCTGACCGATCTGGGAGTGAAACAGGCGCAAAAAGTGGCAGCTTTTCTGGCCGGAGAACATCCTGAAGCACCGATATATTTGCTGCGCGATATGCAAAATGCACGCGGGTTTGGCATTACCCATATTTACTCATCGCTGATGTGGCGTGCGTTAACGACCGCTTCTTACAGCGCTGAACGGCTTGATTTACCGATTTTTGGTCTGGAAGGAATCCACGAAGGCGGCGGAATTTATCTGGAAAACGAGCAAACCGGTGAGTTGGCCGGGCAGCCGGGAAAAACTCCTCAGGAATTGCTGGCGGGCTTCCCACGGCTCCAGTTCACCGCTGAAGTCAATTCAGCCGGGTGGTGGAGCCGGCCGTTTGAACCGGCTGAGAACCGGATTCCGCGGGCGCGTGGGGTGATTGAATGGCTGATCGAACACCATAACGGCAGCGACGCCCGCATCGCGATCTTCAGTCACGGCGCCTTTTTTAATTACTTTTTCAATGCGTTAATCGGTCTGACCCACCGTCCGCCTTTCTGGATGGAAATGAATAATTGCGGTATGACGCGTTTTGACATCAACCCGGATGGAACGGCGAATTTGATCTATCATAATCGCGTGGATTACCTGCCCAGCGATTGGATTTCATAACCGGTTAAGGAGAACGGTGCCGCAGGATTTGTTTGCCTGCGGCACCGTTTTTTAATTCTAGCGTATGTCAGCGATTATTGCTGGAAAGCGTTAACCGGCGGCCAGCGCTGGTTCATCTGAAGGCGGCTTCTCTTTGAGAAACAAAATGAACCCCAAAAATTGCAAGACGCCGCCAACGACCAGGGCAAAGGACAGGCTGATCTGATCGCCGATAAAGGTGCCAATTAAAGGGGCGGCGATTGACGAAAAATATTGGATACCCTGCGCAAGCGCGATGAAGGTCGAGCTGTATTCTGGCGGCACGGTCTTCATCAGTTCGTCAAAAAAGACCAAATTCAGCCCTGCCTGGAAAATTCCATTGATGCCGGCCAAGACCGTGATGGCCACCACGTTGGGCATAAACGCCGCCAGGATCGGGTAGAGGGCGGTGCCAAAAGTTGTCCAAAGCAGAACACTACGCGTGCCATTCTTCCGTGAGCGGTATGTCCAGAAAAAATAGCCGATGATCACAATCGCCGTTTGAACCATATTGATGGTCGCAATCCAGCCGTCACTGGCCTGCATGGTACGGACAAAATACAACGGAAAAACCGGCAGAACCAAAGAAGAACCGGTCAGAACCACAAAACGCTTAATAATGAAGGATTGAAACGGTTTTTCCTTCTTGACCAGGCGTACGTATTCGTTGATTTGATCCTTGAATTTCAGGCGCGCGCCAGCAGAATGGCTTTGGATGTCATCCAGAGTGATCTGCGATGAGAAGTAATAACTGATCAATGCGCCGATCGAGAGAACGATGAAGCTGATCTGATAATTCAGCGGGAATCGGATTGATTCAAGCAGCTGCCCTACTACAAAGACCATCACAGCAGTGGTGAAACCTAAAATCGACCAGCGCCGCATCATTAATTCGAAACGATAATTAGGCCCGGCTACGGCATTCATCACGACCGAAAAGGTGATGTTTAAAACGGATTGGGGAATGGTGGCCAGCGCCCAGATGGCGAGAATGCCGATAATTAACGGGTGGTCTTTTAAGAAGAAAGCGATTAACCCCGTCAGCCCATAACTCAAGAGAACACCGAGCCGGGCCGCGCTGAACCAGGGCACAATTTTACGCTGGTTTTGCAGAAATTGCCCCAGGGGAATGGATAACAATAAACCGGTTAAAGCCGGCATTGAGGTTAATAATCCGACCTCAAATGAACTGGCGCCCAGGCGCGTCAAGAATACGGAAAGAAAAGGAGAAGCTGCGTTCGCCAGTCCTACGCCAATAGCGTCAATTTTTACATTGGTAAAATTCTTATTCTGTACCGGCGAGAGTCCCGGCGGATTTTTTAAAACATTGCTGATTCTCACGTTACCTCTGGCGGGTTTGGAAATAATCGAGGATAATTATAATGTAAAGCGAATTGAGATTGCACCAAAGGCATTGCTGTTCCAAACTTCAGCGGTCGTGCGAACGTTGAATTAACAAGGGACAAGTTTGATTTCCGGCCTGGGGGATGAGGCCGTTTCTTTTT
Organism: Bellilinea sp.; assembly: GCA_036822575.1. Lineage (GTDB taxonomy): Bacteria > Chloroflexota > Anaerolineae > Anaerolineales > Anaerolineaceae > Bellilinea. The sequence goes on along the minus strand of DAISHK010000003.1, from coordinate 273,061 downwards.
TGTATAGGAAGATCAGGTGCAATTTTGAATACAACCTGTGGATTCAGTCAGGCGGATATAACGCCTTTAAATCCCGTAGAATTGGTCGGTTTCGATCGTGTTGATAATACTTCGCGCGGCGTGCGTGACCCATTGCTCTTGCAAATCGCTATCTGGCAAACCCCAGATCAATCGATCAGCGTTTTAGCGGCGATTGATGCTATCGGCTTTACCGTGCAAATTGCCTGGCGCTGCCGCCAGGTAATCGGACAGGCACTGGGCATTTCTCCGGCGGCGATCATGCTGTGCTTTTCGCATACACATGCAGGCCCTGATGCGGCGGTTGAACCAGCTTACCTCGACAATTTACTGGTTAAAGCGGCGGCCGCAGCTAAGGACGCCTTTAAAAACAGACGCGCCGTCCAAATTGCCTGGGCAAGGACCGAAGTGGAAATTGGTGTTAATCGCCGTGCGGTGGATGGAGCAGTGGACCGGCGCGTTTCTGGCATGGTGTTTTTCGATGCCGCCAGCGGTCAGCGAAAATTGATCTGTCTGCGCGTCAGCGCTCATGCCAATGTACTGAGCAGTGATAACTACCTGCTTTCTGCTGATTATTTCGGCATGTTACGTGACCGGCTATCGGCTGAATACGGCTGCCCGGTAATGATTACGCAGGGCGCGGCTGGAAATATTCGCCCAAAATTTCAGCAAAGCGACGCAGAAATGCTTGAAATTCAGGCCTACCTTTGTTCGCAGCGGCCTGTTGATGAAAAGGTGGAACAACAGCGCAGACGGGAAAGCCAGGCTGCCCTGGAAAAAATGGCCGATATGCTGTGTCAGGCGCTGACTCCGGTAATTAAGCAACTGTCGCCAGAGCCGATTAAATGCTTGCGTATGGTCAGCCGTACGATCCGGTTGTACTCGCCGGTCCCGGATGAGAAAACCGCGCAAGCCATTGCTGCCGAAGCCTGGGCGCAGTCGCATATCCAGGGTGAAGGGTGGCTGGCAGAAATTGACCGGCTGCGTCAGCTTGAAATTTTAGAGCAGCAGCAGGAAATTGAAGTACAAATGCTGCTGGTTAATCATGGCGGCTGGGCTGGCGTTCCACTGGAAATCATGGCTGAAATTGCGCTGGCTGTGAACAGTAAAATCAATACAACGCGGCTGCATCTCGGCGGATACACCAATGGCTGTACCAATTATTTTCCGGACGAATTGGAATATCGCAAAGGCGGCTTTGAAGTACTCTGGTCGCTGTTAATTTATTACCGCTATCACGGACAGGTGATGCCGTTTTACCCAGACAGCGCCGAAAAATTAGAACAGTTTGTGGCTGAAATGTGGAAGGACCTGAGTTGTAACAACTAAAGCTGGATATCGAATTCTCCAAGCTGGAAGGTTTCAGACCGGCTGAGCTGAATATCAAAGCGGGCGCGCCACTGGTGCTGTGCTTCGATAAAATTCAGCCAGGCGATATTTCCTTCAGGCTGCTTTAATTTTCTCAAACGGCGGACCTGTTCCAGCAACTGGCTGGCCGGCTGGTCTCCAGCCGGACGGTCATACAGTCGGAGGATGCTGTAGTCGAAAAGGCCAATCCTTCCGTTTGCTGAAGCCGCTGAAAACAGGTTTTCACTGACCAATTCCAGAGCCGCGCCGTCTGCCGAAAGATTAATGGGGGCGGCGATTGGCTCTGTTTTCGGCAATGCGTAGGTTTGAATTTCGCCGGCAGTACTGAAGGTCAATAGCCAGTGTTCTTCGGAGAAGATTTTCAACGCGATCAGTCGTTCGGAGGTGTTGAGCGCCGCTAATTCTTGCCCGCTGAGCAAATTCCAAACGGAGAGCTGCCTGGAAACACTGGCCCAACTGGCAGCCAATTGATCAGAACCGGCGCACACAGCAAAAATTGGTCCTGAATCTGCGTCGATGACACGCAGGTGCTGCATTTCTGGCCATTTCCATACGCGGACTTTGCCATCCGCTGTACCTGAAATCAACAACTGCCGCTGCGCGTTAAAATCAATGGCGAAGATTTCGCCTTGCTGCTGCTGCAAAGCTGCGCCTTCAGGACCATTTGGAAAGCGCCAGGAACGCAGACTGCCATCAAAGCCGGCGCTGAAAAGGGTGCGTCCGTCCGCTGAAAAGCGCAGGTTGCGGATCAACCCGCTATGGCCTTCCAGCGTTTTTACCAGCGCGTATCCTTCCCGCCGGTAAATACGAATGCGGTGATCCCCATTGGCGCAGACGATATAGTCGTCATCCGGGCTAACCGCCAGGGCGCGCACCTGCGCCGCGGAGCCATGAATTGGGGGCAGCCAGCTGCGGGCATGATAATCCCATAGATGAATGTCAGCCTGGCTGCCGCCAATCGCCAGCAATGGTTGCTGATGAAAGGCTGCCAGGCAGCTTAAATCTTCTCCTGGTTTTTGAGCATGTGCGATTTCAACTGGCTGAATCAGCACTGCCTGGCAGGCTGAAGCATGCAATAAAAGCTGCTGGAAGGCGTCGTTCGCATTGATTTCTTCTGGCTGCCAGCCGAGCTGTCCTAATTGAACAAGAATTTGAGCGCTCCAACGGGCAGGCGCGGATTGGGCCAGCCGCCATAACGCCTCAAATTGAGCTGATTCAAGCAGCTCGGCGATGACGAGACGCCAATCATTTTCGGTGAGATCATTGATCCAGCGGGTGCTGCGGCTCTGCGAAGTCTGCTCCAGCCAGGAAATTTGCCCGGAATAGCGCGCCTGAGCCAGCAAGCGCGCGCGTAAATTCGGCTCTGCCTGGTTGTAGGCTTGAGTAATCAGCCGGCGATCAAAATCCAGATTTTCGAAGCGCTGCCACTGGTCGGTCATAAACAGGTATGCCGCTAGGGATACAGTTTCATCAGGCGCAAGCTGGTGGGCGAGTGCGTATTGCCGTAGGGTGTCGGCGGGGAAGCGGATGACGATTTCGCATAGCAAATCAACGGCCGGGGTTTCTGCGCTCCTGCGGATGAGTTCATCATTAAGCCGGGCGCGTTCTGTTTCGGTCAGCTCATCGTAATGATTCACAAAATATTGGCTGGCTTCTTCGCTAATCGTCAAACCGGCCGCCAGGCTGAGTAAATGATGAAGCGCTTTCCAATTGCCCAAATCCGCTTTTGCTTGCATGCGGCTGAGCAACCCAGGGTCTGGATTGGTGTGCAGGTAAGCAAGAATATGCTTCAATTCCGGGTCAAAACTGGGCAAGGTCTGGGGACCATGAATCAGCAATGCAAAGACGGCGCGCTGCTGCGGATTGCCGCCGATATTCTGCTGCGTGAGCAGCCAATCAACTGCGGGCTGGTAGCGGTCAAGCAAGGCCAGGTTATAAATAGCGGTCAGCGCCTCGGTTCGCCAGGGTTCTGTTGTTTCGGTCAGCAGGCGGAATGCCAGACTCCGCAGGCGTCCATCCGCGGAGGATTGAATCGCGCTTTTGAGCAATGCGATTTTTTCGACGGAATTTTCTTCGGCGCAATTGAGCAGAATCCCGCAGGCGGCGAAATAGCGCAGCGATTCTTCTGGAATCTCAGTCTGCTGCGATTTACCCGTTACGTATTCGAGGTACCCGGCGAAAATCTCTGAAAGGCTCATAACGCATAGAAATCAATGGGGGCAATTCCGCTCATAAAAATTTCACCATCAGCGCCAATGGTCACTTCAGCCTCGGGAATTTCATTAAAATCATCCTGGCTGTAACGATTCGTGAAAAAATGAAAGGTTTTGTTCGCCGAGCCTTGCAGCCCGCGGGCAATACGTTGAGCCTGCTGATAACGTCCGGCGATCAGTACATCGGCCAGCTCTGGCAACTCAGCATGGAGCGGCATTTTTTGAATTTCGTCCCAGGAAAACCCGCTGAAAACCACGACGCTCAAATTGGAATTTGCGCGAATCAGTTCAAGGAAGTGGCGCAGCGCTTGCGGCTGCTGCAGGGGCTCACCACCGCTGATGGTGATACCGTCAAGCTGGCTGCTGTGCCGGAAAATTGCGCGTGCCAGTTCGGTGGGATGTTCAAAGTACCCGCCAGTAGATGCATGCGTACCCGGATTAAAACATCCGGGACAGGCCAGTGTGCAGCCTTGCAGCCAGATCACGGCGCGCCGGCCGGGACCGTTCACAAAACTGGAAAGGGTGAAGTCGTGCAGGTGTAACCGTCGTTCGGTGGTCGTCATGCCCGCCTTTTTATTTCCAGGTTGTTGCCTAACCAGTCCGGATTTTGATTTTCAAGCGCTTCCGGCGTCATTTCGCGCAAGATCACTTCTCCACCCAGGGCGTCTTCCAGACTTTTGGTCAAATCCAGGCACGCCTGACCCTTGACCCCGTGAACGTGGACGGATACCTGACCGTCTTTATCGATGGTAATTTCCAATTCTTCCAGATTCATTGGATTCCCTTTCAACCCATCCGGCGCAAAACCATCTGAATCTTTCCTTTTTCATTGGTTTGCTGCACCAGAGTAAACCCCTGTTCTTCCAATTTGGCGCGGGTTGCCTGATATGCGTATTGCTGCATAACCTTGTTGGTGAAATTCTTGGCGCTTTCGCCATGCACAGAAAACCAATCGGCGACGATATCATATGAATCGCCATGTTTAACAAAGCCGATATCGCTGCTTAACCGCAAACGAACTTTCAGGTCAACCTTCGTTGAGGCGGCGCCAAAACCACTGACCGTGCTGTTTTCCTCGATTTGGTAGCCCAATTCTTTGAGCGCAGCGAGCAAATATTCTTTCTCAACGATTTTTGTTTTTATCCGAGAGATATGTGACATGGCACAAATGTTTCCTTGTTAAGTCAAACGAACCACCGGCGAGTTATTCAAGACCATCATACCGGTGATTAAATCACGCGCAGTGACAATCAGGCGTTTGTTGTGATCCACGTTGAAAATGACTTCAAAGCGCGCCTGGCCGATATCGGCAGGCGGGTTGGCCTCTAAAAAGGTCGGCGAATTTTCATTCATCCAGAATAATGAACGATCTTCCATCTCTTGGGCTGTGGTCTGGACAATCCTGGCCGCGCCGCTTGGATCAAATACCAGTTCGACGCTTTCCGGTTGGTGGTTCTTGCGGCGTTCGCCAACTTCGAATATCGAAAGGCCCAATTGTTTTTGCCCGGAATAGGAGCCTTTCACGGATAAACGCGCCACCGGTTTTTCTGTCGGGTAGGCTGTGCCGCGTGGCACCAGCGTGTAATAATCATATCCGCCGATTTCTGGGTTGACATAGCGGATGGCGTAATCGTGCTGGATGTGGTCGTAGAAATCCACACCGGCCACAAAAGCTGCTGCGCCGCGCGCGACTGCATCCAGAGGGCGGTTTGATTGTACCTTGTCTTTGCCGAATATCTGGCGAATCTGGCGCTGCACCGCAGGAATCTGACTGCTGCCGCCAACCAACAGGACAGCCTGGATTTGATCCTCGTTATAACCGTGTTCCTGCGCCTGGGCCAGCGCCGAGCGGATGGTAAAACCGATATCGGTGAACAGATTGTTTTCATCCAGCAAAGCTTCAAATTCGGCGCGGGTGAATTGCGCGGTCAGAACGCTGCCATCACTCAGGGTAATTGGCTGCATCTCGGCTGTATCCTGTTGGGAGAGGGTCTCTTTGATGGTCTCGCTGGCAACCAGAACAGCCGGGCTGAGCGACCGAATGGCTTCGTCACTGTCACGGCGGTGATTGCGGCGAAGTATTTCCTGGAAAATCCATTGGTCGATCCGCGATCCGCCGATGCTTTTGCCGGCCTTGCCTAAAACACGGCAGCGCCGGCCAGTAGCAGCTTTTTGTTCAGTTTCAATTAAAACAACCGACGCATGCAGCGTGCCGCCGCCGAAGTCAAAAATCAGGTAAATGTTGCCGGGCTGAATATGCGCCCCGTACCCTAAAGCGGCAGCTGAAGGCTCGTCGATCAGCCGGAAACGGCGGATTCCAACCGATTCGGCAATGCCGTTCAGCCAGTTTTCATAGTGCTCAAAAGCTTCAACCGGTACGCTGAAGGCCACTTCTTCGTCCTGAATACCGATTTCCTGCAAAGCAAAGGTCAATATCGAAGTCAGAAATTCTTTGCCGGCGGAAAATGGCGTGATTTCCTGTCCATCAAAGGTGAATTTAATCGGGCTGCGGTGATTAATATACTGTTTCATCCAGCGCAGGGTGCGGCGCGAATTGTAAACCTCACGGTCAAAGACCTGCTGACCGATCCAGCGTCGGTTTGCGTCAGCGTAATGAATTACAGAAGGAATCACGCTGATTTGTTCCTCACTGTGCTGAGAACGTTTGCCGTACTCGGGAATATGTACCGGAACACCTTCGCCGCGCTGCGCGTCCCAAAGAGTTACTACGGTATTGGATGTGCCAAAATCAATCGCCAATCGGCCTGCCATGCTGGATTCCTCGTATTAAATCAATGAAACGTTGAGCAGCCATCCTCAACGTATTACCTGCTGATTATAACAAACTTCGCACTGGTTCAGCCAGAAAGAACGGCCGGCTCATCTGGTTCCAGGAAAATATCGAATTCACCGGGCGCCAGGTGCGGCGCCTGGTCGATCTCGATATCATAACGAAATCGGAATTGCAGCATGGCAATTAAATACCGGGCAGCTTCGTCAGCGGCGCCGGCGGTTAAACCAGATTCAATGGCCTGCAAGGTTTGCAAATCTTGTTTCGTTAATCCGCCGATCGGCTGCTGTGCCAGCGCCGGCAGGGCTAGCGTTTGCAGATCCCAAAAGGCGACCTGACTGGCGGAATGACCAATCGCCATTGATTTTCCGTCGACGGAAACCTCCACAGCGGTGATTACCTCGCCTGCGTTCAAGCGGCGGACGGAAGCTGTGTTTTCGGCTTGAAAAACCGAGATTCTGCCATCTTGCTCCGCCAGCACAATTTCGTCCTGCCCGCGGACGGCGCATAAGCCAACAGCGTTTTGTTGAATGGGCATCATGGCAGTCAGGGATAGGCGCTGTTGATCTGGTCCCGCCGCGTGATAAAGTTGATGCTGGCTGCGGGCAGCGTAAAAATCCCCGCGAGCCGTGACGGCGCAGGCGGAAAGCATGCTGTTCTTATCATCGGATTGGGTGAAATTCGTTTTCATCTGCGTGAGGTCGGCCAGATTGTACCGGTATGGCCGGCGCGCGCAAAGGTATAGGATGCCGTTCGCATCATCCACGCAGAATGAACGCGGCCAGATCGATAATTCGCGGCGGCTGACCGGCTGCTGATAGGCCGGATCCCAGGTGCGCGCGATCTGGTCCCGCCCAAGTGAGATGACCCGATTCGCGCCAGTAGGGACAAAGCCGATTACCGAGCCGCTGACAGTCCCGACCGGATTAAGCTGATCGCCGAACAAGCGGTAGATTCCGCAAGGATCGTCGCTGATGGTTCGTTCGCCGATCCAAAGCGCGCCGTCCTTCGCGTAGCCAACTGCGCCGATTGAGCGGTTGAAACCACGCTGAAGGAGGAGCAGCTTCCCGAGGTGGTAGTCCCAAATCGCAACCTGACGTTGATTGGTGCCGATAGCCAGGTGGTTGTCAACCAGCGAGAACGCAAAGGCGTTAATTCGCCCGGATACATTCAGCAAGGCCTTGCGCAAGCCGGGCGGTGTTTGGCCGCGTAAATCCGCGGGACTTGCTGTGGCAGGCCGGCTGAGAAATTGGGTTAACGTTTTGAATAACACGCCTTCATCGGCTTTTGCGGGTAAAAAGCCCTGTGAGTGCAACCGAGCGATTATTTCCAGGCTGTGGAAATAATCGGTTTGCAGCGCAAGCTGCCAGAGCCGTTCCCATTCGCCGGATTCACCCAGCATTTGCGCGAAGGCGTTGATGTCCTCGGGCGGCAGCCAATGCAGATCGAGGTTTTGCCGGCCGCCGCTTAAAATGGGCAGGAAATCCGTTCGTCCAGAAGTGCGGATGAGGGCGGCAATACGTTCTTTAAATTCTGGTTTAGCGGCGGCGACCAGTGTGGTCAACAGCCGGAAATCAAAATCAAGCGTTTGATAGGCCTGCCACTGCTGGGTTAAGAATAGAAAAAGCGCCTGGCGGGCCGGTGTCGCCGGCAGGTAATGATTTTCCAGGCAAATGGCTTCCAGGTGCGCATCAGGGTGCTGCATGAGGTGCTCACACAGCGCTGGGGGCAATTCTCCGTCTGGCAAATGGTTTAATACCATGTCCGCCGCAGCGCTCATTTGCGTATCCGCATCCGCCAAAAATTCGACCAGCCGCGGAATGAGCGCCGGTTGGAGGGCTGGAAGTACATTTTGAGGGCTGAATTTCAGCAGCGCGCCCAGATGAACCTCATCAGGTTGGCTGGGCAGGCGCTGACTGGCCTGCAGCAACTCAGCCAGCGCCGCATCACGGCTGCTGAACCAGATTTGTGCGAGCGCGTCAACCTGGGTTTGTTCGGATAAATTGAGCAATGCGAAGCGCGCCCAAGACTGGGTTTCAATATCCGCGCGCAGGTATTCCCGGCAAAGCGCGGGGATGCGTTCGGATCCGCCGCGGGTCAAGACATTCACCTGCGCATTGAGCAAAGCCCCGGCTACACATGCTTCCGGAGGCTTTTCTGGTACCCAGCCTTGCTTGCGGATGAGGGCTTTTAACCAGTCCGCGTGTGTCTGACTCCAGGCCGCGCAAAGGATTTGCCCGGCGCTTTTATTGGATAATTGCGCCAGCCAGGCGCGCGCCACGGACGTCCATTGTGAGTCTTGCAGCGCCAGGTCGAGCGCGGCTTGAATATCTTCACTGCGCTGCTTGAGCGCCGGCGTCTGCGGATTTAATACCAGGGCGCTGATGACCCGCAGTGCGGGCGGGTTTGTTGCCGGCTGGTCCAGGCCGCGCAGCAAGTTTAATAAGGCTGGATCATTGGTCTCTTGCCACACTTGCCAGACTTCATTAATCGCGGCGGAGGTGGTCAGCTGAGCCAGGGCACCGGTTGCCCTGGCGCGTACATCCGCAGAAAAGTGATGTGCGATTGCGTCAGCCAATATCCGCACATCAAGTTTCTCCTGCCGGTAGGCAGCCGTGAGCAAACCATTCAAGGCGCGTCGGCGCTGCAGAGCGCCGATCAGGACCGTGCGGCGGTAAAGCGCGCTGCCCCAGCGTTTAATCTGCTGGCGGTTGGGGGCGGGTACGTTGGTCTCAGCGTCATTCCCCATCGGTGTATGCTCAGGGCTTCTTGCGGATGTCTAATTCGATGGAAACGAACTGATTTTCGGCTTCCTCAGTTTCCGAAAAAGAAGCCGATTGTGCGCGTCCCTCTCGCAGCCAGTTCCGCAGCCCAGAGATGGTCTCGCGCTGAGAAATGGAGAGGGGCACCTGGCGTTTCAAGGCTGCCAGGATGTCCTCAGTGACAAACTCGCGCTGCCCGTCATTAAAACCGATATACATCGCGTCAATGATGGCCTGTTCGATCTCCGCGCCGACATAGCCATTTGAAGCGGCAGCCAGACGATCAAGGTCATAATCTTCAGGCAGGCGTTTGCGTTTGCGTAAATGAACGCTGAAAATCTCATGGCGCTCCTCGCTGGTGGGCAAATCGAGAAAGAAAATCTCGTCAAAACGGCCCTTGCGCAGCAATTCGGGCGGCAGACTGGAAATATCATTGGCGGTGGCGACAACAAAACACGGGGCGGTTTTTTCCTGCATCCAGGTCAGGATGGTGCCAAATACACGCGTGGAGGTGCCGCTGTCCAGACCGCCGTGCGCCAACCCTTTTTCCATTTCGTCGATCCAGACCACGCACGGGGCTACCGTCTCGGCTAGTTTCAGCGCGCGGCGGGTGCGTTCTTCGGATTCACCCACCAGACTGCCGAATAATGAGCCGATATCGAGACGCAGCAGGGGCAAACGCCATAGACCCCCAATCATTTTGGCGGTCAGACTTTTGCCGGTACCGGGGATGCCGATCAGGCCAATCCCTTTGGGGGCAGGCAGGCCGTAGTCACGTGCTTCCTGCGTGAAAGCGCGTTCGCGCATGCGCAGCCAGGATTTTAAGACACCTAGCCCGCCAACGTCGTCCGGCGTTTCAGTGAAGGCGAAAAACTCAAGCGCTTCGGACTCACGGATGATTTGTTTTTTCTCGTCCGTGACCAGGTCGATATCGCGGTCGTCGAGGGTACCGTCCTTGACAATCGATTTCGCAAATACCCGCTGGGCTTGCGAGGAAGTCAATCCGACGGCGGCCTGAACCAGCTTCTCACGCCCGAGGCGGGTGAGGTTCACTTTTACGCCGGGGGTTTGTGTCAGCCGGTTAAGCACTTCGTCCAAATCCTGCGTGTTTGGCAGCGGAAAATCGATCAAGACGGCTTCGTCTTTTAATTCTTCCGGAACCTGATTGTTGATGGCGGTGATGAGGATTGATTTTTTCGTAAATTTAAGCCGCTGCGAAACGGAACGCAATTTGCGTTTGAGCTGCGGATTGCTCCAGATATCATGAAAATCTTTGAGTACAAACAGAGCGGATTGATTGCCATCAGCCTGATCGACCTGCTCTAAACAGGTAAGCGGGTCACGCGCCGGGCTGAGGCTGGCGGTGCTGCCGCTCAGGATACTGAATCCGTCCGCGGCGTCCCAAGTGACACAGCGGCGGGCGGTGCGTTCGCATACGTTTTTGATGGTCTGCAAGGCGCGTTCTTCTTCCGGCGAAACCAGAATAATTAATGTAAAACGCGCGCGCAGGTAAATATCGAGTTGTTCTTCAAAATTCATCGGTCGTACTCTTTTCAGTTGCTGGCAGAAATGCGGGTGCGAAGGCGGCAAACAGCCGGATGTATCGTTAAGAATTACCCAGTGATTATATCTTAACGGCGGCTGGATCATGGTCAGGTTGAGCGCTTTGCGGATGATTCGCCTGAGCCTGTTCTCGTAAACCGCAGCCGCTGACCCTTGACCGTCAGAAAAAACGATTATAATAAGCACAAGCCTGGACCATTCCCGGCAAAAAATGTTTTCAGGAGGAACTTTCACGCATCTGAATGGATATTGTCTGGGAGAGTAAAGCGCATGGCCGGCGGCTGTCAGGGGTAAGATCACAGCCGGCGGTGACGAGGATGAAGGTTCCCCATCGCGGGATGGGGTTAACCGGCGAAAACAGATCAGCACTCTGGACGCCGGGAAAATCGAAAGATCAGCGGAAGCCTTCCAGGGCGGCAGCCCTGCCCCTTTCCCAATCCGACCCAATTTAAGGCTGCTTGAACGCTCAGGCAGACTCATCTGTACCCGTCCGACCGGTGCGAACGCCGGCTGGCGGTGTAATCTCTTGATGCCTATCCTGGAGGATTGGACTATGTGTGGTATTGTCGGTTACATTGGTGAACAAAACGCAACCCCGATCATCTTGAACGGATTAAAGCGTCTGGAGTACCGCGGCTATGATTCGGCCGGTATTGCGGTGCTCCAAGACGGCCATATTGAAGTCCGGCGCGACGCCGGAAAATTGAATAAACTAGTCAGCCTGGTAGAAGCCAACCCGTTGGTGGGTACCTTGGGCATTGGGCATACACGCTGGGCTACGCATGGCGAGCCGAATGCGCGCAATGCTCATCCGCACCTGGGCTCTACCAAAGAGGTGGTGGTGGTGCATAACGGCATTGTCGAGAACTTCCTCGAACTGCGTGAGGAATTGACTGCCGAAGGCGTGACTTTTAACTCGGATACGGACACGGAAGTCATCGTCCATTTGATTGAACGCTTCATGGGAACCGGCATTTCCTTTGAAGATGCCGTGCGCAGCGCGCTCAATCAATTGAAAGGCGCGCATGGGGTGGTCGTGTATACCTCGCGTGAACCGGATAAAATCATCGCCGCGCGCATCGGCAATGCCGGCGGAGTTGTATTGGGCTATGGCGAGGGTGAAATGTTCATCGCCTCGGATATTCCGGCCATTCTGGACCATACCCGGCAAATGGCGTTTCTTGAATCGCACCAGATGGCGGTGGTAACGCGCAGCGGCGCGCGGGTGACGACCCTCAAGGGTGAGCCGGTAACTCTGGAGCAGCACGCAATCAATTGGGACCCGGTGGCTGCGGTAAAAGGCGCTTACCGCCACTTTATGCAAAAAGAAATCCACGAGCAAGTACGCGCCCTGACGGACACGCTGGCAGGCCGGGTGGATTTTGACGAGGGCACGGTGCGTCTGCCGCAGCTTAATCTGACGGCTGAAAAGGCGCGCCAGATTCAAAAGATCATCTTGACCGCCTGCGGAACCGCCTCGCATGTCGGCATGGTCGGCAAGACCATGATCGAACGCATTGCCCGCGTTCCGGCCGAGGTGCAAATCGCTTCCGAATTCCGCTACAGCGACCCGATTGTGGATGAACACACCGTGGTGATCGCCATCAGTCAATCGGGCGAGACGGCGGATACCCTGGCTGCCATGGATGAGGCACGCAAACGCGGCGCGACGGTCTGGTCTATCGTAAATGCCATTGGCTCACAGGCCATGCGCGTTTCGGATGGCTATATCTCGATGCAGACCGGCCCGGAAATTGGTGTGGCCTCGACCAAAGCCTTTACCGCTCCGATGGTGGACCTCTACATGCTGGCCGTGCTGCTGGGCGAACTGCGCGGCGTGCTGACGCCGGAGCGCCGCCGCCAATTGGTGGCTGACCTGCGCCTGGTGCCGGACCTGGTGGGGCGCTGCCTGGACCGCGAAGAAGAGGTTATTCAAGCGGCGCGCGAGATGAAGTACATCAAAAATATGCTCTACCTGGGGCGCGGCATCAATATGCCGATCGCCTATGAAGGCGCGCTTAAGCTCAAGGAAATTTCGTATATCCATGCGGAGGCTTACCCGGCCGGAGAAATGAAACACGGCCCGATTGCCCTGGTAGACCGTGACTTGCCGGTGCTGGCGATTGCGCCGCAAGATCCCTGGTACGAGAAGATGATCAGCCAAATTGAGCAGGCTAAAGCGCGCGGCGGCAGTGTCATTGTGGTGGCCACAGAAGGGGATACGCGCGTGCCGCCGCTGGCCGACCACGTCTTCTGGGTGCCGCAAGCGCCCTGGATGCTTTCGCCGATCGCCACGGTGATCCCGCTGCAATTGTTCGCCTATCACATCGCCTCACTGCGTGGTCTGGATGTGGATCAGCCGCGCAACCTGGCCAAGAGCGTGACGGTCGAATAAGGATTGTTGGATTAGTATGAACGGGCTGGCTTGATTTATTTGTCAGCCCGTTTTTTATTTTGCTGTCATCTTAATCTGCCAGCAGTCAATCGAAAGTTGTTTCTCAAATTGGCGTTGCTGTTAAGCGGGGCGGCGGATTTTCCAGAATGGTTTGGAAATTGACTCGGCCCTTAAAAGCACACAGGCGGCGCATTAAGCTCCGCCTGTGAAAAAACTGTATTTACTCGTCTAAAAGACTTATTTTGTCGCGGCCTGCAAGCAGGCTTCGACGGCGTTGCGGAAGCCGTTGGAAGTGGCGGTTGCGCCGGCGACGGTATCCACATTGACATCTTGCGCTTCCAAAACGGCCGGAATGAGGACATCATTCATCGCTTCGACGCCGATGTAGGAAGTCTCGAGCTCGTTGGTCTGGGTGATTTCGGCGATTTTGCCGCCGCTGATGGTGACTGTGACGGTGATATTGCCGAACATGCCGCGTTCAGTGTCGCTGTAGGTGCCGTCCTTGAGGTCGGAAGGATTCTCCCAGGTTTTGTTGACCTCTGAAGGCGACGTATCGCCGGAGGTCGTAATCGCGCCGGTCTTGGCTGACCCGATATAGGCGGCAGCGTTGACAGCCGATTGGCGCCCTGAATTGACATTGTTGGCGTTGGTGCCGCCCGGAACATTGATGGTGTAAATATTAGGCCAAAGTTCCGCTGAATCGACGCCGACCGCGTACAAACCGGCGATAGCTTTCTCGCTGGCGTCCATGCATTCGAATTTGCGGTTGACATGGATGCCGCCGAAGGTGACCATAACCGCCTGCGGGATGTAAATAAAATAATAGGGCGGATTCTTCAGTTCATTCAGGTATTTTGCCGGTTTGCCGTAATCAGAATCCTCGCCATTCTGGCAGATTTCATTGTAATGATTGATGGTGCTGAGCAGGGTTTCTTCCTGAATTTCCGGAATTGCCGCGCAAACTTTCTTAACCAATCCCTCGATGGTATCGTCCGTGAAGGCGTCATTGTAGGGGTTGGTGGTAAAGCGTTCTTCCATCTGGGCGATGTCTTCCTCGTAGCTCTTGGCCGGGAAGGCAATATTCTTGACGTTCTGCTCGAATGCTGCGCGGTCAAAAATGGAATAGGTCTTGAGGTGTGATTGGGTCGGGGTCATCAAGGCCATCCAGTTTTCATCACCGGAATTTTCGGCGCAAATACGTTCGCCGCTCTCATTGACCCAGATATTGTCGCCGCTGTGTGAACCAACTACTAAACCGTTGCCGCTGCCGAAGGTGCCATATTCGCCGCCGGGAGCGCCCTGCACGGTGAGCTGGAACAGGCCGGAGAACCGGTCGAGCCGGTCTGTGCCGCCGGCTTCCTGCACCATGCGCAGCCCATCGCCATTGAAACCGGCCAGGAAGCGCACGACATTCTTGACGTCTGAGAAATGGCCTTTGGCCAGGTAATCATTGTTGTTGGCAAAGCCGCCGGTGCCGATGATGACCGCTTTGGCGTTGATCTGGATATAGTCGCCGTTGATTTTTTGAGCATAGACGCCAACGATCTTGCCGTCTTGCATGATCAATTTTTGGGCAGGTGTGTTGACCAAAAACTGTACACCCAGAGCTTCCGCCGCCGCAGTCATCGGGGGCGCATAATCGTGCGCAGCGCGTTTCTCGCTGAACCAGTGGAAGGTTTCATAATCGCCGCCATGATAATCATCCACTACGCCGGTAAAATTGACACCGTTTTTCTTCAGCCAGGCGATGTTATCGCCAGAAGCCTTGATCAAATCCATCCAGCGGAGGCCATCCACACGATTGTGATGGTAGCCCATTTCACGTGAAAGGACCTCAGCAGGCTCGACAGTGATATCGAGCTCTTTCTGCATTTCGCTGCCGACCGCAAAAACCCCCTCAGTACCTCGGCCGCCGCCCCCAGTGCTGCCTGATTTCTCCAAACCGATGACACTCAAGCCCTGCTCCGCCGCTGATACACAAGCGGCCAAACCGGAAACGCCGCACCCAATGACGCAAACGTCGCAATCATAGGTGCCAACCGGGTTGATATCGTCCGCGGCAGCGGTTTGCTCGGTTTGAGTTCCTTCGGCTTCGCCAACCGGTTCTGGGCTGGCAACCTTCGGGCTGCATCCGGTGATGCCGATAATTCCGATGCCGGCAACCGTGGCGGCGGTGCCTTTTAGAAAGTCCTTACGTGATATCTTTGTGCTCATGCAGTTCTCCAAAAAAATTTAAGATGGGTCGAGGGGATGCTTTCCTAAATTTTGTGCAAAAGAGGCTTTAGGAAAACATTTGTTATAATAGCCACAAATGAGATGGGCAAAAAGCATTATTTGCTTGCACTGCCTGTCAATTAACGGTTGCGCTTTCCCGATACACAGGAGTCAATATGGATATCCATCATTTACGCTATTTCGTGGCGGTCGCTCAAACGCCGAACATCACGAAAGCAGCGGAGCAGTTATTTATCTCCCGGCAAGCGCTTTCCAAGGCAATTCGCGAACTGGAACTTGAATGCGGAAATGAATTATTTACACGAAAAAATGGCAAATTGAAAATTACGCCTTTTGGGCTTGATTTTTTTGATCAATCGAAACAGATCGTCGATTTATTCAACCGGCTGGAACAGACGACCAGCGTAAAGGGTGCAGGCAAACCAGAGAAAATTAATCTGGCTATCGGCCTGGGCAGTCTGCATGTGCTTTCTCCAGAAATATTTGCCGGATTCAAGATTAAATTTCCGGATATCTCGTTATCAATGCACGAAGTCTTTGATGATGAAGTCCGTCTTTTTATTCAAAATGAACAGGCGGATATTGGCATCCTCGGAACAACGCCGGCGCGTTTGCAAGCATTTGATTATTATCTGATTCAATCCGGAACCATCTGGTTCCAGGTTTCCAGACAGCATCCTTTAGCGACACAGGAGCTCCTATCCCCGCAAGATTTGGACCGCCAACCGTTCGTCTCTTTGGGAGATCGCTGTGATATGCATAGTGTGTTGATGGAAGTATGCCAAAAGGCCGACTCGTTTCCGAATGTTATTTTGGAAACAGCCGATTCTAATGTGGCCAATGAAATGGTTACCGCCAACAAAGCGATCTCACTAGGGATGCCTACTAAAAAATTACCCGCAGATAGCCTGATGCGTATTCTTCCAATGGATTTAGGCGATACGCCCTGGGGCGTATATTTGATCAGCAAAAAAGGCCAACGACCCTCAAAGGCATCCAATTTATTAATCCAATACCTTTCAGGTCGAATCCAATAAACACCCCAATTCCTGCATGGCTTTAAACCTGCCCTGTTCGGGAAAAGGGGATTTAGGTCGAAACAGCCTTGTTTGTTATTCTGCAATCGTATTAGAGTTGTCGCGTGCGTTTCACAGGCGTCTGATTTTGCTGGCTTATGGTTAATTGGATCAAAACCTTCTGGTCAGCGGCTATCAAAGCTATTCGTATATTTGCCTTAATTTGTAATCTATATCTAATATATTTATAATTAAGCCATCGCGTTTACTCCCTTAAGATTAAGGAGCTGGCATGAAATCTCTTTTGAACCCCTATCTTTCATTTCGCGATAATGCTCGCGAAGCGATGGCGTTTTATCAATCCATTTTTGGCGGGCGAGTGCAGAGCATGACCTTCAAGGATTTTCATGTTTCGGAAGATCCAGGCGAGGACGAGAAAATTATGCACTCAATGCTGGAAAATGAAAGCGGACTGACGTTTATGGCGGCGGACACACCGAACCGAATGAAATTTGACCCCGGAGCACGAATCAGCATGGCGCTCAGCGGCGATGATGAAACCGAGCTGACGGCTTATTTTAATGGCCTAGCAGCTGGCGGTACGATAAATGATCCGCTGACAAAATCGCCCTGGGGCGATACTTTTGGCTCGGTGACGGATAAATTTGGAATCAACTGGATGGTTAATATCGCCGGGAAAAAAGAATAATCAGCGCAGTGACACTTAATAATAGCCGTGGAAAACCACGGTTATTATTATGCATTTTCCATGGATGAGTGGTAGCTTAACTGCCATGATACCCCAAAACGGTCATTTAACCAGGCAAATTTTTCACTGAATGGCATTTTTTCCAGCGGCATAAATATCTGTCCGCCCTTGGAAAGCTCATTGAAAACACGATCAATTTCCGTTTCTGTTTCGCATTCTACGAAAATCGAAATAGCCGGGGTGAACGTAAAAGCGTGATGAACACTGCTGTCGATGGCGATAAATTCCTGTCCGTTCAGCGCAAAAACCGCGTGCTTCACTGCTCCGGTTGGTCCAAAATCTTGTTCGGAATAGCGGCGAATCAATTTGATTTCTGACTGAGGAAAAAGCGATGTGTAGAATGTCATCGCCTCTTCAGCCTCACCTGCGAACATTAAGAAAGCAGTGAATTTTTGCATCGGGTCCTCTGCTCATCAATAGAATTTTTATTTTTGATGGGTGAACAAATAGTTTGGATCGAAATTTCAGCTTTTTATTTCCCACTTAAGTAAAAGTAAAGCTAAAAAAGACACCGTTATTTTCGCAAGGTGTAAATCACCAACTTCCCACGATATCAGTCTACTTGAATCGCAGTTACAATTGTGTTGAAAACTGGTGAAAAATAGCCAACGAAAGGCAAGTAAGGAATCAAATGATACCTGCTCATATAGAACGGGCGCGCCAGGGGATTGAACCAGCAATGGTTAAACGCTTGCCTTCTGGCTGGGTTTTAATGGCGAACAGTCAATTCCTGCCCGGTTATTGTATTTTGTTTGCTGACCCTGTCAAACCGTCATTGAACGACCTGAATACGGATGAACGTGCGCAATTCCTGCATGATATGGCGATTGTCGGGGACGCAATCCTGACTGCGACAGGCGCGGAAAGAATCAATTATGCGATTATGGGAAATTCCGAACCCTGCCTTCATGCGCATATCTGTCCGCGATTTGCTAATGAAGATGAAAATTACCGGCATGGATTGCCATGGTCGTATCCGCAAATGCAAGCGGTGGAATATCAGTTTAATGAGCTGGATCACGGCGAATTGCGGGAACGGATTCTGGCTCAGATTGAACGGTTGATTTAGTCAGCCGTGCGGGTAACCCAAATCAGACCGTCTTCAAGGGTCGCCTCAACTGGGCGATAATTATTATCGGGTGTATCCTCGCTTAATACGCGTAGTTCACCGGAGCTGCTTTGGTGAACCCGAATAGCTTGCGGCGGGAGCGAGGTGGAGGCATCGAATAGAAATACTTTCCCGGCGGCCTCTTTTGCCAGGTCAGAGGGCGGTCCGGCAAATCGTATTTTGTGATTATCGACAACCACAACCTGGTTGGCCAGGTACTCTACATCCTGCAAATTGTGGGTGGTAAAAAGCAGGATATTCCCGGCAGTGGTAGCCTTGATTGTCTCGAAAATTGGCCGGCGCTCTTCAATTGATAAATGCTGTGAAAACTCGTCTAAGATCAGCAATGCGGGGGTACCCAGGCAGGCTTGGGCCAGACCGATCAGCCCAATTTGGCCGGGCGATAATTCCCCAAAGGGACGGTCAGCTAGATGGGCGACACCAAAATTAGTCAGCCAATGCATGGCTTCATCCGTATCCAACATGCGGATTACTGCCAGGTACGTCAGCAAGTTTCGAGGCGTTTGTTCTTCCGGGAAATCAAGATCTTGCGGCATGAAACCCAGGCTCGCCTTCATATCAGGAAGCGCCTGAGCATAGGGGATACCATTCCAGGTCAGCCTTCCCACGGTCGGCTGAAATATCCCGGCTGCTAATTTGAGCAAAGTCGTTTTACCGCTGCCGTTGCGGCCGATGATCGCGGTCACACCAGTGTCTATTGCCAGGGATACGCCGCTGAATACCTCCCGGCTGCCGTACCGGTATCCAACTTCAGAGAAATTTATACCCATAGCGGCCGGTTTTGAACCAGACGGAAGGCTTGGGCGTAAAAAAGAATGCCGCTTACCAGCATAAGCAGCCCGATCAATAATGCGCCATTTGATTGAACTGCCCAGAGCGTCAGTCCGGTAAGCAGGTATGGCGACCCGGCCAGCAGGGACTTTTGAAACGCCAAAATAATCACCAGACCCCATGCGCCAAGCGGGATCAACCAACCGCCGGCCCCCTGCCAACGCACCGAAGAATAAACCGCCAGACCATAAATACCCATCAAGACGCCTAACCACTCGATGATGATCCGCCCAAAACCCATTTGCGGGAAGATCAGCTGAGCCGGGATCAATATCACCGGCAGGGCGAATAAATTAACCGCGAGGATGAGCATTGAACGGATGAAGAATAACGTCCGCGGGCCGATGGGACTGATATTTTCCAGCAGGGTGACGGCTTGCGAATCGTTGGTGAAGGCATAGATCACACCGATTGCAGCCAATAAAGGTGAGGCCAGCAGCGTGATCATCATCACTGCACGGCCGCCTTCTATCAAACTCAACAGGAAGATGGCGGCCAATACGCCGGCGCACGCCCACCAGAATGGCATTCCGAATAAACTTAATTGCGAACGAATCAAGGGCAGCCATTGAATCCTTTTTCGCTGATGCTCTCGCGGAAGTTCTGCAGTTAATGCCTTGACCAAAGCTGCCTGTTGGTTCGGACCTGGTTCGGGAATATTCCAGGCAGAGAAGAGCGGAGCAAAATTCTCGGATATTTCGTCAATTTTTTGCTGGTCTGTATTGCGTGCGGGCGTATTATTCACTGACGCCTCCATCAAGATGTTTCTTTAGATTAATCAATCCGCGTAATAACCGGCTTTTCACGGTTCCAGGCGGGCAAGCGATGACCTGCGCGATTTCATCCAATTTCATGTTGTGATAAAACCGCAAAATCAGCACCTCGCGCTGCGGAAGAGGAATTTGTCTGAGTGCATTCTGCAAATCAGCGGCATCCAATTTTTGTAAAGCCAATTCTTCCGCTGAGCGCATGATCGAACAGGCGGCCAGGTCTTCCTGCTCATTTTCTAGGTTTTCTAATGTATTGGTTTCATGCCGGTTGGCCGCCAGACGGAAATGGTCGTAGGCCAGATTCCTGCCGATCGTAAATATCCAGGCGCGAAACACGGGAGGCGCAGCTCCTTGAAATTTGATCACCCGCAGAAAAGTTTCTTGCGTCAGATCTTCCGCGTCCTGCAGCTGCCCAATTGTCAGACGTGCGAAAAAAGAACGCAGCGGCAGGTAATATCGGCCGACCAGTTCATTTAATGCGCGCGTCTGTTCATCACCTTGTTTGCTGCGAATCAGCCGATAGAGCAGCTCGTCCGTGATTGCTTCCAGGTTCAGGGCAGCATTTCGGCTGCCCTGAACCTGGGTTGAATATCTGTTAATTTGCGCTTCGTTAATATTTGGCATCATCATACAGACAGGTGCTTGGCCCTTCGGCGGTATTCACCGAGCAGCATATTCAAAGCGAGGAACAAAGTGCCCAGCCCGGCGAGCCAGAAGAAATTGACAGGTGCATTTGCCACTGGCCTGAAAGTATTAAAAAGGTAAAGCGGGCCGGTTAATTTGCCGTAACTGATCACCTCAATCAGCCAGTAGGACAAAGCAGTGCCAGCCGCAGCCCAATAATTGCCGCTTAAGTGATTAATCAGCATGGTTAATCCTAACAGATAAAGCGTGGCGGGCAGAGCGGAAAACGTATGAAGAAGACCGCTGGTGGTGTGAAAGGATAATGGTACTGCGATCCACACTGTCGCCAGAAGAATTACGACGATCAAAAGACTGATTATTGTACGTACCAGGGCATCCTGCCAGAGCGGGCGCTGGTAGGTGGCGCGCAATTCGGCGTAGTTTTCTTCGCGGTCAATTGACATTAATGCGGCGCAGGCGACCGCAGAACAAATTGGCAACAGCAAGGTTGTATCTCGGACGACAATAGAACCGATCTCTCCTGCGGTCAGGCTTTGGCCGCGATACATGTAGGCTTCCAAAAGGATCAAACCGGCCAATGCAGGCAGGGGCAGCAGCGCTGTCATACCGAAAGCAGATTGGATTTCGTAACGCAGGCGATTAACGATCATGGAATTGCTCCATCAACCAGGCAGCCAGGGCTTCATTATCAAATTCTGGATCGGGGGGATATTGCCGGATTAATTGCAGAGCCTCACCGATGCTTTCCTGTCCATACTGAGCGGTAATTTTCGTCAGGGCGTTGCTAACCGGTTCGGCGGTGAATTCAGGGACATCTTCGATGCGCTGTCCTACCTGGTGATATTTCCATAAGAAATCAGAAATCTCTGATGACGCCTGACTAAAGGTGTCTGTACTGCCTTGCTGATCGAAAGCAGCCTGTAAATAACCTTCAGTTATCCAGTATCCGATAAGCGGACTGCTGTTTTGCCAATATGCCAGGAAGATTCTTGGGATGGTAATAATCGGTGAATACACATGCGAACTTTCAGAAATATTATCTGGACGGCCAGCGTAACTGATTAATTGGCCGTGTACACTGTCACCGATTAAGATTTGCGGGTTCGAAACCCTGGTTTCGGGAACATAACTTTGCAATTCGGCAACGTATTGGTTCAGGTCGTTTAGATGAGATTGGATCACAGGAAGATCGTCTCTTGAAGCGATGATTGTCAGCATCCCAGCAGGTTGAATTACCAGGCGATCAGAGGCAATCCAGTACAAATTGGTAATTTGATCGGAATGATAATGGTCAGGTCCGGCCTGATTCAGATTGAGAAAGTGCACCATTCCGTCTCTGTTGATAATAGTCAGGTCAAAAACGACCGGAGAAATGAATTGATTACTGCCATTCACGGCGGCCAAGTTATCTGCACCACTGACTGGCAGCCAATACGAATCAACTCCGGTGTAAACAGCATCATTTTCAAAAATTTCTGCGGCGATGGCGCTCTTCTGAAAATATGCGGTGTACATGCGCACATTGCCGGCGTAACTCAGGCGAATATCCGTACTCTGGCCGGGATCCAGGGGAGCGTTCAGTTGAACCGAAAGCAGATTACCCTCCTGGTGAAAATCCATGTCTGCTGATGTAACGGTTAACATTGGGTTGAGAATAAAACTGGCTTCTGAGGCGGTTTCGTTACCCTGATTCATGATCGTCAGTACCAACTCAATTTGCGCCTGGTCGCCGCTGAAATCCGCTTGAACGGTATAAGCCGTAGGGATAATCCAGGCACTGACAGCCGGATTTTCTCCGAGAGAATAATCTCTCGCGGCTTGAGCTTGCAATCCAGAGCGAATTTGGTTGAACTGAATGGCACTGGAGAAGAGCAAACCGAGTGAAGCCAGCAATAGGATGACCGGCGCGAGCTGGATTTGACGGATGCGCTTTAAGTTGGTTTTCGCATAGGCTATGGATAAAAAAGTCAGCGCCAGGCCTAGATAAAACAGGCAGAACATGATTGCCAATCCCTGAGGCTCAAGCAGCCCAAACAAGGAATGGTTGTCAACGGTCTCCAGTCGGTCGTAAAGGTCTAGAAAGGCCAGGTTGATTCCAAAGCGGCCTAAATAATTGGGCCCCAGCCAAAAAGCTGCCCAAAAAGCCGCCAACAGAGGGTAGACCCAGCGGCGGAAGGGGATCAAAGCTGCCAGCAGCCAGGTGAAACAGGCGCCGAGTATTGTGCACACAATGTAATACAACAAATAAGGAAATAAACCAGAAATCAGAGAAGGCCAGGGACCGACGATGGCGGCCATCGCCAGTGGTTCGAGCAGTAAGCCCAGGCAGGCAACGGTGGTTGCGGCTATACCTGCCAGTGTAAGCTCAAACCCGGTCGGATAGGTGTGTGCCATTTCATCAAAACGGGCCTGCCCGGGGCGTGAAGCGCTGACGCCAGACAGGAGGATACTGATCAGCAGGATCAGAGATACACTTAAATTGCTCAGTGAACCGTTCAGCATACCCTCGGCTGACCGGTCAATGCGCGGAGCGAAGATACCAAAAATGACCAGGGCGTTGACGAGATGGACGATCAAATAGGACCAATGCCAGACGGTCATACGCAACTGCAGGCGAAACTCTGTCCAGAAGCGATTAATGGCGGTCATTCATGGCCTCCATTGGTCGGTGAGCATCCAGCAGCGCGAGGTAGCCATCCTCGAGCGAAGGTTCGACGATTTGAGCGTCTGCTGATGGGCGTTGGGCAGCCAGCATGCGCACCGCAAGTGAATCGCCGGCCTGGCGGGTGGAGATAATCTGTCCGTTCTGTTCCAATTGATGCAGCTGACTTACCGGACAGGTCAGCGTCCAAACCCTGTCGTTCGCGAGGGCGGACATCGCCTGCGGAGATCCGATAAAGGCAACCCGTCCTCGATTGAGAATTGCCACATGGGCGCAGGATGCCTCAATATCTGCCACGATGTGGGTGGAAAGAATGACGGTGCGCTTTTCCGCGAGACCAGCAAGTAAATTGCGGAAGCGCACACGCTCTTCTGGATCTAACCCGGCAGTCGGTTCATCGACGATGATTAATTGCGGGTCGCCGAGCAAGGCCTGGGCAATACCCAGACGCTGGCGCATACCCCCTGAATAGGTCCCGATTTTTCGGCGGGCTGCCTCTTGCAAGTTTACATGTTCAATTGCTTGCTCGACGGCACTTTTGCGTTTGCCGGCCGGAATGTTCTTCATTTGGGCAATGTAATCCAGCATGTCAAAACCCGTCAGGCTTTTATAAAAGCCGAAGGATTGCGGAATGTAGCCTAGAAAACTACGAATTTGATCGGGCTGGCTGGCCAGATTAATTTGGTTTATGCGGATCTCGCCTCGATCAAAAGGCAACAAGGTAGCCATAATACGCATCAGGGTTGTTTTACCGGCGCCATTTGGGCCTAAGAGGCCAAACATGCCGGTTTGAATATCTAAGTTAATATCTGCCAAAGCTTGAAAACGGCGGTAATTTTTTTCCAGGTGGCTGATTTGAATATCCATAGGTGTAAAAGCTCCTGCCAATCGAAGAAGTTGTGACGTCACCTTGTTATACGGAATACCTTTGAATTTCGATTAATTTTTGCACCAATCTTTTGCCGATGATATTGTGTTTAATTGTTAATACAGAACCACAACCGCGTTGTTTTTCGACAGCGACATTTTTATGAAAGTTATACATTTGTCAACGTATTCGAGTGATAGAATTAACCTCGGAGATATTAATGAATAACGCTGCCTTGCAGCGGAGAATGTTAACTGAATTTTACTGAAGCACGATTACCTGATTGGATTTGGATATCCTGTTTCTCACTGAAACCATAGAGTCCAACGGATTCATTCCAATCGATTGTTCTTGTCTTATGCGGAGGTGCGATGGACTTTACAACTTCCAGGCAGCCAGTGGTTATCGTCGGCGCAGGACCGGCAGGCTTATTTGCAGCTCGTTTTCTGGCTACAAATCATGTACCGGTTATTTTGCTTAATCGGGATATCAAGCCGGGCGGGCTGGCAGAGTATGGAATTTATTACAACAAATATAAAATGAAAGCGGGTTTGCGTAAACAATTTCATCAAATTCTGAATATGCCCGAAATAGAATATTTTGGCAATGTGACAGTTGGCGAAAACGGAAATCTGTCGTTGGATGATATCCGCGATGCAGGCTGCCAGACGATTTTGATTACTGCCGGGGCGCAGGGCACCAAGTGGCTGGGACTCCCCGGTGAAGATTTGGACGGCGTTTATCACGCCAAGGATATTGTTTATCATTACAATTCTTTGCCGCCTTACAGCCGTCAGGACTTTCATGTGCATGGCAAAGTTGCCATTATCGGCGTTGGCAACGTTATGATGGATATCGCGCATTGGGCGATTCACGACCTGCGTGTAGATGAAGTCATTGCAATTGCTCGCCGCGGACCGGCTGAGGTGAAATTCACCCGAAAAGAAATGGAGTATGTGGCGGCCAACCTGGACGTATCAGCGCTGGATACCGAATTGGCGCGCTGTGCAGATCAAATGACCGCCCTGGGTCAGGATCCGGCGGCTGCCCGCGCTTATATTTTGGAAGCGCTGCCTAATGCGCTGCCGACAGATTCTTCTACACGCTTGCGCTTTGAATTTCTGGAATCACCCACGCGGATTATTGGCGATAAAAATGGCCGAGTCTGTGGACTGGAAGTAGAGGATACGCGCCTTGAATTGCGCAACGGTGAAACCAAAGCGAAAGGGACTGGAACTCATCATGTGCTGCAAGTTGACAGTGTTGTGTATTGTATTGGCGATCGTGTAGATGCCGGTCTGGGTCTGCCAGTCCAATGGAACGCTTTTGTAAAAAACAGCCAGCCTTGCTTTCCGATTGACGGCAATTCGTATGAGGTTTTAAACCCCGAAAAGAATCAACCCCTGGACGGTGTTTTTGTGGCTGGCTGGTCGCGTGAGGCCAGCAGCGGATTGGTAGGGATGGCCAGAAAAGATGGCGAGAATGGCGCGCGAGCGGTCTTGAACTACTTGAACGGGCTGACGCCGCTAAAAAATGAAGCGGCGATTTCACGAAACCTTCATCAATTGCTGGCTCAAAAGAACGTCCAGGTGGTCACTTTGAAAGATTTGCATCTTCTTGAACAAAGTGAGCAAGAGGAGGCTAATCGACGCGGCCTGGAGGATTTCAAATACGCTACCAATGAAGAAATGTTCGCGGTAATTACAGAAAGCCAGGCAGTAAAGTAACTGTAAAAGGGGCTTGTCGGATCATCGGCAAGTCCCTTTTTTGCCGGTTCTCAATTAACAAAAAGGTAAATGCGCTGGACATACGGGCACTTTTTCATTAGGCTGTTCCTATGAAAAAGAAAACCCTGACATTGTTTTTGTTCAGTATACTCGTATGGCTATTTTACGGAACACCAGTTCAGGCTGACCCTGGATCAACCACTTTATTTTTGCCGGTGGTGATAAAAGCGGAACCGGTCAATCCAATCCATTCTGGACGGGCGACGTATTACGACGCCACGGGGGCAGGCGCATGCGGTTTTGATGCGTCTCCTAATGATTTGATGGTGACGGCGATGAACGCCGACGAATATAATAATGCGGCTTACTGCGGCGCTTACCTTGAGGTAAGCGGACCGAAAGGGCAGGTTGTGGTGCGGGTGGTGGATCTTTGTCCGGAATGTCACAGCGGTCACCTGGATTTGAGCCGCGAAGCCTTTGCTCAAATTGCAGATTTGCCATTGGGTAACGTGGCGATAACCTGGCAGTTGATCAGCCCTGAAATATCAGGGCCGATTCAATACCATTTTAAGGATGGCAGCAACCAATGGTGGACGGCGGTGCAGATTCGAAACAGTCGGAATCCAATTGCCCGGTTTGAATATCGCAACAACTCTGGCATATGGATTGATGTTCCACGCACATCCTATAACTATTTTGTTCAGACCAATCCAGGCATGGGCGTCGGTCCGTTTGCGTTTCGAGTTACAGATTGGTATGGGAATGTATTGAGCGATGCCTCAATTCCCTTTCAAGAAAATGAAACCATGGATGGAAGCGCGCAATTCCCGAAAGGTCCGTGAGGCATCACTCTGACCGTAAAGCGATATAGTTTTACTTATTAGAAAGAAAATCCTCGATAATTTGGATAATCTCCTGCGGGTTGTCGCGCAAAGCCCAATGCTTGCGGTTTTTAAGAATGACCAGCCGCGAATTCGGGATCAAAGAATGCGCTTTTTGCGCCCACTGAACCGGGATGGTGATATCCTGGTCGCCGTGCAAAATTAAAGTGGGGATTTTCAACGCTTTCAGCCGCGGGAGGTAATCACTTTTAACGCCGCGCCAGCGATATTCACTGCGCTGATAGGTCCGGAAAGCCCGGCCGGCTTCAGGCATCAACGTCGCCTGGACTGTCCGTTCCGCTAAATCTGGGGTGATATTCTGCGGATCAAAAATAATGGCGTTAAGGCTTTGCCGGATCCATTGCGGGTTCTTTTTCATCAGCCATAAAGAAAATTTATTCAACGGTGAATGAATATACAGGTACATCAACGGATGGTACCAGCCATAATTCGAAATAATGCCATAACTATCCACCAGGATTAATTTCCCGACTTTTTCGGGATGAGTAAGGGCAAACCCTAATGAAATTCCGCCGCCTAAAGAAAGGCCGGCCAGATGAGCGCGCTCAATGTTCAGTGTCACCATGAACTGATCAAGAAAGTTAAGATAAAAATCCTGGTCGAATATTCTGTTTGGAATTGCACTGTCGCCATAGCCAGGCAGATCTGGCGCATAAACCCGGTAGTGCTGGCTAAGTTCTGAGATGTAGTCTTCCCAGGAAATCAAAGCTGAATCAACGCCGCCGCCATGCAGAAGAATCAGGTTTTCGCCGGTTTCTCCAGCCTGATAAACCCGAATCGATAATCCATTGACTGTGATTGTTGAGAAGGGTATTGATGATTTCATAGAGCGCCTCGAGTTGTAAAACGAACAATATGACCGATATAAATCAATTAGTCAAAATAATACATCCGGTTGTTACCCTCGTCAAGAGTAAAAAACTGTACTATCCCTGAATTTCGATTGAGCATCCTCACAGAATCAAACAGCCCGTACATTTTGCACGGGCTGTTATCATTTTAGTTGGATGATTATTAATCGCGCGTAATCCAGGAATCCAATCCCTGGGGAACCTGGAAAGCGGCTAATTTCGTCAGCAAGGCGGTGGGGGCTGATGCGGAGACCACGAGCTGGCAATGCTGCGGGTAAATAAACCCGCAGTCACAGGTGTGTTGAATCAGTTGCAGCACCGGATTATAGTACTCGCGAATATTTAACAATCCGACCGGTTTATGGTGAATCCCGATTTGCACCCAAGTTAAAGTCTCGAACAATTCTTCGTACGTTCCAAACCCGCCAGGCAGGGCGATGAAGGCACTGGCGAGTTCGCTCATACGAGCTTTGCGAACATGGATGGTCGAAACCACTTCCAGATTGGTTAATCCGGCGTGCAATAATTGCGGTTGATTTAAATTTTCAGGAATGACGCCGGTAACGATACCGCCATGACTCAGCGCACCATCGGCCACGGCGCCCATTAAGCCTGTTTTTCCGGCGCCAAACACCAGTTCGACGCCTTCGTCCGCTAATTTCTGGCCCAGTTCAAAAGCGCCATCCAGGTAGTCTTGGGCTAATCCGTCTGCTGAGCCGGCGTAAACACAAATTCGGGGATATTGTTCAGCTAAAGTCATTAATTCGCTTCCTGATTCTTATGCGTAATAGTTGAATTCTAACTGATTATTTACTGCAATACGGCTAAAAGTTCAAATATTTTTTATTCGGTTTAAATGTTTCGCGTGATTAACTGGAAAGAAGTGAGCGTAATAATCTTTATTGCACAAAGTTTAATTTAACATTAAATAATTACACAAATAAGGTTAAAAATATGAAAAATAAAATAAATGTAAAAATCATCCTAATTTAATATTGATTTAACGTATCTGAATAGTTATAATTTTTTTCTAATGTTCTTCTCATTTTGCTGCCAAGGAGGTTTTGCCCCGAGAAATAATTTGAAACATTATCTGTGAAAAATATACCTTTTACCGCGAATGAAAAAGGGAGATTATTAGATGAATTTAAACACGATTCGCCGGGTATGGTTTGGTGGGGGACTGCTGCTGGTTGTACTTTTATCCGCCTGTCAAACTGCCGCAGCAACGCCAACTCCGACCGCAGAAATTATAGCAACTGAACCCGTTTGCCCTGAGCAAACGCCTTGTCCGGTGGTGGAGGATATGAGTGCGCAGATACCGTTTTATCAGCTTTGGGCTGACTCGGCGCACGCTGACGCGACATCCGAAGCTTTCCGGCATTGGGATGAAGAAGATCCGCAGGAGATTCCCGCAGAATGCGCCAAATGCCACAGTGAAACTGGCTTCATGGATTTTACTGGTGCAGATGCGAGCACGCCTTTCAGCGTTGAACACGCGGTTGCGCCTGGAACAGTGATCACCTGCAACGCCTGTCATAACGGCGCCACGCTGCAATTGAGTTCTGTTCAATTTCTATCCGGTGTTGAATTGACAGGGCTGGGTCAAGAAGCCATCTGTATGACCTGCCACCAGGGAGCTGCCTCGATGGTGCAGGTTGATGAGGCAATCAGCGCTGCGCATGCTTCCTCATTGGATTTGATTTCCAGCCAGCTGGGTTTTGTAAATGTTCATTATTATGCCGCTTCAGTAGCCCGTTTTGGCGCGGAAGTAAAAGGCGGATATCAATACGCTGGCAAAGCCTATGATGTTGAATTCGAGCATGTCACGGGTTATCAAGACTGCCAGGATTGTCATGATCCCCATTCGCTTGCGATAAAAATCGATGAATGTGCAGCCTGTCATGAAGACGCCAACGATTTACAGGACATTCGCGATATCCGCATGGCATCCTCGTTAATGGATTACGATGGGGATGGCAATACGCGTGAAGGTCTTTCGTATGAAATTGAGGGACTGCAAGAAATCTTATTGGGGTCGATTCAGGCTTACGCCAGTCAGGTGGCCAGTGTTCCGATTGTGTATGACGAGAATGCATACCCGTACTTTTTCAAGGATACCAATGCTAATGGCAAAGTGGATGAGGGCGAGGCTATTTATCCCAACAAATATGATGCCTTTACCCCGCGGTTATTAAAGGCTGCCTACAATTATCAGACGACGGTCAAAGATCCGGGCGGTTATGCTCACGGCGGAAAATACTTGATTGAGCTGATGTATGATTCGATTGATGATCTCAACTCGGCCATTACCGCCCCCGTGGATATGACCAAACTGGCGCGGACGGATGCCGGACATTTCGATGGCTCTTCCGAAGCCTTCCGTCATTGGGACGCGGATGGCGTTGTTCCAGGCGCTTGCGCAAAATGCCATTCGGCTGAAGGTGTACCGCAATTAATTGCGGAGGGGGTAAATACCTCCCATCCGCCTTCAAACGGGCTGATGTGCGAAACCTGCCATAATGACCTGACACGCTTTACCTTGTTTGAAGAGGATTCGGTCACTTTCCCAAGCGGCGCAAAATTATCCTTTGAAACCGATAAATCTGCCAATCTGTGCCTGACCTGTCATCAAGGCCGGGAATCGACCGTCAGTGTGAATCGAGTGGTCAATGGATTGGATGTGGATGCCCCCAGCGATAGTCTGAATTTCCGCAATGTTCACTATTTTGCTGCCGGTGCAACCTTGTTCGGTACCGATGCAAAAGGGGTATACGAATACCCTAATAAAGAATACCTTGGGCAATTTATGCACATTGAGGAATACGCTACATGTTCGAATTGTCACAACGCTCATGAACTGACCGTTAATGAAAGTTCATGCCGTGGCTGCCATCAGGTCGAAAGCCTGGATGATATCCGTTTTGAAAACCCCGCTATTGATTATGATGGGGATCGCAATACGGACGAAGGCCTCAAAGGTGAAGTAGTGACAATGAGCGAGGCCGTCTATGCCGCCATCCAGGCATATGCAGCCACCATACTGGAAAAGCCAATCGTTTATTCACCGTCAGCCTACCCATATTTCTTCTCTGATGATAACGGCAATGGAGTGATTGATGAGGGTGAGGGCCAGTACAAATCCTGGTCGCCACGGCTGTTAGAAGCGGCCTATAACTACCAGTACGTTATGAAGGACCCAGGCGCGTATGCCCACAATGGCTGTTATATTCTGCAAGTTTTGTACGATACCCTTGCTGATTTGAAGATGCGGGTACCTGTTGATATGAGCGGCATGGTCCGTCCGTAATCAATCTCTGAACGGCAGGCTCCTTCAAACAGAAGGGGCTTGCCCTTTGACGAAAAATAATAGGAGATGCTTCCTGATGCCTTTTTCTTTTAAGAAGCGCTCTCGGCTTTATATAATTCTGATCGCAGTGATGGCCTTGGCAGGCGGCGGAATCACGTATCTTGCGGGAACCACAGTTATGCCGGCTGCGGCTGAATTTTCACCAGCAGTTGAAGCGCAATTACCGGGAAACGCAACCTGTCTGGTTTGCCATATTCAGGACGGGCTGACCATGCAGTTTCTAAGCGGCGAGGTGATTTCCGCGCAGATCAGCGTCGATCACTTCGGCGCTTCAGCGCACGGCAGCTTGAGCTGCACGGATTGCCATACCACTACTTCAACCTATCCGCAC
The DNA here is from genome assembly GCA_036822575.1 of Bellilinea sp. Lineage (GTDB taxonomy): Bacteria > Chloroflexota > Anaerolineae > Anaerolineales > Anaerolineaceae > Bellilinea. Next base: position 241,845 of record DAISHK010000003.1, on the reverse strand, counting down.
CAGGCGCTGACGGCTCAAACCAGCCGTGAATATACACTGCAATATCAAACAGTCTGCAATGACTGCCATGAAGATCAGGCAAATGAATTGGCTGATTCTTCACACACGCATATGCTTACGGCAGGAGATCAAAATGCGCCCATTTGCGCTGACTGCCACAATACCCACTATGACCCAATGATTGCCAAGGATACTGAGGGAAACCTGACGCCGCAGGCATACGCGGACGCGGCGCTGGTCTGTGCCGAGTGTCACAGCACGATTTATGACGAATATAAGGACAGCGTCCACGGGCAGGGTGTGATTGTCGAGAAGAACCCGGATGTACCTTCCTGTATTAACTGTCATGGCGTTCATACCATTATCGGGCCGCAGAGCAATGGCTATGCTTTTCGCCTGTCTTCGCCGCAATTATGCGCAGATTGCCACACCAATGCCCCGGTGATGGATAAGTACGGAATCGCAACACAGGTATTGGATACCTTTATCTCGGACTTCCACGGGACCACCTTGCAACTATTTGAAAAGACCGATCCCGATCAGGAAGTGAATTACCCCGTGTGCTACGATTGTCACGGTGTGCATAATATCAGTGCGGTGAATGATCCGCAAAAGGGATTGGAAATCAAAGAAAATGTTCTGGTGGCCTGCCAGCGCTGCCATCCGGACGCCACCACGAACTTCCCGGACGCCTGGCTCAGCCATTACATTCCCAGCCGGGAACATACCCCTCTGGTGTTCTACGTCAATTTGTTTTACCAGTTTTTCATCCCTATTGTTCTGGGAGTCATGGGAGTCTATGTTGCCAGCGATATTTACCGCCGGGTTTTCGTCAATCACCGCAAGGAGAAATCGCCAGAACCGGAACCAAGATCACCTGAAGATGAGCAACAGCCGATGGCTTCTTCATTTTCGCTGGAGTCAGAAGCCGGGCAGACGCAGGATGGCGCGGAGTCGCTATCTGAAAGCCCGCCTAGTCCTACGGATGAGGACCATTTAACCGGAAAGGAGCCATCAGCCTGATGAGCACTGAAAATCGCACCTATTCCCGGTTTGATATTTTCCAGCGAATTGAACATTTCATTTTGATATTATCCTTTACGACTCTGGCAGTCACCGGATTGATTCAGAAATATTCATCCGTTCCGGTTTCGTTGGATATCATGAATTTCTTGGGCGGAATAGAAGGTACACGAATCATCCACCGGACGGCGGCCACAGTTTTTCTGGTGGAGGCCATTTACCATCTGGTGGTCATCGGGTACAAACTTTTCGTCCAGCGCCAGCGTGCTTCCATGCTGCCCGGTATCCGCGACGGATTGGATTTCGTCCAGCATTTTCTGTACAACCTTGGGCTACGCAAGAACTTCCCGAAAATGGGACGCTTCAACTTTACCGAGAAAATGGAATACTGGGCGATGGTATGGGGACTGTTCCTTATGGCTGTTACCGGGTTCATGCTCTGGAATCCGATTCTGACCGCCAATATCCTGCCCGGCCAATTTATTCCGGCTGCCAAAGTCGCTCATGGTGCAGAAGCCGTCCTGGCTGTTCTGGCAATTTTGCTGTGGCATTTTTACAATGTTCATCTCAAGCATTGGAACGCCAGCATGTTCACCGGAAAAATGAGTCAGGCTGAAATGGAAGAGGAGCATGGCGCGGAATTAGAATTTCTTGTGAATGAGGCAGAACCGGCCGCGCCCGATCCGCTTGTTCTAAAGAAACGCAGGGATCGCTACTTGCCGGCGGCCGGATTGATCAGTGTGATTCTGCTGTTTGGCGTGTATCAATTTGTGACTTTTGAGCAAACCGCCATTACAACCATTCCGCCTGCGCCCGGTGCTGTCGCGGAACCCTTCTCGCCATTGACTCCGACGGTGCTGCCAACGCGACTGCCGACGCCCACGCCTGAACCGACATTACCGCCAGATCAGGTTCCATTGTTGACCTGGGATGACGGGATCGCTGAATTGTTTTCTGCGCATTGCGGAACCTGTCATGGGGTGATGGGCTGCTTTAGTGTGGATACCTACCGGAGCGTAATGGCCGGCGGTGAAAGCGGCCCGGTCATTAACCCTGACGATGCAGAAGCCAGTTTGCTCATTACCACTGTCCGCGATCAATTTCATCCGAGCCGGTTTGACAGTGTGGACTTGCAAGAGATCATCAAATGGATTGATGCAGGCGCTCCCGAGAAGACTCAGCCGTAAACGATTCTGCTCAGGCCTGGCGAATCAAAGCGGCAGGGCTGGAGCGGATTTGTGCGTTGCGTTTGGTCGATTTCGGTTTGATAACCAGACGCCTGAGCAATCATTAAGCGGTCAATTTCGCATAGCTGAGGAAGCCGATCTAAAATTGACCGGTATGGACAGGTTTCCAGAAAGATACAAGGTCCATTGGGGTGCGCTTCCCAGTGGGCCTTGAAATTTAAACGACTCAACCGATTAGTCAGTGCAATTAATCCGGCCGTATTCACCGGTTGCGCGGCGGACGGGAGACCGGAAAGTGTGGCGGCGATACGCGGCAAAGCGTCCTCTTGTTGATGCTCAGACGCAAATAAATCAAACAGCGTGAGGATTAGCGATTCCAAACCCTGAATAACACTGGTATTCAGGACGTATAAGGTGGTCGGACGTCCTCGGCCTTGAGCCGGCCGTTGTGAATACGCGATAATTTTTTCCTGGCTTTGGAGTTGGCGCAGATTGTAACGGATATCTTGAACCGTCAGTTTCAAGGCGCGGCTTAATTCCAGCGCGCTGGCGTGTTGGTTTTGTTCAAGATATTGGGTAATCAGTTCCGCGGAAGGTTTGGTGTCCAAAGTTGCTGTGCCTTGATATTGAGTAACTTGTTGCTTTCTTTGTGGATAGCGCTGACAAAAGCTAATTAAGCAAAAATATTTTATCTTAAATATGCGTTGACAGTGCGTACTTTCTGCTTAAAATTAGAAATATCTAAATTATATGCTTCGTTCTATATCAAGCAGGCGAAACCAAATTTATTTCACTGCTGCCTGAAATCCTTATTTTGAAAAAATGATGTTTGAGAAAGGTAGCCCAATGGGAACAGAGGACCTGGTTAGCAAGGGGTATGATATCCCGCCCGAGATTCAAGGGCAGGTGACCGTTACTACGTTGGATAAAATCTATAATTGGAGCCGTGAACGTTCCATCTGGCCAATGATGTTTGGTCTGGCCTGTTGTGCGATTGAAATGATTGCCGCGGCAGCCAGCCGGTACGATATTGCCCGTATGGGTATGGAAGTTATGCGTCCTAGCCCGCGCCAAAGCGATTTGATGATCGTTTCCGGTACAGTCACCAAAAAGATGATTCCGCAAATTGTCCGTCTGTACAATCAGATGCCAGAACCCAAATACGTTTTGGCTATGGGGGCTTGTGCTTCTGGCGGCGGACCTTTCAAAGAGGGTTATACCGTAGTATCTGGCGTGGATAAATTTGTACCGGTCGATGTCTATATTCCGGGCTGCCCGCCGACCCCGCAGGCTTTGATGCATGGTTTCATGACATTAATGAAGAAAATTGAAGGCCAGTCCATCAAGGACGTAAGCTGGTACCAGAAAGCCCCCAGCACACCTTTGCCGATCCCGGTGTTGGGACCAGATTTGATGAATCCTGACCAGTATGCCAAAATTTATGCGGCTACGCATCCTGCCGCTTCCGAAGCTGACCAATCTGAGAGTGAAGAGGTGCAGGCATGAGCGACGCTACCCAGACGAAAACCTTTGATCTGGCGGCTTTATTCCCGGAATGGGTCAGCGCCGATACGCGCACAGGCTATAGTGGGTATATCGTTGCGAAGGAGCACTTGCTGGATGTGGCTTCTGCTCTGAAAAATCAGCATGGTTTCGATTATTTATCGTCGGTAACCGGCGTTGACTATATTGCCGATAACAAATTAGAAACGGTTTACCATTTCTACCGCACCATCGGCGGCCCTGGATTGGTGCTTAAAGTCCAGACTGACCGGCAGACGGCTGACACGCCTTCTTTAACTGGTTTGTACGGCGGCGCCAATTTCCAGGAACGTGAATCCTGGGATTTGATGGGCATTAAATATAGCAGCCACCCGGATTTACGCCGTATTCTCACCTGGGAAGGTTTCGCCGGCCATCCGCTGCAAAAGGATTGGCACGAGCCGTATTTTGAAGAAGATATCAAACCATTCAAAAGCCGCTGGCCGGAAGGGCATGTTCACCGGGCTGAGGACTTGAATCCGTTTGGTGATAACTTGCAGTACCCGTCCGGGTTCGACCCGGAAAGCTGGACGCCGGACAATGAAACATTGCTGTATTCCGGGATGAAGCGTATTGAAAAAGGTGATGATCTGCATACGGACCAAATTGTGGTTAATCTTGGCCCGCAGCATCCGTCCACACACGGCGTCTTCCGCATGGTGGCCGTCATGGATGGCGAAACGGTTGTGGATCTGAAGCCGGTGATGGGCTATTTGCATCGCAATCACGAGAAAATCGGCGAACGCAATACGTTCTTGCAGAATATGCCCTTCACCGACCGGCTGGATTATATCTGCTCGATGTCCAATAACTTCGGGTATGCCACCGCAGTTGAAAAGTTGATGGGCGTCAAACCGCCGGAGCGCGCGGAATACATTCGTGTGCTGATGGCTGAATTGACCCGTGTGATGAACCATTTATTCGCAGTCGGCTTCATTCTTAACGACCTGGGCGCTATGTTCACGCCTTCGTTGTATGCGCTTGAAGAGCGAGAATTGATCCTGGATGTGTTTGAAGCCGTTTCTGGCTCGCGTATGATGTGCAACTATTTCCGCTTTGGCGGGGTTGCGCGTGATTTACCAGAAGGCATGTTTGACCATCTCAAAGACCTGATTCTCAACCGTCTGCCGCGCAAGGTCGATGAAATTGATTACTTCCTGACCACCAACGAAATCGTCAAAGTGCGCTGCGAAGGCGTGGGCGTTTTGACCGCTGATCAGGCGATTGCCAATTCAGCTTCCGGGCCGCTGCTGCGCGCCAGCGGTGTGCCTTATGATGTGCGCCGGGCAGAGCCGTATGGGATTTATGATCGTTTTGATTTCGATGTCTGCGTGCGCTATCATGGCGATATCTATGATCGTTATCTGCTGCGTCTGGATGAAATCCGCCAGAGCCTGCGGATCTTGCAACAGGTTCTGCGTGATATGCCAGAAGGACCGATCATGGCTGGCAAATCTTCGCATTTGGTTCGGGTTCCGGCTGGCGAAGCTTACGGACGGGTGGAAAGCCCGAAAGGCGAACTGGGCTTTTACGTCGTTTCCACCGGAACAGCTAACCCGTACCGGTATCACGTGCGCGCGCCAACTTTCATCAATTTAACCAGCCTTTCGGATATGTGCCGGAATGAAAAAATTCCGGATGTCGTCACGATCCTCGGGTCGATCGATATCGTATTGGGTGAAATTGACCGTTAATCCTGAGGAGAGGAGCACGAAATGACCGGATTAGGAATTTTACGTGGTTTGTGGACCACTTTAAAACACTTCGTCAATACGTATATTGAGGATTTTCGCGACGGAAAGAAACGTTACTTCACTGAAGAAGGGGTTGAATCACGCCGCTCTACGGATGTGGAAGGAATCTTTACCGTTCAATATCCAGAAGAAAAACTGCCGACCCCCGAAAATTTTCGGTATCTGCCATTCTTGGTGTATGAAGAAACGGAAGACGGCGGAAGAGATTACCGCTGCACGTCCTGCGGTATTTGCGCCAAAGCCTGCCCGCCGCAATGCATCTGGATCGTTCGCGGCACTGACCCGCAAACGGGCAAGCCTGTCCCGCACCCGGCGGAATTCTACATTGACGTTGATATTTGCATGAACTGCGGTTTCTGCGCGGAATTTTGTCCATTCGATGCGATTAAAATGGATCACGATTACGAAATCGCTTCGTTTAATCGGCAGCAGGAGCATATCTTTAACCTTCAGCGCCTGGGTAAACCGGCCGCATATTATGCGTCTATCCGCCCAACCTATTACGCCGCTGAAGAAGCAGCCAAACGGGAAAAAGAAGCCCAGAAAGCGGCAGCCAAACCGGCTGCGCCAAAACCGACCGCTGGCTGATCCATTTGGCAAGCCATTGACAGACAATGTATAATACAGATACCGAACTGATGTTTCCTCCACGAATTATCCCGCTTTTGCGGGATATTCGCGGGGTTGTCTGGCGAAATTTTATTGAACAATTTTCCTCTGACACCATGGAAGTTGAAGACCGCGCAGCCTTTACGCTGATGATGGTCCGGTTAGGCGGGTGTCAGGGATGCAGTATTGATTCGTTTCGCGGCATGCGTGGATGCACAGCGTGCGCCAGTCAGACAATCCGGCGGTATCGCGGAAGCGATGATGACCTGCTGACTCAATTCCAGCGGGCCCGTACGGAAATTATTGCTTATCGGCAAAAACTGTCAAAAGCAAAACCAAAAATCGCAGTTGAAAGGGCTCAGCAGAATGGCAATGTCTGAAGTTAAAAAAGATCAGGTCATGGCGGCTTTAAGCATGGTTCAGGAGCCGGAACTGCACAAAGACCTGGTGACCTTGAATATGGTCCATGATGTGGTGATCGACGGGGGAAAAGTTGCTTTCACAGTTACTTTAACAACCCCGGCCTGCCCGCTCCGCGGCGTAATTGAAAAGAATGCGCGCCAGGCGGTCATGGGCGTTCCGGGAGTTGAGCAGGTTGAGGTTCAATTTGATTCGAATGTGCCTTCGGATGGCCGCAGCCGGGGGGTGATGCAAATGCAGGTTAAGAACGCCGTCGCAGTGGCTTCTGGCAAAGGCGGAGTTGGCAAATCGACCGTGTCGGTTAATCTGGCTGTAGCTCTGGCTCAATCCGGCGCGAAAGTCGGTTTACTGGATGCTGATATTTACGGGCCAAATGTGCCGACCATGATGGGCGTTTCGGCATTGCCCGGCATGAACGGTGAAAAATTGATCCCTGCGCTTGCTTACGGCGTCAAAATCATGTCGATCGGTTTCATGGTGCCGCAAGGCAAGGCTTTGATCTGGCGCGGACCGATGCTGCATTCCGCGATTCGCCAATTTTTAAGCGATGTGGAGTGGGGCGACCTGGACTATTTGATCATCGATCTGCCGCCAGGTACGGGCGACGCTCAGTTAAGCCTGGCACAGTCGCTGCCGTTGAGCGGCGGACTGATCGTCACCTTGCCGCAAGCTGTTTCTGTTGAAGATGCTTCACGCGGGATGCAGATGTTCCAGCAATTGAACATCCCCATTCTGGGCGTGGTTGAAAATATGAGCTATCTGGAGCTGCCGGACGGCACCCGGATGGATGTTTTTGGTGAAGGCGGCGGCAAGAAGATGGCTGAAGACAGCCAGGTTGCTTTCCTCGGCGCGATTCCGATGGATCCTCAGGTTCGCATTGGCGGCGACAACGGTGCCCCGGTGGTGGTTTCTCAACCCGATACTGCGGCGGCGAAGGCCTTGCGTTCAATTGCTGAGCAGTTGGCCGCGCAACTGAGTGTTCAGGCAATCAAAAACCAGGCTGCCCCGAAGATTGAAATTATAGGTTAAAGAACGAATGGATAATTCTAGCGCACCTCGCGTTGTTGGATTGCGATTTTCGAAAGTTGGCAAAATTTACCACTTTGATGCTGCCAGTCTTGATTCAATCCGGGTAAAAGATTCGGTCGTTGTTGAAACTTCACGCGGATGGCAAATTGGCGAAGTTGCGCAAATTCTGGAAACACCGCCATCGCCGCCGGATGGCGGTTGGAAGAGCGTGGAGCGCATTGCTTCTCCGCGCGATTTGCTATTACGGCAGTTATGGCAACTGCGCGAGTATGATGTGGTCGAGGCTTGCAAGAAGCGCGCCGCAGACATCCGCGTACAAAACATGAAAGTGGCGGCGGCCGAATACAGCTTTGATGGAACGCGCCTGACGATTCTTTATTCGTCCGAAGGTGAAGAAAAAGTTGATCTGAAATCATTGCGTTCCGATATGCAGAAGCAATTCAGCCCGGCGCAAGTTGAACTGCGGCAGATCGGCCCGCGGGATGTGGCGAAGTTGATCGGGGGCATGGGCGCCTGCGGATTGGAAAATCGCTGCTGCTCTCAGTTCTTAACTGACTTCAGCTCAATTTCCATTCGGATGGCTAAAGAGCAGAATATTTCGCTTACGCCTACAGAGATTACCGGCATGTGCGGACGCCTGCGCTGCTGCCTGATCTATGAATTTGAAACCTATTCCGAAGCGCGTAAAGGGTTGCCAAAACGCGGCAAGCGCATGGCCACTCCGGCGGGCGAAGGACGGGTGATCGATGTGCAGCCTCTGCAGGGCATCGTGCGTGTTGATATTCCAGAGGTTGGCGTACGCGAGTTCACCCGTGAAGAGATTGCTAAATTTTCCGAACCGCCAGCCGGCATGTCTGCTGTTGAATCAGGCACTGAAGTGGGCGGCGAAGATGTAGAAGAACCCACTGCAACCGCGGAAGAACGACCTGCGGCGCGCCCGCAGCAGCCTCCGCGGCGCAACCAACCGCCGAATAAAGGCGGACAAAACGGGCAGCCTGCTAACCGTCCGCCCCGGCACCAGCAAAATGCTAACCGGCCGCCGAAACCCGCCCAAACAGACGATCAGTCTTCGTCGGCTGAGCCTGAGACGGCTGACGGCACTCCACAACCTGCAAAGAATAAGAGCCGTCGTTCGGGAAACCGCGGCGGGAGACGGAGAAATGCAAATCCTCGATCCTGAATTATGGAATGAAAAGAAAAAAATCCTGGTCATCCTGGCTCATCCGGATGACCCGGAATTTTTTTGTGGGGGAAGTATTGCCCGGTGGACGCAAGCCGGGCATCAGGTTGAATATTGTTTATTAACGCGCGGCGACAAAGGAGTTTCTGATGGCGTTGCGGTTGATCCCGAACAATTGAAGCAGCGGCGCACGATTGAACAGCGTGAAGCTGCGGCAGTTTTAGGTGTACAACGCGTTCAATTCTTGGAATACGAAGATGGATTTCTGCAAGCTGGTGTAGAAGAGCGCAAAGCGGTTGTCCGCGTTCTGCGAAGCGTACGCCCTGATATTGTCGTGACGTGCGATCCGACCAGTTATTATGTGCGTGATGTGCGTATCAACCATTCCGATCATCGCGCCGCGGGCCAAATTGTGTTGGATGCGGTCTTCCCGGCTTGTGATAACCCGATGTTCTTTCCTGAACTGCTCGATGAAGGCCTGCAGCCGCACAAAGTTGAAGAATTGTGGATTCTTTTAAATTCTGCCGGCAACACGCCGTTGGATGTCACCAACCAATGGGAACTGCGGATTGAAGCAATTCTAAAACACTCCAGCCAGGTCCCAGATGTTCCAAAGTTTCTTGCCAACCAACGCAGCCGCCATACCGCTGACAGTACGCTTGAGAATCCCCGTTATATTGACCAGTTCCGCAGGATAAAATTTCAATGACACAAAACAACACACTCTTGCAATCAGCAAATGAACTGTTTCCGTATACTCAGGATCTGCGGCGAGATTTTCACCGCCATCCGGAATTAGGTTTTCAGGAATTCCGCACTGCCCAGAAGGTGGCCGGGGAATTAAGAGCATTAGGGCTTGAAGTGAGCACTGGCATTGGCCAGACCGGTGTTGTTGCGCTGATCGAAGGGGACCAGCCCGGCCCGGTGATTTTGCTGCGCTTTGATATGGACGCCTTGCCGATTGTTGAAGAAACCGGCGCTGAATACGCTTCAACCCAACCCGGCGTCATGCACGCCTGCGGGCATGACGGCCATACCGCAATTGGCCTGACCGTTGCCCGGCTGCTGAACGACCACCGCGCAGAAATTTGCGGAAAGATAAAATTATTGTTCCAGCCAGCAGAAGAGGGTCAGGGCGGAGCAGAGGCGGTTATTAAAGACGGCGTATTGGAAAATCCGCATGTGGATGCTGCCCTGGGTCTGCATTTATGGAACGAGATACCGGCCGGACAGGCGGGCATCATTTCCGGCGCTTTGATGGCCGGGTCAGATACGTTTACCATAACTGTCACGGGCAAAGGTGGGCATGGCGCAATGCCAGAGCGTACCATTGACCCGATTGTGGCGGCCGCGCAAATCATTACCGCGATTCAAAGTATTCCTGCGCGGTCGGTCTCTGCGCGATCCGCTGCGGTGATCAGCGTTACCCAGGTGCATGCCGGCACGGCCTTCAATATCATTCCGCAGACGGTTGAAATGGCCGGTACGATCCGCTATTTCGACAGCGCAGTACACGGGTTGGTATTAAAACGACTGCAAGATGTTATTGAGGGAACAGGCGCCGCGATGGGCTGTGAGACGAAATTTGAAGTCAACGAGTTGACGCCGGCAGTGATTAACCATCCTGAAATGATGCGTCTGGTGGTTGAGGCTGCCCATAATGCTGCTCCAGATTTGGAAATCAACGAAAATTACCAGAGTATGGGGTCAGAAGATATGGCCTACCTGCTCGAGCGTGTTCCGGGCTGTTTCTTCTTCGTGGGCAGCGCTAACGCGGAACGGGGTTTGAATTACGCTCACCATCATCCAAAATTTGATATCGACGAATCCGTGCTGCCAACCGCAGTTGCCTGGATGAGTGCGGCTGCATTAAACCTGGGGCGTACTTTGCAGAGCAAATGAGCTTTTTGAAGGATATTTCAGGATTAACTGAATTTCCGCGGCGCATTGTTTCGCTGATTCCTTCGATTACTGACAGTCTGTTCGCGCTTAGCCTGGGAGAATCTGTCGTTGGCGTTACGGACTACTGTCAGCCGCCGGCACTGGCTGCCGGGCGGCTGACAGTAGTCGGCGGACCGAAAAGCCTTGATCTTGATAAAATCCGCACACTCCGGCCTGATCTGATAATTGCGAACCGTGAAGAGAATTCAAAGGCAGAAATCGAAGAACTCGCCAGAGATGTGCCCGTCTGGCTGACTTTCCCGCGGACCATCGCTGAAAGCCTGGATGACTTGTGGAGTCTGGTTCATCTGGCTTCATCGGAACGCACGTTTATGCTCATGCGCAGCCTGGAGACCAGTCTTGAGTATGCGCAGCGCCTGGATTGGGATCTGGCGGAACGGCGACGTGTGTTTGTACCGATCTGGCGCGGTGTAGAGAATGACCAGCCCTGGTGGATGACTTTTAATGGGCAGACTTATCCCGCGGATGTGCTGAGGGTGTGCGGCGCTGAAACATGTTTCGTGGACAGGGAACGGCGTTTCCCCCTTGAAGCAAATTTAGGCTTGGCTGAGCCAGAATTGCCCGGTGAACGGGATACCCGTTATCCCTGCGTTGGGATCGATGAAATTCTTAGCGCCGATCCGCAGGTTATTTTGCTGCCGAGTGAACCCTATCCATTTTGTCATGATGATGAGCTTGAACTGAGAAATAGTTTGAACGCTACTTCTGCTGTCCGGCAGGGGCGCGTCTATTCAATCGATGGGCGCTGGCTGTTTTGGCATGGGACATTTTCCGGGCAGGCCGTGAGTGAATTAACCGCACTCTTGCACGGGGGAGTTTAATTTTTTTTGCTAAAATAATTTACAAAAACTGTAATAATAATCTTAATAAGGATTGACAAATGGCAGTGGACGTGCTATAGTTGATTTATCTGATTAACCTGATTAACCTGATTAATCAGGTTATTCCTAAGCGGGTCGTTGTCTGGAAGAGGCTTCTTGTGGAGAAAGCTGACCAACTGCCAGCCCAGCATTTGTCCGAGTTTATGCGCTTTTTAGCTTCTGAGGCTTTGGAAGAAGGGGATCGACTCCCGCCTCTGGCTGAGCTAAGCCAACAATTAGGCATCAGCACCGCGACACTGCGTGAACAGCTTGAGGTTGCGCGCAGCATGGGACTGGTCGAGGTCCGCCCTCGAACGGGAATTCGAAAAAAACAATATTCTTTCAAACCGGCCGTTGTTCAAAGTCTTACCTACGCACTGGCTTCAGATGCGCATTGTTTTGAACAATATTCGGATTTCCGCAATCAAATTGAAAAAATCTATTGGTACCCGGCTGTCAAATTATTGACATTAGCAGATCAGGCTGAATTGCAGGCTTTGATCCAGCGCGCCTTTGAAAAATTAGACGGGCATCCAATTCAAATTCCGCATAGTGAACATCGCCAACTGCATTTAACCATCTACTCCAGGCTGAACAACCCGTTTGTAAACGGCGTTCTCGAAGCCTTTTGGGAGGTTTATGAAGCGTTTGGTCTGAATGTCTATACTGATCTGAACTACCAGCACAAAGTATGGGGTTACCACAAACAAATGGTGGACGCTATTTGCCAGGAGAATTTTGAGGTTGGTTATCAGGCATTAACCGACCATATGAACCTCATATTTCAGCGTGAACCGCGATTGCTCGCGCAACGGTTTGAATAGTCCGCGGTTAAACATTCTTGCTGACATAAATATTTAATATTCCCATTGACGAGTTCTCGAATGGGAAATTATTTGCACCCGAAAAGGAGATCTCATGCCCCCTATCATGCTTGAGGAAAGTAAGGTAGGTGAAAGTGTTGTCAATAACTTCTGCATCACATTCAGTACGGTGAATGGATCCGGAAGCGCCACAGCCAATACGATTTTATTGCGGTCGTTTTTTCGTATGGGCATACCGGTCACCGGCAAGAATATTTTTCCATCGAATATTCAGGGCCTGCCAACCTGGTATTCCATTCGCCTGAGCGAAAAGGGTTATCTGGCGCGAGTCGAGAAAGATGATATTGTCGTTTCAATGAATCCATCCACGGTGGCCAGGGAATTGGAATATATTGTTCCCGGCGGCGTCCTCTTTTATGCGGACGATATCACATTGAATTTGTATCGCCAGGATATCTCGGTTTATCCAATGCCGGTTCGAAGCCTGGTGAAAAGCCTTGAAATCCCAGCCAGCCTGCGCGACTATGTGGCCAATATGGTTTACGTTGGCATTGTCGGCTATATGCTGTCAATGGATTTTGACATCATTTACGAGGTATTGAACGCTAATTTTAAAGGCAAGCAGAAAGCGGTTGATTCTAACTGGGCGATTATCAAGGCAGCCGCAGATTGGGCTGCGGCTAACCTGGAAAAGAAAGATCGCTATCGGGTTGAAAAAAGGCCTGAATTAAGCGATTGGATGATGACTGATGGAAATACCGCGGCTGCTTTAGGGGCAATTTATGGCGGGGTGCAATTTGCCGCCTGGTATCCCATTACCCCGGCTTCTTCGCTGGCTGAAACTGTGGTTGAATACTTGCCGCAGCTTCGCAAAGAGGAAGAAACGGGCAAGTCCACTTATGCCGTCGTACAGGCGGAAGATGAAATCGCCGCGATTGGCATGGCTATCGGCGCTGGTTGGGGCGGTTTGCGCTCAATGACATCCACTTCAGGCCCTGGTTTCTCGCTGATGGCGGAATATTTGGGACTGGCCTATTTTGCCGAAGTCCCGCTGGTTGTTTTTGATGTGCAGCGGGTGGGGCCATCCACGGGCCTGCCAACGCGAACTGCGCAAGGCGATCTTACCTTTGCCTATTTTATCGGGCACGGCGACACACAGTATCCCATTCTGCTGCCTGGAAATGTCAATGAATGTTTTGATTTTTCCTGGAACGCTTTTGACCTGGCCGAAAAACTTCAAACGCCGATCATCGTGATGAGCGACTTGGACTTAGGGATGAATACCCACATGACTCACCCGTTCCAATACCCACAGCGGCCCATTGAGCGCGGAAAGATCCTTTGGGAAGAAGATCTTAAAGCAATGCTGGAACGAACAAATGACGAGTGGGGCCGTTACAAAGATGTCGATGGGGATGGCATCCCCTACCGGACATTGGTGGGCAATAAAGACCCGCGCGGCGCTTATTTTGCCCGTGGAACGGGGCATGACGAGCTGACGCGCTATTCCGAAGATCCGCAGGTCTGGGAACGGATGCTTGGCCGGTTGAAACGGAAAGTAGAAGAAAACAAACAGTTGCTGCCGGCTCCGGTCATCGACCGGATGGAAGGAGCCAGGTTTGGTATCGTCGGGTTTGGTTCCACTGACCCGGCCATTCGTGAGGCGCGCGATTTACTGGCTGAACAGGGAATACCAACCGATTACCTGCGCATCCGGTCGGTGCCGTTTGCAGATGAGGTCTGTGGTTTCTTGAAAGAGTTTGAGCGCACCTACGTGATTGAGCTGAACCGCGACGGGCAAATGAAGCAGCTGCTGACCATGCAGTTTTCCGAGTGCGGTTCAAGGATGCGTCAGGTGGCGCATATCGATGGGATGGCCATTTCCGCAGAATGGATTGTGAAAACGCTCCTGGAAAGAGAGGCGATGGAAAAATGATGGTTGCTCAAGCGAAAGTGGGTGTAAATGAAGTCGGTTTGACGCGCAATGATTATCGCGGGCTGCAGACCACCCTCTGCCAGGGCTGCGGGCATAATTCAATTTCAGCGCAAATTGTGGCGGCTTTATACGAGTTGAATGTGGTCCCGGAAAATGTGGTCAAATTCAGCGGCATTGGCTGTTCAAGCAAAAGCCCGACCTATTTTCTCAATCGTTCTTTCGGATTCAATGGGCTGCATGGGCGTATGCCCTCATTAGCCCTGGGGACTTTGTTCGCCGATAAGACCCTCAAGGGAATTGGCGTTTCGGGCGACGGCGATACGGCCAGTATCGGGTTAGGGCAGTTTAAACACCTGATCCGCCGCAATTTGCCGATGGTGTATATCGTTGAAAATAATGGGGTCTATGGATTAACCAAGGGACAATATTCTGCGACAGCAGAAAAAGGCTTGCAGCTCAAGCGGCATGGGGTTAATCAATATTTTCCGGTGGATATCTGCATGGAGGCGTTAGTTGCCAACGCGACCTTTGTGGCGCGCTCCTTTGCCGGCGATCCCAAGCAGGTCAAAGAAATTCTGAAAGCGGCCTTCAGCCATCGCGGGATCGCAGTTGTGGATATTATCAGCCCCTGTGTGACTTTCCACAACAAGGAAGACGCTTTTCACTCCTATTCCTGGGGCAAAGAGCATGAAACGCCCTTGCATGATATCTCTTTTGTGCCGGCGCGCGACGAGATCACCGTTGAGGATTATGAAGAAGGCGAAACCCGCGAGGTTACCCTGCATGATGGGGCGGCGGTTGTGCTTAAAAAATTGGAAAAAGATTATGACCCGACCAATATCTTTGAGGCCCTAAAAGTGCTGGAAGAGGCTGAACTGAATAATTGGATGGTCACCGGAATCCTCTACATTGACCCAAACAAGCCGACCATGTTTGACGTTTATAACCTTACTGATACGCCGCTGAACCGCTATCCAACTGAAAAATTGCGCCCTTCTGCGCAGTCATTAGACGCCATTAACGCCAGTTTCAGAATTTGATTAAATTAAAAAACAAACGCTCCATAATTGGAGCGTTTGTTTTTTAAATCAACGAGAGTTGATCTCAGCCTTTCGCAATTTCTCGGCGCGGGTCGCGAATCCATTCGGACCAGGATCCGGCATACAGGCGTGGGCCTTCAATGCCGGCGACTTTAGAGGCTAAAATATTCAGACAGCCGGTAACGCCTGAACCGCAATATATCACCACATTGCCTGGGGCGACA
The DNA here is from genome assembly GCA_036822575.1 of Bellilinea sp. GTDB lineage: Bacteria > Chloroflexota > Anaerolineae > Anaerolineales > Anaerolineaceae > Bellilinea. The sequence continues at coordinate 226,255 of DAISHK010000003.1, read as the reverse complement.
TTCTGCATCAAGTGAGCGAAATTCTTTCGAATTTCTTCCGCCGGCTTAAATTTTCCTTGCGGGTCAATATTATTCATGTAGGGCAGGTTGCCTGCGCTGGGAATGTGGCCGGCAACCGGGTGGAGCGGTTCCACCTCTCCAGTATAACGTTCGTGCGCGCGGGAATCGATCAGACGATAATACGGTGAATGGATATATGTTTCCACCTGGACGCTGGTGGCAAAACCGTCCCAATTGGGGGTTCCGTTGAATTGAGTTGGCTTATGCGTCTCAACCCCGCTTTTTACTGGCAGATCAAGCTTTTTCCATTGGGTGAACCCGCCATCCAAAAGGGCAACATGCGGGTGATTGAATAATCCCAGCATCCACCAAAGCCGTGAAGCGATCTCACCTACATTGGTATCATAAACGACCACTTGTTTGCTTGAATCAATTCCGAGCCGTGAAGCGACGCCAATAAATTGAGCTTCCACCGGCAAGGGGTGGCGGCCGGTTTGAGCCGTTATTTTCCCGGAAAGATCTTTTTCCAGGTCGGCGAAGGCGGCCCCGGGAATATGCTCCTGAAGATAGCTGGCATATCCCCAGTCGGGGTTGGTCAAGTCAAAACGGCAGTCAATCACAACCCAATCTGGGTCCTGGTAATGTTGTGCAAGGGTTTGTGCATCAATAAGGGTGGTATAACCGGTCATTTAAGCTCCAAAGACGATTGATTAAGTCCATTCTCCAACGGTATAGAGCAAGGTAAAGTTTGGCGGGCGGCTGGTTCCAACCGGGAAACCGGTGATGACGATTACTTGTTCGCCGGGTTTAATTGTGGTGGATGAAACCAGGGCAGCCTCCACGGAGACGATCATTGATTCGACGGTGGTAGCAAAGGGAACCAGAAACGGGACAACGCCCCAATACAGCCCCAATTTTCGATAAACTTCCTCGTCGGGCGTAAACGCAAAAATCGGGACATTCGGGCGGACTTTGGACATGAGCAATGCTGTATGACCGGTTTGGGTGAAAACAGCAGCTGCGGCGACCCCGCGATCATGCGCCAATTCGCGGGCAGCCCGCGCCAAAGCGAGCGCGTCGTCCTGAGTGGCGTCTTCGGATTTGAAATTAATATGACCGTAGGTGTCAGCGTTCGCCTCAGCCTGGCGGATAATTTGATCCATGATCGTGACCGCTTCTACCGGGTAAGAGCCGCTGGCAGTTTCGCCTGAAAGCATGACCGCGTCTGTCCCATCAAAAACTGCGTTGGCCACGTCTGAGGCTTCAGCGCGGGTGGGGCGCGGATTGTGGATCATTGAGTCCAGCATCTGCGTGGCCGTGATCACCAGCTTGGCATGCCGGTTGGCCATGTTGATAATTCGCTTCTGAACGATCGGTACAGAAGCGGGAGAAGTTTCAATGCCCAAATCGCCGCGGGCCACCATGACGCCATCCGCAGCATGGATGATTTCGTGCAGGTTTTCAATCGCTTCGGGACGCTCCAGCTTGGCGATAATCGGCAGTTTGGCGCGTTCCGGCGCCATATCTTTAATCGCCTGCCGGACAACTTGAATATCATTGGCGTTATGGACGAAGCTGATGGCGACCATATCGACGCCGGCTTTCAAGCCGAATTGCAAATCGGCCTGGTCTTTCTCGGTAAAACTGGGAATACCCAGTTCAGCGCCGGGTAAATTGACGCCTTTGTTGGAGAGCAGTGTACCGCCCAGCACGACTTTGGCAATGACCGCATCACCGTTCACACCGGTGACTTCAAATTCCAGGTTACCGTCGTCCAGCAAAATACGGTTGCCTGGTTTTACGCCGCGGGCCAGGTTGGGCACATCCAAAGGAATCAGAATGTCATTCTTGTAGGCGTTATTTTCCAAGACATCCGCTGTAATTGGGGTCAGCACCACGATGTTACCGGTCTCAAGCGCAATTCCTTCTGGCGGCAATTTTCCAACCCGTAATTTCGGACCCTGCAAGTCCTGCAATATTGTGATGGGTTTGTTTAATTCATTGGAAAGTTTGCGGATCAGTTCGATGCGCACCATATGCTCGGCATGGGTGCCATGCGAGAAATTCAGGCGGGCTACATCCACCCCAGCCTCGATTAATCGTTTGAGGGTCGGCTCGCTTTCACAGGCAGGCCCGATGGTTGCTACTATTTTTGCGCTGCGGAAATGCATAATTTCCTCCCAGATAACTCCGGTTGAAGAGACAACCTGTTCTAATTGTACCAAAGTCTGCCCGGCCTGGCGGTTTAAAAGGCAATGGCTGACCGGTCGATTGGTCAGCCATTGGAGATGCTGCAAATATAGAATGTTATGCCATGGTTAGTGTGTCATAGATCGCCGGCATAGCCCAGTCGATGTCCTGCTGCGTGATGATCAGCGGAGGAGCGAAACGGATCACTTTTTCATGCGTTTCTTTCGCCAGAATACCACGCGCTTGAAGCTGCTCGCAAAAACGCCGCGCACCGCCAGCCTGTTCTTTCAGTTCGACGCCAATCAGCAATCCGCGTCCGCGAACTTCCTGAATGTTTTTAGCGGGTATTTCGGAGAGACGGTCACAGAAGTATTGCCCCATTTCCTGCGCATTGGCGATCAGGTTTTCATCCACGATGACTTTCAGGGCGGCCCGCGAAATTGCAGCCGCCAGCGGATTCCCGCCGAAGGTTGAACCGTGTTCTCCCGGCGTGAAAAGGCCCATGATGGGCTGGTCGGCTAACACGGCCGAAACTGGATAAAAACCGCCGCCGAGGGCTTTGCCAATGATAACCATATCTGGGCGAACGCCTTCATGATCCATAGCAAATAGTTTGCCTGTCCGGCCTAAGCCAGTCTGGATTTCATCAGCAATGAGGAGCACGTTGCGTTTGGCGCATAGTTCCTGTGCTTTTTTTAGATACCCGGCGGGCGGGATGATCACCCCGCCTTCGCCCTGAATGGGTTCAATCAGGAAGGCAGCTGTGTTGGGCGTGATAGTCTGCTCGAGCGCATGGATATCGCCATACGCTACCGATTTGAATCCGGGCGTAAAGGGACCGAACGCATCTTTATACAGCGGTTCTGAAGAGAAAGAAATGATGCTGACCGTGCGGCCGTGGAAATTGCCATCGGCAACGATGATTTCCGCCTGATTGGCAGGAACGCCTTTGACGGTATACGCCCATTTGCGAGCCAATTTGAGGGCAGTCTCAACAGCCTCCGCGCCGCTATTCATTGGAATCGACATATCGTAACCAGTCAATTCAGAGAGCTCTTTATAGAATAGAGGAAGCTGGTCATTTCGAAACGCGCGCGAAGTCAAAGTCACTTTCCTGGCCTGGGCTTGCATCGCTTCGAGAATGCGCGGATGGACATGCCCCTGGTTGAGCGCTGAATAAGCGCTCAAGCAATCCAGGTAGCGGTTGCCGTCCACGTCATACACCCAAACCCCTTCACCGCGATCGATGACCACGTCCAGGGGATGGTAATTATGTGCTCCGTACCGTTCTTCGATCTCAATATATTCACTGGTGTTCATTAAAGTTTTTGGCTCCGAATTTGATTTACCGGGCTAACATATGAACGAGAATGGCTTTCTGAGCGTGCAAACGGTTATGCGCCTGCGGGAAGAGGCGTGAATGCTCTCCATCGGCGACTTCATCTGTAATTTCCTGTCCGCGGTGGGCGGGCAGACAGTGCATGACGATGGCATCCGGGCGTGCTTCGGAGACGAGTTTGGCGTTGACCTGGAAAGGCGGAAATACAGCTTCGCGTTTCTTGCTTTCTTCTTCCTGCCCCATGCTGGTCCAGGTATCTGTGTAGATGACATGGGCATCCTTGACCGCTTCGTGCGGGTCACGCATAAAGGACAGGTGGGTGCCGCTCGTGGCAGCAAATTGATTGGCCTGCGCGATCGCTTTTGAGCCAATTTCATAGCCTTCGGGGGCGGCTAAAGTGAAATTTGCGCCTAATTTTGCGCAAATATGCATTAAAGATACTGCAACATTGTTACCGTCGCCGATAAAGGTCACATTCAGGCCTTTCAAATTACCGAAATTCTCCTGGATGGTAAGGGCATCCGCCATACCCTGGCAGGGATGGTTATAGTCGCTCAAGCCATTCACCACCGGGATAGAGGCCCATTGCGCCAGCTGCAAGACATGATCATGCGCGAAAACCCGCGCCATGAGTGCGTCAACGTAGCCGGAAAGTACACGGGCAACATCTGCAATTGATTCACGCTGGCCCAGGCCAATTTCAGCCGGTGATAGATAGAGCGCATCACCACCCAACTGGCGCATCGCCATGTCAAAACTGACCCGGGTACGCAGGCTGGGTTTCTGGAAAATCATTCCTAAAACTTTACCCTTGAGAATGGGTTCGTTTCCACCGGCTTGCAACTCTTTTTTGAGTTTGACTGCCAGGTCCAGCATGGCCTGTAAGTCTTCCGGTGAATAATCAGCAATTGCGAGAAAGTCTTTTTTCATAGATACTCCTGAATATTCAAATTGCCCGTTCAACAACGAGTATAACATAAGCAGTTGTCAGGCAGGCAGGCGAAATGTGCTTGGGATTGCTGTGCAAAAGCAGACAGATTGAAAAGGGTACCAGATCTTCGATTGGGTGAAGGTTAATCGCCTGATCAGCGTGGGGCGAGTGATACTTCTGTTCGATATATTTTGTAAAATATTAAGGATTGAATTATTTTCAATGTATCTACCTGAGAGGTAAAGGATCTTGAATTCAGAATTTCCTCATTCAATCCGATTCACACGTTTTGTCTGGGTTAACCTGGCCTATAACCTTTTGGTTGTGCTGTTCGGCGCTTTTGTCCGTGCTACCGGTTCTGGGGCGGGGTGCGGGGCGCACTGGCCGACCTGCCAGGGGGTGGTCATTCCGCGCGCGCCTGCTATTGAAACGGTGATCGAATTCACGCACCGGGCAACCAGCGGATTGGCCATGCTGCTCGTTCTGGTGATGGTGATATTTGCCTGGCGTGTATTTCCGCGCGGGCATCGGGTACGCAAAGCGGCCGTACTCAGTGCGGTGTTCATGCTGGCCGAAGCTCTATTCGGCGCTGGTCTCGTTCTGCTGGGGCTGGTCGATGACAATGATTCGATGGCGCGGGCCCTGGCGATTGTTTTTCATCTCGTGAATACTTTTGCTTTGCTGGCTGCGATAACCCTGACAGCCCGCTGGTCCCAGGCGCGGGAGGGTAAAGGCAGTGCAAAAATTTCGGGGCTGTTAATCGCCGCGATTCTGCTTGGATTATTGGGCGTTGTATTTCTGGGCGCATCCGGAGCGATAACTGCGCTTGGAGATACGCTATTCCCGGCAGAAAGCCTGCTGCATGGTTTGCAGCAGGATGCAGACCCCAGCGCGCATTTTTTGCTGCGGCTGCGGGTTTATCATCCTTTGATCGCAGCTTTGACCGGGATTTATCTGTACGCGTTCGTTGGTTACCTGCGCAGAAAATACGCAGAAGAAGCCGTGCAGCAATATACCTTATGGCTGCTGGTTTTATTTGGCGCGCAGATTTTGCTCGGTTTTGTCAATCTGATTTTGCTGGCGCCCGTCTGGATGCAATTAATCCATCTGCTGGTGGCTGATTTGGTCTGGATTCGGTTTGTTCTTCTGGCGGATCTATTTTTGAGCGGGCGACTGACTGCGCAAGACCTTGCGCACGCTCCCGTCCAGGAGGCGGTACAGTAGATCAGTGCCTAACAGATGAACAGCGAAGTTGATCAGTTTATTTTCAAAACCGGGCAGGATGCGGTACTTTTTGCGGGTAAGCGCAGATAAGATTTCGCGCGCGACTGTTTCAGGCTGTTCAAGGCCGCCGTTGCCGGCCAGAACGCGGGTAACTTCGGGTTTATAGGCGCGTTCAAAGGCTAGCTGCGGTGTATCCGTATCTGGGGGGAAGACCAGCGCTACCTGGACACCATGCGGTGCCAGTTCCATGCGCAGGCTGTCGCTTAATCCGCTGACGGCAAATTTTGACGCTCCATATGCGCTGTAACCATAAATATTGAAATAGCCAACCACAGAGGAGATATTGACGATGATTCCCGAACCGCGCGCCGCCATCGGCTGCGCGACTGCCTGGCAGCAATACAAAGTTCCAAAATAATTGACAGACATCATCGATTGGAAGATGTCACTGGACTGCGTGAGGAACTCTCCAGGTTGCGTAATTCCGGCAGAATTAACGAGAATATCCGGAACGCCATAGGCAGCAAAAATTTGCGCAAAAACAGTTTTGACACTGCTTTCTACGGAAACATCCAGTTCCATGGCGATTGGCGCTGACTCAGGATTGGCTGCGATAATCTGAGCGCAGGCGTCAGAAAGAATTTCCTTGCGGCGAGCCAATAAAATAACTTTTGCGCCATGAGCGGCCAGTTCTTTTGCGATTGCCAACCCGATTCCGCTGGAACCACCGCTTATGACAGCCAGTTTATTTTCATAAAAACTTCGCAGATTCTCCATAAACCTCTCCCTGAACCGCTAATGATGACAAGACCCGCATGAACCGCCGGAGCAGCTGCCGCAATTACAGCTTTCGCCAGAGCCAGCTATACTGCGGCCCTCGGATTGCGCAAAGAAAGTAGCCAGTTTTCGCTGTGTATGCGGACTGGCGCAGTGTTTGCATTGAAGGGGATCATCTGCCTGAGCGAAAGACCGAAAGATATCAAAAATCGTGCCGCAATCTTTGCAAATGTATTCATAAAGTGGCATAAAAGCCTTCCTTAATTTTTAAATGGAAGAGGTTGATTGCTTCGATGGTAAATCAAAGTATACACTGCAATTCCGAATGCGACGGCAACGTTCAGCGAGCGCTTATAGCCGGCCATAGGGATGTAAATACTGGCAGAGCACAGATCTAGAATGCCAGGATCGATGCCAGTCACTTCGTTGCCGACTACCAGTATGGGGTGTTTAACCGTGCTGGTGATCTCATAATCAAAAATGGATTGCGCGTTTTCACGGGTTTCCAGAGCGATCAAGGTTCGATTGGTTTTCACCAATTCCTCGGCCAGGGTCACCCCGTTGTTGTGGTAACTCCAGGGTACGGCAAATTCAGCACCGAGGGCGGTTTTTGATATTTTATTATGATCCGGCAGGGGGGTAATCCCGCTTAAGTACAGTTTTTGCAACCCCGCGCCGTCCGCTGTGCGCAACATTGCGCCGACGTTAAATGTTGAGCGGATATTATCCAACAAGGCTGAAAGACCGGTCTGGCTGCTTTGATGGTCTGGTTCGCGCTGTACCTCATCCGCGTACGGAACGATTTGCGTCACCGTTTTGCAGCGCGGGCAGCGCGGATTTTCGGCCAGCAGGCGCGGCGAAGGAAAGCGGAAGGCGCATTCCGGGTTGCAGCATTGGTAAATGATGCTTCGCTGCGGCGTATTATCCATAGAAAAATCTTTCAGGCAGCCAGCTGCTCTGTCACCGGCTTGACGTGCAGTTCTGTGCGCGTGTAACGGGCGGCGTACGAATCCAGACCCAACTCCGTTAAAACGGCCTCGGGACGGCCGGTCGCAGAAGCCTGGGCGAGCAAGAGCATATCCAGCGTGTTTTGCCCATCCTGACTGATCAGCGTCAGTGATTCGATCAGCTTCCGCAAATCGTAGGACTTTCTGCGCCGTTCACGAATCAACGATTCAGCTTGCAGCACACGCTCAATTTCATGCTGCAGGACTTGCGGTTCAATGGGATCGAATAGCCAGGCAGTATACCGGGCGTGGGTCACCAAGGTCATCAGGGAAGGGGAATGCAGCGCAACGCTTTGGATTCCCTGAATTTCAATCCCCGGCTGGGGGGTAACCATCAACGCGGCCAAGATGCTTTCAGGAGTCGCCAGATCATCATCGACCCAGATATCGGTAATTTCACAAGTACTCAAGAAACCAAGCGGCAGCGGGCAGGCCTGCTGAATTTTTGCTTGCGGGTGAAAGCCCTGGCTATACGCGATGGGTACTTTCAAGCGGCGTACATACCGTTCCCAAACCTTCTGCATGTCTAGGTTGCCGATATAGCGAAGTGCTTCCGTGCGCGCGTAGGTAATGCGAAATCGTTGCGTCATGGGAGGACTACCTCAGTGGGTTCAGTGTTTTTGTGCCGGACTGGAACTTCTGGGCACATCCAATGCTTGCCCGGGTTCTCGCGGCGCATCTGAGCATAGATTGGCAAAATTCCGCAGGCGAAACAGCCTTTACGGCAGTCTTGCTGGAGTTTGCCGACAAAGCTGTCACGGTATTGGGCCAGAATATAAGATTTTCGCACACCTGCAAAAATATGATCCCAGGGGAAAACTTCATCCTCGGCGCGCGCGCGGTGGGTATAGAAATTCGGGTTCAATCCGACCTGCTCAAAAGCTGCCTGCCAGGCGCTGAAATTGAACTGGTCCTGCCAGGCGTCAAATTGTGCGCCATTCTTCCAGGCCGCATAAATCACTTCACCTAAACGACGGTCGCCGCGGGAAAGCCAGGCTTCAAACATGGTTTCTTCGGGGCTGTTCCAGGTCAGTTTGAGACCTGGGCCGCGCAATTCGCGGCGCAACAGATCTTGCTTTTCGCGGATTTGTTCGGGCGTATCGCAGGGCACCCACTGAAAGGGCGTATCGGGCTTGGGAATAAATGTACTGACGCCGGCATGCAGGTTGGCGCGTTTGCCGATCACCTTGCGGCCCTCGTTATGGACAGCTTTAGCCAGGTCCGCGATTGCCTGGACATCTTCCAGGGTTTCCAGCGGATGGCCGATCATGAAATACAGCTTGATGGTCGTCCAGCCCCGTTTGTAAATTTCGCGGGCAGTTGTCAGCAGCGCTTCGGTGGAAATGGGCTTGTTGATGATATTCCGCATGCGTTCAGTCGCTGCTTCAGGCGCGAGGGTAAACCCGCCCTGGCGGGCACCTTTCAGCTTTTCCATAAGATCAACGGAGAAACTCTCGATGCGCAGCGAGGGCAGCGATATCGTCAGGCGGTGCTGGCTGGCATGCTGGCTGACCTGATCAACGAGGTCTAAGATATTCGTGTAGTCGGAAGAGGAAAGGGAAAGCAAGGCGATTTCTTCAAATCCGGTGTTCGCCAGAGAATCTTGAATGGCTTTCAGGACTTCGGCGACCGGCCGTTCGCGTACCGGGCGGGTCACCATTCCGGCGTGGCAGAAGCGGCAGCCGCGTGTGCAGCCGCGCATAATCTCAACCGCAATACGATTGTGAACGACATCAATGGAAGGCACTAAAAAGTGCGTTGGCGGTGGCGGCAGGTGGGCCACCAGACGTTTTTGGATTAATTTGGGTGTCTGGTCATTAACCGGGTAAGTCCCTTTGAGTGTGCCGTCCTCATTGTATTCGGCCTGGTATAAAGAGGGCACATATACGCCGGGAATTTTTGTGAGACGCTGCAATAAATCTGCTCTTGGGGAACTACCAGATTTCCATTCCTGGTACACATTGACGATATCATGAATGACTTCTTCGCCTTCGCCGATCGCGAAGGCGTCAACGAAGTCTGCCATCGGTTCCGGGTTATAGGTGGCATGGCCGCCGGCAATGACGAGCGGATGCTGCTCGGTGCGTTCGGCGGTCAGCAGGGGAATTTGTGCCAGGTCCAGCAGGGTTAATAAATTGGTGTAGAGCGATTCGTACGGAAGCGTTACACCCAGAATGTCAAAGTTGGTAATCGCGTGACGGGTTTCCAATGAGTACAGCGGCAGATGATGCTGGCGCATGGCCTCCTGCATATCCGTCCAGGGCAGGTAGGTGCGTTCAGCGAGTACATCTTCACGCTGGTTGAGGGTATCGTAAAGAATGGCCAGTCCGAGATTTGGCAGGCCGATATCGTAGATATCTGGGAAGGCCAACGCTACACGCGTCTGGATTTGATCCCAGTTCTTGACCACCTGATTGAGTTCACCACCGACGTAACGGCCGGGTTTTTCTACACGCGGGAGAATTCTTTCCAGCGTGGTTGTTTCAATGGGGGGAATCATCATTTATTTTTGCTCCCATTAAGTACCAATAGAAATTCCCCGCACCGATATTGTTCAGAGGGGGAAAGGATTGGCGGCGGAAAATATGCTTTATTTTACCGTAAACTAGCGTGAAATTCCGACGATATAAGTCGCATTGGCCGGTAACAGGCTTAATTATTCTTTAATTTTTGTAAGCTTTTTTCAATCTTAGGCGCGCTGTTCTTCCAGTATAATCGCCTCAGTGCCAGGAGGATTCGATGCAAATTCATTTTTTGGGAACAAATGGTTGGTTTGACAGTCAGGTTGGGCATACCCCCTGCGTTTTGATTAAATCTGAACAAGCCAATATCATTCTAGACGCCGGCTTCGGCTTTACGGAATTATCTCCGGTTTTGGATTGGGATAAACCGGTTTTCTTATTTCTCAGCCATTTTCACCTGGACCATACCGTGGGGTTGCATGCCCTGCCGTTGTATCAATTCACCGGTGGGCTGAAAATTTTTGGCCCTCAGCCGGCTCAGGATAGCCTGGAAATGATTTTACGCGCTCCGTACTCTGCGAATGTGCGTACCCTAAAATACCCGGTAGAGATTCATGATGATGAAGCGTATTTGAGCTCACTGCCCTTCAAGATCACCGCGCTTCCACTCATTCATACGGCACCTTGCATGGGATATCGTTTGGAATTGGACGGAAAGAAAATCGCCTATTGTACGGATACAGGGGAATGCCCGAACGCGATTACCCTGGGAAGAAATTCTGACCTGCTCATTACTGAATGCAGCCTTTTGCCCGGCGAGGATGATCATGGCTGGCCGCATCTGAACCCGGAAATGGCAGCTGGATTGGCCCGTAAGGCACAGGCGGAACGATTGGTCCTGATGCACTTTGACGCTTCAAAATACCGCAGCCTGGAGGATCGCAAAATCGCTGAAGAGACTGCCCGGCGCATTTTTCCAGAAACCGTTGCGGCTTACGACGGGATGACCATTCAAATTTAAGACCAGTGGTTGAATCAATGAAATTATCATCCAACCCAACGTTGCAAAAGTATCTTGAGAAATATCCCTGGATAATTTCTGCTCTGATAATCCTGGTTGCGACAGTTTTGGGTGTGTTTTTAAGATTGCAATACGTCCAAAAATCGGACTTTCCGTTAAATGACGGCGGCTTGTTCTTTACCATGACTAAAGAATTGGTGGCCAACCAATTCAGGATTCCGGCGTTTACATCCTATAACCATCTAAATATTCCTTTTGCTTACCCGCCGCTGTCGTTTTATATTGCAGGTTTTTATTCATCCTTTTTGCATGGCGATTTACTGCAATTTTTCCGACTTTACCCATTAATTATCAATATTCTGTCGATTCCTGCGTATTATTTCCTCGTAAAGGAACTGACCGACGATCAGGTAACACGCTATCTGGCCGTTTTTATCTACGCAATTTCAATGCCCGGCTACGAGTGGCTGATTGTCGGAGGCGGATTGACGCGTTCACCCGCGCACACTCTGTTTATCCTCTCTTTAACCCTGTATTTGGTCTATCTGCGCAACCAAAAACGCGCCTATTATTTTTGCGCCATCATTTTAACGGGTGTGATGGCGCTGCATCACGCGGAATATGCCTGGCTTTATGCGCTGACGGCCACACTTTTTTCTTTTATAAAATTGAAACCTTTTGCCGCAATCAAATATTTGCTGGGCTTTTTCTTAGCAGGCATGATCATAACCGGCCCCTATTGGTTTGCGGTGATTTCACAGCATGGACTTGGCCCGGTGCTGGCCGGATTCAGCGGCGGGGATTTCGGCGTCAATGATCCGGTTGCGCGGTTTATCCTGTTGAGCTTTTCCGAGGAAAACCTGATCACATTCCTTAATATCATGATTGTGATTGGTTTATTCTATTTACTCTATACGAGGAATTATCCGCTAATTTTATGGACGGTTGTGATCGGTTTATTCGATTCACGATCAGCAAATCGCGGACTGGTCCTCTCCGTATCAATAATCGCGGCGCTGGGCGTTACCCAAATCATTATCCCGGGCATTCGAAAATTGGCGGACACCCGGCCAAATTCGCGATGGAAAATCAGACCAGAACATTTATTTCTGGTATTTTCAGTGTTCTATCCGTTTTTTATTGCTTATGTTTATACCAATCAAGATCACTCGGTCCTGACGGCGATCAGCCAAAATGAACTTGATGCCATGAATTGGGTCAGTACCCATACCAGCAGCGATGCGGCTTTTGCTGTGGTAGACCGGGCTGGTGATTGGCCTTTAGATTATCTGGGTGAATGGTTCCCGACGTTAACGAACCGCACTAGTATTGCCACGATTCAAGGAACCGAGTGGCTCCCTGAAAAAGTCTTTTATGGAAACATTCAAAATTATCGTGTATTTAAGAAATGTATATTTTTCGGGCCAGCTTGCGTTGAGGATTGGGCGGTAAAAAATGGCCAGATGTACGATTACATTTTTATCTCGTCAAAACCTTGCAATATCACCGATTTAGTTTGTCTGACCCCGTTTGAGAATTTTATTGCAAACGATGCGAAATATTCGCAAGTCTATGCCAACAACTCGGTAACCATTTATGCTTATCAGCCAGCCACTCCATAACAGGGACTGGCTGACAAGCGGTCAAAATCAGAGTGTGCCTTTGTAGCTGCCGCCATCGACGGTCAGCATTACCCCGGTAATATAGCTGGCGGCTGGCGAAACCAGGAAAGCAGCCGTGTTGGCGAATTCGGCGGGATCTGCCATGCGCCCGAGCGCAATTTCGGAGGCGATCTGTTTCCGTTCCGCCTCGGCTGAAGTGCCTTTGTTTTTTGCCCGGAAAGCCAGCAGATCATTCACCCGTTCAGTTTCGGTCCATCCAGGCAAGATGGAGTTGAATCGAATGCCTTCCTGACCCAGCTCAAGCGCCAATGATTTGGTCAGCCCGACCGTTGCTGCGCGGATGCTGTTCGACAAGATCAGGTTGGGGAGCGGCTGCTTGACAGAAACTGAAGTAATGGTCAAAACACTTGGCGCGGATGATTGGCGCAGATAGGGCAATGCGGCGCGGATCATCCGGACATTGCTCATAAAAGAAAGATCAACGGCCTTCAGCCAGGCTTCATCGTCAAAAGCTTCAAATGAACCGGCCGGCGGACCGCCTGCGTTGCAGATGAGGATATCCAGACCGCCGAACTTCTCCGCGGCTATCCTGACCATATCCGTGGCTGCCTGAGCGTTAGAAACATCCGCCGCAACAAAAGCCGGCAGGGTTCCTGTTTCCTGCTCGATGCGCTGCGTTGCAGCAATTAAATGCTGTTCATCGCGGCTGTTTAAAATGACCAGGGCGTCTTCTTTAACTAATTGCAGCGCTGTTGCAAATCCTAATCCGCGGCTTGCGCCTGCGATTAATGCTTTTTTCTTGGAAAGTCCTAAGTCCATACTGCCTCCTTGGTCTTTATTTTTCGTAAGGGAGTTCGATGAGATCGATCTGATGGCTGAGAATGGTCACGTTGGGCCAGAATGTTTCACAATCTGCCAGCATGTTATGCACAATTTGCTGAGCGTGGAGGGCATCGTTGCTGACAACACTGCTGCCGATTAAACAATCTTTCCATTTATCCTGAAATGTGATTTCTGCAGCAGAAGCTCCAAATTGATGCTGAAACCGGGCAATGATCGGTTTGATGACACCTCGTTTTTCTTTAAGCGATGAACAGGCGCTGAGACGGAGGTGAATTTGTAAACAGGCGAGATACATCATTAGTTGTTATTTGGGGTTAATCCTTGCACAAACCAATTCGCTTGATTACAATCCGTGCTAGTTTATATAATGGATGGCTACATGACAACTGAAAAGGAATACCAGGCAACCCTGGATTATTTGTACAGCTTTGTTGATTATAGTCTGACTCACAATTTAAATAAAACCAGCTTCGTGGATACTCTGGATGATATGCTGGCTTTGGATGAGAAGGCGGGACGCCCGCATCAAGCGTATCCATGCGTGCATATCGCCGGGACAAAGGGCAAGGGTTCCACCGGGGCGTTGATTGCAGCCGCATTGCAGGCGGCCGGCTATAAGGTTGGTTTCTATACCTCCCCGCATTTAGAGGATTTTTGCGAGCGGATTCAAATAAATCGCGAGAATATTTCGCATAGCCAGTTTGTCGGGCTGATTGATTCACTCAATCCAGCGATTGAATCGGTTGGGCATGTCTCTACTTTTGATATCGCCACAGAGGCGGCATTTTTATATTTCGCCCAAGAAAAAGTGGATGTCGCTATTATCGAAGTTGGGCTGGGCGGACGCCTGGATTCAACCAATGTCATTACGCCCGCGGTCGCTGTGATAACTTCCCTGTCAATGGATCATATGGCGGTTTTGGGAAATAGCCTGGAAAAGATCGCAGCGGAGAAGGGTGGGATAATTAAGGAAAACCGCCCGGTTGTTGCCTCTCCGCAAAAACCGGAGGCGATGTTAGTTATCAAAGAAATTGCCGCTAAGCGCAATGCAGAATTGTTTGACTCTGCCGTGCTGTACCCATCGCAAATTCTCGAACATACACTTGCACATCAGTTGATTGATGTGTCGATTCAAGGCCAGCCATCACTGCGTTTGGACCTGCCGCTTTTGGGAGATCATCAAAGAGAAAATGCGATTACAGCGTTTACAGCTCTGCAGGTACTAAAACGATCAGGATTTATTGTATCTGATGAAGCTATCCAACAGGGTTTTCATACGGTCAACTGGCGCGGCCGGTTTGACATACTTAATCGCAGCCCATTGGTCATCTCAGATTCGGCGCACAACCTTGATTCAGCGCTAAAATTAAAACAGACCTTGGCGGATTATCTGCCCGAAGCACATTTTGTATTGGTTTTCGGGGCTTCGGAAGACAAAGATATCAGCGGCATGTTCGCGCAATTACTGCCGCTGATGGATGAAGTCATTTTCACGCAATCGATTCATCCGCGCTCATGCAAAGCAGAAAAGCTGTTGGAATTGGCGGCAGAATATCCCTGCAAGAAGGCCATTGCCGTCCCTTTGGAAGCAGCTATGATAAAATCTTTGCACGCAGCCGGCAAGGAAAAGGTTGTACTGGTAACAGGCAGTATTTTTGTGGCTGCCGGTGCTCAATTATTTTTTGAAAATAAACTGGTTACAGAAATAGTTCGTTAAACGAGGATCAAACTAGGATCGTACATGAAGAGAGACAACTGGTTCCAACGCGACAATGAAGGTGAAGAATTTAGCTCGTCTTTGCACCAGCGGACGGAAGAATTGTATCAAATTCCGGATGCGGAAACAGACGAGAGCGGGATCATAGAATGTGCCGGGCTGGTAATGCGCGACATGGTGGTCTTCCCGCGGATGGTCTCCCCGATTTTTGTCGTCCCTGGCAGTAATCTGGTTGCTATCCAGGAGGCTCAATTCAATTATGAAACGATGATTGCTCTGATTCTCAAAGATTCTGAAGTTGAGGATCCTCAGCCAACGGACTTTCTGCCCATCGCTGTGGAAATAGCGGTCGGACGGCTGCTGACAATTCCGGATGGCAATAACTCGGCTTTGATCCAGGGTCGCCGGCGTGTGGAAATTATTGAATTCACCCAGGAAGAACCCTTCTACCGGGTGCGGGCGCGGGTGATTGAAGAGCCGCAGACTGTTGAACGTAAAACGGACGCCCTGATGCGCACAACGCGTGATTTGTTTGAGCGCTGTGTTCAGTTAGACCGGACTCTGCCAGAGGAAGCACATCTGTTTTCACTTAATATCCATGAGCCGGGATGGCTGGCTGATATGGTCGCTACGGCTATTTCCCTGCCGTTTCAGGAGCGGCAATCGTTGTTGATGCTGATCAACCCAATTGAGCGGCTGAAACGCGTCAACTGGCTGCTGGCGCAGGAATTGGATGTGCTTCAATTGGAAGACGAAATCCAAAACCGGGTGCAAAGCGAAGTGGATCGCAGCCAGCGCGAATTTTATTTACGCGAACAGATGAAGGCGATTCAAACCGAGTTGGGCGAGGGCGATATTTTCAGCCGTGAATTGCTGGAGCTGCGCGAAAAAATAACCGCTACCGATTTGCCGGACGAGGTACGCGCGCAGGCGCTGAAAGAAGTGGACCGGTTAACCCAAATGCCTGCCATGGCGCCTGAAGTTGGGATTATCCGAACCTACCTGGATTGGATATTGGAACTTCCCTGGAAGGAAGAGACTGAGGATAACCTGGACGTCGCCCACGCCGCAAAAGTGCTTGACCAATATCATTTTGGTCTTGGAAAGGCGAAAGATCGGATTTTAGAGTATATCGCGGTGCGCAGCTTGAAGCCGAAGCGACTGCGCCAGCCGATTTTGTGTTTCTTCGGGCCTCCGGGAACAGGCAAGACTTCATTAGGCCGTTCGATTGCCGAAGCGCTGGGCAAGAAATTTGTGCGTCTGTCTTTGGGCGGCGTGCGGGATGAGGCTGAAATTCGCGGACACCGCCGGACGTATATCGGCGCTATGCCGGGCCGAATTTTGCAGACCATGAAACGGGCCGGTTCATTGAATCCGCTGTTTATGTTGGATGAAATCGATAAGCTCGGGGCTGATTTCCGCGGTGACCCGGCGGCCGCTTTGCTGGAAGTTCTGGATCCGGAACAAAATTCAGCGTTTTCCGACCATTACCTTGAACTCGATTACGACCTTTCCAAGGTGATGTTTATTACCACGGCCAATAACCTGGCGACAATTCCGCCGGCATTGCTGGACCGGATGGAAGTTATTGAATTCCCTGGGTATATTGAAGAGGAAAAACTCGAAATCGCCCGGCGCTTTCTGATTCCGCGGCAATTGGAAGAAGCCGGCTTAGAGGAAAAAGAAATTGACTTCCTTGAAGCCAGTATCCGCAAAATCATCCGCGAATATACCTATGAAGCTGGCGTGCGCAACCTGGAACGTGAGATTGGGCGTATGTGTCGAAAAGTGGCGCGGGCAAAATCTGAAAAGAAGCATTTCCCAACCCGGATTGTTTCGAATACCGTGGAAAAATATCTTGGCCCGCCGCAATTCTTCATGACCGAAGCAGAAGGCCAGGATGAAGTCGGCGTTGCCACAGCGATTGCCTGGACGGAAAATGGCGGCGAAATCATGCCAGTGGAAGTCTTAATCATGGACGGAAAAGGCAACCTGCAAATCACCGGGCAAATCGGGGATGTGATGCAGGAATCTGCTCAAGCCGCGCTATCCTACTTAAAATCGCGCGCCGACGAATTGGAAGTTGACCCTGAAATTTTTGAGCGTCTGGATGTACATATCCATATACCCGAAGGCGCAATTCCGAAGGATGGCCCCAGCGCTGGAATTACCATTGCTACAGCTTTGATCTCAGCGTTCACTGAACGCGGAGTTTCAAAGGATGTCTGCATGACCGGTGAGATTACCCTGCGCGGTAAAGTTCTGCCGGTAGGCGGGCTGCGTGAGAAGATTCTGGCGGCGCATCGCGCCGGGTTGAAAACCGTTATCCTTCCCGAAAAGAATATGAAGGATCTGGTTGAATTACCTCGCAAGGTACGCCAGGATCTGAATATTCGCCCGGTTTCTCGGATGGAGCAGGTCTTGGAGTTAGCACTAAGCCCCAAACCCGAAAAGCCGGCCAAGCCAAAGCGCACGACGAAAAAGGCTAAAGAAAAAGCCGCCAGCGAACAGGCGGTTGAGCCGGCCGGAGAATAGTTGCCGATATTTCGGATTCATGAGTTTGATTCTGGGTTTCGGAGAATAAAAAAGCCACCAATTTGGTGGCTTTTTTGGACTTCAACTAATCCTGGATATTGTTTTGCGGCGGCTGGGCTTTCCCGGCCTGCACCGTACGAACACCGTTGCGAACCTGGACGAGCATCCGTTCCAGCTCGTTCTCTAACCCAGAAAGGGTGTCCAATACGTAATCGTCCGCGTCGCGGCGAGTCAGGTCCGTATCAGAACGAGCCTGCTGAATAATTTGCTCTGCGCGAGTCTGGGCAGCCTGGATAATCGCATCGCGTTCAATCACCTGTTCAGCTTTTTCGCGCGCAATTTGCAGCGTCCGATTGGCTTCTTCCTGAGCCTGCGCCAGAATACGGTCGCGTTGAGTCAGAATTTGCTGGGCTTTCTTGATTTCCTCTGGGATCGAAACCCGCATCTGGTCAATCAAGTCGAGAAAACGATCCTCGTCAACCATGACGGTATGCGTGAACCAGAGCGGTTTGCTTTCGTTGAAAAGTTCTTCTAGGCGGTCAACCAGGTGTAGGATGTCCATCTTTCCTCCGTACAAATCCATTTTCCAGGAAGATGCAATTTTTACGCCAATTAATCCCTTGTGGCGAGCATAGGGACAACGGACGGACCACTTTTGTCTTCTCCCAGGCGGGCGTAAAGCGCCTCGGCGACGTAAGGCGGCACCATGCTGCTGACATCGCCGCCCAAATTGGCAATTTCCCGCACGGTCGACGATGATAAGAAAGTATGCTGTTCGCTGGTAATTAAGGCAACGACTTCCACATCCGGCGTTAACCGGTGGTTTGCCAATGCCATCCGAAATTCATATTCAAAATCCGAAAAAACGCGTAATCCGCGCACAATGACCTGAGCACCAACTTCTTTGCAAAATTCAACAGTCAGGCCGCTGTAGCCAGTAACGGTAAATTTTGGCTCCGCGATGAAAGTCCTCTTGACCAGATCAAGGCGTTCTTCCGGTGAAAAAACTAAATTCTTCAAGGGACGATTGTACACAGCGACAATCACTTCATCAAAGATCAATGACGCTCGTCGGGCGATATCGATGTGTCCATAATGGATGGGATCAAATGTCCCTGGGAAGACTGCGCGTACCATACTTACCTCTTTGCTAGCTCAGGTCGCCGGCGCCTAGATGCCAGAAGTCTTGCAGACGCTCTTTGAGTGCCTGGTTGCGCGGATCTGATAATTGCGGATCTTGCGCGAATAAGTTTTGGGCTAAATTCCGTGCTTTCTCAATTAATCGAACGTTGGTTAAACTGGCTAAACGCAAATCAGTAAAGCCAGCCTGGCGGGTTCCCAGGAATTCACCTGGACCGCGTTGGTCGAGGTCTCTTTCTGCCAGAACAAAGCCGTCATTGGTTTCTTCCATGGCTTTCAGGCGTTCGTTTTCAACTGCGTCGTCTTTGTCAGGAATGAGTATACAGGAAGATGCCGCTTGACCGCGTCCAACTCTTCCGCGCAATTGGTGAAGCTGCGCCAGGCCAAAGCGGTTCGCTCCTTCAATCATGATCACGGTTGCATTTGGTACATCCACGCCAACTTCGACAACGGTGGTCGCGGCCAAAATTTGGTATTTCCCGTCCCGAAAATCCCGCATCGTCTGGTCTTTTTCGTCGGGTTTCATCTTTCCGTGGAGCAAACCGATTGCGAGGTGCGGGAATATTTCATTTTGAAGGCGGTCGTGCTGCTGAACAGCTGCCAGAACTTCCTCATTCTCGCCTTCTTCAACTAACGGATAAATGATGAAAGCCTGATGGCCTTCTTCGACTTGTTTTTGGATGAAGGAGAAGGCGCGTTCGCGTTCAACCGGACGCAGAATATGAGTCTCAACCGGCTGGCGTCCAGGCGGCATTTCATCCATGACGGAAATATCCAGATCGCCATAGATTGTCAATGCCAGAGAGCGCGGAATCGGAGTGGCGGTCATCACCAGTAAGTGCGGATTGTCTCCCTTCGCTCGCAGCGTGGCGCGCTGAGAAACGCCAAATCGATGCTGCTCATCGATAATAGCCAACTGCAGATGCTGGAATGTAACCGGATCTTCCAGCAAAGCATGGGTTCCAATCACCAGTTTGATCGAACCATCGTTCAGCCCATCCCGAATTTCCTGCTTTTCGGCTTCTGGGGTATCTCCGACCAACAAGCGGATCTGACCGGGCTGGTAAACACTGTCTTCGCCAAAATCTTCAAGAAATAGTTTGCTGAGGCTGCGGAAGTGCTGCTCGGCAAGAATGCTGGTGGGCGCCATGAAAGCCGCCTGTGCCCCGCAGCGATTGACCATTGCCGTAGCCATTGCAGCCACCAGAGTCTTTCCAGACCCCACATCACCCTGAAGCAGGCGATCCATTGGGCGGCCCGAAGCCAGGTCTGCGCAAATTTCATCAATTACACGTTTTTGCGCATTGGTTAATTCGTAGGGCAAATGACTGAATTGCTGTTCCAGCCATTCTTGCGGTGTATCAAAGCGTTCGGCCTGATTAGACTGCCAGGCGAGTTTTTGCCCAAGCACACCCAGTTGGATCAAGAAGATTTCATCAAAAGCCAATCGTTCACGAGCTGCACGCAAGCGGTTTTCGTTATCTGGAAAATGCGCCTGGTTAAGCGCCTCAGACAAACCAATCAGTTGTCCCTGATGGCGAATATCTTCGGGCAGGTAATCTGGCACGCGGGTGGCCCAGAAAGAAATTGTCTGCTGCATCAGCCGGCGGAGCATCCGCTGGGTAATATTGCCCGTTAAACGGTAAACCGGAACAATCCGATTGGTGTGCAAGTGCTCTTGTTCAATTGGTTCCCAATCCGGGTTATTCATGCACAGCCGGCCGAGATAAATCTCGACTTTCCCAGATAGCACCAGTTGAAACCCTGGACGCAAAGTTTTTTCAAGCCAGGGCTGATTGAACCAGGTGACGCGCAGCGCACCGGTACCATCCGTTACAATGGCTTCCAGCATCGACATTTTCCCATTTTTTAATGGACGCAGCGACGCCGATTTGATTGTGCCGATCACCGAGAGGACATCGCCATATTCCAGGCGGTTAATTGTTTTCAGATGAGAGTAATCATCATAACGCCGGGGAAAGAAAAAGAGCAAATCTTCTAGGGTGTTTAACCCTAACTGGCTTAAAAACTGTGCGTTCTTCGGCCCGATTCCGGGCAGCACGGTTAATTTGGCGTCTAAACCGGCCGGTTTCTCAGAACTAGCTATGGCCCCAGCGTTTTGCTGGCGGGCAGGGCGAGGGTCTTTCCGTTCACGCCTGGGCTGAGCCGGTTCATGATATTGGACAGGATTTAATTCCGCTGAATTGGATTCACCTGAATTTACCGCGGCCGAATCTTGACCAGGTATGGCCTGGATGGTTTCGATCAATTGTTTGATCATCTCAGCACGCCCATTCGCATCTGCCTGCGGATAAGCACTTAATAATGAACTGATCTGTTCAATCTCGACTGGCTGAATCCCGGTCGCTTCAGCCTCGGTTTTCCAAACAGGCAGGATTTTATCCAGTCCGCCAACCACAGCACGATTATCATAGCCGCGGTCTTTTTCCAAACTTAGAAATTTGAGTAGTTTTTCAACAGGTGAAGGCATATGTGTATTTTACCCTATATCCGCCCCTGGTATGGGAATTTTTACTGGAAAATCAGGAAATATTTTCTACTTGTAAGGCTGCAAATTAAATTTTTTCCACTGCGACCATGGCAATTGCCTGAGGGCTGAATTGGGCCGCAAAAGGAATATTCAATGCATGCTCTGTGTAAGCTGCCTGCGGGTATAGTTCCTGTAAATTCTGTTTTATCGAACGCGTTTCTGTAGTGGTAAGCCCTTGATTTTGGATCAGGCTAATGTGATTCAGTTGGTCAAATTCTTCCAGAAACTCGAGAAAAAGATCCGGTACAGCACGGGCGTTGCGGATTTTCTCCATGGGAATTAGCTGTTCGGCTTCCAGGGAGTAAACAGTGAAAAAATTCAGCATTTCGCCGACCAAAGCCTGAGCCGGATCGATTAAATGTGATTTTTCGAGGTAACTTAACCCGGGTGTGCATATTAATGAATAAATATGTGGAATTTTCCTGCGGACGAAATGTTCTATTTCCGCTAAGGACTTTCCATGATCGGCCATTTCGGCCGCAAGTTGAACCAACGTCCCTAAGCCAACCGAAGTGGTCTGTGAATTGATGACGAGAATTGGTGTTTTGCCTTTTTCATTTTCAGCAGCCTGCGCCGCATTAGCAAAACTTGCGCTCATCAGTTCAGTTTGAGTGATGACCAGGAATTGGTCAAATTCGCGCGTATAGGCTTGAAAAAATGAAGCGTAGCGTTCGGCGGAGGGAGGATGAGCCAGGATTAAATCACCGCCAAGCGTTGAAGCGGGCAAGTCCGTGGATTTTACCTGACCGCATTCCGGGAAAAGCTGATCATTAATCTGTAGGTCGAATGGAACAATGCAGACTGACCGTTCCCCTTTGAACGTGTGTGTTGGAAATTGCGCGGACGAATCGGTCAGTATGCAGGTCTTCGGCATGATCCATTATTCAATCGAAATGATTAGCTGGTAATGCGGCTGCCCGCCTTCGTGAACTTCGATTTCGTGGTCTGGATATTGATTTTGAATTAATTCGACCAAATGATCCACTTCAGCGCGGGATATGTTCTCGCCATAGAAAAGGGTGATACGTTCCCGGTCATCCGTGGCGGCCTTGGTGAGTAAACCCAAACAGGCTTCCGTTAGATCCTCGCAGGAAATTACCAGTTTGCCATCCAACAGCGCGATCACCTGGCCTTCAGCAACATCCACATCATTGATTACCACCGAACGGGTGGCAGTGGTAATTTCGCCGGTGATAACCTCGCTCAAAGCATCTTCCATCTCAGCGGCAACGGAATCCAGGTCGCCGTCAGGATCAAGGCGCAGAAGCGCGTTGAGACCCTGCGGAATGGTCTTTGAATTAATTACTTTGACTTTTTTGACCGAGAGCTGAGCTGCATTTTGGGCAGCCAGAATGATATTTTTGTTATTGGGCAGCACAATAATCTTGTCGGTTGGCAGGTCTTCGAAAGATTTGAGGATTTCCTCGGTGCTGGGATTCATCGTTTGCCCGCCTTCGATGACGGCATTAACGCCGAGACTCGCGAAAATCCGTGAAAGACCTTTGCCCGGTGAAACCACCACCACAGCAATTTGCCCTTCTTCAACGGGTGCCAACTCAAGGGGCGTGTTACGAGCGGCGCCCTGCCGTTCTTCCATTTGCGCCATCAAATTTTCCATGGCGATCTTGGTGATGGTACCGAGAGTCATGGTGTAATCGATCGGTTCGTAGCGTTTTTCTAAAGGAACATGGATATGCATGCGGTACATGCCGTCCCCTTCGCCAACCTGAATCGAAGTTCCCATTTCGGAAAGATCTGTATAGAATTTTTCTAAATTTAAGGGCTCGGCTGGACGGAAATCAACCACGACTTCATAGTCCTGTCCGGGCTCAATTTCTTCCAGAGTGTTTTCCATTTCCATCATTCCCAAAGGCTGGACGGTCGCTATGGCAACATCTAAAGGCTGACCGGTTATCTTGCGATACATACCTTCCAGAATGATAAACAGACCCTTGCCGCCAGAATCCACCACGCCAGCCTGTTTGAGGATCGGCAGTTGTTCAGGCGTGTTCTGCACTGCAACATCAGCAGCGTTTACTAATTTTTCTAGCCATTCAGCACTGACATCACTGCCGGCCAGTGTTTCTGCGGTATTGGCCACTTCTTTGGCAACGGTCAATATTGTCCCTTCAACCGGCCGGACGACGCCTTTATAGGCGGTGTTCTTGCATTCCACCAGCGCTTTAATGATTGTGTCGCCATCGGCTGATTCGAGATTATCCATCCCGCGCGCGAACCCGCGCCACAACTGTGAAAGAATAACGCCGGAGTTTCCACGTGCACCCATTAATGCGCCTTGCGCCAGGGCATGGGCCACTTTCCCTACGTTGTTTTCGTCAGAATGGGCAATTTCATTATAGGCAGCCTGCATCGTCAGCAACATGTTCGTTCCCGTGTCTCCATCCGGTACGGGGAAAACGTTCAAGGAATTGACAAGTTGTTGATTTACCTTTAACCAGATCATGCCGGCCTCGGCAAGTTCTTTCAAGTCCTGGCCGGTTAACCAATAAGTTTCTGCCTGTTCGCGGCCACCCTCTGGGGATGGAGTAATTGCTTCACTGCTCATAATGCTCCCAAAAAGAATGGAATAATTTCTACTTAATCTACGTCGCTGATGCGTAATCCGCGAACATGAACGTTGACGTTTTTAACGGGTAATCCTGTCGTCTTTTCGACCTTGTAGCGAACGTTGTCAGCCACGCTGTTGGCTACCATTTTTATGCGTGTGCCATATTCGACAATGACATACAGGTCAATGGTTATACCGTCGCCGGTTAATTCGCATTCAACACCCAGGGTTGGGTCTTTAACGACCACCTGAGCAATTCCTTCAGCCAGGTTCTTTGCGGTTAACCCTACCACGCCGTAAGACTCAAGGGCTGCCTGGTATGCAACAGTCGCTATTGCACGATGGGAGATGAAGATGTTCCCTAATGAGTTGGTCTCTTTCATCGCAGGTGTCCTTTGTTGTTTTTATAAAAAGCAAAATGTTCCCCGATTGTATCGCATAATGAATTTTACTGGAACTCTCTGATTTTCACGAGGGGGATTCTTGAAATTCAGTGCCCATTTGATTAGTAACCCTTGATTCGATGATTGGTTGTGCAATCTGCCTTTGAAAAAAGAGGATCTTCAGGCAAGATAGGCGCAGTTCAAGGTTCGCAACCAATCTTGAAATTTGCAAAGGGATTTGTTTCAAAAGATTGACAAATTAGCAGGCTCGGGTAAAATCAGGTTCGCTGAATTGTATGTCATTCGGTGAAAGGTCATTGATAAAACCCAATGTGTATGGTAAAATCTTTGCTTGCGTGCTAGCAAAAACGACGGTAAAGAGCTTGATTGCAGGAAAGGATTACTGAAAATGGCTAAGTGTGAAAATTGCGGAAAGACCACCACCTTTGGGCATAACCGCAGCTTTTCTTTACGGGCAACGAATCGTACTTTCAAACCCAATCTCCAGAAAGTTATGGTTATGGAAGATGGGAAGAAAGTTCACAAGGTTCTTTGCGCGAAATGCATTCGTACTTTAGTAAAAACGAAATAAGCTAGCTTAAACAATAATTATAAAAAAATTGCGGCGAGAGCCGCAATTTTTTTATTCCAGAGCCGAGCGCAAGGCTTTTACACCCGCGTTGATTCCCTGCGGATATTTGAAAATTGATGTAGCCGAAACAAAACATTGAGCGCCGGCAGATGCCAGCGCGGCGATATTTTGATCACTGACGCCGCCGTCAACCTGAATAAATGCTTTAGGATTTATATCGTTGATCAGCTTGCGGACATCCTGAACTTTTTGAATTTCTTCGCCAATAAATTTTTGCCCCGAGTAGCCAGGGTTAACCGTCATAATTAATGCATAATCCATAAACGGGACCAGCGCATCCAGCGCATGGGCTGGGGTGCCTGGATTTAACACCACGCCACCGAGCGCACCCATTGCTTGAATCTCCTGGAGGGTTCGCAAAGCATTGGGGTTGTTTTCAACGTGAATCGAAATGGAATCAGCGCCAGCTTCACGGAAGTTGCGGATGTGTAACTCTGGCCGTTCAATCATCAGGTGCACATCCAGATGCATTTGCGTATATTTACGGCAGGTTTCAACAATGAATGGCCCCATCGTGATGTTGGGGACAAAATGCCCATCCATGACATCGATATGGACCCAATCAACGCCGGCGGCTTCAATTTGTTGAAGCTGATCGGCGAGATGACCAAAATCCGAACTGAGGATAGATGCAGCGATTAAATTCGATTTCATATCACATAACCGGAGGATTAAATGAGAACCAGATCCACAGCCAGAAGGGAACCAGCCCTCCGACCGCGATAATGGCAAATAAGGCCAGGCCAATGGTTTTCCAATCAATATCCAGAATTGATTCTTCTTGATCAGCCGCTGGATCAGCGGTATCGGTAACAGGCGTATTGTTTGGAATGGTCACAGGCGGTAAATAGGATGCCACCGGTGTGCTTGCGCGTTCAGCGGCAGCAGATTGACCCGCTGCGGGTAAATTAGCACCCTCTTTGTTGGCCAAAAAGCTCGACAGCACCCTTCCAAATTGATCCGCTGTGCGATATCTGGCGGATGGCTCTTTGGCGAGCACCTTAAGAATAATTTGTTCCAATGCCGGCGGAATTTCAGGATTTAGCTTACGCGGCGGGACAGGGGGAACTTCACGGTGCAAACGGGCCAATTCCACCGGGTCGGTATGGTTGAAAGGTAAGCGGCCGGTGACGAGTTCGTAAAGAACGACGCCCAGTGAGTAGACATCTGAAGCCGGTGAGGGTGCTAACCCAGCAGCCTGCTCTGGCGAGAAGTAAAGGGGTGAGCCCCAGACAACATCACTTTTTTCGTCCGGCTCAATACTGGCCATCGCACGGGCAATGCCAAAATCAGTGACTTTGACGCGTTGGTCTGGGGTAACCAGGATATTATGAGGCTTGACATCGCAGTGAATTAGACCTGCTCGGTGCGCATAGCCAATCCCGGCTGCGGCTTGAATCACCAGATTGACCGCATCGGTGATCGGCAACTTTACCCTTTCGCGCAGAATTGTTTTCAGATCTGTGCCAGGAACGTATTCCATGACCAGATACAGACGGTCATTGTCCAGGCCAAAATCATGGACTGTAACAATATTGGGATGAGATAGATTGGCGGCTGCGCGCGCCTCCAGGCGAAATCGTTCGCGGAACGCTTCATTGGTTGAGTAATCCTGCCGCAAGATCTTGATCGCAACGGGCCGTTCGAGCATTAAATCACGGCCGCGATAAACCATCGCCATGCCGCCGGTACCAATTGTCTGCAGAAGTTCGTAGCGATTTCCGAGAACCGCTGGAAGTGATTTTGATTCGTCCATGATAACCTTTGGCGGGCATTATATCACAGGCTTAAAATACCCGGTTTGTGTGAAGTCTTCTATCTATAATTATACGGTCTATTGCATTTATGCAAGGATATTCAAATTCAGCTTTTGAAATATAATTGGGCCAGGAGACCCTATGGCAAAGCTGTTTTCATACCTTAAAAACAACCCTCTCATTGTATTCGTGCTGGCTATACCGCTGGCGTTCGCTGCCGACCTGCTCAATTGGGGCATGGTATGGGTGTTTATTTTTTCTGCCCTTGGGGTCGTTCCAATGGCTGGACTTATTGGAAAAGCAACCGAATCGCTGGCAGTGTATACCGGCCCGCGGATTGGCGGATTGCTGAATGCTACTTTGGGAAACGCAGCGGAATTAATTATCACGCTTGTGGCGGTTAAAGCGGGCTTACTGGACTTAGTCAAAGCGTCGATCACCGGTTCAATTATCGGCAATTTGCTGCTTGTTCTTGGATTATCCGTTTTTGTCGGCGGCTTAAAGAACGGCATTCAGAAGTTCGACCGGCGGCATACCGGGAATTATTCTGTTTTGCTGATTATCTCGATTGCCGCATTGGTGGTCCCATCTTTATTTAGCCACTCAATTGGCCCGGATGACAGCTTTGCCGTTGAAGCGCTCTCTTTGAGTGTCGCCGGGGTAATGATCGTTCTCTACATTGCCGGCCTGATATACACGCTGAAGTCCGCCAAAAGTCCAATTGCTGTGAATCCGGCTGAATCGGTCGAACCGCAAGAAGGGCACATGAATAAAACCCAGGCGATCGCACTGCTTGTGGTGGCTACGCTGGCTGTGGTTTTTCTGAGTGAACTTTTGGTCAAAGCGGTGGAAGTGGTGGTAGCTGACCTGGGAATTTCCGAATTCTTCCTGGGCATTATCTTGATCCCGGTAATCGGAAATGTCGCCGAACACCTGGTGGCGGTCAGCACCGCGTTGCGCAATCAAATGGATTTGAGTATTGAGATTTCCGTTTCTTCCAGCCTGCAGATCGCCCTGTTTGTTGCGCCGTTGATTGTCTTTATCAGCCTGGCAATGGGTCATCCGCTGACGTTGATTTTCAACCAATTTGAACTGTTGGCCTTAGGTGCTTCAGTAGCGGTTGCAAGCGTGGTTTCTGCAGATGGAGAATCTAACTGGCTGGAAGGCGCAGGGCTGCTGGCTGTATATCTGATTTTAGCGGCGGCATTTTTCTTGCTGCCAACGATGGTCTAATCGTAGATGCGAAGAATATTTTCCGGTTATTCCTGGTGGGTATACTTTGGCGGCGTGACGGCGGCTTTGTTGGGCTTTGCAGTATTGGCCGGCGCTGGCTGGCTGCTGCTGCCATCGGGGCCAGCGGTTGTTCCAACAGCTTTGATCACGTTAATTCCTGCGCCTACGACCACACCACAGCCACCAACACCTGAACCGGAACAAGCGATCACAGCGACCCTGGCTGGCCAGGTAATTGACGGTATTGGTCAAGGCGCGTATGTGCAAATCACAAACACCGGCGGCGATGGTTTGCGCCTGCGACGTGATCCCGGTACCGCCAGTGATATATTATTCCTTGGTTATGACGCTGAGGTTTTTAAAGTTACAGGCGGACCTCAGATTGTAGATGGATACACCTGGTGGTATTTAACCGCGCCCTATGATGAAAGCCGCAGTGGCTGGGCTGCTTCTAATTATTTAGGGCTGATTGCGGTTGAAACCCCCGAGCCCTAAGGAGATTAATATGAACGTTTCACCAGAGAAAATTACGGCGAATCGCAACAGCGCCGAATTAACGATTGTTTGGAATGATGGTCATACGAGCGTTTATCCCTTTGGCTTACTGCGAGCCGCCTGTCCCTGTGCTTCGTGCCGAGGCGGGCATGAAAATATGCGTTCTGACCCGGACCCGGAGGTGTTTTTTCATGTTCTGCCAGATTCTCCCCAAACGCGGCTAAAAAATATTGAAGGAATTGGCAGTTACGCAATTTCCTTTGAATGGGAAGATGGACATCATTTCGGTATTTATAACTGGTCTTATTTGCGAAAACTTTGTCCCTGTTCTGAGTGCCAGCTCGAAATTTAAACATCCGTCATTGTTGAACGCAACAAGAGGAGCGATACATCATGCTCCTCTTGTTTGTTTTTGGTTAGAACCGCAGCGTTTTTTGTAAGTTTATCCGAATAAATGTTACAGTTTGGTTATGTTTCTGACAAAATAGTCGAGTGGACAGCTAGTTTCGTTGCAAATAGGAGCTAAAAAGATATAATTTATTAATGGTTTTTAATCCCAAAAACCAGAAATCATGCAATGGTTTGCTATCAGTAAGAGCGTGCGTATTGAGCAGACAGCGGGGCGATGATTTAATATTTGTGGGAGGTTAAGCTGGACACGCAAAGGATTAATCAAGGACTGGGTGATAGCAACCATACTCCTAAACAACTTCCGCCGGGATTTGTTCTCGTTGACCGGTATATGATTCAGGATGTTGTCGGTGTGGGCGGAATGGGGTCCGTTTACCGCGCCCGTGATATGCATTTCCCGAATGTGGTCAAACTGGTTGCTGTGAAAGAGATGATCAATCAAGCGCCAGACCCACTGGTCAGACAGACGATCATTTCAAACTTTGAGCGTGAGGCCAATATTCTGGTTACGCTCAATCACCCGGCCATCCCCAAAATTTTTGATTTCTTCTCGCATGATGAACGATCTTACCTCGTTTTGGAATTTGTCCCTGGCAAGGACATGGATCTGCTGCTGAATGATACAGAGGGGATGCTGGCCGTTGATCAGGTGATTTCCTGGTCGATTGAAATCTGTGATGTATTAGAGTACCTGCACAATCATCGTCCAGAACCGATTATTTTTCGCGATATGAAACCTTCGAATGTTATGGTGAATAACCAGGGCCATGTTGTCCTGGTCGATTTTGGCATTGCGAAGATGTTTCGAACTGGCCAGAAGGGCACCATGATCGGAACTGAGGGGTATTCACCGCCCGAGCAGTATCGCGGGGAAGCCTCGCAACTGGCTGATATTTATGCGCTTGGCGCGACCATGCATCATTTGCTGACGCACCGGGATCCACGGCTTGAGCCTCCGTTTTCGTTCAGTGAACGTTCAATCCGGCAAATTAACCCGGCTGTCAGCGTAGAATTGGAAGCCATTGTCCAGACGGCGCTGCAATATAACCCAGAAGACCGCTTTCAATCTGCTGCGCTGATGAAAGAAGCGCTGCTGAATGTAGCGAAAAAGACGGGTATTTTGACCCGTATCAATCTTCCTTCTGCCAGTACAAACGCTGAGCAGATGATTAAGCCATTATGGATATTCCGCTGCGAGGATGAAATCCGCGGGTCGGCGACTTATGATAATGGAACGTTATTTGTCGGGTCGTACGATAATAACCTGTATGCCTTAGATGCCACGAACGGCGACTATAAATGGAAGTTCCCAACCGAAGGCGGCATTGTCACTAAACCTGTGGTTTTCCAGGAAAATGTGCTCACTGGTTCAGAGGATGGCTCACTGTATGCGGTTTCAGCAAAATTGGGCAAAATTTCCTGGACGCACAAGGCAGAGGGCCCAATTCGCAGTTCTCCGAAAATCTCGGAAGGGTTTGTTTTCTTTGGCGCGGATGACGGTTTTGTCTATGCGGTCAATCTTGCCAGTATGCGGCGGCAATACCGGATTGACGCCGGTGTGGCTGTGCGCAGCACGCCATGCCTGACCCCGGATGCAATTTATTTTGGCAATGAAAATGGCGATTTTATCTGCGCTGACTATCGCGGTCAGGTCCGCTGGCGGTTTCGCGCCAAGCGTGCAATTACTGCAGCGCCCTTAGTTGTTCAAGGGGTTGTATATTTCACATCTGTTGACGGCACTTTTTATGCGTTGGACGCCAAAAGCGGTTGGGTGATATGGCGTTACAGGATGCTGAAAGGGTCGATTTCTTCACCTGCGCGCGTTGATAATTATGTCGTCGCCGGCTCAGCGGATGGGTTTATCTATTGTTTAGATGCGAACTCTGCGAAAGAAATCTGGAAATACCAGGCGAATCATCAGGTCAGCGGCTCACCTGCCATCCATAAGGATATGGTTTACTGCGGGGCAGCGGACGGTACGATGTACTGTGTTGAGTTGCGCACCGGCAGGCTGCGCTGGAAATTCGCGACTGATGGACCGATAACCAGCACGCCTTTGATTTTTAATGATGTCGTCTATTTTGGTTCGGCTGATCACATGATTTATGCGCTGATTGCGTAAAACTGCACTTATTGGAGGCACTTTGATCAACTTCTTCAAAAACCTGTTTCACAAGCCCGAAATCGAAAAGCGGGGTATTGATGTTCAAACAGCGCCTCTGTCTGAGGAGCAGTTGCAAACTGTATCCGTTCAAAAAGTAGCCATCCATCCGGCGCATTTTTTAGTGGGCAGCGGACAATCCGTTGGGCTGCAGCGCGACCATAATGAAGATGCAATTTTTTCTATGGCGGCGATTTTAGCTGATGGAACGATTGAAATCCCCTTTGGATTGTTTATTGTTGCAGATGGAATGGGGGGGTACGAATATGGCGAGATCGCTTCAAGTGTAGCCGCGCGGACGATGGCTGACCATGTGCTTTCTCAAGTTTATTTGCCGCATATCAGCCTGGATGGAGAATCACCGGCTGAAAGTTTGCAGGAAATCATGGAATCCGGGGTCACGAAGGCCCAGCAAGCGGTCACAAAACGCGCTCCAGGCGGCGGTACGACTTTAACCGCTGCGTTAGTAGTCGGTGAACAGGTAACGATTGCGCATGTCGGTGACAGCCGCGCGTATTTCATCTTCCCTGACGGACGGATGCAGACAATTACTCATGATCATTCGCTGGTCCGGCGTCTGGTTGAATTAGGCCAGATTACCGAAGATGAAGCGGCCGTGCACCCGAATCGCAATATTCTCTATCGCGCTTTAGGGCAGGCAGAACCCTTCAAACCCGATATTCAGTCTTTCCCTATGCCGCATCCCGGTTATATGCTGATTTGCAGTGATGGTTTATGGGGAACGGTGAATGAAGCCGATATCTTTCAAATTGTCACCGGAGCAAAAAACCCTTCAATCGCCTGTAAAAATCTGGTCGATGCTGCCAACACTGCCGGCGGCCCAGATAACATCAGCGTTTTGCTGGTCCAATACATGTAGTGATTGGTTGGCATGAATTATTACAACGACCTGCAATTGCCATTTGATGCGACGGCTGATGAAATTCGTGAAGCCTATTTTGAGGCTGCCCGAAAATACCATCCAGATGTAAACCCAGACAAAGAAGCCAACCGGATCTTTCTTAAGACCCAGAACGCCTACGAGACGTTATCTTCTCCGCATAAGCGGAAGATTTATGACCAATCATTAGGCCGGATTGATCCGTTAAGTGATGATGTTTCGGTCAAAGTCCATTACAGCCGGCGGAGTGTTCTGCGTTTACCGGAGCAGCAATTATTTTACGCATTGGTCGAGTTAGAATGTAAGCAACACTTTGACGCCAATTCCATGCCGCCGGTGCATATTTGCCTGGTGTTAGACCGTTCTACCTCGATGAGCGGGGAACGGCTGGAAATGGTGCGCGCCAATGTAAGTCAATTGCTGCGGAAAATGCGCCCCTTTGACCTGATTTCGATTGTCACATTTTCTGATCGTGCAGAAGTGGTTACCCAGACTACCGACCTACATAATCCGCACGCGGTCGAAGCGCAGTTATATTCCATTCAAGTGGGCGGGGCAACCGAAATTTACCAGGGTTTAGAAGCTGGCTACCGGCTTTTAATGCATAATAAATTTGGCGCAGATTTTAAGTTCTTGATTCTGATCACCGACGGACATACGTATGGCGATGAAGCAGCTTGTTTAGATCTGGCAGCCAAAGCCTGGAGTGATGGATTATCGATCACATGCATGGGGATTGGCCATGAATGGAATGATGAATTTTTAGATCGACTGGCTGCCAGCGGTGGGGGCAGCTGCGGATACGTCAATGATGCTGGCGAATTGTCCAAATTATTTGAGCGAAAACTGGAGTCGATCAAAATTCGTTTTGCGCACAAAGTTGAACTGAATTTTGAACCGCAAGAAAATGTCGAAATCCGTTATGTGTTTCGGATACAACCCGATGTCGCACCTCTCAATTTAGAAAGGCCGATGCCAATTGGTGCTTTAGAGTATGGTAATAAAACAGTTTTTATTATAGAATTTAAAATCGCTCCGACAATTTCATTAAATGAGCGGATCTGTCTCTTAAAAGGGAAAATTACTTTAGAAATTCCTTCACGTTCTGTATTGATTGGCAGGTTCCCAATTGAATGGGAATTGAAAATTGGTGACGATAGTTTAAAAGAAAAACCACCCACGAGCATTTTGCAAGCAATGTCGAAGCTGACATTGTATAGGCTGCAAGAGCGCGCCAGAAGTGAAGTTCAGGGAGGAAACTATAATCAAGCGACCCGGCATCTTCAGCATTTAGCCACTCACCTTCTTTCCCAAGGCAATCGCGAATTAGCGCGGACAGTCCTGATGGAAGCTGATCATATTCAGCGTGCGCATCAATTCAGCAAAGAGGGTGATAAGCGGATTAAATACGGCACCAGAGCCTTACTTATGCTACCTATTCCGGAGCGGCAGGTAAAATGATCCTTTGTCCGAATTGCCATCATCAAGAATTACCCGGTGCTTTGTTCTGCAGTGAATGCGGCGCCCAGTTAGTGGCTGCAGATGCGATGACCACCCAAAATTTCAGTCAGACGCATCCAGAAACTTATACCAGCACCTTTGGCGACATTGCTGCTGATATACCGCAGGTCGAAACCGATCAAAAAGAAGATCAGGAAGCCTTTGTTTCCTTGCGTTTTGTGGATACCGATAAAATTATCCATTTAAGCGGACGGCCCGAATACTCTTTAGGCCGCACGGCAGAGGGGCAGCCCATTTTGCCGGATATTGATTTGTCGGAATACGAGGCTTATTCACAAGGCGTATCCCGCCTGCATGCTTCCATCAAGATCAATTTACAACGAGTTTCGATCATGGATCTTGGCTCGTCAAATGGCACCCGAGTCAATGGACAAAAAATTGTCCCGCATGTTGATTACCCGATTAAGCACGGAGATGTTATTGCCTTGGGTAAACTGCGCTTCCAACTCATTGTTCATAAATAAATTTCGCCAGACATAGGATTAAAGGATGCCAAGTGTAATTGTCCATATTGCGAATGAAGACCCGGTAGTCGGCGAAATTGACAGCATTCCGGCAACGAACGATACTATAATTGTCGTTAAGAATCCTCGTCGAAAAGATGGTAAGGACATTCCCTTTCTGGATCAGAATGTGAGCACTGTGGTATGGCCGATGCACCGTGTTCAATTTATTGAATTGATGCCGACCGGGGAAGAGGACGAAATTATATCCTTCGTAAGGGAGTGAGCATGCAAGACACATCATTTAAGAACCGCGTTATTCTTGTGGTGGACGATGAAGAGAGAATGGCGCGATTTATTCGTTTAAACCTGGAACAAGATGGTTTTCAGGTGGTCGAAGCTTATCGCGGCCTGGATGCGATCCACCAGCTGCGTGATTCGATGCCGGATGTCGTGGTGCTGGATATCATGCTGCCTGATATCGATGGTTTTGAGGTGCTGCGGATGATCCGTGAAATCAGCAGTGTCCCGGTAATTATGCTGACAGCCAAAGGTGAAGAAGATGACCGTGTGCGCGGTTTGGAGCTTGGGGCGGACGATTATGTTACCAAGCCTTTCAGCCCGCGAGAATTGGTCAGCCGCGTACGGGCTGTCCTGCGCCGTTCCGAAACAACCGGAATGGTTTCGAAAGATGTTTTTCAAATTGATGCCCGATTGAAGATCGATTTTGGACGCCGTGAGGTCTGGGTGAATAACGAGTTGGTCAAGTTGCGTCCGACGGAATACCGCCTGTTGTACCATCTCGTTCAGAATGCCGGCTGGGTAATGACGTATGATCAATTATTATCAAAGGTCTGGGGCTATGAATACCGCGACGAACCGCACTATGTACGCCTATACGTCAATTATTTGCGGCAGAAAATTGAAGAAGATCCGGCAAACCCGAAATATATATTAACAGAACGCGGGGTTGGCTACCGTTTCGTGGACTTTAATCGCTCGGGAGTGCAGCAACCAGAATAGTACATACCGGCGGCCGGTCCAGAGCATATTTATAAATCGTTAATACTTCGCTTGCATTCTTCTTATGCCAGCGAAGTATTTAATTAAGCGATGAAGGATCTACATCCAATAAGATTATGGAGGTGGAACAATGTCAAACTTAACTGTTTTTGATCCAATGCGTGAGATGGCCTCACTTCGCAACATGGTCGATAACCTGTTTGAAGGCATGTTATCTACTCAGGACGAGCGCTGGCTGAACCAGGAAGGCATGGCGCTGGATATGTACCAGACAGCAGATGAAATTGTTGTCAAGGCTGCCTTGCCTGGTGTGAAAGCCCAAGATTTAAATGTCAGTGTTGCAGATCAGGTACTGACCATTCGCGGCCAGGTGAATGAAGAAAACGCGAAAGAAAATTCGACCTACCATATCCGCGAGCGACGGATTGGAAATTATGTGCGGGCCGTTCAGTTGCCTGCCCCGGTTGTTGCGGACAAAGCCAAGGCTGAATTGCAAGATGGTATACTTGTTCTGACCTTGCCAAAAGCCGAAAACGTCCGGCCGAAGACAATTTCCGTCAAGGTAAAATGACCGGCAGTGATCCGTTTTGATTAATTTTATTCAGGGCAGAAGGGCAACTGACTTCCTGCCCTGAATGCTTATTTGAAATTCAGGTTGAGGTGCAGTATGCCAGCTTATCAATTTATGTGTGATGAATGCGGAAAAGTCTTTGAGAGAAATCTGCATTTCAGCGATAATCAATCGATGGTCATATGTCCGGCCGGGCATAAACATGTCCACAAGATCTTTTCAGTTCCTACCGTGGTGTATAAAGGCAGCGGTTTTTATGTGACCGATCACCGGAAATCGGCGGGTACCTCACAAAAATGAGGCGCAATTTAGAAATTAAAGCGGCTGATCCATGCAAC
This sequence comes from Bellilinea sp., assembly GCA_036822575.1. Classification (GTDB taxonomy): domain Bacteria; phylum Chloroflexota; class Anaerolineae; order Anaerolineales; family Anaerolineaceae; genus Bellilinea. Next base: position 190,438 of record DAISHK010000003.1, on the reverse strand, counting down.
TTTTTTGAAACTGCCTGCATCTAACTGTTTTGAAATCATGTTATACTGATTATCGATCAATCGCTTTAAGGAGCCAATATGATTAACGAGCCTGTGCATGTTACCGATGCCGCTTTCGAAAAAACTGTTCTGCAATCCACCTTGCCGGTGATTGTTGATTTCTGGGCCCCCTGGTGCGGTCCGTGCCGTATGGTTGCTCCCGTTTTGGATAAAATCGCTTCAGAATACGGTGGCAAATTAGTTGTTGCTAAAGTAAATACTGATGAAAACCCAGAGTGGGCTATGCGCTACGGCGTTCAGGGCATCCCGACCATGTTGTTCGTTTCTGGCGGGAAAATCGTCCACCGTCAGGTAGGGGCGTTGCCTGAGGGTATGCTGCGGGATGTGTTATCCCAATTTTTGGAAGTTGTTGAAACCGCCGCCGCAAGCAATAACTAATCAAAAGTATCTAAAAGTCCCGGAATTTTCCGGGACTTTTTCGTTTAATTATCTTTAACTGGCAATAATCATTCTTTTAAGCGTTCAATATGAGCGCCTAATTGCGCTAATTTTTTATCAACCTGCTCGTAGCCGCGGTCTATTTGGCCAATATTGCGGATCACGGATTTGCTTTTGGCAGAAAGGGCAGCCAGAACCAGAGCCATGCCGGCGCGAATATCCGGGCTTTCCATTTTCTCACCAAATAATTCGGTTGGCCCCTGGATGATGCAGCGATGCGGATCGCAAAGAACAATTTGCGCACCCATACCGACCAATTTATCCGTGAAAAACATCCGGCTGGGATACATCCAATCGTGGAAAAGAATGGTCCCTTTTGCTTGAGTAGCTACTACCAGAGCGATGCTCATCAAATCGGTCGGAAAAGCTGGCCAGGGCATCACGCTGATTTCTGGGATCGCGCCGCCCAGATCTGATTCAATGGTCAGTGGCTGGTTGGCGGGAATAAAGATATCATCTCCTTTGACTTCCCAGATGACGCCTAAGCGCCGGAAGACCAGACGAATCATATCCAGGTATTGATTGCCGGCATTGCGGATGGTCACTTCTCCGCGGGTAACTGCGGCAGCGCCGATAAAGCTCACCACTTCCAGGTAATCTGGTCCGATGGTGAATTCTCCCCCGTGAAGATGATCTACGCCGTAAATATGCAGTGTGTTTGAGCCAATATGCTTGATATTGGCGCCCAGACTGTTAAGAAAATGACACAGTTCCTGAATATGCGGCTCAGAGGCTGCGTTGCGGATATAGCTTTCACCTTTAGCCATGGCACAGGCCATGATGGCGTTTTCGGTGGCTGTAACTGAGGCTTCGTCAAGCAGAATGTCCGCTCCGACCAGCTTATCACATTTAAATTCGTAATAGCGATCAAAGGTGAACTGTGCGCCTAATTTGCTCAGTGCAATGATATGGGTGTCCACGCGCCGGCGTCCGATGATATCTCCGCCAGGAGGCGGCAGACGGATCTCACCTGCACGGGCCAGCATGGGACCGGCCAGCAATATCGACGCGCGGATTTTTCTGGTTAAATCAGGGTCGAGGTCAGCCGGCCGGACGGTCTTAGCGGTGATAACCCAGGTATGTTCATTTTTTACCTCAACTGTGACGCCCAGGCTTTCGAGTAATGCCCGCATCGTTTGGACATCCAGGATATTGGGGACATTATGCAGGGTAATCGGTTCCTCGGTCAGTAAACAGGCGGCTAATAAGGGGAGCGCTGCATTTTTATTTCCTGAAGGGGTGACTTCTCCTTTAAGGGGAATACCACCTTCGATAATAAACTTTTCCATTTGCACCTCCACTTTTCCGGTGTAAGATAGTTTAATGCTTTGGGGAAATCCCCTGGTGAACTTTATCATGAATGCTTGCAGATTGAGAAGGTTAATGAGCGGCCTTTGGACAGGCTGAAGGTCTGAAGTGGCGCTGCATAAAGTAGAATTTTTCGCTGAATTGGATTAAAGTTTGGTGAAGAATTGCATCCGTATTATAGCGTGAACCCGAGTTTTGAATATGACCATTAATCTCACCGATAGCGGTAACAAGGATGATCCAGGAATCGTTATGCTGCATGGCTTAGGAGCCGATTCTCAGTCCTGGGGATTTCAAGTCCCTTTGCTGGTGCAGTCCGGTTATCGGGTGGTCACTCTGGATTTACCCGGTTTTGGCAGGTCAGACGCGTTAGAACGCCGTTGGACTTTTCGGCGGGTTAATCAAAAAATTATCCGGTTGATCAGGCAGTTGGCGTTAGTAAAACCGACGGTTTTAGGGATATCAATGGGGGGCGCGCTGGCGATATCTTTGGGGTTGGATTATCCGGAAGATATTAAGCGATTGGTTTTGGTGAATACATTTGCCAGTTTACGGCCGCAGAGCCGCAGTGAATATCAGTATTTTCTGAAACGCGGTACAGCAGTTTTTAAATCTGGTCCGGCGCAGCAGGCGAATCTGGTGGCCGAAAGAGTCTTTCCGTATCCGGAACAAGCCCCGTACCGGAAAATTTTGATTGACAATATCCGTCAGGCGGATCCGCGCGTCTATCGGCGAGCCATGATTGAGATTGTTCGCATGAATCGTCTGCGCCAGCTTCGCCGGCTGCATCTGCCTTGTCTGGTGATCAGCGGCGCTGAGGATACAACCATTCCCTTAGGCTACCAAAAAAGACTGGCGGCCGCGATCCCTGGCGCGATTCATCAAATTATTCCTGGCGGGGGACATGCCGTCAATGTCGATCAGGCGACAGTATTTAATCAGACGCTGCTTGAATTCTTGCACCAAACTGAACCATTACTGTCTGGATGGCCTCCAGATCGGTCAACGGACGCTGGCAAGTAAAATGACGGCAGATGTAAGCCGTCGGCTGATTATTTATGGCGGGCCTTGCGGTAAATAAAGGAGATATTTCTGCGGATTTCGCCTGGCTGGCTGCGGATATCTGCCGCGGATGATAGGCGCTGTTAAGCAGGCGTTTTAAATTGCCAGCAATGATCTGATCTTCAGGCCAGATAGCCGCAACTTGCTGCACTGGTCCCTGAAAGAAATCGAGCGCTTGCAGCCAATACCCAAAACCGGCCGGATATGGATTGATTTTGAACTGCGCATCCGCCAGGCATTTCGAGGCGATTTGCGTGTATTCAGGCTGGTCACTCAGGTTTGCGGCGATTAATAGCGTATAGACAGCCAGCGCTGAACCCGAAGGTGTGGCGTTATCGTCGATTTGGACGACACGGGTCAGCAAGTCTGGCCGGTTAGCGCGTGTGTCGAAGAATCCTTGCTGCGGATCGAAAAACAGTTCCAACATACGATCAAGGAGTATTTGCGCTTGAAGAAACCATTCCGGATTGAAATCGGCCTGATAGAGCGATAGCAGTGCCAAAGCAGAAGCTGCATAATCCTCTAAAAAGGCATCGATTTGCGCATAGCCATTATTGTAAGAGCGAAACAAATTTTCGCCGTCGAATAAGCGGCTCAGCAAGAAACGCGCACCGTTTTGAGCGGCTGACAGATAGTCCTCTCTTTGCAAATAGCGGGCGGCTTCAGCGAATGAACACAGGGTAAGTGCATGCCAGGCGGTGATGGTCTTGTTATCCACGGCGGGCTGCGGCCGCTGACTGCGATATTGATGCAGCCGCTTTAAAATTCTGGCGACTGCTGCTGGCCTGGAAGTTTTTTCCTGCGTGGGCTGTTGTTTAAGGCGCAGCACGAAAACTTGATTGGGATCATCGTCATCTGGTTGGATAAAAAGATCTTCAAACTGGTTTTGAAGATCTTTATTCTGAAGCTGACTGAAAATTTCCCCTTTAGTCCAGGTGTAAGTTAAACCTTCCACCCCCTGGGTATCAGCGTCAAGGCTGGCGTAAAACCGGCCTTCCGGACCGGTCAGCTCACGCAAAATGAAATCGAGAGTTTCTGTACAGGTTTGAGCGTAAAGACTGTTTCCTGATAACAGAAATGCGTGCAGGTAGCTGCGGGCCAACTGGGCGTTATCATACAGCATTTTTTCAAAGTGCGGCACCAGCCAGAGGGCATCTGTGCTATAGCGGTGAAAGCCTCCGCCGACCAGGTCGTACATTCCGCCGGCTTGCATTTGGTCTAAGGTATGGTAAAGCATTGGCTCAACGGTGGTCGCACCGCGAAAAGCCTGGGTAATGAGAAAGTCAAGCAGCATTGGCTGCGGAAATTTAGGCGCACGGCCCCAACCGCCATTCTTTGCATCATAATAGCGGGATAAAAATTCGACCGACCGGTCAAGGGTTTCTTGAAAGCTAATTTCTGATGCAGCAGAATCTGATTGAGAAGCAGCGGATATGGTTTCAAAAATGGCGTTCGCGTCCTGTTCAATTTCGCTGCGGCGGTTCATCCAAGCGTCCGAAACGGCACTTAAGATATTAAGGAATGCGGGTAATTGGTGACGCGGTTCAGGTGGAAAATAGGTTCCGCCAAAGAATGGGCGCAATTCCGGTGTGAGAAAAACATTGAGCGGCCAGCCACCTTGACCCGATAATGCTACGACGGCAGACATGTAAAAATTGTCAAGTTCAGGATGTTCCTCTCGATCCACCTTGATATTGATGAAATGCTCATTCATGAACGCGGCGGTTTTTTCATCTTCAAAAGATTCATGCGCCATCACGTGGCACCAATGACAGGCTGCATAACCGATACTCAGAAAAATCGGCTTATTCATTGTCCGGGCCAGGTGCAAAGCCTCTTCTTTCCAGGGAAACCAATTGACCGGATTTTCTGCGTGCTGAAGCAAATACGGCGAATTTTCGTGAATCAAATGGTTGCTCATGCGGGATTCCTTTCCTGGATTACTCCTAAAGTTTATCATAACAGTCGATAATACAGCGCTTGAGGCAGGCGCAAATTGTGAAGAAAAATTAATAATTACGCTTGTCAAGCCTTAAATTAGGGGTATACTGAGTCATCAATTTCAATTATTTCCCATCATTTATTCAAGAGGTAAAACATGGTCACAATTGAACCGGTTACCGTCGATAACAAGAAAGTTCTGAATGAGTTCCTTAATCTGCCATTTTCGATCTATAAAAATGATAAGAATTGGGTGCCTCCGATTCTGACCGATATCCGTAATATGCTCGATAAAACCAAGCATCCATTTTACGAGCACTCCGACGCGGATTTTTTTATTGCTCGTCAGGATGGTAAGGTAGTCGGCCGGATTGGCGCACTGGAAAACAAGCCATTCAATGCGTACCACGGTACTCATCAGTCGCAGTTTTACCTGTTTGAATGCGTGGATGATCAGGAAGTGGCGAACGCTTTGTTCAACCATTGCTTTGAGTGGGCGCATGCACGTGACTTAAATGAAGTGGTCGGGCCAAAGGGGTTGAGTCCATTTGATGGGTACGGCATCCAGGTGGAAGGTTTTGAATACCGCCAGATGATGACCATGATGAATTACAACCCGCAATATTATGTGCGCCTGGTTGAAACGCTTGGATTTGAAAAAGAAGTCGATTTTGTTTCTTGCTATATTCCAGGCGATAAGTTCATTCTGCCCGAAAAGGTGCATCGCGTGGCTGAGCGCGTCATTGAGAAAGGAACCTTCGAGGTTAAACGCTTTACGAAACGCAGTGAACTGCGGGAGTGGGCGGATGCGATTGGTGAGGCGTACAATAACACCTTTGTCAATAACTGGGAGTATTATCCGCTGACCAAGAAAGAAGTAGATTATGCGTTGGACGCATTGATTTCTGTGGCCGACCCACGCTTGATCAAGATTATTCTCTCTGATGGCAAGGTGGTAGGCTTCTTGTTTGGCTTTCCGGATGTATCCGCTTCATTGCAGCGGGCCAAAGGCCGTCTGACTCCTTGGTCGATCGCTGATTTGCTGATTGATATGAAACGCACCAAATGGGTATCAATGAACGGCGCAGGAATCCTGCCGGAATATCATGGGCGCGGCGGAAATGCGCTTTTATACAGCGAAATGGATCACACCATCCATGATTATAATTTTGACCATTTTGAATTAACGCAGGTTGCGGAGACCGCGGTACAAATGCGCAAAGATTTAATCAACCTGGGCGGCAAGGCTTACAAGAATCATCGCGTTTATTTCAAGCATATCTAATTGCTGCTCGAATTATACGCAGCCGGTATGAGATTACCGGCTGCGTATTTTTTAACCAGACGTGCGGTGAGCGTTCCTAAAAAACCGGCTGAGATTAACAGGATATACGGCAATTCGGCCATGATATAGCGCTGGTAATACACCACAAAAACCGTGTGATTGAAAACGGATGTCAATAAAAAACCGATAATAAGCAAAAGCGCTGATTTTCTTCCTGGCTGGTTCCGTTCCAGCCAAATGGAAACCATGCCGCTTAGAAAAATCAGCAGAAGGATCGCTCCGCCTGTAATGGACCGCAACAAATCTGTCCCAGGATAAGCGAAATAAACCTGCGCCGGGCTTTCTAATTCCTTTTGATAATTACCCACATCTTGAATGGCTGGCATGGTAATAAAAGCACTGGAAAGAAAACTGGCAATTTCGGTAGATAGACCTGACTGCGATTGATCTGTATCTGGCTGCATACTGGCCTGCTGAGCGGACAGACCGGCGCGTTCTTGAATGGCTGCTTCAGCCGCTGCAAGTGGCTGCTTCCATAGGAAGGGGTTCAGTAAAACGGTCAGGAAAATTAGAATAGCCCCAACCTGAAACAGCCGGAGAGCTTTCTCCCAGAGGCCGCGGTGTTGCTCGGTCTGGTTATCTTTTGAGAAAATGATCTTAAGTCCAACAAGAAATATTAAAAAGACAGCGGAATATTTTGCGTTGAATGCCAGCGCCGCCGGAATGGCAGCCAGCCACTGGCGTTTCCCCGAAAACTTTGCCAGACTCCATAATGTTAATAGCGTCAAACAAAATAAAGCGCTTTCAGCCATAGCGCGCCGGGTATGCAGGAGCACCAGCGCATTTGAGGCTGTCAGCAGCAGGGCAAACCAGCCGGCCCAAATCGTTCGAAAGTATCGCCTGGCGCTGTCGTATGCGAGCAAGAGACTCAACGGGAACAGAATTGCAACTGATAATCGCGCAATCCCAAGCAGATGCGGATCCGGAAGCGCGCCGTTGCTCTGATTAGCGGTCCACGAAAGTGACCAGTTCCAATCCGAAAGAATGGGGCGGATCCCCGACAGCCATTCACCGAAACCAATCATATAGCGTGTGAGCGGGGGATCCACCAGACGATAATGGACTACAAGGGATGTCTCTGCGTCAGGCGTCCAGGCCAGGCTAAGCGGATGATTGAAAAACGTGAAGAAATCAGCGCTCATAAATATTTGGGTGGTTTCATCTGGGTGAAACGGCACAAATTTGATTCCGTTCAAATAGCCCACACTGAACAGGCTGACCACAATCGCAACCAACAGCCAGTTCAGCCTGCCGGTCATCATAGGATTGCGAATCAGTTCACGAAAGTGTTTGTTCATTACGGTTATTATTGGCTACAATAGGCCTGTATGTTCCCAGATAAAAAACAACGATCCTTCACTGTTGAGCCTTTCGTCATGTGGGCGTTAATTTTAACGCTCGCAATTGGCTTCAAGGCCGTTCTGATTTTACAAAATCGTATAGATTTCAATGCTGACGAGGCCATTGTCGCCTTGATGGGACGCCATATTCTGCAAGGTGAGCGGCCGATTTTCTTTTATGGGCAGGCATACATGGGCAGTCTGGATGCCTACCTGGTAGCCCTGGCTTTCCGCCTGTTCGGAGAGACTGTATTGTCGATCCGAATCGTTCAAGTTGTATTGTACCTTTTGACGGTAATTCTCAGCGTTCGAATCGCACAGTTGTTTTTTTCTTCACGCCGGGCCGGCTGGCTGACAGGGTTATTACTGGCTGTCCCTACCGTCAACTTTTCGTTGTATACCACTGCCTCTTTGGGCGGGTACGGCGAAGCACTTCTGCTCGGCAGTTTGAGCCTGTTAATTGGCTGGAAAATCCGGCAATCGGCCGATAAAAACGAGAGAAAGGAAAGTCCTTATTTCTGGCTGTTTCTCTTTGGCCTGATAGCTGGACTGGGTTTCTGGGCCAATGCGCTTTCTTTAGTCTATAGTATTCCCGCATTGATTTATGCGAGCCTGGGTTTCAGGCAGCAGACACTGAAAACCCGCATCGCAGCCGGGTTGGTTGTATTCTTTTCAGCATGCCTGGGGGCCTTTCCATGGTTCGTTTTTGCATTCTCCGGTGGGATTGGAAAACTTCTGCATGAATTGACCGGGGGAGCGGTGGCGGTTGAGGGCGGTTCCTGGTTTTTGATGGTCTATAACCATTTGCTCTCCTTATTATTGCTCGGTTTCACAGTGATCTTAGGCTGGCGCCCGCCCTGGGCGGTAACCTGGCTGGCCCTGCCGCTGCTCATTGTCGATTTGGCTGCCTGGATTTTTGTGTTTTGGAAGGTTCGGCAAGAAGAAACCGCTGAAATTCGAAAGAACTATCATTATCTCGCATGGGTGGTTATCACCCTGACGATTGGATTTTTGTTTACTTCTTTTGGGGTCGATCCATCGGGAAGGTATTTTCTGCCGGTAACACAGGTATTAGCCATCATCGCCGGTGGAGCGCTGCGAAATTCTACGGCGAAACCGTTTTCCGGATGGATCGCGGTCGGCGCGATTGTAATTTATCAATGCATTGGCACCATTCAGTGTATGCAAACACCAGTTGGAATCACCACACAGTTTTACACGCCCGCTCAGATAAATATGCAGGCCATGCCAGAATTAATCGGGTTCCTGGAAGATCAGAACATCACTTGTGGATACAGCAATTATTGGGTCAGTTATCCGCTGGCTTTCCTGACACAGGAACAAGTCGTTTTAACGCCAGAATTGCCATACCACCCCGATCTGCGCTATACGGCGCGTGACAACCGTTATGCAGCTTATAACCAAATCGTTGCAGACTGCGCGAACCCTGCTTATATTGTGACGAACAACGCGCCCTTGGAGTCGGCTTTATCGGCTGGCCTGGATAAGACTGGGATTACTTGGGCTTATCAGGAAATCGGTGATTTTCACGTTTACTTCAACTTATCCCAGAAAATATCTCCTGAGAATTTAAACCTTTACGCAGCGAGTGCTGATTGATGAGCCGACATTTCTCTCGATTTTCCAGAGGCGATAGGGCTCAGGAGTTTGCCTGGTTTATTGAGATTCTGATTCTGCTGCTCATCTTTATCATGGCGGCGCGGACACCTATTGACACGGATATGTGGTGGCATTTGCAGGCTGGCAAATTGTCTGTGCAAAATACCCAGCCGTTAACCACAGATTTGTTTTCATTTACGCGAGCAGGCGGCAGCTGGGTTAACCATAGCTGGCTGGCTGAAGCAAGTATGTACCTGGTGTACCAGATTGGAAATTATTGGGGACTTGGCGTATGGATGGCGCTGCTGGTTACGCTCACTTTAGCAATCATTTATCACCAGATGGATGGGGCGCCTTTATATAAAGCATTCTGGCTGATTCTCGGCGTCACCGTCATGTTTTGGGTATGGTCGCCACGCCCGCAGTTGTATTCGCTGCTCTTATTTGCTTTCTTGATTTCAATCCTGGAATCTTCAGAAACAAAGCCTCAACGGCTGCGCTGGCTGCCGATGATTTTCTGTCTCTGGTCCAATCTGCATGGCGGATATGTACTTGGTTTTCTTCTGCTGTTTTTGTGGGTGGCGGGCAAGGGTATTGATTTTATCCGGTTTGCAGAAGGCAGTCTGTCTGCGCTCTGGCAAGAAGTAAAGCCCTTTTTTATTTGGGGCGGTGTGAGTGTGCTGACTGTCCTGATTAACCCAAACGGGATCCAGACCTGGCTGATTCCCTTTAAAACTGTTGGGGTTAAAGTGCTGCAGACGCTTATTGATGAATGGGCTTCGCCTGATTTTCATGTACTGGCCTTGCAGCCGTTTTTGATTCTTATCAGCGTTTTATGGCTGGTTATAGCGCTCTCACCCCGGAAAGTGCGGGGTTTTGACCTGCTCGGGGTAATTATCTTGACCGTTATGAGTTTGATGGCCAAACGCAATTTTGGGCCATTGGTTTTATTTGCTTTGCCGGTTGGCGCGCGCTACGGCTGGCCAATCGTACAAAGTCTAAAAAAGCGCCTGGTTGACTGGCGCTGGCATCGGAACAAACCTTTACGGCAGCCGAACCAAATCCCAGATGGGGTCCGGCGGACGGTTAATCTGCTAATCGTGGCCGGGCTGGCAGTGATTGCTGTGATCAAGGCTTACACGGTAGCACAGCCAATTCTGGTGGAAGGGTACATAGCCCAGTCGTATCCGACAGGCGCACTAAACTATTTGACCGAACGGGATTTTAGCGGCAATCTGTTTAATACTTATGGCTGGGGCGGCTATATTGACTGGACTATGCCGCAGATTAAGGTCTTTGTCGATGGACGGACTGATTTGTTTGGCGATGAAATTCTGAGCGATTATTTAACCTTCTTGTATGCGCAGTCCAATTGGCAAGCCATTCCAGATCAATGGGATTTTCATTGGGTGCTGGTTGAACCGGAGGCGCTGCTGGTTGATCAGTTGCGGGCAGCCGGTTGGCGCACGGTCTATCAGGATCCCGTCAGTGTTTTACTGACTCGAGAATAAGCCATGCAGACAGCCATGTCCAAATTGAGACTATTTTATTTTTATCTGGTAATTGTGTTGGCCAGGCTGACACAATGGTTGTATTTGCCGCCTTCCGCCTGGCAGACGCGCGGTGATCTGGTGACCTACTTCCGTGTGGCTGAAGTGCCCGGCTGGCCGTATTTTCAATCCTGGGCGGAATATCCGCCAATTTTTCCGTTCATCAGCGAAATAATTTACCGAATCAGCGGCGGGCAGGAGCAAACCTACGTGCTTTTGTTCTCTTTGCTGCTCTTAATTGCTGATTTGGTCAATTTTTGGCTGGTGTCGCGGATTCTCGCGCTTTACCTTTCGGGGTCAGCATTATTTAGACGGCAGGTTGTTACGGCTGCGGTCATTTTGCTTGTGCCATACTTCAGCGGCTATTTTGAACCCCTAGTGCTGCTGACAGTTTTAGGGTCCTTGTGGTTCATTTTGTCCGGTAAAAAGCAAGCGAGCAGCCTGCTGTTAGCAATCGGTTTCCTGGTAAAAATGTTCCCGGCTCTGCTGTTCTCGTTGGTCTGGAAGAAATGGAAAATCCGTGAAGCAGTGGCGGCAACACTGCTTTTCCTGCTGCTCCTGGTGATGGTCTATGGCGCACTCTTCTTGCTTTCACCGGATTTCACTGTGGCGTCTTTTGTTTCGCAGGCGAATAAAGGTTCGTGGGAAACGATCTGGGCGCTGGCTGATGAGAATTTCCAGACGGGGAATTTCGGCGGATTAGCTGAACGCCTGGATCCGCTTTCCGCTTTCCGGCCGGTCGGCAATCCCGCGCGGATTTCTCCCTGGCTATCTTTAGCGCCTTTTGTGTTTTTCGGGTTTTGGCGTTGGAAAAAGGCGAAACCGGTGAGCATCCCGCAATGGATTGCGTTGGCCGGACTGACCTGGTCAATTTTTTTAATCTGGCTGCCAGGTTGGTCGCCGCAATGGGTGGTTTATCTTCTGGTCCTGATGATTTTTTGCCTGCCGGCCAATCAGGGTATGCTGACCGGCGCAGCGCTATATATGGTCACGTTAGCTGAGTGGCCGGTGCTGTGGAGCGGTGATTTCACAATGCCCTGGGCGGCAGCAATCATCCTCCGAACGCTCCTGCTGGCTTTGTGCGCGTATCAATTTGATCGCGTTATCCATCAAGAGGTTTTGCCGCAAGCGTAAAAATCAATTGGTGTACCAGCTGGCATATAATTGGCGCTGATTATCCTGTTCAACCGGGACGCGATGGCGGACTTCCTCTAGCTGATCAAAATCAATGGTCCAGGTCAGCAATTCCTCTTCATCCGGACTGGCTTCTGCCAAAATATCTCCCCAGGGGCTGACGATCATACTGCTGCCAGCCAGCCCTTTTTCATTAAGCATTCCACAGGCATCTGCAGCGGCCATGAAGCATTGATTTTCAATGGCGCGTGCTTGCAGCAAAGCCCGCCAATGACTGCGGCGAGCGGCTCCCCATTGGGCGACATTCAGTCCAAGGCCGATGCCCTCTGCCTGATATTTTCGGTAGAGCTCAGGGAAGCGCAGATCATAGCAAATGGAAAGCCCTGTTTTTGCCCAGGGGTATTCAATTGTGGTCGGCTTTTGGCCGGGAATGAACCATTGGTCCTCGGCAAGCAAGCGAAACAAATGAATCTTGTTGTAATATGGATGTTCTTGTTTTTGACCGGGGTGGATTAATTTGAAGGTGTTGTGAAACCCACTCGAATCAGCGGTGATGTATGAACCGCCGATGATGATTTTCAACTCTTCAACGAGTGCTTGAAGCTGAATTTCAATTTCGGCGTTGATCAGTGCATACTTTTCGCTATTTGCTAAATCGTAGCCGCTGGTCCATAATTCTGGAAAAAGGATCATGCGGCTGTGATGCGCTGCAGCGCTGCGCACCATTGTTACAGCCTTATCTAGATTCTTAAGGGGCTGTCCGATTTCAATGGATATTTGTCCCAGTGATAAAGTTAAGCTATTCATGGGATGAATTATAATAGGTGCGGGGCCGACTTTGAATCAAGCTTAGCTTAAAAGAAAACGTTTCTTTTGTGTTTGGTCGGTATTCTAGACGATTGGGAGTGTCTGAAACGCAATGTCGCGACGGAACCCTTTGCTTTTGTTTGTGTTGAGTTTTACAGCCGCTTTAGCGCTGTTTGCATTATTGGTTTGGGGAAATATGCGCTTTGCCGGAGAGAATGCTGGCGGCGAAGATTTTCTAATGCGCTGGGACAATGCCAGAGAATTTGTCCGCAACGGCGTCAGTCCTTATTCGGATCAAGCAGCGGAGAGCGCTGAGGTATTGATCTATGGGCATACTGCGCAAACCGACGCTGAGCGAATGGTGGCCAGTTATCCTTTATACGCTCTGGTTGTTTATCTTCCAATGACACTGGTAGAAGATCCAATAGTCGCCCGGGCAATCTGGATGGCCGTATTAGAGGTGGCCGTATTGGCTGCGGCGATTTTATCGGTCTATTTATCTGGCTGGCGAGTCAAACCGTTGGTGCTGCTGATTTTCCTGTTTTTTTCCGTGTTTTGGTATCACGGTTTCCGCCCGATTGTTACCGGCGAGATCACGCCTTTGGTGACGCTTCTGGTGGTAAGCGCTTTATTGGCGGTAAAAAACGAGCACGACGAGCTGGCGGGTGTACTCTTTGGATTGGCTATGCTCAGCCCGGAGATGGTATTGGTGCTGCTGGTCTTCGTGTTATTCTGGGGCGTTTTCAATGGTCGGATACAAATATTCCTGTATGCTCTTGGTACTTTTGCTTTGTTGTGCGGTCTGGGCTTTTTATTGATTCCGGATTGGCCGATGGAGTATTTGCGGACTTTCTTCGCGCCGACAGGCCCATACTTTGTTGACACCATCGCCGGCGCTCTAGGTATTTTCCTGCCTACCGGCGGAGCGAGAGTAGGCGGCGCAATTTCGATCCTGATTGCGATTGTCATGGTTGTGGAGTGGTTCATCAACCGTGGTACGGGCTACCGTGGTTTTCTGTGGACGGCTTGCTTCACGATTGTCGCCAGCTTCTGGGTCGGCATTAAAACCTCTCCGGATAATTTTATTCTTGCGCTGCCAGCCTTAACACTTGTGTTTGCTGGGTGGACGAATCGCTGGCGCAGATATGGTTCTGTGGTATCAATAATTACGATGCTGTTTATTTTTACAGTTATCTGGCTCCTATTCTTAGGGACTTTTTCGCAAGTACTGGATCCATTTATCCGGCCGGTCCTGTTTTTCCCGCTGCCATTTTTTGCTTTTATCTTGTTGTATTGGGTGCGGTGGTGGACAATCCATCCGCCACAAGTCTGGTTTGATAATATCCGCTGATCACTGAGGGTTTGCTTGAAAAATCGCCGCATTGCCGCATTGGCCCTGGTCTTTTTATTAGGAATTACCCTGCGTTTAATTGCGGTTCAGTCGCGTGAGATTTTCTACGATGACGCGTTCAGTTTGTTCCTGGCGGAAAAGAGTTTTTCGCAAATTATTCACGGAACCGCGGCAGATACCATGCCGCCTTTATATTATTTCCTCCTGCACATCTGGCAGTTGGGGGGACAGGGGCTGGTTTACCTGCGTTTACTGAGCGTTCTGCTCTCTCTTGCCATTTTAGGGCTGAGCATCGATTTGTTCCGCCGTGCCTGGGGTGAGGCCGCTGCCTTGGCCGGCGGTCTGATTTTGGCCGTCTCACCGCTGCAAATTTACCATGCTCAGGAATTACGCATGTATACTTGCCTGGTGCTTGGGCAGGTCCTGTACTACTGGTCATTCTTTCGGCTGTTCATAGCTGAACAGGACAAGAAACCACGCTTGTTATGGGGTACCTTGATTATAGGCGGGGCAATGGCGATGTATAGCCATAATCTGGCGATTTTTGGTCTGGCCGCCGCCAACCTTTATCTGCTGGTGCGAAAAGAATGGAAACCATTTCTGAGGCTTTGCCTTAGCCAAGCCGTGATCGGAGCACTGGCATTGCCCTGGGTCTGGATGATTCCTGGACAGATCCAGAAAATCCAGACCGCTTTTTGGACGCCGCGGCCCGGATTGGTTGAAGTTCTCCAGGCGCTGATTCAAATGACTGCCTTCATGCCGCTAAATGGTATCTGGTTGTATGCGGCTGCCATTATTACGCTTCAAATTATGGTGCTTACAATTCTGGAAACGATTCGGCTGGCAAAGAAAGATCGGATCATGGTATTTTTTATATTTATGACCGTGATTTCGCCGTTGCTTTTGTTTATCGTTTCTTATCTGATGCGGCCAGTATTTGTCCCTAGAGCGTTTCTGCTCTCAACGGTAGGGTTGGCTGGCTTGAGCGCCCGCATCATTTCCAAACGTTGGAAACAGGGAATTGGTCCGCTGCTGCTCGGGCTTTGGCTGGCGGCCGCTGCTATTTCACTGCCATCATTCTATACGTTTAACCAATTTCCACGGTCGCCATACCGGCAGGCAGTGTCCTGGCTGGAAACGCAGGTCCACTCTGGGGATGCGGTAGTGCATGAAAATAAGCTGAGTTACTTTCCGAGTTATTTTTTTGACCGGACTCTTCCGCAGCGTTTCATTGCTGATGAACCTGGCTCGCATAATGATACCTATGCGCCCGCATCCCAAGCCGCAATCGGTTTGATTCCGGCTGAGAATATTTCCAGCGCCATTGGAAGTGCGGAAAAAGTCTATTTTGTGGTTTTTAGCCAGGCCATTGCGGAATATCAAACCCTGGATTCTGCAGGCGAGCCCAATTTGCAATGGCTGGATACACATATGCAGCTGGCGGGGCATCAGCAGTTTAACGATTTGGAAATATTTATTTACCAAAAATAATCCATGAAACAGATTAATCAGCGGGGTTGGATTCTATTGCTTTTAGCCGGTGGGCTGCTGCTTTCATTTTTGCTGGCCCTTGTTCAAACCGGCCCGGGCTATATGGACGCGGAGTACTACACAGCTGGCGGGTTGAATCTGTTCGACGGGCATTTTGGGGAAGAGTATTATATTTGGAATTATCTCGCAGGCTTGCATAGTCTGCCTGTCCCGGCGTTTGCGTATTGGATGCCGTTACCGGCAGTTCTGGCAGGGCTGGGTATGCTGCTCACCGGCAGCCGGACATTTGCCGCAGCCCGCTTGATCTATAGCCTGGGATTTGCGTTGCTGCCGGTCTGTGTCTATTGCTTGGCACGCAGAACCCCAGCGGTACGCCTGGCTGGACTAGCCGGGCTTTTGGCGCTTTTCCCTGGCGTGTATATCATTTACCTGACGCTGCCTGAGGCTTTTTTGATTTACCTGTATGCTGGGCTGGCCTTCCTGGCGGTGACGATCCGGTACACAAAATTACCGGTTTCAAAGCGCTCATCTGCTGGTGTGGGTGTGCTTTTAGGGTTGATTGCGGGGTGTATGCACCTCAGCCGCGCAGATGGCTTATTGTGGCTGGCTGCTGGTTTACTCTGGGTGGGAATAATTTGGGTGAAAAGCAAGGCAACAAACCTGCGCATAGCCATCATGGCGCTACTTGGAGTTATCAGCGGCTATGGGATGGTGATGGGGGCGTGGTTTTATCGCAACCTGGCTGTGTTTGGCAGTTTGATGCCGCCTGGCGGTTCAATGACGATCTGGATGAGCAATTACAACCAGACCTATTCGGTTGATTTATCAGCCATGACCTTGCAATCCTGGTTGCAGACGCCGCTTTCCGATCACTTCAATGCTTGGGGAAGCGCATTGGGGCTAAATCTGGCCAATCTGCTGATCTTTCAGGGCGGAATCATTCTTTTGCCATTTATGGTAATTGGCGTCATCCGCTGGTGGAAATTTATTTGGGTAAAATTTTTTACAGGCATGGGGCTGCTTACGCTGCTGGTAATGACCGTTGTTTTTCCTTTTTCCGGGTCAAGAGGCGGTTTCATTCATTCCGGGTCTGCGCTCCAGGTTTTTGCCTGGCTGATGGTCCTGCCGGGTTTAGAGGGATTCGCGGAATGGCTAAAACGTAAGCGGGGATTGCCTGTTGTGACCAGCCAAACGGTTTTTTCTGTTTTCTTGACCCTGGCAATGGCCGGGATCAGTTTCTGGGCAGTTTCAAATCGTGTAATCGGCACGAATGTGCATGAACCCATCTGGACCGAGAGTGAACGGCAAATGCAGGCCGTAGGAGCGTATTTAAATAACAACCAACAGAAAGATGCAGTGGTGATGGTGAATAATCCCCCAGGGTTTTACTATGTGAATAATATTGCTGCGGTAGTTATTCCCTATGAATCACTGGATACTGTAATTTCAACCGCACGGGAACTGCATGTTCAATATCTAATCGTGGATGAAAACCAGGTAAATTTACAAGATCAATATTTATATCCAGAGGATTGGCCTGGGCTTACCTATTTGACGACAGTGGCGGAAGCTCGTATTTATCAGGTGAAGTATGAATAACTATCGCCAGTGGGGTATTGTTCGCAAAGGCTCCATTCTGGCAGCCGCCGCGCTGATTGCCGTTCTGGCTGCGCTGCTGTTTTCGTTGACAAGCAATCGGCAAATGGGCTTTCCATTAGACGATGCCTGGATTCATCAAACCTATGCCCGCAACCTTGGGCAAATTGGGGAGTGGGTTTACCGGCCGGGAGATGTTTCTGCTGGCTCTACAGCGCCCTTGTGGACATTCCTGCTTAGTTTAGGCTATCACTGGTCGGCTGAACCCGCTTACGGGTGGACATTGACATTGGGTTGGCTGGGATTATTGCTGACCGGCTTGTTCGCGGAGCTCTTGTTATCTCGCCTTGTGCCAGGGTATTCAGCCAGCATCCCCTGGGCAGGGCTGTTTGTTATTTGTGAATGGCACCAGCTTTGGGCGGCGCTTTCGGGTATGGAAACTGGCTGGATGGCGGCCCTATATCTGCTGGTATTCTTGCTGTTGACTGGCACAGGCACCCTTGCCTGGATCGCTGCCGGAGCGGCAACGGCTCTGGCGATGTGGATGCGCCCGGATAGTCTAACTTTGCTTGGCCCATTATTTTTCATCGGCGCTTGGCTGGCAATTGATCGGAAGCTTCAAATCCGGAATGTTCTATTAGGGTTCACTGTGTTCGTTATAGTCGCCAGTGGATATTTCCTGTTCAATTATCAAGTTGGCGGCGCGCTCTGGCCAAATACATTTTTCGCCAAACAAATTGAATATTCCGCGATGCAAAGCATTTCGGTTTTTTCCCGGTTTGGTTCCGTCCTCATCCAACCGATGATTGGACCGGGAATTTTGATGCTGCCGGGATTCTTGTATGCTAATTGGAAAGCCATTAAAGAAAAAAACGCTGTACTATTGGCAATGAGCCTTTGGTGGTTGGGGATCAGTCTGATTTATGCGCTGCGGCTGCCCGTGACGTATCAGCATGGGCGGTATATGATGCCGGCTATGCCGGTGTTCTGGCTGATCGGCCTGGCAGGCTGGCTCGCTTTTTGGAAGCAACCCCGTAAGTACCCCGTACTGCCCAAGCGCTTATGGCTGTTTGGCGGCAAGGCACTTTTGGGTTTGGTCTCTGCGGCATTTTTGCTGTTGGGAATTCAGGCTTATCAGCAAGACTCGGCGATTATCAACGCAGAAATGGTAAACACGGCGGTTTGGATCAAAAATAACTTGCCTGAAGATGCAATTCTTGGTGTACATGATATTGGCGCAGTCGGTTATTTTACTGAAAATCCAATTGTGGATCTGGCGGGGCTGATCTCTCCAGAGGTGATCCCTTTCATGAGTGACGAACAGGAACTGGGAAGATTTTTAACGGCAAATCATGTCCAGTATCTGGTGACTTTCCCAACCTGGTATTCGCACCTGACCAATGGTTTGCAGGCAGTCTATCAATCCGAAAGTACAGTTGTGCCTGCTTTGGGAGGAGAAAACATGACCATTTATGCCTGGTCAGCTAATCCATGATTGTTTAGCAAAGAATTTTAGTGTGAATTAAATCCATATTTATTAATCAAGGCGAATGTTTCAGCTGCAATTCATTCTTCTGGGAAAGTTGTGAGGTTTTCGCACGCCATAAACGGGTTGTGCTATACTTAACCCGATTTCCCCAATGTCCTTGATCGGTCAAGTCATCTCTGCAGCCTGGAGTATCCTATGGCAATGGATAAAACCCCCGCAGGTGAAACCTGGGAAAACTTTAATCAGACCATTTCTTCCGAATTAGAGCACTCAAAACGCGCTTATAAGGAAGTTGCTTTAATGCTGGAACAGAGTCAGGCTGAACTGGTGAAAATGACTCAGCGCAGCGCCAGCATCAGCGCGCACCTCCAGCAAATTCAGGCACAATTTGATTCAATTCCACGCGCAGACATCCGCATGGCTTATAACTCCATGTTGGACGCTCAGCAGCGCTTGCTGGTGATGCGTGGCCAGATTGAAAAATTGCAGAATGACCAGGATAATTTGCAGCGCATGATCAATTTTCTGGAGCAAGTCCGGAATTTTATGGCTGATGGTGGCGCCAGCGGACCGGCCGGAAATGGTCATGGCGGCCAGGCGATTTTGGAGAAAATGGTCAATTCTCAGGAAGCGGAGCGCTTAAAATTGTCCCGGCAGATGCACGACGGCCCGGCGCAGGCGTTATCTAACTTTGTGGTACAAACCGAAATTGTTTCGCGACTGTTTGAGATGGATCCCAACCGTGCCAAGGAAGAATTGGAAAATCTCAAAAATTCTGCGATGAGCACTTTTCAGAAGGTGCGCTTATTTATTACCAATTTACGCCCGATGATGTTGGATGACCTGGGCATGGTTCCAACGGTTAAACGGTATGTTGATTCATTCAAAGATGAAACGGGCTGTGAAACGACAATTACCGTCAAAGGTACCGAACGGCGTTTGGAACCTTACGTTGAAGTGATGATTTTCCGCGCTGTTCAGGAATTGATGGGCAACGCTTACCGCCATAATCAGGATGCGGCCTCGAAACCGCAAATTGGGGTGCAATTAACCCTGGACGATGATTTAATCAAAGTAGTTGTCAGTGATAACGGCAAAGGCTTTCACCCGGATGATTTAAAGAATACTTCCGGTTTGGGGTTGAAGATTATTCAAGAGCGCGTAGAGGTTTTGGGAGGATCTGTGGACATTGATGCGCTGCCAGGCCAGGGGGCTCGAATATCACTCCAGATACCGGTTGAGACAACGCTGAACGGAAAATAATTATTAGCTATCGGAGGCATTTATGACAACTACGATTGGTATTCTGACCGGTGGCGGCGATGTTCCGGGCTTAAACCCGTGCATCAAAGCGGTTGCTGTCGGCGCATTTGAGATGGGCTATCGGGTGATTGGTATTCGCCGTGGATGGGGCGGACTGCTGCATTACAACGCCGACGAGCCCTCCACTCGGGACTACTATTTAAGGGAACTGCACGAAGAGGATGTGCGCACAATTGACCGTACCGGTGGAACTTTTCTTCATACATCCCGCACCAATCCGCAAAAAGTGACCTCCAGCGATACCCCGGATTTCTTAAAAAATTCGAATTACGGCAAGGATGTTCCAGGAGACGATACCAAAACCGATTATACGGATTATGTGCTCAATGTACTGGGAAATCTCGGCATTGACGTTTTGGTACCGATCGGCGGTGATGATACGCTCAGCTTCGCCTGCCGGCTGCACAAAGAAGGTTTTCCGATTGTTGCCTGCCCGAAAACGATGGATAATGACGTTTTTGGAACGGATTACTGCATCGGCTTCTCAACGGCTGTAACGCGTTCGGTAGAATTTATCACCAATATGCGGACTTCAGTGGGTTCGCATGAGCGGATCGGCGTGGTGGAATTATTTGGCCGGAATTCGGGCGAAACCAGTTTAATCTCAGCCTATCTTTCCTATGTGGATCGCGCGATCATATCTGAAGTTCCCTTCGATATTCATAAGCTGTGCGATATGCTCGTATCTGATAAACGCCGCAATCCCTCGAATTACGCCATCATGACCATTTCAGAAGGCGCGTCTATGCAGGGCGGCGAAATTATTGAAACCGGTGAGGCGGATGCGTACGGGCACCGCAAGTTGGGCGGCGTTGGCCAGGCTACGGGCGAGGAAATTAAACGGATCACCGGGCATAATGTGATGGTGCAGGAGTTAGGCTACCTGATGCGTTCCGGCGCGCCAGATTCACTGGATCGCATGGTTGCCATGTCGTATGGCAACCTGGCGATTCAATTAATTAAACGTCGGGAGACTGGAAAAATGGTGGCGCTGCATGGCGGTAAATACACCACTGTTCCGGTGGATATGGTCATGGCTGGACGGAAACGAGTGGATGTGCCGGCTTATTATGATATTGAACAATATCGCCCGAAGATTCGTGACTTTATGGGCGTGCCAATGTTCTTGAGCTGACCTTTTACAGATCAATGGATGAGCGGAGCTATCGCGCTCCGCTCATTTTGATTAAGGTTGAAAGAAGAGGGAATATGCCAAAATCCGACCAGGGCGCGGGAATGCAGCGGTATCGTGTTATTCCGCGCACATTAATTTTTGTGACTCACGCCGACCGAATTTTATTGCTTAAAGGCGGCCCGCACAAAAAACTTTGGGCGAATCGTTATAATGGCTTCGGCGGGCATATTGAACGGGGCGAGGATGTGCTCACCTCAGCCCGCAGAGAACTCTGGGAAGAGGCCGGCATCCAGGCGGATTTGTTCCTGTGCGGAACTGTGATGATTGATGTCGAGAATGACAGCGGCATTCTATTGTTTGTACTGCGCGGCGAAACGCCTTCTTTAACTGTACAAGCCTCTGCGGAAGGAACGCCGCAATGGGTTGGTTTTGAGTCATGGGCTGATTTGCCTTTAGCGGAAGATTTACCGGTATTGATTCCGCGGGTGCTCAGCACAAAACGCGGCCAGATTTTTTCTGCCCGATACTATTATGATCAGAATGATGCGTTGCAAATCACTTTTGCAGAATAACCCATTCAAGGTTCACTGCGTTCGTAGAAAACCAGAATAGTGCTTCCGTAGCGGCGAGTTTCAAATTCGGTTAAATTCGTCAAGGTTTGCGCTTCATATTCCACCGGATCAATTTGCACAATTACCCAGCCATTTTCGCTCAGCCAGTCCATGTTTTCGTCCACTTTTTTAAGTGCCTGCTGCCATAAGCCCTTGTATTGGGGCGGAGCAATATAGATATAGTCGAATTTCTTTCCGGTCGGATGAGTCAATAACTGAAATGCATCCTGCTGTGTAACCTGCGCGAATTGTTCCAGGCGCGTGGCAACCAGGTTATTGCGAATGACAGTTGTCGCTGCCCGATGAATATCATTAATCTGCAAAAAGGCTGCACCGCGGCTAAGCGCTTCAATACCGACACTGCCTGTGCCGCCAAATAGATCCAGAAAAGTCGCATCCTGAATATCCGGTCCCAGGATGTTAAACAGCGCTTCTTTTACCCGATCCGTGATCGGGCGAGTAATGTCACCTGGAACGGCCTGCAGACGGATTCCGCGGGCTTTTCCAGCAATAATGCGGGGATTTGCCATTTGACCCTTTAATTCCGTTGAGATCAGCGCATTGGCGCGGAAAAAGTCTCTACCGCTGTGCGCGCGGCCATAATGTTACCATACGGGGCGGTTACTGGAACCACGCAGCCGGTTCCCAAAATGAAATTGATCCCCTCCGTTTGGCGGATAGCATCAATTGCTTCAGCGGTCACGGCCTGTGGGTTGGCGAGTACCATGGTTTCCCATTGTTTGAGCCCGCCGCAAACAGTTTTCTCGGTGCGGTGCTGCGCTTCACCCAGGGTAGGGGGCGTTTGGCGGTCGTGCCAATTTAAGATCTGGACAGGATAATCGGCCACGCGGTCAAACATAATCGTGTCGCCATGAATGTGGGCCATATTTAGCCACAGGTCCTGGATTGCAGCAAGGACTTGCAAATCGTAAAAACGGCCGAAGGTTTCAAATTCCATCTCCGATAAGATTTGATACTGGGCATGCTGAACAGCGAAGAAAATCCCGTCTATGCCCGCTTTTCTGGCTTCTTCCAGAAAATCAATCGTGGTATCGGTAATGGTTTGCAGCCCCATGTGCACCGCTTCAGGGCAGGCGCGCAGGTGGTATGTCAGGCGATCGCGGCCGACCAGATTTTTTGCCTGCGACAGCGGGCTGAAAATGGATTGCATGATCGGGGTATGCGGTGCAAACTGGCGATGGATCAGGCGAAGCGTTTCAAGCATATCGTCCAGTTTTCCGGTCTTCGGATTCAGTTTGTGCAGGTTGTTCCAATCATCAAAACGCTGGATAACTTCGTTGGTGTATTTCCGGCTGCCCTCAGGGTTGCCTTCCCAGGCGTCCTGGCTGCCCCAATCTTTCAGGCAATAGGAAGATGATGGGGATACTTTGATGAAATCAAAATCAAAAGTGGTTTGGAAATTGACCGTGGCAGCCGCCAACGTGTCTGGGAATTGGTCGTCCACAGGAAAATGCCGCCAGAGAGAAACAGGAGGGCGATCAATTATGCGTCCGCTCAGGCAGGCTTCCATGCGTTCACGGTGAGTTGGGTTTTTGATCATTGGTTCCTCCTTCTAATCAAAATCGAGCTAAGGTTTCCGAAATTTCCGCTTCTTCCAGGGCTTGTTGTTCAAGAAAGTTGCCCATGAATACTGAACGGCGCAAGCGCAGCGCCAGCGGCGCGACCTGCTCGAAATCGGCGCGCTCGACGATCAGTCGATTATCCGCAGCCGCCATGGCGCGGGCGGCTTCAAATAAAGTGATTTCAGCTCGCAGGGACGTAATGTTTAATGTTTGAATCAATTGTACCCCGACCCGCTGCAGGGCTTCTGGAATCTGAACCTGATGGAGGATTTCCCGGGCGCGGACGATTTCCTGGGCAGCCACGGCAGTCTCGTTGGCATATTGAGCGAGAAAGCCGCGCGGGTTTTCTCGATAGGCGCAGACGCGCCGGTAGGCTTCAAGCCGTTCTTGCGGCGCGTTCAATCCATTGACGATCACGCGCAGGCCAAAACGATCCATAATTTGGGCGCGCAAATTGCCTTCTTCTGGATTCATGGAGCCAATCAAGGTAAATTTTGACCGATAGGTCGCTGTGATCGGTCCTCGCCGGACGGTGAAACTTCCGGTGGCCGAGGCGTCTAAAAACGCATTGACAATTTCATTATTGAGCATGTTGACTTCGTCAACATAGAGAACATTGCCATCAGCGTGTGCCAGAATGCCGCGTTTGAGTTTCATCCGGTCATTGGCAGCGCGCTCGTCGATGCCTCCGACCACGTCCTCAAGGCGCGCATTGAGCGGCAGTTCAATCAGTTTGACATGGTCGTGAAGGGTCAATGGCTGCCCAAGGCCGTATTTCCGAGCGCAGTCTGGGCAGACTGCATCCATTCCGCCTTGTTCGATATCCTCTGGCAGGCAGCCGTAAAAACAGGCGCTCCGCTCCACTTCAGGAAATAGCGATACCAGGCTGCGGACTGCAGTGGTTTTACCCGTACCGCGCGGGCCGGTTAATAAAATGCCCCCGATCTGAGGGTTGATAACCGCCAGACAGAGGGCTAATTTCATTTGTTTTTGACCAACCAACGCTAAAAATGGATAAGGCAGGTTCTCTGCATATCCAGCGTCCTCCTGAACGGTCTGTTCATGCAAATTTCTTCCAGAAACCAGATCAATCAAATCTTTTAAAGATTGGACCGCAGGATTCGGCTGAAAGAATGATTCAGAATCGTTTTCAGGCAGGTCTGGTTGAGGGGTCATGAGCTTACATCATTATACGTCCAGAAGCGGTTTGCCAGGAAATTCCAGATCATCACGACGCCAATGACGATGGCGAGTGAAAGGTTATGGGCGACAAACACCGGAGTAAGGAAGTTCTTCGGCCACCAGTTGGTAAGCCAATTCTTAAGCACCGTTTCAAGCCAGCCAAAAATAGGTGTTCGGATTCCCAATCCAATAAAGCTGATCAAAATAAACTGCACCAATTGCCGGCCTATTGATTTCGAGCGAGAATCTGTGTAGGTCCAATACCGATTCCACAGGAAATTACTGAAGACCGCGAGTGTAAACGAAATGGCCTGAGCATAAATTGCATTTTGCTTGAAAAACGCCACCGTTGCGGTCAGCGTATTAAAAACACCAAAATCAATTACCGCACCAATTAAGCCGACAACTGCAAATTTTGCGAATCGAATACGATCTTTTTGACTGGTAATGATCATGCAGCCTCAAGTTTTGAACGGAAGTAGGGAATGGTGCGTTGAATGCCTTCCTCGAGGCTGATGGTTGGCTGCCAGTGCAGAATGGTTTGTGCGCGGGTGATGTCCGGCCGGCGGCGCTGCGGGTCATCACCTAAGCGGGATGCCACTTTCTTTTCAATACCGGCGGGATTGCCCACCAGACGATTGATCGTTTCTGCAAATTCTTTGATGCTGATTTCAGCCGGGTTGCCGATGTTGACCGGGTCATGTTCGTCTGACATCAACAGACGGTAAATGCCCTCGACTAAATCATTGACATAACAAAAACTGCGTGTCTGTTCGCCATCGCCGTATACAGTAAGAGCTTCGCCGCGAATAGCCTGCTGGATAAAATTGGGAACCACGCGGCCATCGTCCAGGCGCATACGCGGCCCATAAGTGTTGAAAATGCGCACAATACGGGTATTGACGCCATGATAGCGGTGGTAAGCCATCGTCAGAGCCTCTGCGAAGCGTTTGGCCTCATCGTACACGGACCGGACGCCGATCGGATCGACGTGACCCCAATAGGTTTCTTTCTGCGGGTGCTCCAGCGGATCGCCGTAGATTTCACTGGTGGAGGCCAATAAGTAACGCGCGTTGTGGGCATGCGCGACGCCGAGCGTATTGTGGGTTCCCAATGCGCCGGCTTTCATTGTTTGGATAGGCAAATTCGTGTAGCCATAAGGTGAGGCAGGATTCGGGCTGGCAGGTGATGCAAAATGCATGACCGCATCCACTTTGCCTGGGACAAATATAAAATTTGCCACGTCGTGCCGGATAAAATCAAACTTTGGATTGTTTGCCAGATGGGCGAGGTTATCTGGATTACCAGTAATGAAATTATCCATACCGATAACTTCATGCCCTTCAGCCAATAATCTTTCACATAAATGTGAACCTAAGAAGCCTGCCGCGCCGGTTATTAGAACTCGCATGAGACACCCTCTCTTCTCTAAAGGTATTATTTCCAATCAACGTTACTGATTAAACCATCACCAGTAATCTGTTGCGCAGTTTTTGTTTCCACATCAATCAGGAAAATATTTCCCTGGTAAATTATGGCTATTCTATTATCGCCATTTTCATCCGCCGCGGGCGACCAAACGGGCATTTGTGGTTCAATACCGGCAGATCCATCGGGCGGGAAAATAGTGACCTTATTTGATCCATCGCGATCCATGACTACCAGCCGATACCGGCTGGAGTCGCTCTGTTCCGGAAATATCGCCTCCAAGTAGGCTATTCCGTTTTCCGCAGGGCTGAGGCTGGGATAGGCAAACATGCCTGTTTGGGAAATTAAATCGACAGACGGCCCTGCAGGTGAAATAACTGCCGCGAGATCAAAAAGCGGCGATGACTCAGAATCAGAAACGCCGGTTTTGGGTTGGTGCGCCACATAATAAAGTACCTGTCCATCAGGGGACCAGGCTATGCCCGGAACCCAGGCCCACTCGCTGCGCGTTTGGAATGGGAGGATATCGATGAGCGGTTTCAATTCGTTGTTTTCCGCATCCACCAGACCGATTGAATCGGGACGCGAGTAAGCAATTTGGGTTCCATCAGGTGCGATGCTAAACGTCGTTCCCCACCAGCCGTAAATTCCGCCGGAGTTCGGCTCGATCCAGGTATCAGATTGGGTGATATTGCCGGCGCTATTAATTACAATGCGAATGAGGTCATTGTTAGCCTGCCAGCCGGGGGCGGTATCGCGCGGTTCAACCGTCGAAAAGAAGATCACGTTGTTTTGCGTCGGATCCCAGCCGGCATAGGAGATCACGTTATAAATTCCCAGGCTGGATGGCTGCGGGTCGTCTTCGTTGAGGTTGGTGACCCATAAAGAGTTGATGTTAAAATCCCCATCCGGTTCAGCGCGTGTGTATAAAAGCCAGTTTCCGTTTGGCGATAGCGCGAAAACACGCCCGTCTAAATCTCCGGTAGTGACAACCGGCTGGCGCTGACTGGTGGTTTCTTCCATGATCCAGGCGTTGCCGCCGCTCAAGTATGCCAGGCGGCCGTTAATAGATTGAGGTGTAAAAGGAGTTTGCACCCCAACCATGATGATTTCAGGCACTGCTTCTTCAACGGTGTCCGACTTAATCAGCGTACGCGAGGTTTGGATGCCGTCTTTGGAGAGAATGCGATACGTGTTTTCGAGAGAGCCGTTTTTGCCTGGTTGAATCAGCAAAGATTCCCCCTCAGTCAGTGATTCATTCCGAACAGTCTGCTGTTCAAATGGAATCACAACCTGCTCGCTCTCGAACGTCTCTGTAATACGACTGATCTCAATATTCGTTGGCCCTGTCAGCACTGAGTAAGCCGGTGGGTCAACTTCATCCAGGCTATTTAATAAAATGCCGGACGCAGCCAGCGCTTCTTGAACCGTAGCGCCGTTAGTTACCTGTACCTGCTGGGTTTGGCCTTGATCGCTGATTGTGATTTCAATTTGCTCAGCGGTTGCGGAAGGGCCGGCAGAACAGGCACTCATCAAGGAGATGCTTAATAAAGCCAGGCCAACTATCAGTGCCCAACGGAGATGAGTTTTGTGAATATTGCTGAAAGGATGCTGTATCATTGGCGAATCAGGTATAATCAACGGTACGATAAATTTAACAACGCCAATTATAGCATGAGTGATTCAAACCAATCTGAGACCGCGAACAATTTAATTGCATGTATTGAAGCATTGCTTTTTGTTTCCACAGGGCCGGTAAGTGTTCAACAGCTCAGTGAGGCTTTGGGTCATACTCAAGATGAAGTGAATGCGGCGTTGAAAGTATTAATTGGCACCTATCGCGAGGACCGCGGTATTCGCATTCAAGAATACCAGGGCCGCTACCAATTTATGTCTGCGCCGGAATATGCCCAGGAAATTGAGAAATTTCTCGGGTTGGAAGCATCCGCTCGATTGAGCAGGGCTGGCCTGGAAACTCTGGCGATTGTAGCCTATCGACAGCCAATCACACGGCCGGGTATTGATGCTGTTCGTGGTGTGAATAGCGATGGCGCTTTGAAGAGCCTTTTATCCAAGGGGTTGATTCAGGAAGTAGGGAGATCAGAAGGGCCTGGAAGACCCATTTTGTACGGCACGACCAGTGATTTTCTCCAGCATTTTGGCCTTGAGTCATTGAAGGATTTGCCGCCATTTGAGTTATTAGAACAAGAGGGTGTCTCTCCCGAAGAGCAGCGCCTCTTGAAGGATTAATGATAAATGTCAGAAGAAAGATTACAAAAAATATTAGCCCGCGCTGGTTTTGGTTCAAGGCGGGCCAGTGAGGTGCTCATTGTTGAAGGTCGCGTGACCGTCAATGGGCAAAAAGCGATCCTGGGTACAAAAGCGGATGCGCAGAAAGATGAAATTCTATTGGATGGACACCCGATTCCGAAGGTTGTTGAGGAAGAAATCTATATAGCGCTGCATAAACCGCGCGGCGTGCTTTCTGACGATGCTCGTGATGATGACCGCCGGACGGTTTTCGACATGGTGCCAAGTTCAGGCCACCTTTTTGTGGTAGGCCGTTTGGACTATGACAGTGAAGGGCTGATGCTGCTGACCAATAACGGCGATTTGGCGAACCGGCTGACGCATCCGCGCTATGGGCATGAAAAAGAATATCGGGTACTGCTGGTTAACCGGCCTGATGAGAAACAATTGGATGCCTGGCGTCATGGGGTGGTGTTGGAAGATGGCTACCGGACGCAGCCGGCTCAGGTCAAGATTGAAGGCCCGGCAGGTAAAGGCGTATGGATGCGAGTGATCATGCGTGAAGGTAAAAAGCGTCAGATTCGTGAAATTGGCCGGACAATTGGGCTGCCAGTGCAGCGCATTATTCGGATCCGCATCGGCGCGTTGCAGTTAGGCACGTTGAAGCCAGGTGAATGGCGCAACTTAACACCGGCTGAAGTCAAAGCGTTAAAAGGCGGCCTGACGATAACGGATAAGCGCATTCAAAAACCCGCACCGCATCCCACTCAAAAAGAGTATAAAGCGCGCTATCAAATTAAAAAATAAACACTACGATATACAATAAAAAAGGGATTGTCCATTTCGGACAATCCCTTTTTTTTGAACTAAATATCTTCGCTGGGCAAAGACTTTTGTAAAATTTGAATATTGGTGAAGGGAATTACTTTTTCCTTCTGCCGTTTTCTCAGGTAATCTTTAAGCTTTTCATTGGTTACTGCGGCAATCGGCGCATTAGCCGTATCCAGTTCAACCTTTGGATTGGTGAATACCAAAATGGCTTCAGTTTGCGGAAGCTCAAGATCGGGAAAATTCTTTTTGAGAAATTTATCCAGGTCTTCAATTGCGTAACGCGCATCCGAATCAGGCTTGCCAAGCCCTTCCTGCCCGAAAATCTTCATGTAGAAGTTGCCGCCTTTTTGGGTAAACCGCTGTTTTTTCTCATCGTAGCTAATTTTTCCCGAAACAGTCATTGGCACCAACGCAAATACCCCGGCAGGTCCGAGCAGGAAGTGCGATGTTCCGGCTATGTAATGGTACAAGGTATAGCGCTCATCCATACCTTTCAGGGATGTGCTTAAGACTTCATCAGGGCGCGGTGAACGCCCCCAACGGTTGCCGAAGAATATGCCAATCTGAGTCAGGATAAAACCGACCAGCAATGCGCCAAAAGTTAGCCAGACCAGTTCCGGTTTAGCGAAAGAATAATACAGACCGATACCCAGGACGGCTAAGGCGGCTAAGGTCAACGTTTGACCAATTTTTTTGTTGCGGCGAATCAATTTTGTGTTAGCTACATATTTCATCAGCATAAACCTTTAGTGAGAAGAATCGGGTGCAGTGATATTTTCAAGCATTTCTTTGCGTTCAGCAATCGCGACCTGCATGGCTGGAAGCAAGTCGGCCTGGATAGCCTGGCGCGCGACGCGGATGGCGCTGACCAGGGCCTGCGAATCTGAGCGGCCATGACCGACGAATACCAATCCGTCAATACCTAATAAAGGCGCTGCGCCAACTTCGCTGGGATCCATCATTTCTTTGAGTTTTGAAAAAGCCGGTTTTGCCAGCATAGCGCCAATTTTACGCGGGAAAGAAGCCATTAATTCCTGTTTCAGTGTATCAGTAAGCATTTTGGCAACCGATTCGCTGGATTTTAGCAGAACATTGCCGGTAAACCCATCGGTGACAACCACATCCGCTTCGCCAGCAAAGAGTTCTTTGGCTTCCACGTTGCCAATGAAATTCAACCCAGCGTGTTCAAGCAGGTGATACGTGTCTTTGATTAGTTGATTGCCTTTGCCGGCTTCCTCACCATTTGAAAGCAGCCCGACCCGAGGATTGCTTTTATTCAAAATTTTCTCTACGTAAATTGAACCGAGAACCGCGAATTGAAGCAAAAACTCTGGCCGGCAATCTGCATTTGCGCCAATATCTACCACTGCACAGTGGCCGCCGCCGCGCGTTGGAAAAAGCGCTGTCAATGCGGGGCGAGCCACACCTGGAATGCGGCCTAAAGTGCGCAAACCATTGAACATTGCGCCGCCAGTATTGCCGGCAGTGATAAACGCCTGTCCGCGGCCTTTCTTGATTAATTCACAGCCAACCGCCATTGAATTGCGTGGTTTTCGCCGGGCGGCCTCAACCGGTTTTTCTCCCATTTCTACAATATCCGGAGCGTGTTCAATAACCACCGGTAAATTCTTTGTATTAATTTCTTTAAGTTTGGGGGCAATCAGCGCTTCGTCGCCAACCAAAATGATCTCTTCGGCGAATTTCTCGGCTGCAATCACGGCCGCCTGAATCTCTGGATCTGGATATCGATCGCTTCCCATTGCATCAAGAATAATGGACATAATAGCAACCTTTCACATAAATTAGTTGGGGCTTACGATGAAAAATGAACCCTTGGATACGCTTGACATACAACCAGAGCCGATTATAATATCGAAGCGTTTGCGCTGGTGCTGGAATTGGCAGACAGGCATGGTTGAGGGCCATGTGCCGCAAGGCGTGAGGGTTCAAGTCCCTCCCAGCGCACTACAACAGTCGTTCATTGAACGGCTGTTTTTTGTTTCTAGACGGATCGATTGGTAATGTATCTGGTTAAATCTTCCAAATGGACGCGTTCCGGTGTGTCTGGCAACGTTTTGAGCAAATCCAGGGCGGCTGCGACGTATGAGTCAGCTTCATTGAGCGCTTCTTGAACAGCCTGACTGGCGCGGATATTATCCACTAATTCAGTAACCTGCTGTTCATATTTCAAGCATTCGCCGTTGATAATCTCCTGCGCGTTGGTGTCATCCGGATGGCCCTCCACATAATAGATTGTGGGCAAGGTGATTAACCCTTGGCGCAGATCGTTGCCGACCGGCTTGCCAATTTTCACCTGATCGCCAATAAAATCAAACACATCATCCACAATTTGAAAGGCCATGCCGATGTTGTAACCGTAACGGCGCACCACCTCGATCATTTCGTCGGGAACATCAGCGATTAAAGCGGCGCAGCAGGTGGAGGCTTCGAATAACGAAGCGGTCTTCGCATAGATACGCTGATAATAATCCTGGCGGTTTACCTGGCAGCGGTGCGAGAATAGCTGGGTGATTTCTCCGTTAACAATAATTGCCAGGGTTTGCGAGAACAATCCCATCACCGGAATGGAATTGGTATCAGCGGCCAGCTTGGCGGCGCGAGCAAAAAGAAAATCGCCGGTCAAGACGGTTGCTCCAGGCGACCACCGGGAATTCAAAGTCGGGTTTCCGCGACGCAGCAAGGATCCATCAATGAGATCGTCATGCACGAGGGTCGCCGTATGCAACAGTTCTATTGCGCCAGACAAAGTGATCAATCTGGATTCTTCAGCGCCTAGCATTCGGCCTATTAATAAGGTCACTGTAGGACGGATGCGCTTGCCGCCGGCAGCGATCAGGTGGTTTAAGGCAGCTTGCAGGTCGGGATGATTTCCATCAGCCTGACTTTTCATCAAGTGCTCGACTTGATGAATTTGTTCCTGTACAGGATTGAAAAATGAAGTCGTGGTGCTCAATCAGACGATCTCCATAAAAAGGGATTTTGTATTCTCTTCAGTCGATAAGCCAATATCTTCTACAGTTTTTTCTTGAAGGGAGGCAATTTTTTCTGCAATTAATCGAATATGGGCTGGTTCATTACGGCGTCCACGAAAGGGGTTAGGTGAAAGATAGGGGGAATCTGTTTCCAGAAGAATTTGGCGGGTGCCCAGCGCTTTAACCAGCTCCTGTCGATCTTGGGCATTTTTAAATGTTACGGGTCCGGAAATTCCCAGGTAGAAATGAAAGGAACGCAATTCGTCAGCTAATTTCAGATCCCCATCATATGAATGAAAAACACCGGGTCGGTTGGCCAGTGGGTGATGTTCCGCGGATAATAAGGTCTGCCAGGCTTTCATAATTGGCCATAAATCATGAATTGCGTCACGGTTATGAATAATGACAGGTTTCGAAATTTCATGCGCCAGGGAAAGCTGAGAATTTAGAATAGCCAATTGTTCTTCTGGCGCTGCGTAATCTCGGTAATAATCCAAACCTATTTCGCCGATCGCTACGACTTTTGGGTGTAAGGCAAGTTCTCGCAAAAGAGGAAATTGATTTGGCTGCCAATGGGCTGCTTCGTTTGGATGAATTCCAACGGCTGCAAAAACGCCGGAATATTGTTCAGCGAGCTCAATGGCCTTCTGGCTGGTCGTCAGATCAACTCCCGGCACCACAATGGTTGTGATGCCGGAAGTGATCGCTCGTTCGATAACGGCTTCCCGATCCTCGTCAAATTGAGTGAGGTTCAGGTGGCAGTGTGAATCAATCAATGCAAACTCTAATCAATCCCGGCAATTTTCAGACCGTCTTTTAATATCGCCTGTACACGATCTTCATGTGTCGTTTCACAGTATACGCGCATAATCGGCTCAGTACCTGAAAAACGAATGAGTAACCAGCCGCCGTCTTCCAGGCTGAACTTGAAACCATCCGTTGTATTCAAGTCAGTGACCTTTAACCCGCCGATGGTGGCTGGTTTAGCGGAAAGGATCAAT
This sequence comes from Bellilinea sp., assembly GCA_036822575.1. Lineage (GTDB taxonomy): Bacteria > Chloroflexota > Anaerolineae > Anaerolineales > Anaerolineaceae > Bellilinea. Next base: position 157,569 of record DAISHK010000003.1, on the reverse strand, counting down.
TCTTCACGCGCCTTGCGGTCGCCGCTGAAGCGGGTATCGATCCGATCATAATAATGGGCTCCCACGATACTGAAAATCAGGTCAATCAATTGCGAAGGCGTCTTTTTGAGTTTGACCATCATATCGAGGAAATACAGTCCGCCCAGAATACCGTCTCGTTCGGGAACATTGCCGCGGAAAGCATAGCCGCCGGATTCCTCGCCGCCAATCAAGGCATTGGTTTCGAGGAATTTGGGGGCCACATATTTAAAACCGACCCCGGTTTCATATACGGGGACATTGTAAATTTTGCCTAATTTTTCCAGCATACTGGTAGTGGAGAGGGTTTTAACAATTGCGCCGCGCTCTTTGCGAACCTCGAGCAGATAGTAGGCTAACAGCGCATAGACCTGAAGCTGGTTGACAAACTTGCCATTTTCATCACCAATCCCTACCCGGTCGGCGTCGCCATCCGTGATGATCAGCACATCGGCTTTATTTTTGACGGTAGCTTCAAGCCCGACATTGATATTTGGCGGAATTGGCTCAGGACGCTTCATTTCCGGGAATGCGGGATTGCGCTGATTGTGAATCTCAATGATTTCTGTTTTCCCGCCGCTCAGAAGGCGGGTAAACCAACCCGCGCCATTGCCCCACATCGCATCAACCTGCACGCGCAGCCCCGCGTCTTTAATGGGCTGAACATCAATTAATTTTGAAAGGTGAGCAATGTAGTCTGGTGCAGCGTCAAATTTGATCAAAACGCCATGCTGCTCCGCTTCGGAGCCGTTCATTTTTGTTACTAATTCTTCATTATCCGGGATGAGACTTTCAATTTCTTTCAGGCCCTCAGGGTCAATGGCTCCACCGTTTTCATCACGGACCTTAAAACCATTATCCGTTGGGGGATTATGGGAAGCAGTGATATTGATCGCGCCTGCTGCTTTACGATGGACGACCGAAAAGGCAATGACGGGTGTCGGTGTAGCGCCGTCAGTCAAATATACCTTGAAGCCATTGCCGCATAAAACTTCTGCCGCCGCAAGGGCAAAGTATTCTGAATCAAAGCGTTTGTCGTGTCCAACAATCACCCACTGACCTTTTTTACCATGGTTAGTGAGGTAGGATGCAAACCCTTGCGCACACCGGCGAACATTGGCAAAGGTGTAATCTTCGGCGATCATGCCTCTCCAGCCATCGGTCCCGAAGGAAATTTTTTGCGCCATGCTACCTCCGCTCTTAAAAATTTGAGAATACGAACAAATCTGTCTAATTATAACAGGCTGGTTAATGAGGGTCAAAGTGATTATGAAAGGATGTTGAAAATAGGCTGGAAAAAGTTGATTTGGATTGCCTGTTTCAGCATGCTATAATTGACATTTAATGTCGAATTTTGGAGATGGATTTGTGAAGATGAACCGGCGCGTATATTTGGATTATGCTGCAACGACTCCTGTTGATGCAGCTGTGCTGGAGTGCATGCTGCCATTCTTAAAGGAGAACTTCGGCAATCCATCTTCAACGCATTATTATGGCCAGCAAGCGGAGGCTGGTGTCGAACAGGCGCGCGAGATCCTGGCCAAGAGCATGAACGCCCAGCCGCGTGAAATTGTGTTCACTGCCTGCGGCACTGAAAGCGATAACCTGGCTTTGCGTGGCGCTGCGATGAAACGTGGTCAGCAAGGATGTCGGCATATTCTCATTTCTGCCACGGAACATCATGCGGTTCTGCGTACCGCGGAACAACTTGGCCGTGACTATGGCTTTGCGTTAGATATAATACCGGTTGACTCTGATGGCAGGGTTGATCCCGATAGTGTACGTGCCCGTATTCGCCCGGATACAGCGCTTGTCTCGGTAATTTATGCAAACAATGAAATCGGAACGATTAATCCAATCGCCGAAATTGGGGCAATCTGCCGGCAAACAGGCGTATGGTTCCATACCGATGCCGTCCAGGCGGCTGCTCATCTTGATATCGATGTGGCCGCTGATAATATTGATTTATTATCCATTGGAGCGCATAAGCTTTATGGCCCGAAAGGCGTTGGCGCTTTATTCGTTCGTCATGGCGTCGATTTGCTGCCGTCGCAAACGGGCGGCGGACAGGAAAATGATTTGCGGGCCGGGACCTATAATGTTCCTTATATCGCAGGTTTTGGCAAAGCTGTTCAGTTAGCGGTTGAAAACCGGTCGGCGCGGAATCAGCATGCTCGCGCGCTGCGAGACCGCATCATTCATCAGGTAGTGAACGCTATTCCAGAGGCAAGATTAACCGGTCATATTCAGAATCGATTGCCGAACCACGCCAGCTTTACATTTTCAAACCTGGATGGCAACCGGCTGGTTATGATGCTGGATATGGCGGGTTTTGCCTGCTCATCCGGCTCTGCCTGCAAAGTGGGCGACGCGAAACCATCGGATGTGCTGATGGCTTTAGGCTTGCCGTCAGAATGGTTGATGGGCTCATTACGCGTTACCGTTGGAAAAGAGACCAGTGAAGAAGATGTGGAAGCGTTCTTGAACGTGCTTCCTGGTGTTATTGAAAAGACACGCCGGCTTGGCTAGAGGTGTTTTTATGAATGCAAATCTCCCTACCGTCGCTGTGGCGATGAGCGGCGGGGTTGACAGTTCGGTTGCTGCGGCTTTATTGGTGGAACAGGGATATTCTGTGATCGGGCTTATGCTGCGATTGTGGAGCGAGCCAGGCAAGGAATCACAGAATAAGTGCTGCACGCCTGACGCCATGGCCCAGGCGAGGAAGGTTGCGGCCCATTTGGACATTCCGTTCTATGCAATTGACGCTCAGCAAGTATTTAAAAATCAGATTGTTGATTACTTTTTAGATGGTTACAGCAAAGCTGTAACGCCAAATCCTTGTTTGATGTGCAACCGGCATATCCGCTGGGGATATTTACTGAATCACGCACTTGAAATGGGCATGGACCAGTTTGCTACCGGTCATTATGCGCAGACGAGTACAGATGAAGCCGGAAAGACCTTATTACGAAAAGGTGTTGACGAGCGCAAAGATCAGAGTTACGTGCTTTCGGTTCTATCCCAGGAACAATTGTCGCGGACAGTTTTTCCGGTAGGTGGGTATACCAAACCAGAAATCCGAGAACTGGCAAGAAAATTTGGCCTTTCCGTTGCTTCGCGGCAAGATTCACAGGACCTGTGTTTTCTGGCCGGTCAAGATTATCGTGAGTTTCTCAGCCGGTATGCCCCCAATGCTTTGACACCGGGAAAAATCGTTGACACTGCCGGAAAGGTCGTTGGCGAGCATCATGGGCTCGGATTTTTTACAGTTGGTCAGCGCAAGGGCCTGGGTATTTACGCTGCTGAGCCGATATACGTTATTGAAAAAAATCTTAGCGACAACATCCTGGTCGTTGGACCTGAACAGGAGCTTGGCAGTACGGTTCTATTTGCCGACCAAGTTAATTGGATCGCTGGTAATCCGCCTGGATTGGAATTTAGCGCACAAGTGAAAATTCGCTATAAAGCCACGCCTGCGGAAGCGCGCGTGACTTGTATACAGCCTGACCAGGTTCAGGTAAAATTCGAACATCCATTGCGGGATATCACTCCCGGTCAGCGGGCAGTTTTTTATCAAGACGATATTGTTCTGGGAGGCGGTGTTATTATCAAAGCCGCCAAAGAATAGCAGGAGGGGATTGTGTTGCTTCAAAATATCCTGTTAGGGTTCATCCTGGCTACACTGTATGGAGCGGCGTTTCATCTTTACAAGGGGGGCAGCATCTGGCGTTTGCTGCTATACATTGCTTTTGCCTGGATCGGTTTTTGGGGCGGGCATTTTATGGCTGATCTCTTGGGCTGGACCTTTCTGCGGGTTGGCACATTAAACATCGGCATGGCGACGCTGACTTGCCTGTTGGTACTGGTCCTGGGGTATTGGTTAAGTCTTGTGCAGGTAGATCAAAAATCAAAAAAATCATAGGAGCTTATTGTGGCCTGGAATTTACACGGTGACCGAGTACAAGACGGTGATCTGGTTCAGCTCGTTGGGGCGCGGAATAAAAGCTTTTTAACGCGTGTATCAACTGGCGGTGAATTTCAATCTCACCGCGGCGTGATTAAGTTTGACGATATTATTGGAAAACCCTGGGGTGTGAGAGTCAACAGCCATTTAGGCAATCCATATTATATTCTGCAGCCGGCTTTAGGTGATTTACTTAAGGAAACTCCGCGCAATACGCAAATTCTGTATCCGAAAGATATCGGGTTTATTTTGGTGAACATGGGCATTGGCGCCGGACAGCATATTGTCGAAGCAGGCACAGGTTCAGGCGCATTAACTTCCGCACTGGCTTTTTCAGTTGGCGATATTGGGAAGGTTTTTTCGTATGATGCCCGTGAGGAGATGCAGAAAATTGCGATTAAAAATTTGACGCGCCTGGGTTTGGAAGAGCGGGTTGAATTCAAACTGCGAAATATCACGGATGGATTTGACGAAGAGAATGTGGATGCCTTGTTCCTGGATGTCCCCAATCCGTATGATTATATGCCGCAAGTGCGCAAGGCATTGAAAACAGGGGGATTCTTTGGAAGTATTCTCCCCACGGCCAATCAGGTTTCTTTGTTGATATCCGCTCTGCGCGCAAACGATTTCGCTTTTATTGATGTGCTCGAAATTATGCTGCGTTATTACAAGGTGGAGGCCGAGCGCTTTCGTCCGGTGGACCGGATGGTTGCGCATACGGGATACCTGATTTTTGGCCGGCCGGTTATCATCGACCATAGCAGTCCGGATGAAATTTTAGGAATCCCGGCAGCGAACACTCAGGAAGAACAATCTGTGAATGATCCAGATGACTCTGAGGAGTAGATGAGCAGCTGCGATTCCTTGAAATTAATTACCGATGCCTATATTGCAAGTTGTCTCCAGCAGTACGGATCTCAATCTGCTGCTGTAACGACTGGCAATAATGGAAAAAAGGCAGCGGTCCTGGTTCCATTTTTTCGGCGAGGCGAGGAATGGCATATCCTTTATACCCGGCGCTCCGAAGCAGTTAACGACCATAAAGGTCAGGTTTCATTTCCTGGCGGAGCAATTGAGAGCGGTGACAAAAATCCATCTGCGGCTGCAATGCGCGAAGCATATGAAGAGATTGGTCTGGAACCGAAAGCAATTCAGATCTTAGGCGCGATGGAAGAATTCCAAACAGTTACGAATTTCATTGTTCAACCGATCGTTGCTCGTATTGAAGAGCCTCACGGTTATCGCATCAACCCCGGTGAAGTGGCGCGCGTATTTTCGATACCGCTGCAATGGCTTTGCGATCCTGAAAACTTTTATACGCGCGAATGGTTGAACCCGGCCGGAAATATTAGACCAGTTTTCTACTTTAAACCTTATGACGGAGAAACCTTATGGGGCATCTCCGCCATTATCACTGTTCAGCTCATGAATATTTTGGGGCTAACCCACAAGGAAATCCCCAATTATTTGTAGGTTTTTTTTAGCATTTCTTCCAATGCCGGGGTGCGGATAGGTTTGCTGTATAAGAACCCTTGAATCATATCGCAATGGTGGGTGCGTAAAAAGCTTAATTGCTGCGGTGTCTCCACGCCTTCGGCTACTACAGTCAGCCCCAGGCGGTGCGCCATCTCAATGATCGACATGATGATCAGGTCGTTTTCTCTTTGCGCGCCAAGATTTGAGACGAAATTCTGTCCGATTTTGAGGATATCCAATGGCAGGCGCTGAATTGTGGTCAAAGAGGAATATCCGGTGCCAAAATCATCGATGGAAATTTGAATGCCCAGGCGTTTAAGCTCCCACAAAATGCTCTCGAAGCGGTCAAGCTGTGTGAAATTGCGTGACTCGGTGATTTCGATGATCAAAGATGCCGGATCAATGCGAGTCAGTTCAAGCGTTCGGGCAACTGACGCGGCCAGATTGGATTGCTGAAACTGGCGGGCAGAGAAGTTGACAGATACCTGAAAATCATGCGCGCCCATGTCTTGCCAGATTTTCAATTGTTTGCAGGCAGTTTGAAAAACCCATTCTCCAATCGGAATGATGAGGCCGGTATCTTCAGCCAATGGGATAAATTGGTTGGGATAGATCAAGCCGTCGCGGGGGTGGTTCCATCGAATGAGCGCTTCGGCTTTTACAACCTTATCTTCTTTGCCATCAAAAATTGGTTGATAATAAAGCTCGAACTGGTTATTATCCAGTGCCTGACGCAAGTCGCTTTCTAACCGCAGCAATGATACTGCCTGGGCGTGCATGAAGCGGTCAAAAATGACATATTCATTCCCACCCTGGCCCTTTGCCTGGTACATCGCCGTATCCGCATCTCGCAGCATATCTTCTGAATTTTCATAGCCAGTGCTGGAAAGCGTAATACCAATACTGGCGGTGGAATATACTTGCTGACCATCCAGATTAACAGGCTTCGCGATTTCTTCCTGAATGCGTTTGGTTATCTGGATAATTTCATAAGGGTCGCGCAGATCGTTGATTAAAATGGCAAATTCGTCCCCACCCAAACGGGCTACCGTGTCCTCAGTTCGCAGAGCGTTCTCGAGCCGAGAGGCGATCTTAATCAGCATTTTATCGCCGGCTAAATGCCCGAGCGAGTCATTTAATATTTTGAAACGGTCTAAATCGATGAACAAGATTGCGAAAGTCTCATGTTCGTGACGGCGCAGCCGTTTGATCGTCTGATTCAAGCGATCGATAAACAAAGCCCGGTTTGGCAGACCGGTTAATTTATCATGCAGCGCTTCGTAAACAAGCTGCTTTTCCGTGTGTTTGTTGTGGGTGACATCAGATAATGAGCCGGCAATTCGATAGGCGCAATTCTGGTCGTTTCGAACCGCGATGCCACGTGCCAGCATAAAATGGAAGGTGCCGTCTGAGTGCCGCAGCCGATGTTCGTACTCAAAATGCTCTACTTCGCCATGTAAATAGGCTTCAATGGCGGTTCGCAGGCCAGGAAGATCGTCTTCGTGTACCCGATTGAACCATTCGTTAATGGACTGTGTTTGATCCGCTTCGTCCAGGCCGATCATGCGCTTCCAGCGCGGGGAATAATAGACAAGGTCAGTCTGGAGATCCCAGTCCCAAATTCCGTCGTTTGAACCTTCCAGTACCAATTTGTAGCGTTCTTCACTGACTCGTAATGCTTCAATCGCCTCATAGCGTTCAGTGACATCCATCAGAATCATGATAACCAGGTCCGCCATCATGTCTTCGTTATAAATTAATGAGGCTGAAAGTTCAACGTAAATGTTTTTACTGTTTTCGGAAACAATGCGAAACTGAGCGCGGATGGTGGTCTCTCCGCGCAAGAATTGATCCAGGTTCGCTCTTAATTTCTGCTGATCATCTGGATGGACAAACTCAAACGCTGAGTGACCGACGACCTTATTCCGCTGGTCTATTCCCAAAAGATCCATTTCTGCTTGATTGCAGTTGATGATTATTCCGCTAAGGTCGCAAATTAAAATTGGGTTTGGCGAAGCATCAAAAATTGTGCTCACCATTGCTTGCTGGATTTCCAGTTCTTCCTGGGATTGTTTCTTGTGAATCGCGTTGACAACATGCGAGGAAACATAAGAAAGAAATTGAAGATCCTCTAATGTATAGCGAATTCCTTCGGTATAACTCTGGACGGTCATAACCCCGATGGTAGCCCGGTCATTTTTTAATGGAATGCCCAACCAATCAATACAGGGGGCGCCAGCTTCGCTGACTTCACCTTGTGACACCAGACGGTTGAAAACTTCTGGCGTGGCCAATAATGCTTCACCAGTTCTCAGAACGTATTCAGTCAGTCCGTGCGCTATTTTCTCTGGCCCGGGTGGGTTATCAAATTCATCCACAAAATAGGGAAATGTTAGAATGTTTTCATCAGAATTGAGTAAAGAAATATAGAAGTTCTTGGCTGGCATCAGTTCATTGATGATTTCGTGAAATTCGCGAAATAAATCAAAAAGGTTGCCGGCATGTTCAATACTGGAGGAGATTTTTCCCAGGGCTTCCTGAACACGACTTAATTTTTGCAGGCGGGTTATATCACGAAGAATGACAACAGCCAGGTCATCACCTTCAATTGAGACCGCAGTGACAGAAATTTGCAATTCCAGGCAAATATTTTCTTTTGGAGAAGTGTAATGACGAATTGTCGAGACTTTCTGGACAGATTTTAGTCTTTTATAGAACTCTTGTATTGATTCACAGGAATCATCACACAGAATTTGATGGTAGATATCCGGCGAAGCAATAAACTCTTGCCGCGATTTAAAAAACATCGTTGAGCATTGGGCATTAGCATCGAGAATTTTGTCGCGCTGCAAATCGATAATAAAACAGGCGTCATCAACGATTTCGTTTAGTGCTTCTAATGTGGCGCTGGCGGAACGATTGTTTAAAATCATTTGCGTATCAATTCTATGTGAGATAAATTTATCTGCGATCCATGGTGCAAGTTACGTGCCCATTCCTGACTTGGAGTTGGGGTTTTCTTGAATTTATGACCACCTAAATATTTAAATTGATCAAGCTAAAAATTTTTGGGCAGGCGTAATTATATTACAAACCAAAAAAATACCAATAGGATTTAGTAGATATTTAAAAAATCATTTTAAATGTTGTGCGGTGTGGCAGGAAATACAAAAAGACCGTTGGCTATGCTTATAACAGCCAACGGTCCTTGAACTACTAAATGGAACAGAGGAAATTAATCCTCGTCGCCGACTTCTTCTTTCTTGCCGCGTTCGATTACTTCAGGTTCGGCTGCGGTTTCTTCTTCATCCTCGGTGATTTCTTCAGCACCACCGGTGATAACTACGATAACCTCACTGGCCTCTTTGAGCAGATCGACATTTGCAGGAACTTCGAGGTCTTTAATGTAAATCGCGTCACCGATGTTCTCCAGTTTGCTAATGTCAACAACAAAACGCTCAGGTAAATTCTGGGGCAGGGCTTCCACCTCAACCTCGGAGATTTCCGTAACGACCACGCCGTTGAAATTCTTCACAGCCGGCGAAGTTCCGACAATATCAACGGTAACCATGGTGCGGATTTTTTCACTCAGTGAAACTACCTGGAAATCAACGTGCTTCAGAATGTTCAAAATGTAATCTTTTTGTTTTTCGCGCACAAGAGCGGCGTGTTCGGCGCCTTCCAATACAATCGTAACGATATGCGATTGTGATAAAGGAGCCAGTGTGCGAGAAGCTTCGCGCAGGTCCATCAGGATCGGCGTAGGTTCCACGTTGTGACCATAAATAACACCAGGCAGTTTGCCCTCGCGACGCAGAGCGCCGACTTTTTTCCCGATCACGGTACGCCGGGTTGCTTCGATAATTGTCTTTTCCATGTTTTGCTACTCTTCCTCGAACGCCTCTCACCCTCATTGGGTTACCTTCGTTCATTTGGGGATATTTTCAGGCATTGCCTGATGATTAAGCCGATCTATTTTAAAGCGATCATTACTTCAAGTCAAGATACTTTATTCTGCACGTTTCAAAGAAAAAAATTTGGTCATATTCCCTGCTAAGGAAATGAAAAAGCGCTCCAAGCATAAAACTCAAGCAGCAGCGTGTATAAGTTTAAGCCTTAACAAAATTGACCAAATTTGATAATAAAGAATTAAGAAAAAAACCTTGCCTCCAAATAAAAGTTTGATATAGTAAAGATGCATGCCAGAATTCGCTGGCAAGAGATAAATTGCATAAAAGGAGAAGAAACGATGAAATTACGCCGTAGTATTTTCGTAGTGCTCTCTGTGGTAATGGTAGCAGCGTTTGTTTTATCTGCCTGCCAGCCTGCAGCGACACCCGAACCGACCGCTGCTCCGACTGAAGAAGTGGCTCCCACCGAAGCACCTGCTCCTACTGAGGTTCCAACTGCGGAACCGACTGCTGAGCCCGTAGGAACCGACATCGGTACCCCGGAACATCCGATCAAAGTTTTGTTTGTTCCTTCCGTTGATGCCCAGGTGATTGTCAGCGGCGGCCAAATTATGGCTGATGCGTTAAAAGAAGCTACTGGCTTGAATTTTGAGGTCAGCGTTCCGACTTCATACGCTTCAACGATTGAAGAAATGTGCGCCTCCCCAACCGATACCATTGGTTTCATTCCTGGTTTAGGATATGTGTTGGCCAATCAATTATGCGGCGTTGATGTCGCTTTCAAAGCAGTCCGCTATGGTTCGGCCGTGTACTATACGGAGTTCCTGGTTCCGCGTGACAGCGACGCTCAATCGCTTGAGGACCTCGACGGCAAGAAATGGGGTTACACGGATGCCGCTTCTACCTCTGGTTATATGGTCCCGATGGCGATGTTCGAAGAAATGGGCATCACCCCAGGCGAAACCGTGGAAACCGGCGGTCACCCGCAGGCTGTTTCCGCTGTTTATAATGGTCAGGTAGATTTTGCGACCGTCTTCTATACCGCTCCTTTGAAACCCGAAGGGGAAGAAGCCTGGAAAGAAGGCGATGCTCCTGATGTACCGGAGGATGTTGTCGATAGCTGCGCGCTTTCCGAAAGCGGCAAGAACATTGTCTGCAGTGGCTGGACGATTTTGGATGCCCGCAATAACATCCGCACGGATGCTCCGGATGTAATCCAGAAAGTTCGTATTCTGGCGATCTCCCCGGCGATCCCGAACGATACGCTGTCTTTCTCTCCTGAATTCCCGGCTGATCTGCGCTCGCAGATTGAAACTGCCCTGGTTGATTTTGCAAAGACGGATGCCTGGGCTGAATCAATCGGTAATTCCGACTTCTACGGATGGACCGGAATTGACAAAGCTACAGACGCGGAATATGACTTTGTTCGCAAGATGGTCGCTGCGACTGGTCTGACGCTTGAAGGTCTTGGCAACTAGGTAATTTTTTGCTGAAAACAATCCCGGACAGGTGATCCACCTGCCCGGGATTGCGTGTATAAGCATACTATCGGTAGGCTTGCTCTCCGATTATGAACAGGAATAACATGCTAGAAATTCAAAACCTTTCGAAGACATACGACGGTGGGGTGCAGGCGCTAACGGATGTTAGTTTTTCTGTACCAAAGGGGCAATTCCTGGCCGTCATTGGATTAAGTGGTTCTGGAAAATCAACACTATTACGTTGCCTGAATCGACTTGTGACGCCTACGTCTGGAAAAATTTTATGGAATGGCGTGGATGTTACGGATGCTAACCAAGATGAAATCCGTTATGTGCGCCGTAAAATCGGGATGGTTTTTCAGCATTTCAATTTGGTGCAGCGTTCATCGGTCTTGACCAATGTTCTATCGGGTCGCCTGGGATATGTTAATCCTATCTGGAGCATTTTCAACCGGTTTTCGAAAGAGGATATTGAAAACGCTTATCATCAACTGGATCGGGTGGGCATTAAAGATAAAGCCCAATATCGCGCCGATGAACTTTCTGGTGGTCAGCAACAGCGCGTTGGCATTGCCCGCGCGATGATGCAGGATCCCGAAATGATATTGGCGGATGAACCGGTTGCCAGTTTGGATCCGGTGCTTGCGCACAGCATTATGCAATATCTGGAACAGATTAATCGAGAAGATGGTGTGACTGTTTTATGTAGTTTGCATTTTCTGGATCTGGTTCATCGTTATGCGGATCGGGTGGTCGCCCTTAATGAAGGTCGTCTGGTTTTCGATGGTCTGCCAAGTGAAATCGATGACGGAAAATTTAAAGAAATATATGGACGCGACGCTGAGCGCGTAGGATAAAGGTGATCATCGTGAAAATCGATAAGAAAATCTTACGTTCTCTAGGTGTAGGTTTAGCTGTCGTTGTCGCTATCATAATTTATGCTTATGGTTTCCAGGTCACTAAAGTCAACCTGGATGAGACACGTTCAGAACATCGCCAGCAGCAACTGGTACGTATTTTACGGGCTTTAGCCAAACCTGATCTCCTGGAATACAACCAGACTGAAGTAACCGTACAACAGCCGATCATGGTTCCATGTCCCGCTGATGGATTTACGCCAGCGGAGGCGGATAAAAGCGGTCCGTATCTGGTGATCGAGCCGGTTTGCGCGGATCAGCAGGCAACAATTAAGGTCAGCGGGTACCAGTTTGCGCCCGATTCTTCTGGTCCGATTAATTTTGTGCCACCCAGCCAGGTGAATCTTCAGATCGGCAGTTTTGAAACCGATGAAAATGGAAGTTTCACTGTTGAAGTCAAACTGCCCAAACGCGAGAGTACTGAAATTCAATATATCTCGGTAACGACGCGTACAAACGTTGGCTCGCCGCATCTTTCAGAAGCTGCGCTGCAAACCTGGGATAAGATCATTGAGACGGTGTTTTTAGCGTTGCTGGCAACCACGTTAGGCACATTATTGGCTGTGCCGCTCAGCTTCTTTGCAGCTAAGAACCTGATGAAAGATGTTAAAAGCCAGTTGATTGGAATCGCAATCAGCCTGATCTTGATTCCATTCGGATTTTATTTTGGGGTTCAGCTGGCTGTTTTCATCAATAAAATTGCTGAATCAATGTATATAAATGGCTGGATTGACTTGCTTGGAACCGTCGCTTTTGGCGCGGCTTTTTACTTCGCTTTTCGGTGGGCGTTCCCGCCGGTTGAGGAGAACAAGCCCAGCATCGGTCTGAAAATTGCGCGCTACGCAGTTTTTGCACTGGCACTCTTTGGCCTGGTCCTTGGAATGTTCGGACTTTCGCGGCTGATGCTGTTGGTAGGGACTTTCCTCGTGCCGAATCTGGCAGCGCTTGGCTTCGTTGGCAAATTTATTGCCGATATCGGCGATATTTTCGGAATGCTGGTCGTTGTGATTGTGGCCGTTTCTGCCGCTGGTTTTGTCTCATCATTGGGTGATCGTCTTTCAAAGCGAATGGTGAAGACCATGCCGATTACCCTGCTGAAAGCAATCAGCGTTGTGGCTACTATGCTGGCAGGCGCAATGCTGTTTATTCTGATCATGATGGGACTGAACTGGTTCTATCAATTTAATAGTCCAGATGTGGTCTATTACTGGCCAGGCGGTTTGGGCGCATTGGTTGGCTTGATCCTGGCCCTGCGGCTCGCGCCAACAGACGATTTACCGATTGGAATTGTCATTTACTATATTTCTCGTACTGTATGGAATGCATTCCGATCGATTGAAGCCCTGGTATGGGTGATCGTCTTTGTCGTTTGGGTTGGTATCGGTCCGTTTGCCGGCGTTTTAGCGCTTTCACTGCACACCATCGCTGCCCTGACAAAATTGTATTCTGAACAGGTAGAAAGCATTATGCCCGGTCCTATGGAGGCGATCACAGCTACAGGCGCGAATCGATTGCAGACCATTGTTTACGCCGTGGTGCCGCAGATTATCCCGCCGTATATTTCCTTCACAATGTATCGTTGGGATATCAATGTGCGTATGTCAACCATCATTGGTTTTGCCGGCGGCGGTGGTATCGGTTTCTTGCTTTACCAGAATATCAACCTGCTGAACTATCGGGCTGCCAGTATGCAGATGCTTGCCATCGCCCTGGTGGTCGCTTCAATGGATTATTTAAGCTCCAAATTGCGCGAAAAGGTCGTATAGCTAAAATTTTCAGTAATCAAAAAAGACTGACGATGAAAACGTCAGTCTTTTTTTGTATGGTTTGTTTAAATCAAGCCGGCAGCGAAACGGATACCGTTTCGGGCTTTTGATGGAATAAAATGTCATCCCGTACTTTGCCGAAATGGTAGCCGTATACGGTCAGGGTGATTGCAATTGGGAATAAATCTGGCCGGTGGAAGAGCGTCCAGAAGAAGAGCTTCCAATAATACTTTCTTTCTGAGCCAAAGATGCCCATATGCCAGATGGTCCTGAATAAAGCAATGATCTCATTTGGCTCTATCGTCACTGCGTGTGTAACGGGATGGTAATGTTCAAGGAAGGTCTGTACGCGGGTATAGAATTGCCGGGGGGAGTAAATTGTGGCAATGATTTTTCGATATCCATTGGCCAGCAATTCTTTGGGCATTAATGGAATGATATTTGTTTCACCATCTGCGTTATTTCCTGACATTTCGGTAAGCAAGCGATTTTCATCTTTCATGCGGTCGTATAAAGCGGTTCCATACGGCGCTTGCAGCAAACCAACCATGGCGGTCACAATGCCTGATTCCTGGATAAAATCAATCTGCCGGTCAAAAATAGTCTCTGTATCGCTGTCGAACCCGACAATGAAGCCGGCCATCACTTGCAACCCGGCTTCCTGCAATTTGCGGACGGCCGCCATCAGGTCCCGCTTTTGATTCTGCTTTTTATTGCACGCGGCCAGACTGGCATCGTCGGGAGTCTCGATACCGATGAAGACCGAGATGAACCCGGCTTTAACCATCAGCTTAACCAATTCGTCATCATCTGCCAGGTTGATCGATACTTCGGTCAGGAACAGGCAGCCCTTTTTGCCTTTGCGCCACTCAATTAATGCGGGCAAGATTTCTTCTTTTAATATTTTTTTGTTCCCGATGAAATTATCATCCACCAGAAAAATATTGCGCCGCCAGCCCAGGGTATAAAGGGCGTCGATTTCTGTGATTAATTGTTGAACCGATTTGGTTCGAGGCCGGTGCCCAAGTAGCGCCGTTACATTGCAAAAGTCACAGTTAAAAGGGCAGCCGCGCGAGAATTGAACATTCATTGAATCATATTTATACAGATCCAACAAATCCCAACGGGGTGATGGGGTTAACGCCAGGTCGGCGAAATCATCCGTGGCATAGACTCGCTCGGCTTTCCCGGCAGCGAAGTCTTCCAAAAAGTGAGGTAGGGTGATTTCCGCTTCGTTGAGGACAAAGTGATCCACTTCAGGAAAATCCTGATATTCGCCAGTAAACATTGGGCCGCCCGCGACGATGGTTTTGCCGGCCTGTTTCGCGCGATGAATGACTTCGTGCGCGGAATCTCGCTGGACGTTCATTGCGGTAATCAGAACGATATCAGCCCAGTTCAGATCTTCATCGGTCAATACATGGATGTTAAGATCGATCAGTTTGCAGTTCCAGTCCTTAGGCAGCATGGCCGCCACGGTAATCAACCCTAATGGCGGGTTGCATACTTCTTTGGAAACAAATTGAAGGGCATATTTAAAACTCCAAAAGGTCAGAGGAAATTTCGGTTGAATCAACAAGGTATTCATCATACTCTCCAGACTTTGTTCGTTATTTTCTAAGTGTATTTCGTGGAACAATGTCTGGTATGTATCGCAGGTCATAATCAAAGGCACACCCGAACTATGGTTAGCGGAAATCTAATTATGACTCAGAACTGGATTGGTGGATTCTCGAACGCGATGTGTCTGGGTTATAATCGGTTTTATGGCGGTTTCCGAGAAATCTGATATTCGAACAGGCGGCGATGCCGATCTGGCTTTTGCGGTCGTTGTTTTAGCGTCCTATTTCGCCACTTTCTCTGGCTTGAAAGACCCATCGCCGGTTGAAATCATCTTGATGATGGGCTTGGGGATTTCTTACCTGGCAATTGGCATCTACGGATATAGTATCGCTGTGCGTTCGTCCAGCATAGTTTTGAAAATGCTTTATTTTGCGATCCAGATTCCTTTGGGAGCAGCGATTGTTTTTCTGGGGAAGGGCGCGGGCTATAACGCTTTGGTTCTGATGCCATTGGCCGCGCATGCAGTAATTTTGCTGCCGAATCGGAACAGCTATATCGCGTTGTTGGTGATTGTGGCTGTATATATTGCCACGGTGTATCTATATGGCGGGAGCGTCCAGGTTGTTTGGAATGGTTTTCCGACCTTTATTGCCGGGCTGATTTTTATTGTGGTTTTTACGCAAATGACGCTGAATGAAGAAGCTTCGCGCCGTGAGGTGGAGCGCTTGCTTGGCGAATTGACGGTGGCAAATCAGCAATTGCGCGATTATGCGCTTCAGGTTGAAGATTTGGCGACTATGAAGGAGCGCAACCGCCTGGCGCGGGAAATCCATGATGGGTTGGGGCATTACCTGACCACGATCAATATGCAGATTCAGGCCGCGAAAGCAGTCAGTTATAAAAATCCGGAAAAATCAGACGAGATGCTGGCAAAAGCACAGCTGCTTACTCAAGAAGCGTTGGCGGATGTACGCAAATCGGTGGCGGCATTACGGTCGTCAACGGAACGGTCTGAAAATCTTTCTGAACAAATCGGGACCTTGTTTGGCAATCTGACGAGTTTTGAAATCGAGGGAAAGTTGATTGTTGAAGGCAATGAACGCAGTCTTGATTTGCCATCCTACTGGGCCTTGTTTCGCGCTGCTCAGGAGGGTATTTCGAACACTTGCAAACATGCCAAAGCGAAACATATCTGGATTAATCTGGACTATCATGATCCTGAATCGGTTCGTTTAGTCGTCAGGGATGATGGGCTTGGCGCGGATACAATTCAGGGCGGGTATGGACTGACAGGTTTAAAAGAGCGTGTCAATCATCTGGGCGGAACGGTGGAGATCAATCCGCAAAAGGGTGAGGGTTTCTCGTTTGAGGTGAAAATACCAGGATGAATCAGAAAATTCGCATTCTATTAGTCGATGATCAGGTTCTGTTCCGCGAAGGGCTGCGTACATTGCTTGAGGTTCAGGATGATTTTGATGTGATCGGCGAGGCTTCCAACGGGGAAGAAGCATTGCGGATGGCTGCTACGCTCTCACCCAATGTCGTTTTAATGGATTTGCGGATGCCGATTCTCGATGGTGTGAATGCGACCAGAAGGCTGCATGAAAATTTACCGACGATCAAAGTGATTGTCCTGACAACCTTTGATGATGATGAAGATGTGTTTGAAGGATTGCGAGCAGGTGCAGTTGGTTATCTACTTAAGGATGTCTCGTCTGAAAAATTAAATGAGGCAATTCGGTCAGCATCACGAGGAGAGTATTTCCTCCCGCCGGCCATCACGGCGAAAGTCATGGCTGAATTTTCGCGTATGCCGCGTATCTCTCATTCCGCTATGGATAATTTGCCGGTCGCCTTATCTACCCGGGAGTTGGAAGTCCTGAGGATGGTTTCAACGGGAGCCAGCAATAAGGAAATTGCAGAAAAGCTGGTTATTGCCGAAGGCACGGTTAAAAATCACCTGACCAGTATCTTAGGAAAACTAGAAGCCAGAGACCGTATGCAAGCCGTGCTGAAAGCAAGAGAATTGGGTTTAATTTAATATCCCTGCCTGAGAATATGACTTCAGATACATGTCACTTGATGGATTTTCAGGTAATATTTTTCAAATTTTGGCAAAATAATTAGCGGAAGAAAACAATGTCTCAAACAGAAATTGAATCTAAAAAGGGAATTCCACCAATTGTGGGGTTTGGTTTAATCGCGGTGGGGATATCGGTATTGGTGGATCAATTCTTAAAAACTGGCTGGATCGTTTTTGCGATTGTTCCGATTACCGGGGTGATCATGCTGACTGAAGGAATGCGCACCAGAAAAATCGGTTTGATCATACCTGGCAGTTTGGTCCTGGGTCTTTCTATTGGCGGAATTGTATTTCTAAGCCATCTGATTAATTTGCCGGTCGAGAAAAAAGTTGGTTTGTTGATTTTCTTCTTCGCGTTTGGCTGGATCATGATACCGGTGTTTCAACGCGTTGCAGGCGGGCACGGACTCACCTGGGCTTTGGTTCCGGGCGGAATCATCGCATCAATTGGGCTGTGCTTTTTATTCAGCCAATTGTTATTTGTGGATTTTGTTTTATACCTGGTCACCGGTGTTGGTCTGGTGCTGCTGATCTGGGGTATTTATCGCCGCCTGTTCGGATTGATTATTCCGGGATGTTTACTGACCACGATAGGCCCTGGAATTTATTTTGCCTGGGGCACCAGCCTGGCAGCCAATGCGTTAACAAAGACCGGAATGATGTTGGTGGTATTTTCATTGGGCTGGGGGTTGTTGATCCTTTTTGGCAGAATGCTGACAGCGCGGTTTGTCTGGTGGCCGCTGATTCCGGGCGGTATATTCGCTGTAGTTGGCTGGGGTCTGTATATTGGCGGCGATCCTGGAAACGCCATGTCGTTTATTGCCAATACGGGGTCGATTGGCTTAATCATTTTTGGACTCTATTTACTGCTGATGCGAAAGAGCATTCATCGATAATGCTGCGCATAGCCAATAAAGTTAATTGAGTCTTTTCAAACCAGACTATTTTTGATAAAATCAATTGTTTGATGATAACCCTCGGCGCTGCCGGGGGTCTTGTATGTTTTTCGCAGGTGAATGGATTTTATGATCATACAACGTGACGATATTCGTAATGTGGCTATTATTGCCCATGTTGACCATGGGAAAACAACACTGGTAGATGGCTTATTAAAACAGGCAAAGGTGTTTCGCGAGAACCAGCAGGTGCAAGAGCGGGTGATGGATTCCAACGACCTGGAGCGCGAGCGGGGGATTACCATCCTTGCCAAAAATACCGCGGTAACCATCCCTGATCCGGAAACCGGGAAACTGGTCAAAATCAATATTGTAGATACTCCAGGCCATGCGGATTTTGGCGGTGAAGTTGAACGCGTCATGAATATGGTGGATGGGGTACTGCTGCTGGTGGACGCGGCCGAAGGCCCGATGCCGCAGACCCGGTTTGTTCTGAAAAAAGCGCTGGAAATGGGCCATAAAGCGATTGTGGTCATCAATAAGATGGATCGCAAAGACGCAGAGCCGGAACGTGTTTTAAATGACACCTTTGATTTATTCGTTGAGCTTGGCGCTTCGGAAGAACAGGCTGATTTTCCAATTATTTACGCAAATGCGATTACACAGCAGGCTGGCTTGACATTTGATTTAGGCCCAGATTTGCAGCCGCTGTTCAGCTCGATTCTACGAAACATCCCTGCTCCGGCAGTGGA
The DNA here is from genome assembly GCA_036822575.1 of Bellilinea sp. GTDB lineage: Bacteria > Chloroflexota > Anaerolineae > Anaerolineales > Anaerolineaceae > Bellilinea. The sequence goes on along the minus strand of DAISHK010000003.1, from coordinate 138,742 downwards.
TATGGACGCTCCCTTCCAGATGCTGGTCACTAACCTGGGTTATGATGATTACCGCGGTGTTACCGCAGTCGGGCGCGTCCATGCCGGGAAAGTTACGGCCAATATGCCCCTGGCGCGTATCACTGTCGATGGACAGGTAATGCCTGAACGAGCCCGCTACCTGTTTTCATTTCAAGGTTTGCAGAAAGTGGCCGTAGAAGAGGCATCCGCCGGCGATATCGTGGTGATTGCTGGTTTGGAGGGCATTGAGATCGGCGAAACATTGGCTGATGCTGAAAATCCGGTGGGACTCCCACCAATTCGGGTTGAGGAACCAACCGTTCGCATGACCTTTGGTGTCAACACCTCGCCTTTCTCCGGAAAAGAAGGAAAATTCAGCACCTCGCGGAAACTGCGCGAACGGCTGTTTTCTGAATTGCGCAATAACGTCGCTTTGCGCGTGGCGGAAACGGAAAGCGCGGATACGTTTTTAGTATCCGGACGCGGCGAGCTCCATCTGGCGATTTTGATCGAGACCATGCGGCGCGAAGGTTATGAATTTCAGGTCTCTCGTCCTGAAGCGATTTTAAAACCCGGCGCAGATGGGCAATTGCTGGAGCCTTTTGAAGAAGTACATATTGAAACCAGTTCCGATACCGTCGGCACAGTTGTAGAAATGCTGGGTACACGCAAGGGCCAGATGATTGATCTGGTTAATAACCCGGACAATACAGTTCACCTGACTTACGTGATCCCCACGCGCGGTTTATTGGGCTTCCGCTATCAATTCTTGACGGCTACACATGGTATGGGTATCATGAATACCATTTTCAATGGTTATCAACCGCTGGCTGGTCCAATCCCATCACGCAATACCAGCTCCGTTGTAGCCTGGGAATCAGGTACCACCACGAACTTTGGCTTGAAGAACGCTGAGGAACGCGGCGTTTTATTCCTTGGGCCTGGCATTGAGGTTTATGAAGGTATGGTGGTCGGTGAAACCGCGCGGCCTATGGATCTGGTGGTCAATGTCTGCAAGAAGAAACACCTGACCAATATGCGTTCTTCCAATAAAGATATTGAAGTGCGCCTGATGACTCCGCGCAGCATGTCATTGGATGAGGCGATCGAATACCTGGCCGAAGATGAGCTTTTGGAAGTTACCCCGCTCAATTTCCGTATCCGCAAGCGTATTTTGGAGACGGAAGAACGGGGTAAACAGAATAAGCGTGCCAAAGAATTGCTCGAAGGCGATTAAACCTAGCGGCGCGGTGAATAAAGTTTGAATAAATGATCCAATGTTAGTTTCAGCCGGTCAGCGAGGGCGACTCCTTTTTGGCTGGTGACGTCATCGCGATTATCAAAGATTACGTAAGGTACTTGAATTCCCTGGATAGTTAAATAATCCGGGGAATTTTTTATTAATTCACTCCAATCGGACTCCCGGTACAGCCGTTCGAGTTTGGCGTCTTCCAATCCGTGTTCCAGGATACTGTCTGGCTTGTTGGGATTAAAGCGTTTGCGGTTTTTTCGCAGTGATTCTTCCCAGGGCACATCAATGTATAAAATTGCCGCATCTTGCAGAACTTTCTGAGAGAGATGGTTAAATGCTTGAGCAAAACCGCCATGCTCACTTCCGCGCGAAAATTCCATCAGAATGGTTTGGGCGGAAGTGTCTGATCGGTCGCGAGTGGCTTTTTCATATTCCAGGTTTAACCGCTCAATGAGTACGTTCCAAAGGTCATTATCCAGGAAGTAACCATTTTCGTCGCTGTGCAAGCGGGGTTTCCCCATCCGCGAAAGAATATCATCTTCCTCAAACCAGGCCCAAAGCATTGGAAAATCATCCAATTCCTTTAATGCGCCGACATGATACTGCGTCATTCGTTCTTCGGCAGGCAGGTTCCGGAGAAAATCCATGATTTCGCTTTTACCGGCAGCCGGCCTGGCTAATAGTAAAATCAATCTAAATGTATTCATTCTCTTTCCTGATTTTCTGAATTAGCTTACCTATGGATTATATCGAGAAAGTGAGTTATCTATTGAAAAAGTATCTTTTGCCGGTGATGGCAGCCTGGATGGTGATATCTATGGTTGCTGGCTGTTCGCAAATGACACCCGAGCCGCAGGCCGAGCCAACAGAAACCATTTCTACCCCAACCTTACCGCCGGCGGCTACGGCTGAGCCGGCGGTAATTCCGACCGCGACAGCCCAGGCAGAAGCCGGGCCAGTGCGGCAAAAAATCCAGTTGGATGCGACCTATAACGATGTGCAAAAAACGATGCAAGTCAGAGAGGTGATTGAATACACTAATAATTCAAAAGCCGCGCTGCTGCGATTGGTCTTGGCCATCGATATAAACCGGTATTACCTGGGTTTCTCATTGGAATCGGTCGAGGTCGGCGAAGTATCGTTGACAGATCAAATCACCTTGTCGGATGTACGGCTGGAAATTCCGCTGCCTGAGCCGCTTGAATCAGGGCAATCCATATCCATCGTGATGGTCTTTTCATCTGTGCTTCCTCCGATCCCCGAGGCTGTGGATGGCGCCAAGCCCCAGGTTTTTGGATACACCCAGCGGCAGGTCAATTTGGTTGACTGGTACCCATATATTGTTCCTTATCAAGAAGATAGTGGCTGGCAACTGCACGAACCAACTTATTTTGGTGAATACCTGGTCTATGATCAGATCGATTTTATAGTTGATCTTCATATCAGCAACAGTGATCAAACCTGGGTGGTGGCGGCAAGCTCACCGGAACTCAATTCACCCAGCTCGACTGGCGATTTTCATTATGAATTGTCGCACGCACGTAACTTCGTCTTTTCATTTAGCCCCTTTTATCAGGTACAGCGGCAGATAGTTGGCGGCGTTGAGATTCTTTCCTATCATTTTCCGGTTGACCGACTGGCAGGCGAAATGGCCTTTAACAACACCATCGAAGCATATCAGCTTTACTCAGATCTGTATGGCGTTCTGGAGCAGCCATCCATGAGCCTGGTAGAAGCGGATTTCCTGGACGGGATGGAATTTCAGGGCTTATATTTTCTTTCGAAGGGGTTCTATAACCTGTATGATGGGACGGTGAAAGGATATTTAACCATGATCGCCGTGCATGAAACCGCCCACCAGTGGTGGTATGCTTCGGTAGCGGATGATCAAGAGGCGGATCCCTGGCTGGATGAAGCCTTCGCCACGTATTCTGAACGATTGTATTATGAACATTTTTATCCAGATCTGGTGGATTGGTGGTGGGCTTACCGGGTAACCTTCTACCAGCCTGCCGGAAAAATTGATCAGCCAGTCGAATCTTATCCGGGATTTACCCCATACCGTAATGCTGTATATTTGCGCGGGGCGCAGTTTCTTGAAGCGGTGCGCATAAAGCTGGGTGATGAAGATTTTTTCGCCCTGATTAAGGATTACGCTCAAGTGAATGCTGGAAAAATCGTCTCAGCGGATGATTTTCTCAGCCGGATTCAAGCCGTAACTGGCGTGGCCCCATACACTGAGTTTGAGGATTTTTTGACGAATACTGCGCATAGCCAATAAACAAACTTCAAAAATCTTTATGAAACTTTCTCTAAGAAACAACGTCATATAACGCAGGAGGGGAGATGGCTATTTCGCGGCGTCGCTTTCTGCAATTTGGCTTGATGGGAATTGTTCCGCTCAGCGGCTTTTCTCGTTGGCTGGATGAGTTGCCAGAAATGCCCCAGTTGCTGCGTGTAACGGCATCGATGCTGCGTGTAAGAGCCTCAGCTAATGCGGACTCAGCTGAAGTGAGCCGCTGCTTCAAGGATGATTTACTGCAGGGCTATCGTCAAATTGCCAGTTCAGCGGGCGGCGCCGGGTGGGTGGAAACATTCTGCGGATTTGTACCCGCCGGGTATGTCCAGCCTGTGCAATATTATCTGAACTCGGTCGCTGCCAGCATTACTGGCGATGTGCTGGCTGAAGTGACCGTGCCTTATACTCAGGCATATTTAATTGATAAAGACGGTGCCTGGGTTGAAATCAACCGGTTGTACTATGGCTCTGTCCATTGGGTGACTGCTTTACGGGAAGGTCCAGATCGGCAAGCCTGGTATCAGATTGTTGATTGGTATGGGCGCAATTATTTTGCGCTGGCAGCGACAATGAGGATATGTTCAGCTAAAGAATTAGAACCAATCCACCCAGAAATCGCCAATCAGCAAAAATGGATTGAGGTCAATATCGGCGAGCAGCGACTGGTAGCCTATGAAAATGGCGTTGCTATCCTGGATACAGCCATTTCTTCCGGCCTTCCTTTAGACCGGCCACTAGAATCAGATGAATTGCCAACAGAAACGCCCTATGGCGATTTCTTTATTACGGTTAAATCGGCCAGTCGGCCGATGGGAGCTAAAACATTATCCAATGATCGCAATACCACGGCCTTGCCAGGAGTGCCTTGGGTCAGCTTTTTTGATAAGGATGGGTATAGTTTACACGGAACGTATTGGCATAATAATTTTGGCCATCGTATGAGTCACGGCTGCATCAATATGCGCAATGAGGATGCAAAATGGATATTTCGTTGGGCGAATCCCGGATATTATGATCCGAATGGTGAAAAAGAAGTGACCGGATGGGGGACAAGAGTCCGCATAATGCCATAAAAAAACAGAGCCGGCTAATAAAGGCCGGCTCTGTTTTTTTTCGTTTTAGGTTAATCGCCCAGTTTGGGTTTGTTCTGCAAAATCCCCTCAATTTTTTCCATGATGTCTGGCGTGATTTTTTCTGCCACGGCCAGCGCCTTCATGTTTTCAGTGACTTGCTCAGGCCGGCTAGCGCCGGTGATGACTGTGCTGACATTTGGATTCTTCAGACACCACGCCAGCGCAAGCTGTGCCATTGAGCCGCCAAGTTCATCTGCGACCGGCTGCAACTGTTTGACTTTTTCAATGCGTTCAGGCGTAATCACATGCCCTTGCAGCCATTCATAGCCTTTCAAAGCCGCGCGGCTGTCTTGGGGAATGCCGTTATTGTATTTGCCGGTTAATAGCCCAGAAGCCAGCGGGCTCCAGATCGTGGTGCCGTATCCTAATTCCTTGTACAACGGCGCATACTCGATTTCGAAGCGCTCGCGATGGAACATGTTATATTCTGGCTGCTCCATTGAAGGGGGCGTTAGGTTATACTGCCGCGCTATTGAATCAGCCTTCATAATATCGGCGGCGCTCCATTCGGATGTACCCCAATAGAAGGCCTTGCCAGATTTGATGATGATATCCATTGCGCGAACGGTTTCCTCAATAGGCGTTTCGGGGTCAGGACGATGGCAGAATACCAGATCAACATATTCTTGCTGAAAACGGCGCAGGGCATTGTTCATGCCCTCGATCAGGTGTTTGTGAGAAAGGCCAGAGCGATTGACACCCTTGCCGCCCCAGAAGATTTTGGTGGAAATCACATAATCTTCTCGGGTCCAACCGACTTTTTTGAGGACGTTGCCCATTACAATTTCTGCCTGACCGCCGGCATAAGCCTCAGCGTTATCGAAAAAATTAACGCCAGCATCATAAGCGGCAATCATGCATTTTTCAGCAATCTCTTCTCCAACCTGACCGCCATAGGTGACCCAGGCGCCAAGTGATAATTCGCTAATCTTTATTCCGGCTTTTCCCAAGCGTCGGTAATTCATCTTTGCCTCCACAGATTATTGATCAGGCTGGTTCCACGAGAGAACATAGCCAGATATCCTTACTGTGATTAATTATAGCGCAAAGGCACCTCGGAATGCCGTACCGTGGAATAGCTTAGCTCGATTGGAGCGCAAATCGGTCTGCCGCCATGGCCGCAATCGTCTTTCCGATGCTTAAGGAGGCTGTCGCGGCCGGCGAAGGGGCGTTGAGAACGTGGATCATTCCTGGTGCTTCGACAATCCGGAAATCATCCGTTAATTTACCATCTGGCTCCAGCGCCTGGGCCCGGACGCCGGCACCTCCGCGGCGCAAATCCTCGCTTTTTAAATCTGGCAGCAGCACTTGCAGTGCCTTGACGAATGCTGCTTTGGAGAGCGAGCGATACATTTCCCCGATGCCGGTTTTCCAAAACTTAAAGGCCATCCGGTAAAAACCACTGTAAGTACCGTAGGCTAGCATATCAGCCGGTGAAATGGAGCTCATCCGGTAACCTTCCCGCTTGAAGGCTAAAACTGCATTCGGTCCAGCCTCAATTCCGCCGGTTACTCGCCGGGTAAAATGGACCCCCAGGAAGGGGAAGCGCGGATCTGGAACTGGATAAATTAAATTCTTTACCAGGTATTGTTTTTCTGGAATGATTTCGTAATATTCACCGCGGAAAGGTACAATTTGCAAACCAGGGTTGACGCCGCATTTTTGAGCGATGCGATCGGATTGCAGACCAGCACAATTAATCAAAGCTTTGGTGCGGAATTCACCTTGCGCGGTGATGATGACATGCGCGTTTCCATCGCGTACATGCGATAGCATACGAGCGTTGGTTCTCAATTCTCCGCCGGCAGCTTGAAATAAGACATTGTACTGCTTGAGCACACCTGGATAATCAATAATTCCGGTTTGTGGGACGTGAAGTCCGGCGATCCCTGTTGTGTAAGGCTCGTACGCCTTGATTTCTCCGGCATCCAACTTGCGAATACCGGTCAATCCGTTTTGCAGGCCACGCTGATACAAAGTCTCTAATGCCGGTAATTCCTCAGGCTTTGTGGCCACAATGAGTTTACCGCAGGCATCGTAGGCAATCCCATATTTCTCGGCGAATTGATACAGCGCTTCTCGGCCAGATACGCAGTTTTCGGCTTTTAATGAGCCTGGTTTGTAATAGATTCCCGAATGAATAACACCGCTATTGTTGCCTGTTTGATGTCGCCCAATTTGATCTTCGGCTTCTAAAACCAGAATCTTCGCGCGTGTCGTTTGCGAAAGGATCATTGCGGTTGCCATGCCAACAATTCCACCGCCGATAATGATGACATCATACAGATCTTCGCTCATAAGGCTGCCTTTCGGTATTGTGATAATTCAGATGAATATATATCTAAATTATACAAAGTTCACGAATTGGCTTCGTCCTGTTTAAGTATGATTTTTCTGTCATCATTTGCCGGCAGGGGAGTGGGCTGTCTGTAAAGCAGAAAATTGCTTCTGGACGGCTTCCAGGAAGGCGGGCGGATTTTCCAGCATGGGAAAATGACATGCGTTTGTCACGGCGGCAACTGGATAGGCGTTGAAGGGAGCCGGCCAATTCAGGGCGGTTTGCATCTGCTCACTTCCATGACCGCGATCACCATAGATGGCTGCAAAACTCAGCTTTGAATTTAAAATTGGGCTCAGAACCTCGACCTGGTTGATATGCTGGCGCAATTCCAGATGATATTTGGAGCCTTCAGCAGCCAGCATGCGCTGAATTTCCTTCTCAAATGGCGAGTCTGGCATCAATAAATTCCGAAAAAACGGATCGATCGAATTGGTGATAAAGCATTCGCATAGAATCAATTTGGGCCGATAAGCAGGAGAAAGCTTGTATAAGGTCAGTATCGAAATGATTCCGGCCATTGAATGGGCAACAATGGCGTCGATTTGGTTTTCGCTGATAAAGTCATTCAGCCAATTTATATACGGCATAAAGTCTTGAGCGCTTCTTAAAATAGATTCAGGCCATTCTGGGGCATAAAAACACCAATTTTTTGAGTCATCATTGGACTTTATTTCGCGCCAGATCGCGGGGGTACAGGCGTATCCAGACAGAAAAGCTATGTTTTGAGGTCGCATTGGATTATTGATGGTCTTTCTGATCGAATATTTCCCAATAGCCGGCATCCAGTTCATCGTTATTGAGGTGGGCGTAGCGTTGGGTGACAGCAATGTTTTTATGGCGGGCCAATTCCTGTGCCAGTTTTAAATTTCCGGAACCTTTGAGAACTGTGGTTACAAAATAATGGCGGAATGAATGCGGTGTGATCGTACCTACCGCCGCTTCCCCAAGAATATCCCTGACGCGCTCGGTAACGATGTTTCTGCCGGTTGCGGTCGTTATCGGCTTGATTTTTGCGCCTGCACCGCGGTCATGCCGGGCAAAAACCGGCAAAGCCGATAAACTTCGCCCGCTGCCGCCGTCCAGGCTGGCGCGCGCCTGCAAATAACTGCGCAAGGCTTGCAGGCTGCGTTGTGAAATTCTAACAACATCCTGCCGGTTGCCTTTTCCGATAATCATAGCACGGCCTTCATTCCAATCGATATCACCGCGGCGGAGATTGCAGGCTTCGTGCACGCGCAACCCGGTGTCTGCCAGCGTGAGCAAGAAGGCACGGTCGCGCAAATTGCGCAGATGTTCTCCCTCGTCTGCGGCAGGTTGCAGCTCATCCAGTCGGGTAAGAATGGTTTCGATGGCTCGTGATGGAAATTGCGGTAGCCGTTGACCCGGCCGGCGTGCGCGCTGCCTGATTAACAGACGGATGCGCGGCAAGTTTACTTCGTATAGTCGTTCTGCGGCCAGATATTCGTAATAACCAGTCGCCGCAGTCAGGTAAAGCCTTTCCGTTGTGGGGGCAAAGTCTTTCAGGTCCGAAATAAACCAGGTGATTGCGTCCTCTGGCAATTCCGCTACTGGTGTCTGTTCAGGATCGATTGCATGGGCTTTCAGACTATCCTGGAAGAGCGTAAGACCATTTTGATATGTACGCGCCGTATTTTGACTGCGTGCAGTTTCGACAGTATGAATATAATTTGCCAGACTGATACTGATTGTTATCTGATCCATGCTGCGAAATCCTATGGCTCAAATCTATTTCGTTTTGGATGGTGTTATGGCTATTATACGCCTGAATTATGCTTATGATAATAATACTTATCAAAAGCATAAAACTGTTATCCCCACCCTGCTGGTATCGAAACATTATTTCAGAGAAGGTTATAATTGGAAACATACCAATGAAGTGAGGCAAACAACATGGAGCGACCAGATTTATCCGGACTACCTGCACCTGTTCTTGCTTATATCGAATTTCTCGAAAGCCGTGTTGCGTCACCAAAACCAGGCAAAACAGCCAGTGATCAACCAGCTCCGTCTGGCGAGATCACCTACCAGGAAGCCCCTGGCCCAGTCAATATTTTGACATTCAGTCAAGCTGGCGCTGTAAAACGCACGCCACGCTATTTGTTTCCACGCCAGCATCGCGCCGGAATGGGCATATTTGACCTGGATGTTCCCGAGCATGACCCGATTGGATTCTTAAGCTGTGTTGAATACCCGGCAGTATTGCTTTTGTTTTCAAATAAGGCAAAAGTTTACCGATATTCGCTAGAAAAAATTGAAGAAAGCCCGGTTCGTTCGAAGGGACTTTTGCTTGACCGGCTCGCCCTTGATTCCGGGGAAAGAATTATTGCCGCGCTTCCCGAACGAGCCAGCGGGAATGTGGTATTGGCCGGAAAGTATGGATTTGTACGCTGCCTTCGCCACCACCTTTTTGGTGAGCATATGCGCCCTGGCACGGCCATGATCAACACCGCTGAACATGGCCCATTGGCTGCTATTCATTGGTCTGATGCGAATGAAGACATCTTGCTAGTTTCTCGCAATGGGATTGGAATTCGTTTTCCAGAGAAAGTTATCCCCCCTGCAGGCGCACGCGGTTTGAATCTAGCCGGCGACGATCAGATTGTGGCGGTAATGCCAGTTGATCAGGACTCCAATGTATTTGTTGCCGCCGCCGATGGCAAAGGTACGATCCGGCAAATGAGCGGTTTTGCGGCAAATAAATCGGCTGGCGGGTCTGGAAAAATTCTATTTAAATCCACCCCAGTTGTTGGCGCTGAAGCGGTATTGCCCGAGGATGATCTCTTCATGATTTCCCGACAGGGAAAAATCATTCGGTTTTTGGCAGATGAAGTCCCGCTTACGGAAGGGACGGTTCAGGGCGTCAATTGTATGTCATTGAGAGCTGATGAAGCCGCCGCGATAACTATTGGAAAACCATACGGAAACTAGGAGGAAGAATATTGGTATGCCGGTTTATCCGTTCCCTTATGGGCGTTCAGTGCAGAACGTTTCAATCGATTTACCGCACGTAGATGTTTATGCAGCCCACCCCACCTATCCCCCGGTAACTGATGCAACCGGTGAAATTCAGCGTTGCATTGCTGAGTCCGTTGATGGCAGCACATTTGAGCAATTCCGTGGTATTCAAACTGCGGTAATTGCAATCAATGATAAGACACGCCCTACCCCACTGAAAACAATTATTCCAGTTATTGTCGGACAACTTCGCGAAATTGGAGTGCTGCAAGAAAATATCACCTTGCTGATTGCCGTAGGCACACATACCCCAGCCACCCAAGATGAAATCGATTTATTAAAAGCCGATTTGGGTTTGTCTGTACAAATATACAGTCACGACTGCGATCTAACAGAACAATTGATCTGTCTTGGCGAAACTTCACGTAAAACGCCAATATCCATGAACCGGCGTTTCATGGAAGCTGATTTACGCATTGTGACCGGGAATATTGAGCCGCATCATTTCATGGGGTATTCAGGCGGTGTAAAAACCGCCAGTATCGGTCTGGCCGGCCGCGCTACAATTCGCGCCAACCACGCCATGCTGGGCATGCCCGGAACCGAAATCGGGGTGCTGGCTGAAAACCCAATGCGCCAGGATATCGAAGAGATCGGCAAAGCTGCCGGCATTGACCTGGCGTTGAATACCATACTGACCGATGATTTGCAGATTATCCGGGCCTTCTTTGGCCGTCCGGAAAATGTAATTCAATCCGGTGTGGCGCTTTCACAGGCCATGTGCGCGGTGGATATCCCTTGCGGCTATGATTTGGTCATCGCTTCGGCCGGCGGGTATCCGAAAGACATTAATTTATACCAGGCTCAGAAAGCGATATCGCACGCTGCCCGGTTTGCCAGACCGGGCGGGATCATCTTATTAGCCGCTGCGTGCAGCGAGGGGCCAGGTTCAGCTAAATTTGAACAGTTCATGCAAGATATCGATTCTCCGCAGCAAGTGTTTCAGAAATTCAACCAAACAGGATTTGAAATTGGCTTTCACAAAGCGTTTCAGATTGCCAAACAGGTCAGCGAATATCGGATTATTTTGGTTTCTGAAATGACCGATGCCTTAACGCGGCATTTAATGTTGGAGCCAGCAGATTCTTTGCAAAAGGGTTTCGAGCAAATTTTTCCTGTCCTCCCCAAAGATGCAAAAATTGCCCTCCTGCCCTATGCCACTCACTTGATCGCCAGGATTAGTCCGTATGGATGCTAGGATGATTCACCCAGAATTGGATGGGAATTCTTTTTACCTGTCTTCAAGCAGGCAAGGCGTATTGTTGCTGCATGGATTTACCGCGACAACGGTAGAAGTAAGGCCAATGGCTGAAGCGCTGTTTGCGAGTGGGTATAGTGTCAGTGCTCCGCTCATGCCTGGTCATGGCGTTAATCCGGAGGAAATGAACCAAATTTCCTGGAAGGACTGGGTAGCATCTGCTGAAGCAGCCTGTCTGGAACTGTCCGCACGGTGTGAACAGGTTGTTGTGATGGGCGAATCCATGGGCGGTTTGTTGGCTTTGAATTTGGCAGCGCATCATCCTGAGTTGAATGGGGTTGTTTTATTTGCGCCTGCGCTGAGCATCAACGGCCTGGCGAAATCAAGAATTGCTCGTTGGTTTGTGAAGACAACGCCGAAAAAATACCTGGCGGAGGGTGCTTCGACAGAAATTTTCCCCTGGCAGGGGTATTCTGTGGTACCCGTCGGCGGAGCAGCCCAACTATTTGCGCTGCAAAAAGAGACAAAAAAGATCCTCGGAAAAATTCAGCAGCCTGCATTAATTTTCCAGGGACGGAAGGACCGGACGATCAATCCGCAAAGTTCAGAATGGGTGCTCCAAGGGATCGCGTCCAGGGATAAAGAACTTATTGATTTAGAAAAATCCGGGCATTGTATTTTGCTGGATTGTGAATTTGATGCTGTAAAGCTTCGTACTTTGCAGTTCCTTGAAGGAGCATTTTCAGGTAGAATTTAGCCGGGTAGTAAATTTATCCGCACAATTCCGGTTATAATTGATTCATCATTTGATGATGATTGGAGAAGTATCTATGACAGAATCGATGCGTCCCCCTGGCAAAACCACCATTGCGCCAGAAGTATTGGTAACGATCGCGCGCTTAACGGCATTAAGTGTTCCTGGGGTCAGTCGATTAGCGCCAGTGCCATCAGAAATGGAACGCTTTTTTAGCCGTGGCATCAGCGAAGGGATCAAAGTTGCTGTAGATAACGATAAAGTGTATACCGATATCTATGTGGTTGTGGACTGTGACATGAACGTCAAAGAGATCAGCCACACCATCCAGAATCAGGTGTCGCGAGCGATTGCTGAAATGGTCGGCATGGACGTTGGGAAGGTTAATGTTCATATCGAAGATATTGATTACACAAAAAAGGCAGCTTAATCCTGCCCGAGATCAATCAGGCACAATTCTTGCAGAAAATTAACAACAGAGAAGCTTATGAAACCGCGAACCAAGGCCCGAAGCATAGCCTTGCAAGTCCTTTATGAATGTGATCTGACCAGACACCTGCCTGGTACAGTCATATCTGACCGCATCAATGACGACCCGCTTGAGGATAGCTCGATTGAATTTGTTAAGGCAATAGTAAATGGGGTCTTGCCGATTTCACATCAATTGGATGAGTTGATCGCTCAGCATGCGCCTGAATGGCCAATGGATCAGGTTGCAGTGATCGACCGAAACATCCTCAGAATTGCATTATGGGAATTTGCTGTTGAAGATTGCACACCGGTAAAGGTCGCCATCAATGAAGCGATTGAATTAGCCAAGTTGTATGGCGCTGACAGTACGCCACGTTTTGTCAATGGGGTTTTAGGCAGTCTGGCTAATCGGCAGCAGGAAATTCGCAATCTATTTCATCCGACATCTGACGAATCTGAGATTTCCCCCACACAATCTTGATGTGGGGTGTTTTTTTGTCCAATGCCACAGGGAGCCTCATGAATACACTCACGAAACAATTGCTGCAGAAATTTCTTCCGCTTCTTATCGCGTTTTCACTGGTAAGTTGCAGCATACTTCCTGAAGGTTTGGGCTTTCAGCCAACCGCCAGTCTGGCTGTTTCGCAATCAAATGATGAAGTAAAGCTGACCAGCGTTGTCTTCTATGCCAGCCTGCAGCAAGGTATGCCGCAGGAGGATTTAACCCTGGAGATTTTGGATGAAGTCACTGGCCTGGCATTAAATCCGCAGCGGTTCCTGATGAAACAGTTGGACGATGGCCGCTATCAGGCTGAAATCAATTTCCCAATCGGGTCTGTGGTTAAATACCGCTATTTGCGTGGTGATTCGCCTTACCATGTTGAATATACCGCGGCCGGCAACCAGGTCCGGTATCGTATGGCGGTCGTCAATGGACCCCAAGAGGTCAATGATTTAATTTCGGCTTGGACAGATTATGCTTACAACGGTCCCACGGGCCGGATTCATGGACAGGTTATTAATGCCGACAGCAACGCCCCGTATGCCAACGCGTTAGTAATTGGCGGCGGCATGCAAACGTTAACCGCTTCGGACGGCACATTTTTACTTGAGGGATTGCCGCCAGGATTGCATAACTTAACCGTATATAGTTTGGACGGCTCTTTTGACGCCTTTCAACAAGGGGCAATCGTTGCGCAGGATGCCACGACTCCAGCAATGATTAAGGTCACGCCGGCAAGCTTTGTCAACATCACCTTTGTGGTGCACGCTCCCCAAGTTAATATTAAAGGGTTGCCCATCCGGATTGTTGGCAATACCTATAACCTGGGCAATACCTTTGCTGATTTAGAGGGCGGCGTGAGTGTCATCGCTTCACGCGCGCCATTAATGACTTTCAACGAGGATGGAACCTACTCTTTGACCTTATCTTTGCCCATCGGCTTGGACTTGCGTTATAAATACAGCGTAGGGGATGGTTTCTGGAACGCGGAACATGCTGCGAATGGCGTTTTTGTCACCCGGCAGTTGGTCGTTCCTGCGGAAGATACGACAATCGATGATACTGTAACGGCATGGAACGCCGGGGATAATCAGCCGGTCTCCTTTATTGTGACCGTACCCGCTTCAACGCCAGCCGATGATTTAGTTTCCATTCAATTCAACCCGTATGGCTGGACAGCGCCTATTCCAATGTGGAAGGTGGCTGAAAATCAATGGCTTTTTGTTTTATATAGTCCGCTGAATATGGTCAGCCAGATGGGGTACCGCTATTGCCGGAATGATCAGTGCGGAGCGGCCGATGATGCCTTAACCACCGGTGCAACCGCTGCTGGCTGGTCGTTGACTATTACGATGGAAGGTCAGACGATTCAAGATACGGTGGAAAACTGGTTTGGGCTGAATGCAAGCGCATCTGCGGACCTGTCCGCACCCGCTGATATTGCTGCACGCGGTCAAGGCTATATTGCCGGGGTGCAAATCGATTCTGCGTACAAACCCGAATGGCAGGCTTATCAATTTTGGGGCATGAACAAGATTCAGCAGCTTGCCGGCAATACGGTTATCCTGACACCTTCCTGGTCGGTTACAAATGCCGCTATCCCAGTGATCGAACCGGTTACCGGAAAAGATCCGCTATGGTTTGATGCTACTGCTTCAATTCAATTGGCTCGTCAGAATAGCCTGGAGCCAGTTTTATACCCACAAATTCAGGATGGCAGTGATTCACTGTGGGCTGAAGCACATTCCAGTGATTGGTGGGATCGTTGGTTTGACCGCTATCAGGTTTTTGCCGTGAATTTTGCCGACATGGCAACGCAAACCAACGTTCAGACCTTGATCTTGGGTGGACCGCAAATTCTGCCGGCGCTGCCGTCAGGTATTCTGGCGGATGACTCAGAATCGGGCGTTCCAGCAGACGCGAGTCAGCGCTGGTTGAGCATATTGCAAGCCGTCCGCGAACGGTATCATGGACAGATTGCATTTGCGTTGCCTTATCCCTGGACAGAGTACATGCTCCCAACAGATATTCTGGAGCAGGTTGATTTACTCTACGTAGAGTTTTCTGCCGGTTTAGATAACACCCCGCCCAGCAGTGTTGATGAATTAATGGTCTCGATGAATACACTTTTGGACAATGATGTTTACGGTTTATATACAAATTTTGCAAAACCAATCGTACTTGGGATAAAATATCCATCCGCACCGGATGCGGCTGCCGGCTGTGCTAACGAGAACGGTGTCTGTGTTAATTTCGACGCAATGTCTGCTCCCCAAACACAGATGGTAGTTGATTTACAGGTACAGGCGGATATTTACAGCGCGGTTTTAGCTACCGCCGGTTCCCGCGATTGGATAACGGGCATTGTCTCGCAAGGCTATTACTTGCCGGCCCAGTTGCAGGATGCCTCAACCTCAATATACGGAAAACCAGCCGAAGATGTATTATGGTATTGGTTTTCAAAATTAACCGGAAAATCTTAAAACAGAATCGCCCTTTCGGAAAAGGAGAGCGCTATAAGTCTAGTCAATTGAAGAAACTAACGTTCCAGTCCGTGTACGCCAACTCACTTTCTAGAAGGAGGTCGGGGAATGCTATTTGATGGAATTCCCAGTAAGTACTCGATTGAACACCACGGTTTTTTCAACGTCAACAAGGTTTATTGGAATACAGCCTCACCGCGTTTGGTGGAGAAGGCTGTCAGGCGAAAAGAGGGTTACTTATCTGTTGATGGCGCATTGGTCGTAAGCACCGGAGACCACACAGGCAGATCTCCGGCAGATAAATACATCGTCCGGTACCCAGATCAAGAAGATGACATCTGGTGGGGGAAAATTAACCAGCCGATCAGCTCTGAGAGTTTTGATCGGATCCATGAAAGGATGTTATCTTTCTTTCAGAATCGCGATATCTTTGTGCAAGATGCAAGAGTAGGCGCTCATCCAAAGCACCATTTACAGATCCGCATCATTACGGAAAAGGCCTGGCACAGCCTTTTTTCTCGCAACCTCTTTATTCCTTTGAAGGAATATGAGTTAACCAGTGCTACACCGGCGTTTACCGTCATTCAAAGCGAAAATTTCCTGGTTGACCCGCATAAGGAAAAACTGAACTCTGAAACGGTAATTGCCATTGACTTTCGCAAACAAATCGTCTTGATCGGCGGCACCGGTTACGCCGGTGAGATCAAGAAATCGATCTTCACTATCATGAATTATTGGCTTCCGCGGCGCAACATCTTATCAATGCATTGTTCTGCCAATGTCGGTACAGACGGTGATGTAGCGCTTTTCTTTGGTCTGAGTGGTACAGGGAAAACCACACTCTCCTCAGATGTTCACCGAAAGCTTATAGGCGATGACGAACATGGCTGGTCTGATGATGGTGTTTTTAATCTCGAAGGCGGCTGTTACGCCAAGACGATCCGGCTGAAAGAAGACCTTGAACCGATCATTTGGAACGCCACACATCATTTTGGGACTGTACTTGAGAATGTTTGTTTAGACGCAGAAACCCGTAAATTGGACCTGGATTCTGCGCGCTTCACTGAAAATACACGCGCAGCCTACCCGTTGTCATTTATCAAGAATCGCATTGAATCTGGGTTTGCCGGGCAGCCGCAAAACATCTTCTTTCTCTCAGCAGATGCCTTTGGGGTGTTGCCGCCGCTTTCACGTCTGACGCCTGAACAGGCCATGTATTACTTCCTGACCGGCTACACTGCCAAACTGGCAGGCACCGAAACCGGGTTAGGCGCCAGTCCGGTTGCGACTTTTTCCTCTTGCTTCGGCGCCCCATTCTTGCCGCTGTCGCCAACCCGGTATGCGGAATTACTGGGTGAGAAAATCAGCCAGAATCAGGTAAAGGTCTGGTTGGTCAATACCGGCTGGACGGGCGGTCCTTTTGGGGTTGGCACCAGGATTCCTTTGCCGGTTACCCGCGCCTTAATCAATGCCTGTTTGAACGGCAGTATGGACGTAACACCTTTTTATCAAGAGCCGGTTTTCAACCTATGGATTCCGCAAAGCTGCCCGGAAGTACCTTCCGAGTTATTGGATCCACGACAGAATTGGGCGGACAAGATGGGGTATCACCGGATTGCCCAAACTCTGATCCAAAAATTTAAAGACAATGAGGAGCAGTTTCTAACGGATGTGCCTGCCAATATTCTTGATGCAGGCCCTCAACTGCTTGAGTTGCCGATTTAGGTTTTGATTTTTTAAGCAAAATGGCGGGGTGAGATCATTTGATCGCTTCCCCCGCCATTTTATTTAAGCCATATAGATCAGGATGAGCGCTGAAATTGCGAGGAAAGGCGCATAGGGAATAGCCGTGAATGCCTGGTATTTATGCCGGGCCAGGCTGACGATTAAAACCAGCGCACTGGCTAAACCGCCAATCAGCACAGAAAAGAAAACACTGTACCCGATTTTTGGCCAACCCAGCAGGATCCCATTCACCAGGCTTAAATTGACGTCTCCATAGCCCAGGGCTACTTCCTCAATTTCTGCGCCTCGTTTTTTGGAGATAATCCGGTTGAACAGTATGCCGGCTAAATAAAGGGCACCCATGATCCCAAAACCACCGGCAGCTCCCAGCAAGGTCGATTGCCAGTTATTCCATACCAGACCTAACGGAATAGCCAGAACAATGCCTGCCCAAATCGTTTCATTGAGAATTGCATGATGCTCAATGTCGATGATCACAATCAGGGCGTAATAAAAAAAATAAGGTAAGCTGACCCAAAAGCCGAAGCGGTCTGGCGGAAAGTAAAACGCCAGGGGCGTCAGTATTGTGGAAAGGATAACCACCAACAAAGCCCTGGCGTTTCTTCTCTCGCCGCAGTGCGCACAAGCTTTAAACAAGATGAAATTCTCAGCAGACCGATTTGTAGCGCAGTGGCTGCATTGAATCGCGCTGAATGAGCGCGTGGCAGGCAGCACGTCCGCCAGGTAGTTCAGCGCAGTTCCGAGAATAGCACCCAGTAAAAGCAGCGCGAGCGTAACTAATACCATCTGCATCCCTTATTTACATTAAGCTGCTGGTTGGCTGCTGGCAGCGCCTTGATTGCGAAGGTCCATTTCAGCGCGGTAGGCTTGAATATCCTTGGGCAGCAAATAGATTGCACCTAAGAAGAATAAGAAGCATAAGATCCATGCGCCGACACAGATGTACAGAATGGCGGTTTTTAAGGTTGCGCTAAAGGCAATCAACCCTGCCAGGGTCGGGGCGACTGCGGAACCGCCCTGTTCAATCAAATTTTGTATTGAATTTGCCGTTGAGCGTACTTCAGGAACGGTTACATCGTAAACGGTCGAGAGGACATTGGGGCTGGCAAACGGAATAAAAATGGCCGTTACCGCCATTGAGACGGTAAATAAGACCACATTCTGATCAGGGATACTCAAAGACAGCCAGAGCATCAATGCGCCTGCTAAAACCCCGGTTGCGCTGACAATCAAACGGCCGCGCATATTCTTCTTGAAAAGCCGGTCGCCCAGTGCTCCGCCAATTGGATAGCCGGCTGCCAGGAAAACAATGGCAGTCACCATCGTAATCATAACCTGCCCGGATGAAAAGTGACGCTCGGTTTCCAAATAGCGGAAGAACCAGAAAGTAATAACTTGCCAGGGAAGTACGCCAAAGAATCCCTGTAAAAAGAGCAAAATTAAGCTGCGCTTTTTAAAGATTTGGCGAACTTTGACCCAATCAAATTTATAAACTGGCTTTTCCTGCAGTTCTGCCAGGTCAATTGTCGTCTCACTGCTGCCGCGGGGCGCATCTCTCACAGTAAAGAAGATGACGAACGAGAGTACGATGCCCAATGAACCTGTCAGAAAGAAGACGCCTTGCCAATGGATGGCCTTTACCAGAGTAAGTGAAAGCACCATGCCGACCATATAGCCCAAAGGACTGGCTATCTGAAGCAGGCCATAAACTTTTCCGCGCGATTTCGGCGGGAAATAATCCGAAATTAAACTGTAAATTCCGGGGTAAGAAGCGTCATCAATGCCTGTAGAAGCTCTGGTTACCACAAAAACCCCAAAGGTCTTTGCCAAAGCGCTTAACCAGGTGGTTGCGCCCCAAATAAAAGACGCCAGCGAAATTAATTTCGCACGCGAGTATTTATCGGAAAAATACCCCCATAGCGGATAGAAAATTGCTCCAACCAGGATGGCTCCGCTTGATACCAACCCCATTTGCGCTTCGTTGATTTTGAAGTATTCCATGATGGGGGTTGTCAATGGGCCAATCAATAATTTATCAGCCTGATGCAAAAGCATGAAAACAAAGAAAGCGCCTACCACGTACCAACGATACTTACCCGTATTCTTCATAAAATGGCTCCTGATTTGTCTGGGTAATACAATCAAAGGCTTAATACACAATGGATAATTTGAAATTTTGGGAGGCTAAAATATGATAAAGTATATACGAACTTTGACGATTATTACCCGTTTTCACCCTTCAAAATTGAAGTTTTAGTCGAGCAGCCATAAATGATGCTTAATAATCAACCTTCGTCGCCAATTCAGCATTTTATCAATCGGTTTAAAACAGATGCAAATATTCAAGAAAACATTTCTGCATGGGAAATTTCGCATAAGCGATCAGGAATATACGATCACCTGCCAGAAGATCTCTCGCCAGCATTGATTGAGGGATTACAGTCAATCGGAATCGATAAGCTATACGCACATCAGGCGCACGCATACTATGAATTGAACCAGGGGCATCATGTTGTCATTGCCACTGGCACTGCCAGCGGGAAAACTTTGTGCTATCAGCTGCCTATTCTAGACCGGATTATAAAAATACCGGAAACAACAGCTCTCTTTGTCTTTCCAACCAAAGCTTTGGCTTACGACCAATTTGACCAGATTCAAAAGCTGGCGCCAGTGGAACTGCGTGATCGAATTGCTGTATATGACGGTGATACGCCGCAGCATCTGCGCGGACAGATTAGAAAATCATCTCAGATTATTTTGACCAACCCAGACATGCTGCACAGCGGTATTCTGCCCCACCACACTATCTGGCAGCGTTTTCTTACGAACCTGTCTTTTGTGGTCATTGATGAGATCCATGTATATCGGGGAATTTTTGGGTCACACTTGGCGAATGTCATCCGCAGGCTCAAACGTATTGCGGAATTTTACAGAGCTGCTCCTCAATTTTCGCTGACATCCGCCACGATATCCAATCCATTAGAGCATGCTGAGAATTTAATTGAAGCGCCAGCAGTCATTATTGACCAAAATGGCGCTCCGCAAGGCGATCGTCATTTTTTGCTGTATAACCCGCCCTGGTTGAATCAAGAGCTGGGAATCCGCCGTGGCGCTTTGTCGGAGGCTTCCTGGATTACCGGTCAATGCATCGAAGACAATATCCAGACTTTGATGTTTGCCCAAACGCGCAGGGCGGTTGAAATTGGCGTCAGACATTTGCAAGATCAGCATCACCAATATGCCGGCGCAATATTTGGTTATCGCAGCGGTTACCTCGCAGCAGACCGCCGAAAAATTGAATTGGCGCTTAAGAATGGCAGTGCCCGTGCGGTGGTATCTACCAACGCATTGGAACTTGGCATTGATATCGGCTCGATGGACGCGGTTGTTATTGTCGGATACCCGGGCACAATCGCGGCCACACGCCAGCAAGCTGGGCGTGCTGGCCGGAAACTACTGCCCTCCTTATCTATTTTTGTCGCCTCTGCGCGGCCACTGGATCAATTTCTTGTCCGGCATCCTGATTACTTGCTGGAACGGCCGACTGAAAAAGCTTTGATTAACCCGAATAATCCGGTCATTTTGCTTCAGCATCTGCGCTGTGCTTTATTTGAATTGTCGTTTGCAGAAAACGATAATTTTGGCGCTTTGGAATGGCCGAAGATCGCCCCATTTTTCGACCTGTTTGCGCAATTGCGGGAAGCGCACTTTTCAAACGGAAAATACTTCTGGACGGCTGATCAATATGTTTCACAAGGAGTTTCCTTGCGGACAACTACGCCAGAAGTGATCCTGCTCCAAACAGAGTTTTTAGGAAAGTATTCCACGATTGGTGAAGTGGACGCGGCCTCAGCTACCTGGATGGTCCATCCGCAGGCCGTCTATTTGCATCAGGGACAGTCCTATCTGGTCGAGTCCTTAAATTTTGAGCAGGGCTCGGCTATTCTTCAGCCTTTCCATGGCGATTATTATACAGAGACCATTTCGCAGGTGGATATCGAGAAATTGAGTGAAACGCAAACATCGATCGAAAGCCATGCGTCCCATCATCTAGGGGAGGTTAAAGTAACCACCCAGGTGGTCGGTTTTCGAAAGATTCGCTGGACGACCAACGAACACCTCGCTGCAGAACCATTGGAGATGCCGGCATCCGAGCTGCGCACGGTGGGTTATTGGCTGACGATTGCGCCAGATATTGTCCGCCAGCTTGAGGATTTGAATCTATGGACCGGAGCGCCGATTAATTACGGTCCGAATTGGGAAACACAAAATAAACTGGCGCGCGCCCGTGACCGCTATACCTGTCAGAATTGCGGCGCACATGGACCCAATGTGCAGCTTCACGTCCATCATAAAATACCATTCCGCCAGTGGCCATCCTATGAACAGGCAAATCGTCTGGACAACCTGGTGACCTTATGCCCGGTATGCCATAAAAAAGCGGAAGGCATGGTTAAAATGCGCTCTGGTTTAGCCGGGCTTGGATATTCTCTCAGCCAGCTGGCGCCGCTGTTTATCATGTGCGATACGAATGATTTGGGCTCTCACGTTGATGCGCAATCCCCATTATCCGATGGACAGCCCAGCGTGGTGATTTATGATCAGGTTCCGGCAGGAATTGGATTGTGCGACGAGTTATATAAAATCCACGATCAGTTAATTCAAAGTGCTCTGGATCTGGTCACAGGCTGTGATTGTCAGGATGGCTGCCCGGCATGTGTTGGCGCAGCCGGTGAAATGGGCTCTGGCGGGAAATCAGAAACTATTGCGCTTTTACAATTATTGAATGGAAAGCCTGTTCTGTTATGATAGAATCACCTTATGAATGGTTCAGGAATGAACGAAAGCCTTATAGAAAAGCTACGCTCACTGGGTGTACAAGTGGGCGCTCGTGCAGTTCCGCAGCCTCCTCAGCAAAAAGAACATCAGCCCATTGAAGATATTCTTCCATTGGACCGGCTGGAGACGCCTTTTGGTCAAACGCTGGTTTTGCGGGAAGTTTTCGACGATCAGTACCAGCACGGAAAACTGCATTTAGCTCAAGCCTGTTCGCTGGATACTTTAAGCGATTGGGCACGATTAAATCGCATCAACAAACAGAAAACGCTCTTCCTGGATACCGAAACATCCGGCCTGGCCGGCGGTACGGGCACTTTTGCTTTTATGGTCGGCCTTGGCTGGTGGAATGACGATCAATTTGTAGTTCAGCAATTCTTTATGCGTGACCCAGGCGTAGAGCCTGCGCTGCTGGCGGGGCTTTCTACCATTCTCAGCCCGTTTGATACGATTGTGACCTATAACGGAAAATCCTTTGACGTGCCGCTGCTCAACGCACGGTATGTTTTGAATGGTATCTCATCGCCTCTGCCTGAAATGCAGCATGTGGATTTATTGCAGCTTTCGCGGCAGATTTGGCGAAATCGCTTATCTGACCGTTCATTAGGAAATATCGAACGGGAAGTGCTGGGATTCAGACGCGGCGAAGAAGAAATTCCCGGATGGATGGTGCCTGAGCTTTATTATGATTATCTGCGCACAGGCAATGCCGCGCCACTTTCGGGAGTGTTCTATCATAATAAAATTGATATCCTCTCCCTGGCAGGTCTGTTTGTCCATGACAGTTTATTATTGTCAGAACCAGATGTTTGGGCCGCTGGTGAGGGCCTGGATATAATTGGTCTGGCGCGGATCTTTGAGCGTATGGGCAATATCAATCAAGCCATTCGCCTATACGAATTTGGATTGGAGAGCGGTCTGCCACGTCAATTTTTTGTCCAGACTTTGTATCGATTTGCAGAACTTTCCAAAAGGAATCTGTCCTGGGATTCTGCCAGAATACTTTGGGCAAAAGCGGTCGATTACGGCGAAGTTGATGCGGCTGTTGAGCTGGCAAAATATTACGAACACCAAGCCAGAGATTACGATTCGGCCATCTATTGGACTGAGGCCGCTCAAACCAATTTGGATCAATTGCTGCTGCCTGCATATCTGCTCAGGCAAAAACAGGAAGAGCTAACCAAACGAAAAAACCGCTTGAATCGTAAGGTTTCAGGCCGGACGAAAGGAGAATATAATGGCGAATGAATATGAACAGGTTTATGTGGCAAATGGACAATTAGAAGCCGATATGATCCGGCTAATGCTTGAAGCGCATGGCCTCACGCCTGTTTTAAGAGGTGAAAGTGCAGGCGCAGTCTATGGGCTGACGATCGGCGCTTTGGGCGAGGTGAAAATTTTTGTCCCTGTTGCCCAACAAGATCAAGCCATCCGCCTTCTGAAGGAAATGGAAAGCGGTGAACTCGAAACCGATCTTCCTGCCGATTCAGATGATGCGGAAACTCCCCATAGCTGATTTATTCGATCGGCTCAAGGTTCTGAGTGATAAACCCTTCGTAATCGGCCAGTAATTGCTGGGCGAAGGCGCCTGGCTTCCCTGTCCCAATACGGTGTCCATCAACAGATACCACTGGCAGTACACTGCGTGTTGTACTGGTCAAAAATAATTCATCCAAGGTGTGAATATTTTGCAAAGGATATCCATTGAAGTCAATGGAATATCCCCTTTTTTGAATTAACTCGATAATTGTTGATCTCGTTATACCAGGTAAGACACCGGCATCAGCCGTATAAACAACATCATCTTTCACGCAAAAGATATTGCTTGATAGCCCTTCCAGAAAATTGCCATCATCGTCCACCATTAATATCTCGTTGATAGAACCAGTAATCAGTTTCCGTAATTCGTCCGTTGATTTGATAAATTGAGTTACTTTCGCCTCAGCATTATCCCGGTGCAACTGGCGTGTAATTACCTCTACTCCGTTGGCGTAATTCATCGGCGTCGGCGTTAGCAGCTTGTCCACAATAAAAAAGCAATCAAAACCGCTGCTGGCGTTTTGATTAATTGAAATCCTAATCCGTGCCAGATCAAAACCGCTATTACGGAAAAGATCTGCAATGACCTTGCGGAATTCACCATCCTTGATCCGCAAATCGCCGCCGATCAGGGCCATTGAGTTTTCTAATCTTCGAAAGTGATCATTCAGGCGCAGAACTCGGCCGCCTGGAAAAGTACGAAAAGTGGTATAGACCCCTACCGGAAGTTGTAAGCTGGCAGCGTCAAGTGTGGCTGGCGCTGAGGAAAATTCAGGAATATCTTTCAGGCTTAAGTTGAATTCGGAGTAAAGGTAGTGTTTGATATTCATGGAAATCAATTATAATATTATTTTGTTTGATTATTTGGCTACACGCAATATATAATGGTAACAAGCCCGCAAAAGGAACCAGCAACGATTTGGATGCCGTGCTCGTTTAAATTAAACGCTTCACCACCCGATATTTTTAATGTTAGCGAGGTAACTATTTACTCGTCACCCCGCCTGCCCTGGCGCGTATATAGTCATCCCATGAGTCGATGTCCAGAAAAGCGCTTTGACGATCCGCATCAACATACGTAATTTCTTGGCTATGCGAATTTAAAAAGGCCCGCATTGTGTAACTAGCAGAAAGCTGTTCCAATTCCTGGAAATATCGGCTGCCGACTAACCAGGGATGTCCACGTCGGAGGTTGTAACTTGGAACGACAAGATCGCTTCCTGAAATGAATGCCTTGATAATTTTTCTAACTATTTCGGACTCGATATTCGGCTGATCGCCCAGGGTAATCAGCACCCCGTCGCTTTCCTTTAGCCATTCAAGGCCAACCCGAATTGAATCGGTCATTTCGCCATTATTAAATTTTGGATTGTGGACTATTTCAACTCGTGCTTCTGAATGCGCATGCGTAAACGATCTTACGATAGTCTCGACTTCAGCAGGATACGCGCCGCTGACAACAACGATACGCTCGATACATTCGTTGTCGAGCGCGGTTAAAATAGAGCCTAGAATCGTAGAATCGTTCCAGGGTAAATCAAGCTTGCACCTGCCCATACGGGTAGACATGCCAGCCGCCAACACAAGCGCGCTAATATGTCCGCGGTTCATCTCGTTTTGCGTTGACCAGCTTTTGATAGTCTTCGGGCGTATCCACATCCCAACCGGCCGTTGCATCATCAATATCTGCCCACCCGACCGGATATTTTTGAAATAGAACCCGTCCGCCCTGATCGCCGCGGATTTCTGCCAGATCTGGGAATACAACGCGATCAAAAAGCACTGGATTAATTCGTTTGCCGCCTGCCCGCGGAGCGGAAATTGGAAGACCATGGCTTCTATGCTCAGCTAGGATTTGTCTGATTGTAGTACTGTCCACCTGGGGCATATCGGACATCAAAAAAATTGCGCCGCCACATTGATTTCCTAACACCGGTAAAACCCGCCGGATTGAAGAACTTTGTCCAGCCTGCCAATCATCATTTTCAATGATTTCAATGGGCAGGTTTTTAAGTGCTTGCACAATCGGATCCTTTACTGCGCCAACCACAACGAAAACTGGATGCAAGCCAGCCGCTAAAGCTGTCTTAGCGACTTTTACTATGAACGGCTCTCCAAACCAATCTAAGAGCTGCTTGGGCTGCCCATACCGGCTTGAATCGCCAGAAGCCAGAACAACCCCGGCGATTGGCTCCATCCTATTCACGTCGCAAGAGCCGCTCGCTCTTTTTGGTTTGGCGCAGCCGATCACCACGCGATCGTACATGCAAAGTAATTCCTGCCAAGAATCCAGTACTGCATCAGCGGGATCCGAACATTCATCACGTTGATTCAAGAACACATTTTTTACCGCGCCAGCAGGAATACCTTGTAACCCCCCAGCCGGATCTGCAAGCACGCGGATCAATTGCTCACGCGTTACTGCTGCGCCCGCGTCGCCCTGACCCAGTTCAAGGAAACTTTCCAGGTTATAGACCACATCGCTTGTCGCCGGTTTGCCTAAATTTCTCAAACCTGCCACGACAATTACACTGCTCACCCAGGGCGGAATCACTGGTTCGTGTGCAAACGGCGCTTTTAATCCCAGGCGTCGGCTTCCATCCGCCTCAATCAATAGCGGAATTTCATGCTCTGTGGTGTATTCTCGGAGAATTTCGAGTGCAGCCGGGCTAATCGAATCGATTTTTCCGGCCCTTTTCGCCGATGAGTAAAACAAGACTGGTCCGGTAAACTTTCCCACTGAAAGAGTTTCTATTAAGTCAAACTCATTGGCGATTTCAAAGGCGGTTGCAGCTCGATCAACTTCGTCCACCGCCATATGTGTGGTCGTTGTCAGAAAAACCGGCCCACCGCAATCCTGAGCCAGGCGGAAAAGCGTACTCGATTTCCCGCCAGCGCCTACAAGCGCGACCGAATCGCGGTTCGAAAGCCGAAACGCCTGCCATAAATTCATGCGCTTAAGGCCAGCTTCTTGCGGTTTGCAGGGGAACTCAAGATGGCTTCCATCACTGCGCCTCCAATTGCTAAAGCTTTATCGGAAATAATAAACGCAAGCGAAGGATCCATGCGCGGATCGATATCGCCGATTTTCCAGCCGGTTTCTACGGATACACCGTTCGCAATTAACCCGCGTACAATTCCCTCAAACGACGCGTAAACGTCCAGATTGTTTACTGTCCCCAGGCACTGGCCCTGCTGGACAATATCACCGATCTTCACCTCACCAGCGAAGATACCGATTCCTGGTGACCGGAGCACTCGATCTAAGGTGTGACCCAGGACCGTTTCTGGGACACCGGTATCGATATCGGTCGCACCACCCCAAATTACACGTCCCAATCGTGGACCGCGCCGCGTCTCAATGGCGGCTGAGCAATTCTTGCCAGCCGTAAAGCCCGGGCCTAAACCGACAACCGGAATTTCGTTGAATGAGTAACTAGTCTCACGTTTTAATAAACGCGCATCAACAAGGACGTCCGGCTTAAACCAGGAAATAGATTGCAGTTCCGCATCAACAATAACCGGGATTATGCCTTCACGGATTGCTTTTTCTGCTTCACACTCGCTTTTCACAAGCTGAGCTGTCGTATCTTCTATTCTCGCTATTCCGTCGAAGACTGCCTGTGCATACGAAACATAACGGCGCACAACCAGAGGGTTGGCCAATTCACAAACCAACACTATTGCGCCAATTTTATGGAGGCGATAGACAATTCCACTGCCTAAATCACCTCCTCCTCGAACAAGCACACGCAATCCTTCCGGCAGCATGCTCTACTCCGGATTCAAACCAAAATAAACGCGTTCCTGGGTAAAGGGGAACTGATCAAACCAGACACCGGTGGCGTCCTTTATCGCAGCGGCAATTGCTGGAACAAGCGGCAGGTACGGCATCTCGCCCATTCCACGAGCTCCCCAAGGGCCAATCGGATCCGCATATTCCAAAATTACGGAAGTGATCTTTTCGGGAATATCAAGAATAGTGGGGATCAGGTAGGTAGAAAAAGTTTTTGTAAGAACTTTGCCATCTGCCTGTACAAAATTCTCCAGAGCTGCATACCCGGCTGCTTGAACAATAGCGCCTTCGATCTGGCCTTGAACTTGCTGCGGATTAATCGCGCGGCCAACATCGTCAGCGCAGATAATATTGTTTAATTTGAGTTGCCCGGTTTCACAATCCACTTCGATTTCAACAACCTCAGCGACGTAACCGTAAGCAAAATTCGGTTCGGATTTTCCCGTTTGCGGATCCAGGGGAGTCGTCCTTGGCGGACGGTATTGGTGCACGGCTCGTGCAGGGCGCTCTTCATTTTTCCATTTCTCTAACGCCTCGGCTGCTGCCCCGCGAATTGCATTGCCGGCCATAAACGTCATCCGGGACGCGGATACACTCCCAGAATTCCTGGTAACGGCGGTGTCCGATGCGACCAACTGAACTTTCTCGATCGGCAAATCCAATGCCTCGGCGGCCATTTGGATAAAGGCGGTATGTGAGCCCTGGCCCACATCTGCCCCAGCATGGTAGAGCACCGCTTTCTCGATTGTTTCGCCGCCATCCAATTCGATGATCGCCCAGCAATTCTCCGGCGCGCCGAAGGAGAAGCCAACATTCTTAAACGAACAGGCAACTCCCAAACCTTTTTTTATCGTTTTATCACCGTGATCAACCTGCGGTGCTTGCCATCCCGCTTCTGTCTGGGTCCAGCCTGCCTGGAGCGCGCATTTCTCCATCACCTTTTTAATCGAGACGCCCTTAGGCAGCGGCGTCCCTACCGAAAACGCGTCGCCTTCGTCCAGCAGGTTTTTCATACGAATCTCAACGGGATCCATGCCTAGCTTTTCAGCCAGTTTGTTGATTTGCCCTTCAGCCTCAAACGTTGCTTGCGGACCGCCAAAACCACGGAAGGCGCCGTTCGGCAGGTTGTTGGTATAAACCGCGTACGCATCCACTTTGACGTTGGGGATTTTATAAGGCCCCGTGCTCAACAGGATAGCGTTTCCCAGCACCTTGGGTGATGTGTACACATAGGCGCCGCCATCTTCAACCAACTCCACTTCGGCGGCCACAAGTGTACCGTCTTTCTTTGCGCCCCACTTCGCCTTAATATGGTATGGGTGCCGTTTGTGATGGCCAACAATGCTTTCCTCACGTGTCCAGACAATTTTCACAGCCTGATCAATTCCGCGTTCGCGTAAATACTTCACGGCCAGGGCAAGCACAATCTGAACGGACATATCTTCACGCCCGCCAAAGGCGCCGCCAATCGCCGGATAAATCACGCGGATTTCTTCCTCAGGCATGGCTAAAGCATGCGCGATTTGCTCGCGGTCCTCATGCGTCCATTGACCAGCCACAACGACGGTAATCCGGCCTTCCTCGTCGGTATACGCGATTCCGGCTTCAGGTTGAAGGTAAGCATGCTCCTGGGCCGGTGTTTCATAAACGCCTTCAACAATCACATCCGCCTGGGCAAAGCCGTCTTGCACATCACCCTTGCGAATCCGAAAATGGGTAAATATATTTGAATCTAACTCAGGGTGGATAAGGTTTGCCGAATCGTGCATGGCTGCCAGCATATCTACTTGTACGGGCAGATCTTCATACTCGACTTTAATTAGTTTTCTTGCCTTTTCAACAGCCTCATCCGTTTCGCCGATAATTAAGGCAATTTGATCCGCCAGGCAGCGAACCCGGTCTGCGTACGGTTTCGATGAGCCCGGCCCACACAAGACAGCCTGGTCAAAGACGCCAAGACCGTATTCATTAACAGGCACATCTCTGGCGGTTAAGATGGCTACTATGCCCGGAATTTGTTGCGCAGCCGAATAATCAATTGATTTTACAATCGCGTGCACTTTATCGGAAAAGAGCACTTTCATAATTAACTGCCCCGGACGATTAAAATCACCGGGGTACAGGGCTTCGCCTTTTACTTTTGCCAGCGCATCTACGCGCGTTACCGATTGACCAACACTAGACGGCATACCTATGAACCTCCATTACGCTGATACCTGATTTAACGGCTGTGACGCTTTCCGCGATACCTCACAGGAGGAACATCATAAGGGCCATACCGAGATGGGCCCAAAGATTGCATAACAATAAAAGTAATCAATTGAAGGAAAGAGTAAAACAGAAAAGCCAGAATTATTGTCAGCCCAATTTTCACATAAAGCAGACGATCAGCGCCATCCGCTAAAAAATCCCTCGGAATGGAGAACCATTTGCTTTTTTCATTTTGGGCAATCAGAGCCAGCGCCCCAAAGTAGCCCATGATTGGCGTAATAAAAATCAGCAAAAAACCCACTCCACGCCAAACAGGGTGAATTTCTTTGCGTCTTTCTTTTAAATCCCGCTGCATCTGAGCATCATAATTGCCGTATTTATTTGCGCCCATGCTTACCCTCTTTTCATTTGCGCTGCTATTTCGACTGCTTCAACAATTTTATAATATCCGGTACAGCGGCATAGGTTGCCTGTCAGCGCTTGCTTGATTTCTTCCTGAGATGGAGTAACGCGCTCCTCCAATAACTTTGCTGCTGACATAATAAAGCCAGGCGTGCAATAGCCGCATTGTACAGCGCCTGCCTGAATAAATGCTTCCTGAACGGGATGCAGTTTCCCGTCCGTTTGAATACCCTCGACCGTAGTTATTTTTGCGCCATGCGCGCGTGCCGCGGGAACCAGACAGCTCATCACGGCAGCGCCATCCAGGTACACCGTACAGGCGCCGCATTCCCCTTCATCACAACCTTCTTTGGTGCCAATCAAACCAATTTCATCACGCAAAAAATGAAGCAGCGTTTTGTTGTAGCCGTCATTAAATGTAAATTTTTGGCCATTGATTTCTGTCTCAATTAACTGCCCGTCAGAAAACTCAAAGGATTGCGGAAGCATTGTCCGTTCAGGCGCATTTCCGCCTAAAATTACGGGGTTCAAAGGCAAACTTGCACGTTCCTGTTCAAAATAAATAGCTTCCAGGGCGCGCCGCACAACCACGTTCACCATTTTCTTGCGATATTCAGCCGACGCTCGAACATCTGAAATTGGAGTCGCCGCATCGACCGCCAATGCCGCAGCTGTTGTAATGGTTTCAACAGTAAACGGTTTTCCTACCAGCCATTTTTCGGCCGCTGCGGCATGAATAATCACTGGCGAAACGGCGCCCAAGCAAATGGAGGCATCAGCAATTTGATTACCGGCAATCGCTAGAATCACCGTCGCGTTCAATAGGGATATCGCTTGAGCTTTGCGCAAAGCGAATTTGATAAACATACCCTTCTGATTGGCTCGTAATGCTGGAAAAGAAATATCCGTCAAAATTTCTTTTGAATCCATTACTGTCCGGCGAACGCCTAAATAAAAATCCGCCAAATCAACAATCCGAGCGCCCTGTTTTGAAGATAAGGTGATTTTTGCACCAAGAGCCATCAACGGGGAGATCGTGTCATTCGCCGGAGAAGCAGTAATCAGGTTACCGGCGATGGTTCCCCGATTTCGGATTTGCGGCGAACCCACTTCCCAACAGGCCTGCGCTAAAGGCAAAGCGTGTTCCTGAATCAGTTTAGAACTGGCCGCTTGATTATGGGTGACCAATGGACCTATATGGATCCAGCCTTTTTCGTCCAGATGAATTTGATCCAATTCAGGCACCCTGGTGATGTCAACCAATTGGTGCACATCTGGTCTGACTCCACGCTCCAATTCAAGAATTAAGTCAGTTGCGCCAGCGACAATACGCGCAGATGGCGCAAATTCATCTAAATAATCAATTACATCGTCCAGAGATGCTGCGCAATAAACTGAATTCCACATAATTCTTCCTCAGATCTTCATTGCCTCGCCGGTACCGCCGTTTTTCAGCATGATGATTTCTGCCATAATGCTAACGGCGATCTCTTCTGGCGTTTCTGCGTTCAACTCTAACCCGACCGGTGAATGGATCCGGTTAATATCATTTTCTGAAAGACCTTGTTCGAGAAGCCCATTACGAGTGGTCAGCCAGCGCCGTTTTGACCCAATAACGCCGATAAATCGTGCGGGCAAAGCTAACAAAGGGCCTAATCCATCTACATCCACACTGCTTCCCCGGGTGGCTAAGACCAGATAAGTACGGGAATCGATTTTTACCTTTTGAGGAAGCTCAGCCATTGGGCACACAATCAATTCATCTGCGTCGGGATTTTGTTCGGCAGAACAAAATTCAGGGCGGTCATCATTAACAACGACATAGAAACCAGACCACTTTGCCAAATAGGACAGTGCGCGTCCAACGTGTCCGCCGCCAATAATGATCAGGGTTGGATTGGGTAAAACAGGTTCCACATAAACCTCAACAGCCCCGCCGCAAACGCCTGGATCGCCTTTCTCTGGGTTTACCAAATTGTAGCTTAACCGCCGGCTCTTTCCATCCGAAATCGACTGCAAAGCTTCTGCTCTGACACGTTGCTCAACCTCGCCACCGCCGACTGTACCCGTAAAACTGCCATCTTCGTAAACGAGCATCTTGCTGGTCTCATGCCGCGGTGTTGACCCCTTAGCCTGAATAATGGTGCATAAAGCACCCGCCAGTCGTTTTTCTTCCATGTCTGCTATCAACCGGTAAATACCCATGCTGTGTCCTAGCCATTTTTTAAAGCGCGCCAGACTCGTTCCGGAGTCGCCGGGTTATCAAACAGCCTGGCTCCGCAGGCATCTGCAATCGCATTTCCTACGGCCGGCGCGACGCCGTCCATAGGAATTTCCGCAACAGCTTTAACCCCAAACGGGTGTGAAGGCTCATATGTCTGAATAAAGAACGCCTCCATCTTTGGCATTTCGTCAGCTCTAAAGATATGGTAATCCACCAGGTCCTTTTCACGCGCCTGGCCTTTTTCATCGTAGAGCATTTCTTCACAAACCGCATAACCTAAAGCTTGCGCCATACCGCCTTCAATCTGACCGGTGGCGGTAACTGGATTAACGATAATTCCCGAATCAACCGCCATGACCAAATGATCCACAATCACTTTACCTGTTTTGACATCGACCGTTACTTCCGCGAATTGAGCCGCGAAAGGCGGCGGGGAAACAGGAGAGTAATACGAGCCAATGCCCATTATCTGTTCCTGCTCCGTTTTGTGAAGCGAGTGAAGTGCAATTTCTCGAAGAGTCACCGAACTTCCGTCAGGAGCAAAAGCGGCCTTATCGCGTAATTCAATATCTTCAGGGGCGTATTTCTCTTTGTCATCACCTGAAAGCATCATGGCGGCCCGTTTCCTGATTTTTTCAGCAGCCATTTCCGCCGCCCGGACGACCGCGCCGCCGGAAATAAAGGTGGTTGAAGAAGCATATGCGCCTACGTCAAACGGCGTGAAGTCCGTATCGGACGAGTGAACAATGATGTCTTCTACATCCGCGCCTAAAACTTCTGCTGCCATCTGAGCCAGCACAGTATCCGAGCCGGTACCCAGATCAGTTGCGCCGACCAGCAGATTGAAAGATCCATCATCGTTAATTTTGATACTGGCGCCTCCCATATCCAGATACGGGATCGCAGTGCCCTGCATGACAGCAGCGATGCCAATGCCTTTTCGTAAATTCGGCGCTCCCGGAACAGTATGCCATTCCGGATTATTGTATTTCTGATCCCAGCCAATCGCCGCTTTGCCGCGTTCGATGCATTGATCCAGCCCTACCGTTTGAATGATTTCTGGAACCGGCTCGCGCCCCTCGCTCCAGGCCGTACTGAAGGGATGCAGCTCGCCTGGACGTAAATAATTCTTCTTTCTGAAAGCTATGGAGTCAAAGCCCATTGCCCGGCAGATATCTTCAATATGCCGCTCGACTGGCCAATACCCTTGAGGAATGCCATAACCACGGTAAGCTCCGGCTGGAGGTGTATTAGTATAGACAATATCCGCATAGAAACGAATATTCGGGGATTTTCGATACTCGCCATCGCCGACATAAAGCGCCATTGCTTTATGCCCGGTGTTTCCGGTTACCGTCAATGCATGGCAGCCATATGCGCCGGTATCTGACAAAGCCACCATCTCATTAGCTGTAATCGTTCCGTCATTCTTAACGCCTGTCTTCATATGAATACGCATTGGATGGCGTGCCCGGGCAGCAGTAAATTCTTCTTCTCGGGTATATTCGTAAAATACCGGCTTCCCAGTAGCGATGGTCAGATGGGCGGCAACATCTTCAACCAATACCTCTTGCTTGCCGCCGAAACCGCCGCCTATGCGCGGCTTAATCACGCGGATTCTTTTTACCGGCAAATTTAATACCGGAGCTAATATTCTTCGGGCGTGAAATGGTACTTGAGTGCTTGTGCGTACCACTAACCGGTCATCTTCATCCCAATACGTGACAACCACATGCGGTTCAATATGCGCTTGCTGAACTTTTGGCACGCTGTAATCGGCCTCAAAAATTCGATCGGCCTCTCGGAAACCTTTTTCTACATCGCCGATATCAATGCGGATTTCAGCCGCCAGATTCCGGCTTGGGTCCGAATCAGCAAAATTGACATATTCCGGTTCGTCATGGATTTGCACTGCCCCCGGACGCATCGCTTCGCGAGCATCAAGAATAGCAGGCAACTCTTCGTACTCGACCTTGATTAATGCCAGAGCCTGCTCAGCTATGTCTTCACTCTCTGCCGCGACAAAAGCTACCCGGTCGCCGACAAATCTGACCTTTTCGTCCAGCGAGAACATATCCAAAGGTCCCGGAATCGGGTCGGATTGTCCCGCGGTCGAATAGACAACACGCGGAATATCCCGGTAAGTTAATACAGCCGCCACGCCCGGTAAAGCACGCGCCTGTCTGACATCAATATTCTTTATCCGCGCATGCGCAACTGGGCTGTGCAAAACTTTCGCAAACAGCATGTCCCGTAATTCAATATCAGCAGTGAACGCCGCTTTTCCCTGAACCAGTTTCAGCGCATCCACTTTCTGAACGGGCTTGCCGACCTTGAATGTTTCTGGCTGAACATCTTTCGGCTGGAATTCCATTGCGACAGCCGGCTCTAAGGGTTCCGTGTGCAACGCAGGATTTTCGCCGCGCAATTGAGCTGCGGCATTCAATATCGCCTGGACCGGTTTTAAATACCCCGTGCAGCGGCAGAGCACCCCCGAGATCGCTTTGCGAACATCTTCTTCGCTGGGGTCAGGATTACGCGCCAATAATGCATAAGCCGCCAATGCAAAGGCTGGCGTACAATAGCCACACTGGATAGCGCCGCTCTCGACCAGAGCATTTTGGATGATGTGCAATCCGTTCGTTTTCTTCCAGCCATGGTCAGGGTGTTCTCCAAGCCCCTCGATCGTCTCAATCGAATGTCCATCTGCTTGAGCAGCCAAGAGAGAGCAAGAATTAATAGGCCGGCCATCAAGCAAAACCGTGCAGGCACCGCACTCGCCTTTCTGACAGCCGCCAAATTTAACTCCGAAATAACCATGCTTGCGCAGGACAGATAATAAGGTATCAGCGGGCTCAATATCCCACTCAACGGTTGTTCGATTGATACAAGCTGTGAATTGCATCAGAGCACCTCCGCCTGTACCCGATTAAAGAGCGACTGCACAACTGAAATCATCGCTTCCGATCGATATTCCCCGCCGGCCCATTGATCGCTGATATTCGCTTTGGACTGAATAATAGCCCTCCAGTTATCCGGTCGAGGGCCGCTCCAGGCCAATAAGGGGGCTTTACCCCATCCGCCAATTGACAATCGTTCAGCACCATCCGCCCAGGCAGCCAACGCAGCCTGAGCTACTGGACGATCATAAGGCGCTCGTCCAATAGTCTCGAAAACAAAATGATTAGGCTTTTGGAAACGCACTTCGCTGATCAGCACTCCTTTTTTAGAAGCGCCTGCCAGGTAATCCGCATAAGCCATCAGCGCATCATCGGGCTGCCAGGTTAACTGAGCATTCAACGCCAGAAATGATAATCCCAACGGCGACCGTCCATCAGCCGTGATCAACGTCCCGGCGATGGTGGCTTGCTGCCGCAAGTTATAGCTACATTCGTGGTCAACGGCATCTCCCAGTTCTTTGGAGATGGCATCATTAAGCAGCATCGGCTGCAAGCGCAGATTGGCCCCTAACCGGATGATTTCTCCTTCAGCAAGGAGATAGTCGAGCCCCAGGTTTTGCAAATCGACAACTGCCCCACTGAATGAGCGCATTTTTGATACCACGGCGCCACCGCCAAGCGGAATCGCCGGCTGAGCAGCATCAGAAAGCAAAGCAATTGCTTCGGATAGCGTATTCGGGCGATAATAGCGATCAATCATGGTTCTACCTCTTTTGTTCCCGCCAATAAATCGTCGTTTAATTTGCAGCAAAGGTGTCAATCAGTAACTTTACGTCCCCGCCAACCGGATAGAGGATCGGACAGGTGCA
The DNA here is from genome assembly GCA_036822575.1 of Bellilinea sp. Lineage (GTDB taxonomy): Bacteria > Chloroflexota > Anaerolineae > Anaerolineales > Anaerolineaceae > Bellilinea. The sequence continues at coordinate 102,750 of DAISHK010000003.1, read as the reverse complement.
GCCATATTTCCGGTATTCTGCCACTTTCGCGCGGGCTTCTTCCGGTGTTCCGGAGGCAGTGATTCGATGGATCAAATCCTCTGGAACCAGATGTTTGGCTTTATCAATTTGATCATGGGTCGCTGGCCATCCCAGAATGGCTTGGATGGATGCCACCACATCGGCTGAAACGCCAGAAGCCTTAGCAATATGTGGTTGTTGCGCCAGATATTGGGTCAAAAGGCCCCGTGTGGTATCAATGGCTTTATCGTGATCTTCGTCCACCGAGCAGACAATTAACTGCGGGCGATCAATAGCATCAAAATCGCGTCCAGCCTTCCTGGCCCCAGCCCGCAGCAAATCCAAAGCCTTGATATTGTATTCCGGCGGCACGCAATAATTGAGAACAGCACCATCCGCAATTTCACCGGTCAACTCCATCATCTGGTCACCGGTTGCGCCAATCATAATCGGAACATGCCGTGGTTCGCGCCGGCCGTGCACAACGTCCAGTTCAATCCCATTGACATGAATAAACTCACCCTCAAAACTAACGCGTTCCATCGCCAGCAAGCGCCGTAAAATTGTGACCGTCTCGCGCATGGCGGTTAACGGTTTCCGGCGGTCAATGCCAACATTTTTTGCCAGCGGATCCCACCAGGCGCCAATCCCGCAAATGACACGGTTGGGAGCCAGGTCATCCAGCGTTAAAAATGTTGACGCCAGCAAACCAATGTTTCGCGTCCAATTATTAATGACCCCTGAGCCAACCTTGAGCTTTTCAGTAACCGCAGCATAAGCCGCCATTGGGACAATCGCATCGCGGACCAAACGGCTTTCAGCCTGCCAAACCGCTTCAAATCCACGCTTTTCGGCATAGCGAGCATAATCCAACCCATCTCGTAAATCATGGGCATCCTGCAGGTATAATGCGACTCTCTCGGTCATACAATCCTCCAATTGATAGGTTAGCGCTTAGGGCTCAATTTTCAGGGCTTCAATCTGCTTCAGCAGATCCAAATCTTCGGGGGAATCAAGATCAAGACTCAAGGTAGATAATTCACATACTTCTGCGCGCACATCTTTTCTGCGCGCTGCGTCTAAATGTTTTTGAAAAGATTTTGGACCAAACTGGTATTGAATAATACCAGCCGGGTTCAAATACAATGCATTTGTCCCATCATTTCTTCGATCGGGGGCGACGACAACAACCGGCGGTTTTGAACCCAGATCAATAATGTGCTGAATATCACGCCGCGAAAGCAGCGGCAAATCAGCCGGTAATACTAAAATCTCCTGCGCGGAATACAACTGCGCCACTACCGTTGCCCGCTCTAAAGCCGTGTTTAAGTCCGGCTGGCCATCCTCCTGAACGGTTCTGGCTTGAAAGTCACGGGCAAGCGCCAATGCAGATGGGTCACGGCTGACGACCAGAACCTGGTCAATTTCAGGCGCTTCAACCAAGGTTTTTAAAGTGCTGCTGAGCAAAGTGAAATTTAGGAGTGTCCGTTCGTCTTCCGAAAGTACTCCCGCTAAGCGGGAGCGCCCTCTGCGAAGGGGTTTTACCGGAACAATTGCCCACAATCCCATAGTTGGCTACACCTTGAATCCGAAGTTGGTCAATCTGGGCATATCAGGGCAATAAGCTTGCGTATTACCCAATCTCATTATACTCCACCCGTTTCCATCAGCCATTGCCATGGCCAGCCTGTCCACTGAAAGGATAAGTATCATGGATACCATACTGACCATCTTGATCATACGCCAATGAAAAAGAGGAAATTTGCACCTTGAATTGGATCGGCTCGTGGATTAAGCCGGCCAATGCACAGGGCAAGTCAGACTGCGCGTTTTTCTCCACATAAAACAGTGAGATATGAGGTATCCATAAATCCGCGGAAAAATAAGGGTTTAGTTGTGTTGCCGCCAGCAGGTTGGCTTCCCAAAGCGACGAACGAACTGTGCTCATTATTTCCGATCGAGTTACCACTAAATGGATCACCGGGTTTTCGCCGCTGAATATTCCCAATCCGCCAACGTTGACTTCGAACGGCCTCAATCTCGACGAAATGGCGGTCAAATTCTGTTCGACCTTCGGCAAGTCATAATCCAAAGCTCCTTGCCAGCTGATGTGCGGCTCCAGCCCGAAAACATCCGCATTGATCTGGCAGGCTTCCAGAATTTGCGTTCGCAGCCGATGAACCTGGTCCAGGCTATGCTGATCAAGAATAGAAAGAATGGCGTACATAATTATCGAAACATATCCAATTCTTTAGGGCGATGCAATTCAGATTGTTCCCCTTCACGCAACGGAAACGGGAAACCACGCACATGCACCGCGGGGACTCTTTCTGCCGCCTCGCCCATAACCAGCGAGGCAGCTCCGGCCAATTCATCCGCGGCTGCGACCATGGTAACCCGTAAGGTATACCCATACATATCTTTCTCCCCGCGCAAATCCACCAATCCAGGGATTCCAGCCAGACCAATGCACACACCGACGGTGCCGTTACGCCAGGCCCTTCCATGCGAATCAATAATCAGAATACCGGTATTTACACCGGCAACGCTTTTTATATAGTCCCGGATTCTTTGTGCAGAGAAATCCGCATTCTCTGGCAAGAGCAAATATACGTCTTCGGAACCGTCACGCGATACATTAGAATGATCAATTCCGGCATTGGCGCACACGAAACCATTCTTATGCTCGGTTATAATCGTTCCAGCGCGCATTCGCAGAACCTCACTTGATTCATCAAGCACTAATTGAATGAAACGCGGATCTTTTTCTGTAATTCTGGCAATTTCTTCAGCTTCGGCACTGGCCGAAACTTCGCTCAGCTTCCTGAAGCGGTCTTCAGCTTTCGAAACAATTTTCTGCGCCAATACCAAGATGTCACCATCCGCCAAAGCAATGCTGGCATTTTCCAAGCCAGTTATCAGACATTGGCCGAGCGAAGCACCTGGCAAAATATCAGGCAGCCCGGTGATTGGCGTCAAAACAAGCTGCGTCATTAGTGCCGCTCGATTCCCGTAATGCGAATGCCGCTGGATTTTACGCCAAATTGTTTGTTCAAGCCGATCAGGACAGAGGTCAACCCTTCAACTACAACCGCATTTTCAATTGGGCCGGCATTCCAGGCGGTCAATCCCATTTCACTAATCATGCTGACTACCAACTCACGGGCTTCCTTGCCGCTTCCGCAGACAAGCACATCGCAGTCCACTACCTCATCGGTCAGCAAGTTTTCATACGAAATATTTTGAAAAGCCGCCACAACTTGAACACTTTGTCCCAAAATCAATTGGGCCTGTTGCGCGGCGCTGCCTTCAGGCGGCATCTGAACCTTTGCTACTTTCGGAGGCACTAACGGCACAGCCACATCAATCACAATTTTGCCTTGCGCCTGTTCAATTAACGATTCGCAAGTGGCAGCATGCGCTGAAAAAGGTACTGTTAATACCAGAATATCGCCTTTTTGCGCAGCTTGCGGATTGGTGTCGCCGGTAACATTAATCTTTTCCCCGGCTATTTTCTTTAATTCTTCCACGGCTGCAAGTGCCTTATCGAGACTACGCGAACCAATAATGATTGGGTAACCGCATTTCGCCCACCGGTAAGCCAGCCCAAGTCCTTCTTTTCCTGTGCCGCCGATAATAGCCAGCGTTGGTTTGTTTATTAAGTCCATCACTCCCTCGCCAATGAAATTTCGGTAAAACGCTGCCAGGTGCTTTTTGAAAGCCGCCGCGCCTCAAAAGCGATCTTCTCTTCATCCAGAGTCAGTAACTCTCGGTTGAGCATCAGTGGTTTCCCAGCGACAAAAGTTGCGGTCACCATACTTGGGTTGAAGCCAAAAATGATGTGCCAGGGCAAATTATCCGCTGATAATTCAGTAAACTCGTGGTACTCCACAAAAATCAAGTCAGCAGCGGCGCCTTCTTCAATTGTGCCTATCGGCGCGCCGTGAAAATGCTGATTAGCCAGATCGCGATTATTATGAATTGCCATGGCGGTGATATCGTAACCACCCATCCGCCGCGGATCAGCGTTCCAGAGTTTATGCGCAAGATAGGCTGTTTTCCATTCTTCCCACATCGCGTTTGAAAAGCCGTCGTTGCCCAGGCACACCTTGACCCCTGCCCGCATCATCGATTCGGTTTGCGGCAGCCCAACCGCGTTATTCATATTGGAACGCGGCTGATGGGTAACAAAGGTGCGGGTGCGTTCTAAGATTGCAATTTCGCGCGCGTCCACATGCACGGCATGCACAACAATTGAGTTTTCGCCAAGAATACCATGCCGTTCCAGACGATCCACCACCCGCTGGCCACATTTATTCAGGCTGTCATATTCATCAACCGAGTGTTCAGCCACGTGGATGTGAAAACCTGCCTGATCGGGAATAGCCTGACGGGCAGCCGCCAGGGTATCTTCTGAAAGCGTTAGACTTGCGTGCAAACCGAAAGTAGCCGAAAGGTGGTCAGAAGCCGGCTGATTCCGCTGGATATACGAAATAAATTCGCGATTCTCCTCAATGCCTTCCCGGCATTTTTGATCACCATCGCGGTCAGTCACCTCATAACATAAGGAAGCCCGCACCCCGGCTTCAGTGACCGCGTCCGCAATCGTAAATAGCGAACCACGGATCGCGTTGGGAGAAGCGTGATGGTCGAAAAGTGTTGTCGTCCCGTGCCGAATCGCATCCACAAGACAGACGTAAGCGGAATACTTTACGTCCTCCAAATTCAAGGATTTATCCAGCCGCCACCAGAGTTTTTCAAGAATCTCAGGGAAGTCTTTTGCGGGCAGCCCAGGAATATTCATTCCGCGGGAGAAAGCGCCATAAAAATGAGTGTGAGCACAAATATTGCCCGGCATGACCAACTGACCGTGAGCATCAATTCGCTCGTCGGCCGGATATTTCGCCAGCAGATCTGCTTGTGGGCCAATCGCCTGAATAACGCCCTGATCTATTCGCAATGCCTGGCCAAGAATGATCTGGTTCGGTTCAGTCCAGGTAACCAGACGCCCATTTAGAATCAGCATGCTCACCTCGTCATTCCGTTAGATTAAACAACAAATACCGGTAACCCTCTACCGGCTAGAAATTATCAAAGGAATTGAAGTCGCGGATAAATCGATTTCATCGGATCGCTGGCAGGAAAAGGCGGTACTTTTCGACAGGCCGCAACCTGACGCCAGTCAAGCCATGCTTGATCTGACCCCCGGATCCATTAAATTTAATTTTAACACAAATCATCCAACCGGATAAGCTTATTTACAGCGAAGGCATACTTCCAGAATTGGAGTTTTTTAAACAAATGTCATATAATTTAAACTTCGGCCGACAGGAGCTACATCTACCCGCGTGTTTCACATCACTATAAAAATCTGGAACCGCGGCAGGTGAAAATTTTTCCGGGAGATTTCTTAAACCATGACCAACCTCGACCAGGCTATTGCCTATGCGCACGAACAAAAGAACAGTTTTCTTCGCACATTGGAAGAATTTGTCAGCATTCCCTCTGTTTCCACAAAACCGGAAAATAAAAATGATATTCAAGCGACAGCACAATGGATCGAGAATCGCTTGCACGCCATTGGAATAACCCAAACGGAAATATTCCCTACCCCCGGCAATCCGATCGTTTACGCAGAAAAAGAATCGCCAGCATCAAATGCGCCGACGGTGCTGATTTATGGACATTACGATGTCCAGCCGGCTGAGCCGCTTGAGTTATGGCAGACGCCTGCGTTTTCCCCCACCATCCGTGGAGAAAATTTATTTGCGCGCGGCGCTTCTGACATGAAAGGTCAGGTGGCGGCCTCATTGTTTGCGGTTGAATCACTGCTGCAAGCCGGTGACCTGCCTGTAAACATCAAGTTTATTCTTGAAGGCGAAGAGGAAATCGGCTCGCCCAACCTGGTTCCATTTGTCCGAGAGCACAAAGATCTTCTTAAATGTGACGTATGTTTAAATCCTGACACAGGCATGATCGCAGCGGATATACCAACCATAACCTATGCATTACGTGGATTGGCATATTTTGAATTGCGCGTCTATGGTCCCAAACAAGATTTGCATTCCGGCGTATTCGGCGGCGCAGTGCACAACCCAGCCATTGTCCTTAGCGAATTGATCGCTGGCATGCATGATGGGAATGGACATATCACCCTGCCCGGTTTTTATGATCGCGTTTTACCGTTATCAGACGAAGAGCGAACCGAATTATCCCGTCTGCCAATGGACGATTCCTTCTACATGAAGCAAACCGGCGTTCCGGCAGTTTATGGCGAAGCTGGATATACTTCTGTCGAGCGGACTGGCGCTCGTCCCAGCCTGGACGTAAACGGTATTTATTCCGGGTTTATCGACGAAGGTTCAAAAACTATTATCCCCGCCTGGGCGATGGCGAAAATTTCCATGCGCCTGGTTGCCAGGCAGCGCCCAGACGAGGTGTATGCCGGTCTTAAACAATACCTGGAAGAACATGCGCCCAATACGGTGCGCTGGGAATTAACGCAACTTGGTTCCGGCAGTGCTTCAATCTCAGACATCCATCATCCGGCCACGCAAGCTTTGACCGCCGCAATGACAGAAGTTTTTGGAAAAGCACCGGTGTACAAACGCGAAGGCGGGTCAGTGCCGATAGTAGCCGATATGCAAGAGATTCTTGGCATCGATTCGATATTAACCGGCTTTGGTCTGGCTGATGACAACATCCACTCCCCCAACGAGAAACTTCATCTGCCAACCTGGTACCGGGGTATTGATACGCTAATCGCATTCTTTTACTACTATGCCGAATCGCAACAGATTAATTGAGGTGAAGACCAACAATGAGTACCGATAAACTACGCTTACCCTCTTACGGCGGGCAAGCCTTAATTGAAGGCGTTCTTATGCGCGGCAAGTACGGAGTCGCCGCAGCTTACCGCGCTCCAAATGGCGAGATTGTCATCCAAAAAGAAAAGCTGGAAGGTATTTACAAAAGCCGTTTAGGGAAAATCCCTTTTCTGCGCGGCTTGGTAATTCTCTGGGATTCGCTCGGCCTCGGGACGCGCTTTCTTACTGAGTCAGCGAATATCCAAACCGGAGAAGAGGAGAAAATTGAAGGGCCAGCCCTGTATTTAACCCTTGGGGTTTCAATGCTGGTTGCTATTCTGCTCTTTTTTGTCGCTCCGGCGGCCATTGGCAAAGGGCTCCAGCATTTTACGGGAATGTCAACATTATTGATGAGCCTGACCGAAGGGCTCATCCGTCTGGCCGGTATTGTTCTGTATATTTGGGGTATTGGCCAGATGGAGGATATTAAACGGGTTTTTGCTTATCATGGGGCTGAACATAAAACCATCAATGCCTTCGAGGCGGGAGTGGAGTTAACCCCAGAAAACGTAAAGGACTTCTCACTGGAGCATCCGCGCTGCGGCACAGCATTTTTGCTGACACTGGTCGTGATATCGATCATTTTCTTCACGTTTTTAGGGTCTTTGCCGATGGGCTGGCTGATTTTTACTCGCATTGTCTTTATCCCGCTGTTAGCAATGCTCGCATATGAATATATCCGTTTTACTGCCAACCATCTTGATTCCCCGATCGTATGCTGGCTGATTAAACCTAACCTGGCGCTGCAGCATCTGACCACCCGCGAACCAGACCTGGACATCATCGCCGTTGGGATTGCCGCCTTTAACGCCATGCTGGCACAAGAAGCTGAACTGGAAGACGCAGCGAAAGCAGTAGAGATTCCACAGCAGAACGACGCGCTCGCTGGTTCCATCACCCAGGCTTAACCCAAATACTTGAAACACACAAACGAGGAAGTCCTTTCATGGGCTTCCTCGTTTGTTTTACTTGACGAGAATTCTGCCAGCAATATACTTTTCTCATGGGCGAAATTCTGGAAGAATATATCAAGAAACCATTTATTACCCTGATCATAGGCGTTCTATTCGGCCTTCTGTTATCTGCGGTAATCCTGTTGATCAGTTCGCCGCCGCGCGCCAATGCCATTCGCATTCTCCCAACCGCAACCCAATCACCGCTGACCGTTGATGTTGACGGAGCAGTTGACCAACCTGGAATTTATCAGCTGCCGGTCAATTCTCGGATTAATGACGCTATCCTCGCCGCAGGCGGCCCTTTAACTGACGCCAATCTTGATTCGATCAATCGTGCAGCGCTGCTCAAAGATGGAATGAAAATCTATATTCCGGCTCAAGGAGAACAAATTGCGCTCAACGGTAATTCTCCCGCTTCACCAATCAATTTGATTAATATCAATACCGCCACGCAAAAAGAACTGGAGGCCCTGCCCGGTATCGGGCCAGGAAAAGCTGGCGACATCATTGAATACAGACAAAACCACGGTGATTTTGATACAATAGAGGATATTCAAAATGTGTCCGGAATAGGCGAAAGCCTCTTCCAAGAAATCAAGGACCAAATAACAACTACTCCATAAGAAAGAAAGCAAACACGATGTCACTCCGTCTGGAACTCTCAGAAAAACTAAAATCCGCCATGAAAGCAGGCGATGAATCTCGTAAACAAACATATCGTTTGCTCTTGGCCAGCATAAAACTCGCCGATGTGGAAAAAGGTGTAGCCACCGATGATGCTGGTATTCTTTCGATTGTCCAAAAAGAAATCAAGATGCGCCACGAGTCAATCGAAGGAGCTACGAAAGCTGGCCGGGCAGATTTGATCGCGCAAAGCGAGGCGGAAATAAAAATATTGCAAGAGTTCTTGCCAAAACAATTGAGCGACGATGAACTTGAGAAAATTGTTCGCGACGCTATACACGAATTGAATGTAACCGCACCAAACCAAACCGGTTTGGTGATGAAAACCGTCATGCCAAAAGTACAGGGTCGCGCTGCGGGAGATAAAATCAGCAAAATGGTACGCGACATTCTTGCTGAAGCCAGCCAATGATTGCGGCAATCGAACGTCATTTCCAAAAGCCATCTAACAGAGCAACCTTTCGGATTGTTCTCTTAATTGTGTGCAGTATTTTAGCCTGGGCGGCTTTGATTTTTCCGCTTGCCATACGCCAGGCAATTGCGCCAATTAAAGTCGGCGATGTCGCTGATCAGGATATTCAAGCCACGCATGATTTAACTTTTGTCAGCGATATTCTTACTCAACAGGCCCGAGCGGAAGCCAGTTCAAAAGTAGATCCGATATACCTGCCAACTGATCCTGCCATCACACGCGGTCAAATTGAGAATTTGCGCGTTGCGCTAAATTACATCACAGCAGTTCGCTTCGATTCTTACGCCACAATTGACCAAAAAGTTTCTGATATCCAAAAGCTCGATTCAGTAGTTTTTGATCCGGATATTATTACTGAAATCATTAACCTGAGTGACAGCCACTGGCAGACCATCCAACAGGAATCCGTGTCGGTAATGGAACAGGTTATGCGCCGCACCATCCGAGATGACCAGGTAGCTGAAGCGCGCCGCAGTATTCCGACTTTAATCAGCTTCTCGCTTGATGAAGAAGAGGCTAATCTGGTCAACCAGATTGTCTCTCCATTTGTTTCTGCTAATAGTCTCTTTAGCCAGGAATTGACCGATCAGGCGCGGACAGAAGCCTCCACCGCTGTAGAGCCGGTTACCCGTGCATTCCTATCTGGAGAAACCATCGTCAGGCGCGGACAAATCATTAACGAACTGGCTTACGAAGCCCTCGATCAATATAACCTTGTGCGCCAGGATAACCAGCAGCAAGTTTTTTGGGCTTCCGCTATTCTGGTAGCCTTGATGGCGGTTTTTATCACGCTATATTTCAATCACCGCCCGCTCCCGGTAGTGAAAGGCCTGAAGAGCCTTTTGCTGATTGGCATAACCTTCCTGTTGTTCTTATATCTAGCCAAAATGGTCGTCCCGAACAGAACCGTTGTGCCGTATATATTCCCGGTATCGGCGTTTGCTTTGACGTTGGCCAGTCTGTTTTCGCTCGAGACAGCTATTGTGTTTCCGCTCGTATTGACAGTTTTAATTGCTTATGACCTGCCCAATAGCCTGGATTTAACCATTTTCCACCTGCTCACCAGTCTGGTGGGTATTTTAATTCTGGGAAAAGGCCGCCGAATCGCCAATTATTTCTGGGCAGGCATCGCCATCGGTCTTTCTGGCTCGGCAGTTATCCTCGCCTACCGCCTGATTGACAACAATACCGATTGGCTGGGAATCGCAACATTAAGTGGCGCTGCCTTTTTAAATGGTATTGCCGCCGCCTCTTTAACCTTACTTTTGCAATACCTGTTCTCGCAATTGCTCGGCTTAACCACTTCGCTGCAGATGATGGATCTGCTACGGCCAGATCATCCGCTTTTGCAGCATATGCTGCGAGAAATGCCCGGATCATACCAGCATTCGCTGCAAGTTGCCAATCTTGCGGAACAGGCCGCGGAAGTGATTGGTGCCGACGCCTTGCTGACGCGCGCTGGCGCGATTTACCATGACGCCGGCAAGTCCCTTAACCCGACCTTTTTTATTGAAAACCAGGTGCAAGGAAAAATTGATTCTCATGACGAGCTGGATCCACGCCAAACCGCGCAGATCATCATCCAGCACGTCCACGATGGGATTCTTTTAGCGCGCAAATACCGGCTGCCTGTTCGTTTGCAGGATTTTATGCTTGAGCATCATGGCACCATGGTAACGCGATACCAGTACACCCAAGCGGTAAAAGCGGCAAATGGTGATGAGAGCCAGGTGAATATTGAAGATTTTCGTTACCCTGGGCCTTCGCCGCAAAGCCGCGAGACGGCCATCCTTATGCTGGCGGATGGCGTCGAGGCGCGCGCACGCGCGGAGATACCCAAAGACGAAGAAGAACTACGCGCTTTAATTCGCAAAGTTGTAGACTACTGCCAAAAAGAAGGCCAGCTTGACAACACCACTCTGACAATGCGCGATTTAACATTGATTGTCGATTCCTTCGTGAAAACGCTTCGCAACACGTATCACGCGCGGATCAAATATCCCGAACTTAAACCCGCCGCAAATGACAATCAGATCAGCCCAGCCACACAGCCGATTTCTGATCGCATCCCGACGAAGTAGAGAGTCTTATGATTTTTGTTGACATCGACGAAGAATTTTCAGCATTCGTGGACCCGCAAATGCTGGTTGAAGCAGCCGAAGCAGTTCTAGCGCATGAAGAAATGAGCGAGCAGGTAGAACTTTCGATTGCAGTTTCAAATGATGACACGATTCGAGCTCTGAATGCTCAATACCGCGATACTGATGCGCCCACGGATGTGCTTTCTTTTCCATCCGATGAGTTTGATCCTGACGAACAGGTTCAATATTTAGGTGATATCATGATCAGCTTTCCGCGTGCTTTGGCGCAGGCTGAAGCCGCACAACATCCGGTAATGAACGAGATCCGTTTGCTTGTGGTGCATGGGGTCCTTCATATTCTCGGGTACGATCATTTAGAGCCAGATGAAAAAGCTGAAATGTGGGCTATACAGGCTGACATTCTGGCTGCAATCGGCTGCAGTATCAATCAATTGCCTGAGAATTGATATGTTTGTTTTCTTGCGCGGCCGCCTGCCCTCTTTTAAGTTCGCCTTTGCGGGTATCGCGTATATGCTGCGGACGCAAAAAAACACCTGGATCCACCTGGCGGCGACAATTGCGGTGATTGGTGCAGGCTTTTTCTTTCGGGTGACGCCTGTTGAATGGGCCTTGCTCATTTTTGCAATCGGATCCGTCTGGTCGGCTGAGGCGATGAACACTGCTGTTGAGTCATTAACCGATTTATGCAGCCCCAATTTCAATACGCTTGCGAAAATAGCCAAAGATACCGCAGCAGCAGCGGTTGTTTTCACGGCGTTAGCGGCTGCCATCGTCGGGTTGATCATCTTCATCCCATACGGTCGGAATCTTTTTTAATACGAGGGAGGTGAATATGAACAATTTCATTTTCGGCACGGTTGGCTCGCCAATTTCCACACCGAAGAAACCGGGTGGAAGCGTCGGCGCAATTCTGCGATTGCACGAAATTGGCTTAGGAGCTCTCGAATTAGGCTGGGTTCAGTCAGTCCGTGTTTCAGAAGAAACTTGTGCAGCAATTAAGCAAACCGCCTCAGACAACCAGATCGCTGTAAGTGTGCATGCGCCTTATTTCATCAATTTGAACGCGAACGACGAAGAATGGCCGAAATCAAAAAAACGGCTGATGGACGCCGCCCATTATGGTAATCTGGCCGGCGCAACTGACATCATTTTTCACCCAGGTTCGTACTTTGAGCAGCCGGCTGAAACTGTCCTCAAAACAGCCCTGCCGCGGCTCGCTGAATGCGTGCAAGAATTAAAATTGGCCGGCAACCCTGTTAGACTGCGACCGGAAACGATGGGAAAATCTGCCATGCTTGGTTCGATCGAGGATGTACTCGCAATGAGTCGAGAGGTTTCAGGAGTCGAGCCCTGCCTGGATTTTGCGCATTTACATGCGCGCGCAGGCGATGGCTCAATGAATTCCGCGGAAGAATGGCTGAAATTATTGTCCGCCTATGAAAACGCCCTCGGGGAAGAATCATTAGGACGGCTTCATATTCACATGTCGGGCATCGAGTATTCGGCCAAAGGGGAACGCAACCATTTGCCAATACAAGAATCGGATTTTAAACTTTCGGCTCTGTTTAGCGCGCTAAAACAAAAAAATTGCGGTGGCCGCATCGTTTGCGAAAGTCCAATAATGGAAGAAGATTCGCTGTACATGCAATCCGAATGGCTAAAGCTTTGACAAAAAAAGAGCCGGCAAAACCGGCTCTTTTCATTTCAGCAAGTATTCATTCTACAAGTATTCTTTCAAATTATGCTCAACCGCGTAAGCGGCCGCCTCGGCGCGGTTGCTGACCCCGAGTTTTGAAAGAATGCTGCTGACGTAATTGCGTACTGTACCCTCGCCCAGGAAAAGCGATTTTGCAATTTCGCGGTTTGTTTTACCTTCTGAGACGAGCAATAAAACATGCTTTTCCTGAGCGCTTAAATTTGAAAAAGCAGAAGCTTCTTCTTCTTTAACTGCCCGGCGAACCTCCTGGAAAACACGCTGTGTCACCGCCGGGTCCAACAGGGCCTCACCACGCCCAACCCGTTCAATGGCTTTTATCAAGTCGTCGCTGGCAATTTGCTTTAAAACATAGCCAGATGCGCCGGCACGGATCGCGGAGAACAACATCTCATCCTCGGCGTAGGAGGTTAACATAATTACGCGTGTATCCGGGAAATTCCGAGTGATCTCCTCGCAAGCCTCGATTCCAGAAGCGCCAGGTAATCGAATATCCATTAAAACTACATCCGGCCGTAATAATCCAACTTGTTCAAGAGCTTCCTTGGCAGTTCCAGCTTCGCCAACCACCTCAAACTGCGGATTGTGTTCTAATAATGACTTTAACCCTAACCGGACAACTTCGTGATCATCAACCAAAACAATTCGCTGTTTTGCCATGTTCGCCTCCAGCGAAAGTATAGCCAAATAGGACATTTGGTGCAAGGTTATTGCTCATTTCTGCATAAAACAAGCCGATTAGTCAATAATCAAACTGACCGGGCAATGATCAGACCCTTCCACCTGATCCCAAACTTGAACATCTTTGACGCGGCTGGCGAAGCTGTCTGACACAAGGTAATAATCTAACCGCCAGCCAATATTGCGAGAACGAGCGCCGAAACGATAGGTCCACCAGGTATATTGCACCTTATCAGGATACAAATCACGGTAAACATCCTTGAAACCGTGCTCAAGATACTTATCAATCCATACTCGCTCTTCAGGCAGGAAACCAGAAACAGTGCTGTTCTGCCTCGGGTTTGCCAGGTCAATCTCCCGATGCGATGTATTGAAATCGCCGGTGATGACGATCTTTTCTCCATCGGCATGCAATTTATCACATATGTCTAACAAACGGCTGTAAAAGTCAAGTTTGTAATCGACCCGTTCTTTTCCACGCTGCCCGTTTGGGAAATAGATATTAAATAATCGAAAATCCTCGAATTTTAGCCAAATAACACGGCCCTCGTTGTCAAATCGTTCATCATCCAGGCCCAAACCCCATTCAAGTGGTTTGACTCGTGTGTACGCAGCCACACCAGAATACCCTGCTTTTTCAGCCGGGTTCCAAAACAAATCGTACCCGGCCAGTATCCGCTCTTCGTCTGGTATTTGTTCAGCCCGCGCCTTCACTTCCTGAAAGCAAAACACATCCGCGTCGTCTTGCTTGGTCCAATCTCGTAAACCCTTCTTCAACACTGCACGATATCCGTTCACATTCCAGGTAGTAATTTTCATTGACATTCCCAATTGTTTTTCAATTTGTGTGTGGTAAACTTATTTTACTTGATTGTCAAAATTACTTGTTCATCATAGGGGCCAAAATCGAGATGGATCCGCAAAGTTCTAGAAACGTCCTGTATATTGAAGACGATCTGGAAATGATTGACCTGGTGTCAATGATATTGAATCGTCGCGGGTTCATCGTAAAAGGCGCGCAAGGCGGCCGCTATGGTTTGGAAATTTTAGCCACCGAAAAACCCGACGTAATTTTGCTGGATCTGATGATGCCAGACATGGATGGATGGGAAGTTTATCAACAGATTAAAGCCAATGATGAAATTAAGGATATCCCGATCATCATCGTGACGGCTCGCGCTCAGGCCATTGATCGTGTCTTGGGTCTGCATATTGCAAAAGTTGATGATTATATTTGCAAGCCATTCCGTCCTCAAGAATTAATTGAAAGCGTTGAGCATGTATTGGGAATCGTTCCTCCTTCGACGAAATCTCAATACCCATTGAACTGAATGAGATTTGTAACCATTACCAATCAATCACGTGCTGATTGTCCGCAATTACGAGTAAAATACTGCGCATCCTTTTGGGACAACTTCAAAGGATTAATGTTCACGCCAGCCATAGCCCCAGATGGAGGCGTCCTTTTGGTTGAATCATTCGATGGGCGTTCGAACACCGCTATCCATATGTTTTTCATGCGGTTTGATATTGCCGCTATCTGGATCAATTCCAATTTAGAAGTTGTTGACTGCAAACTGGCCAAAAGATGGGCGCCAGCGCTGGTGCCGCAAGCGCCTGCCCGCTATGTGCTTGAGACCCACACTAATAATCTGGCATTTTACCAACCGGGAGACAAGCTGCTGCTAAGCTATGATTAAAAGGCTTATTGTTTCATTGACTATTCTCTCTTTGCTGCTGACGCCAACCCTGAAAGTTCGTGCACAAAGCAGCGATTTGCCGACTTATACCATTCAGAGCGGCGACACAATTAACACAATAGCCATTCGGTTTGGCGTATCGGCTCAAGATATTATTGACACCAATCAACTGTCTGACCCAAACATTTTGGTTGTCGGTACAAACTTAAAAATCCCCGGATTATCTGGAGTTTCCGGGAACTTAACCACTGAGGTAGCGCCAATCGGGTCATCGTTATTAAGTTTGAGCCGGCAGTATCAGGTATCTAAAGATCTGATTATCCAGCTCAACCAATTAACCAGTCCTTCACTCGTTTATGTAGGCTCCACTATTATCCTCCCAGAAAGCGACCAGACACAGCAACTGTATTCGGATTCACAGGTCACGGCGGGTGAGGCAACCATTGAATATGCTGCGGCGAACAACGCAAATCCCTGGACAACCGCTTTGCTTAATCAAAAACAGTCCCCTTCCGCTTTGTTGCCACAAGAACCACTTTATGGGCTGAAAGAGGAGAATGCGGGTAGCACCACCTCTATACCAAACGTGCAATCCATCGAAATCACACCGCTGCCGTTGGTCCAAGGGAGAACGGAAGTGATCCGCGTCTTAACCACGCAGCCGATGGAACTAACTGGAACATTAGCCGGCTATCCGCTTCATTTTGTTCAGGAAGCCGAAAACCAATACGTTGCTCTGCAAGGCATCTACGCATTGGCAGAAACTGGATTAACTTCTGTTTCACTATCCGCGCAGGGTGAAGACGGTCATGAGTATCATTTCGAGCAGTCCGTAATTCTTGAATCCGGATATTACCCGCAAGAAAGTATTACGGTTGACCCCGCCACCATCGATCCGGCAGTGACCAAGCCAGAAGACGAAGTGATCAAGAACATCATTTCAAATTTCACTGAAGAAAAATACTGGAGCGGGAAATTCGTTATTCCGGTCGACGAACCTTCCTGTATCTTTTCCTGGTTTGGAACGCGCCGGTCGTACAACGGAAGCGACTACACTTACTTCCATTCTGGCGTAGATTATGGCGTGTGCGCCAGCTTGAATATTTACGCTCCTGCGGCCGGCAAAGTCGTTTTCGCGCAAGAAACTACTGTCCGCGGTCTGGCGACAATTATTGACCATGGGAATGGAATTTACTCGGGAATCTGGCATCAAAGCGCCTTTCATGTGCAAGTCGGGGATGTCGTACAGGCCGGGCAACTCATCGGCGAGATCGGCGGCACCGGCCGGGTTACCGGACCTCACTTGCATTGGGAAGTATGGGTAAATGGCGTTCAGGTCGATCCGCTCGATTGGCTCGATAATGAATACCCCTAACCCGGCCGTTAAACTTACGGTATAATCAAAATCAGCAGGTATCCTGGATGCTTGTTAGAAAATCAATCCACACAACTGCGAGAGCAAGAGTCATATGCCATTTGCAAAATTAAAACTGCCTGATACGTATTGGACGCAATTAGAGATAAACGACGAAGATCTCGAATTTCTTTACAACTATTTACTTGAAATCGAGACGCCCCAAACCTCAAAGGAATTGGCCAGCGTTCTTATTCAAGGAAGAATACAAAAAGAAAGAGAACTTCTTGAAAGCAGGCAGAGCGAATCGGGCGGATTCTATATTCCGTCTGCTTCTTATTCGATCGGCGAGAAAATCATCTTTCCGCAACTGGAAAGCGCTGAAGGAACAGTCACCAACATCCGCCCAGGGAACAACCCGGATCTGCCCGCTTTCAATGTCATAGAAATTGATTTTGGCGCAGGCGGGATCCGCAATTTCGCCGCGGATTTAGAAGAACACGTTTTAAACAATCCGGCGGAAGGCGATTTAGCAGACCCCAATCTTGATCCCAATTTTGTTCTGGAGAATTTTGACACCTGCATCGTCAAATGTCTGACGGACATGTTCCAAACTCAGGCCGATCTGGTGCAAATTGCGGGCGCCTGGTTCCCGAAATCCCTGTTGGTTGACGTCAATATTGGCTATCTCAACCTGGCCGAAGCCGTTTTAGAAATGACTGAGGGCGGACCGTTAACCACCGCTGAAATTGTTGAACAAATCGAATTGCCAACGGACGCAAACCCGAAACTGACCGAATTCTCTATGAATTATGCGCTACAGGAAGATCAGCGCTTTGATGAAGTTGGCCCTTCAGGAAAGACACTATGGTTCTTGCGCCGCTTGGAGCCGGAATCCGTGCAAGAAACGCCAATATTCTTGCGCTATCAAGCTCCGGAAGTTGACAAGACAGGCATTGAAGATGAAATTGACGCGCTGAATGCGCTCGTCTACGACGAACTTGAACCAGATGGTGATTTGCCCACCAAAGCAGATGAAATCGAGGTTTCTCTAATTTATCCGCATTGGCGATCGGGCACTCTGCCGCTTTCAAAAAGCATCGCCCGCTTATTTCCAACTGCGTACGAATCACCGCGTGTCAGGTTCACTTTCGTTGATTTTGAAACCGGGAAGCAATATTCGGGCTGGGTTGTCCGCCCGGAGAAATATGTGTATGGACTGCAAGAATGGTATGCTGAGAAAAATCTCTTGCCAGGAAGTTTGTTCAGGATAAAGAAAGGCGCTGTGCCCGGCGAAGTCATCATCCAGGCCGCCAACAAGAAACCCACCAAAGAATGGGTGCGGACAATTCTGGTCGGCGCAGATAACGGCTTTGTCTTTACCATGCTAAAGCAATTAATTGCCAGCGATTTCGATGATCGCATGGTTACTTTTATTCCTGACAGCAAAGCCCTGGATAAGATTTGGGAGCTCAGCAACCGCCAAAGAGGAACTCTTGAGAATAACGTCATGAATGTCATGCGTGAACTGGTGAAACTTTCACCGCAGGGGCATGTTCATGCGCAAGAACTCTATGCCGCAGTTAATATCGTTCGGCGCTGTCCACCAGGGATGATCATTAACGTGCTTGCAAACCAACCAAACGTTATTCACATGGGAGACCTCCATTTTCGCATTCGCGAACAAGATGAGGAGTAAACCATGAATGAAGCTGGGAAATTCAGCTTAATCAAACCAACCATCCAGACTCCTTTTCGAATTGATTTCGATTGGTGGAAAAAGAACGATCATAATTGGCGTGTCTATTTATTCTCCTTCCTTTGTGAAAACCATCAGAAGGCATTTGAGGGTTCTAACGAAGAAGACGTCATTGATGTGATTGACCCGCGAACAGCCGAAGTGACCATGGTAGATCGGCTGCAATATACCTTGATGAATCACTGTGCACGCCAGGAAGATTTCTTAACAGACAACACGACCCTGGTGAACGCTGTATTCAGAACGTTCTTAGCAAACGGAAACGCCTCGCTTACACCGGTTGAGTTAGGTGAGCATATTAATAAAGACCCTGACATGATTTTGAGGACCCTTTCAGGTCCGCGAATTTATCAGGGAATCCGGCCGGCTGGATAAACCAGCCACCAGCTTATGCTATAATTTTTGGTCCCAAAACAAATTCTGCTTATTCGCCCCTGTAGCTCAATGGACAGAGCACCGGACTTCTAATCCGATGGTTGTGAGTTCGAGTCTCACCAGGGGCGCTCGCGCATAGACACAAATTTATCATCGTCCAGTACGTAGAAGAATATCTCGCCTTCAACTACCGCGGATTTCTTCTCACGCGCTACGCTGATATGATCGATCAGCCCGCGCAGAATCGCGCGCGTTTCATCAATCCGTTCGTCACTTTCCAGTGCCGAGCGGATTTTTTTTGCCAGGCTCTGGGCACGCTAGAATATCTCACAACCACGATGGTATAATTAACCACATCGAATTATATGTATACCAAAGAGCACTTTTTCATTAGAAAGGTTTCTTGCCAGCCGAAGCATACAGAGGTAATTGAATGGTAACCGTCATCATTCGGTCCGAAAAAAACTTCTATTCCGAAAATCGCAGCAATTCCGATTCTCGATTAATCACGCATGGCTTGCAATTCACCTATATCACGCCGCAATTTGAGTTCCGACCGCCCCTGGATGTCTATGAGGCTCCTTCCGAGTTCCTTCTCTTATTGGAATTGAGCGGCATGAACGAGGAAGCCATTCATATTGAAGTGGAAAATCAGCATTTGTCCATTTCAGGGAAACGGACACCGCCAGTTAATCCGCCAGCAACGATCCATAGAATGGAAATTGCATTTGGGGAATTCAATCTCTCTTTTGAAATTCCGGACTTAATTGACATCCACCATATCCATGCGAATTATGAAAATGGTTTTTTGTTGATCCACCTTCCTAAGCTTACAAACACCAATATTCCAATCAAAGAGGGGTAGGAAAACACGATCATGGCAGCTTCCCGGTGGAATGTAGATTTCTCAGATATGTTTTATGGTATGGAAAACGAAGACGCTGACTACGAAGAAATCATCTTTCAATCAGACGATCTGGACTCTTCATCCGGATCCAGTGCGCCACTTTCAAGTGCTGACCCACAATCAATAACAACGACGCTTCCGGAAGTACTCCCGATATTGCCCTTACGCGGATTGGTCGTTTATCCGCAAACGGCCGTCCCATTGACGATCGGACAACCGCGCAGCATACGTTTGATTGATGATGTCGTTACCGGGGAGAAGATTATTGGTTTAATTGCTTCGCGGCAACCCGAACTTGAGAATCCCAGCCCTGAGCACCTTTTCCAGACCGGGACAGCCGCGTTAATTCACCGCATGTTTCGCGCGCCTGACGGCACAATTCGGCTCCTTGTACAAGGTATGGTGCGGTTTAAAGTCGTCGAATACACTGCTTTAGAGCCCTATTTGCAAGCACGCATCGAGCCCATCCCAGACGCAGAAGATGATAGCCTGGAAAGTGAAGCCTTGGCGCGTAATGTTCGCGACCAATTTGAGCACATCGCGGAGATGATCCCTTCAATGCCGCGCGAATTGGTAGCCTCAATCAGTGCCATCAGTGATTCGCTGCAGACTGTATATACAATCGCCAATTTGCAGCGCATGGATATTGATGACGCGCAAGAAATCCTGGAAATCGATCCAGTGAACGCAAAATTACACAAACTGGTAACACTTCTTACCAGAGAAAGCGAGGTGCTGGAGTTAAGCCAAAAGATTCAAAAGGAAGCGCGCTCCGAGATTGACAAGGTCCAACGAGAATACTTCCTGCGTGAACAACTCAAAGCCATCCAGAAAGAATTAGGCGATAACGACGAACAAGCCGCCGATGTAGATGATTTCCGGCAAAAAATTGAACAGGCAAAAATGCCGGAAGAAGCCGATAAAATGGCTCGCCGTGAACTGGATCGCTTATCACGCCTGCCGACCGCGGCAGCTGAATATGGTGTGATTCGCACATATCTGGATTGGCTTGTGTCGCTGCCCTGGAGTACGACCACAGAAGATGATTTAGATATCCGTCACGCCCGTCAGGTTCTGGATCAAGATCATTACGGGTTAAATGATATCAAGGACCGCATTTTGGAGTATTTAGCGGTTCGAAAACTGAGACTGGAACGCAAAGACGAGGATATCGATTCAGAAAATCAGGACTTCATTCGCCGCCAGCGCGAAGGCGTTATTCTATGCTTCGCCGGCCCTCCAGGCGTAGGTAAAACTTCCCTGGGGCAATCGATCAGCCGTGCGATGGGCCGAAAATTCATCCGCATTTCTCTGGGCGGCGTACGGGACGAGGCTGAAATTCGCGGTCACCGCCGCACTTATATTGGCGCAATGCCAGGCAGAATTTTACAAGCCCTGCGGCGCGCCGGCAGCAGCAACCCGGTATTCATGCTGGACGAGATTGATAAGCTGAGTTCCGACTTCCGCGGCGACCCCTCTTCAGCCTTGCTTGAAGTTCTGGATCCGGAACAGAACAGCGAATTCAGAGACAATTATTTGGAAGTTCCATTTGATTTATCGCAGGTTATGTTTATCACTACTGCGAATCAATTGGAAACTATTCCAGGACCGTTATTAGACCGTATGGAGATCATCCAGCTTTCTGGTTACACAGAGAATGAGAAAATTGAAATTGCGAAGAAATATCTCATTCCGCGCCAGCTCAAAGAAAACAGCCTGCATCCTGACGAAATCGAGTTTTCACACGACAGCATTGCGGCGGTTATTCGTCACTATACGCGCGAAGCCGGTGTTCGTAACCTAGAAAGAGAAATCGGCGGCGTCTGCCGGAAAATTGCAACACAAATATCCGAAGGTCTTGTTCAAAAAGCTGAGATTACGCCGGACAAGGTGACCAATTTATTAGGGCGGCCAAAATTCTTCAACACTGAAGAAGTTCAGCGGCGAACAGAACTGCCAGGTGTGGCGACCGGATTAGCCTGGACTCCAGTCGGCGGTGAAGTTTTGTTCATTGAAGCCACTCGGATGCCGGGCGGTAAAGGTTTTAATACCACCGGCTCGGTCGGGAAAGTGATGCTTGAGTCTTCGCAGGCTGCGCTTTCATTTGTGAGATCGCATGCCGAATCCCTTGGAATCGATCCTAAGATTTTTGAAATTTCGGATATTCACATGCATATACCGGCTGGCGCACAGCCTAAAGATGGCCCTTCAGCTGGGGTGACTATGGCAACCGCCCTTGTTTCCTTGTTGACTGGTCGTCTGGTTCATTCTGATGTCGGTATGACCGGTGAAATCACACTGCGCGGACAGGTCCTGCCGGTTGGCGGGATTAAAGAGAAAGTGCTGGCAGCGCACCGCGCCGGGCTGCACACCATCATTCTGCCCCGCCTAAACGAAGCGGATTTAGACGACTTGCCTGAAGAAGTCCACCAGGCCATTCATTTCATCCCGGTGGATACAGTGGACGAAGTTTTAAAGTCAGCTTTGGATTCCACGCCGGTAAAAGACGCCCAGTCACAAAAAGAGGCGGTCGCGCCATGACCCACGTTCTTGTCTTGGAAGATGATCTGTCCATGCGTGGATTATTGAAGACTTTATTGACGATCGAAAAATTCCAGGTCAGCGCCATTGAAACTCTGGATGAAACCATCGTCCTGCAACAAATCGAAACGCTCAAACCGGATATCATTTTTATGGACGTGAATTTAAAAGATTTATCCGGTTTATCTATCCTTAAAAAAATTCGGCAGAATTCATTAATGGGTTCGACCCGAATCGTGATGACATCTGGTGAAGACGTCAGACATGAATGCATGCAAGCTGGCGCAACTGACTTCTTCCTAAAACCATATATGCCATCCGACTTGATAACGAAACTGAGGACTCTGGTTTAACGCCGAGTCCAGGAGTAAGCACTTGGCAAAGAAAAATTCTCATGCAAATCAGTGGTACACCATTGATTTACATTTACATACCCCAGCTTCCAGCGATTACCAACAGCCGGAAGTGACCTTCCTGGATCTGCTTCAGAAAGCTGAACTGCGCGGACTGGATATGATCGCCATAACCGATCATAATACCATCTCGGGCTATCGTCGCTTTCAGGAAGAAATCCAGCAATTAAACTTATTAAATTCTCTCAATCGCTTGCTGCCAGATGAACGTCAGCGATTGAATGAATATATTCGCTTGCAGAACAAAATCTTGATTCTGCCGGGCTTTGAATTTACCGCGACCTTTGGGTTCCATATTTTGTGTATCTTCCCGCCCGATAAGCCCGTCCGTGATATTGAGCACTTGCTCCTCTCACTTAATATCCCCTCAGACCAATTGGACGAGGGGTCGCAGACTGTTGGCGCCAGCGATGATGTGCTGACGGCTTACCGCATTGTCAACGAGCATGGCGGCCTGGTGATCGCTGCTCATGCGAATTCCAGCAACGGCGTTGCCATGCGCGGGTTTAATTTCGGCGGACAAACAAAAATCGCTTTTACTCAGGATCCGAATTTACATGCCCTCGAAGTAACTGATTTGGAAACAAAGGGACCGCGGACCACCGCCGCTTTCTTCAACGGTACAAAACCTGAATACCCACGGCGCATGCACTGCATTCAGGGTTCCGACTCGCATCGCCTGACGACGGACCCTGTACGTAAGAAAAACTTGGGTTTAGGTGACCGTTGCACGGATGTCCTTTTACCTGAAAAGAGCTTTGATGCCCTTTTGGAAGTCTTCAAAGGCAATGATTTTTCGAAAACTCGCCCCCATCGTGTTAAAGAAGAACCCGCGTTTGATTTTATCCAGGCAGCTTTAGACGAAGGGCCGAATATCATCCAGGATTTTCACGAGAATATGACCGTTCGCGGCGGAAAGCTATACGCAGTTCTCGCGGATGTTTGCGCTTTTGCCAATACAAACGGCGGAACGCTCTATATCGGAATTTCGCAGGATGCCAAGAAAATGCCGCTCGGGACCGAATCGCCCGATCAGGACATTCACTTGTTGGAAAAGGAAATTAATAACCGGGTCAGCCCGCCGCTGCACTGCCAGATTGACACGCATGATTTCCGCGGGAAAAAAATACTGCGTATTCTGGTTCCGCGCGGTTCGGAGTCACCCTACGCGGTAGATGACAACAAAATATATGTACGCGACGAGGCTGAAACAGGGCTGGCGGTTCGCGACGAAATTGTCAGCCTGGTTCTGCGCAGCCAATCCGAAGTTCACCCCCCTGAACCGGTTAAATCCGTCCAACTTCCAGCCATTGAATTACCCCCAACCGCCGACGACGAAAAAATAATCGCTTCCATCAAGCCGCGTACAGGCGTTGAAGTTCTCCAGCCGGAAGATCGGCAGGGAAAGACCTATTTCACCATGCGTGACCTGCGTAACGGCAATGTGGTCAAAAACGTGACGCGTGCATCGGCTAGGAAACTATGGCATTACGCTATCGACCGCTACACGGCAATCGCTCCCAATCTGGATAATATGAAAATTCAATGGAACGGCGATTATGGTCTGCTGACCACGGTCAAGCAAGGCAAAATGGTCCGTTATGACTTGATCTTCAAATCTCCGCAAGAAACGAGTTTTTACTTCGGGGTTACGCCGGATGGAATCCATGGCCCCTGGAAAAAACTGGTTGGCATGGAAGATAATTAATCCATGCTGCGAGTCGGTATTCTAACCGTATCCGATCGGTCTGCGCGCGGGGAGCGGGTCGATGCATCCGGGCCTGAATTGCGCACGCTCTCGCAGGAAGCCGGTTTTCAGGTTACTGGGTACGCAATTGCCCCAGATGAACTGAACCTAATTAGTCGCCAACTGATTGATTGGTGCAATTCCGGCGAAATCGACGTGATCTTTACGACCGGCGGCACAGGCTTCTCTCCACGGGATATCACCCCGGAAGCGACGCGGGCAGTCATCGAGCGGGAAGCGCCAGGCATAGCCGAGGCAATCCGTTCTGCCAGTTTGCTAATTACCCCGCATGGGATGCTCAGCCGCGGAATTGCCGGTACCCTCCGCCATACCCTGATCATCAACCTTCCTGGCAGTCCAAAAGCTGCCAGAGAGGGTTTTCAGGTCGTTTCCGCTGTTTTACCCCATGCAATTGAATTGTTGCACTCAGCGCCAGATTCTGAAGCACACCACAAAATGGATGCTCGTTCCCAAGAATAATTAAATCTGTTTTTCCAAAGCAGTTTTTATTTCGTCGCCTTTTTCCAGTACAAAAAATGGCGTATGACTGACAGCTAAGTCATCGATGATCGGACCTAAATCAAAGTAAGCCCCAAAGCTGCGCGGATCGGCAAAGACAAACACCGGCTTTAAATCTTTGCGCAGCAGGATATCATGCGCGACTTTCACTGCATTATTATTAGAAGCCGTGATCACCACTACCGTACTGCCGCGTGGGATTAAGCTGGATTGGCTTTCAACCAAGCCATCAATCGGCAGCCTCCCCTCGGAGTTCAAAAAAGCCAGTGTTTCTAAAATTTTTGCCAATTGCCGTTCTCCGCGTTCAGCAGGAACGGCAACAAGGGTCTGTCCGGCACAAATAAAACCGGCCGGACGGCCATGATCAAGAAAAAATTTTGCGATCGAGGCGGCGGCGCTGACACAATACTCAAAGCTATCGTCTGGCAGCCGATTGAAATCACTTTTTTGCCGCATCCACAGCAAATCCGCCCGTTGAAGTTCGGGCTCTTCGTTTCGCTGTGTAAGGTGAATTCCTGATTGCGCATCCAATATAATCCAGACATCCGCCTGCGGGTCTTCTTCAAATTCTTTTACCATCAAGCGATCTTTCCGAGCGGTTGTTTTCCAATGTATCCGGTTTAACGCATCGCCAGGGGCGTAATCGCGCACTCCCGCCGCATAAGGCGTCACTGCCATTGTTTTCCGTCTGCGCGCCTGTCCGCCCGGCATTTTCCCAGGGGGTTCAATAAAACGGTCAAGGTCAACAAAATATGGCAGCACCACCAGGTACTGTTTTCCCGGAACTGTTTTTTCAACAGAGAACATACCAAAGGGATCACCCGAAAGCAATTGGTTTGGGCCAAGCATAAAGGCACCGCGCCTGGTCAGCAACGTTCGATTAAAGTAAGAGCGCTGTTGGTGCGGACCAATACTGGAAAGCACGCGCGACCCGGTTTTATTGGGCAGAGCGGATTTGTCCTTCACCTCAATCCACAAACGCGAATACCATGAAAGATTGCGCAACTCTACTCGTTCTTCAAAAATTTGGCCAACTTGCTGCCGAAAAACGCGTGAATTCCTTGAAAGGCTTAGGCCGCGAACAGAGAAGAAGGCCCAAACGACTGCGACCAAAACAATCGTCAGTGCCAGCATAATCGCCCGATAGAACACAAAAGCCGATTGCTGCGGAGAAATATAAGCAGCTGCAAACAAAGCCAATATAAGCAGCAAAACGACGAAAAACGGTTTTCGTACGCGCATAAGAGTACTTACTGTTTATCTGAAAAATCGCCGCCAGGGACTGGCAAATTCTGCAATATTTCCTGCAAAATTATGGCTGCGTTTAAATTTCTTAATCGGGATGCTGGTTGGAGCACCATGCGGTGTGCCAGAATTGGTTCAACCAGGTATTTTATATCATCCGGCAGTACATAATCTCGTCCACGAAGTGCAGCAAACGCCTGACCAGCCCGAAATAGACCAAGTGAACCACGCGGTGAAGAACCAAGATACACCTCAGAATTGTCACGGGTGGCTCGGGTTATTTCAACAATGTATTTTTTTACCGCTTCACTGACAAAAATATTCTTAACGGCTTTTTGGGCATCCAACAATTCATCGGTTTGAATTACAGGTTCAAGCAAATCGATTGGATGCACCAGCTGCTGCAGGGCAAGAATTTTTATCTCATCCTGGAATGCCGGGTAACCAATATGAATGCGAATTAAGAAACGGTCAAGCTGAGCTTCGGGCAGGGGGAAAGTTCCTTCAAACTCGATGGGATTTTGCGTACCCAAGACCATAAACGGCTGTTTCAATAAATGCGTAATGCCATCAACCGTGATTTGCTTTTCTTCCATTGCCTCCAACAACGCGGATTGCGTTTTAGGCGTAGCACGATTGATCTCATCCGCTAAAACAATTTGAGCCATGACCGGGCCTGGCCGAAATTCAAATTCGCGCGTTACTTGATTAAAAATTGAAACTCCGGTCAAGTCGCTCGGGAGCATATCGGGCGTGAACTGGATGCGATTAAACCCGCAATTAAGCGACTTAGCCAGACTTCTGGCTAATACCGTTTTACCTACTCCGGGCACATCGTCAATGAGGACATGACCCTGGCAAAGCAGTCCAATGGTAACCAATTCCAAGGTGGATTTTTTTCCAACGATAACTCTTTCCAGGTTTGCGATTAATTTCTCGCCGAATTTCTGGATATCGATAGCATCGAGTTGCATAGATTCACCTTTTCATCTTAAGGTCTGAGACGATCAAGGAAAGGATCAATAACAGCCAGGCTGCGGCGCTAACCATTGCTCCCCCATAAAAAGAAATGGGCTGATAAGCGAACGTTACGGTGTGTTCACCAGGCATAAGTTTGACTGCCTGAAAAACGCCATCCGCAAGCAGCAAGTCTTGCTTAACACCATCAACGGTCACCAGCCAGCCAGGATACCAGGTTGTTAATAATTCAAGCCATCCGGTCTGAGAAGAACTTACCTGAAAAGAAACCCGATCATTCCGGTTTTCCGCTGCACGGATTGACAATTCATCCGGGTATGCATATTCACCTGTTTGATCATTGTTTGGAGTAATTATACACGGTTTAGATTCTTGGGTAATTTCGTCAATTCCTATCCGAACCAAATCTGACTGAGCCGCTGCGTATTTGCTGCAAGAACTCCAGCGGTAACGGACAAGATCACTTTCCTCAAATACCGAGGGCTGAGTATTGAGTTGTGACTTCTGCACTGTCCCATCAGCATCAACAAAATACGCAAAATCTGTCCCGATCTTAGCCAGGTATGCATTCATTTCAGCCGGTGAAAGTGAATTAACAGCTTTGCTCCAGGCTGCGTATTGATTTGGCACTAAAGGATCAAAATTATTATAAGAATATTGATTCTGCATTAAATTTAAATTTGGCAATTTCGAAGTTAAAAAATCTACCCAACTCAAATCGGTGTGGTATGAATCGAAACGCAAGAATTGATGAAATTTGACTTCGTATTCAGCCGCATCGGTAAAAAACACCGATTCGGACCTTTTCTTATCTGCGTTCAAATCATAAAATTTTCCTGACGCAACCATCGGGTTCAAGCCAACGTGAGCGGCAAGCAAATCGACACAAATAAACACAAAGAACATCCAATCCCAGCGTCGGCTGCCTTGACCATTTGGGTCACCAGGAAAATTCAGCAACAGCAGCAGTCCAAGGGATAGCGTTACGCCGAACAGAAGAAATGCTCGTGAAAAGGATTCGTGCGGTAACGCTAACAAAAAATGGCTTGCCAACGCAGCCACAATAATTCCAACGCCAGCCGAGATCCCAAAACGCATCCATTTACGCGTTCGCCCAGTTGGCCGGCGCCAGATGTGAATTCCCGTGGCGCCAATAATAATCAGCAGAAACGTGACCAGAAACATCCAGCGTGCAGGAGCCTGAAACATTGAAAAAGTAGGCACATAAGCATATAGCCACGGAAATATCGGCGTATTCTGTCCCAACCCAAGCACCGTCGCAAGTATTATCGCAATAAAAACCACGACCAAACTGGTTCTGTTGATTGGGAATGTGGTGATGTTCGATTTTCGCTTCTGCATCAAGCCTATCAGAGCAAAAATCGCAAAAAAAGCCAGCATTAATCCGCCATAGACTGCATCTTCCCAATAGGCGCCATACCCCCAATAATCACCCCAACCTGGGTTTCCGAATAGATCAGGGAGCAAGAAGGTCAAAAAATGCCACGGCCAAAAGGAATAGGTCATGGCAGCTTGGTATTCATAAGCATTCGACCGCTGCGATTGAAGCAGATATTCTGCCGTAGGCAAAAGCTGAACCAGCGCCAGTGCAGCCGCAGTTATGCCTGCCGCCAACCAATCGATCAGCGTCTGCCATTTTTTGATTGAAAACTTAGCAACTGTTATGCGCAGTACCAGCCAAAATGTAGCCAGCAAAACGCTATAAAATGCCAATTGCGCATGCCCGGCCAATAATTGCATTGCCAGCACCAAACTGGCTGGCAGCATCCGTCCCAGGCGGGTACAGCGCCCTCGCAGGCTAATCATCCGCTCAACTGCCAGTATCAGCCACGGCAGCCAGACTCCGGCCCATATCATGCTAAAAAAGCTGCTGCGTGCCACCAGATACCCGCCCAGGCCAAAGGCTAGCCCGCCCAGTATTTCTGCCCGCTGGTTAAATCCCAGTTGTTCCAATAATTTTGCGACGCCAAAGGCCCCCCACCCAAGATGCAAGGGGACCAGCAAGGTAAAACCAAAAGCCAATCCCGCAGCGCCTGCGAATTGATAAACACCATATAAAAAATACGCTGGCGGGTAAAAAAGTGCGCTTTGATAATTAGCAATTAAAGGCGCGCCCATTCCATTGAGGGCATTCCACAGCGGCAATACACCCTGGTCGAGCATCTGGTAAGCGGTAAAACGCCAGGGGATAAATTGCAGCCCGGCCGTTCCCCAGAAAAGCACTTTTCCCGTAAACAACGGCAAAAAAAGCAAAAATGGCGCCAGGAATATGCCTATCCGCAGCGTGTTTTTATGAAAACCGAGGTTATCGCCATGATTGCCTATACGCATGTTTACTTGACCCTGTAAACGGTATATCCACCTGCATCATACACAATATCGCCAAACCTCAGCAGCGTTTGTTTATCACTATCCTTAACCGGCGTCGTCATGAAATATTCAACTGAATTGGAATCCAACAATTTCCATGCTTCCGGCGCTGGCAAAACACCTGCGAGAAAATCATCCACCAGCGGTTTTAACTCCTCGTTGCCGATGCTTTCTGGCCCATGCCCGGTCACCGTGCGTTTGTAAGCCCAGGCAGGCAAGGGATTGCTTGAGTCAAAATCAGCCAGAACAACACTGCGTAATGGCAACCGATCAAGAAATTGATAGGCTACGACAGCTTCTGCGGGAATAAATACAGGTGCACCAGGATGAATAGCTAAAGAGATAGATCCTGCCCAAATCAAAAATGTAGAGGCAAGCCCGGCGCATACAATTGGTTTCAATTTACTGGCCCAGGATTGGGGCCTTTCGAAAAAAGCGTACACCGCCAGAACGGAGAGGGCTACCCATATCCCTTCCGGCAAACGGCGCTGCAAGTTATAAGGAGCATAAGCCAAAAGTGGAAATAAGACCAGCCAGGCAATTAATAATTGCCAGCCGGGATGTTTATTTTTATAAATGACTACACCACCCCATATAGAAAAAGGCAGAATTAAGCCATATGCCAGAATATAGTCAACCACCGGCGGGGACAAAATAATATTTTGGCTGGTCCAGGCCTTTAAGAAAGGGTCCAAAGTAAAAGACAAAAAGCTGTAAATCGGTATTGGACTTGAAAAAATCCCAATCCAAAGGAAGTATTTAAATTTCCAGTACTGTTTATTCCAGGTCGTAACGACACTTGATCGTGCAGAACCAAAATCAGCAAGGAATTCAATAATGAAACTCATGGCCAACAAAGCCCAGACCACGACCACCGTCAACGGCTGAAACAATCCCAAAATCAGCAATAGCATGCCTGCTTTTATCGCCGAAGGGATTACCGGTTTATTCGCGGTCTGGTCCATAATCAAACTTAATGCGGCCAGAAGGCAAGCTCGCGCAGCCACCAGATGCGGCAGGCCTAAAATAGCTAAAAAGCCAAAGTTTTCTGGAGAATAAAATTCCAGCGGCAAGCCGCCATAACCGGCAAATCGATAACCAAAAACGGCCAGAAAGCCAAAACCGCCCCCAATGGATGCCAGTATGACTGCAAAACGCCGTAAGCTTTCCGCTTTTATAAACCGGCTGACAAAGTCATAGAGAACGAAAACAAAAAACACAATTGCCAGGCACCGGTAAAGCTGAAACAAAGCCACCAATTGTTCGTGCTGCCCCGGCAGTGATGTTAATTTCCCTAACAGAATATACGGCAAAAACGCCAGCGCACCTGTTTGATCCATCGCGGTATATGGCGAGCGGAATAGCCAATCACCGCGCGCACCTGAAAGCATTTTTGCAATGTAGGAATTGCCATCCTCAACACCAAAAACAAAGCCAGAAAAACGCCAAGCCTCATTTTGACAGGCGTATCCAAGAATATACGGGATGGTCGTCAGGATGATAAGGATCAGGGCGTAGCCCCACACCCAGCGATACTCCTGATTGTCAAAGTATTTCTTTAATGACATTTTTCTGATCCCGTTTTAAGAAGAATAATCCAAGAAAAAACAGCCAGAAGATCATAGATATTCCCAAACTAAGCCATACAAGCCCGGGCCGATAAGCAAAAGTGACCAAACTCTTTTCCTCTTCTAAATTGACTGCTCGAAACACAGTATCAACGGGAACAATCTCAGTTTTTTGCCCATTCACCTCGGCCTGCCAGCCAGGATATTGAATTTCAGGTATTACCAATAAACCGGGCTGATTAACTTCGAGTTGAATTTGATTGGAAGTCCGCTTGAGCAAACTTCCGGCCGCAGGAACCACCTCGCCGTCAGGCAAGATGAGCTTGCCGTAGCCATACCATTGTTCATTCTCGTAAATATAAATCTTACCCGCTTGGTAAACCGATTTCAATCCGGCCTGTTCGATGGCATAATCGGTGACGATATATTTTACGTTCAGATCAGCCAGCCGTGTGGTATTCATCGTAACCGCTTTGGCGTCATCAGCCAGATCGTTGCCAAAGTATTGCGGCAAAGTTACCGAATAGCCTTCATTTTCAATGCCCGTGGCCTGACTGAAGTAATCTGCGTAGATACTTATTTGCAACGGATCAATCCCATTAATCAGCTCAAACCCATTTTCCGCCGCCTGGAGCTGAGATACCACACGTGATGGCGCGTAAATTCGATAAACAGACTGATCAGCTTTTAAATACGCAATAACCGCTTCATTTGCGCTTAATTCAGCCTTGATTGGCCGAAAATCAATCGACTGCAGATTCGTCCCGGTTAAATCACAAACAAGTAAAGCAAACAAAATAAATCCCCGAAAAGGCTGTCCGAGTTTACCTCTTTCCGACAAACCGATAGCAACCATCGACAAGCAAATGAAGATAAACGCCCATAGCAAGTTAGCTGGTACACCGCCTCCCATCAGCGCCATGCCAAGGCTAGTAAAAAATGTCAGACCGAGAATGATGCTCATATAGAAAAGCGGGTCCCAACCCGTTAATTTTTCGCGTGAAAGCAGATCATCAATTCCAGATAATGCCAGAATAATCAACGCTAGGTCACCAATAAACATACTGCGCGCTGGCACACGCATCAAATTTAGCCCTGGAAGCTGTATCAACGCTGATAAGCCAGGTATTTTTTCTCCCAAAGCAAACACAAGGCTGACCAAAAATATTACCAGCCAAAACATGTTTCGTTTGCGTGTTTCACGCACAGCTATGGCGTAAATAGCGAACAAGCCAATCACGGCGCCTGGATAAATTGTCCATTCAGCAAAACCGCCGAAATCCGGTATCCACAATCCCGGTAACTCAGAAAGAGGAAGCGAGTAAGCAAACAAGTCCGTGGGGCGCATATTGACCCGCGTTGATAAATTGGTGTATTGCGCCAGCCCAACCCATAACGCTGCAGCGATTCCCTCACAGAACAAGCCGCTGATGAACCAGCGGACGGCGATGCGCTTTAGCTGGATTGGCCGCATGGTTAATGAGCGACAGATTTCAAGACCAAGCCACACTAAACCGGCAAAAGGCAGCCAGCGGGGATCGGCCAGGGTGATAGCCCCAAGAATTATCCCGCATTGGATCGACCGATACAAACCATTGAACCTTTTTACGTCAGGCTTTGTATTGACTACTATTAACCAGGGCGTCCACGCAACGGCATAAAGCAAGGTAACATGCCCGGCAGCCCAGTGAGTAAATAGTTTTGGAGCAAGACAAAATGCCAGCATACCAAGGAGAGCAGTCCAGCGCGAATAGCCCTTCACCTGAGCGTAACGATAAATACCCAATCCGCCCCAAACCAGGTGCAGCCATATCGCCAAATTAAATCCTAGCGGTTGCGGAAATAGATACGCAAACCATCCCGGTGCATACCACAGCCCTGCCAGCGGGTTTTCCGCAAATGGATATCCGCTAAAAATTGACTGATTCCATAGCGGGATTGCCCCATCTCCGAGAATGGAATTTATCAGATAAATTGCATTTGGAATGTGCGTGATTGTCAGATCGGTATATTCGCTGTAGCGCGGATAAAAAACCTGACCAAAGTACAATATCCACGGGAAGAGAATGAATAAAACGAAACCATAGGTCCGGAAAAAAGCGAATAATCGCCTCATGGTTTAATAGCATAAATTGAAATATTACCGTTTGTCTGCACAACTGGACGGCTTTGCAAAAAATGTGCTGTATTTTCGCTGATTGTCGAATCAGCCCAGATGTATTGAATATTTCTTGACAGCAGGTAATTATTCATCGCCTGAACAGACATTTGCCCAGAATAAAATTGGTGAACCTGATCCACCTCAAGCCGAGCATTGGCTGTTTCAAACGGATGCCCATAAAGCACACGCCATTGCGTATAAGCTGGAACTCGATTACCAACTTCCTCAGGGACAAGGATGATCGGGCGTTGCCCGGGTTCAGCGGTGTTCATCCATTGATAAATCCCGATTTCATCCGCAGGAAAGTATAAGCTTGAATTCTTTCCGATGATGGCATTGGCGACGCCTGACAACAGCAATATATTCGTGATTACCGAAAAGCCGAGAACAATTAAAACGATTCGCTTTGCGCTGGCATAACCGCTTGATAAAACTTTTGCGATAAGAAGTACAGCAAGAATGGTTAACGGAACAAACAAACCCAGCAGGAACCGTCTTTGCAGGCTAAAAGGGGCATAAGCCAGCAAAAGTCCGCCGAACGCCCAAATCCACAACATCCGATTTGGATAAAAAGATAGGTTCCGTTTCTTCAACAGTACGCCAAATCCAATAATCACAACGATTATCACGGGCGATAAAGAGAGCAAAACATTTCCAAAGTCCGGTGAAATCGTAAGGTTTTGACTGTTCCAAATTGCCAGAACGGGCTGGTTGACGGTTTGAAAATATTGATACAACAATGCGCACCCGGCAGGAATACAAAGCCCACCGATCAGCATAACTTTTTCGCCAAATGAGAAAAGTCTTTCTGTGATTAGGTATCCGAAACCGATAAAAATAAATACGACCACTGCAAATGGATTAATAAACGCCAGCAGCAGCGCTTCTGTCGAAGATACGATAACCTGGTTAATCGTGCTGATTCTCTCAAGCCTGAGGAGCAAATCAAGCAGGAGCGCCAGGCCAAGCGGGAAATGCGGGTTTACGAGCATGGATAAGAAAGGGTACATTTCGGCAATCCATGTATCTGCGCCAGTTTGCCCCCAAAACGCCAAAAGCCACCCCAAACCTGAACCAGCTGACAATAAAAAGAAAGCCATTCCGCGCATTTTAGCGGGCAGTTCCGCCAGGTAAAATTCACAGAAGCGCATTAACTCAATCATCAAAAATGCGGAAGAAAGAATCCGCGCAAGATGGAAGATGAAAAGATTCGGCAATGATAATAAGCTTGCCAGATGACCAAGAAGAATGTAAAAAACAAACAGGAACGAGCCTTGCCCAGGCTCGCTGGTAAAAGGCAAAGAAAATAACCATTCCCCGCGCGCACCAATTTGCATTTTTGCCAAATAACTGTTCCCGTCAATTGGGTTAAGAAAAAAGCCAGAGAAAACAAAAAGGCGATCAGAGCGAAAATACGCGACGGCGAACGGCACGATCAGCAGCAAGATCAATATTGAGAAGTAAATTCGGTAGTGTCTTTTGACCATAGAGGAGTTTAATTAAAGTATACTTGAGATGCATAGGCAGGACAACCGTAAAACGGCTGACTAAACTGTTAGGTCCGCGTTTATTGATAAAATGCTTTATACTCATCTTGTAAAGAAATCTGAAGCGAAATAATCTTATGAATCCAAGCTCCCATTTATATCAATTGCAAAAAATTGACAGCCGGGGCGATGCGATTGAGCAGCGCCTGATAACTATTCAGGCAATGATTGACGAAGATCAGCGTAAACTTGACGCTCAGACTGCTTCGTTTACTGCCAATCAAAATTTCGCGAATGAACAAAAAAACCTGACAAAAATTGAGGATGAACTGCTCGCGCGCCGGGTTAAATTAGAACAGAGCGAATCCAATCTTTATTCTGGCCGGGTAAAAAACCCCAAAGAACTGCAGGATATTCAAAATGAAATTGCAGCAATTAAGCGCTCAATTGCTACCCTTGAGGACCAGCAGCTCGAATCAATGATCCGAGTAGAAGCGCTTCAACAGGAAAAATCGGCCGCCGAGTCGTTCTTGCAAAAGATTGAAGCTCAGGTTTCCAGTGAACAAGCCTCCTTGTTAGGAGAGAAAACCCAACTGCAAAACGAACAGCTCAAATTATCTACAGAGCGAAAAGTTACCTTGCAGCAGATTGCCGCAGACAATCTTTTAAAATATGATAAATTCCGAAAAACAAAACGTGGAGTGGCGGTAGCTGCCGTAACAGACCATTCCTGCAGTGCATGCGGCGGAGATTTAACACCCGGCGACTGCCAGACCGCACGCTCATCACCCAACCTGTTTTTCTGTCCGCATTGCGGGCGTATCATGTTCGCGGGATAAATTATGTTCGATTTTTCAAATTTTGCGCTTGACCGTATTTCATTCTGGCTGGGCTTTATCGCTGCCTCGTTCTTCTGGCTGATTGCTTCGCGGTTGAGCAAGAATTTTCCCGCAATGCGAAAGCTGTTTCGAGAATTCCTTGCAACCGCCAAAGAAAGAAGACTGGCGGGAATTGCCCACAGTTTACGACAAGAAACCCTTACACGTGCGGAGCGGAACCACCTTTTTGCTAATTTATGTTCCTTGGATGATTTGATCATCGTCCCGCAATTCATTGCTCCGCCAGATTTCTCTGATCCAGAAACCCCGCCCATCGTCGATACTTTCAGCACCCAATTACTCGGATATTTGCCTGACCAGCCCGATTTTTCTGCAGCAATGTATGCTCCGCGTCTCTCAATTTCTGATGCTTTGAGCGGTGGATCGAATTTAGTGGTCGTTGCCAGACCGGGTCGAGGTAAAAGCACCGCTTTAGCCTGGATGGCTGCTCAAATCGCACGAAAATCGGTCAACGCCGGCTTCCTGTCTGAGTATTTTCCAATCTATTTAAATATTCATGACTTTAATTTAAGTCCAGACCAGGAAAGAACCCCTTTTGATCGGTTGATCCAAGCAATATCGCAGTATGCACCTGTATCCTCCTTGCCGCAAATCCGAAGTTATATCAAAAATGTGCTGGAAAACCATAATGCGATTTTGCTTTTAGATGCTGTGGACGAACTTACAGAAGCTGAGGTTTCGTCCGCCTCAATGTCGATTAAATCACTACATGCCGCATATCCGCAGCTCCGTATCGTAATAACCGCTAATCCTGGACAGCAGTTAAACCTGACCCTTGATAACTTTATGCCCCTGGCACTAAGCGGATGGAATCAGGCAGAAGTTCGCGATTTTATTCAGCGTTTTACGAAAATTTGGAATAACAGCCTGGGACAGTCTGTTGATTATTTAGAGGCTGGTCAGTCAGAAGCCTTGCACAATGCCTTGGTCCTTGGGTGGCTTGGGTTTGATCCTGAGTACTTAACGCCTATGGAATGGTCACTGCGAGTATGGTCAGCTCTGGCCGGCGTCAGCACCTCCCCCTTTCCAGCTGATAACATACAGGCCTTCGTTCACGAGCACTTGCCCGACGACCGATTTATTAACTCTGCGACGATTTTGGCCTGTTCATTGCTGCGTACTAATCGTAGCTACATTCGGTACAATGAGGCAGAACAAGCAATCAACGCCTTGAATTTTGATTTCGATTCAGAATCAGCTAACTCGTCCGAGAAAATTTCCACACATAAAAAGACCTCGTCTGGAGCCAAAACGCTTGCTTTGCTGGAGCAGGAAAAATTCGTCAGTATTTGGAAAGACGGGCAAGTCTCATTTTCTTCACCAGTCTGGCTGGGGTATTTTGGCGGCCAACAGGCAAAATGTCTGGCTATGCCGCCAGAAATCGAATCGATTAACGCTGGGTATGGAGAATACATCCGCTTCACCTTGTTTAATGGCGAAACGCAATGGGTGGATGAATATCTGCGCACCGACTCGGCGCCTTTCTATACACATCTGTTAAATAGTCTGACGTGGATGCAATCGCTGCCCCCTAACGCTCCGGTCCGATCCAGCATCATGCGCCAATCCGCCTATCATTTAACCAATCAAAGAGCACCAAAATTTATTCAGAAAAGAATTCTTGCAGCAACCAGTGTTTCGAATGATCCCTCCCTTTCAGTGTTCTTTAAACAATTGGTCGGTTCACCTGCGCCTGAAAGCCGGGTTAACGGGATATTGGGATGCGGCGTTCTGCAAGACTCAAGAACGGTAAGTGATTTGATCAAAGCGCTAGGAGACACTCATTCCGCCGTACGAACAGCAGCGTGCTTCTCATTATCCCGCTTCGATACCGCCGAAGCCTCGCAAGCCGTAGATAGTGCGCTGCGCTTTGGAGATGAACAACTCCGCCTGGCGGCTGCTGAGATTCTATCAACCCAACCTGAACTTAACAAAGAGCGCTTTGAAGAACTTCTGACTTCACCAGATTTATTAACTCGCCGGTCGGCTGTCTATGGATTATCCCTGATTGACGAACCCTGGGTAATTCCATTACTCGAAAAAACTGCCATTGAAGATAGCCAGTGGGTTGTGCGGAACGCGTCCGCGCAGGCCCTCGAAAATTTGCAGTCCCCCTCGCAGCGAGCACCGCAGCCCTTATCTGATCCGGCTGATCTTAACTGGCTGATCGCTTTCGCCGCTCGATTAAATATGGGGATATCGAAAACTGAAAAGCCAAATTCAATCTTAAGTACGGTGTTGAAATCAGGCTCGGCGGACGAACAGATCGCAAGTATGCCCTATCTGGTTGGTTATGCCGAAAAACAGGAAATCGAGCAGTTGACCGCCTTGCTGGATTCCGCTTCGCCCGAAGTGCAGCGCGCAGCGCAATATACCCTCTGGGCATTACAGGTCAACGGAACTGAAATGCCCAGCTATATCACGTTTTAGTCGCTCAATCGCTGCCCATTTTCTTGAGCACCAACAGATCAACCTGGTCCGGAT
Source organism: Bellilinea sp. (assembly GCA_036822575.1). GTDB lineage: Bacteria > Chloroflexota > Anaerolineae > Anaerolineales > Anaerolineaceae > Bellilinea. The sequence goes on along the minus strand of DAISHK010000003.1, from coordinate 64,747 downwards.
CAATTCCGATCAGGCTGATTAATTTATCCTGCGAACCTATTCCCCCTAAAACTTCCACCTGGTTGGATTTAATTTTCAGGCTACTCGCGAGAAAACTCACCAACGCTTTATTTGTGTTCTCCATTGAACCATCATTCGGCAAATCAATGACGATCGTGCCGTCCTCAAGAATCTTGTTAAACCTGGCTTTTCCACTGTTCATCTGAACCCGAACGGTGACAGCCGCCCCGCGATCCCCTTTTTTAAAAGTTGGTTTATTCTTCAGTGGCATATTATTTTACCGCAATGAATTAAGGAGCAAGATGAGGACGGTTTCAACCACCTGGATCAAGATCACCAGAATAACGGGGCTGAAATCGATCATTCCCAAGGCGGGGACAACGCGCCGAATTGGGTTCAGCAAAGGTTCAACAATTCGGTCCAGAGCAGACCGCAAGGGATGGTAGGGTGACAAGAAATAGGAAAGCAGTACGTCAACAATCACCACCAGAAGCAGGGCCGAACCAAGGGTTTGAATAATGGTTATCAGTATATTTATCATTGCAAAGCCTTAATTATTGTTAGCAGATCCTTGATTTTTGGGCGGCCGCGGCCCAAGAATGGCCCGGCCTATCCTGACAAAAGTTGCCCCTTCTTCAATGGCCACTTCATAATCATCGCTGGTGCCCATTGAAAGATGTTCTAATTCTAACCCTTTAATCTCGTGATTAATGAAACGCATCAATTTTGCAAGGTTGCGGAAGTGGTTTCGATTATCTTCGGCAATTGCTGTGTAGGGCGGCATGGTCATCAATCCGCAGACTCGCAGATGATCAAACCCAGCGATCTTTTCGATATCAGGCAATAAAGTATGCCAGGTATCGGGATCAGCAGCATCCCATCCCGATTTTGAATCTTCGCCAGCAACATTCATCTCCAATAACACAGGTAAAACCCGATCATATTCCGTTAGCAATGAGTTTACTTTTTCTGCAAGTGAAACGCGATCGACAGAATGAATCATATCAAAGTTTTTGCAGACAAGTCGCGCTTTACGGCTTTGCAAGTGTCCAATCATGTGCCAGCGAGCCAGATTGTCTTGATCAGCTAGTATCTTTGCTTCTGACTCTTCCGGATAATTTTCGCCGAAATCACGAATTCCCGCCTCAATGCAGTTACGGATGACAGCTTCTGGCTGCCCCTTGGTAACCGTCAAGATTGTGATTCGATCCCCAACACGCCCAGACCGGATTGATGCAGCAGACACCTTTTCTTGAATCAGATTGTAACGATGCTTAATTTCCTCAATGCTGTTATTCATTTCGATTTCCATCTCTAAGATAAATCAGCGCACCAAACCGCCCTGTTTTGCCGTGTTCGGCGCGATGAGAATACCAGTGGCGCCGGTCACAGGCCGTACACAACAGCGATTGTTCGATACTTTTTATGCCTGAGTCTCGCAGGATACGCTCATTTAATTTCCATAAATCTAAATAGCAGGAGTTTTCTTTATAGATTAAAACTTCCGGAGCATACGAAAATGCGCTTTTAACCTGATTAATAACATTCTCGCCAATCTCGTAATGGTCAGGGCCAATCGAAGGGCCGATACCCGCCAGGATATTTTCGGGACGACAGCCAAACTCCGAAACCATTTTTTCGATCGTGTATTTTGAGATTTTTTTAACCGTACCCATCCACCCGGAATGAACTAACCCGGCAACTTTTTGAACAGGATCAAACAACAAGATTGGGACACAATCAGCAAAGCGCATAAAAAGGGTGACAGCGGGGTTGCTGGTGATGATCGCATCAGCTTTGACCGGTTCTTTATCTAAAGGCCGCGGAATTTCCGTGCATACAACATCTGCGGAATGAACCTGCCAGACATCATAAATTGTCTCTACTGGACGGCCGGCATTTTCAAAAATTCGCTGCCGGTTCTCAACCACATGATTGCGCGCATCCCCAACCGTTCCGCCTAAATTCAGGCTATCCCATGGCTGAGGGCTGACCCCGCCTGTTCGAGAATAGATCCGCTGAAAAACGAGCTCTTTAGGAAAAGTCTTAAATTCAAAGTAATTCAATCCATTTTGGCTGATCATCGGCATCCTGTTATTCGCTTTTTTGTAATTGAGGGATGATAATGCGTTTTCCAGCCAACAAATTCCGGGTTTCATTCATGCTTTCTTCGATCATCGGATAAAGAAACCAGGCTGTGGCCAGCCCAAACAATGCACCTGTTACAACCCTCAAAACAGGCGTGCTTTCGCGCATAATAATCCAATCGGGAAACATGGAAATCAGGCTGGGTAATTGCGAAACCCCATCCAACCCAATCGGGACAATTCCGATCGCGATCCATAAATACCAGGATAGCGGCCTAATTTTCCTTCCGGTAACAGAAAACAAGATACCAAAGGCAAGCAAAGCCAGATATATCGCAACATCCCGTTCACATAAAGCGACCTTGTATCCTAATCGTCCCACTCCGGCACCGATTTCTTCCATTCCGGTGAATTTTCGGACGGTCGTCACTTGAGTGGAATTTTCGCCAAAGAAATCTTCGTATGTACCAACGCCATTGATATCAGCCAACGCGCGCGGGTAATATGGCTGTGCGCCAAACAGGAAGAAGGACCGGTATGGCAACTGATGGCAAAGCGGGCTGTAAATAGCATAGATGACACGCGCCGGAGCTTGAACGCCGTTATTAGCCAATACCGGTGCCAGGAACGGCAATCCAATATAGATTGCAAGCATTACATTGATCAAGGCCATGTAATGCTTGCTCAGCCAAAGGGATATCCTATCTGCACTGGTAAGTGTATGTCCGCGCTCCACTTTACGGCTATGCGCAGTATCACCAACCTTTTCCAGGTGTTCGTGTCTTGATACGGCCGCGCTAATAGTTACCTGCATATCCTGAGCAGTAAAAGGGTACTGCAAGCGATATGGGCCAATTTTTATGATGGGAACCAAATCGCGATAAGCCTTCGCGAGCTGCTCATCTTGCAGCACATCGACGAAAACAATTTGGATCGGATATTTTTTTTCTAAATCCAATAAAGCTGTGCGGATTTCTTCGCTCTCCCGTTGGCCCGAAGAGAAATAAAACGTCAGCACAATCATGGCGTTATTCCAATCTTTGGAAGATAAAGGGCAAGTAAATTTTCATCCAATTGCCCCATATAAACAGCCTGAATGGTCCCATCCTGATCAATAAAATATGTGGTTGGAAAGCCTACCACCAGAAATTGATCGCCGACCTTCCCGTCTTCATCTAAAAGTATTGGAAAATCAATTGGGTTGGATTCAATGAAATGCCGGATAGTAGCAGGGCTCTCATTATTGTTGATTCCCAATAGCATTAAATCCGGATACTTTTTAGCGTACGCCTCCAATAAAGGCATTTCAGCTTTGCAAGGAGCACACCAGGAAGCCCAGAAATTCAAAACAAGGGGATGCCCTACAAAAGAACTGGTACTAACCTCGTTTCCATCCAGATCTTGCAACTTAATTTCAGGGGCAGCTTTTCCAATTTCAGGTGAATCTTTTCGAACCGTGGAATTCGACGATAGATTGCCTGCGAAATAAATCACGGATCCCACAAAAGTCCCAAAAATCAACCCAACCCCAAGCAAAACAAACAACTTCCACGATGAAGATTTTTGCATCTTACAGCCCAAAATCCACGAATAATCCAAACTGGCTGAGTTGATTAAACACACCAAAAAACAGCAGTACACCGACAATGATCAGCACGATTCCCATGCCGATTTCAATGTAGTGCATTACCTTGCCATATTTCCGTAAAAGTTTTGTAATCCACCCCACGCCAAGCGCAGCGATCAAGAACGGAATCGCCAGCCCTAGCGAATAAGCCGCCAGCAGCAAAATACCCTGCCCAACGACGCCTTGATAGACAGCCAAGGTCAGTATCATGCCTAAAATTGGCCCCAGGCAGGGAGACCACCCGGCAGAAAATGTAATACCCAAAATAAATGAGGACAGATAACCGCGCTGCCGGTCCATTTTGCTTTGCGGACGCAGATCATACTCAAGGAAGGGGATGCGGATGATACCCGTCATGTGCAAACCAAAGACGACCACGATCACGCCGCCAATTTTTGCCAGCCAATAACGCGCTTCATAAACGACGCTGCCAATCGCTGACATCGTCAGCCCCATCGTCATAAATACCAGACTAAACCCCAGAACAAAGAACAAGCCGTGAACGAAGGTTTGAAGTTTTTCCTGTGTAGTTTCATTTTGAGCCGCAGCGACAGAACGTCCGCTCAAATACCCAATATAGGCCGGAATTAACGAAAAAACACATGGAGATAAAAAGGACGCTAACCCCGCCAAGAACGCCAGCCCAATACTCACTTCACCCATTCGTTATACCTGTGCTTCCTCGATATCGACTAAAGATCCGCCTGCGCCAACAATCGTAACGTCGCCCGGATCGTACGGAATTGCGGGCGTTGTCCAACGGAATATATATTTTGCGTCCTCCGGGCGAGCATTAATGCACCCATGTGACCGCGGCGTACCATAATCGTTGTGCCAAAAAGTTGAGTGGATCGCGACTCCTTCGCCAGTAAACAGGGTCGTCCAGGCGATACCGGGCAAATCATATCCCGTACCGGTCTGCCCGCCTGTCATGTGAATGGAAATCGCCTTCCGCCAGATTAAGTGTTCACCAACCGGTGTACCCCATTTTTCCACGACCTCGCCGTCCGAATTCCACTTTGCGCCAGAGGAAATCTGGCAGGAATACACCTCGCGATTGTCCTCATACAGAGAGAGCATCTGCCGGGTTGGCGTAACATCCGCTACAACTTTCTTGTTTTCAACTTCAGGCGAGATTGGAGCGAGCTCGTCAGCGGTCAACGGGCGGAAGGCTTCGCCGGCAGCCCAAAACAAATCGCCTAAACCGTAACGCTCATTAACGCGATACAGCAGTTGCCCATCCGAACTGTTTTTCACCTGATCAACCCAAACGACCTGGCTGTAATACAATCTGGGAATAACGTTATATTCCAAGGCATATTGTAGCCAGGGCGAAACGGGATTATTGTTTTCAAGATAAATTTGCGTGTGCGGGACCGTTACCTCAGCCCACATACCTTTGCCTAAACTGGTTTCCGGAAAATCAGGCAAAGGCGTATTCGGCAAATTATCAACAGGCTGAACACTGGGAGCATAGATGTAACCATCCGGTGTCTCTACCCAGCGAGCGCTCTGCCGGCCTAAGGGAACAGTACCGACCACTTCGCGCAGCCAGGTGACAACAGCGTCTTCATACAAGACGCCCACCTCAGCAGCGTCCGCGGAAGGCGCCGAACGGACGCTCACTTTACCGACACAAATGCGCCCCAAACGCTCGGCGTCTGGCCATTCATCTTGCAATTGTTTCAACAGCACCCGCGGATTTACCGTCAGAACCCCGGCGCTTAGGGCGCTGTATTTTAAGAAATTTCTTCGGGTGATAATTTTTGTATACCAGTTCATGGGTATTAACATACCTTTGTCAATCACGTTTGTCAACAGCAGCAGATTAAGCCTGCTTAAGAATATTAAAGTACACGTTTTTGAATCAAATCAAGGACCTGGTCAATCTCAGCACCCCACAGCGCATCACCGGCCTGATAAGGAATACTGGCGCGAATGTCCTGATGCAGAATCGAAGACCCATTTCCAAGGTGTTTCTCAGGAAACTGCCTTTTCCTCAAATCTACGGCCCGGGCGGCCGTATAAAGCTCGATCGCCAGAATCTGCCGGACATTTTCTACCACTGTCCGCGTATGCCGTGCGGCAGTCATCGCATTGGCATTGTGATCTTCCTGGTTCGCTGAAGTGGGCAGCGAATGGACAGAATCCGGCTGAGCCAGGGTTTGGTTCTCTAGAACTAAGGCTGCGGCAGAGTATTGCGGCATCATCAAGCCTGAATTCAACCCAGCAGCCTCCGGATGATCCACCAGCATGGGCGGCAGCCCGCCATTCAATGTGCCATCTGTCAGCCGGAAAGTGCGCCTTTCTGATATCGCGCCCAATTCGCTGATGGCAATACCCAGGTAATCCATGGCCATGCCAATGGGCTCGCCGTGGAAATTGCCGCCCGAAATTGCTTCAGCCGGCGCGAACAATATTGGGTTGTCAGTCACCGCATTCAACTCGCGCTCGATAATCCCGCGGACAAATTGAAGCGTATCACTGACGATACCGTGCACCTGCGGCGCACAGCGCAAGGAATAGGCATCCTGAACCCGTCCCGAGGTATCAACAAATGTACTGCCTGTAAAAGTATTGCGGATCTGCTCCGCGGCCTCAATTTGCCCTAACTGCCCGCGAACAGCATGAATCCGGTCATCAAAAGCATAGGAACAGCCTTCGAGTGCCTCAATCGTCAGTGCGGCCGATCGATTGGCCAGGCCGTACAGATACAAGCCATCAAATACGGCCAATGCGCCGATCGCCGCGCTGAACGTAGCACCGTTGTTGATCGCTAATCCCTCTTTAGGGCCAAGAATCAGGCGCTCAATACCGGCTTTTTGCATCGCATTTTTTCCGCGTAAAACTTCCCCTTTGTATTCAGCCCAGCCGCTCTCTTCCTCAAGATCCGCTTGATCGGTACTGAATACCAGCGCCATGTGTGAAAGCGGGCCTAAATCCCCGGAGGAACCGAGTGAACCCTGCTCAGGCACAAGCGGCGTCACGCCCTTGTTCAGCATCGCCAGCAAAGTCGTGACAATATCGAGACGAACGCCGCTGAAACCTTTTGTCAATGTATTTGCCCGAATTAATAACGCCGCCCGAACGATCTCGGTGTCCAGCCGTACACCTCGGCCCACTGAATGGCTGAGGATTAAATTTCGGCTAAGCCGTGCAGATTCAGCGCGTGGAATGCGCTGGTCGGCGAATATCCCAAAGCCAGTATTGATACCATACACTGGCTTGTTTAAATTAATAATATCTTCGAGAATTTGATGCGACCGTTTAATTTTTTCTTTGCCGGCAGCAGAAAGCACAACCGTTTCACCGCCGCGAGCCACAGCAGCCACTTGCTCAATCGTCAAATGATCGCCATCAATTTCAACCATGGTTAATGCCTCGTCAAAAAAGAAGAAATCCCAGAACCACCGCAATTAACGGCACGGTGATGTTGTCAATGTCTTTAACCGGCAAAGATTCCACCAGCGCGCCGGCCAATGATATTACCCCAACCGGTAACAGGTAACCTGATATCGGGCCTGGAAGAACGCCAGCAGCCGTCATCATCGACAGTACTGCGATGGAAAATATCGCGCCTCCAAAAAACATGGCCAACGTACCACCCCAGGATTTGTCTTTCGACCAGGGCAAGGGCCGCATTGGAAAACGTTTTCCAAATATATCCGCCAGTCCATCTCCGCCGCACAATAACATCAACGCGGTGATACCGATCGGAGAATCGTACCAGTACAATGTGGTCAGCAAAATAAAAACGATGCCGTAATACAGTGGGCCATGCAGAATTTCACGGCGGTCACCGCTGCGAGACATGCCATCCACGGCGCCTTGATCCTTGATTGCGCCGACACCGACCAAAAAAAACTGAAGGGTAATACCTAATGGAACAATGGCAGCAATAAATCGATCAGCCGGCGCATTTGGGAAAAGGAGCCAGCACAGAACAAATATCGGACCTGTGCCAGTGTGAATAATTTTCCTGCTCAAGGATGACTCCACCCACCCCCTCTGTGCGGCAAAGTCATTCACCCGCAGCCAAACCAAAGCCAACACCAATGTTAATCCAAGCGCAATCCAATGATTATTGATCATTAAGTACCCATCCCGGGTTTAGAAGATTTCACGAATTACTCATCCGAACGGCCGCGCGCAATTTCACGCGCTTCATCGCGTTTCGCGATTTCATGCCGTTTATCGTAGAGTTTTTTGCCTTTTCCAATTGCAATGTCCAGTTTTGCACGCCCATCTTTTAAATATACTTCAACTGGAACAATGGTTACCCCTTTTTGGCGCACCGCATCCCATAGCTCACGGATTTCGCGCTTATGCAGCAGCAAGCGCCTTGGCCTTTTGGGGTCATGGTTAAATCGATTTGCCTGCTCATAAGGAGCCACATGCGCATTTACCAGCCAGGCGTTGTTTCCGTCCGTCTGAACATAAGCTTCAGCCAGGCTGATTTGCCCGGCGCGGATCGACTTTATTTCACTGCCTTGCAGTTCAAGGCCGGCCTCGAAATGCTCCAGCAGAAAAAATTCAAATTTTGCTTTGCGGTTTGTAGCGAGAACTTTGACAGCCATTCTTTAATTTTAACATACTAGCCCCAGCGCAGTAAGATCAATCCAAAAATTACACGAACAAAAGTAAAAACAAACAGCGCTGTCTGCAGCCCAATCATTGACCCGATCAGCGGACCGGCCAGCGAACCGATCAAAACGCCAACATTGGCAGCCAGGTTATACCACCCCAGGTAACCGCTGCGCGCTGCCGGGTCAGCTTTCTCTAAAACATAGTTATACATCGCGCCGCTGGCTAACGACCACCCCGAACCGCCAAATACGGAAGCCAATAAAAAGATCAGGTTATTGCTGCTTAAAGCTAAAACAAACGGGTAGCCAGCCATCAGGACCAGTCCAAGCCCGGTCACACCCTGATTGCCGAACCTGTTCACGATCCGGACGAGCTGTGTTGAGACTAAAAACAAGGCTATATAAAAAATCGCATTTCCCAGACTGATTACGCCATCAGAAATATGCAGTACGTTGACCGTATAAATCGGAGACAGAGGCAGCGGCAAATACTGGCCAAGGCTGAAGATGAACATCAGAAGCAGTACTTTTCGAAACGGACCGGTTAAAGCCTCGGTGTGCAGTTTAGAGCGATACCGCTGAAAATAAACCAGAAGCGGCGAACCGGTAACCGATTGCTCGCTTTCAGCGGAAACCTTGTGATTTTGTTTTGCAGTTTGCTCGATGAGGTCCTGAGGTTTTACAAACCACAGGCTAAGCGTAGAAACAGCCGCGCCGACAAATCCGATTAAGAACACAAAAACATAGCCTAAAGGAAAGCTGATGCGGTTTAAGATTTCACCGCAAATCACCGAGGTGATTATAGAAACAATTGCAAAAAAACTATTGCGAACCCCAGTAACGTATCCACGCCACTCAATTGGAACAGATTCGGCGAATAAGGCATTAAATGACACGGCCAGTCCGGTTCCGGGAATATTCATCAGAAAGACAATAATGATCAGGAGCGGAATTTGCCAGGCCTGCGGAAGCGTCAGCGGAATAATAATCAGCGGCAGGAAATAAAGCCGCATTAATATTGCGGTAATGCGAATGGCTTTTTGTTTCGACATTGCTTCCATCCATGCGCCAAATGGAAGCGAAAAAAGAATGCTGATGACCGCGGGCGCAGCATTTATCCAGCCAACCTGTGCGGTACTGGCGCCAATATGCGTTGCATAAACTGCCAGGAAAGCGACAGAAGAACTATTCAGAATCCCAAAAGATGAGATATCCGAATATAGCCAATAAAAATTTGCGCGGTATTGCTCAGGAATATTTTTAGATAATAGCAGGGTGTTTTTATCAGCCATTGATTAACCGATCAGTTGAAAATTTTACAGAAGGGAATAAAAATATTTTGGGGTTAAAATTATCGCTAATTGTAATTTACGATCATCAAGGCGGGCATTATTTAATGAACCAATTTACAGACTTATTTTTCCTGGATCCTAAAATCACCTTCCTTAATCATGGATCCTTTGGCGCTGCGCCAAAATGCGTTATAAAAGCAGCCCAAGACTGGCAGCTTCAACTGGAACAGCAGCCGGTAAAGTACTTTCGCGAAGCGCCAGAACAGTTATCTGCGGCGAGAAAAGCGCTAGGTGCATATATCGGCTCAGACGCAGATAATTTAGTTTTCGTCCCGAACGCAACGTATGGAATCAACGTCATTGTTCACAGTCTCAAATTGAATCCTGGCGATGAAATTCTTACAACGAATCATGAGTACGGCGCGATGGACCGCACCTGGAAATACTACGCCCGCCAGCAATCCTTTGTTTATAAGCCGCTCAACCTTTCTCAGCCGATTCGATCAAAAGAAGAAATCGTTGCTCAATTCAAACAGGCTATAACCCCAAAAACGCGCGTTCTGTATCTCAGCCATATCACTTCGCCTACCGCGGTAATTTTCCCGGTTGAGGAAATATGCCAGCTTGCAAAGCAGTATGACTTAATCACCATCATCGATGGCGCCCACGCCCCGGGTCAAATCGACCTGAATTTAGATCAGCTTGGAGCGGATTTTTATACTGGAAATCTTCATAAATGGCTATGCGCACCAAAAGGATCCGCTTTCCTTTATGCTGCCCCGCATATGCATCATCTGATCGAGCCCCTGGTTATCAGCTGGGGCTGGGAAGCTGAAAATCCTGGGCCGTCACGCTTTAATGACTATATGGAATGGATCGGCACACGCGACCTTTCACCATTTTTAGCAGTTCCACGGGCCATCGAATTCTTAAACGAGATGAATTGGCCCTCCGTCCGAGAAAAAGCACACGAATTTACTCGCTCGTGCAAAGCAGAAATCAACAGGGTTTTCCCTTGCGAAGAAATCATTGCTATCGACGATCACTTGTGGGGGCAAATGGCGTCCGTTCAACTACCGGAACAAAAGAACCTGGAAGCGGTTAAAACACGTATATATGACGAATTCCAGGTTGAAGTACCGCTGGTACAATGGAACTCGCGCCATTTAATCCGCTTCTCATTTCAGATTTACAATGATGAAACGGATATTGAAATATTATTGCATGCACTGAAAATGTGCATTTCTTGAAGGGAGATGATTATGACTGATATCGTTGTGGCGTTAGGAGGAGGAGGTATGAAAGGTGTCGCCCATTTAGGCGTCCTTGAATGCCTCTCAAAAGCCGGTTACAACATCAAGGCCGTTGCCGGCACCAGTGCGGGCGGCATCATTGGCGCGTTATATGCCAGTGGAGCAAAAACAGAAGATATTCAGCGTGCATTAAATAAAATGAGTGACCGTAAATTCTTTTCACGCTTACCTGATGATGGTCCTTCATTGCTGGGGCTGCGTGGATTTTTAGAGATATTAGATGAATTTATTGGCGAGAGAACGTTTGATGACTTGTTGATTCCGTTTGCGGCGACTTCGGTTGACCTGGTGACCAACCTTGAGGTCATTATTAACTCCGGTAAAGTTGCCGACGCGGTCCTGTCCACCATGTCGATACCCGGTGTATTCCCGCCCCGGAAAATAGGGAAGTTCGAGTTGGTCGACGGCGGAGTCTTAGACCCCGTACCGGTCAGCGTCGCACGCTGGTTAAATCCAGGTGTTCCCGTGGTCGCAGTCTGTCTTCACCCCGCGCCGGACAAATGGGCCAGTATCCCGGATATGCGCACCCCGCCTGAACTCCCGGTGCCAGTTCCATATCCGATTATCGAGCAGCTTGAAAAAATCCGGGTCGGTCAGGCGTTGAAGATATACATCAAAGCGATGGATATCCAGACAAGAATGACTGGCGAACTGCGCATGCAAATTGAAAAACCAGATGTCCTTATCCGTCCAAGCGTGGAGCACGTCGGGATATTAGACCACGTCAACCCCGAAGAATTGTTCAATGAAGGGTATCGCGCCACCGAAGCCCAATTGGATGCTTTGAAAAAATCGATTAACTGGCAAAACAGCTTTTTCCGGAAATTCCAAAAAGCCGATGCGCCTGGACAGTTGTTTCAAAGCGGTGATTAAGAATTCGAATGGCAGTTGATTCCAGGGTTATTTATGATCAGGGCTGGTTGTTTCGGTATACGAAATCAGCAAACGCAGGCCGCCATCGCCTATTGTTAATGCTCCACGGGTGGACAGGCAATGAAGATTCAATGAACGTATTCCAGCGCAACCTCCCTGATGATTATTATATGGTAGCGCCGCGGGGAATTGTTGCATTGGATGAGGGAGGCTATGGCTGGCTAGCAGGCATGGCTGGCAAAGACGCCTCGCTGGCTGCCTTCCAGGAACCAGTGGATGCGCTTGCTAAAATGCTTCCATATTGGCTGCAATTACAGCCTGATACTTTCCCGCAAATTTCGTTAATGGGCTTTAGCCAGGGCGCTGCCCTGGCGCTAAGCTTTTCGCTATATTATCCGCGACTGGTTGATCGCGTGGTCGCTATGGCGGGTTTTCTGCCTTATCTGCCCAATGATTTCATGCCTGAAGAAGCCGTTAAATCAACGCAATATTTCATCGCACATGGTAGCCAGGACTCCATGGTGCCAATCGAACGAGCGCAACAGGCCAAGATCCAATTAGAGAATTTCGGAGCCTCAGTCGCGTATTGTGAAGATGCCGTCAAACATCGTATCAGCAGTCGTTGCCTGCACTCTGTTCAGCAATTTATGGCGCTACCGCCGTTGGACAAGTGAGAAAATCCCTAACAACACACCAATCGTCAACAGGACAACAATAATCAGCCCCATCGGAACGGGTCCAACCGAATTACCAACCGAAGTATTACTGTAAGTCGGCAGAGCGATTGGTTCGGCCGGAGTATACGTTGGCAATCGCGTTGGGGCAATCGTGACGATAAATTGGGCTGCCAGAGTCGGATCAATTGTCTGTGTGACTGCCGGAGTAGATGTAGCCGGCGGCTCGACAACCTGCAAGATGCCGGGAGTAATATCCAGGTTTGCGCCATACACCCAGCCTTCGCCGCTGGGTGCGCCGGGATATTCGATCAATATCCAGTCGCCGCCTGGAGAGCGTCCTTTTGCCGCAGCGCTTTGCCCAACCAACAAAACACCCACGGCATCATAGAGTACATTTGGCCCAGAGCGGACATTTACAGATGGCTCGCCAATTCCCGATTTAACCGTCACAATCGGTCCTGTTGGCGTTCCGGTCACAGTCGGGATAGTTCCCGTTGGAATTTGTGCAAATACAGGCTGTTCAGGCTCTTTCAGAAACCCCAGGCCTAGAATTATCGTTATAATAAAGAAGATGATAAAGGGATGTACCCTTAATTTCATCATAGTAACTCCTTAGCGGCATTTCAATTGATTACGAGGATGATTATAACCGAACTATGGACCAGCGGATTTATCACGGCCAAATTTCTCCCGACGATCTTGTCCGCGCCCTTGCGGCGGACTATAACCGCGGAAACTATCAGGTACGCCAAATTCCAAGCGGCGCTGCGGTTAGCGTTCAAATTTCCAGCCGAGCCTATGCGCAGTCTGGCGGACAAACGGCTTTAACGGTCACTGTCCAGCCATTTGAGGATGGCGTATCGGTGCAGGTCGGGCAGCAATCCTTGTTCGGTGTAGCTGCCAGTCTGGGCCAGACCGCTTTCGCTGCGTTTCGCAACCCGCTCTCTATTCTCGGCCGGATCGATGATGTAGCCCAGGATATCGAAAGTATTCAATTAACTGACCAGGTTTGGAATACCATCGAGCGGACTGTGCGCGCATTAGGAGCCGGGCATCAACTCAGCGATCGGTTGCGCCGTACAGTGTGTGAATACTGCAACACCCCAAACCCCATTGGCGAGGCGTCGTGCGTCGCATGCGGTGCGCCGCTCGGGAATGTTCAGCCCGCGACCTGCCGTTTCTGTGGTTTCGTGGTAAAGAATAACGAAAAGGTTTGCCCAAACTGCGGCAAACCTTTATGAGAATTATCCTGCTCGCCAGGAGCGTCCGTCTTTCTTTATAAACTCATCTAAGGAAGGCGGCCCCCATGTGCCCGCCTCGTAGATCGGCAAATTCTTCGCGCCGGAATTCTCCCACGCCCTCAAAATGTCCGTGGTATAGGCCCATTGCGCCAAAACCTCGTCGGATCGAGTAAACAAAGTGGCATCACCCTGGAAGCAATCCAGAATCAGACGCTCATAAGCGGATGGCGGCTCACCGCCGAAACTGTTCTGGTAATTAAAATCCATCTTGACCGGCGCAATTTGATTGCCAGGTCCAGGTGTTTTCGCGCCAAATTCCAACGTAATCCCCTCATTCGGCTGGATACTTAACACCAGGGTGTTTGGTGCATCACCCGCAAAATTATGCCAATCGAAGAGAGATAAGGGCGTCTGTTTAAAGCGGATGACAATTTCAGTGAGTCGCTCAGGCATACGCTTGCCGGAGCGAATATAGAATGGGACTCCCGACCAGCGCCAGTTATCAATAAATAAACGAGCGGCCAATAAGGTTTCAGCAACTGAATTCGGCGGGACTCCGTTTTCATCCTTGTAACCCGCCACCCGTTTTCCATCAATCGTGCCAGAAACATACTGGGCGCGCAGCGTGTTCGTCACAGCATCATTTCCACGCATAGGCCTTAGCGCGCGCAGCACCTTGACTTTTTCATCGCGGACCGCGTCTGCATTGAATCCAAAGGGCGCTTCCATTGCAGTTAATGTAACCAACTGCAAAATGTGATTCTGAAACATATCACGAATAACGCCGGCATGATCGTAATAACCAGCCCGCGTACCGACACCGACCGTTTCGGCCACATTGATTTGGACATTATCGACATACCGGCGATCCCACAGCGGCTCAAAAATCGCGTTGGCGAAACGAAACACCAGGATATTTTGGACAGTTTCCTTCCCTAGATAATGATCGATCCGGTAAACCTGTTTTTCAGAAAAGACCTTATGAACATCTTTCTCTAGCTGTTCAGCAGAATCAAAATCGCGGCCATAAGGTTTTTCGATAATAATTCGCGTCCACCCCGGTACAAATTTATTGAGGCCTGCAGCGCCTAATTGTTCAATAATGGTGGTGTATTCTTCAGGTGGTGTCGCCAGATAAAAAAGCACATTGGTCACACCTAACTGTGTCAGCCGTTCGCCTAGCCGGCGGTATCCTTCTGGATCATCGAAGGTTGAACGCAGGTAACTTGATTTTTCAAGCAGCCCGTCCGCTATGGATTGGTCAACAGGGCATGTACGGGCAAATTCTTCCATACCGCTGCATAATTGTTCATGTAAATATGCATCGGTCCAATCACGGCGAGCAAAGCCAACCAAAAACAAATCTTTAGGAAGTTTTTGCGAATACGATAATTCGTATAATGCCGGAATCAATTTTCGGCGGGTCAAATCGCCAGTCACGCCGAAAATAACAAAAGCTGTTGCTGAGTTAGATGTTAATGTTTGTTCAGTCATAATCGCCTCAGACAACTGGCCGCCAATATTAAGATTTATACACCGGCCAGCGCACTCATTTCGACTAATCATATCAAAATATAAAAGAAAATCAAATCGAACCATTTCGACCAGCCAAAGGCAAAATCATCATTGAACTATTAATCAAGCTGGTATAATACAAAAAATGAAATTATTCTAAATCATTAAGCTCATCTTCCTTGAAAGGAATTTTCCGATGGTAACTCTGGTAACTGATACTACCTCGAGTATCCCCGTAGAAGAAGCAGAACGATTAGGCATCCCTTATATCCCACAGATCATTGTTTTCGGCGACCAAACCTACCGAGATGATACAGAAATTGATATTGCAACCTTTTTAAAAAAGCTGCGCGAATCGGTCGCTCTTCCCAAAACAGCGGCACCGCCGCCCGTTTTATACCATCCAGTTTACGAAAAATTTGGCACGGAGGGAAATACGATCATCGTATTAACCCCGTCCGGCGAATTATCAGGGACCTATCGCAGCGCCACGACTGCCGCACAAGAGTTTCCCCAAGCGGATATTCGTGTAATTGACACCAAAACAATCGGCTCAGGCCTGGCAGCTTTGGTTTTAATGACGAATGATTGGATTAATGACGGATTATCCGCAGATGACATTGTCGAACGGGTTAATCAATATATCAACCGGCAAAAAGTCTATTTCGTGGTTGATACGCTGACTTACCTGTACAAAGGCGGTCGAATCGGCGGCGCCAAAATGCTGTTTGGCAGTCTTTTGCAGGTTAAACCCATTTTGGAATTGCGTAATGGCCGCACTGAAGCAGCTGAAAGCCAGCGAACGAAGAAACGCGCCATTGCTCGCCTCAAAGAATTAATTTACACCGATTGCGCCCGTTCAGAAGACCCGCATTTAGGGATCATGCATGGGGATATCGAGGCAGAAGCGCGAGAATTAGCAGAAGAATTTAAAGCCACTTTGGGCATTAAGTCAGTCGGAATCTACAATCTTCCGCCAGCCGTATTGGTGCATGCCGGGCCAGGCGTATTGGCAGTAACATATTTCACCGAACCGAATCCATAAAACCCCGCTCAAATTTCAAAAGGCCATTTCTGTTTCCAGAAATGGCCTTTTTCATTATTCGTGACTCGGAAGCACTAGAGCGAGGGAACGCGTTTGCGGCTGGTATTAATAGCCCAGAATAAACCACCCGCAAGGACAATAACGACGATCCAACCGCCGATACTGTTGAAACTGAATTTGACAATGATCGGCGCGGCCAGCAAACTCACCATATTGACCACTTTGATCATCGGGTTCAAAGCCGGACCGGCCGTGTCTTTCAGCGGGTCGCCAACGGTGTCGCCAACCACGCCAGCTTTATGCCGCTCAGAGCCTTTGCCGGTGTTGGCCTCCAAATTCCGCGGCTCGTCTTCGATTGCCTTCTTGGCATTATCCCAGGCGCCGCCCGCATTGGACATGAATACCGCCAGGAGCTGCCCTGAAAGAATAACGCCTGCCAAAAAGCCGCCTAAGGCCTCAACTTGCAAAACCATACCGACCAATATTGGCATTGCAATCGAGATAACAGCCAGAGGAATCAGTTCTTTCTGTGCAGAACGAGTCGAAATGGATACGACCTTTTCGTAATCCGGTTTGACGGTGCCTTCCATGATGCCCGGAATGCGGAATTGCTCGCGAACTTCCTCTACAATTTCTGCGGCCGCACGTGATACCGCACGGATAGATAAAGCGCTGAATAACCACGGCAATGCGCCGCCGAGTAAAAAGCCGATGAAAACAGTCGTATCGGATATACGAATGGCATCCAATGCGCCTTCCTGTGCCCGGTTGACATCCGTTATATAGGAAGCAAACAAGCTGACTGCGGCAATCACTGCGGAGGCAATCGCGACGCCTTTGGTAATCGCTTTGGTGGTATTTCCAACCGCATCCAGGTCAGCCATAATCTGGCGTGCTTTCAACGTCTCAGGGTCATCCATATCGTGCCAGGCCATTTCGGCAATGCCATTCGCATTGTCAGAAATTGGGCCGTAGGAATCCATGGCGACATTATTGCCGGTATGCGAAAGCATACCAATGCCAATCATGGCCACAGCGTAGAGAACGTGTTCGGCTCCCTCAGCCTGATACAGCACTTTGGCTAAAACGAAGGAAATTGCAATAACGACCAGAGCCCAGACAGAAGATTCCATACCAACCGAAAGACCGGTCAAAATGGTGGTTGCCGGGCCGGTATCGGTGGATTTGACAATTTCTTGAACTGGCGGTTTTTTCGTAGCGGTGAAGTAGGAAGTCAACGGGTTGAAGGCCACAGCCAGAGCAACACCGATCGTGGTCAGCATGCCCATTCGCCAATCATCAGCGTATAAGAACGCCAGCAGGAAGGCGAAAAAGACTGTATTCACACTGGAGACTTCATACGAGCGGAACATCGATTCTTCCGCATCATGCGCCCGCAAGAATTTGATCGGGAAATTTTCCCAAATCGGCACAGTAAATGTGCCAATAATCGAGCTCAAAACACCGATAGCCCGAATGATCAGCGGGTAAACAATATAGACAATGGAACCGGTTGATTCATACAGAACCAGGCCCAAAATCAACGCAGAAACAATTGTTACTTCATAGCTTTCAAAAATATCAGCAGCCATTCCAGCGCAGTCGCCAACATTGTCCCCAACTAAATCAGCGATGACTGCCGCGTTGCGCGGATCGTCTTCAGGAATATCTTTTTCAACTTTTCCGACCAGATCAGCGCCGACATCAGCTGCCTTGGTATAAATACCGCCGCCTACACGCATAAACAGCGCCAGGAGCGTGCCGCCAAAACCAAAGCCTAATAGGGCATCCGGCGCAGCCCGGCCAAAGATTATGAAAATAATCGTTCCACCTAATAAACCTAAACCATCGGTCAACATACCGGTAATCGTTCCGGCATAATAAGCGATGGATAATGATTCATTAAATGAACGCCGCGCCGCAGAGGAGGAGCGTACACTGGCTTGAATAGCCATACGCATTCCCAATTGGCCGACTATTAATGAAAACGTGGCGCCCATGATGAACGCAACTGTTCGCCCAACAGCCACAATCCAGGTTACAGCGCTATCCCCCAGGTATCCAAATTCTTGCTTTGCTTCCAAAGAAGGTTCAACAATGATAACGCTCAGGAATAATGCAACGGCTAAAATACCAATAGCAGGAAGGATGGTCTTCAGCTGACGGGCTAAGTACCCGTTCGCGCCGATTCGAATCGCTTCCCAGACTTCACGCATTTTTTCAGTGCCTGTATCCTTTTTCAGCACATTGCCGCGCAAAAACCATGCATACAGCAGGCTGATGACAGCGACAACCAGGACACCCAGCACGGCCAGCTGCTCAAATGGCGTCTGTAGACCGTGCCTGGAAAGACCGAGTATATCCATTATTGCCTCCAGGGAAATTTGGGTTGAGTACGATTAAGTACCCTTATTAAGAAAATCCTTCTGAATGGGCGAATATCAGAAGACTTGAAATTTATTGTACTTACCACACTATAAAAGTCAATTGACAATTTGGTCGAATAAAACAGGACGAAATACATTAATGTTGGATTAGAAACCAGCAAAGTGATTGAAAATCAGTTTTTTTTGATGTATAGTGTTTTACGACCTTGCATAAGGTCTCACTAATCGAATAAACATGGATATGGGGAGCTCCATTTAGGCGCTCCTTAACCATTTTTGGTAAGGCTTAAAGTCATCGAAGAAATATTTGACAGCGCCCCTGTTGCCACCAGGACACAGGTATTGAATTTATCCATAAAAAAGTGTATCCTGAGAAGACAGTCGAATTTAGCAATACCTGTCAAATAATTGATCCAGCAAGCAAATCCATGCCATTAACTATATTTCACGCAAAGGAACTAAGTATTCGGAATGGATAATCCCTTAATTAATGTTGTTGATGATGAAGATGAAGAATATCCTGCCATCGCTCAATTAATCGAGCTTGGTCGTCAAAAATCTTATATCACGATTGACGACATTTTACATTTTTTCCCCGATGCAGAACAGGATGTAGAGCAGCTTGAAGAGGCTTTTGCCGCACTCATGAGCGCGGGAATCCCCTATCTCGAGGATGAATCATTGCTGCCCGAGCCCAGCGAGGACGAACTGTCACTCGACGATGACGATGCAGATGATAACGACGAAAACAGCTCTTTAATTTTCGACGATCTCCAAAATATTGATACTGACGATACCATCGGCCTTTACTTAAAGGAAGTTAGCCGGGTTCCCCTACTGACCGCTGAAGAAGAAGTTGAGTTAGCGCAGCGAATTGAACGCGGCCGTCTTTCCCGCGAAGAACTGGCTAGAGGCAATGTCGGTAACCGCCGCCGTCACGAATTGAGGAAATTGATCGAAGATGGTTGGGCTGCCCGTGAGCATTTAATCACGGCTAACTCCCGCCTGGTAATTTCAGTTGCCAAGAAGTACATGGGACGCGGTGTTCCCTTCCTCGATCTGATTCAGGAAGGCAATATTGGTTTGATCCGCGCCACAAAGAAATTTGACTATCGCCGCGGGCATAAATTCAGTACCTATGCCACCTGGTGGATCCGTCAGGCGGTTACCCGCGCAATTGCAGACCAGGGCCGTACCATTCGTGTTCCGGTCCATATGGGCGACCAAATCAATAAATTACTGCGTATCCAGCACCAATTAACTCAACGCCTTGGGCGGGAACCATCGGTTGACGAATTAGCGCTTGCGCTGGACGTCCCCCCCAAGAAAGTTGAAAACATGATCCAGGTAGCGCGCCGTCCGCTCTCTTTGGAAACCCCTACGGATGATGAAGAAGATTCTGTGCTGGGCGATTTCATCGAGGATGACGAAGCCCCCCCGCCTGACGATACCGCCACATATAATCTGTTGAGAGAGCATTTGGAAGAGGTTTTGAATTCTCTTCCGCCGCGCGAAGTGCGTATACTTCAATTGCGGTACGGCCTCCTCGATGGGCAAGCTTATACGCTGGAAGAGGTCGGCCGAAAAATGGGCGTTACGCGCGAACGTGTTCGCCAGATTGAGGCCCAGGCCCTCAGCAGGCTACGCCACCCGACTATTCGCAGGAAATTACGCGATTATTTAGGCGAATAAATCAATGAACACTCAGCAAAATAAAATCAGCACACTGTACAAAATTGCAGTGTGCTGATTTTATTGATGAAGATTGCAAGGTTTTACCGGTATAATACAATTATCTTAACATGACTCTTTGCCAAAAATTGGGAGGTAGGATATGGCACAAGTCGCACTGCGGGTTTACAACCATGAAATTGAGGAGATGATCGAAAAAGGGCAATCGGCGCAAGCCATCGCCCATTGTCGTCATATTCTCAAATTCTATCCCAAGCATATCGATACCTACCGCTTACTTGGTAAAGCTTACCTCGAATCTCGCCGTTTCACTGAAGCTTCTGATGT
Source organism: Bellilinea sp. (assembly GCA_036822575.1). Taxonomy (GTDB): domain Bacteria; phylum Chloroflexota; class Anaerolineae; order Anaerolineales; family Anaerolineaceae; genus Bellilinea. Next base: position 44,085 of record DAISHK010000003.1, on the reverse strand, counting down.
TTTGCAGCGCGTCCTCTCCTCGGTGCCTGATGATTTCATCTCTCAAATTGGCATGAGCATCATTCGTGAAGACGAAGGCAACCTGGATGCTGCTATCTGGCACATGGAACGCGCTTTCGAGGCCCAACCTGCAAATTCCGCAGTGCAGGATGAATTGCGCGGCTTATATGCGCGCCGCGATGGCGTTGAACCTCCGAGAATTCGGTTAACCCGCGGAGCGCTGGTTCGAATGTACGCGCGCGGATACCTCTATCAGCAGGCCATCGCCGAAATCCGGGCCGCATTAACTGAAGACCCTCAGCGTGTTGATCTTGAGGTTATCCTGGCGCGGATGTATTTCTTAGCCGGGCAAATCGTTGCTGCGACAGAAGTCTGCTCGCGGTTGGTGGCAAAACTCCCTTATTGTTTCGAAGCCAACCGGATATTGTCTGAAGTCCTCCCAGGCACATCAAGAGCTGAAGACGCCCCTGCTTACCTGCAGCGGGTACATGATATGGACCCTTATCTGGCATTTAATACTGATCCAGGCGGCCGTAGCCTGGATGTAGCCGATAACGCGGTCAATGTTGAATTTCTTGAATATTCAGCCGAGGTGGAAGCGCCGCAGACCCCGGAATGGACGCAGAACGCCGGAGTGAATTGGGAAGAAGAAAGCGATTCACTGCCAGACTGGTTTGATCAATTAAACTCTCCAGAAGCAGCTGACGAATCACCGGCTCAGGCTGAAAAAGATCAGGAGCCAACCGCTGTTATTGACGCTCCAGATGCATCTGCTTACAGTGAAGATGAAACGCCCCTGATTCCAGATCAGACAGCAGAAGGTTCTGACGTAATCCCAGACTGGATGGAATCGGCTGGCTGGGCCGCCAGCGAGCAGGTAAATCCCGACAGCGAAAAGGGCTTCAACCTCCCTGAAGAAGACCTGCAGACCGGTGAAGTTCCCGAATGGCTGAAATCAATAGCACCGCAAGATGATGCGGATGATGAAAATCCTGGCAAGACCGATTGGCTAAAAAATATTCTGCCAGACGAAGCGCCTCAGATTGTTGAAAACGCAGCAGCAGAGCAAACCTTGGAACAACTTCCTTCTGAGGAAGCAGAAGCGGACGTTGAAACAATCCATTCTGAGGAGGACAATTCGCTCACCAGCCAGCCGGAAACTCCGCCAACCGAATTGTCAGCGGATGAATTGCCGGATTGGATCAAAGAGTCAGGTATATTAGAAGATTCTGCCGATATTCCCAATATGCAAGCGGAAGAAATTTCAAACGATGCAGAAATTTCGGCGTCAGATCAGACACCCGAAAATCCGCTTGATGCACTGGAGGCTGAAGAAATACCGGAATGGTTGAAATCCCTGGAAGCCAATCAAGATCAACCGAATGACAGCGACGCTGAACTGGCCCCTGCCGATTCATTTCAAACTTCTGAGCAAATTGAAACACCCGAAATTAATGAATTTGAAGCTGAAGCAGCAGCGATTGATCAGGAAGCAGCCCTTGCAGATGACGATCAAATAGCGGGTGATGAAGCGCCTGACGAAACCCCAGATCTGGCCGCCTCGCCCGATATGGATGATGCGATGGCCTGGCTTGAATCACTTGCCGCAAAAAACGGCGCTGATGAAGACACGCTGTTAATCAAACCCGAAGATCGCACCGACCAGCGTCCAGACTGGATTCCCTCGGCAGATGAAAATTCGATAGCAGCGCAGCTCACACCAACCGAAAACCTGCTAGACGAAAGTATCATCAACGCAGTACCAAACCCAGAAACCACAAAAAACGAGGAATCTTCCCCAGAAGCGCCCGATTCTTTAATTTCATCTGATCAAGATCTTGAGTCACTATTCTCTGAGAACAATGCTGCGCAAGCCGGCGAAATTGCCAAACTTGATTTCGATTTCGAGCATTTCGAAATCGAGGAAGAAAAAGATGACCAGACTGGAAATGCTGATTTCTTCCATGAAATCGAAGACAATCTTATCCCCGACGAAGATTCTTCGATAAAAACTTCAGAAACAATCCCGCCTGCGTTCTCACGCCCGCAACCGCCTTTCGGCAAAGCGATTAGTCCAATTTCAGTTGATGGCGACGACGAGGCTTTTGCCTGGTTGGAAAGCCTTGCGTCAGAACACGGCGCTTCAGAAGATACGCTTTTTACGCCCGAGGACGATCGCAATGGCCCTCCGCCCGCCTGGGCGCTCGATCAAAGCCCGAACGCTGATCTGGATCAGAGTATTTCCGCACCAGATACATCCGAAGAGATTGCAAAGTCCGCATCAACTTTCGATCAAGCTTCAGAACCCGACCGGTCCCTGGAAGACACCGCCCCTATTCATCTACCCGATTGGCTTTCCGAAGAGGATAAACCTGATGATCTTGGTGCAGAGCTTTCAATTGGTTCTGAACCAGAGATGCCCGCCTGGTTAAAAGATATGGAAGACGGAACCGCTGCTTCGATTGTTTCAGAAGATGCTGCGCTGGACGCCAATCGCACCAAAGGGCTATCACCTCAAGAAGTTGATGCAGAAACAGATAACGATTTGCCATCCGCTGTAGGGCCGTTTGTAAACATGAACGAAGCGCCTGAAATGGATGAAACGCCTCCGACCTGGCTGTCATCCCTCGAACAAGATGAACAGAGTCCTGCCGAAGCCATAGACGGATCTGCTCCCTGGTTTGCTACGCACAAAGAGGAAGAAACACCAGCCACGGAGGTTGAAATACATTCAGAATGGAAGCCTGAATTTAAAGACGAGAAGCTTGAAACAACGCCCGCAGCCGAGACGGCCGCCTCGCAAGATGAAATGGCCATACTAAAGAATGCACGATCGGCGTTAGAGGCTTATAATATTGAGCGCGCACTTGAAGGCTACAACAAGCTCATTCAAAATGGACAATATCTTGAAGATGCGATTCACGATTTGCGGGATGCTCTTTACCGCTATCCAATCGATATATCCATTTGGCAGGCCCTGGGTGATGCCTACATGCGCAGCAACCGTTTACAGGAAGCCCTGGATGCCTATACAAAGGCTGAAGAGCTGCTTCGCTGATTAATAACTTTTTGGAGGCTTTTGTGGAACGTACTTTCGTCATGGTCAAACCAGATGGTGTCCAACGCGGACTGGTTGGCGAGGTGGTATCTCGTCTGGAAAAACGAGGTTTGAAATTAATTGCGGCTAAATTTATGCAGGTACCACAGTCACTGGCTGAGCAGCATTATGCAGTCCACCAGGGCAAGCCGTTTTATGATGGTTTGGTGAAATACATTACCTCAGGCCCTGTTTTTGCGATGGTATGGGAAGGGCCGCAGGCCATTGCTGCGGTTCGCCAAACAATGGGCGCTACCCGTCCAGTAGAAGCTGCGCCAGGCACAATTCGCCATGATTTCGGATTAACCGTTGGGCGCAACCTGACACATGCCTCAGACAGCCCCGAAAATGGCGAAGCGGAGATAGCCCTTTGGTTTAAACCGGAAGAACTGTATCCCTGGAGTCGTAGCCTGGACGAATGGATCACCGGGGATAATTAATCTCGCGATCGGTGTTCGCAGAATCTTGACGATCCGCGGCCTCTATGATATTATTACCTGCGTTGGGGGCGTGGTGTAGCGGCTAACATGCGGCCCTGTCAAGGCCGAGATCGCGGGTTCGAACCCCGTCGCTCCCGCCAACAAAACACTCTGGAATTCCAGAGTGTTTTTCTTTTCCATAGGTTGCCAAACAACTTCCTTTGATAATTTTGTTCATAACAGAAAACAGGCTACTGACGCAGCCTGTTTTCTGTCCAACTACAAATTATTCAAGACGAAAATTAGCTTTTAATAAAAAGCGCAGCTTGCTGACCGGCAATCCGGCCAGAACTATAAGCCAAAGCAGAACAAGTACCGCCGACATCGTAATACGGCCGAGAGTAAAGACTGCCATTTTCAACCCCAGCGATAAACAAACCCGGGATTACCTCAAAATCCTTGGACAAAGCTCGGGTAAATTCATCGGTCCGGCAGCCGCCAAAAGTATTAAATGCCCCCGGATTGAACTGGATCAAATAATACGGCCCGCCCGTTTCAATTTTTTCGCACATTTCGATCGGTTTGCCGAATTCATTATCGATCCCGCTGTCGATCATAGCATCATAAGCCTTGACGGTTTCAGCCAGGTTGCTTAAACCTTGAGCATCAGCTAACCCCTGAATGGTGTCTGCTTTCCAGCACCAGCCTTTTTCAATGGCTTCATCGACATAGGTTTGAAGATCAGCGATCGGCTGTGCATATACCAGTTCACCGGTCGGCCAACTAGCCGGGCTGCCGATATGGTCGAAATAACTTTTTTCCTTCAGGTCGTCAAAGACGGATTGGGCATAAATTGCATAATATTTTTTCACGTGCAGCAAAGCTTCACCGCCATAGGACATGGAAGCGTTTGCAAGTGAATATTCATTCAGGAAACGGTTTCCGTCTGGATTAACCAATAAATTCCCGAAAAATGCGGTCATCGTCAATGGATTTGCAAACGTAAAACCAACTTTTTCATTCGCCCCAATAATATCAGACAGCCCTAAACCGTTTACGCCTTCCCGAAACGCTCCGGCTTGTTCAGCAAGAGATATGCCTTTTCCGGTCTGCCAGGCAGTAGCCAGAGGAACAACCGTAACGCCAAAGGCTTTTTCCATTTCATCCGAATTATCAATAAAGCCACCGCAAGCAAGGACAGTCGCTTTTGCATTGATTTGCACCGTATTGCCATCTTTATCCGTAGCGTAGACGCCTTTAACCGCATTCCCGTCAACAACCGGCTGGAAGGCTTCGGTGTCAAACATGAACTCTACGCCAAAGTTTTGTTCCTCATACACCTGCATTAACGGACCTTTATCAGGTGTGGCAAACAGATGCACGTTTAAGAAGCCAGCGCCGTACCGATCGCCACCCAGTGTGAAATCAACGCCCATCTCGTTGAAGATATCAATATTCTCAGGCATATAATCTACACAAGTATGCAACAAACGCGCATTCACGGTGTAATGCGAAAACTTATACATCAGATCGAAAAGCTCTTTGCAGGTGAACTTTTGCCCAATTTCGTTAAGGTACGATGATTCAACCGCGCAGGTGCCGCTGACCATACTTCCGTTCGTGGCACCCGAACTTGGGCTGTTAGAAACAACCAGGACTTTTCCGGCTTTGGATTTTCCGGCTTCATATGCCGCAAAAATCCCTGCGGCGCCACTGCCAACGATAAGAATATCAGTATCAATCGTTTTTGAGACAGTCAATGGAGAACTGCCAGTTGAAGCATTGTCTTCGCCCGATGGAGCTACCGACGGACTGCATCCAACTAAACCAATCGCCGCCATCCCCGCTGCACCGGCAGCCGCTCCTTTGAGCAATGTTCTACGAGAAAATCTATTTTCCATAGTGCCCTTCCCTGATCAATGAGGTTTCTACAAAAGGTTTTTGCTACTCATTTTATTTTAATCAAGCCTACGCGAAGGGGTTATGAAAATCTGTCTGGCTGCTATCGAAAAATTCTATGGCTAATTAATCATGATATTTGTTTTTTTTTTGCAAAAAAGCTACAAACTGGTGCAAAACCGGATTAGGGTTATCTCTTCGATAAATCCAGCCAACGCGGATTGAAGGCAGCGTTTCCATTATTTCTATTACTTTTAGAGTGTGTTTTTCATATTCAATAATGCTTTCAGGTACTAATGCTATTCCCTCGCCTGCTTCAAGCATCAATTGCATAATGTCCATATCCTCTGTCAGGACAATATTCGCAGATAATTCTTCCTTAACTCCAAAATTACGAACAATACTCATGCGGTTCTCTTCGTCTGTCAAATTCTCATCTTTAGCAAAAAGCACAGAGTATCGAAAAGCCTCATGAACGGATATTTTCGAGTATGACGCGAGAACATGACTGGATGCTGCGACAAAATATGGTTTTTCTAAAAAAACTTCAGCCGTACTGTACGGAAAAGAAAGGTCCTTTGGTATCCCGATCAATGCAATATCAAAACTTCCATTATCCAATTTTCGAAGAACATTGTAACTGCCAACTCGAGCGTATGAAACACTGATACCTGGTGAAGTCTGGTGAAAACACCGCACACGATCCAGCCGATCGGCTTGATTGACACTTGAAACCCCCACCGATAAAGATCCGGCCTTGCCACTAGCAATTGATTGAGCCCGCAGCGTAGCTTGTTGTAACAATTCGAGCGGACGCACGATGTCCTGGAAAAATTGCTCGCCAGCGGGCGTTAAAAACACAGAGTGTGAATCACGCTCAATTAGCTTTACGCCTAATTCATTCTCAAGCGTTTTAATTTGATGACTGATTGTAGATTGAACCAGAAAACAATCTTGAGAGGCTTTTGTGAAATTTCGATGTTTTGCAACGGCCACAAATGATTCTAACTGTGAGATGCGCATCCTGAACCTCAAACAGACTTTATCGTTTGTAAATAATATCACGATCAAATGCCTTCATAGGCTAACTAATAATTTATTAAATTGTGGCGCAAAAAGGTTGCTGGTATGGCTATCTCATGATAAACTATAGCCCTTCTGGGGGCGTGGTGTAGCGGCTAACATGCGGCCCTGTCAAGGCCGAGATCGCGGGTTCGAACCCCGCCCTCCCCGCTCTGACAACGAATAGGTTCGGTTAGAGGCCAAAATACCTCAGTGGGCTGCAGAGCTACCAGGGTATCGCCTCGGACAAAAGCTGCTCGGACGGCCATCCGCAGCAGCTTTTTCTTTTCGGTTGGTAAGGTATCGTCCCAGTTATTCAAGCTGGTTCGAAGGCTATCGGTCAATGTCATTATAACATTTGCGTCTTCCAGACGCAAGTTACTTTTTGATTTCTCGTAACGCTCCTTTTCGATCTGGTATTGATCTCGGGATAGATCTCCGGCTAAGTATAGCTCACGAGCCCGATTGAAGCGGTTCTCGACATCCCTGCCGGCTTCGCCCGGATCAATGGCTGCATGGGTGCGATCCCATTCCGCCAGGATATCCCTGAGAACTTCGATCATGCTGGCTTCCAGTTTCTCCGCTCGCACTGTGTGCTGCGGGCAGTTTCTGGTTCTCTCGATGTTTGCCCCATCCCGGTAGTACAGCCGGGTCTGGTTGGAAACGCCGCGCATCGGGCTGCCGCAGTACCCGCAGTAGAGAATGCCAGACAGAGGAAAGACGTGCGCCGGCGTGTTCCACTTCGTGTGGCGCGTCACGGTTTGCATTCTCCTGAATTCCTGCGCTTTGCGATAATCCTCCATGCTGATCAGTACCGGGTGCTTTCCGGGATAAAGTTCAGCGCTGGCAAGATCACTGCGCCGCGTACGTCTGGCTCCCAGCCCGGAGGACGTTTTATAGGGAAGAAATCCGGTATAGAACACGCGCTTGAGCATATCGCGCACGGTGTCTTTCTTGAATGGCCCTGGCTCCGATACGCCGGGATGCCCACGTTGATGCACTTTGATTTTTTGACCTTCGGGCAATTCGAGGACGAATTCGTTCAGGCGTTCCGCTAAGATTGCATCAGACGCGTTTCCTTCCATATACCAGGCGAATGCCAGCTTGACCACCTCGCTATCAACAGGATGGGCGATCAGGTGCTTGCCGTCGGTTTTGTTTGGCTGACCATATTCCGGGCAGTAGCCCTTTCCATTCGGATCCTGACAGCTTTCGCACAGGCCCTTGCAGTACCCATACGGCGGCATCCCATTCCACAACCCTTTGCGAGCCCGTTCTTTTTTGCCCTTGATGGTCTCTTGTCTCAAATTATCCAAGTACAGCTCGGCCAAGATACCTAGAACGGTCAGGGTGAGCTTGCCCCACGGCGAGGTGAAATCCAGGCGCTCCTGTACGGATGCAAAGGCTACATTCATATGTCTGAGGGTATCCAGGGCCGTCAGAAGTCCCGCCAGGTGCCGGTAGAAGCGGTCAATCTTATCGACCACCACCACGTCGAACTTGCCATCCTCCGCATCCCGCATCAGCCGGGCCAGATCAGGCCGGAAGCTGTCTTTCTTGGCGGAAATGCCAGCATCGGTGTAGATCTCCAGTAAATCCCAACCCTGCCCGTTCACGTAGTCTTTGATATTCTTCGCTTGCGCGTCCAGGCTGTGCCCATCCACCTGCTCGCGCATGGATACTCTGCGGTATCCAACAGCTCGCAACCTTTCTTTTTCCACATGTACCTCCTAGTGCTATAATGGTTTTGTCGCATCCGAAAGAACGGATGTTCCCCTATTTTACGTCAGGTGGACTCACATGGAAAAGCCAATCGCCAAGTCACGTCGAGAAACATTGGAAAAGCCGTACGATGCTGAGCAAATGATCAAAAGGCTCAGGGAACTGCTGGAGAAACACAACGAGAGCTACCGCGAAGCTAGCCTGCGCGCCGGGCTGGATCATCAGGGTGTGCGCCGGGTTCTGGATGGTCAGCGACCCAGTATGCACATTTGTATACTGCTTGCGGACCATTATGGGATTAACCCGAATGAGTTTCTTCAATTGGCCGGGTGGCCGACCTTGAAGATATTTGACGTTCGGTCCGTTGATACGGAGAATCTTCCCCCAGAAGCTGTCGACATCGCGCTGGCTGTTGCGAAGATTCCTGATCCTGGAACGCGGAAAGCGGTCGTTGAAGCAATGCTGTTTCTAACGAAAAAGTATTTGGATGATTAAAACTTTTCGACGCCAAAATCGAGGGGTTTCAAAATGACGTTAACCTACCTGGGTATAAGTCTTGTTCTAATCATCGGCATTGCACTTATTGTTTTAGCTTTGATCGCTTTTCTAATCTCGCTGTTGCCAAGCGTTTCACTTGGTAAACAAGCGCGAAAACAAATTGCAGCGGCTTTTTTCTTGGGTGTCTTGTTTGTTATCCTTAATTTTGCCACTGGACAGTAGGTAAAATCAATTTCTCAAGAAAAACCGTAAAACTCCACTTGAATAATTATACGCCATGACGTATAATTATCTCAAAAGGAGTTGTTATCATGCCCGCACAAACTTTCAGCAGCTATCAGGCAGCAGAGTTCCTAGGTCTATCAGTTCGGCGCATTCAAGCGCTCCTGAGCCTTGGAGTAATTAAGGCAAATAAGATTGGACGTGACTGGGCAATATCCGAAGAAGAGCTTCAAAAATTCAAGCAGCTAGATCGTACAGCAGGCCGTCCGAAGAAAAAAAGGCCAGAGCAAGAAAAATCATTTCTGAATAAAGCCAGTGATACCTATCTTCAAGTTGTAGAAATCATTCGCGCACTCATAGAAACTGAGGGGCTCGATAACGCTTATCGAGCGTTTGCTGAGGCAGCGCAGAGGCAAATTCAAGGCGAAGTTATGGCAGGTTATAAACCAAAAGGTTTAGCTCACGTATGCTTATATCGTCTCCTTGGCAGAAGAAGATGCCCAGACACGTATCAAAATCCCTGCGATTCCCCACGAATTCCTGGGCAGGATCATGTTTCCGAATGGGTAAAGGATGGAAATACAGAGAAAATCGTATTGCAACCATATTATCTAACGTACGAAGACATGAAGGAACTCGTTGTGTTTTGCGAACTATATGAGTTAAGAGCAGATGTTCATTCAGAATCCTGGCACTTCCCAGGCAAGACAATTCGCATTGATATCAGCCGAAATAAGAGCGTTACTCAAGAAGAAGCTCTAGAATTTTTTGAGAAACAACAGAAAGGTCAATGAAGATAGGAGCCTTTTACAGCCTCAAACATCTCCCCAATAGGGGAACCCTCTCTACTTGACCCGTAGTCATTAGGTTAGATCATAAACAGATCAAAAAAGGAGGGACAGGATAATCCGTCCCTCCTTCTCACGCTAGGTTGTTAGGTAAAGCAGTTTATCCAGTATTCTGCCAAACAGGATGAATAAAACGTTCAAAAGGATTATTGACCATCGCTTTCCTGATCGTTCCATTCTGATCAAAGTAAAGCGCGACAAAAATAACTTTTAGTAGAGCTTTCTTTTCAGGGAGCGAGAGCAATTTCCAGGTGGCCTTGAAATCTTGAAGTAGTGGTAGCAACTCTCTAATCTCGGACTGGTTCGCAGGCTGGTGTTCTTTCAGTCTTCTCGTAATATCGACCGCCCGCTCCTCGAATTGTGCCTGATTCAGATACCCACTGGTGAACAACCGCTGCAAACGTTCCAATTCCTTACGCAGGTTATAGCTCTCCCGCTCGAACTCGGCCAGGCCGGTATCATAGAGATAATAGGCGTAGATCATGTCATGCCACTTCTCCGGGATCACTAAGCCGCCAACCATCTGGTCAATTCTTTCCTCAACATCCTGCGCTTTCCAATTGCCTGTATGCGCTTCGAGCAAGCGTTCCCATGGATGATTCGGCTCTACCGGTCTCGCACCGGCTGTGATCATCTCAGTCACGGATTCGGTTTGGGTGATCTTCCCCCGGTCACGAACCGTAGCGCAGCGGTAGTAAGCAATGCCGCTGCCACCTCGAACGCCACAAAAGCCAGCCTTAATCTTGCCATGCTCATAACACACCCAGCAGCGACCGATCCCAGTTAGCAAATACTCTGGCCGGGGCGTGTGGGTCGTTGCCTTCATGTTGGACTTGGCTTTGCGCATTTGCATATTCGCTTCCCACAAAGCCTTTGAATACAGCGGCGTATGGACACCTTCGGTTAGCTGCTGCGGGATACGTTTATTAGCCAAGGGCAGACTGTTGGGCTTGCGGCGCGGATCTTCGGGATCGTCTTCCATGTCAAGCGGGCGAGTGGGGTAATGCGCAACCAGGCCAACGTAATATGGGCTGCGCACAATGTCTCGCACATTGTCGCGGCTGAACGGCCCGGGCGGGATGCTGCCTGGACGCCCTTTGGTGCGGAACTGTGTTTCCGATCCATCCGGCAAGCGGAAGATATGCCTGTTCAATCCACTGGCAATATCGAGATCGCTTTTCCCCTGGCTGTACCAGTTCACGATCAACCGCACGGCGTGTGATTCGACCGGATGCGGAACGGGTATCCGGCCGCGCTCGCTCTCTGGCCTGTCCGGCTGCCCGAAACGAGGGCAATAGTCTTTACCGTTGGGGTCTGTGCAGGTCGAGCACAAGCCGGTGCAGTAGCCAAAGCGATACGAGGCGTTCGACAATCCCCGCATGACCCGTTCCAGCTTAGCCTCGCGGGTGCGCGCGCTGGCTTGCCAGATGTACATCTCCGCAAGCGCACCCAGTACGTACAGCACCAACCGGCCCCACCAGTTATCCGTGTCGATCTGCTCGGTAACGGACACCAACCGCACTTTGTAGCGTTTGATCAGCTTCAGAAAGCGCAGGAGCGATTCCAGGTTGCGATACAGCCGGTCAAGCCGGTGAACAACCACCACCGTAATTCTACCCGCGCGCACGTCTTGCAGCATCCGCTGCAGGCCAGGGCGGCGGCTGTTTCGTCCGGTCTTGGCAGGGTCTTCATAGATGGCATACACACGCCAGCCTTTGGATTTCACATATTCCTCAGACCGGTCCGGCTGGATCTCCAAAGAATAACCATGGTGACGTGGATCCAGGCGAGAGATACGGGTGTAAATGGCGGCAACTTCCTGATCGGGGTTTCGGGTCAAGTCACCCAGGAAGCTCTGGATTTTCGTTTTCAGTTCATCCGGGTTAGTCGGTAGGTTCAGTTCCATTCGCATTCTCGATGGCTTCACGGATCACTTTCGGTAGTTCTTCTAATCCCTGGTCAACCTTCTTGCCGGTAATGCGGCGCAACGCCAGGGCCAGCTCGTAGCAAAACTCGCGGATTTTTTCCTCCGCGGCGGGGTTAAGCGGCTCGTCACCGGGGTACTCAGATGGATTTGCACTCACGCGCCACCTCTTTCAAGCGGTTTTGCAGGTCCAACAGGTGAACCTTAGCCGTTTCGCCGGTATCCTGCTTGTTTTTCATTGCCTTAATTCGGGTCAGGCTCCTGGAAAAATAATTCACCGCGGTGAACAGCGCATCCAGGTTTTGAAAAACGTCATCCGCCTTTTCCTGTTCCCCATGCGTTTCTTCTTGCATGAGGTCAGCCAAATCACCGAGTAACAATGAGGTATAGAGCGCATTCCACCCCATCCTGTTCAAGTCTCTTCCGATCTTGTTGATTGCGGAAAAAGACGGTTCTGATGCATATTGCTCCAATCCAAAAGCCAGGTCTCTCATGGCGTTCGCAGCCAGGCGCATTTGTTGAGCAGTATCGACGGTCAGTAGCGTGGTTTGATCGGGCAGGTTCATGGATATTCCTTGTGTTTGGGATAGTACCAATGTACCCGACCGCTACCCGCCTGCCTATTTGTCAAAAGCGGCAGGGTAGACAGCAAGTTTTCCACTTTTGGCAATGGAAACTGCGGGATCCCGCATCCACATTGCGGAAACCCGCACTCAGAAATGCGGGTTTTGACAGTTCTCAGAAAGAATCGGTTTGCATATAATACCCAAAGATAACTAAAAAATAACCAGACCAAAGGGGGATATTGATCACTTTGTCGCAAATTGTCTTTATTGGTGAAAATGATTCCGTCCTGATCATGCACGATAGCTCTCAAACAGACGTCATCCTGCAGCGCATTCGGACAGGAATGTGGCAGCCACCTTCACTCGATATTCGCGGGCCATTCGATGCGGTTCAAAAAGGTGAAACGGTCATCGTTTCTACCAGAAACGCGAAAGAAACTCTCCATATGCGTATGATCCTCACCGCTACCGAAGCGCGGATCATACATGGCCTGGCCGCAGGGCTTACCGATGACCAAATCGCCCATTCTGTGCAAATCAGTCCGCGCACAGTTCGGTTCTACATCTCCCGGTTGAAAAATAGACTGAACGCGACAACCCGCGAACACTTGGTGGCGAAAGCTGGCTTGTTAGGGTTGTATGATGGGACGAGCATCGGTCTGGAGAATTGATGCGTTTGGGACGCGCCACATGTATTCAAATTGTTGTTGAGGTTAAAATTATCCTATGAGAACACGTCGCGACTGGCGCAAATACCGGTCAGAACTATTCAAATACGATCCATTGATCGCTGCCGCGCTCGAGCGAGAAGGTGATTTTTCAGCAACATCGCGCTGGTCATTTTATGTGATTGGCGCGGAAGATCGCATCATTGCCGACGCCAGGTTTGGGTGGGGTGGAATAACCGAACACGACTCGAAGCCCACGATCGAGGAAATTCAGGTCTGTCTTGACGACCCTGGGCTAGAGGAGATCGTTCAAGAAAAGATTGATGCCCTGTACCAGAACCTGCCGTGGTTACCCGTTTTGCCTGTGCGTTACCTGCTGCCAGATGATTACTACGACGAGACCCGACTGCCCCATCTCGATGGCTGGTACGATGGCGATACCGGGAAGATCCATTACTGCACCGCCTTCCAGCAATCTCATGCAATGCCAATGCTGGAAAGCCGCTGTGGTAAGGTGTCGGGCAGTTATGATTTCTTTGGTGATCCCCTACCCTACGTTGAGCCGGAATTCGCGGGCGAGGTATGTAAGACGTGCATACGGTTGTCGCCGACGTTTGAAATCCGAGAACCCGAGAAAACAACCGCCTCTATTGAAATTCAAATACACCTGGCGGACAATCAGACCTGCGACGATGCGTTTTCCCGCATTCGAGAAGGCGTGGAACGATACGCGGGCGAGGCGATCCAGGTGGAGTACATCCACATGGAAATCGTGGGGGCAAGGTACAGTCTGTTGCTGGCAAATGAATGCGCGGAACAGGTACGCCGGTTCTGCGAAGAGTTTTATCCAGAGACCGAGTCCTACGTGATATTTATCTGAACCATTAAAAAAACCTGATCAACACCATGGGTGAGAAGGTTTGGTCGAAAATCGATTATTCTTCGAGTAAACGATAACCAACACCTAACTCTGTGATGAGATACACGGGTTTTGAAGGATTTCCTTCGATTTTCTTCCGCAGATTGGCAATATTTACCCGCAGCAGCCGGTCTGCGTCTTCATAGCCCGCCCCCCACACTTGCTGAATCAATTGGCGGTGGGTCATCACCCGGCCGGCATATTGGGCAAGCGCCTTGATTAAGTCAAATTCCGTTGGAGTAAGCGCAATCTCTCTCTGCGCCAACGTTACACGCCTGCGCGCAAGGTCTACTTGCAGGTCACCGGCCCGGTAGATGGGGTCTCCTTCTCGCGTGACCACGCGGCGCATGACCACCCGCATCCGCGCTAGCAATTCGCCAACCCCAAAGGGTTTGGTCAGATAGTCATCCGCTCCCGCATCAAGGGCTTCGATTTTGTCTCGTTCTTGATTGCGCACGGAAAGAACAATCACCGGCATGCGGCTCCATTCGCGCACCTGCCGGGTCACCTGCACCCCATCCAGATCGGGTAAGCCAAGATCGAGGATCATGAGATCCGGGCGGTGATCGACCGCCATGCGCAGTGCATCCTGACCGCAGCTCGCTTCAAAAACGGTGTTGCCGTGGGCTTTTAGCGAGGCGCGCAGAAACCTTCGAATTTCGATTTCATCGTCAACGATCAAAATGCGCATATTCTCAGACATAACCCCTCAATCCGTGGCTGACTGCGTTTTTTGTGGAATGGAGAAGGTGACGTACAGGCCGCCATCGGGCCGGTTTTCCGCCCAGATGCGTCCCCCGTGCGCTTCCACGATCTCCCGGCAAATGGCCAGACCCAACCCCGTGCCGCCAGTCAGCGGAGCCGCGCTGCCCCGGTAAAATTTATCGAATATCCGCAGGCGTTCTTCTTCAACGATCCCCGGCCCGCGATCTTTCACGCTGAAATGTAAATCCCCATCCATTACCGTGGCGGCGACGCTTACTTCCGTACCCGGCGGTGAGAATTTCAGGGCGTTATCGATCAGGTTGACCAGCGCCTGCCCCACCAGAACCGCGTCCATCCGTACCAGGGGTAAATTGTCCGAGACATCTACCTCTATATTGTGTCCTCGCGCCCGCTCTTTCAACTGACCGATCACCGCCCCGATTAATTCCTGTACATCGGTCAACGTCTCATTGAGCCGCACAGCCCCAGATTGCAGACGGGTCATATCCAGTAGATTTCCCACCAGGTGGTTTAGCTGCCTGGTCTGGGAGGCTGCGGATTGGATCAGCTCGATGCGCGTCTCGCGCCCAAGCGGCGCTCCTTTTGGCTCGGCGCATTCATCCTCTTCCAGGCTGGTGAGCGCCCCCATGATCGAAGCCAACGGCGTGCGCAGCTCGTGCGAGATAGAATTGAGCAGCGCGGATTGCAACCGCTCCGTGGAACGCAGTGCTTCCGCCTGGCTGGCCTGTTCCGCAAAGGAGGCACGTTCAATCGCCAGGGCTGCCAGGTTGGCAAAGTTGTCCAGCAGCATCCGCTCCTCTTGGGTGAGATAGCGGCTCTCGTTGGGCGATTTCACACCCAAAACGCCTACCACGCCTTTGGCCGTCTTGAGTGGCAAAAAGCGCATGGCTGCCGCCGAAAGTGTCTCCGTTCCGCGACCAGCGGGTTTCCCGTTTTGATAGGCCCATAACGCAACCGCATACTCGTTCGCGCCTAGTGAAAAACCATTGGTTGCGGCTTTCGCCATCAAAGATTGGCCATCAGGGAGCAGGATGATCACGTCACGCTCGAAGGTTTTTCCGAGCACCTGGATCGTCACGTCTAACACCGAGTCCAGGCTGACCGCCGCGGTAAGCTCTTTGCTCAGAGCATTGACCGCTCTGGCATTGGCTTCTCTGAGCCGGAGTTGATCGACCTGATCGCGGAGCAAAGAAGCCGAAGAACTGATGATGAAACCTACTGCTGCCAGCCCGATAAAGGTGACAATATATTCGGTGTCGCTTACCGCGAAGCTTAAGCGTGGGTGGACAAAAAAGAAGTCGAACGCCAGCACGCTGAGCAGCGAAGCCAGAATCGAAGGCCCGCGCCCAAGCCAGACCGCGGCGATCACCACTGCAGCCAGAAAGAACATCACTACGTTGGTTGGTTCCATCTTCCCGGCGAGTGGTGAACTGAGGATCGTAACCACTGCAACCAGGATGATGCTTTTCAGGTAACGGTCCCATCGGCGGTGCAGCAGCGCGAATGGTGAGGGCAGTTCCACAGGGTGTTCCGCGCCTTCGCTCACCACGTACACATCAATGCTTCCACTCTCGTGGATGATCTGATCCACCACGGAGCCGCGCAGCAGTTCGAACCAGCGCGGGCGCAGCGGTTTCCCGGCAAGTAGCTTGGTCACGTTATTGCGCCGCGCATAGGCGAGCACGGTATCTGCTACCGACGCGCCGGAGATATTCTCAACTCGCGCCCCCATCTGCTCGGCCATATTCAAATTACGCTGAATGCGCTCGCGGTTTTCTGGCGGCATGCGCAGGTGGCCTGGCGTCTCCACAAAAACGACAATCCATTCCGCGTTGAGGTCATCCGCCAGCCGCCGCCCGGCGCGGATCAGCCGCTCACCCAGCGGGTGCGAGCTGATACAGACCAGGATGCGGTCGCCTGCCGGCCAGGGGCCGGTGATGGCCTGGGCGCGCATATAGGAGCGCATCTGGTCGTCTACGCGCTCGGCAGCTCGCCGCAGACTGATCTCGCGCAGCGCGGTCAAGTTTCCCTTGCGGAAAAACTTCTCAACCGCGCGCGCCGCCTGATCCGGCACATACACCTTGCCCTCGTTCAGGCGCTGGATCAGCTCATCGGGCGGCAGGTCGATCACCTCGATCTCGTCGGCTTCGTCCATCAAGCGGTCAGGGATGGTTTCCTGAACGGTGACACCGGTGATCTGCCGCACTACGTCGTTCATACTCTCAAGGTGCTGCACGTTGACGGTTGTGTAGACGTCAATCCCAGCCGAGAGGATTTCTTCTACGTCTTGATAGCGTTTGGTGTGTCGCGAGTCGGGAATATTCGTGTGCGCCAGTTCATCCACCAGAACCAACCGCGGGCGGCGCTCGATCACAGCATCCAGATCCATTTCGGTCAGAGTCACTCCGCGATAGCTGCTCTGCCTTCTTGGAAGAACAACCAACTCAGCGAGCAGACCTTCAGTTTCTTTACGCCCATGCGTTTCAATATAGCCGACAACCACATCCACGCCCTGGCGCTTGCGCTGGTGCGCGGCTTCGAGCATGGCAAAGGTCTTGCCAACCCCGGCGGCATAGCCGAGGAAGATTTTTAGTTTACCGCGCATCTGCCGCAGTTCTTCGGCTTGCACCTGCGCCAGCAGCTCATCGGGGTCAGGACGCTGATAATCGCTCATCGATTCTATTGTACTGAATCTAGCGCCAGATTGAGCAGGAAAACGTTCACCCGTGCTTCACCAAAGATGCCCAGCATGGGCTGCTCGGTGTATTGGGCGATCAGGGCACGTACCTGCGCTTCATCCAACCCGCGCTCGCGGGCCACCCGCGCGGCCTGGTAATTGGCCGCGGCTGGGCTGATGTGCGGGTCCAGCCCGCTGGCAGAGGCCGTGACGAGATCAACCGGCACGGGGGCGGTGTTGACTGGGTCAGCGGCGTGGAGCGCATCGATGCGCTTTTGCGCTTGCTCCACCAGCGCCTCGTTCAGTGTGCTGTAGTTGGTTCCGCCGGAGGTGGCGGCGTTGTGGGAGATGGCCGAAAGCCGCCCCCAGAAGTACCGCGGCGCGTCAAAGTTCTGCCCGATCAAGGCCGAACCGGCCATGCTCCCATCTGAGTCCGGGGTCAGGCTGCCGTTGGCCTGGGTGGGGAAGAGCAGTTGGGCCAGACCGGTCATCGCCAGGGGGTAAGCCAGACCGGTTAGCACGTTGAAAAATGCAAAAATCACGAGCGATGTTTTAATTGTTCGAAACATAGTGAAATCCTTCAATACCCTGATGCGGTGGTTTCTCGGTAATATGCTGATCAATTATCGCCCCCTGCGGCCTGGTTTCTGAAATCCGGATTGGGTTTTCAGCGAGGTGGGCAGGATCTGTAGCAGCATTGGAGCCGGTGATCAAACGCGCATTCAGCTTTGTTTTCGTCAAACCGCAACCCTCCAAATGGCGCAGGCGATTATATTCGCCTTGCGCATTCCAGAAATACGCCCAGCCACACACCATCAGCAAGAGAACGATTTGCGCCAGGGTATGTCCAGAAGTGTCCAGGCTTAAGCCATGCTCCCAATAGAACAATCCGGCCAGAATGGGGATCGAGCCCCATACCATGCCATCGGCCATTGAAGAAATGGATGCTTTCATGTTCTGTTCCTTTCTATCAAACCAGTCGCAGTGCGACCAGTAAGAGATCAATCACTTTGATGCCGATAAACGGCGCGATCAGCCCGCCGAGGCCGTAAATCAGCAGGTTGTCGCGCAGGAGCTGCGATGCGCCAACCGCCCGGTACGGCACGCCCTTGAGCGCCAGGGGGATCAGGGCAACGATGATGAGCGCGTTGAAGATCACCGCTGAGAGGATGGCGCTTTCGGGCGTCGCCAGCCGCATGAAGTTGAGCACGCCCAACTGCGGGTAGGTGCTGGCAAAGGCGGCGGGGATGATGGCGAAGTATTTTGCCACATCGTTGGCAATGCTGAAGGTCGTCAGCGCGCCGCGCGTCATGAGGAGCTGCTTGCCGATTTCCACAATTTCAATCAGCTTGGTGGGGTTCGACTCCAGGTCGATCATGTTCGCGGCTTCGCGGGCCGGCTGGGTGCCGGTGTTCATCGCTACCGCCACATCGGCCTGCGCCAGCGCGGGCGCGTCGTTGGTTCCGTCGCCGGTCATGGCGACCAGCCGGCCTTCCGCCTGATACTGGCGGATCAGCGTCAGCTTGTTCTCTGGGGTGGCCTGCGCTAAAAAGTCATCCACACCGGCTTCGGCAGCAATCGCGGCAGCGGTGAGGGGGTTATCGCCGGTGATCATGACCGTCTTGATGCCCATCCGGCGCAGTTGGGCAAACCGCTCGCTCAAGCCGCCTTTGACGATATCCTTCAGGTGGATCACACCTACCGGAGCCTCGTTGCGGGTCACTACCAGCGGCGTGCCGCCGGAACGGGCGATGCGTTCCACGATCGGACGTAAATCAGCGGGAACAGGCAGCCCGGCAGCTTCGACCACGCCGAGCATGGTATCGGGGGCGCCTTTGCGGATGCGCGTGTGATCCAGGTCTACGCCGCTCATGCGCGTCTGCGCGGTGAAGGGGATAAAATGCATCCCATCGGGGTTTTCCTGCGTGGCAGATACCGCGCGCCCGCGCAGGTTGAACTTCTCTTTCGCCAGCACCACGATACTGCGGCCCTCAGGGGTCTCATCGGCTAAGGATGCCAGTTGTGCGGTATCTGCCAGTTCGCGTTCGGAAATGCCGCCCACCGGTAGAAACTCCACTGCTTCCCGATTACCGAGCGTGATCGTGCCGGTTTTGTCCAGCAGCAGTACGTCCACGTCACCGGCGGCTTCGACAGCCCGCCCGGAGAGGGCGATCACGTTGCGCTGGATCAGGCGGTCCATCCCAGCGATGCCGATGGCCGAGAGCAGCCCGCCGATGGTGGTAGGGATCAGGCAAACCAGCAGCGCCACCAACACGGTGATGGTAATGGGCGCGCCCTGCCCGGCGCTCCCCACGCTGAACAGCGAGAACGGCAGCAGCGTGATGCATACCACCAGGAAGATGATGGTGAACGAGGCCAAGAGGATATCCAGGGCGATCTCATTGGGCGTTTTCGCGCGTTTGGCGCCTTCCACCAAAGCGATCATGCGGTCCAGAAATCCCTGCCCGGGGTCAGCGGAAACCCGCACCACCAGCCAGTCGGAGAGCAGGCGCGTGCCGCCGGTCACCGCCGAGCGGTCGCCTCCCGCCTCGCGGATCACCGGCGCGGATTCACCGGTCACAGCACTTTCATCCACCGAGGCAATCCCCAGCACAATCTCACCATCCGTGGGGAGAATATCTCCGGCTTCCACCAGGAACAGGTCGCCTTGCCGTAAGAGCGTAGAAGGTGTTAGGGTCACGCGCTCCGGTTTTTGCCCATCGGTGGGCAGCCCGGCCAGCTTCTTTGCCTGGGTCTCCTTGCGCGTCTTCCGCAGCGCTTCGGCCTGAGCTTTGCCGCGTCCCTCGGCCAGCGCTTCGGAGAAGTTCGCGAACAGCACGGTAAACCACAGCCAAAGGGCGATCGAACCCACGAAGGCCGCTCCGCCAGCTTCGCTGGCGCCTTCCCCTTGCCCTGCCAGCGCCTGGATCCACAGCATGGTCGTCAGCAGGCTGCCAACTTCCACCACGAACATGACCGGGTTGCGCAGCATCCGGCGCGGGTCCAGCTTGCGGAACGAATCCAGCGCGGCGCGGCGGTAGAGGCTTGTTCTATTGGTTTTGCGTTCAATTTGAGCGTTCATCAGAAACCTACCATCATCAAATGCTCGACAATTGGCCCCAGCGCCAGGGCGGGTAAGAAGTTCAACGCGCCTACCACCAGCACCACGATTATCAGCCAGCCGATAAACAGCGGTGAGGTCGTGGGCAGCGTTCCGCCCCCGGTGGGAACTTTCTTCTTAGCGGCCAGCGAACCGGCCAGTGCCAGGATGGGGATCATTAACCAGAAGCGCGAGACAAACATCGCCAGAGCGCCGGTGAGGTTGTAGAAGGGCGTGTTCGCTCCAAACCCGCCAAAGGCGGAACCATTGTTGTTGCCCTGCGATGTGTAGGCGTAGAGCACCTGGCTGAAGCCGTGCGGCCCTGGGTTGGTGATCGAAGCCTGCCCGGTCTCCAGCGAGACGGCCAGTGCCGTCAGACCCAGCACCACAATCGGCATGATGAGGATCAGCAGGGCAGCCATCTTCACCTCAAACGGCTCGATCTTCTTGCCCAGGTATTCGGGCGTGCGCCCAACCATCAGCCCGGCCACAAACACCGCTACCAGCACAAAGACCAGCATCCCATATAATCCAGAGCCGACCCCGCCGGGGGCTACTTCGCCAAGCTGCATCATCACCAGCGTCACCAGCCCACCCAGCGGCGTGAACGAGTCGTGCATGGCGTTGACCGCGCCAGTCGAAGTACCGGTGGTGACGGTGGCAAAGGTGGCCGATGGCGAAATGCCAAAGCGGGCCTCTTTGCCTTCCATGTTGCCGCCCGGCTGGAGATTGCTGCCCGCCTGATCCACGCCCAGAACGGCCAGACGCGGGTTTCCCTTGGCTTCCGCGCCGTAGGCCAGCGCGTTGAAGACCAGCATCAACACGAGCATCGCGGCGAGGATGGCCCAGCCCTGTCGTGTATCGCCGACCATGCGCCCAAAGGTGTAGGTAAGGGCCAGCGGGATGATGGTTTCGGCCAGCATCAACAGCAGATTGGAGAGCGGGTTCGGGTTCTCGAAGGGGTGAGCAGCGTTAGCGTTGAAAAAACCTCCGCCGTTTGTCCCCAGGTGCTTAATGGCCACCTGTGAAGCCGCCGGGCCAAGCGCGATCACCTGTTCCGCGCCATCTTGCAGCGTGGTTACCGTCATCGACGGGGCCAGCGTTTGCACCGCGCCAAGCGCCACCAGCGCCAGCGCCAGTGCAATCGAAAACGGCAGCAAAATGTGGAGCGTGGATCGGGTGAAGTCCACCCAGAAGTTGCCCAGCGAGCGGGTTTGGTGCCGGGTCAGGCCGCGGATCAAAGCGATCAGAACGGCCATGCCGGTGGCGGCGGAAAGAAAATTCTGCACCGTCAGGCCCATCATCTGGGTCAGAAAGCTCATCGTCGTTTCGCCGCCAAAGGCCTGCCAGTTGGTGTTGGTCACAAAGCTCACCGCCGTGTTGAGCGCCAGGTCTGGCGCGACGGGCCCAAATCCCAACGGGTTCAGCGGCAGCAGGTGCTGGACGCGCTGGAGCAGGTACAGGAACAGCACCCCCACCGCGCTGACGGTCAATGCCGCCGCGCCGTAGTGCTTCCAATCCATCTCGTTATCGGGGCGCACCCCGGCCAGGCGGTACAGCAGCCTTTCCACCGGCGCGATCACCGGGCTGAGCCAGGTGCGCTCGCCTTGGTATACCCGCGCCATATACGCGCCCAGGGGTTTGACCAGTACCATCAGCAAGCCGTAGAAGACGAACAGTTGAAGCCATCCGGTGAGTGTCATCCAAATTTCTCCGGTTTCAGCAAAGCCGCGAACAGGTAGATCAGCAGCAGAAAGGCCAGAACGCCAGCGATCCAGTACAACATGATTATTTCTCCTTTAGCCGGTCGATACCAATCAGCATTCCCCAACTGAAGCAAAAGAACGCCGCGATTAGTAGAATTACAATGAAGTCCATTGGTTATCCTCCGAATACATTCCTTCGCATCATTTATAGCCTGGCCGGTGTTAAGCCGCTGTTAAGGAACTTCGCCCCCATGCTAATATCCGGCCAAGGGGCAACCGAGAATAATGGTCTGGACCGAACCTTCCTCGTCTATGGGATGAAGATCAATAACAGCAGTTTTGGGCAACAATGATGCCAGAACACGCTATAATTAACCCATCCTCATGGAGCAAACCGCATATGCCTGACTTGCCTGACTTTATGACAATCGAAGAAGTATCCGCTTACCTGCGCGTGCCGGTTTCCTCGCTCTATAAGCTGGCGCAGCAGGGAAAGATTCCCGCATCGAAGGTTGGGCGGCATTGGCGCTTCCGGCGGACGTTTATTGACCGGTGGATGGATGAGCAAGTTCGGCATGGGCAAGGCAAAGGCCTTGAACCGGCGCATAGTGCGGAGGAGTAATCGCAAGGCGCATTTCCCTGGCCTTGTAAAAAATGCGATCGATTGTTCCAAGATAAAGTGAACCTTAGCCAATGACCTACAACGAAGAAGACACCAAATTACACTGCATTACTCCCGTCTTGCAATCCCAGGGTTGGGTTGGCCCGCGAATCACGATGGAGTACCCGATCAGTGCGGGGCAAATTGTGCTGCAAGGCGATAGTCATCAGCGTTTGCAGCCTCAGAAAGCGGATTATCTTCTCCGGTACAGCGAATCGCTGCCTATTGCTGTCGTTGAGGCGAAAGACGAGGAACACGCGGTGGGGGCCGGCTTGCAGCAGGCGATGGGCTATGCCGAAAAGCTGGGGCTGCTGTTTGCCTATTCTTCCAACGGGCACGGCTTCGAGGAATGGGACTTTACCAACAACACACAGCGCTCGATTGGCATGACCGAGTTTCCTACCCCAGAGGAACTGTGGCAGCGGCTGTGCGTCTACCGCGCCCTGGATGCGAATCGCCCGGTCAACCCGCTGCTGCATCCCTATTGGCGCGACCCGACCGGCAAGAAGATGATGCGCTACTACCAGGAAGTGGCGGTCAATCGCGCGATTGAGGCAATCGTTAAAGGCAAGAATCGAATCTTGCTGAACCTGGCAACCGGCACCGGCAAAACCTTCATTTCCTTCCAGATCGCCTGGAAGCTGATCAAGTCCGGCTACTTTGCCAACAAGCGCATATTGTTCCTCGCCGACCGGGTGGTTCTGCGCGGTCAGGCGTTCAATGCCTTCGAGCCGTTCAAAGACGGTTCCGGCGATCCACGCGCTGAGATCAGCGGCGAGGTTCCGCTGGGACGGCAAATTTACTTTGGCATCTACCAGGGTATGTACGGCACGGGGTCGGATGGCTTACGCTTATTCGAGCAGCTCCCCGCCGACTATTTCGACCTGATCATCATCGATGAATGCCACCGCAGCGGTTTCGGGACCTGGAATGAAATCCTGCGCCACTTCCCCGGAGCGATTCAACTGGGCATGACCGCCACGCCCAAGCGCAGTGACAACGTCGACACCTTCCAGTACTTTGGCGAACCAATCTTCACCTACTCGCTAGGGCAAGGCATCGACGACGGTTTTCTTGCGAACTATAAGATCCACAAAGCCAAAACCGACCTGGATGTGCAAGGACTGACTTGGGATCATATCGTACGGGAAGGCGCGCGCGTGGATATCCCACCGGACGCGACCCCCAGGGAACATTACGCAACTTCCGACTTCGAGCGCCAGATTACCCTACCCGACCGGGTCAAAGTCCACTGCGAGCACCTCTCGAGCCTGCTGCGGGTGTATGGCCGGATGGAAAAGACGATCATTTTCTGCGTCAACCAGGACCATGCCTTGGAAGTACGCGACCACCTCAACCGACTGAGCAGTGATCTAAATATCGCCAATTACGCGGTGCGGATCGTCTCGGAAGAATCGGATGCCCAGGCGCTGCTGGAGAAGTTCCAGGCGGTGGAAAAGCCCACGCCGGTGATCGCCTCGACAGTGGATCTGCTCAGCACCGGCGTAGACGCGCCCAGCGTGCGCAACATCGTCTTCTTCAAGACCATCAACTCGCCCACCGTATTCAAGCAGATCATCGGGCGCGGCAGCCGGCTGTGCGAAGACACCGACAAGTACTGGTTCCGCATCATCGACTACACCGGCGCAACGGATCTCTTCGATGAATGGGACAAGCCCACCCCTCCTGCCACCGGCGGCGCGCAGACTACCGGCCCGCGCGTGTGCTGGCTGGGCGGCAAGGTGCTTTCGGAGAAGACCGGGCAGCCCATCGCTGACGCGGTGATCACGGTGCAGTTGGGGCCAAACGAGATCGTCCAGCAGCGCAGCGGCTCGGATGGGCAGTTCTTGTTCTCTGACCTGCCGGCCGGGGAGGTGATCGTCACCGCATCGGCGTATGGACACAAGAAGACAGCCTCGACGTTGAGCATCGAGCAGGGCGCGCCACGGATACTGACCGTGCAGCTCAAACCGTCGCAGCCGCCCCGAGATAAGATGATCCGGGTGAGCGGGCTGGAGGTGCGCATTGTGGATGAGAAGTACGAGGAGCGCGACGCGCAGGGCAACCTGGTTTCGCCGCAGGACTATCTCAAGAAGGTGCGCCGGGAGATCATCCAGGTGTGTTCGTCGCTGATGGAACTGCGCTCGCTCTGGATCGACCCGGAGCGCCGCCGCGAACTCTTGCAGCGTTTGGAAGATCGCCAGGTGGCGGTGGAAGTGCTGGCCGAAATTCTCAAACGCTCGGACGTGGACAGCTTCGATTTGCTAGCGCACATTGCCTTTGATGAAACCATGCACAGCCGCGAAGAACGCGCCGTGGCGCTGTTCAATCTCAACCAGCAGTTCTTCGCCATGTACCCGGAGCGCGCCCGCGTGGTCCTACAAGCTCTGGTCGAACGCTACGTTCAGGGCGGGTTGGATGAAATCCTTGACCCCGAAGTGTTCAAGCTGCCGCCCATTCGCCGCGAAGTCGGCCAGGTAGCACCCTTATTCGGCGGGATGCGCCAGTTTGTGCAGGCGCGCAATACGATGATTCAATATTTGTATCCTTAGTTTTTAGGAGCATTCATGCCCAACGAGTTAGACGCCAAGTTCTGGCGCGCCTGCGATATCCTTCGCCGGGACGACAATACACAAAGCCTGTTAGATTATGTCGAGCAGATCTCGTGGCTGCTCTTTCTCAAATCGCACGAGGACCAGGAAGACACCCGCGCCGACGAAGCCGAATACGCCGGGCAGCCCTACCAGCGCGTGATCGACGGCTACTACCGCTGGTCAGTGTGGACTGGCGGGCGCATCGAGCAGGCTCGCCAGGCGCACCTGGATGCCCAAGCAGAACTGCGCGCCGCGCAGAAGGATTTGGTGAAGCAGGAAAGCGCGCTTCTAAAGAACGAAGCGGCGCTTCTGAAGAACGAAACGGCGCCTCTGAAGGATGAAAACGCGGTAGACGCTGCCCACCGTACTGTGGAAGCCGCCGAACAGCGCGTGCAGATCGCCGCGGAACGGACGGAAACGGAACGCATATTGCAGCGCCAGGCATTGCAGCCCTTGCTCGACTCAACCGAAGAGGACGACCGCGCCATGGCGGAAGCCATTCTGGGCGGGCTGACCGGCAAGGCGCTGATACGCTTCCTGTCGGAAATTCTTTTCCCGCACCTGCGCGAGCTGCCTGGGGATGAGGAGCGCGGCGTGATCCGCCAGATCTTCGAGGAAGCGCCATCGAAGATGCTCAAAAGCGGCTTCATCCTGCGTGATGCCATTGCCGTGGTGGATACGATCGACTTCCACGCGCCAGACAACGTGCATACCCTCTCGCACCTCTACGAAAGCCTGCTGGTGCGCATGGGGCGTGAAGGCGGCATGTCGGGCGAGTTCTACACCCCGCGCCCGATCATTCAGTTTATGGTCGAGATGGTTGACCCCCGGCTTGGTGAAACGGTCTACGACCCGGCTTGCGGTTCGGCCGGCTTTCTGGTGGAAGCCTACGCTCACATGCTGGCCAACCAGGTGGAGCGCACCGCCCAGTTCCGCAAACTTCGCGACGCGACCTTCTTTGGGCAGGAGAAAAAGCCGCTGCCCTACCTGCTGGGGGTGATGAACACGGTGCTGCACGAAATCCCCGTGCCGCATATCGTGCGCAAGAACACGCTCAGCGACGATATCCGCAAGTACAGCGAGAAGGAACGTTACCACGTCATCCTGACCAACCCGCCCTTTGGTGGAACGGAGAATATCGACGCGGTCAAGGCCAATTTCCCCTACCCCTCTTCGGCCACCTCGATCCTGTTTATGCAGCACATCATGCACCGCCTGCGCCGCGACGGGCGAGTGGGCATGGTGATCGACGAGGGCGTGCTGTTCAAATCTTCCGAACGCGCCTACCTGGATACGAAGAAGGAACTGCTGGAAGAATTCAACCTATACGCCATCGTCTCGCTGCCGGCGGGCGTGTTTGCCAACGTGGTTTCCAGCGGCACCGGGCCAAAAACCGACCTGCTGTTCTTCGACCACCTGGGGCCGACGCGCCAGGTATGGTATTACGAGGTCAGCGCGGTGGGTTTCAGCCTGACCAAGACGCAGAAGCCGGTGACGCAGAACGACCTGCCCGACTGCCTGGCGATGTGGAAAGCCTACGACGCCTGGCGCAGGCTGCCGCCCGACCAGCGCGACCCCGAGCCGCCGCAGAACGAGCGTTGCTGGATCGTGCCGGTGGCGGAGATCATCCAGAAGAATTACGATCTGAGCGCCAACAACCCCAAGCGCCAGAACGGTTTCGCCCACCGCCCGCCGGAAGAGTTGATCGCGGATATCGCCGACAAGCAGGCGCGGATCAGCGAGTTGATCGTGGAGATTCAGGAGTTGCTGGCAGGTGATACCAATGGATAGCTGTTATCCCCTTGTAAAGATGGGACAGTTTCTCCGTCTCCGAAAGGAGTTCTTTACCATTGATGATACGGAGGAATATCAACTTGTCACGGTGCAGTTGCACGCGCGTGGAATCCGAGAACGCTCCAGATTGTTCGGATCGGAAATCAAGACCAAAAAACAACAGCGTGTCAAAGCCGGTGATTTGTTGGTGGCAGAGATCGATGCAAAAGTAGGAGGGTATGGCATCGTGCCGCCCGAATTGGATGGCGCAATTGTCAGCGGGCATTACTTCCTGTATGAAATCGACCAAAGTCAAATCGTACCGGAGTATCTTGGTTACTATGTAAAAACTGGATATCCAGAACAAGATCTTCAACAATTCGTCAAAGGTTCTGTGAACTACGCTGCAATACGCTCGCAACATTTTTTCGAACTCGAAATTCCGCTGCCGCCGTTGGAAGATCAGCGGCGGATTGTGGAAAAGGTAACTGGTATTCTTGGCAGGTGTGGAGAAATAAAGGTATTACAGGATCATATCGAGCAATTAAGTCAGGATTTGATTCTTAATCTACATATGCAAGCTTCAGAAAAAGATCCGGTTCTTCTTCGAGATATTCTAGAACACTATGAAGAACGAATCCCAATTTCTTCTGGGGTTGATTATCCTCAGGTGGGATTAAAGGCGTACGGGCAAGGTATGTTTCACCGCGAATCCGTGATTGGTGGAGAAACGACTTATAAGTATTTCAATTATGTTTATGAAGGCGCTCTTGTTCTGTCCCAGGTAAAAGGCTGGGAAGGCGCTTTGGCAGTTTGTCCTCCGCAATTGGTCGGGCATTATGCTTCTCCCGAATACCGAACATTTCGATGTAAACCGGGCTCTGTCGTACCAGAGTATTTGGCATTTTTGTTTGCAACACCTTGGTTCTATAGTCAATTGACTGTGTTTGCAAAAGGAATCGGTGGGAGAAGAAATCGGATTCATCCAGAGCAGTTTTTAAGTCTTTCTATTCCAATGCCCATATACGAAAAGCAAGTAAAACTATTGCAAATTTTCCAGAAGATCGAGATGGTAAAGAGCAATCAAAGATTGATAGTACCTGCTTTTGAGGCATTTGCTCCAAGCATATTAAATAAGGCGTATGGTGGATCACTGTAAATCGAGGCTTAGTAAAAATGAGGTTTGTCTCTATAATTGAGATATCCTATATTCACTCTTACTGATCCCTAACAACCAACAGGTAGCGTCGAAAACTTATGACTGTATTCATGTTAGGAGAATGAACATGGAAGCCGAATATAATCTTGATGTAAAACTTTCTGTTCTACGATTGCTTGGACCGAATTTATATGGCAACGTGCCTGCCGTTCTTTCCGAATTGGTTGCAAATGCGTGGGATGCAGATGCAACTAGGGTTGATATCAACATCAACAGGGGTAAGTGTGAAATCGAGATCGAAGATAATGGTTTGGGGATTTCACCACTAGATATCAACGAAAGATATTTATCGGTAGGATATGAAAAACGAAAAACGGAGGCATATCGTTTAACGCCCAGCGGAAGACATGTAATGGGGCGAAAAGGTATTGGTAAACTCGCTATTTTCTCGTTTGCTAGAGTAGCCGAAATTCATTCATCTCATGCTTTAGGGAAATCCGGTTTTATTCTTGAATGGGATAAGATCGAAGAGCAATTCGATACATCAACGTATAGGCCCACTCCCCTCTTACCTGAAAGAGTGGAAACAAAGCATGCAATTGGAACAAGAATCGTTTTAAGGGATATCCAAGATAGTAAGTGGGATTTTGCTCACAACGAAGATAAAATCCGTCTTCAGCTAGCTAGGCGTTTTACCATTTTGGATGGCAAACACAAATTTGATGTTTATATCAATGGCAAACAAATAACTGACAAGGATCGTGTTTACTACCAGGCAATGGAGTTTTTGTGGACTTTAAATGATGGTTTTGAGTACAAGACCCTATGTCCTCGCTTAAAACAACAACCTTTATCCTTGCCATATTCATTCGAGCTTTCGGATGGTACTGAAGTAGTGTTAAAAGGCTGGGTGGGTACTGTTGATACACCCAAGGCAATAACTAACGATGGGAATAATGTTGTCTCAATTTACTCTCATGGCAAATTAGTTCATGAGGATATTCTGGCAAGTTATAACGAAATTAAGGCAAGGAACTTCGCAACCTATGTGATAGGTGATATAGAAGCGGACTTTTTAGATGATGACGAGCAATCTGACATCGTGATCGCTAACCGGCGTGAAGTAAGCGCCGACGATCCACGTTTTATAGCATTGCGAAGTTTTATATTGGAAAAGATTTTACAGCCTATTGGTGCTCGTTGGTCTACAATGCGTAACATAATGCAAATCGATCAACGTCTTATGTCGGAAGAAATTCAGGATAGATACGACAAGCTCAATGCAAAAGACCAAGAAAAGTCATCTTCTTATTTGAAAAGACTAAGCAGGATACCACTCCCTGTTGAAGATGCACAGAAATGTGCGCTCATTATTTTCAATCACCTAAGCCATTTGAAAAAGGTGAAAGGGCTTGTGTCACGAAGTGATAATGCCTTCTTGGAGGAACTCAGAGCATGTGAACCTACCAATTCCTCGAATAAGGCATCGGAAAAACCGAATACGGAAGAGAATGGAAAGTCCGACGATAAAACTGATAACGATGGCCAAGGTCAATCAAATAGATCAGCAGGAGCCGAACAAAACGACCAGACAGATAACCCTCGCGAGAATCAAGAAGCTGGGACACCAAATAGTAAAGCCGCCTCTGCAACTAGTGGTGATGGCGAAACCAACCAGCAAGGCGAGTCTCATTCAGGGGACACGGCTAACGATCAAAAATCAACAGGAGATGGGACTTTCACTCCGGTGTTTGACTTTCCAGAGGGTATAGAAAGAGTTAGCGGAACAGCATTTAGAAAAACATCTCCTCCAGAACGAGAGCGAGAGAACCTATTCAAAGAAATCAAGACCACTCTTGAGAATTCAAAAATTCCAAGTGATCTTAAGCAAATCGCATTATATGATCTGCGTCAGGCATATTGGTCGTATAGCATTGGTGCCTTCAAGGCTAGTTGTATTATGCTCGGAGCGGTACTGGAAGGGGTGATGATCAGTGTGGTCTTAGATATGAAAGTTCTTGGTGGGTTACGAACCGTACCTGGATTACCCCAAGTTATTCAGAATTGTGGCATAACGAATCAGTCCGTAAATTTGGATGAGGTGGCAAAGAGAATTCAAAGTAAGTTTTTCTTTGAGGATTATAAACTGGTGATTGCTTTCTTAATGCAAAGAGAGGGAGAGGCCGATAAGAGTAAGATCAGCGAAATTCAAATATTCAGGAACATCATCCATCCACTGAAAAATATTGCAGGCGTTGATGCTTACAAAGATGTAGATGCAACAAGAGCGTTGAATCTTCTATCTTCCATGGCAATCATATGTAAAATTGTGACTAAACTACTTGATTGAGGATAATGTCGATCTATGTTACCCAACAACGCGGTCGTAGACTTATATTGTGGCGCAGGTGGTTTAGCTCATGGATTCTTCTTGGAGGGGTTTTCAGTTACGGCTGGTATCGATATCGATGTAGAATGTAAATATGCCTTTGAAAAAAATAATGGCACGGCGCGTTTTGTTGAAAAAGATATACACAATTTAACTTCAAAAGACTTGGAAGCCTTATTTCTAGATGGTAGCATAAAAATATTGGTTGGATGTGCTCCATGCCAACCATTTTCTCCTTATGCTCGAACAAATAAAAACAAGGATGAGGAAA
The DNA here is from genome assembly GCA_036822575.1 of Bellilinea sp. Lineage (GTDB taxonomy): Bacteria > Chloroflexota > Anaerolineae > Anaerolineales > Anaerolineaceae > Bellilinea. Next base: position 13,185 of record DAISHK010000003.1, on the reverse strand, counting down.
AATGGAAATTGTTGAATGAATTCGAAAGATTGATTAGAGAAGTTAAACCCGAAATAGTTTCTATGGAAAACGTACATGATCTAATCTTTTCAGATGTATACACATCCTTTTATGAGGCGCTGATTGAGTTAGGATATCATGTAAACGTATGTGATAGCGTTTATACCCCTGATTATGGAGTACCGCAAACCAGAACACGTTTAGTTTTGCTCGCATCACGTCTAGGAAATATCGAGATGATCCCACCTACGTGTAATCCGGGCGAATATAAGAAAGTATCAGATTTTATAACTGGACTACCAGAAATCAAAGCAGGCGAAACGGATAAGAAAGACTCTCTTCATAGGGCAAGTAGACTTTCAAAAAAGAATCTTGAGCGTATTCAAGCATCGAAACCAGGAGGGACATGGAATGATTGGCCAAATCACTTAATTGCGGAATGCCATAAAAGGGAAAATGGAAAGACATATAAAAATGTTTATGGGCGTATGTCATGGAATGAACCGGCACCAACAATGACAACCCAATGCAACGCATATGGAACGGGTAGATTTGGTCATCCCGATCAAGATAGAGCAATATCCCTTCGTGAAGCAGCACTTCTACAGACTTTCCCCATAGATTATAAGTTTGTTCCTGAGGGTGAGCCTTACCATATAAGTATTGTGTCGAGAATGATAGGCAATGCAGTCCCTGTCGAACTTGGGCGAGCGATTGCAAAGAGCATTAAGAGCCATCTGTTGTCATTGCAGCAACAATTGAACCAAGAAATAGGATAATGAGCGAAAAAGAACCAAAGCCCTCATCCTTTGCAGCAAAAAGAAGAATGGAGGCTGCTAAGCCGAAAGACACGCTTCCTGAGATAAAATTACGGGCTGCTCTTAAGGAATTAGGTATAGACTTCGAAGTCGATGTTAAGCCAATCGAAGATTTAAAGCGCAGAGCTGATATATTATTCAGAGAAGATGGGATCGCTGTTTTTGTCGATGGGTGTTTTTGGCACGGATGCCCTATACATGGAACTCAAGCAAAAGCTAATGCGGAATTTTGGACCGAAAAGATAAAGCGCAATAAAGACCGGGATGTAGACACTAATCAACGGTTTGAAGCTGCTGGGTGGACCGTCATAAGAGTTTGGGAACATGAATATCCTATTGAGGCTGCTATGAAGATAGCCGAAATAATCGAAAGAAGAAGAAACCAGTAATAGTTGTTGGAATCGAGGAAGTTAGAGAGCAAAACAAATATCACCCCTCTGTAGCTAGACCCGTTTACCGGATGCACGGCATGTAAAGCCGACTTTCGCATACAGAGGAGTGATTCTTTCCTCTTTCATTATATAGTACGCTAATAGATAGTCAATAGAATCTTAAAGAACTGGCTCTGAGTTTCCTCAGAGCCAGTTTCGTTAGATTCCCAACCCCATCTGACCCTCCGGTACCACCTCCTTTCTCGATTTTCGCCGTACCACGACCACCTTCTCCGCCATCCAGTCCGACCAGGTTAGCACCTTCTCGCCCGGCAGGATCACCGCGCTTGGCGTCGTCAAGCTGCCCAGCGGGTTGTTGCTCACCTTCATCTCGTCGGCGAACAGGGTTTGCAAGTCGGGCAGATCCGCGCCGTTGAGCACCTCGCGGGCCAGCTCGGTCAACAGATCGCCGTCCTCTTGCGGCACAATCGTGCCGCCGACCTCATCCCCGTACAACAGTTGGGCGGCTTTCATCTTCGCGCCCATCAATCCTAGCGCGCGAGCTTCCATCGTCCCGTTGTAGACCGAGAACACCGCCCGCACCGGGCGCACCTGACCCAACCGCCACACCCGGCGCACTGCTTGCCAGAGCGTGTAGAGCGAGTAGGTGATTTCGTAAAACACCACCGAAGAAAACTGGATCAGGTCGAGGCCGGTTTTCACCAGCTCCGCATTGCAGATCAGCACGTCCAGCCGGTCGGCGCGTTTGGCGATCCATTCTTCCCGCTTGCGAGGGTCCACGTTGCCGCCCAGCACCGTCACGCGCAGACCGTTCTCTTCCAGGGGCAGCACCAGGTGATCTTGAATGTCGCGCTTACCGGTCTGGCGCACGTACACCAGCACCTTGCGCCCTTGCAGCTTTTCCGCCCGGCAGAAGTTCGCCAGCCAGCCCTCTTTTGGTAGCCAGCGGTGACCGTTCGGGTTGATCGCCGGCAGTTCCATCAGCGGCACATGGCGAATCACCTCGCCCTTCTTGTTCAGCTCATCTACAATAATGGTTTCGTCGCGGAAGGCCGAGTTGGGCCGCGCCAGGCTCCATTGCAGCCAGGTCGAGAGATAGCGGCTGGATTGCAGCGCCATGGATTTGAGCGCGCCATCCATCTGGTGATACTGCTGCGCCTGATCGTCGAGCATGGTCAGGCTGCTGACTTCCTCCTTGTATTCCGGCAGCGCCAGCCCCAGGTCTTTCAGGCTGAGGAACACGGTCGTATCCAACAGCCGGTTGACGATGGCCGGGCTCACGCCCGGCTGTTCTTTGGCCTGGTTGCGGTAACGCCGGTTGCCGGTGAACACGCCGTCTCCGTCCGCGTCATCGTTGCGCCGACGCCGGCGAGTCGATTCGAGCACGCCGTACAACCGCGCCCAGCGTTTTTCGTCGTGAAAGGCGAAGTCGTGCCGGACATTGGCGTTCAACCGGTGCAGCAGCCAGAAGATCGATGTTGAGCGTCCGCCGAAGAACGTCCCCGTCAGAGTGAGCGTCGATTGGCAGGCGGTGATCAACTGGTGGAAGGCGATGCCCCGATCCGAGCTTTTGCCTTTATACTCGTGGCTCTCGTCGGCGCACAGCAGCTTGAACGCGCCCTTCGCGTGCTTGACGATGTATTCAGCCAGCGACCAGCGCCGCGCTCCACTGAAGCGAAACAGCGGCGTATTGCATGGCCGCGTGCCCCAGATCGTGTTGCCCTGCTCGTCCAGCTTCAATCGTCCGTCAGCGCCCAACTGCCAGCCAGGCACAGCCGCACGACAAAAGCGCCGTTTCCCAGTGAGTTCTTCCGGATTCGTGATATACGCGCCCTCGTCACCGTAAACCGGCGCGCCACAGGACGGGCAGACGCACACCTTTGTGACTGAGCCGGTCAGTGGGTCGCGGATGTTCCGCAGGATCACCGCCGGTTCCCAGCCCGGGCCGATCTTGGCTGAGGTATTTGCCATCACCGCCACCGCTTTCTTACCCAAACGCCCGCTTTGCCAGTCGTTTAGAAAGCTGCGCACATCGTTCACATCGGCGCGTTCGTCGCCTGAGCGACCAATGCGGCGCAGCTCGCGTGCCTGCGCCCCAGGGATCACCTCTTCGATCTCGCGAATCCATTTGGGGACCAGGTGCGGCGGGCAGAGGATCAGCGCCGGATAAGCGTCGAGTATTTCGATCGCGCCAGAGGCGATGCTGGTCTTGCCGCAGCCCATCTCCGCCTGGATGTTTGCCACGCAATTTTTGCGGATGCAGCGTGCGACCGCGGCCGCCGCGTGTCGTTGCGTCGAGAGCAATCCGGGCTCAGACTGGCCGGGAAGCGCCTTGCGGCCTTTGCCCAGCGTATCCAGCACGGCGATTTCCGTCGGAGTTGGGTCCAGGTTGTAGAGCGGCCGGTACGTCTGCAGCACGTGCGCAGCAATCTTGTCGCCGTGCGCCCGCATGAAGTCGGCCAGCCCCTTCACATCCTTGATGATCTGAATGCCCTCCTTGTTCAGCACCGCGATGGTGGTGATAAAGCGATCGCGGTAAACCTCGGTGACTGTCTCGCCGTCGCCGTTATCATGCTCATCTACCTTCTCGACCACCTTTACAACCCGGCCTTTGATCAACATCGGGCGGCCTTTCTCGTCGGTCAGACGCACCGTGCCCATCATGCCCGAAGCCATCAACATAGCAATGTGACCCTTCTTGAGCGGCATCACCGGGAAGGTGAGTTCGGCTTTTCCGCGCGTGGGGTTGAGCAGATCCAGCCATTCCTTCGAGCGGTGAACGCCATTTGCCCGCGTCGCCTCGACGATCTCCTCTGGTTCCCAGTCACTGCGTTTGAACAGCACTGGCTTGCCATTCGCGCCACGTTCAGGCGCGGGCAGCAGATGATAGACCGGTTCTTCGAGTGGTTCCAGAACAGGCATGTCTTCGCTCGCCATGGCCTGGATCGCCAGAATCTCCTTATCCGTCGCAGCCTGGTTGATCTTGCGCCGGGTTCCCAGTACTACCACCTGCTTGAAGGTTTCGTACTCCCGATCCGGGAAGCGCGAGACCGTCAGGCATTCGTAGGAATTGGCCAGCAAGCGCGCCACTTCGATGATCCCCAGTACCTTCTGAGGGATCACGTAGATCAGCAGCCCGCCGCGCACCAGCTTCGGCGTAGTGGATTTGAGAAAGTCATACTCCAGGCGCTTGCGCGTGTCGAAGCGATCGGTCTCATACGGCGGATTCAGGAACAGCACCGTGATCGTTTCGTCGTTGAGCTGGCAGACCTGCCAGGGCGCGTTATACACCCGGTTCATCACCTGAGCCGCTTTCGCGGCCCGTTCCGGGGAGAGTTCCGCGCCCCAGGTCTCGCAGTCAAAAACGTGACCAAGAACACCTGCGGCTTTCCCCTCACCCGCGCATGGATCGAGCAGCCGTCCGCGCCCATCTTCGGGCGTGGCATATGTTTTGAGGGTTTCCAGTACGATTTCGGGGGTTGGGTAATACCCCATTTTTTCGATTGCAGGGGGTCTCATGTTTGCGTCTCCTTGAGAAAAAGTGCGGAGGAGACGCACTACCTCCCCTGTGAGGGAAGCGAAGCACGTCCCCTCCGGGGTGGTAGATTTTTCCGTCACGGCACATGCGCGACGGTTTTCTGTATGACGTATCGGTTATAGCGCGATCGTTTCCTCCTTGAGCAGGCTCGTGATCAAGCCCTGCCAATCCGCTTTCAAGTGCAGGCGAAACCCTTTCAGGCAGTCGCCGGCAGTCACCAGTTCGCGGATGTAACCCTGATCTTTGGCAGCTTTCCACAACGCCGCCGACCAATCATCCAGAACAGGGATTTCCAGTGTTTCTTTCATCCGCTCAGCGAACAGCCGCAGCATTTCGTGCCTGGGGTCCGCGGTGGATTGGAAAACGAGCAGGTAGGCGAACTGATCCTCCGGGTCCCACTTGCCGGGCAGCGCCTGGCGGCCAATGTAGACAGTGTGATGACTGGTGTATTCCGGCATAACCTGCCAGACCTGTTCATACCGGTCCAGCGATGACAGGTAGATATCCTGCTGATCGTGGTTCAGGGTCAACTGCTTTGCGGTCAAGAGCGTTGCCCGGATGCTCTCCAGGCTGGTCTTGTACCCCACCGCACCTGCATATACCAGTGTGTGATCCTCATCGTAGGCAAAGCCGGTCAGATGAACCAGCGCCTGGCCGTTGCGCAGCCTGGGCGCTGCTCCTGGAAAGAGCCGGTGTTCCTGACCAACGCCCTGTTCATCCCAGGTGATTTTCCAGACAATGACGCCTGCGTTCGCCCGGGTCAGCTCGCTGTTGATTTCCTTCAGCAGGTTATAGCCTGGCTCCCAGACAGGTACACCCGTGAAGGTAATCTCCGTGTCTTTCACGCGGATGATCGCCTGACGGCTTGCCACCCGCACCATTGCCTCGCCTAAGGCCAGAGTGCGGTAGTGCGCCAATGCTTTGGGCAGGTCCGCGCCCGGCTTTGGGGTGAAGATGTATGCTCCTACCTGGCTGTCGTAATCCAGGTAACCGACGTCGCCCACCGCGTAATCATGCGGATAGGACGACGATTTGATGGTTGGCAGGTCTTGCCGGGTGGGCAATCCCGTGCCATCTTCGTACGCAGCGATCACGATCTTGCCTTGTTTCTGGCGTTCGATCACTGTGCTCACCCGCTTCTGCAGGTAAGTGTCTTCATAGGGTTTCATATGTTCCTCCAAGAAGGTGGTATATACTGGATGTGTAATTCAAGCCGTCGTCTATAAGCAATCCAACGGTTTAGACAACAAGGGAATCCCCTTGAAGTTTTTCGGTAAGGTTCTTCCGTTCAACCAGGAGGTGAAAATTGGCTTCTTTTGAATCGTTTGAAGAAACTTCGCTACGGGCAATCTGTAATATGTTAGGGGATACAGACACCGGACTAACTGGTTCTGAAATTGGTCAACTACTGAGTGCAAGCAATATTGAAGATGTCAGTCCTTCGATTACCAAACGGTTACGCCTTTTTGACGCATTAAGCCGCCAGCAATCCCTAGATATGTGCGGCAACAACGTGGTCAATTTCGTTCGCCTCGCTATACGACCAGTTCGTTATATCGGGAAGAACGAAGTGTTTGAACAAAGGAGATCAACCCTTAATCAGATACTCTCCTTTAGTGGATTATCAATCGGCGAGGACGGGGAAATTTATCGTACACAAGTAGCAAAGACAATTTCTCCGGCGCAGGAAAGGGCAAATCATCTCTACCGAGAATTGATTTCACGAAAGGTTCATCCCGATGTGCTAAAATTTTGCCGTGCAGAGCTACTACAAGAAAATTATTTCCATGCAGTCTTTGAGGCAACAAAGAGCATTGCGGATAAGATTAGAGGGAAATCTGGATTGACAAGTGATGGCAGCAGATTGGTTGATGATGCATTTGGGGGCAACAATCCTTTGTTGGCCTTCAATACCCTCAGAACCGAAACCGAACAAACCGAACAATCCGAACAATCTGGCCTTATGAACTTGATAAAAGGGATCTTTGGACTGTTTCGAAATACCACTGCCCATGCGCCCAAAATAAACTGGGTAATCAATGAGCAGGATGCTTTAGATATGCTAACAACTGCTTCATTAGTGCATAGAAGAATCGACAATTCCAATAAAACGCGATGAATTCTTCATGGGGGAGATGAGCCTCCCCCATGGTTTTCAGCTTTGATGCATCGGCATCACAACGTATAGGTACTCCTCGTCACTGCGCGGCTTGATCACCGCCGGCGTATTACTCGCGTTGGCTTCGAAGACCACCTCCTTCGACTTAACCGCCTCCAGCACGTCCTTGAGAAAACGGACGTTGAAGACGATGCTCAGCGCAGGGCCTTCCAGCCTCTGCAGCGGAACTTCGATCTCGCTCGATCCGGTCTCTTCGGACTGCGCGGAGACAGTCAGGCTGCCTTTCCCGTCTGCTGTGGGGGCAAACGTGAATTTCGCGACGTGGCCGCCTTCGCGGGCGATGATCTCCACCTGTTTGCAGGCTTTGAGCAGATCCAGAGTCGCTACGCTCACTTTCATCTTCGTGCTTTTCGGGATGATCACCTTGTAGTCGGGGAAGTTGCCTTCTAGCTGCTGCGACTGTAGCTCCATGTCGCCGGTGTGGAACACCAGTTGGTTGCGGCTTTTGAGGCTGTACAACCGGAAGGTTTCGCCGCTATCCGGCAGAATGCGCGCCAGTTCTTTCAGCGCGGCTGCCGGAATAGTGAACCGCATCGCTTTCGTGACCGGCGCAGGCAGTTGCAGCGTCCGAACTGCCAGGCGAAAACCGTCCGTTGCCGCCAGCCGCATACTGTCCTGATCGAGATCGACCTGCACGCCCTGTAAAATGGGCCGCGTATCGTCGGTGGAAGCAGCGAAGGCGACCTGGCGAATGGCGTCCTTCATCGTGGATGATACCAGGGTCAGTGTCTGAGCTTCATTGCCATAGACTTCTGGCAAGGGCGGGAACTCATCCGCGGCGATGCCGTTGAGAACCGTTTTTGAACCGCCGCTTTTTACCGTCGCTTTGCACTCACCGTTGGCGTGGATGTGAACATCGTGGTTGCCTTCCAGCGCGCTGACCATATCATTGAACGTCCGCGCCGGCAGAGCAATCGCCAGGTCGCCGTCCAGATGGGCATCGAGCCAGCAGGATAAGCCGATTTCCAGATTGGTGGCCGATAGGCGCAAGCGCCCGTCTTCGCTTTTTAGCAGCACGGTACTGAGCGCCGGCAGGGTCGGACGGGAAGAAACCGCCCGGGTCACGATCCCCAGCGCCTGCGCCAGGGATGCTTTCTCGATCGTCAGGTTTGTCATGGTGTGTTCCTCGTAATCATTTCCGTGTCATTGAGCCAGTATTTCAGAGTATCGACCGCTTTCCGGTTGGCTTCCATCCATTCCAGCACTTCGCCAACCGTCGCGTTGCGGTCTTCCGCGAGCCAGCGATCCAGGGCCTCCATCAAATCACCCATCTGCTCTGGTTTTAGCGATATGAGCGTCTCTGGCCACTGACGGGTCAGGAATTTCTGCGCTTCCCATGGCCGGGCCACGAACGCTTTCCGTTCTTCACGGTCGATCACCAGCCAGAATTCAGCCGGGCAATCGGATGCGCCAAGCTCGTAGGGTGTCAATGCCGGGTAAACGCGAGGATGCTCGATGTACGCCAGGTAGCCCATCCATTGGCCGGTGGCTGTGACGATGCCATCGCTGATCATCGCTTCGTCCCCTTCGGGCTGCCACCAGGTCGCGATGTAGCGTGCCTGGCATGTATACCCCAGCGCCTGCTCCAATAGCGGATCAGGCGGGACGGGCATATCGATGGGGATCAAGGTTTTCGTGCTGTCATCCATGTTTGTTCCTCCAGGTGTTGGGCAGGCGGCTGGTTTCCACGCCAGCCGCCCGGTTTGATTAGAAGTCGTCGATTTCAAATCGTTCTTCGAAGGCGGCATCCAACCAGCCGTCTTCGATGCGTGACCAGTTTTCGTACTCTTCAGTGAGTGGGCCTTCGTCGTCGCTTTCTGGCACTGCCGCAGGCGCAATCACATCGCTCATCACGATCTGCGCGGTCCATTGCCAGGGTAATGTGTCATGGTTTTGCAGGGCTTTCAAAGCCTGCTGCATACACTCCACCAAACATTCCGAGGGCAAGGTGGCTACGGAGCGCCCGGTTTCGAAGAGCACATCCACCAGAGTCAGGGCTAATTCGCCCCAGGTAATTCCGAACGCCGCGCTATCGGGTTCGTAGCTCAGTTGGCGCAAGCGTTCTACCAGCGCGTGATACGTCGCCTCATGCTCCTTTCTCACAGATTCGATGTCCGGATCTTCCATGTTTGTCTCCTTTAGTTGAATCCCAATCCTTTTTCTTTCAGCGATATCCATTGTCCATGGCCAATTACCAGGTGATCCAGGCATTGAATGTCCATCAACTTACCTGCCTGGACGATAGCCCTGGTGACAGCCACATCCTCGGGGCTGGGGGTTGGGTCGCCAGATGGATGGTTGTGGCTGACCACGATTGCCGCCGCGCTCTGTTGAACCGCGGCCTTATAGACCTCACCAATCCGCACCATGGAACTGTTCAGTGAACCGCGATACACCTCGACTACCTCAAACATGCGATTGCGCGTGTCGAGCAAGAGCGTGACGAGGTATTCCTGTTGTAGATGCGCCAGGCGCGGCATCAAAATCGCCGCCGCTTTCGCAGGGGAGCTGATCTCTGGCCGCTCTTCCAGCGGATCTAACAGTTTTCGCCCAAGCGCCAGGGCAGCTTTCAACCGCAGCGCCGTTGTCGATCCAACGCCCTTCAATGAGGCAATCTCGTTGACGTGCGCCTGAGCCAGCTTTTGTATCGTGCCAAAACGCGAGAGCAAGCGTTCGGCGGTCTCGATCTGCTCCTTCCCGCCGATGATCACCGCGAGCAGTTCAGCCAGGTTGCACGTCTCGGCATTCATGGAGACCCGGTAGGCGGGCTGTTCTTTGAGGGGCAGAAGTTTTACTTTGGGTTGCAGGTAGGGGAAGTTCGTCTGTGTGGGGAACGTTTCGTTCATTGGGTCCATCTCCAATAAGGGGACGGACCACCCCCGAAGGAGATGTTCCGTCCCCTTCAGGGTAGTAGCCTGTGATTGTCATGCAGTGGGATCGTACCCCTCTTCCGCGGCTCGCCGGTAAACCGGGAGAAGATCGTCGTGGGTGAGTATCTCGTCTCGACGAACACCCGGATAGCCGGGCGCTGGGGGAATGAGGTAAGGGTGATCCTGCCAGTTCTTGCGAATGCGCTCCATTTTTTGTTGCAGGAAGTGGGATAAGCCGCCGACACTGCATTTCCAGCCGGGTTCGCGCGTGTATTTTCCATCCCACGCGGGATCCCGGTTGACCTTTGCGCCACAGATCGGGCATGGCGGAAGTGGGTCGGGCGCGCGTTGCCCACCTTCCAGCAGATACTCGCGAACGGCATCGATCGCCGGACACGCAGCAGCGCCGCACGAACAGTGTTTCTCCTTGTTGACCCGGTGATAACGAGGGTTTCCAGTCGGGCCAAAATCGACCAGATACTCGCAGCCCCAGATGGAAATTTGGATTGGGGGAACCAGGTCAGGCATAATCGTTTCCGATATCGTCTCCAAGTCCACCTCCATCCCGGAGGAGGACGCCGATCCCACAGAGGGGAAAGGCATCCCCCTCCGGGGTTGATTACGGAAGCCGGATTAGTTGAGACGAGCGAAGGCTGTTTTCGGTTCTGTCGCAGCCGCGGTGACGCGGCGGCTCACAGTCCCTTGAGAGCCTAGAACTTCTTCTTCCAGGTACTCAGCCACCGCCCCAACCAGAGCAGCATCCGTTGCCGGGTCGAACCCTGTGCCCAGGTGTTTTTCTACCAGCGTGACAATCGTCGAAGCAATCTGGCTGGTTGTCATGTGCGCTCCTAAAACGGGATATCATCGTCATGCGCTTGCAGCGTGGTATTGCTGTTTCCATTCTGCGCCTGCATTTCCATCTCGCCGTTCTCCTTACCGGACAGGAACCGCACGGTCGTTGCGGTCACTTCATACGACGCACCGGCCGAGCCATCCTGCCGGTTGAAAATGCGCGGGCTGCCCGTATCGGGGTCAGGGGTCAGGCGGCCTTCCACCAGCACTTTGCTCCCCTTGTGAAGAAACTCGTTGCAGATCTCCGCCTGTTTGCCCCACGCGGTGATGCGGAACCAGGTAGTTTCCTTCACGGGGCCGCCGCCGCTGTCAGCATTGTGCTGGCGGTTCGTAGCCACGGAAAAGGTGGTCACCGGCTGCCCGTTCGGCGTGAAGCGCATGGTCGGCTCGTTGCCAAGATTGCCGACCAAAATGATGGTTTGAAACATGGTTTGCTCCTTTGTTGAGAAATGGGTTTAGTTCGCAAAGCCGAGTTCCGAGAGGATCTTCGACTCACGCGTTTTTGACGTTACGAGTACCTGCGCCGCGTCCTTCATTCCCTGGGTTTCAGGTGTGGCGTTATATTCGTTCGCCAGCCAGGTCAGGATATCCGGCGCAAGGGATTGCAGTTCAGCCAGTGTTTTTCCTGTCAATTCCGGGCGCGATTTCGGCTTCAGGGTGAAGACCACTTTTCCTGCATCGGCAACCGAAGGCGTCCCGGCAGCGGACGTGCGAGATGTTCCGCGAGGCGTGGAAGGGGAGCTGGTCCCATTACTGCCAGAAGGGGCAGTGCTGTGGCCGTTTCCACTTGTCTGTCCCGTTGGGTGACCCGCGTTTTCCAGACCGGCGGTCTGTGCGATTTCTTTATCGTACAAACTGTTGCCGAATTGCTCACCGAATTGGCGAAAACAGCGCTTCAAGCAATCGGTAGCTGCGCCAGCGACTGCCATATCGAGCGCCTCGGGGGTGTCGCCAGAGAATATGCAGCGCCCCACGTCAGAATGACTGATGTTCTTGCCATCCAGTTCGGCAGTCACCTTACCCGTGACCCACACCATCCCTACTTCTTCCGTGACCGGCTTGCCCTGGTCATCCAAAACGGGCATCTTGCGCCGGTGCTGCTGGCTGTAATAGGTTTGCGTCTTCTGCCAGCGCATGATCATCGGTTCCTTCACAAGTTCGAAGGACCAGACAAACGAGAAGATCTCATTCGCCCGCTCGATTACGTCAAAACCTTCCAGGTATGGGACAGAACCCAAACCCGGAGCCTGACGGCGTTTCACGCGAGTCATATCAAGCGGCTGGCGCAGCTCCCACCGGATGCGGTCGGATGGGTTTTCAGGTGTATTGCTCATGGTTTGCTCCTTGTGATTGGTGGAAAGATTGATGTCGCCGGCTTTATCCTCGATGCTCAGGCGAATCGCTTCGATGTGCTTGCAGCGGATCGCCGGGCCGCGTTGGGTAAAGTCCGGGCAGGTGCAGCTCCAAATGCCTTCCTCGCGTTTGACCTGATAAGGATTTTTGCCTCCGTTTTTCACCGACCAGGCATCCTGACCATCCCAAACGATCTGGAAAGCATTCGTACGCAGCGCTTCCAGCGCCCGCGCTGTTCGTTCTTCTTGTGCAGTAGCAGGATTCACGGTACTGGCCATGCTTACCTCCTAAAGGTAGCGATTCAAGCGTTGGCGCAGCTTCCATTCCTCACTCATGGCGTACCGCAGCATGAGCAGGCTGTGGATCAGGATGATCCCTGCCAGACATATGACCAGAAGGGTCAAGACCAACATATGTGCCTCCTTGTGAATGAATTTCAACGTGTAGGAATCCAACCGAGGTGTGCTTACCAGCCTACGGTTCGCAAGGTCTCTGCATGTGCAGAGCAGCGCACCGAAAAGATCGAAAGATATTTCCATCGCTTCGGTCCGCTGCCCTATCCGGGCAGCGATGTGTTTTTCTCCTGTGATATGAGCCCGATTTGTCGGGCTGTTTGTTAAGGTGCGAAAAACGAACAGGAGGATCGACAGTAAGAAGACCGCCCCAATTGGGGCCAGCCCACTCCTGTGATCCTCCTGTTGTTGTTTCCGGCCTGGAGGCCGGCGTGCTTACTTTTTGATTGGTAGCGTTATTTCTTATCGCCTGCGTCAAGAACGATGAGACGCCGCGCAACGATCTCGACGGTGTTGCGGTCGATCAATACCTGTTCGGGCTTTACCTCGCCGAACTCGATCTGAGCCGTGTTTCCACCTTTGCGCGCCTTTTCGAGAAAATCGGTCAGCGATTCGCGGTAATCCCGGCTTTGCAAGAAACCATGCACGCGCAGCCGCATTCCCCGGCGAATAGACATCAAACCATTTGCGCCGCCGCTGACCCGCACGTTGACGTAATCGGCCTGATCACGTTCGGCATCCAGCGGTTTTGGGGGAAGATCGGTATCGCGGTAGGTAGCCAACCGGAAGAACAGATCATCGGTATATTTCCACGGTTCGCGAGTGACGATGCCCTCTAACACAACGTCGTTGATCAAATTGCACCTCCAGGTCAGAAACAAAAACGGCTG
>DAISHK010000002.1:0-382643 GCA_036822575.1 Bellilinea sp. | reverse complement strand
GCCGGATTTCCTCCAAATCAAGACCCTGGCTTTCCCCATCTAGCATAAGACCCTAATAACAATTTGGTTCTTGGTTCACAAGTCCAATCCCTTCGTTTAAATTCAGGGACAAACAATAGCGAAGTTTATCCAAATTTCATGAATTTTTTGGTCGTAATTTACCATGATTGCAACCTCAGACAACGTTTTTTCAGAAGCTGCGTAGTAAAATCATAGCGGGACGAATTTTCCGGTCAGCCGGATAATTCTAATAACGGCAATGATATATAACCCCGTTTTGAAAAAAACGCTTCCTTTTAACGAAAGGTCAGCCAACTCATGCCCAAGCGGTTAATTTTGGTAGCAGGCAATATCGGATCAGGCAAAACATCCTTAACCGAACGCATAGGCGAACGCCTCAACTGGCGCACAGCTTATGAATCGGTCGTTGACAATCCCTACTTGCCTTCATTCTATGCAGACATGCGCGCCTGGTCCTTCCACCTGCAAGTCTATTTCCTTGGTCATCGCGCCCAACAGCATTTAGACCTATGGGATGATCCGCTTTCAGCGATTATTGACCGCAGTATATATGAGGACGCAGCCATTTTTGCCCGTGCGCTCAATCACATGGGCAATTTATCTGAACTAGACTATTTAACCTATAAAAAGCTATATCAGATGGTCGTTAAAACGCTGCCTGCTCCCTCTTTATTGATCTACCTCAAGGCGCCGGTGGATGTCCTTATGGCTCGCATCCAGCAACGCGGCAGAGAAATTGAATCCAGTATTTCGGCAAGCTACTTGCAACTTTTAGATTCATATTACGAAGAATGGATTCAAACCTTCGACCTGTGCCCGGTTTTGACCATTCACACCGACGACCTGGATTTCGTCCACCAGCCCAAGCACCTGGATACAGTTACACAGCGCATTCAGGAAAAACTGGCCGGGAAAGACGAAATATCCTTTTAAAACTCTTTAAAGAAGGCTCCTTCATGTATACGACTCGCCCGATTCAACCTTATACCTGGGAAAAACCCCAATTCAAACCATATGATATGGCCTATGTCCTGGTCGCCGCGGATGTAGCCGACTTAATCACGCAGGAGTTACCCAATGTTTCGGTTGAACATATCGGCAGCACTGCCGTTCAAGGATTGCCCGGCAAGGGCATCGTGGATTTGATGGTGGTGTACCCGCAAGGTCTGCTGGAGGAGGTAAAGAAAGTCCTCGAACGCCTCGGCTTCCAAAAGCAGCCGCAGCGGAACCCTTACCCCGAATCGCGCCCAATGCGGGTTGGAGCCTATGACTTTATGGGCAGCTTATATCAACTGCATGTGCACGTCATCAGTAATACCTCGCCCGAGGCAGATGAATTGCGCGCTTTTCGTGACCGCCTGCGTTACGATAATAATTTTCAAATGGCTTATTCCGACGCCAAAAAAGCCATCTTAAAATCCGGCGTGTACGATTCAACGGATTACGCTGAGCGTAAAAGTGAATTTATTGAGCGTATGACCACCCGGCGATAATCGTTGCAGGCGGCTCATTCTTGATAATGACGAAAAAAAACAGGCAGTTCCATGAAGGAACTGCCTGTTTTTTCATTTGATCAAATTGATCTAGTAACCGCCACCGCGCCGGCCGCCACCACGATCATTGTTGTAACGGCCACCGCCGCCACCACCCCGACGGTCACCATAACCACCGCCGCCGCCGCCACCGCCGCGACGATCACCATAACCGCCGCCGCCACCGAAGCCACCCGAACGTGGGCGTTCTTCACGCGGGCGAGCCTGGTTGACCGACATGTTGCGGCCACGGAGGCTGGCGCCATTCAAAGCATCGATCGCGGCCTGAGCCTGGGTATCGTTGGCCATTTCCACAAAAGCGAAGCCGCGCGGTTGACCAGTGAACTTATCTTTGATTACACTGACTGATGTAACCTCACCGTGGGCGGCGAACATTTCACGAATTTCGTCCTCGGTGGCATCATAAGACAAATTACCTACGTAGATATTCATTTTTCCCTTTCAAACAAGACGTGACAACCTTATGTTCCATCCAGTCGGTAATCTCTCCTACTCACCCTTCGAGGCCGAAAATCTAGAAGTCGCCATGCAGGTCGTCGATAAAAGAATACGACACAACTTATTATATCATCAACGTCATCTTTCGGCAAAAGTCAATGAAAGAATAAATGACATTTTTGTAATTTATCCACACCTTGCCTGCATGGGGGATTTTTTGCTGCTCTGCCGTCATCAAAACGTACGAAAAAGGGTTGCAATGCATCGCCGGAAAGGAATAATTTGAAATTACATCTCTTCCCGGAAAAGCAGACCATATTTGCGCCGGGCAGCCAGCCAGGCTTTC
Source organism: Bellilinea sp. (assembly GCA_036822575.1). Taxonomy (GTDB): domain Bacteria; phylum Chloroflexota; class Anaerolineae; order Anaerolineales; family Anaerolineaceae; genus Bellilinea. The sequence continues at coordinate 380,285 of DAISHK010000002.1, read as the reverse complement.
CGGATAATCTCATAGGTTTCTTGGGGGTTCTGGATATTACGCAGGATAATTTTCGGTGTGGAAGGGTCGGCCCCTGTAATCTGAATATCGCCCAGCTTGAACATGCGCTCCCCCAACGATTGGGTCAAGTCAATATCCTGAACACGAATCAATTCATAATTCTCATAATCTTTTCCAATCAATCCGGTCGCTATTTTGATCCGCTCACTGGTCAGGACATATGATTCGACCAAAGACAGAAATGGGCGGCCCTCCCATAGGACGACTTCTTCGTCTTTGAGGTCTTGCAGGTCAATTTTTGCGTGCGGAACATCATCCAGCAAATCATTGACGGCCATTAATACCTGGTCGGTTACAGCGTCAGTCAATCGCGCCTGCTTATCAGCGGTCAATTGAGACAGATCAACGCCGCTGGTGGACATTCCCTGCCAAATTGCCGCAGTAATTCTCGAACGGTACTGGTCTAAACTCATGCAACACCTCCCAAACAAAGGAAAATGATATGATATCGAGTGTATCAGAAATTAATCTTTTTATCTATTAAAACAATTGCGCCATTGGCACTGATAATTACCCGCCATTTGCGTAAAACTTGAAGATCACCCTTATCCTTCTGGCTTAAGGATATATACGAAGAATCATTCAGCTTGTTTCATAAAAACGCACTTCGAGATAAAAAAAATTGTATCAACATAAATTTTTATGTATTAATCTAGCGGAGGCCATACGTGGCGCAAACTTTTCCCATTGATATGCCGGACCGCATCATTAAGCACCTCAACTTGAAAGAGCTGCCCGACGAGGGCGGTTTGTTCGCCCAAAGTTATTGCTCGCAGGAACAGGTGGCGGGTGAAGCGCTGCCTGCGCGGTTTTGTAACCCCCACCCGCTTGGTACGGCCATATATTATCTGCTGACCAACCGGCCAAAACGCTTTTCCACAATGCATCGCTTAATCGGTGATGAAATTTATCATTTCTACCTGGGCGATCCGGTTGAAATGCTCCTGCTCTACCCAGATGGCTCAGCCCGCACCATCATACTGGGACCTGATCTGCTGAATGGACAGCAGGTTCAGTTTGTCGTTCCGGCCGGCATCTGGCAGGGTTCCCAGCTATTACCAGGCGGTGATTTTGCCCTGCTCGCCACAACCATGGCGCCCGGATACCTGCCCGCCGATTTCATTTTGGGTAACCGCGATGAACTCATCAAGAGCTACCCTGCGCAGAAAGAGCGCATTAAAATTCTCACCCAATAAAACCAACACATTGAACAACACCGCCTTAAAAGGCAGGTGATATTCCATTTTAAATTTTGCGTATCGCCGCCATTTCAACGCATTTATAATTTTGTCGCCATTCAAATTCTGAGGAATTGAGATTTAGCCTGCTGCAACCTCCAATTTTCTGAATGAGATTGATATACTTAGCCCATGACCGATGAAATATCTCCTCTGAAAATTGACGAAAGCGAGATCCAAATCACTTTCGTTCGTTCCTCTGGGCCTGGCGGACAGAACGTCAACAAAGTCGCGACCGCCGCCCAGCTGCGTTTTGATTTAAAAAATTCCATATCCTTGCCAGCAGATGTTAAATCCCGTCTGATCAAATTAGCCGGCAGCCGTATGACTGAGGACGGCATGCTCATCATCGAGGCCAAACGCTATCGCACCCAGGAACAAAACCGAAGTGACGCCCTGCTGCGGCTTGAAGCGCTGCTCCAGAAAGCTGCCCAGGCGCCGAAACCAAGGCGCAAAACCCACCCGAGTGCAGCCGCGCAGGCTGAGCGTGTAGAGGACAAGAAACATCGCGGCGCAATTAAACGTTCCAGACGGGCAAAACCAACGGATTGGGAATGATCACCCCGTAATTACCCGGCATAAATTGAGAACCGGCAGTACAATAAGGATGATCAAACTAAAAAGGAGGATCTATGGCTGATACAATTTATAAACAAGTCGAGATCACCGGCACATCTTCTGTCAGTATGGAAGACGCCATTCAAACCGCTATCGCACGCGCGAGCAAAACGATCCGTCAAATGCAATGGTTCGAGGTAACCGAGGTCCGTGGACGCATTGATGAAGACCACGTGCACCAATGGCAGGTTACCGTTAAGATTGGCTTCGCCCTGGAAGACTAATTCTGATTTTATAGAAGGATACCAGCAGGGCGTCTAATACGCCCTGCTTTTTTTATTATATGCGCCCGATATCTCCCAATCCAATTTCAATCCGCCAGCGCCTCAAATCAGATGGCCTGCTGTTATTTGTTTCTGCCGTTTGGGGCAGTGGTTTCGTTGCCCAGAGTATTGCCTCAGCTTCCATGAGCAATTACCTTTTCAACGGGATGCGCTTTACGCTGGCCATGCTGCTACTGCTAATCTTCACCCGTTTTCGCTGGAACGCCACCCGTGAACAGTGGCGTTGGGTGCTGCTGGCAGGTTTCTTTTTGTTTATGGGCAGCACTTTCCAGCAAATCGGTTTAGAAACCACTTCCGCCGCCAACGCCGGCTTCATCACCGGTCTGTATGTTGTTATCATCCCAATCATCCTTTTTACCCTGCGGATGGCAAAAATCCATTGGCTCACCTGGGCCGCGGCGACCATTGCGGTGATTGGTACTCTCCTGCTCAGCACTGGCGGAGCCTTTCAGCCGGCGATCGGCGATTTATATGAATTGATCGGTGCATTCCTATGGGCTGGCCATGTCATCATTGTCGGCCTGGCTTCCCGAAAAATGGAAAATTTCCAATTCACCATTGGACAATTTGGCGTAGTCGCCCTGCTCAATTTACTCGGGGCGCTCTTTTTTGTGCGCGGGCAAAATCCCCTTCCAGCAGAAGCCTGGTACGCCACCTTGTTTTCAGCGGTTTTTCCGGTTGGTCTGGGCTTTACCCTGCAGGTGGTCGGCCAGCGCAGCGCACCAACGACTGACGCGGCCATCATCTTTTCGATGGAAGCTGTCTTCAGCGCGATTTTCGGTTTTTTCTTTCTGCGCGAAGCGCTGCTTCCCATTCAAATAGTAGGCTGTATATTAATTTTCTGCGCAATTATCCTGGCGCAATTCCAGCCACACTCCGAAACGCCTGCTCCGGCGGAGCCTGCCGTTATTCTGCAAGAATAAGTCGTCCACTTCCTTATTCAAATTTCGAAGGATTCAAGCAGCAGTTGGATAATTGATTTCATCTGCTGCTTGGGGTTTACGATAAAATTAAATTAAAAACTCCTTTTGCGCAGTACTCGTTGATTAAGTTGTTATTAAAATCAACCAGGAAGATTAATATCAGGTTAGAGTTTCCGGAAATTCAGAATTCTCCCCAAAACAAGAAACCCACATCAAATTCGTGCGTATACCTGATAGAAATTTAGCACGTTCAGGAGCATTTGGTGAACGCCAACGAGATGGACTGGCTCGCCCTCGCCCAAAAGGGCGATGATGATGCCTTTGCAAGTCTAGTGAATCAATACCAAACCCCGGTATACAACCTGTGTTACCGGATGCTCGGCAATCCTCAGGAAGCGGAAGACGCCGCCCAGGAGTCGTTCTGGCGCGCATATCAAGCGATCCGCCGTTACGACCGCGGCCGTCCCTTTGCAACCTGGCTGCTCTCCATTGCTGCCCATTACTGCATTGATCAGCAGCGCAAACGGCGTTTACCGACCATGGAAATCGAGGACTGGATGGAAGAAGTCGTTCCAGACAATTTTCCCAGCCCTGAAAGCATCGCCGGACAAAACCAACAGAACGAGCTATTACGTCAATACCTTAATAAACTTAACCCTCAGGACCGCGCCGCTCTCATCCTGCGTTATTGGTATGAATTTTCCGAAGAAGAAATCAGCCAAACATTAAAGCTTTCGAGCAGCGCTGTTAAAAGCCGCCTGCATCGTGCCCGGCTCAAGCTGGCAACCTTGCTGCAAGCCGAACAGAACGCTTCTGATGAAAGGATTCAAGATGAATCACCAGCTTTTTGAATCATGGCTACTGGAAACAGAAAATCTCACCCCGGATCAGCGCCAGGAATTGAGCGAACACCTCAAAAGCTGCGCTTCCTGCCGCCGGCTCCAGGGAAGTCTTTCTGTGTTGGATCATATGATGGTCCAGGCCGTACCAGTCGCACCCGCGCCGGGGTTCACCCAGCGCTTCCAAAGCGGATTGGCTGCCCGGCGCAAACAACGCCAGGCTCGCCAGCTGCGCATGATCTTATCGATATTTGGCGGATCATTGATCCTGGTTTCAATGGGAATCATGATCCGCTTCTTAACCAGCCACTCACTGGTAAAGGCCATCGCTACATTAATTGAATTCACCACGACCACCCCTCAGCGCTTGTTGGAATTCCGTTATATGATCTCCTTCTGGGTCAACCAGATTCCTGCGCCAGTTGTAGCCGTGAGCAGTATTTTAATGGCCAGTTGGGTTTTCATCCTCTTGATTCCCTGGGCCTTTACCTTCCTGCAATTCAATCGACAAGGAGCCACTCATAAATGAAATTCCTTCACCGGGTCTTTCCTTTTCTGTTGGCAATTGCGCTGGCATTAACGGTTGTAACCACCGTCCTTGCGCAGGATCCGCCGCCTGGTAATATCTATACAGGCGATAAGCTGGTTGTTGGCAACAATTACACGCTCTATACCGGTGATACACTGGATGGTTCGTTAGTGGTACTCGGCGGCAACGCGGAGATTCAGAGTGACGCGACAATTACCGGCGATATCGCCGTTTTGGGCGGCAATGTCAATTTCGCTGGCATTGCGAAAGGCACAATCAACGCCATCGGCGGAAACATCAACCTGAAGCCGGGCGCTGTGATTAATGGGAATATCAGCACTTTAGGCGGAAATGTCTCCGGAATTGACCAGGCCGAGATTGACGGTAACCTCGAGACAATGAATTCGCCGGAACGGTCACAAGACAACGCGCCAGTTAATCCGGGTGAAGGCACCTTCATGGACCGCACCAGCCAACTGCGCGACTATTTCGGCGAAATCTTCGGCAATATCTTCAAAATACTCGCCATAGCTGTGCTGGCTGTCATCGTGGCCGCGGTCATGCCCAAGCCGATGAATACTGTTGCCCGTTCAATCGAGAATCAACCCTGGCTAAGCGGTGGAGTCGGCTTGCTGAGCTTCATTATCGTACCGTTAGCCGCGCTGATTATGACCGTCACACTGGTGCTCATCCCGGTGATGATTGTGGGTGTTTTGGCGTACGTCGTAATTACAATCTTTGGCTGGATTGCAGCCGGAAAGTATCTGGGTGACCGTCTGGCCATCTTATTCAAGACCACCTGGGCGGATCCGGTTTCAGCTGGCCTGGGTACGCTGATTATTGGTGTAGTTACCTGGTTATTCAGCTACCTGTTCTGCCTGGGCGGCGTGCTTTCTTTGGCCGTTTCAGCCCTGGGTATCGGCGGTGTGATCTTAAGCAAATTCGGTCAAAAGCCGTATGATCCGAGCACCGGACTGCGCGGGGTATATGGCACAGCACCGGCTCCGGTTACCGAAAACTCGATCGTTGAAAGCCGCGTTATTCTCCCCCCCGCTGAACCGCCAGCATCCGAAGACCCGTCCGCAGATGACGGCGAGAGTCAGTCTAATTAAAGGGAATACGATGAGAAAATTTACGCCCTGGCTGTTGATTTCAATCCTGGTTTTGATGAGTGTTGCCTGTTCGTTTACGGTTAACTTGCCCTCGGCTAAAACTGAAGCCACGCAGGAATGGACCACGCGCCTGACCAATACGGATGCCGAAAACATCGACCGTGTTACCGTTCAGATGGGCGCCGGCACCCTCAACCTGATCCGGAACGATGAGAACTTTTTAGACGCCAGCGTGCGGTACAACGTCATGAACTGGAAGCCCAGCCAGATACTTACTCAAAAAGAAGTAATTCTTTCACAGGGCAATGTGGATGAATTTAAGTTTTCAGATAATGACGTGGTGAATGACTGGGATATTGCTTTAGGCGGCAGCCATCCGATCCGCCTGACCGTTGACGCGGGCGCATACAAAGGGTCTTTAGACCTGAGCGCCATCCCCTTAAGCCATCTTGAAATAAATGACGGCGCCAGTCAGGCCAAAGTGCTTTTCAACAGCCTTAACCCGGCTGAAATGGACAATTTAGTATATAAGACCGGCGCATCCGAAGTCAGCCTGATTGGGCTTTCTAACGCCAACGTGGATCAGGTCACCTTCCAGGGCGGAGCCGGCTCCTACACGCTGGATTTCAGCGGCGACCAAAGCAAGGATATGGACGTCTCTGTTGAAGTAGGCGTATGCAACCTGCGCATTATTATTCCAGAAAATATGGGCGCTGTGGTCACCGTTACCGGCGGGTTGAATAATATTGACCCAAGCGGTTCCTGGGACATTCAAAATAGCACCTACGTCAAAAAAGGCGACGGCGCTGAAATCCACATCTCTGTGGAAATGGGTCTCGGAAATTTGGAATTGATTTCCGAAAAATCTGGCCGCTAAAGTTTACGGGCAGTCGAATGAGAACAAGAAAATTGTGCCCTGACCGCGGATAGCGATCTCCTGCGCATCTGGGGACCAGGCGCTTTCCGCCACCGTGTTATAGCCAATATCCAACGGGAATTTTATTTGAGAATTCAGCGCTGCGATCCAGGCTACATCGCGGCTGTCCACAAAAAACGCACGCTGCAGATCTGGCGAAAAATTGCTTTGCAGCCAATTTTCATTAGCGACCAAAGACGGTAAATTATTAACCGGCAGCAGACTGGCATCTTCCGTCGGGCGAATTTCATCTAATTGCGTAATCTGCCCAGAAGCAGTGTCATATTCCACGCGCTGAACGCAGTCCACACCGCAGCGCTCGGTCAATTGAAGTACATTTTCATTCTTCCAGCCAATGATGCCTTTCTGGCTGCCGTAGGCATCGGTAGGCGTCAGCGTCTTATACAGGTCGGTGATCGTACCGTCTGCGCTGGATCGGACCATCACCGTATACCGGTTTTCCGGCACGCGCAACGCAGTGAAGGCGAGTTTTGAGCCATCCGGGCTCCAGGTTAAATCCCCCGAAACTTTAATATCTTTCGATACAACAGATCTGCCATTGATCAGGTCATAGACAGCCAGGTTGCCGTCATACCAGCCCCAATTGCCGCTGAAAGGCTCTACAAAGGCCAATTGGCTGCCATCTGGGCTCCAGGCGATCAAAGTACCCAGGTCACGGTTAACGTCGGTCTGGATGCTGTTCAGCGTGGTTACCAGGCAAACCTGAGTATTAACGATGGTGTAAGCATCCCCAGTAACATTCGCGAAGGTTGGCGTTGGCGTAAAAGCCGTATCAGTCGTATCTTCATCCGCAGAACAACTGACCAGCAATCCGGCAAATAACACGAACAGCCAGATTCCTGTAAGGTATACGATATTTTTTCGCATAAGTCATTCCAAAGGCGCCACGGATAAGAAATGGTACAGGTTTTCACGCTGGATAATGTTCAAGACCGCCGGCGGCAAATAATACCGATAGCCTTCACCAGCACTGATCCGTTCACGGATCTGGCGTGACGATATTTCCAGCAGAGGCGCATCAATATAACGAATTTTAGCACCGATCCCAGGCAGCTTTTCTTCTAACAACCGCAGATCAATCTGGTCACCTGGCCGGTGCATGACGGCTAACCCATCGACCTCAGCCAATAATTGCTGAGGATGATACCAGCTCGGTAAATCGTGCAGTGAATCGCCGCCAATGATATAAAACAATTCGGCCGATGGAAATTGTTTCTTGATAATTTGCACCGTATCGACAGCGTAATGAGGGCCGTGCCGGTCAATATCCACGCGCGACAACTCAAAAGCCGAATTATTCGCCGTGGCTGCCTTAACCATTTCAAGGCGGCAATCCAGGCCAGTAATCATCTGTCCTTGTTTGTGCGGCGGGTCTGGCGTCAGCACCCAGAGCAGGCGGTCCAAATTAAGCTGGGCAACAGCTTCATCCGCCAAAATTTGATGACCGACATGCGGCGGGTCAAAAGTGCCGCCAAATATGCCTATACGCATCGATTAATCCTGCCACTCCAGTTCATAGTCTTCGCCAATGTACACGGTATCACCGTTTTCGATGCCCATCTCTCGCAGACGGTCTTCGATTCCCAGCGCCTCAATCAACCGCTGGAAACGCCGCACTGAGCCTTCAAATTCCCAGAAAGTCATCGCGGCCGCGCGTTCAATCGCCGCGCCAGTCACCCGGTAACCGCCATCATCCGTTCGCCGGATTTCAAAGGCTTTCGGATCTTCTTCCACGCGATACACCGGTAATTCTGCCGGAGCTTCAACTTCCGGAGCGGTTTGCAGCAGTTCCGCACATTTCCACAGCAGCGCGTTCAAATTCTCGCGCGTCATCGCTGAAATGGCAAAAAACTCACTGACGCCGCGTTTCTTCAATATCTTTTGAATATCTGGCCAGCGCTCCTGTACTTCAGGAAGATCCATTTTATTAAAGGCCACTACTACCGGTTTTTTCGCCAGCTGCGGATCAAACAGAGCCAATTCAGCGTTGATCTGGCTGTAATCGGCCAGCGGATCTTCCGCCATGCCGTCGAGCATATGGATCAAAACCCGCGTACGCTGGATATGGCGCAAGAAAGAATCGCCCAAACCAACACCTTGATGAGCGCCTTCGATCAAACCAGGGATATCCGCCAAAACCAGGGTGGTATGCATGTCCAATTCCACCACACCCAGATTCGGCTCTAGGGTTGTAAAGGGATAGGGCGCAATTTTTGGCTTCGCGTTGGTTACAGCGGCTAAGAAGCTGGATTTTCCGGCATTGGGCACACCCACAATGCCAACGTCCGCGATTAATTTGAGTTCCAAACGCAGATTGCGCTCTTCTGCCGGCTCCCCTTTTTCAGCGGTGTGCGGCGCCTGGTTGCGCGACGATTTAAAATGCGTGTTCCCGCGTCCGCCGCGCCCGCCCTTGCAGACAACCAACTGCTGACCCGGCTTTACCAAATCGCCAAGCAGTTCACCGGAATCAGCATCGTATATCACGGTACCGGGCGGCACGGGAATAATCAGATCTTGCGCTGAGCGTCCGGTCATATTATCCGGACCGCCATTGACGCCCGCCGGAGCGACGAATTTGCGTTGATAGCGAAAATCAACCAACGTGTTAAGGGTTGGCTTGACTTCCAAAATTACATCTGCGCCGCGGCCGCCATCTCCGCCGTCGGGTCCGCCTCGGTTTACGTATTTTTCACGGTGAAAATGGACAAATCCATCCCCGCCTTTGCCTGAACGGACGAAAATTGCTGCTTCATCAATGAACATGCTCAACCTCAATTCGGGAAGGCCGCTTCAGAGCGGTTCGTCGCGGACCATTTCGGAGCTTTCAGCGACAATTCCCGGTATCCAAACATACGTGTGATTAAAAAAGTGTTCGCGGGGACGCACGGGTTTAACGTGCATACCTCGCGAACACAATTACAAAATGCTATTTCGCGAACTTATTGCGCAGAATATCTTCCAAGGTCGGCTGACCAATCTCTTCCAGCTCGTAGCGAACACGCTGCATGGGTTTGGTAACCTTGATCACCCGGGTGATGTCGATCGGAGTAGCAGAGATAACCAGGTCAACATCCGCAGCCGCGATCGTCTTTTCCAGGTCATGCATCTGGTCTTCGCCATAGCCCATTGCCGGCAGAATCGGCCCGGTTCCGGAGTATTTTTCGAAAGTCGCCTTGATCGAGCCTACCGCGAACGGACGCGGATCAACGATTTCCGCCGCGCCAAACCGGCGGGCAGCCACATAACCGGCGCCATACTTCATTTCGCCGTGCGTCAGGGTCGGACCGTCTTCAATCACCAGCACCCGTTTACCGCGAATGGTATCCGGGTCGTCCACAAAGAGCGGAGAAGCCGCCTCAATGATCTCCGCATTCGGGTTAGCCGCGTACAGATTTTCACGCACCGCAATCACCGCATCCGGGTCGGCCGTATCCACCTTGTTGATCACGAAGACATCCGCGCGGCGAATATTGGTCTCGCCAGGGTGATAATGCATTTCATGACCAGGACGGTGCGGGTCGGCGACAACAATTGCCAGATCTTCTTTATAGAAGGAGAAATCATTGTTCCCGCCATCCCAAAGGATGATATCCACTTCCTGCTCAGCCTGGCGCAGGATTTTTTCATAATCGACGCCGGCATACACAATTACACCGTTATCGAGATGCGGTTCGTATTCCTCGCGCTCCTCGATGGTGCATTCATGTTTATCCAGATCGCTGTAATCGGCAAAACGCTGCACGGCCTGTTTAACCAGGTCACCATAGGGCATCGGGTGGCGGATGGCAGCCACTTTATAGCCCATTTGCCGTAAAATCAGCGAAACACGGCGGGTTGTCTGGCTCTTGCCGGAGCCAGTGCGAACTGCACAAACAGAAACAACCGGTTTTGTGGAAGCGATCTGGGTGGTGTTCGTGCCCATCAAGCGAAAATCCGCGCCGGCGGCCAGAACCTGCGAGGCTTTATGCATGACGTTTTCATGCGGAACATCACTATACGCAAAAACCACCTGTTCGGCTTTTAAATCTTTAATCAAGCTGACCAGTTCACTCTCCGGATAGATCGGGATTCCTTCCGGGTACAGGCTGCCCGCTAACTCGGCCGGATAACGCCGGCCATCGATATTGGGGATCTGCGTAGCCGTAAAAGCTACCACCTGAAACGCAGAATTATCGCGGAAGAAGACGTTGAAATTGTGGAAGTCTCTTCCAGCAGCGCCCATGATGATCGTACGGGTCGTCATAAAATGGTTCTCCTTAAATGTGAAATGAGATTTGGGATCTTTTCACATCGCTTGTGGGGCTGTGATGCCCAGCAAAGCCAGGCTATTGGCCAAAGCCTGGCGAGTTGCCGCAGTCAGGCGCAGACGGAAGCTGCGCAGTGGTTCCGGGGCGATCAGCACCGGACATTGGGTATAAAAGTCATTAAATGTCTTGGCCAGCTCATAAGCATATGTGGCCATCCATAAGGGGCGCAGTTCCGCGGCTGAACGCTGTACTTCGCCGGGAAAACGCGCCAGCATATTAATCAATTCAATTTCCTGCGGGGCCAGTTCATAACCGGGAGCAGATGGCTCCGGTAACTCTCCGCCGGCTTTTCGCAGAATACTACCCGCACGAACATAAGCGTATTGAATATATGGGGCAGCCTGACCATTGAAATCCAGGGCTGATTCCCAATCAAAGGTCACAATTTTGGTGTTTTCACGCGCCAGCATCGGGTATTTAATCGCGCCGATGCCAACCGCCTGAGCAACTGCCTGCTGCGCTTCAGCCGGCAAATCTGGATTCTTTTCCTGCACCACCTGCAAGGCGCGCGCGGTTGCTTCACGGATCAGGTCTTCAAGCAGTACCACCGTGCCTTCTCGTGAAGCCATCACCACATTGCCGGGCAAATTGACCAGTTCATACGGGATATGCTGGCAGCGATTGGCCCAGGGGTATCCCGCAATTTCCAGCGTCTTAAAAATCTGCTGGAAGTGCAGCGATTGGCGCACGTCCACAATATAGTACGAATTCGTCAGCGCGGGATAATCCAGGAACTTTTGGCGGGCAAGCGCCAGGTCTTCGGTGGCGTACAAAGCTGTACTATCTGAACGCAGTGCGACCAGCACACGGTATTTTTCGTTTTTCAGTCCTAATTGCTCATCGATTTTGACGATGACAGCCCCTTCTGGGCGGTCGTCCTGGGCAATACCTCGCTCAATCAAGTTTTGAACGATTTCTTTGCCAGGCTCTTCACACTGGCTGTTGAAGTAATAGCGGTCAAACCGAATATCAAGCAAATGATAGATTTCGTCAAATCCATCCAGAGACCATTGGCGGGTTTCTTTCCATAAATCAACTACATCCGCATCCCGGCGATCCCAGCGACCGTATAACGCGCGGACTTCGCTTTCCAACTCAGGGTTTTCTTCCAAACGGCGGTTAGCTTCGGCGTAAATTGCGCCCATCCAACGCGTAATATCACCGGCTGGTTTCTCCCCTTGATGGAAATTCATGTAACACCACAGCCATTTGATGACGTGCAGCCCCATATCGCCGGGATAATTTGCGCGCACAGCATCGTACCCGGCAAATTCCAGCAAACGGGCGACGACATCACCCAAAATTGCGCTGCGCAAATGGCCCACATGAAAAGCTTTATGCGTGTTCGGCTGAGAAAACTCAACCATTACCTGCTCGCCGCGCAGCGGTCCGCGGCCAAAATTTACGGCCTCATCGATGGCGGTCGTCACCACTTTACTGGCGTAAACATCCTGAGCAAAATAAAGATTCAGATAGCCGTTAACCGCCTCAACTTTTTCAAAACCGGCTGGTGTTCCCAACGCAGCCGCAATTTCTTCGGCAAGCTCTTTTGAACGCTGGTTGACGTTAATCTTCTGGCCCTGACGGGCTATCTGAGCAGCCAACGAAAAAAAGGATGTGGCTATGCCCCAATGACCGCTGAAAGGAATCCATTTCCATTGAATAGCGGGCTCGGGTAAATTGTTCTCGGTGCAGTAGCGGCGGATGCCGGCTTCAATTTGTTGTTGTTCAGCTTCAAACATACGGTATAAATCCTGAAAAAGAATAACGTCAAGTCGGACATCGTCCAGGGGTTGATTATATCACAGCCGCCTGCGCCTGATATGCAGCGGCCGAGTTTTAAACAAAAAAGCGGGAGGGTGAGCTCCCGCTGTCTATGTCAATCATCAAGATTAAAAACTGATACTGCTTAGGCTTCGAGCTGATTCAAGCGCTTCATCAAGCGGCTCTTGCGCCGGGCAGCATTATTCTTGTGAATAATACCTTTTTCAGCAGCGCGATCGAGTTCACGGACGGCTACGAGCACGGCATCCCGTGATTCGGCAGCCACGCCGCCATCCAGGCTTACACGGGCTTTGCTGACCGCTTTACGGGTCGCGCCACGGACAATGCGGTTGTGCAGACGACGTTTTTCGTTCTGCTTATTGCGCTTAATCTGAGACTTAATGTTTGCCAAAGTACTTCCTCCAGAAGATCGTTCAATCCGTTACGAACCCCAATTTTACTCGAGGGGCGTTATTTTGTAAAGTGTTCAAGAATTCACCACTCTTGAGCAACCTATTTTACCAGAAAATATCCGGCTGTCTAGAATATTAATGCTACTCAATATCCGTTGAGGCCGGCTGGGTAGCAGTCTTTACGATCCAACTGCGCGCCTTGACGCCAGATGATCGAAAAGCTTGCAGCATCGCTTCCTCAACATCTTCCAGATCATTTGCCGGAAACGCCACCAGGCTTGGCCCTGCGCCAGAAAGCACGGCAGGTGCGCCTAAATCCAGAGCTGCCTGCAGCGCACGCTGCGCTCCAGGGATCAGCGGCAAACGGTAAGGTTGGTGCAGCCGGTCCTGCATGGCAGTCTTCAACAGCTCGTGATTACCAATGCGCATTGCCTCGCTGACCAGGGCCGTCCGGGCGCAGTTGAAGGTCGCATCATGCAGCGTAACTTGAGCAGGCAGTACGCTGCGAGATTTTTGGGTGGAGAGTTCAACCTCTGGTAAAACCACCACCGCCTGTCGCACGGCACAGGGAATTGGATGCACATATGGTTTGTCATCCTCGCTGAAAACCATCACCAGGCCGCCAAACAGGGCAGCGGCGGCATTATCAGGGTGCCCTTCTATTTCTGCCGCCACCTGCAGCAATTCCAGGGGTTCCAGCCGTTTCCCTAACCAGGTGTTGGCCGCCAGCAGCCCGGTCAGCAGCGCGGCCGCGCTGGAGCCCAACCCGGAACTGAGCGGTATACGGTTTTCACATTCGATCAGCAAACCCTGGGGCGTCGTGGCTTCAGCCTGTGAATAGAGGTGATAAAAACCGCGGTAAATCGCGTTGGTTTCATCTTCAGGAAGCACCCCTTGCCCTTCGCCGCGGACACGAACCCGCACACGCGATCCGCCGAACGTAAATGTCGTGGTATTCCATAAATCCAGCGCTAAGGCCAGGCAATCAAAACCGGGGCCTAAATTGGCCGTTGTTGCCGGAACCTGAACAATGATTTTTTGCATCGTTACCCCTTCAGTAAGGCGTCTTCCAATGCGTGCAGTTCAGCCGGCAATACTTGCGGGGCACGGAAGCGGCTGACAATCACATCCGGATCTTTCAAGCCATGTCCGGTGCAAACCGCCACAATCCGTTTTCCGCGCACGTCGATATGTCCGGCTTGTATTTCCAGGGCTAACCCGGCCAGTCCTGCGGCTGAGGCGGGTTCAACCCACACGCCATTGGACGCCAATAGCCGCTGCATATCTAAAATCTGCTCATCCGTGGCAGCAATAATGCGTCCGTTCGACTCTTCCGCGGCCTGCAGCGCTTGTTCACCACGCGCCGGCCGGCCTATGCGAATCGCAGTAGCGATGGTTTCTGGATGGTCCACCGCATGCCCCAAGACCAGCGGAGCCGACCCGGCAGCCTGAACGCCCAAAATTTGAGGCAGGCCGCAATTTAACAGCCCATGATACTGACGAAAACCCATCCAGTAAGCGCTGATATTGCCCGCATTTCCAACCGGCAGACAAAGCCAATCCGGAGCTGAACCTAATTCATCCACAATTTCAAAGGCAGCGGTTTTTTGGCCTTCCAGGCGATATGGATTGAGCGAATTAACCAGCGCAATCGGATGGCGCTGGCTGATTTCAACTACCAGGTTAAGTGCGTCGTCGAACGAGCCATCGATTTGCACCACCTCAGCGCCATAAGCCACCGCGCCGGCCAATTTTCCGGCAGCAACTTTGCCTTGAGGGATGATGACAACGGCACGCCGGCCACTGCGGGCTGCGTACGCCGCCGCAGAGGCGGCCGTATTTCCGGTGGAAGCACAAATTACCGCTTTTGCGCCGCGTCCGACAGCCTCGGAAATTGCGGTCGTCATTCCACGATCTTTGAAAGAACCGGTTGGGTTCAAACCTTCAAACTTAACCCGTAAATCAAATCCGCCGCCCAACGCTTCGGCTAATCCGGGAACCGGGATTAACGGGGTGTCCCCTTCCATGAGGCTGACTTCAACAGTGTATTCTGGCAGATCCAGATACTGGCGATAATGCGCGATAACTCCACGATGATTCATTTTCTTTGCTCCAACTGAGATACCTATCGATTATACCCGCCGTATGTGTGAATGGACACCCAATTTTTTTTTAGCAGAGCGGATTTGCGTAATTTAAAACTTAAGTTCCTTTATTTGCCGGTCAAAGAAAAGGTGTAGTATGGACAATACACAAAATCATCAGCTTGTGGATACATTTACCCAAATTAAAAAGCAGTTCATATGAACTGCTTTTTAATCGTTATCCAGAAAGAATTCCTTTAATCCCCGCCGAAGGTATTAAAAAAACCGCTCATCAGCAGTTGCCGTTCTTCAGCCGATAAAATCGCATTTTTATGGATAATTGTATATTGCACAGGCGGCATTTCACCCCGCTGAACGACTTCCTGCAATTCGTCCCCTTCGATCCGGCGCCCATTGATATCAGAGAAATTCACATTCTGGCGAGCCTCTTCCACATCATGCTGCACCAACCAGGAAACCGGCGCAATATTGCTGTACCAAGGCCAGGTTGTTTCATTGCTATGGCAATCATAGCAGGCTGTAACCGCCAAAGATCGCGTTTGCGGACTATCCCAATTAGGTTCCTGAACAACCGCCGGATTGGTATGATTGCGCCCATAGGGGACTAACTGAATAGCTGCAAAAACGACGACAAGGATCAAGACGACTTTCCAAAATGTTTTCATAATCACCTCAATTCACCTGCATTGCATTAATATCACAAATTTGATTTTAAACATACCAAAACATTAAATAAAAATTATATATCGTTCATCGTTTTTGAATAGATAGAATTCAGGTGATAAAAATTATGATCAAAAAAAGAAGCCCGGTCAAATAACCCGGGCTCCAATCATTATCGAAACCGACTTATTTATCCATCAGTGCTGCAACGCCCGGCAAAGTCAGGCCTTCTAGCATTTCAAGCGAAGCGCCGCCGCCGGTGGAGATATGCGTGATTTTATCAGCCAGACCGCTCTGATTAATCGCCGCCACTGATTCGCCGCCGCCAATTACGGAAATTGCGGAGCTGTCAGCAACCGCTTTGGCGATTCCATAAGTGCCTTCCGCAAATTTGGGGAATTCAAAGACGCCCATCGGTCCATTCCAGACCACCGTGCCGGCCCCGGCAATAACTTTGCCGTACGCCTTGACAGTTTCAGGGCCGATGTCCAGAATCCGCCAGCCATCCGGCACTGGGCCAGTCGGCATAACTTTGGCTTCTGCCTCTGCGTCAAACTTGTCCGCCAGGATAACATCCACCGGCAGACGCAATTTTTCTTTGCCATTTGCCAGCAGGTCGCGGGCAGTCTCCAGGGCTTCTTCCTCTACCAGAGAGTCGGCTACCGGATACCCTTCCGCTTTGAAGAAGGTATTGGCCATGCCGCCGCCGATCAAGATCGCGTCCGCTTTGGTGAGCAGGTTTTTAATCACACCGATCTTGTCGCTGATCTTAGCGCCGCCCAGAATAGCCACAAATGGGCGTTTCGGGTTATCGACCGCCTGACCAAGATATTTGATTTCCTTTTCGAGCAGGAAACCCGCAACAGCGGGCAAATAGGCGGCAATGCCGGCGGTTGAAGCATGGGCGCGGTGCGCGGTTCCAAAGGCGTCATTGACGAAAATTTCAGCCAATGAAGCCAGCTGCTTCGACATTTCTTCGCCGTTTTTCTCTTCTTCCGGATGGAAGCGGGTGTTTTCAAGCACAAGTACTTCTCCGGGCTTCAGCGCCTTGGCAGCTTCTTCGGCGACCGGGCCAATGCAGTCTTCTGCAAAAGCGACCGGCTTGCCCAGCAATTTGGCCAGGTAATCTGCCACCGGTTTTAAGGTGTATTTGGGATCGGGGCCGCCTTTCGGACGTCCCAGATGCGAAGCAAGGATGACGGCTGCACCCTGGTCCAGAAGATATTGAATGGTGGGCAGCGCAGCGCGGATACGGGTGTCGTCGCCGACCACACCGTCTTTGACCGGCACATTGAAATCCACGCGTACAAATACCTTCTTGCCTTTAACGTCAATGTCTTGAACGTTTTTCTTATTAAACATGCTGTCCTCGTATCATTTTTCCGCAGCCATCACCGCACAACACGACTCGTGAAGTGCAAACGATGACTGTAATTGACGCGGAACAGCCAGGGGAAATCTTTCCCCTGGCTGTTAATGATTTTCCTAGAGCGATTTTGCCATCAAAGCGGCCAGATCGCTGGTGCGGCAGGAATAACCCCATTCATTATCGTACCAGGTAACAACCTTCACCAGGTTGCCGCCCATGACCATATTGGAGGGCAGGTCAACAATCGAGGAGCGCGGATCGCCCTTGAAGTCCATCGAAACCAACGGATCGCCATATTCGCCGGTGGTGTAGCCCAGAATTCCCTTGAGCGGGCCATTCGCAGCGTCTTTGAACAACTGGTTCAGTTCGTCTTTGCTGGTTGATTTTTCCACGGTGGCGACAAAGTCAACGATGGAGACCGTCGGGGTCGGCACGCGCAGGGAATAACCATCGAACTTGCCCTTCAACTCAGGGATAACCAGAGCAACCGCTTTGGCCGCACCGGTGGTGGTGGGGATGATATTCAGGCCAGCAGCGCGGGAGCGGCGCATTTCCTTCTTATGACCCTGGTCAAGAATAACCTGGTCATTGGTGTAGGAATGGATGGTGGTCATCACAGCGTTCTGAATTTTGAGATTCTCATGCACAATCTTGGCTGCCGGAGCGAGGCAGTTGGTGGTGCAGGAAGCGTTGGAAACCACATGATGCTTTGAAGGATCGTATTTGTCCTCGTTGACGCCTAAAACGACCGTGAAGTCCTCATTTTTCGCAGGAGCGGAAATGATGACTTTCTTAGCGCCGCCGGCTTTAATGTGAACATTAGCGCCCGCTTTGCCTTTGGCAGGGTCGCCAATGGCGTCGGTGAAGATACCGGTAGATTCAATGACGATATCGACACCCAGGTCTTTCCAGGGCAGATTGGCGGGATCTTTTTCAGCGAAAACCTTGACGGTTTTGCCGTTGATGACCAGGTCATTGCCTACGATTTCGACCGTACCGGGGAAGATACCGTAGTTTGAGTCGTATTTAAACAGGTGCGCATTCGTCTTGGTGTCGAACAGGTCATTGATGGCCACGACTTCCAATTCGTCCGCATGACGTTCCAGCATCGCCTTAAGTACCTGGCGTCCGATACGACCAAAACCATTGATACCAACTTTTACTGACATGACTTACCTCCTGGATCCTTGGAAAAATGTAGTGTAAACCCCATGAACAGAAACAACGTTTCTATAACACAAGGTCATCATCAGGTTTGTACAATGGACCGGTACGTTCTGAGTAAAGGTCCATTACGACGCGCGCCAGTTTGTCAGAATCGTGCCGCCAGGGCTGCTCATCATCTAACAAATCTGCGCAATACATCGGATAATGCTCCTCCAAACGCTCATCGGGCAAGACATAATTTACATTGCCTGGCAAATCTTCTTTCCTGGCATTATTGCAGATCACCAGGTCAAACAGCCTGCCGCCGACGTGGCGCTCAATGGATTGGATATGATCGAAACAACTGAAATGGTCCGTCTCTCCAGGCTGAGTAGCCACGTTGCAAATATAAAATTTGTAAGCCCGCGACGCCTGAATGGCTGCCGCAATATCCGGCACCAATAAATTAGGCAGCAAACTGGTGTAAAGGCTGCCCGGCCCAACAATAATCAGGTCTGCATTAAGTATAGCCTGAATCGCGGGCGGATAGGCATCTGGATTGTTTGGTTCCAGCCATACACGGTTAATTTTACCCGGAGTGGTGGGAATTTTGCTCTCTCCGCTGACACGAATTTCCTGATTTAATTCCGGCATGCGGATATCCGCGACCAATTTCACATCGTTCAGCGTTGAGGGCATCACCCGGCCGCGCACGGCCAGCACCCGGCCTGACTCCGCGATTCCACGCTCAAAGCTGCCGGTGATATCAGCCATGGCCGTAATCAGCAAATTACCCAAATTATGCCCATTCAAGCCGGCAGAAGCGCCGAACCGGTATTTAAAGAGTTGGGTCACCAGCTCTTCATCATCGGATAACGCCGCCAGACAGTTGCGGATATCCCCGGGCGGCAAGACCCCCATATTGCGGCGCAACTCGCCCGAAGAACCGCCATCATCCGCTACCGTAACAATGGCGGTGATATTGTGCGAGTAATGCTTGATGCCGCGCAGCAGTGATGCCAAACCGGTGCCGCCGCCGATAACCACAATTTTCGGGCCGCGTTCGCGTTTGCGGTAGTCCGTGACGGTATCCAACACATGCCGGCCAGGGCGTACAAAAGGCCGCAGCAGTGACCGGTTCAAGCCCCAAACGCCCCATAGGCTCACGGCAATCCCCAGACCCAGGAAGACGAACACGCGCACCGGACGGGCAAAACTTTGCAATGAAACCGCTGATATCACCGGCAGCCAGCGCGATTCGGGGACGTTACGATAAATATCCAGCAGCAGCATGGCCAGGCCAACGCCATTGAATGTTGTGCCTACCAGCAATACAGCCAGCCACCGTTTAACACCAATACCAGGCATCAACCAGCGTAATTCTTGCCTGACGCGTTTAAGAAAGCGGCGAAACCAACTGGCATTTCTTGCCTGCATATACCCTATTTATAATAGCCTTTGAGGGAAACGTCAACAACATTCCAGCACAATTTGTGAATACTATCACGATGATTATTCGTTAAGAGCTCCGCACTGTGGCCGCTCTCTAGCCGAAATTAAAGCTCCTATGCTATAATCTGCGCATGAAAGCATTCATTGTTGCGGACGTAGGCGGGACACAAATTCGCGCCGGTATTTTTACTGCGGGCAATCCAGTTCCTTTAACCGTTAAAAAAATCAAAACGGTTGAAGGTCATCAAATGCCGACGGATCGTTTGATTGGGCTATTGCACGAAATTTGGCCAGACGATATGGAAGTGGCCGGTATTGTCGTCGCTGTACCCGGATTTCTCGACCCATATGAAGGCTTTGTGTTTGAGGCAGTCAATGTACCCGGTTGGAATAAGCTCAATCTGAGAGAAATTATCCAGGACGAATTTCATGTACCGGCCCTGTTGGGCAATGATGCCAATTTAGCTGCGCTGGGTGAATGGCGCTATGGCGCTGGCCGTAGTTACCACGATATCCTTTACCTGACGATCAGCACCGGCATTGGCGGCGGCGCGATAATTAACGATCAGCTACTGGTTGGCGCGCGTGGCTTCGCCGGTGAGTTTGGCCACGTCACCGTCCGGCCAGAAGGTCCTAAATGCACCTGCGGGCAGCGCGGTCACCTGGAAGCGATGGCGGCCGGGCCGGCAATCGCCCGTTTCGTCAAAGAGAAAATCGCCATTGGGTTTGAATGCAGTCTGGCCGGCAAGGCCAACATCAGCGCCAAGGATGTCAGCGAAGCTGCTAAGGCCGGCGATCCTTTATGCATCCGCGCCATTCAGCAAGCCGGAACCTACATCGGTTTTGCCCTGTCTGATTTTTTGCATATTCTGAACCCGGCTATTATCATTCTCGGCGGCGGCGTTGGGCTTTCAGGGAATTTAATTGTTGACGCAATTATCGCCGCGATGCCTGAACGCATTATGGGCCGCGGTTACCTGGATAAACTCATCATTACCACTGCCCAATTAGGTGATGAGGCTGGATTAATTGGCGGGCTGGCACTGGCTGAAGGCCAGCTTCAGTAACTTCTTTTTTCTGTTTGCTGCATTGCTTATGATTTGTTCAACGCTTGCCCTGTTTAGATTTAAGTTGCGGGGTTCCTACCCGATCTTTCAGGCGCGTCCACGCTGCTTCGACTGAAGAAGCCAGCAAAATCTTTTCCATTTCCGCCCCACTTTTTCGCTATCATCCGACCCACAGCGGGAATTAATTCCATCAGACGATTCAATCCATCGTCTATTTGGGTTAAATTGATCAATCACCATCACAGATTCACAATGATTTCAACTGGAGGGAATATGAGCAAATATTACTTACCCGGACCCAAAGCGCGGAAAATGGTCGAGCGCGATCAGGCGGTAATTTCTCCGTCGTATCCGCGCGGCTATCCCTTTGTTATGGATCATGGCCGCGGCGTTGAAGTCTGGGATGTGGACGGCAACCGGTTTCTGGATTTTTCCGCCGGAATCGCTGTTGTTTCAACCGGTCACAGCCACCCGAAAGTTGTTAAAGCTATTCAAGACCAGGCAGAAAAATTTATTCACATTTCTTCTGATTTTTACCATGAGAATTGGGTTCGTCTGGGCGAAAAAATCAATGAAATCGCCCCATTCAAAGAAGATGCGGTCAGCTTTATGACCAACTCCGGAACCGAGAGTATCGAAGCAGCGCTGAAGCTGGCCCGGTACCACACCAGGCGCAGTGACTTCATCGGCTTTCTGGGCGGCTTTCACGGCCGGACGATGGGCGCAATGACCTTCACCGC
Source organism: Bellilinea sp. (assembly GCA_036822575.1). Classification (GTDB taxonomy): domain Bacteria; phylum Chloroflexota; class Anaerolineae; order Anaerolineales; family Anaerolineaceae; genus Bellilinea. Next base: position 358,719 of record DAISHK010000002.1, on the reverse strand, counting down.
CAGCAAAGCGTCCTATCACCGCGGCTTCTACCCGCTGATGAATGGCGTGACGCATATTCCTTACCCCGACCCTTACCGTCCGGTCCTGCAAACCCGCCCAGGCGAGGATGACGGCCAGGCAGTTGTCCGTTACCTGGAAGAAGAAATTCTGGCAAAAGTTGTTCCGGCTGATAACGTCGCCGGTATTTTAGTCGAGCCCATTCAAGGTGAAGGCGGGTACATCGTTCCGCCGGCCGGTTTCTTCCCAGCTTTGCGCGCGCTGTGCGACCGGCACGGCATCCTCCTCATCGCCGATGAAGTTCAGGCCGGCGTAGGACGAACCGGCAAATGGTGGAGCATCGAGAATTTCGGCGTTGAGCCAGATATCTTTTGCACAGCCAAGGGTATTGCCTCCGGCATGCCGCTGGGTTTGATGACCGCCCGAAAAAGCGTAATGACCTGGCCCAATGGCTCGCACGGAAATACATACGGCGGCAACCCGATTTCTTGCGCAGCCTCGCTGGCAACGCTGGAATTAATTGAAACCGAATATAAGGACAACGCCGCGAAAGTCGGCGCTTATACACAATCGCGGCTGAAAGAAATTCAGGAACGCCACGAATGCATCGGCGAAGTACGCGGTATTGGGATGATGATCGGCGTTGAATTTGTAAAGGACCGGGAAAGCCGCAAACAGGCTGCCGGAATGCGCGATCGCATTGTGGATATTGCTTTCGAGAACGGACTGCTGCTCTTGGGCTGCGGCAAGAGCGTGATTCGCGTTTCACCGCCATTATGTACTACAATAGCTGAAATTGATGAGGCTTTGGAGACCTTTGAAGCCGCAATCGACCAGGCCGAAAACGAAACCATCGCGGAGCCGGCTGCTCATCATTAAAATTTAAGGATGGAACATGCTCTTACCTGATTTCCGCGTTCGCCAGCGTGATTATCTATTAGAAATATCCCGCGCCATCACCCAGGAACTGGACCTGGAAAAACTGCTTGGCCGTATTTTGAGCATTGCGTTGGAAATGCTGGCCGGGCAGGCGGGGTTAATCGCTTTGCGCAGCGAACGCGGAAATTGGACCGTTCCGGTATCCGAAGGGCTTCCTCCTGTTTTCATCCGCTATCTCTCCCCCTACCTCGATCAGATTTCCGATGACATTGACCCGGATGAATTCGAATTGCTTGAAATCAACCGGCGCTTGAAGGAACTGGCCAAAGTATCGAGCATGGGGTTGCTGAACGGGGTCGTCCTGCCGCTGGTGGCCCGTAAAACCGTAGTCGGCGTGATTTTTCTATTCCGCGCCTATCAGGACAGTTTTTCAATGAACGACCGGGCCCTGCTGAGCAGTTTCGCGGATCAGGCTGCCATCGCCGTACAAAATGCGCAGTTCTATACCGAATCCGTGCAAAGCCGCCAGCGCGCCAATGCATTGCTCGACTCCGCCGCCGATGGCATACTCATTCTCGGACCGGATATCTCGATTGAGCGCTGCAACCCGGCCGCTGAACGGCTGCTGCTGCAGCCCGCCAGTGAAGTGCAGGGCAAACAGCACGCTGAGGTTATCCGCTGGGAAATTCCGCCCAAAGGGCTAACCCTCGAAAAAGCCGTCGAGGGCGGCTGGCCGCTGACCGCGCATGCACAGCTCTATGTAGAAGGCGATTTGCGCCGCGCGAACAGTGAAATCCGCCTGCCCGTTGGGATTACTTATGCGCCATTAATGAGCGATGACCATGTTTTGCTGAATATCATCGCAACGGTGCGTGATATTTCTCATTTCCGCGAGGCGGAAGAATTAAAGAGCACTTTCGTTTCGATCATTTCACATGAATTAAAGACCCCGCTGGCCTTGATCAAAGGCTACGTCAGCACCCTGCGCCGGGATGATGTTCGCTGGGACCGGTCGATTGTCAAAGACAGCCTGGAAATCATCGAGGAAGAAACCGACCGTCTGGATCATCTGGTAGAAAACTTACTGGATGCCTCACGGCTTCAAGCCGGCGGTCTGCCGATCAAGCGCTCAGATGTGCAATTAGCGGATGTTGCCCGGCATATCGCCGAACGAATGCAGACCCAAACCAAGAAGCACAAAATCATTGTTGACTTTCCCAATGATTTCCCGGTGATCTTAGCAGACGAAACCCGTATTCGCCAGGTGTTGATCAACCTGATCTCCAACGCAATTAAATACGCCCCGGATGGTGAGATCCGCCTTACCGGACAGGTCCGCCGCGATATCGTTATCATCTGCGTCAGCGACGAAGGCCCGGGCATCGCCCCGGAGGACATCCCGCATGTCTTCGACCGCTTCTACCGCGCCACCGAAGCAGCCAAACACACCAAAGGCGCTGGCTTAGGCCTGTTCCTGACCAAAGCCATCATCGAGGCGCACGGCGGGAATATCTGGATCGATCCTGAAGCCGGCAAAGGCGCGCGCTTCTGCTTTTCACTGCCCCGAGGGGAAGAAGGTTCAGTGGTATAATTCGCAGCAATTGACCGAATTGGCTGAACTTCTGAAGAGGCATTCTAGATGGGGAAACGCACATGCTATTAATCTTTTTTAATAGCAGTTGTTTAATTCTTGCAGATCGGCAGCCGAGTTGAACCGTATTCAATTGTGAATTAAACCAGTAGAAGGTGAGCGAAAAACCGCATGGCAAAAATTCAAACCTCCTGTCCGCGTTGTAAGTCGCCGGTCGCTGCCGATGTTGAGCAGCTCTTTGATATGAACGTTGACCCGCAAGCCAAAGACAAATTGCTGAGCGGCCAGGTGAACGTGATTAACTGCCCGACCTGTGGCTACAACGGGATGGTTCCTACCCCGATCGTCTATCACGATCCCAGCAAAGAACTGCTGCTTACATTCGTCCCGTCCGAAATGGGCCTCCCGCTCAATGAGCAGGAGCGGCTGCTTGGCCCATACATCAACCAGGTGATGAATCGTCTGCCGCAGGAACAGCGCAAGGCGTATTTACTGCGCCCGCAATCCATGTTCACATTCCAGACCATGATCGAAAAGATCCTGGAAGCAGACGGGATCACCAAACAAATGATTGAAGACCAGCAGAACCGGCTCAATCTTCTTCAGCGGCTGCTGACCATACCAGGCGCTGAGGACCGCGCCCTGGTCGTTCAGCAGGAAGAAGCTTTGATCGACGCCAACTTCTTCTCGATGCTGGGGCGGATTATCGAAGCTTCGGCGATGCAAGGCGATGAGCGCGGCGCGCGCGTTCTGGCCGGTATTCAGCAGGAATTATTCAAACTGACCAAGGTTGGTCAGGAAATTGAAGCCCAAAACCTGGAAGCGCAAGAAGCCGTCAAGGCGCTTCAGGATGCCAGCAAAGAAGGTTTGACGCGAGAAAAATTAATCGATTTGTTCGTGGCCGCAGCTGAAAAACCGATCCAGCTTTCTGCTTTAGCCAGCATGGCTTATACGGGTATGGATTATGAGTTTTTCCGCATCCTGTCTGAACGCATCGATCAGGCGTCCGAAGAAGAAAAGCCTGTTCTAGACGTCTTACGACAGAAACTTCTGGCTTTCAGCGCCCGTCTTGAAGAGCAGATGCGCAATCAGGTGGAAAGCGCCCGCGCCCTGGTGAATAAGATTGCCAGCGCCAATGATGTGACCGCTGCCATCCAGGAAAACGCCCAGCAAATTGATGAATCCTTCCTGGTAGCGCTGCAAGAAGAATTGAAATTAGCGCGCGAAAAAGCTGACCTTGAACGGATTGCCAAATTGCAGTCGATCAATACGGTCATTGAAGAAGCCACGGCTCCCCCGCCTGAATTGGGCGTCATTGAAGAAATGCTGGAAGCGCCCTCTTATGATGAACGGATGCAGATCATGCAGGCTCACAGTGAGATGGTCACCCCGGAATTTGTGCAGATGGTCTCGCAATTGATTTCGCAGACTGAAGCGCAAAATGATGCGCCCGAGATGGTTGAAAAACTAAAAGAGATTCACCGCATTGCGTTGCGTGTTTCAATGATGGGCGCGCTAAAAAATTAGGTTCGTACCTGCAAGACTTAAAGAGGCTGTCTCTTGTTCTTCAAAGACAGTCTCTTTTTTTTTATTCCAACAAGCGGTTGGATTGCTGCCACATACGGCAGTAAAGCCCCGCGTTAAGCAGCAACTCCTGATGAGTGCCGTGTTCCGCGATTCGCCCGCGATCCAGCACGAATATTTCATCCATTTGTTCCATGTTCACCAAATGATGTGTAACCCAAAGGATGCCGCGCTCGGCGAAATTGGAAAAGAGTGTATTCAATACAGCGCGCTCACGCATAGCGTCCAGTCCGGCAGTGGGTTCATCCAACAAAACAAATGGCGCATCCTGCAAAATTGCCCGGGCAATTGCCAATCGCTGGCGCTCCCCGCCGCTCAGTTGAAGCCCATGCTCACCAACCCAAGTTGAAAGCCCTTGCGGCAAATCAGCGGCCCATCCAGCCAGACCGGCGGCTTCAAGCGCGGCCATCATCATGCCGTCATCAGCCTGGGGGTTTCCCAGGTGCAGATTGCCGCGTAAAGTTGTTGCAAACAAGTAAGCGGATTGCCCGACCACACTGAAACAAGAGCGCACGGCGGCGCTGGTCAGCCTACGCACATTCTGATCACCAAGCAAGTATTCGCCAGTTTGAAAATCCCAAAAGCGCAGCAATACGTTAATCAGGCTGGATTTTCCCGCCCCGGAAGCGCCAACCACTGCAATTTTCTTGCCGCAGTGCAATTCCAAATGAATGTCATGCAGCGCCTCTTCCAGCCTGTCTTCATAACGGAAATCGATACCGTTTAATTCGAACTTAGAAACCGGGAGCACTAATTCCTGCGGCAATTCAGGTTCGTTTACCGCCGGCTGCTGTTCAGCCAAATTAAACAGGCGGTTCGCAGCCTGAAGCGAACTCTGAAACAATTGCGCAGCCTGGGCCAGAGGGGTTACCGCCTCAAAGCTGGCCATGGTCAGCAAGGCCACAACTGCCAGACTGACTCCATCCAGACTACCGCTGCTCACCAACGGCACACCATGCCAGAGCACCAGCCATAGGGTAACATTCGCGGTCAGCAGGTTTATTGCGTTCAATCCGGCAGCGCCAAGATTCAAACGCCGCTGCGCCTGAACAAATTGATTCCCGAATTGATCGATTCTGGCGGCTGCCGCAGATAAACGATTAAACACTAATAAGTCAGGCTGCCCTTGAACGGTCTCAAGCATCATTGCGTTCATCTGCGCCCGCGCTTCAATAAATCGACCGCCAGCCTGTTTACCCTGAACGAAAGCCACCAGCGGAATAAATAGCATCCCAAACAGCAGCCCGGCGAGCAGAATCCAGCCCAATATAGCAGCGTAACGGCCGACAAATAAACTGATTCCAATGGTAACCATCAAGGCGGTCACTGGCGGAGCCACCACGCGCACGTAAAAATTCTCCAGCGTTTCAATATCGCCAATGGCGCGCTGCAAAATATCCCCGGACCGGATTTGCATTAACCGCGCAGGCGCCAATGGCTCCAATGCCCGGTAAAACCATCCGCGCAACTGAGCCAACAAGCGAAAATTTACCGAATGACTGATAAGCCGTTCAAAATAGCGCAAAACAGCCCGGGCAATCCCGAAAAAGCGAACGCCAACAATGGCAACTTGCAGGTCGCCCACCGAAGGATGCAGCGCCGCAGAGGCGATTAGAAATGCGGATGTGCCCAGCAGCCCAATACTGGCAGCAATTGTGCCAGCCGCGACCAGCACCGAGAGGACAACCCAACCGGAAAAAGGCTGAAGAAAAGCCAGCAAACGACGCGTGGTTTTCATTGCACACCATCCAGATAGGCCGCTGTCAGCGCGCGATAGACGCCAGACTGCTGCATTAAACTGCCGTGATCACCGCTCTCAATAATTTTGCCGGCCTGCATAACCAGGATCTGGTCCGCAGATACGACCGTATTCATGCGGTGTGCAATGACCAATACCGTCCGCAGCTGGCACAAACGCCGTACAGCTTCTTCCAGATCTTTTTCTAAACCCGCATCCAGGTGAGCCGTCGGTTCGTCCAAAACGACAATGGGCGTATTGGCCAGAAAGGCCCGCGCCAGTGCTAACCGCTGGATTTGCCCGCCGCTCAAACGGGATCCGCCCTCGCTCAAGTTGGTATCCAGACCTTGAGGCAAACCGGCGATTACCTGATCCAGCCGCGCAGCTTGAATAGCCGCTTCAATTTCCGCCGGTGTGGCATCCGCTTTGCCAAGCAGCAGATTAGCGCGCAAACTGTCATGAAAGATGAACGGCTGCTGTGGAACCCAGGTGATCCAACGGTACCATTCATCCGTTTTAATCGCGGACAAAGGCACATTCCCAATCCAAATCACCCCGCTGTCTGGAGGAAAGAAGCGCATCAAGAGCTGCGCTATTGTGCTTTTTCCGGCGCCGCTGTCTCCAACCAAAGCCGTGGCAGTGCCCGGCCGTAAGCTGAAGCTGACGCCATCTACAGCCGGTAATTCTCGCGCCGGATAGGTAAAGCACACATTCTCAAAGCGAATTTCCTGTCCAGCCCAATCTGCGTTCAACGATACCGTCTGCGCTGCGGCTTGATCCGCTACCGGAATTTCAAGCACCCGATAAATATCTTTCGCGGCAGTGATGCCATTCATCCCCGCATGGAACCGCTGACCCAACATTCGCAGCGGCTGGTAGAACTCTGGGGCCAGCAGCAGAATGAAGAAAGCCTGGTAAAAATGCATCTGCCCATACAGCAAACGCAGACCAATTTCCACCGCGATCACCGCTGTACTGATCGTAGAGAGAAATTCCAGTACAAACGCTGAAAGGAAAGTGATCCGCAGCACCTGCATGGTGACTTTCCGGTACTGTTCAGCGGCTTCATCCACCCGCCTGGCCCGATCAGAACTGCGGCCCAATTGCTTCAATTCACGCAAGCCCTGAATCGAATCCAAAAAATAGTTCGAAAGGCGATTCATCGCCGTCCATTGGCGGCGCGTTATGATCTCAGAGCCTTTGCCTAATAAAATCATAAAAATCGGAACCAGAGGGGCCGTCAGCAGCAGAACCAGACCCGACAGCCAGTCTGCCGGAAAAACAACAACCAGGATGCTGATCGGTATCAAAGCGGCCAGGAACAATTGAGGAATATATTGCGCAAAATATGCATCCAGTGCCTCAATGCCATTGATCGCCTGATTGACCAGCTCCGCGGATTGCTGATTTTGAGTAAAAGCCGGCCCCAGCGCCGAGATATGCGTAATAAACTGTTTGCGTATGCGTTGTTTGGCTTCAATCGCCAGCCAACCCGCCCAATATTCAGCCAGGAACAAAGCCAGTCCACGGAAAACCATGACAACCAGCAGGGTGATAAATACAGACCGCAACACTTCTCGAGATAAATGCTGCAAGAACGCGCCTGCGACTATCGTTGTCAGGGTGCGCGCCTGAAGAATAACCAGGATGCCGCCAAGCCAGCCGAATAAAGCCGTCAGACCAAGCGCACCCGGCATTGAGCGAATTTGCCGGAATAACCTTTTATCGATGTTCATCCGTTTGATCGGAAATACAGTGGCGAAATTAACTTACTGATCGGTCCAGGTATCATAAACCAGCAGCAATGTCTGGCCGGAATCCGCCTGGTTCGGGGTCACGGATAGTATGCCCGCATACCCCGCGCTGGAAAGATAACAAATATGGGCATCTTCGGTCAAAGACGAAAGATTGACCGGATCTTGAGTATAGGTTAGCCCAGTTTGGCAATTTTGTGCATCACCCCCGCTTATGATTAACAGGCGATTTTCATCCAGCGGCACCAACCACCAGGACAGATCGGCCGCCAGGGTGATTTGCACATCCGCATCACCTTCGCCACCAATCCGGCCCAACCCAAGGTCAACAAAAGTCCCATCCATAACAATCAATGTGCCGCTAGAAAGCGACGCCTGTACCAGGGTTGGGGTAATGCTCGGAGAAAATGTCGCAGTCGCGTTGGCAACCACCTGAATTCGAACCCAAAATGGCGAACGCCCTTCTGGACCGATGCCAAACAACTCACCATCTGGATTCCGCAAAATCCAATAGCTGGTATATACGCCAGGTTCCTGCGGAGAGACCATCTGAACACTGATATCAACCGAATCACCTGGCGCTACCGTATTCTCTAATATCTGGACTGGTTCAGCCGGATAGAAATCGCCGGAAAACCATTCAATGCGATAATTGGCATCCCAGGGACAGGAACCGATATTCTTGATCCGCCAGGTCTTTTCAAATTGCTCGCCTGGCGCCAGCCGGCTGTCATCGGGATAGGTCAGGTCCAGCGGCACGCCAGCTGCCGCCAGATCACAAGGCGCTGTGGGCGAACTTTCCTCAAAAACCTCAAGCGGTTCAGAAGTGGCTTCTGCAGAAAGCACTTCTTCAACGGTACTATCTTGCGCTGTTTGAACAAATACAGGCACAACGGTTTCGGTTTCTCGTTCCGTCGCATCTACTGCTGAAGAATTCAGGGTTGCGCTGGTTATCAAAGATGAAGAAACATCACACCCAGCCAGAAAAGTAAACCAAAAAACGCTGACCAGCAAGGAAACTCGGTTAGCGAATAATTTATTATTGACCATATAATGCAATTTTACCGCGTTTCTCTCAATCCAAGATCCAGACACTTCGTGTGAAACCCTGCCAAAACGTTATGCGGATTATTTCTGGTGCTTTTCGGCCTGGTGAAATTCCTCAAGTGTATTGACATTAATAAATGATTCGAGTTTTGGATCAATTTGGCGCAAGGCGGCTAAAGGGATAATCAGCATATGCGCGTCTTTGTACCAGGAGCGCATTTGCATTTCTCCGCGTTTTAGGGCAGCCTTCACTAAAGATGCACAAGTGGAAACGCGATAAACCCCATGCATGGGTTCCAATCCGTGCTCTGTCTCCGGTATGACACAATCTGAACCACTTTCAACCAGCAACTGAAATTGCCGCAGCAATACGTCAGTGCGAATGAAAGGCATATCACAGGCAACCACTGCGGCATACGGGGTTTGCACGCCCTGTAAAGCGGTGTACAGCCCGCCCAAAGCGCCTAACCCAGGTAAAATATCCTGCTCTATCCGTTTATTCAAAAAAGCGAATAATTCGGCGGAATTGGCGGTCAGCAAGGTTTCTGCGCTGATTGGCGCAACGCGTTGGACCACCCGCTCAATCAACGGCTGCCCTTGAAATACCATTAACGCCTTATTGCTGCCCATGCGGCGAGACTGTCCGCCTGCCTGGACGACCACACTCAAAGATCGCCGGGCTTCATTTGCAATATCAATCATTAAAGTTTCCCGTTGTACTGCCTCAGGATCAACTCCGAAAAACAATAATTAAACCAAAATGCTCCCCGGCCAATTCAAGGGAGCCTATGGTTTAAGAAAATAACAAAACTATTTCCCGTCAGCGTCTTTGATGATCGCGCGCGCCAGAGCTAAAAACTCTTCCCATTCTTCCGTGAAGAAATGCATGGTGACATTGTTCAGCTCAAGATGATAGGTGGTCTCACCATCCGGTTCATCCGCCTGCCAGGCCATATAATTCTCAGTTTCTGCAATCGTTTCGGTTTTGGGTTCCATCGGGCTGCTCATCGCTTGGTTTCCTTTTTTTGTTTGAGTAATAGGCTGAACTTATTTCGTTTCACCAGATTTCCAGGGATTTCCGGTTTTTCCACGAGTGATGTAAAAAGCAGCACCTTTAATCCAGCGAATCAGAGCCGGATCTTCAGGCCAGCGCCGCTTAACCTTAGCATCGAACCATTTTAGCATTCTCTTGATCCGATTGGATAGGTCTTTTGCCAAACGCGATGGCTCGCGCGTGCTTTCAGTTTCAAGATTGTCCCAGGGATCCTGGTCCAACAATTTCTTGAAGACGTAATTTAATACCAACTTTAAAGTTGCCATTACGGGAGCCGCTAACAGCACCCCCACCAGACCAAATAAACCGGCAAATACCAGGGCGGCCACCATTACCGCGGCCGGATGAATATTCAAGGCATTGCCCATTAAACTAGGAACGACAAAATTATCCAGGAAGAAATCCAGGACCATCGCAATTCCTAGAATGAGTATTGAGTAAAAGATCGGCTCCAGGCCAAAAATTGTATAGCCCTGAAAATACGTTACCAGAGCATAGGTAATCCACGCTACCCAGGTACCCACGTAGGGAACAAACCGGGCAAAGCCGGCTAAAAGAGCCAGCCCAAAATAATAGTTGACATGCAATGCGCCGAGGATCGGCGTATAAATTAAAACCGTGATCGTAACGATAATCAACTGGCCGCGCAAAAAAGCGTTCCAAATCCGCGATAACTCAGTCCGCATACGCGCCAGATCATCGGTATAGCCAGGCACATCCAAATTGATTAATTGACCGCGGACGCCGCCAGATTCCGAAAGAATGAAATATGCGACCAAAACAGTAAAAAAGACATATCCGACAGTCGTCGCTGCACCGGTGGCGAAACTCGTCACCAGATTGCCCAGGTTGGTCAGCAGCGGCTGAACAGCCCCTAATAATTGGTCCACAATGGAGGGAAGGTCCAGCGTCGAAAAATCAAGCGTGTAAAAGCCTAAATTGATCGGGGTCTTGGTCAAATTGTCAATATAGGTTGGCAGATTTTCGATCTGCACCTGCAGGAATTTCACCAGGCTGGATACCTGGTCCACCACGGCGATCCCGCTCAAAGTGGCCGTGCCCAGCAAAGCCACCAGAACAATCACAAACATTAATACAGACGCGAGTTTCCACGAAACGCGCAGGCGGGTATGCAAAAAACTGGCCAGCGGGTAAAGCAGGTAAGCCAGCGCAATTGCAAAGACAATCGGTCCAATCAATTCTTTGAATCGAATAATCATAGCTGCTGAGACAGCAACCAAAGTAAGCCCAACGACCAGTTTGGTTGTACTGCTCCAGCGCGGAGACCGGTTCACCCGGGAGATGATTTCGTCATTTGAGGGATTGCTCATTACACCGCCATTTTACCTGTTAATTATATTTATAGTATTAAAGTCTGAAGACCTGGGTGTATTTCATATACGGAATTAAGATGCAGAAGTTGCCATAAAGAAAACAGGCTGGGAATGAAGTCACATTCTCAGCCTGAATCAAATAAACCTGGTTGCGGTTTAAGGTGCACACGCGCCAGGAATAAAGAAATTGGTAATTCCTGGGAAATTGCAGTAAAGGTTGAGCGCGTCAAAAATACCGAATGCGATGCACCCGCAAAGAAGAATCACCACCAGAACAATGAGGATGATGACCACCGGGGTAATCTTGCGTTTTTTCACATCTTTTGGCGTTTCCGCGGGCATCTGACCCGCATACAGAACGTCATTCACCGGTGCCTGATTGGGCTGTTCAAGATGAGGGCTGACCGGCTGAGCGGGCGAGTAAACATCTTGGCCAATTGGTTGGGCAGTCTGGCGTACAGAAACGACAGTAGCATCCGGATCTACAACGACCTGTTCAAACAATAAATGGGTGTTCTCCCCCAAAGTCACCATCTCACCAGAACGCAGTATATACGGGCCGACCAGGCGCTGTCCATTTACCGAAGTACCATTGGTAGAACCCAAATCTTCCAGGACGTAGTTGACTCCCTGTAAATATAAACGGGCATGACGGCGTGAAACCTCAGGGTCATTAATACTAATTTGACAGGAAGGCTCCCGCCCAATAATCAATTCTGGTCCTTCGAGCGGAAAAGTCTGCCCAGTAGCGGGTCCAGATTTTAGCACAAGGCGGTAAGAAGTGTTCATGTATTGTCTCTCCTGAGCTGACTGGTTACATTCATAGTTTAGTCAGAATGAAGAATTGTGTCAACGCGCAGGCGTATATCGGCTAGTCCTGGTTAATAAAAAGACCCCACCATGTCGTGTGCAGCGAAGTTTTGAACCTGCAATCGCAGGTTTGGGGTCATCGCATCTAGCTTCGCCTTGGCCAAGGCCTATCGCGTTGCATCGAAAATTCCAGATCCCATTTAAAGAGTGTTGGCTCAAAACCGAGTGTGCTGCATCACGTGCACAGTAGGGCTCTTTTTTTATACCACAAATCAAATAGATTGGGTAGAATGCTCCAATTCCGCCTGTATGCCAGCAGCAAGCAGGTCACAAAATGGAATCTTGCTCAGTTCCAGAAATTACCTCGATAACATCCTGGCTTTGCGGTTGCGAATAATGAGCATCCAGCCGTTCAGAACGAATCAGGAACCACAATCCAAAGCCGGCAAAAACCACCACCACAGATTCAATTGCATACAGGCTGACACCCATCTGGTTGAGATAAACCGCCAGAAGATCCAGAACTGTGTGAGCAAGCATCGCGCCCCAAAAGTAAACCGCCCGATGGTAGCGAACGCTAAAATATACCATCATAGAGAACGCGATTTGAATGATTAACGTCAAACCACGCTCTACCCCGGCCAGCAGGAAGGCTGTGCTGTTTGCTCCAGTCAGCACCGCTAAAATCTGATTGGCGGCGCTTTCGCCAACCACCGGCACAATCGATGACTGAAAACTGCCGTTATTAATCATAAAAGCGATGACAACGTAATTAAGATAGATCATTCCGACCAGCGCCATCGCCTCGATCCCGCCATGCCCAATGCCCATAGCAAGTGCATTTTTATGTTCTAAACGCCCCTTCATTAAAAAGCGGAAGGCCAGCCAGCGCCCGCCTTCTTCAAATAAGGCAGCGGTAAAGCCTAAAAAGAGCGCAAACCAAAACGGGTAAGCTGTCAAACGAAAATAAATAGCCGTTTCCGAAAATATTTGCAGCGCTGGAATTCGGATCATGATTTGCATCAAAAAGAAAGTCAACGCGCCAATGGCTACCGCCAGGATAGAAATCCTCTTTTTAACATATAAATAAATCACAAGGCCAATTGGGACCGCAAAACAAATGATCAGTGTAAAAATCATGGCTGCAAAAGTACCGGTCGTAACCATTGTCATGCCTTTCATAACTTCTCAGAAGAATACGCTTCAGTTCTTGTTAAATCATTTTTCAGGCAAGAACCTGTATCGCGGGAAAAAATATTTTGAACCATCAACAGTTTAAATACGCAAAAGGATACGCAAACGTTTTACGTATCCTTTCGTAACGGCTAATTAATTGAATACAGCCACATTACCGCGGGCTGCCCGGTGTAGAGTCCTGATTTTCTGCCCAGTTGCGCGCCAGCGCTAACAGCCCTTGCAGACGCGCTGTCGTTTCCTCGCTGATTTTGTGATTGAAGTCCTGCAATTCCTGGACGATATCTTCTAAAAATACCAGACGTTCCTGCACCTTGGTCAATGAACGCCCGCTCTCGCGCTGAATTTCTTCCTGAGCAAGGCTATAGTTTGTCCAACGTTTCTGATCGTCGGCTTTGAACGAAACCCATTCCTGCCGGAAACGATCCTCAACCAACCGCTGCATTTCCGTAATTTCGTTGATACGCCGCTCAAAGCGGGCGGTGACCTCATCGAAAGTCGCTTGCGAACGTTTGACAGCTCGCTGTGTAGCATCCAGCATTTGAATCTGCGTATCCAGTGTGGCGGATTGGTCTTCAATCTGATTGAAGCGAGCTTCCCATTCCTTCCACACGCGATCTCGCTCAATCGCTGCCATATTTTGCTTTTCAATGAACGCCACTTGATTCTGGCGTCGTTCACTTTCAGCAGCTTGCAGTTCGCTGATGCGCAGCTCGTATTTTCGCAGTAAATCGGAATTTAAATCTAATTTTCCGCGCTGTTCTTCCTGGCGTTTGCGCAGAGCGCCGACCTCGCCTTGCAGATCAGCCAGCCGTTTTGCGTCCTGCCGCTGACCTTCCTCAAGCAGTTTAATCTGGCGGCGGTATTCTTCATCCGAGCGGCGCACCAATAAGATTTTCTGCTCAAGTTCATCAATTTCTTTGCCCAGGCGGTTTTCACCTTCACTGCGCGCCGTCAGATTCTTGCGAATTTCAGGGAGGACATCCAGTGTCTTGCGGATTTCGCCAATTGATTTCGCAGTCGATTCATTATCAGCCAGGCGCACTTTTTCCATTTCCCGGTCATGATCCAGACGTTGTTTTTCAACATCCTGGATATTGCGGCTTAACTCCTGCCGCAGCAATGCAATCGATGTTTCAATTTGCTCAAAACGCGCCAGCGAGCTTGCCAGCCGGGCGATTTCCCCTTCTAATTGTTTAATTCGGTCGTCAAATGGCTGCCAGCGTTCCTCCAGGTCCGCAATGCGGTCCTGCATGGTCGTTACCAACAATTTATCTTTGCGGCGTTCGTCGTCCAGCCATTCCAGTCGTTTCTCAAGTTGCTCTAGATCCATGAAAATGGTTTCCTATTCTATAGGGTCAATTATCCAAAATTTCGGCATAAGTTGATCTTGAGTATTATAAACGCAGTCTAGCTATTCCAGTTTGAATTTTCCAGTGATAATGCAAAGCGTCAGGTCCAAATACGATCTAAATACGCGTTTCTCGTAATCATCGAAAATTCACCGAACGCTAACGCAGCGGATAAATTAAAGGGATCATTTTCAAAACACCGCTGATCAGCGGCAGTACTTGTCCTGGGAACAGCCCCAGCAGTGTAAGCGCAGCGATGGCAATTGAAAGCGATATTCGCTGAACACGGGTTTCGCCGCCAATTTGCTGTGTTTCAGCTTTCGGGATAACCATCACAGCCAATACACGCACGGCGGCAAAAAGAAATCCCGCACTGCCCAGTAATACAAAAACTGTTTGCAGAATATCGATGCCTGAAAGCTGTTCGAAGATATCCAGCCGGATCGGAAAACTGGCTAATAGTGGAAGCCCGCCCATCGAAAACAGACTGAGCAATATCGCCGTAGTTGCAAATGGCATTTGAGCGCCGATCGCGCGGATTGCAGTAAATCGAAAATCAACGCCGCGGTTATACATCGTTCCCAAAGCCATCGAGAAAACGAAAAGTCCCAATACCCGCGGGAAGAGTCCGGCGACAAACAATTCAAACCCGGCATTGCTATGCAGCCCCAATGTAATCAGGGCAAATCCGGTTTCGAGAATAACCGCATACCCCAGCAAACGCGCCAGGTTCTTTTGGAAAGCCGCCCAAATCCCCCCGGTAAATACCATGATCACGCCCACCAGCCGTAATACCGTAAAGGCATCTGCTGAACTGCGCAGCCAGCCAATTGAATTTAGAAAGTTCAACCCAATTATAAGAACAGATACGGGCAGAAGCGTCAGGATAAAACCGGCCGGATAGGGGTGTGTTTCTTCAGAAAGCTGCGGCATCCAGGAATAGAATGGGAAGACCGCCAGCATAAAGGCAAACCCAAGCGCCAAGAACGCCGAAGCGCGCAGCAAGGTTTCTTGAGCAGATGGATTAATTTCACCCTGGCCGATCAGCCAGCCAGAAAAAAGGATAAAAGGCATCGCCAGTGTTTGAAAAATGAGAAATCGCTGCACCGATACTTTCAGCGGCTTGCCCGGCGGCGCTAACAATGGGATGCTCAACAGCACGGCAACTTCAACAAATAAGGCGCTGTACAAAATTGGTTGAACTGCCAGGGCGGCCACAAACGCTGCAATAATTCCCATTCCAAAGGGTGCGAAGAACCGGTGCGCCCAGGTGAATCCGGCGGCAAGAAACCACAAGAATCCGATGCTGAACAGGAAAAACAGGACCGTGCGATCCTGATTATTCAAAATAAAATTTCGGCCTAAAACAGAAAATGTCGTTCCGATTTCAGGCCGCAAATTCCCAATTGGGACAACCTCACCCAATGGAAATACAAGCGCGAACATCCCCAAACCGGCGCACATAAAAGCCGCCAGCCATAGGGTCAATTGCCGGTAATGCCGGATGAGGGTAAAAATCAAACCGAAGATGATGGGCAGGCCAATAAATATCAATGGGGCGCTCATGGCTGGTCCTCCAGGTGCTCAACGTTCATCAAGTAAGCTCCCAGAAAAGCGAGGCCTAAGGAGACCAATGCCGATAACCCCGCAACCAACACAGAATTAACGACCGCCGCGTAAATAATATCAAAGCCACTCAATAACGTCAGCAGGCCGATGGTGGTGCGAAAAGGCTGTGTCGAAAGGCCAAGCTGCAGCAGCCCCAGCCCGGCCAGCACCAGACCGCCGGAAATCACGGCAAAACTGGCCGGTATCCACTGAAACGCAGTATTTCCCAAAGAAAACGCCAGCAGCAGAATGAGCAATCCGGCGATAATTTTGAAGAAATTATCGTTCAATTTCCAGTCAAAATCAGTTGGCGATTCTTCCTCGTTAATCGATGAGCCAATGATCGCAACCGCCATCCAACCAACCAGCAGTTTCACAGCGGCCAGTCCCAGCGGCCAGCTGAGCAAAATCAACCAGAAAGCCGCCACAAACTGCACCGAGAACAAAATCAACAACCAGCGGTAGGGCAAGTTGAGCAGCAATCCTAAACCGGTCAGGATCAAGATAAAAACTGGCAGGTAAGCTAAAATTTCGCTCAAATTCCGACCCCCTGCACAACAATTGTCAGCAGGAGGGTCAGCAAGAGCAAAGCCCACAAGACTCCTCCCTGACCTTCCAGAATATTTTCCAACACCAGAATCAATTGCTGAACACCTTTAAATACAAAATTTAATAATCGAAAAAACCAATTCAGCTTAAAGATCGCATTCAACCAGGCGCCCACCCGTTGAAAGACTATGCGCAGCCAGGTATTGCGTTCCGCGTACAAAACCTGACGGAGATTAAAGCGCACCATTCCAAAAGTGATCAAGCCGCTGACGATCAAGACCAGCAAGGAATAAGGCCAGCGGCCAACCTGCATCTTTTCCTGCAAGCCGATAACAGCAATCAATGCCTGAGCAACGATCATCAGGCTGATTCCAAAAATGTAACTGGCCTTGCCCCAATTTTCAATTCCTGATGGCGCTTCAACCGGACGCATAACGTGCCGGATACTGCCAATAATCAGCAGAATCAAAATTGCACTGATTATGATGTTCCACCCAAATGAGTTGGGGAAAGCTGCCCAGCCGGCAGAAGTCGGGGAAAATGGCAGTCCGGCCATCCCCAATACCGAAAGGATAGGCAGAAAAATCGCCCAGGCTGGCCGGTAGGAGTACAGAAAGACCGCGCCGCCGCCCAAGACCATCATTACACCCCAAACAATCGAGAGCTGCGGGCTGCCCCTTAAAACCGCCAGTAAAGTGACGCCGCCGGCCGCTAGAAACCAATATGAACGTCCGGCAAGTTCATCCTCGGCCGATAGCCATAACAAGGCGCCATAGAACGTCATAATAATGGTAATGGTGGTCAACAGCGGCAGCCAGGTGGCATCCAGTGAGATGTTCTCGATCCGCGCCAAAGGCAGTAAAGCGGTTAATTGAGCCCCTATACGCAGAATTGAAGTCAATCCGCGGTGTGTATCCAATTCAGGCAATTGCGGCGCATTTAACGGAAGCACGCCCATGCGCGCAACCGCCGCTGATAAAACCAACAAAGCGCCAATTGAGGAAAGGTTGGAAAACGCGAGAGAACTTCCATCTTTGAAGGAGAAGGCCATAGCCGCAATAAGCAGGACGGTGCCCCCAAGCCGTACTGCCAGGCTGGTGAACATTTCGTTTCGCAGAATTCCGCGCGCACTATTCGAAACGAGGAAGAATAATTCCACCAGATCCAAGACCATCCAGGCCAATACCACCGCCAAAGGCGAATTAGCGGTCAGGCCGAAAAGACCGGCAGCATTAAAGAACAGGACCATTGACCAGCTGGTCGGCGTACTGCCCTGGTCAAACCGGACCGGCGCAGTAATTAAAATTGCAGAAGCAAAAGTGACG
This sequence comes from Bellilinea sp., assembly GCA_036822575.1. Lineage (GTDB taxonomy): Bacteria > Chloroflexota > Anaerolineae > Anaerolineales > Anaerolineaceae > Bellilinea. The sequence continues at coordinate 340,902 of DAISHK010000002.1, read as the reverse complement.
AGAGCGATGGCATAAGGCCAGGCCAGGTCTGTCCACGAAAAGATAATTGCATCCGCTATTTCCGCTGTTCCCGTCCGCCAATGCGGAAAGGTTAATCCGCCCGGTTGAAACCAATGAAACAGAAGAACGACAATCCAAACCGCAAAATTTGCCAGAACACCTACCAGCCAGATGGTTCCCGCGCCGCGATTGAATCGCTGCAAAACGAACAGGACCCCTCCTGCCAGGAGGAGAAAAATTATCGGAAGAATGGTGATCATAGGATATTAGAGGATTTGCGCCCCTGGCTTTCGCGGAATAAACTTTCCCATGCCCGCTTTCCCGCGCCATTCCTTTCCTGAAACAATTAAATTCCCGCGCAAGAAGACATGCGTTAAGTAACCGTTCAGTTCCCAGCCTTCGTACAAATTGTAATCGGTACGCTGCTGAGACCATTCGCGCCCATAGGTGACGTGCATACGCGGATCCCAAATTACCAGGTCGGCATCCGCTCCCGGAACAAGCGTGCCTTTCTTGGGATACAGACCAAAGATTTTGGCCGGGTTGGTGCTGTTGAGAGCTACAAACTGACTGGGCGTTATCCGTCCGGTTGCAACGCCCGCCGTCCACACTACCGGAAGGCGGTCACCCACTCCCGGGACGCCATTGGGAGTCTTGGTAAAATCCAGGCGGCCTAATTCTTTTCCCGGGATGAGCACCGGTTTGCCTTCATATGTAAGCGCTTGGGTGCCATCGTAAAAGAACGGACAATGGTCGGTGGCCAGCACTTGAATGGTTCCATCTTCAAGTCCCTGCCATAAACGGCGGTTATCCTCGAGCGAACGAACCGGGGGCGAACAAACCCATTTCAAACCATCCGGCCGGCGTAAATCGTCCTGAGTAAAAAAGAGATATTGCGGGCAGGTTTCGCCCATCACTTTTAACCCTTTGGAGCGGGCGTACGCCAGTTGATCCACCTCCCCGCCGGCATTCATATGCACCACATACAGCGGTGCATCGCTGATAGCGGAGAGAGACGCTCCGCGCAAAAATGCTTCAACAGCCGTCCAGGTTGGACGGGTAAGGGCGTGCCATTCTGGGGAAGTATGCCCCGCCGCCAGCGCCTCTGCGACCAGGAGCTCGATGATATCACCATTTTCCGCGTGGAGCATGGTCAAAAAGCCGTGCTCATTGGCTATGCGCATCACCTTCAGGATAGCATCATCTTTTAACCGCATATTCCCGTTGTAGGCTGAGAAAACTTTCAGGCTGGTGATGCCTTCATTTAGCAGCAGCGGGATTTCTTTTTCGACATTGGCATCGAGGCGGGTGATATTCATATGAAAACTAAAATCAATGGCGGCCTTGGGGTCTGCCTTTTCACGCCAGCGCTGCACACTGGTCATCAATGTTGGCTCTTGAAAGGGAACAAAATCGATGACGGTGGTCGTCCCGCCAAAAGCAGCCGCCTTATGCCCGCTGTAATGATCGTCCGATGATACGGTTGCGCCGTTAGGAAGATCAAAATGCGTATGGACATCGACCCCGCCCGGCATAATCAACTTTCCGCTGGCATCGATAATATTGGCATATTCTCCAACGGAAAGGTCTTTGCCAATCAGCGCAATCTGTTCATCACGAATGAGGATGTCGGCCGCAAAAAGTTCATTGGCCGTAACGATAACACCGCCCTTGATTAAAGTTTGCATCATCGCCTCCAACAGACTAATCGTCGCTTGCGCTAAAACTTTCAGCGCCTTCTTTAAACAGACGGAAGTCGCCTAACATGGCCAGCATCAGCGCATCCATGTCTTCAAAATCCGCCGGCAGTTCATCCGAATAAGGATTGCTTCCAGACAGAGCCCGCTCACGCAGCGATTGCCATAAAAGCGACCGGTCTTCATTCTTCACGACCAGGTCATTAATTGTGCGCGCCTGACGCAAAATTTCGCCGGTCGTATATAAAAATGTAACCCTTCGCCAGGCATTCGCCAGTATCGGCTGCGGCAGGCGCTGCAGCGCGCCAATTTGGATTTTGTAATACTCTTCCCGCGCGCGCGGATGGTCCGCCTCATCACGCAGCAATTCACCGCGCGTCGTCAGCTCCACACCGCGTACCGCAGCCACTGAGCTGATCTGCCAGCGATCTTCCTCGCCATAAGCCGCGGTCTGGTAAAAAGCCAGATAATCCACATCCACAACTTTCGGCGCTCGCCGTAAAGGAATACGATACCACCCCAACACACGCGCGATTTCAAGATCACGCGGTTCGGGTATAACCGCAACCAGGATCAGCGCAGAATCAGGGGGGTAAGTGGAAGTCATGCAAGATCGCCTTTGAATTAAACCAATTATAGCCCATGCGTTCAAAGGCCGTATTGAATCAAACGGCGGAGCAGCGGTATCCTCTGCTCCGCCGGATTAAGCGCTAAAACAGACTACTTCAGCAAGCCAGTCTCATGATTGAATTCGTCAATCAAAGCGTCAATTTCGTCCAGCTGCGACTGAACATCCGTCCAATAATGCGGCTCGTACCACTGCGCCTTGATTTCTTCGTACGTTTTGCCTTGCTGCTCAACCCAGGTGTAATACTTAAGGTTATGGACACGTTTCCGTTCCGCGTAGGTCAATTCAAGCAGGGCGTCATCCGTCTCGCCATACAGGTCGGCCGCCAATGCCGCCGCGGCTTCAGGCAGACCGAACTCACCCATCGATTGGCGATATTCGTCCATACGGGATGAATACAGCTCCATTGAATCGGTCAGCACAATCACCATCACGTCATTCTCGCCCATTTCATAGTACTTGGCCGCCTTGATCGCCGAGAGCAAGTTGGCGATACCGGAAAAGCCGAGCAGATCCAACTGGGCAATTGTTTCAGCCGGCACACCTTTTTTCGCCAGATAAGCTTTGCCGGCCGGCTCATTGAACAAGCGCATGAGATTGACTACCGAATTATCATCAATCGCAACAACCATATCGGTGTTCTTGACATTGTGAATCCAAGGGACGTGTTTATCGCCAATGCCCTCAATGCGGTGCGCGCCAAAGCCATTTTGCAGCAAGGTCGGGCATTGCAAAGCTTCACTGGCTACGATCACAGAACCGGGGAAAACCTGTTTGAGATAGTCGCCCGAGGCAATCGTGCCGGCCGACCCGGTCGTCAGCGCTACACCCCGGAACGTGTCCTGCGGGCGCATGGTCTTTTGCAGCATATCCTCAATGGCTTTGCCGGTAACCGAGTAATGCCAGAGGTAATTGCCGAATTCCTCAAATTGATTGAAGATCATCAAGTCCTGGCCAGACTTACGCAATTCCCAGCACTTATCGAAGATTTCCTTGACGTTTGATTCTGATCCAGGCGTAGCGATCACTTCACCGGCGATCTTTGAAAGCCAATCAAAACGCTCTTTACTCATTCCTTCCGGCAGAATCGCGATTGAATCACAGGCCAGCAACGCCGAATCATAGGCGCCGCCGCGGCAATAATTACCGGTGGATGGCCAGACGGCTTTCTGAGTAGTCGGATCAAATTGACCGGTCACCAGACGCGGCACAAGGCAGCCAAAAGCCGCGCCGACTTTATGCGCGCCGGTCGGGAACCATTTTCCAACCAGGCCGATAATCCGAGCTGGAACCCCGGTCAGGCTGGACGGGAATTCCATATAATTGACATCGCCAAAACCGCCGCCCTTTGCTACCGGCTCGTTCTTCCAGGTGATGCGGAATAAATTCAGCGGATCCACATCCCACAAACCAACCGATTTCAACTGATCTTTTATCGAATCAGGAATCAATGCCGGATTGCGCATTTGCGCAAAAGTGGGGATGAGAATTTTCCGCTCCCGCGCCCGTTGAAGCGCGCGTTTGCGCCGATTCGCCTGGATGGTTAAGTCAATTTTAGCCATAGTTTGCTCCCATTAATCTTGAGACTTTTCAAAATCTTGCGGGGTCTGACTGACAACATACAATGGCCGTCCTTTAACTTCATCGTAGATACGGCCAATATACTCACCTAAAATCCCCAGCGACAACAGTTGCACACCGCCGAAGAATAAAACCGCAATCAGCGTGGTTGCCTGCCCGAAAAAGGCTTCGTGCTGCACAGCGCGCAGAATCGCGACCACCGGAATAGCCACAATCGAAATTCCAGCCGAAATAAACCCCAAATAGGTTGCCAACTGCAAAGGGAAATAAGAAAAGCCGGTGATGGCCGTCAGGGCTAATTTTAGCATCTTCCTCAGTGGGTACTTGGTTTCGCCGGCAAACCGCGCAGCGCGATTATAAGTTACCCCAGTTTGTTTAAATCCAACCCAAACAGACATGCCGCGCAAGAAGCGGTGATGCTCGCGCATGCGGTTCATCACATCGACCACTTTGCGATCCAACAGGCGGAAATCACCGGTATTCATCGGGATGCTGATATCCGTGATCTTATAAATCAAATGATAAAATGCGGAAGCTGTGAACTTTTTGAAGAACGTTTCGCCTTCGCGTTCCGCGCGCACTGCGTAAACCACCTCATACCCTTCACGCCATTTCTGGATCAATTCCAGCATAACTTCCGGTGGGTCTTGCAAATCAGCGTCAATAACAATGACCGCCTTCCCGCGGGAAAAATCCATTCCGGCGGTGACGGCGATCTGGTGTCCAAAATTACGTGCAAACAGTACCGGCCGGACGCGCTGATCTTTTTCAGCCAATGCGCGAATCATTTCCGGAGAAGTGTCCGTAGAACCGTCGTTGATCAAAATCAATTCCCAGGGTTCATGAGTGGTATCCATGACTTCCGAAACACGGCGGTAAAGTTCATCGATACAGCAGCTCTCGTTGTAAATGGGGACAATGATTGAATAGGTAGGATCCATGGTTATTTTCGTTCTCCCATTGAATTGTTTAGAACAAAGTACTTGAGATTATACCCGTCACTGCAATTAATTGCTTCTTCAGCTTTGAAAGGACAAATTATCAGTCAGAATATTGATTGTTTAATACCCGAGCACTTTTTTAAGCGCATGTAAATCCGGTGCGACGATTGGCGCTAGCGCTACCGCCTGCATGGCTGCGCGGACATCCTTCAAACCGCTGCCGGTATTTATCACCAGCGCCGGGCTTTCCGGTGATATGACGCCAGTGGACAGGGCTTTGCGATAACCAGCAAACGCCGCCGCGCCAGCCGGTTCGGCGAAAATCCCATGCGGACCTAATCCAGCGATGGCTGCAATGATTTCTGCGTCCGTCACGGTCAGGTAGGCTCCGCCGGTCTGTGTGGCGGCTCGCAGGGCGCGCACCCCATCTCTGGGAAAATCGACCGAAATGCTGTCTGCAACGGTAGCAGCCTGCACAGCTTCAATATTTTCGGTGTGATTCTGAAAAGCGTTAGCAATGGCAGCAGAATTTTCAGCCTGGATGCCATAGATGCGCGGCATCTGATCCAGCCAGCCCAAAGTCTGCAAATCTTTAAATCCCTTGTGCAAACCAGCGATGATATTACCATCGCCCACCGATACAAAAATCGAGAGCGTCGTCCCTTCGGGTAGATCGGCCATCACCATTTCCCAAATCTCGAAGGCCGCTGTTTTCTTGCCTTCCAGGGTAAAAGGGTTATAGCCGGTGTTGCGGCAGTACCAGCCAAATTCATTAGCTGCCTGCTGCGACAACTCATAAGCGGCGTCATAATTGCCATCCACCAGGAATACCTGAGCGCCATAAACCAGCAGCTGCGCCACTTTGGCGGACGGCGCAGCCTTAGGGACAAAAACGGTCGCTGGCTGACCGATTGCCGCCGCCATTCCCGCCAGCGCAGCCCCGGCATTGCCGCTGGACGATGTAACCACCATCTGCGCATTGATTTGTCGGGCGCGCGCCACCACAACCGCGGATGCGCGGTCTTTAAAGGACGCCGTCGGGTTGCGGCTTTCATCTTTGATCCATAAAGCGGAAACGCCTAAATCTCTTGCCAGCCGTTCTGGCTTGTAAACCGGAGTCCAGCCGGCCATTTTGAGCGGCGTTCCATTGCCGCCTGGGTCCGTCACCGGCAATAACGGCAGATAGCGCCAAAGAGAGGCATTAGCGCGCGAAGTAATATCCATTGGGTCGTATTTTTTTCGGATACCCGCATGATCTAAAATCACGTCCAGATTGCCGCCGTCCTGCGGACAAACATAAGTAACCTGGTCGGGCAAATATTCCTGCTGACAGATTGAACAGCGATATCCGATGAAGCCGCCCATAGCGATCCTATCTCTAAATCAAATTGACATGCCAGATTAATAATTTTACCGGATGTTAGACAAATGGCGGGAATCAAAAAGGGCCTGTTTAAGGCCCAATTTGAAATTATTCGTTTTCGAACGGCACACCCATTGCTGCTGGGGCCGATGTTCGCATCGACCTCAGCAATCTGGAGAAGAATTTTCTGGAGCGGTCAGGCAGAGCGGCCAGAGCACGATCAACCCAATCCGCATTGCCGATATTGACCAGCAGCAGTGTCAAAATCATCAGCGGGAAAGGCGCTACTTGCAAGACCTGCGAGGGGATTCCCGGCAAGCTGGGCTGCAGTACAATACCAAGCCACTGCAAAAGGGCAAAGAGATAGGAGCCTAAGGCCGCTCGCAGCGGGTTCCAGCCGCCAAAAATGGTAATTGCCAGCGCGATCCAGCCAATGCCGTCCAGGCCAGAAATGGTTCCTTTCCAGCCGGCTTTTACGCTGAGTGAGTACATGGGGCCAGCAATACCGACCAACGCGCCGCCAATCATCGTGTAAAGGTAGCGCAGGCGGTTGACATTTGCGCCGCGCACGTAAGCCGCCGCGGGCCGTTCACCAATGCCCTGCAGCATCAGGCCAGGCCGCGTTTTGAACACATAGATGTACGCCACAATAATCAGAACATAGCTGGCATATACCAGAATATCCTGACGAAAGAATAAAACGCCGAGAATAGGGATATCTTGCAGAACCGGGATGGGCATTGAAGGTACACGCGGACCTTGCAGTCCCATAAAATTATTGCCTAAGAAGTAGGATAAATCACGGCACATCAGCGCCAGAACAAAGCCAACCGCAACTTGCGATTGGCGCAGGGTAATACTGCTGAAAGCAATAATCAAGGCCACCAACGCGCCGATTACCGCTCCGGCGACAAAGCCAAGCAGCACACTGCCCGTAGAAACGGCTACGGCAAAACCGCCCATTGCTGTCAATAAAATTGTGCCATTCACCGAAAGGTTAATGACTCCGGCGCGTTCGGTGATTGTCTCACCGATTGCCGCAAATACAACCGGAGCTGCCACAGCAAGGACGCCTGCTAAACCGACCAGGATGGTTGAATCCATAATGACCTCACTTCACTTTCAGCACACGGCGGCGAACGCCTTCCATCATCAAAACAAACAGCACCAGCGCGCCTTGCAATACCCCGGCCAGAGCTGAATCTAGTTTCATCACAATGGGCAGTTGGATGCTGCCAATGTTCAGGGCAGCAAAGAAAAGCGCTACCGGAGCTGCCCAAACCACCTGGAAATTCACCAGCATGGCCACCATCATCCCCAAGAAACCATAACCCGAAGAAATCGAAGGAATCAGGCGGTGATACACAGCCAGCACCTGAGTTGCGCCAGCCAGGCCAGCCATAATACCGCAAATCAGGAAGGCCGACATTAAATAGCGATTGGTCGGAATGCCGATCATGAAAGCGGCTCGTCCATTGCGGCCAACCGCCTTCAAGCGCAGGCCGAAATAGGTGCCTTGCAAAATAAAGAAGACGATCACAATGGCCACAATGCCAATCCCCAATGACCAGGGACTGAGACGGAACCCTTCCAGTGTCGGCAGCCACAGGGATTGATCAAACGGCTCTGTCCCGCTCATTGACCCGACTCCGGGGCGTTTCCACGGTCCAAAAATCAACCAGATGGTCAGCGCAGTGGAAACAAAATTCATTCCCAGACCGCCGAAAATTTCATTGACTCCGCCATAAATTTTCAGCGCGGCTACCAATGCGGCCCAAAGCATGCCGCCCAAAGCGCCGGCTAAGAAACCAATAGCAATGATCAACGCTGGCGAAAGCGAGCTGTCCTGCAATGAGCGTAAAGCCCAGGTGGTGAAAATTGCACCCAAAGTGATCTGTCCTTCAATACCGATATTCCAGAGACCGGCAGAAAAGGTCATCAGCAGGCCAGTGGTCGCCAGCAGCAGCGGCGTCCAGGCTACCAGGACATCCGCAATTTTTATTGAAGAACCGATTGCGCCGCGTACAATGTTTGAATATGCTTCAAACGGCTGCGCTTGAGCCACGACCATCACCAGCGTGGTAAAAGCCAATGCCAGGATGATGGCCAAAATCTGAAAACCAAGGTTAACCCAGCGAGAATTTGATTTCAACATATTGACTCCAGTTTTCGTCAAAATCCCTTGCCGCCAATAAGCTGGCCTAATTGTTCAACCGATGTATTGGCAGCCTCCAAAGGCTGAGAAACCTTTCCGCCAAAAAATACCAGAATATGATCGCTGTAATGCAGAATTTCCTCTAAATCTGATGAGGTGAAAATTATGCTTGTTCCGTCTTTGCAGCGATCCTTCAATTTCTTCCAAATCCAAATTTGCGATTCAATATCAAGACCGCGCGTTGGATGTTCTACCAAAATCAAATTCACCGGGGTGCGCAGCAATGCCAGCAGCGCGCGCTGCTGATTGCCGCCAGAAAGCGCCTCAACTTTGCTGAGCGGCGTGCCTTTAATATTAAAATCCGCGATGCGGGAATTGGTAACCTGGGCAGCTTTTTCTCGGTTAATAAAAAAGCCGTCTTGTTCTTCAGCCAAAATAAAATGCTCGGTCAAGGACAATCCCTGAATAAGGCCTTCCTCTAAACGTGAAGCCGGCACGTAAGCAATTCCAGAGCTCATGAACTGCCGGTACGGTTTGCCCGTCAACCGCCGGCCTCCCAGGTTGATCTCACCTGCCACCGGCCGGATGAGACCGCCGCAGGTACGCAGAAACTGCCGCTGACCGGAACCCTCCATACCGGCCAGGCCGATCACTTCGCCGCGGTGAACGTGGATATTGACAGACTGAATTTGCATACGGCCATCTTCAATGCTGATATTGGCTAACTCCAGACAAGTCTCATCGCATTCAAAATGGGTTTTCTCGCCTAAAGTAACGACTTTACCAAACATCATTTGCACCAGGCCGTCAATATCAAAGGGCGGGCGCATCTCTCCAACCATTTTGCCGCGGGTGAATACCGCAATCCGATCACATAAAACTTCAACGTCTTCCAATTTATGCGAAACAAAAATAATCGTCATTCCGCTTTTGGCAAGAATGCGCAGCACTTCAAACAGTTTATCCTTTTGGCTGGCGCTGATGCCTGTGGTTGGTTCATCCAGGATCAGAATCCGCGCACCCAGCCAGAGCAATCTTAATATCTCAAGCTGCTGGCGCTCGCCAACAGTGAGTGTATCGACGTACACTTCGGGGTCAATATTAAATCCGAATTTCTTTTGCAAATCATTGATATCTGCGATGACTTTTTTTCGGTCTGGAAAAATCTGCCCCGGCTGACCGATTAATAAATTATCAACCACTCGCATGGGAGGAAAATCAAGCGGGTCCTGGTGCAACATACCCACCCCCTGCTTGATCGCATCGGACGGGGAAACGATTTTAACCGGATTCCCATCCAGGAGAATTTCGCCGTCATCTGCCTGAATAAATCCTGAAAGGATTTTCATCAAGGTGGATTTTCCCGCACCGTTTTCACCAAGAATCCCCTGGATTGTTCCGGATTCAATGGTCAGGTTGATGCCATCATTGGCGTGGACAGGGCCAAAAAATTTATGGATATTAATTAATTCAACCTTCATGGAATCTGTTCATTCTGGGCTGGTTAATGCCGGGCAACCATTCATTTCCCCGGAGGATTTTTTAAACGTGGGGAAGGCGTTGTGCACGCCTTCCCCAGAAATTCCTTGCAAATTTACTCGCTTACAACGCTCTGGCCTTCCATGCCCTCGAGCAATTGCGGCAGATACCAAACCTGCGGGTCCGTGGCCACTACGCCGTCCGCCAGGTATTCGGTTCCATCCTGGAGGTTGATCGGGCCAGTCCAAAGGTTCAGGCCGCCGGCCAATTCCGCAATGAAGGCATCCAGATTAGCTGATGCTTCTTCAGAAAGCGCATCGCCTTTGACGTAACCAACAGCGGAAGTATCCGGGTTGTTGATATCCGCCCAGTCGGGTCCATTCCACTCAAAGAATGAGGTATACGTGCCATCCATGATGGAAGAGATCGTCTTTACGTAGGCAGGGCCCCAGTTGAAGTACGGAACACCCAGGCAGACATCCGGAGCTTCAGCGCAGCCGTCTTTGTAGTCATAAGATACAGCATAAACTTCTTTGCCAGCATCCGAGGCTTTCTTGGCCTGGATCAAAGCTTCGGTGGTATCAATGCCAGACATGACCACATCGTAATTGCTGTTGATGAAATCATCGGCGACCTGCGAAGGATCGGAGGTGAAACCAGGAATATTGAACCAGAAACCAATCCAGGTGACCTTGAATTTGAGGTCAGCCGGATCTTTGCCAGCGTAGTTCTCCCAGCAATATTTCGCGCCGAGGTAAGCCGAGGAGGCCAGGCGGCGGGTTTCGTCATTGATTAAGGGTCCCAGGTAAGCAATTTGACCGGTCTTGGTGGTCAGCGCAGCCGCGCAGCCGCCGATCATTTTGCCGTATTCCATGCGGCCCATGATGTTCGAGAAGTTGGGCAGGTCCATGTAATTCACGCCGTCTTTCCAGGCGGTGTCGCCGGAGCCATGAATTACGGGGATGTCCGGATGCAGTTGCGCGAATTCAATTGCCGCATCCTTGAAATCATCCGAATTGAAAATAATGGCCTTCGCGCCCTGCGCAACCAATTCTTCCGCCAACTGGACAGCCGTGGTGCCGGGGCGATCCGAGCTGTTGACCTTGTCAATGTAAATCATCTTGGTGCCGGGGATTTTCTCTTCTACATACAGGCCGGCGTCATAATGGGCCTGAGAATAACCCTTATCATTGTAGGGGCCAACCAGGATTTCACCAAAGATGAATTCTTCCGGAGCGGCGGCTTCGGTCGGGGCAACTTCCTCGGCAGCAGTCGGCTCTTCAACAACAGCAGTCGGTTCCTCTACAGCTTCAGCCGCAGTAGGCTCCACAGCTTCCGGCGTTGCTGTCGCGGCCGGCTGGCAGGCAGCCATGACCATCGAGAACAACACCAACAGACTAACCAATAACCAGACACGATTCTTCAACATATTCTCCTCCAAATTAGGTGAAAAGAAAGGGAAAGCATGGTTTTCGTGAAATCAAAGATTGCACTTTGGAATCGGGGACGCCTCCTTTCCGAATGCACAAATCCTCTTCGTTTTCAATCTCACCATTGGAAACAATCCACCCTGGACTGGTGGGTTCCTTTCCAGGGTGATAGGGATATTTTACACGAAAGTACCCACTGGAAAAGGGAAAAAGGGCGCTTGTTTATACAAACAAGCCATATTAGTGATTTAAATAATATCTGACAACTGGGAAAGTTAACCGTAAAACAAACGGTAAGTCTGTGTTTTGGCTGCTTTGAATTCTACCATCAGAAATCTCCGCCAGCCAAAACACAGATAATGAAAGATTTAGTCCGGGAGAATCCAGGTCCCGGTTTCCCCCTGCAATGCGCGGCTAATATTTTCGGGGTTGGTGATGAGCGCGCGTTTACCGCCGAATTTCAAAAAGCGGAGAACCGCCTTGACTTTTGGCAGCATTGAACCTTTCGCAAAATGCCCTTCTTCAATAAATTGCTGGGCTTCCGCAAAGGTCATTTTATCCAGCCAACGCTGATCGGGCTTATTGAAATTAACGGCCACTTTCTCGACCGCCGTACTGATGATAAATAAATCGGCCCGAATCAAATTTGCCAGCAGTGAAGAACCGTAATCCTTGTCGATGACCGCCTCTACGCCTGTCAGGCTGCCATCCGGACCTTCGATCACCGGGATTCCGCCGCCGCCAACGCCAACCACGGTAAAACCCAAATCAATCAACCCGCGGATGGCCTCAGCTTCGATAATCTTTTTCGGATCCGGGGAGGGCACAACGCGCCGCCATCCCCGGCCGGCATCCTCTACAACATTCCAGCCTTCATTATCTCGGCGCTGCATCGCAGCGGCTTCGTCCATGAAGGATCCAATCGGTTTACTCGGATTCAAAAAAGCCGGATCGTTTTTATCCACAACGGTCTGCGTAACGACCGATACGGCCTTTTTATTCATTCCACGCGTCAAAAATTCATTATGGAGCGCCTGGCAAAACATATAGCCAATCGCGCCTTGGGAATCGGCCCCACAAAAATCCAATGGGACCTCGTGCAGTTCATTCCTTGCGATTTCAGAACGTCTCAGAATAAAACCAACTTGAGGCCCGTTTCCATGGGTGACCACCACTTCCCAGCCTTGGGCTATCATTTCCGCTATGTGATGCATCGATTCTGCGCCAGCACCGTACTGGTCCGGAATGGACTGGTGTTTGGAATCCTTAATTAAGGAATTTCCACCAACCGCCACGACTGCAACACCTTTTTTCTCCATATTTGATTTTTATCTCCAGTCACAAATTGAAATTCAACTGGATCAGCCAACAAATCCAGGTCAGGCCATTGTCAAAGCCATCACCGCTTTTTGTACATGCAAACGATTTTCCGCCTCGTCATAAACAATTGACTGCGGGCCATCGATCACTTCACTGGTCACCTCAATATCGCGGTCAGCCGGTAAGGGGTGCATATAAATCGCGTCCTCTTTGGCGCGGGCCAGCTTGGGAGCATCCATGATCCAATTCTTATATTGATCCTGAATGCGCTGCCCTTCGGCTGCGTCCGTCGTGGTCAGCAGCGGACCCCAGGATTTAGCGTAAATCACATCCGCGTCTTTGCAGGCTTCGTCCATATCATGGACAATTTCAAAGTTGGTGCGGAATTTGCGCGCCTGTTCCTTGGCCGCCTCTTCGATTTCAGGCATCAATTTGAATTCCGGCGGGTAAGCCAGAGTCACATCCATGCCAAAACGCGGCATTTGCAAAACCAACGACTGCGGCACAGAAATCGGTTTCAGGTACGATTCCGCATAAGCCCACGAAACGACAATTTTCTTCTTGCGCAGATCGCGGCCCTTATGTTCCTGAATGGCCATCAAATCAGCCAGACATTGGAACGGGTGGTAAATATCGCACTGCATATTCAGCACAGGCACACGAGAGTATTTAGCCACCTCATTAATGTATTGATTGCCGACCAGCCAATCGCAGTGACGAATCGCAATTCCGTTGTAATAACGACCGTAAATTTCGCCAATTTCCTTGGCGGTATCCCCATGTTTAATTTGGGTCGTGGTTGATTCAATGAAGCCGGCATTGCCGCCCAATTGAGTCATTCCAGCTTCGAAAGAACCGCGCGTCCGTGTGCTGCTGAAGAAAAACAGCATGGCCAGGGCCTTATCACGCAGGTAAGGCGTCGGTTCGTTCAACGCCTTTTTGCGCTTTAAATCATAGGCCACTTCCAGAACAGTTTCGACCTCATCTTGTGAAAAGTCCAGATCTCCGATTAAATCGCGACCACGTAAATTTGATTGCATGGCCTCCTCCTTTAACAGATAAAGAAATTATTGAATTTTCTCGGCGAGAATCGCCGGTAAAATTGCATAGAATTCGGTCGCTTTGACCATATCATCCAAAGGCACACTATCCCTGACCGTATGGGCGGTTTCTTCATCGCCCGGGCCAAATCCAATGGCAGGGATACCAGCCTTACCAGCCCAATAAATTCCATTGGTGCTGAAATTCCATTTTCCAGCCGGCGCAGGTTGAAAACCAATAGCCTCGCGGGCGGCCTGCCCGGCTGCCACCAGGGCATGCTCTTCATCCAGCGCCCAGGCCGGGAAATACTTATCCACCGGAAATACAAAGCCCGTATACGATGGCTCATCGTAGAACATGGTCTGTACTTTGACCTTGTCTTTCAATTCGGGCGGGATCAATGCCTCTACCTGAGCGATGGCGTCTTCCCTGGTTTCCCCAAAGGTCATCCGCCGGTCGATTGTAATTACAGCTTCATTCGGCACTGCATTGATGGATGGGGTTTTTACCTGCAAATCACTGACGGTGATCTTGGCATGTCCCAGGAAGGGATGATCGCCCAATGCGGGCTCCAGATCACGAATTCCGGCGATGACCGGCAGAAGCATGTAAATCGGGTTGTCGCCCAGATGGTTACTGGCAGCGTGCGCGCTCCGTCCCTTTGCGACCACCTGCAACTCAATGCGCCCTTTATGTCCTCGATAAACCTGCATTTTGGTCGGTTCGCCGATGACGACAAAGTCCGGTTTAATGCCGGGGTCAACTTCCGCGAAAGAATTGGGGCCAATGCCGTCGCACCATTCTTCCATGTTGCCGAAATAATAAGCTGTCCAGCCTTCTAAAAGGCCCAGTTTTTTAGCGATAGCGAGACCATATACCATGCCCGGCGTGCTGCCTTTTTCGTCACAGGCGCCGCGTCCGAACAGAACCCCGTTTTCCACTTTCCCTTCAAACGGATCGTAATCCCATTCCGCCGGATCACCTACCCCGACTGTATCGATGTGCGAATCATAGACCATCACGCGCTCACCGCTGCCGATCCGGCCAAGGATATTGCCCATCTTGTCGAAGCGGACTTCCTCAAACCCCAGCGCTTTCATTTCTGCGCCGATTCGTTCGCCGACCGGGCCGATTTTCGAATCCATGCTCGGTATCGCGACAATCTCACGCATAAAACGAATAATCGCTTCGCGCTGCTGCTCGACTTGCTGGTGAATTTCTGCAGAAAGATTTTCTTTATTCATCGCTTTACCTGTTTCAATCCCAATTATTTGGAATCTCCCATGCTGATTGGCGCTACCCGGCGATTGACGTGGAATTTAAAATATCCGGGCAGGAAATAGCTTTTTGAATAATCGATCACAACACCCTGTTCGTTGTATAGCCAGGCAATAAACTTCAGCATGACGTCACCGCGCTGGATTTCCAACGCTTTCGCCACAGTTGAAGATGCCGCTACCGCTTGAATTTCCGCCTTCGAATTAAGCAGCGAAGGATCGCCGCGTTTAATCAGCATATCCAGCACAGACCCGGTAAAACCGTTTTCAATTTCCTCCGCGCTAAGGACGCTCTCTGGCAGGATATCCACCAGAAACGCCACCGGACGGCTTTTGGTTAAAATGACGCGTTGGACCTTAACCACGGGCGCTTCCGCTTCCAGCCCCAAGGCCTGCGCAACTTCTTCTGAAGCGCTGGTGTGCTCAATGGTGCATTCGCCCAGCGAAACTTCCAGGCCGATGGTATTCGCCAGATTTTCGATGCTTTGCAGCACCTCAAGACCTGATTCAATCACCTGGTTATTGTTGACAACAAAGGTCCCGATTCCCTGACGCCGGCGGATTAATCCCTGACCTTCAAAAGCACGCATCGCCTCGCGCAGCGTAGCGCGAGAAACACCTAATTGTTTGGCTAACGCCGGCTCTGAAAGCAAGCGTTCGCCGGAAGGCGTATTGGCAATAATCTCTGCCAGCTCAGCCTGCAAACGCTGATATGGGTGTACGTTCTGTGGTGACATGCTATCCTCTCCCTGTTATGATTCAACGACTGGTACAAATTTGAACTGCGTAACATCGACCAAACCGAGATCGGATATGCGAAGTTCAGGAATGACAACCAGAGCCATCAGGCTTAATTGCATATTTGGATTGTTCAACTGGCAGCCGCACGCCTTGAACCCCGCCAGGACACTTTCCGCGGCCGCAGCCACTTCGACCGCCGGGTGGTTTGACATCAGCCCGGCTATCGGTAAGGCGACTTTGCCAATGACTTTCCCGTTCATCACCACAACCTGCCCGCCGCCGCAGGCAGCCAATTCATTAGCGGCCTGTGCCATCATGGCGTCATCGGTTCCGACAACAATCATATGATGGCTGTCATGGGCGACCGTGGTTGCAATGGCGCAGGCCGTGTTAAAGCCAAAGCCAGAAATCAGACCGACCTGGATCCGCCCGCTGCCTTTATGCCGTTCTACCAGCGCAATTTTGGCCAGATCGCGTGAAACGTCTGCCAGGATATGCCCATTGGTGACAGCCACCTCAAGCTTCAAATGACGGTTGGGCGCCTGATTTTCGATCACGCCGATGACATTGGCGACCACATGCCCGTTCTTTGACTCCACAGGCAAGCCAAAATCTTGCGCGGATAAAGCCCGCTTCAATTTGACGGTATTGACGACCCACTGCGGATAATCGTAAACCGTCAGGTCAATCACCAGTTTGCCATTTTCTGCAATTACTTTGCCCTGAGCAATCACCAGCTCTGCTTTGAAGTTAGCCAGGTCGCTGACCAGGACAATATCCGCACTGCGCCCAGGGGCCAGTAGGCCCATCGAGTGGCTGACTCCGAAATATTCAGCCGTGTTGATTGTGCCCATTTGCAGGGCAGTAAGTGGGCTGAGTCCCTGGCTGACCGCATGACGAATGACGCGGTCCATATGCCCCTCATTGACCAGAGTCGCCGAATGCGAATCATCGGTGCACAGCAGGAAATTACGCGGGTCGAGGTGATATTCGGTAATGGCTTTAACCTGGGCGGCCACATCATGCCAGGCTGAACCATAACGCATCATCACCTTCATGCCCTGGCGCGCCCGCAGAATAGCGTCTTGAAGCGTGGTGCCCTCATGGTCATCCATAGGCCCGCCGGCGATATAGCCATGAAAAGGCAAGCCCAAGTCAGGTGAGGCGTAATGCCCGCCGATCACCTTGCCGGCGGCGCGGGTTTCGCCCATCTCAGCATGGACTTTCTCATCGCCCATGAAGACGCCCGGGAAATTCATCATCTCACCGAGGCCGATAATGTTCGGCCAGGTCATGGCTTCAGCAACTTCATCCGGCCCTAAAGTAGCGCCGGGCGTTTCCATACCCGGAGCTGAAGGCACACAAGAAGGCATTTGCACGTAGACATGAATAGGCTGCTGCATGGCTTCGTCAGCCATCAGACGGACGCCGTCCAGGCCAAAGATATTCGCAATCTCATGCGGATCGGCAAACATACCGGTTGTGCCGTGCGGCGCGACCGCGCGCACAAATTCCGTCACCGTCAGCATCCCTGACTCGACATGCATATGGCCATCCAGCAGGCCTGGGGTCATGTACCGGCCGGCAGCATCGATGACAAGCGTATCGGGGCCGATGGTGTGGGCAGCATCCGGCCCAATATAGGCGATTTTGTTATTTAATACTGCAATATCGGTGTGATCGATGACCTCACCGGTTTGAACTGAAACCCATTTTCCATTTTTTACAACCAGTGTGGCTGGCTCCCGCCCCATTGCACAGGCCGTCAGTCTTTTTGAACTCATCGCATATTCTTCAGCGTTCATTTTTCCTCTCGAAATCTCAAACAATATCCCGGACACGCTTTGGCGAAACGCTTCAGGATAATAAGCGTGCTGCGGCCTGATTATGCCGGCGAACATGGTCTTCCAGATCCAGAGTTTTCAATTGGCCTTTTTCCACAATGACGCGACCCTGGACAACAGTATAGGCTGTATGTACCGGCTGGCAAAACAGCAAAGCTGCCAGAGGGTCATGCTGCGCCCCGGCGAATTCCAGTTCACTCAGGTTGAAAGCAATAAAGTCAGCGCACTTGCCAACTTCCAATGAACCAATATCAGTGCGGCCCAATACAGCCGCCCCGCCGCGGGTTGCCACTTCCAATGCCTGTCTGGCGCTCAAAATGGGCGGCGCGCCTTCGCTGGAAAGTGAGGCGCCGCCCAGGGCAGCGTTCAGCCGCGCCAGGAGCATCGCCATGCGCGCTTCCGCCAGCAAATGGGAACCGTCATTGCTGGCGGAACCATCTACGCCCAACCCAATCTTCACCCCAGCCTGCAAGTACTTCACCAACGGGGCTATGCCTGAAGCCAGACGCATATTCGAAGAGGGACAATGCGCCACTCCGCAGCCGCAGCGGGCAAACGTTTCAATTTCTGGCTGGTTGATATAGACCGAATGAGCAAACCACACGTCCGCACCGGTCCATTCTACTGATTCCATATAGGCAACCGGGCGCAGACCGAATCGGTCAAGGCAGAATTGTTCTTCATCTTCGGTTTCGGCCAGATGCGTGTGCAAATGGACGCCATATTCGCGAGCCAGATGAGCGGATTGCTGCATTAAACCGCTGGTCACGCTGAACGGTGAGCAAGGCGCGAGAACAATTTGCACCATCGAGCCAGGATGAGGATCGTGGTACTGCTGAATCAAGCGCTGGCTATCCTTCAGGATGGTCTCTTCCGAGTCCACCACACTATCCGGGGGCAGCCCGCCCTGGCTTTCGCCCAGGCTCATCGAACCGCGTGAAGCGTGAATGCGGACCCCCATCTCTTTCGCGGCCGCGATTTCGTCATCCAGGCGAGAACCGTTAGGGAATAGATACAGGTGGTCTGATGCAGTCGTGCAGCCAGAAAGCGCCAATTCGGCCAGCGCTGTTTTTGTCGAAAGATAAATATCGTCGGGCGTCATGCGCGCCCAAATCGGATAAAGTGTTTTCAGCCAGTTGAACAGGTTGGCATCCTGCGCCGCCGGAACGGCTCTGGTCAGGGTTTGATAAAAATGGTGGTGCGTGTTGACCATTCCCGGCATAACCACATGCCCGCTCAGGTCTAAAACTTCATCTGCGGTTAGGGGTAAATCGGCCGTCAGTCCGACCTGTTCGATGAACCCGTCGCGGATGAACAAGCCCCCATCTTCAATTTCACGGCGTGAAGCATCCATCGTGGCCAAGACTTGCGCATTTTTTACCAGCATTGTCTTCGTCATAGGCAGAGCTTTCTTAAGTGCACATTGAAATCAAGCGGGAATATTGAAGTCGTCATACAACTCAATGAACACCTCCAGTGTACTGATTCCCTATCGATCTGTCAATTGTCAGACAGCACCAATTTTGTAAACTACGGATCCAACCGCTCAGCGGCGCGCAGAGTATTCTGAACCAGCATCGCGATGGTCATTGGTCCGACTCCGCCAGGAACCGGTGTAATCGCTCCAGCAACGTTGAGCGCTTCATCGAAAGCGACATCCCCTACCAATCGCGTCCCATTTTTTGCGCTGGGGTCATCAATGCGGTTGATGCCGACATCAATGACGACCGCGCCGGGTTTCAGCCAATCTCCGCGGACCATACCGGGCCGGCCAACTGCCGCAATGAGGACATCCGCCTGACGAATAATTCCGGGCAAATCTTGCGAGCGCGAATGGCAGACGGTAACAGTAGCGTCTTCACGGATCAGCAATAAAGCGGCTGGCATGCCGACAATATTCGAGCGGCCAAGCACAACCGCATTCAGCCCGCGCAGACTGGGCAGAACTTCTTTTAAGAGCACAATACAGCCGGCAGGAGTGCAGGGCACAAACAACGGGTCGCGTCCTTTTTGCGCCAGGCGGCCGATGTTAACCGGGCTGAAGCCATCCACATCTTTTTCAAGCCTGATTTTTGCCAATACCGCCTCTTCATCCAGGCCCTTGGGCAGCGGGAGCTGCACCAGAATGCCATGCACGTGCGGATCAGCGTTCAGATCTGCCACCACCTGTTCAACTTGCGCCTGTGTCGCGGCAGCCGGAAGTTCGTGCCCAAACGATTCGATGCCCACCTCAGCACAGGCTTTATGCTTGGAACGAACATAAACATGCGAAGCGGGGTCGTCCCCAACCAGAACGGTCGCCAAGCCCGGCTTCGATTTTCCGGCTGCCAGGCGCTTGTCCACTGCTTGCTTCACTTCCGAACGTATTCTTGCGGCAACTGCTTTTCCATCAATGAGCGTAGCGGTCATGCAATACTCCTTTTCGTGAATGCTGGCCAGGATTATTCCGGCCATTGGGTACGCAGAGATCCCCTTGTGAATTCATCAAGGGCCAAATTCAAAAACTGGTTTAATCTTCATCAGGTGGGTAAGGTGAAGCCAGGGCACAAAGAAGAATCCATTACTAGAGGAAGACTGTACTTTGCGCAAAGTCAGTTATCTGACAACATCCAAATTATACACGATGACCGGCCAACTTGCCTGGACAGGCAGGCAAGTTCTCTGGACAAACATTGTGCTGAATAAAATTCTCAACATTTTCTAATGAACTAAAAAGAAAGTTTGCCATTAATCACTGTATATCCGCTATAATTCTCTGCACAGGAGGATTACGAGCATATGAGTAAAATCTGCGTAATTGGAACTGGATATGTAGGACTTGTGACCGGAACATGCTTTGCAGACCTGGGAAACGACGTCCACTGTTTAGATATTGATGCAACACGGATTGAAAAATTATTACAAGGCATTATGCCGATTTATGAACCCGGGCTTGAACAGGTTGTCACTCAAAACGTCAAAGCCGGCCGCTTGATTTTCACCACCAATCACGAAGAAGCTCTGAGTGATGCGGAATTTGCTTTCATTGCCGTAGGCACACCCTCCGGTGTGGATGGCGAAGCTGATTTGCAATACGTGCGCTCCGCCGCTGAAATGATCGCTGATATGGTCGATCATCCAATTATTGTGGTCAACAAATCAACCGTTCCTGTTGGCACTGGTGATTGGGTAACCGATATTATCCGCAAACGCCGCGCAGGAAAGCCGCTCGAATTCTCCGTCGTGTCCAACCCAGAATTCCTGCGCGAAGGCTCCGCCATGAATGACTTCATGTACCCGGACCGTGTTGTTTTAGGTTCAACCAACCGTGAAGGCGCATCGAAAGTCGCTCAGTTGTATCTCAGCCTACGCTGCCCGATTATGATCACTGACCTGCGCACCGCTGAAATGATCAAATACGCGTCCAATGCGTTCCTGGCGACCAAAATTTCCTTCATCAATGAAATTTCTACGATTTGCGAAGAATTAGGCGCTGATGTCCAGCAGGTTGCCCAGGGTATGGGCATGGACAAACGCATTGGCAGCAATTTCCTGGATGCCGGCCTGGGCTGGGGCGGCTCCTGTTTCCCCAAAGATGTGAAAGCGCTGGCGCACATGGCAGTTCTGCACGGCACCAGCCCGCAATTGCTGCAAGCCGTGATGGATATCAACCGCAATCAGCGCCGCCGGATTGTGCTGCGCCTGCGCAAGGCCCTTGGCAACCTGGACGAAAAAGTCATCGGCGTGCTGGGTTTGTCCTTCAAACCCAACACGGATGATATCCGCGAAGCGCCGGCACTGGAAGTCATCCACCTGCTGCAGGTTGAAGGCGCTACCGTCAAAGCCTACGACCCGCAGGCAATGGAAAACGCCAAAGAGACCCTGACCAAGGTCAAGCTTTGCCGCACACCCTATGAAGTCGCTGAAGGAGCGGACGCGCTGGTGCTGACCACCGAATGGAACGAGTTCAAACAGCTTGATTTTGACCGCATTAACGATCTGATGCGCACCAAAATTATCATGGATGGCCGCAATTTATGGGACGCGGACAAACTGCGCTGCCTGGGCTTTACCTATTTTGGCGTAGGCCGTGCTACCAACGGCGGCGAAGAAGGCTGCAACTAATAACCCTCTGCCGGTAATTTTTTCAGGGCAAGGCGCATTCTTCGTTGAATCGCCTTGCCCTTTTTAAATTTCTACGAGACCATCAAGGAACGCATGAACTGCATTGATACGGTTTACAACCAGGACGCACTGAAAATTATTCCCCAAATTCCAGATGAAAGTCTGGACCTGATCATCGCTGATCCGCCGTACGGACTGGGAAAAGACTACGGCAATGATTCAGACCGGCAAGCGCCGGCTGATTTTCTGGCATGGACGCAGGAATGGGTTCTGGCCGTTTTGCCAAAGTTGAAAACCGAAGGCTGTCTGTATATATTTACCACCTGGCGTTACAGCCCTGAAATTTTTGCTTATATTAAAACAAAAATGTTAATGATCAATGAGATCATCTGGGATCGCCGTGTACCCAGCATGGGCGGATCCACGCGCCGATTCACCTCGGTGCACGATACGATCGGTTTGTTTGCCAAAAACAAAAAATATTATTTTGACCTGGACTCCGTCCGCATCCCCTACGACGCCGAAACAAAGAAAGCCCGCAGCCGCTCAATTTTCGTCGGCAAAAAATGGCTGGAGCAAGGCTACAACCCCAAAGATGTCTGGTCAGTATCACGGTTGCATCGTATTCATGCCGAGCGTGAGAATCACCCGACCCAAAAACCTTTAGAAATAATTGAACGTATGGTCCTGGCCAGCTGCCCGCCAGGCGGGTTGGTTTTCGATCCCTTTGCGGGTTCAGGAACGACTGTGGCAGCCTGCCTGAATACCGGGCGGCATTATCTGGCCGCTGAGTTGAACCCGCAGTATTATCAAATCATCCTTAATCGTATTGAAAAAATTCGCCCTCAGCCCCCTAATTCTAAATAGGAGCCATTATGCGCACATTTTTTGCCGAGCCATTTGCACACACCTTTTCGATTGTGGCCCGCCACCCGCGCAGCGGTCAAATTGGCGTGGCAGTGCAATCCCATTGGTTCTCTGTCGGCAGTGTCGTTCCCTGGGTTCAGGCTGGGGTTGGCGCTGTGGCAACGCAATCGATGGTTGAAGTAAATTACGGACCGCACGGTCTGGCGCGCATGGCGGCTGGCGAGGCCCCGCTGGATGCTCTGACAGCGCTTTTGAACCTGGATGAAAGTCAGGCGTTGCGCCAGGTTGCCTTTGTCAACGCTGCGGGAGATATTGCCGTGCATACCGGCAGCCAATGCGTTGCTGAAGCCAATCACTGCTGCGGCGCGGGGTTTTCCGCACAAGCCAATATGATGCGCTTCCCTGGCGTTCCAGAAGCGATGGCAGCCGCTTACACCAAGGCGCTGGAAGACGAGAGCCTGGATCTGGCCGAATGCCTGATGCGCGCGCTTGAGGCGGCCCAGGCTGCCGGCGGGGATATCCGTGGAATGCAGAGTGCGGCTATGCGCATCGCATCCGCTGAGAAGCAGGCGCAGTCCTGGCAAGGGCTGGCCGTTGATGTGCGCGTCGAGGATCACCCCCAGCCGCTGGCAGAACTCCGCCGGTTAGTGCAAATTAACCGGGCCTACACCTATATGAACCTGGGTGACGAATTGCTGGCCGTCCACCAGGTAGAAGGCGCGCTGGCCGCTTATCAACAGGCCGCCGAAATCTGCCCGGAGATCGCAGAAATGCCTTTCTGGCAGGCCGTATCGCTGGTCAACATCGGTAATACAGCCGCGGCGCTGCCCATTTTTGAGGAAGTCTTCTCGCGTGACCCGCTTCTGGCTGAAATGCTCCTGCGCCTGCCGCCGGCCGGTTTGATTGAGGCTGATCCACAGACGATTCAAAAAATATATGCATTAAAGAAATAGCCGCCGGTCGGGTAAACCGGCGGCCTATCATCAGCAAAGCGGGTCAATCCGCGGCAACAATCTGCTGCGCGTGATGCTGCAAATATTCACTTAGGAATTTGCCGGTATAGGACTCGGCTGTCTGGCAGATATCTTCTGGCGTGCCGTAGGCAATAATTTGCCCGCCGCGGTCGCCTCCTTCTGGACCTAAGTCGATGATGTAATCAGACACCTTGATAATATCCAGGTTGTGCTCAATGATCAGTACCGAGTTGCCCGAATCCACCAGACGCTGCAGCACTTCAATGAGCTTATGCACATCGGCGGCATGCAGCCCCACCGAAGGCTCATCCAGTACGTAGAGGGTACGTCCGGTGGCGCGCCGGGAGAGTTCACGCGCCAGTTTGACGCGCTGCGCCTCACCGCCGGAAAGTGTGGTGGCCGGCTGGCCGATGCGAATATACCCCAGACCAACATCTTCTAAGGTATGCAGCTTATTCACAATCGACGGAAAGGCTGAAAACAGTTCGATCCCTTCACTGACGGTGGTATCGAGTACATCAGCAATGCTCTTGCCCTTGAATTTCACCTGCAGCGTCTCACGATTAAAACGCGCGCCGTGGCACACATCGCAGGGCACGTAAACATCCGGTAGGAATTGCATCTCAATCCGCAGTTGGCCCTGTCCCTGACAGGCTTCGCAGCGTCCGCCGTGAATATTGAAGGAGAAACGGCCAGATTTATATCCGCGGATCTTGCTTTCGGGCAGCTCGGCAAAAAGTTTACGGACTTCATCGAACAGCCCGGAATAGGTCCCCGGATTAGAGCGCGGCGTGCGGCCAATGGGAGACTGGTCAATATTGATGATCTTATCGAGCTGGTCAACCCCTTCCATACGGTCGTAAGCGCCTGGCTGCGTATGTGCGCGGTTAAGGTCCCGCGCCAGGGCAGCGTAAAGAATATCTACCATCAGTGTGGATTTGCCCGATCCCGAAACGCCGGTGATGCAGACTAATTTTCCCAGTGGAATGCTGACATCCACATTGCGCAAATTATTCTCGCGTGCGCCGATGATCTTGAGCCATTTTCCATTGCCGTGACGCCGTTCGGCCGGCACTGGCACCTGCATCCGCCCGGAGAGATAGGCACCGGTCAATGATTTTTTATCCCGCAGGATCATCTCTGGCGTGCCCTCAGCGGTGATATACCCGCCATGTTCGCCTGCGCCCGGCCCAAGATCGATAATCCAATCCGCCGAGCGGATCGTATCCTCATCATGCTCCACCACCAGGACGCTGTTGCCCAGATCGCGCAAACCCTTCAAGGTTTCCAGCAGACGGTTGTTATCGCGCGGGTGCAGTCCAATCGACGGCTCGTCTAAAACATACAGCACGCCCATCAGCCGCGAGCCGATCTGTGTCGCCAGTCGAATACGCTGCGCCTCGCCGCCCGATAGAGTAGTAGCCGAACGCTGCAAGGTCAGGTAATCCAGGCCGACATTCACCAAAAAACCCAGGCGAGACTGAATCTCTTTGAGCACCCGGCTGGCGATGGTAATATCCCGCTGGCTCAGTTCGGTGCCAGGAGCCGTCAGGTTGATAGCCCAGTCCAGAGTTTTATTCACTGGCCACTGGGTTACTTCAACAATATTATGTCCATTTACGGTAACCGCCAGTGCCTCAGGCCGCAGACGGTTGCCCTTGCAGGTCGGACAGGGCCGGTCGGTCATAAACTCGGTGATTTTATTGCGAATGTATTCCGACGAGGTCTCGCGGAAGCGCCGCTCCAGGTTGGGGATAATCCCCTCAAACGCCATATTGTAGGTTGATTCCCGGTCGTTGCGTCCTTGGAAATGGATGCGGATTTCCTCCTGCCCGGTGCCATACAGCAAAATATGCAGTTTATTCTCGGGAATCGAACTGACCGGCGCATCCAGGTCAATCTTGTAATGCTTGGCGACTGCCTCAACCATCTGCCAGTAATAACCGCCCTGATCGCGCGGGCCGTTCCACTCCATGGCGGCGATTGCGCCGTCATTCATTGACCGTTCGCGGTCTGGGATGATGCGATCCGGGTCAATTTCCAGTTTACTGCCTAACCCCTGGCAGTCTGGGCAGGCGCCATGCGGAGTATTAAACGAGAAGGTGCGCGGTTCAATTTCCGGCAGGCTGACGCCATGTTCCGGGCAGGCAAAATGTTCTGAGAAAAAAAGATCCTGCTGCGGATCCGCAGAAAGGTTTTGAACGATCATGAAACCTTCGCCAACCTTCAGCGCCGTCTCGACCGAATCTGTCAGGCGCGAGCGTGAGGCGTTCTCATCCTCCGTTGATTCAACCGAACTGCGTACGATCCGGTCAACCACCGCTTCAATATTGTGAATCTTATAGCGATCGAGCGTAATTTCATCATCCAATGAATAAACCTGGCCATCTACACGCACGCGCGAGAATCCGGCTTTGCGAATTTCATCGAAAACGGCCTGGTAAGTGCCCTTGCGGCCGCGCACAACTGGTCCAAGCAGCAGCAGCCGCGACCCTTCGGGAATTTTCTCGATCTGCTCGACAATTTCTTGAGCGGATTGTTTCTGCACCACGCGGCCGCAAATCGGGCAATGCGGCACGCCTACGCGCGCAAACAGCAGGCGCAGGTAATCGTAAATTTCGGTTACAGTGCCAACTGTCGAGCGCGGATTGCGCGAAGTTGATTTCTGGTCAATAGAAACTGCCGGCGACAGACCTTCAATCGAATCAACATCCGGCTTTTCCATCTGGCCCAGGAACTGGCGTGCGTAGGCCGAAAGCGACTCGACATAACGGCGCTGTCCCTCCGCGAAAATTGTGTCAAACGCCAGCGAACTCTTGCCCGAGCCAGACAAACCGGTGATGACCACCAGCTTGTCGCGTGGAATTTCCACGGTGATGTTTTTCAGGTTATGCTCACGAGCCCCAACGACTCGAATAAATTCATTGGTCATACGCCCATCCCAAAACAGAATTTAATTTCTAGTATATCACAGGCAGCCGATTTCGAACACCTGTTCTTTAAGTTTTACGTGATTCGGAGCACCTTTCTCAAAATTCCGAATTGTTAATTTTACCCCATCCGTCAAGCCCCACATGCTGGACCGGCGCGCATCTTTATCAAAAAGAATGGGTTATTCAATAATCGTTAACCGCTTTTTTAACTTAATCAAGCGGCTGCATGTATAATGCAAGTATCTTTCCACCCACAGGATAAATGGAATATGGATGAGTCTTTGCACAAACGCATGATCCGAGCCTGGACGATGTACGACTGGGCAAACTCAGCATTTGCTACCACGATTATGGCAGCGGTGCTTCCCGTTTATTATTCAACAGTCGCTGCCGCTGAACTGCCGCGCCATATGGCCACCGCTTATTGGGGGTACACCACATCAATTTCAGCATTAATTGCCGCTATTATCAGCCCAATTTTGGGCGCAATGGCCGACTTCCGCGGCTCTAAAAAGCGTTTCCTGACCATCTTTATGCTCATCGGCGTCACTGGCACGGCTCTGCTTTATTTTGTCCGTTCCGGAGATTGGCTGCTGGCCTCGCTGTTCTTCTTATTCGGCAATATCGGTTTTGCCGGCTCTCTGGTCTATTACGACGCTTTATTGCCGCATGTCGCCCGTCCGGAAGAAATGGATGAGGTATCTTCGCGCGGTTACGCGATGGGATACATCGGCGGCGGCTTGCTGCTGGCCGTCAACCTGGCGATGATCATGCTGGTGCCTTCTTTCTTCCCCGCGGATATGGAAGGCCAAATCACCGAACTGATGACGCGCCTTTCGTTTGTGACCGTAGCGGTCTGGTGGTTTATTTTCACCTTACCGTTGCTGCGCACCGTCAGCGAACCGCAGCGGCGCATCGTGGCCGGCGAAGAAAATTCCAAAGCACTGGAAGCCTCACTGAAACGCCTCAAGAAGACTTTCAGCGAAATCCGTAATTACAAAGATCTCTCGCTGTTTTTGATTTCCTTCTGGGTTTATGCAAACGGTATCGGAACAATCATCACCATGGCCACCGCTTACGGAAGCGAAATCGGCATCACCAACACCACGTTGATTGGCACCCTGTTGATGGTGCAGTTCCTGGCGGCTCCATTTGCCATTCTCTTCGGACGGATTTCTAATAAGATTGGCGCTAAAAAAGCCATCTACCTTAGCCTGAGTATCTATACTTTAATCGCCATCGGCGGATACTTCCTGCAATACGAATGGCAATTCTGGGTTCTAGGCGCGGCCGTGGCAACGGTACAGGGCGGTTCACAGGCGCTCAGCCGCTCGGTTATGGGCAAGATGATGCCGAAAAGCAAATCAGCCGAGTTCTTTGGCTTCTTCTCCGTATTCGAGAAGTTTGCCAATATCGCCGGGCCAGCGCTGTTCGGTGTCGTATCGACCCTGATGGGCGCCAGTCGTCTCAGCATTTCCTCATTGGTGGTCTTTTTTGCGGTCGGCGTCTTCTTACTGACCAAAGTCAATATTGACCGGGGCATCGCCGTTGCCCAGGCCGAAGAAGCTGAAATGATCAGCAATCTGGCTGCCTGAGATATTCGAGATAAGAGCATTCCTGGTATACAGCAAAAAGCGCGGTTCAAACCGCGCTTTTTGATTATCTCCAGATGGATAAAAATCTTGTCTTACGAACGGGTAACCTCGTACAGCTCGACCAACACGCCGCCGGTGGCCTTCGGGTGCACAAAGGCCATTTTGCGGCCAGGCAGCACTTCCGCCGTTTCGTTGATTAAACGGACGCCTTTAGCCTTCAAATCAGCCAGCATGCCATCGATATCGTCCACCTCAAAACAGACGTGATGAATGCCGCCGCCCTTTTCTGCAATGAACTTTGCCAAACCGGTATCGGTCTGTGTGGGCTGCACCAATTCCACTTCACTTTCGCTGACAGGCAAAAAAGCTACCCTGGATTTCTGCGAAGGCACTTCCTCCACATGATCCACCATCAGGCCAAGTGCGGCGCTCCAAAAACTGGCGGCCGTATCGATATCATTGACGGCGATCGCCACATGATTAATTTTTAGTATTTTTGCCATGAGTACTCCTTAAATCCAGGCCGGCGGCTGGTATTCACCCCATACGCTGCGCAATGTATTGCAGATTTCGCCAAGCGTCAGGTCATTTTCCACACAGGTAATCAGCACCGGCATCATATTTTCGTTCGATCGGGCCGCCGATTCCAAATGAGCCAGCAGTTCAGCTGCCCGCTGCCCATCGCGCTGCTGGCGCAAATCCACCAGGCGCGCCCGCTGAGTCTGTTCTAATGTCGGGTTGACTTGCAACGCTTCCAATTCCATATCCTCTTTGACCTGGAATTGATTGACGCCAACCACTACCCGTTCTTTCGTTTCGATGGCCTTTTGAAAGTCGTAGGCTGAATCCTGGATCTCTTTCTGCATATATCCCGATTCGATAGCCGCCAGCGCTCCGCCCAGGACATCGATTGTGCCGATGTATGCTTTTGCCCGCTGACAAATTTCGTCAGTAAGATATTCGATCATGTAGGAGCCGGCCAGCGGATCGACCGTATCGGCCACACCCGATTCAAAACCAATGATTTGCTGCGTGCGCAATGCCACCCGGACTGACTTTTCTGTCGGCAGCCAGAGCGCCTCATCCATGCTGTTGGTGTGCAGCGATTGGGTTCCGCCCAAAACAGCCGCTAAAGCTTGTATGGTCACGCGAATGACATTATTCTCCGGCTGCTGAGCCGTGAGCGTTGACCCGCCCGTTTGGGTATGAAAGCGCAGCATCCAGGACTTTGGATCTTGGGCCTTGAAACGGTCACGCATAATCTCTGCCCATAAGCGCCGCGCGGCCCGGAATTTTGCCACTTCCTCCAGAAAATCATTGTGCGCGGCGAAAAAGAAAGACAATTGCGAGGCAAAGTCGTCCACTTTTAACCCCGATTCAAGCGCTGCATTGACGTAGGCAATCGCATCTGAAAGTGTGAACGCGACTTCCTGAACGGCGGTCGAGCCGGCTTCGCGAATATGATAACCGGAAATACTGATCGTATTCCAACGCGGGACATTGTTCTCGCAGTATTTAAAAACATCCGTAATCAGCCGCATTGAAGGCGCCGGCGGGAAAATATACGTCCCGCGGGCCACATATTCCTTGAGAATATCATTCTGGATCGTTCCGCGCAGCAGTTTTTCTTCCACACCCTGCCGGCGTGCCACGGCGATATACATTGCCAGCAGCACTGCCGCCGGCGCATTAATCGTCATGCTGGTCGAAACTTTATCCAACGGAATTTCATGAAAGAGCAATTCCATGTCACGCAGCGAGGAAATTGAAACACCTACTTTGCCAACCTCGCCGACCGCCATGCTGTCGTCTGCGTCATATCCAATTTGCGTGGGCAAATCGAACGCAACCGATAAGCCCGTCTGGCCTTGCTGGAGCAAATAGCGGTACCGCTGGTTAGATTCTTCCGCAGTTGCATAGCCAGCGTATTGACGCATGGTCCATAAACGGCCCCGATACATGGTCGGCTGAACCCCACGGGTAAATGGATATTCTCCAGGAAAACCCAGGCTATCTATATAATCCTCAGTACCCGGCAAAGCCACCGGCGGGATGGGAATATTTGATGTAGTCGAGAAATCCTTTTTTCGTTCCGGATATTTTGAAGTCAAAGGTTTAAGGACGGTGTTTTCCCAGCGCTTTTTTTCCTCATCCAGATTCATATGGTTTCCTCAAAATTTTTTTGTATGATTTTGATCAGTATAACCCATGCTGAAAGGAAAAGGATGCGAAAATATGGTAAACTTCAAACTGTTAAGCAGGTAGTCTTGCCGTCTTAATCAAGCCCGAACTTCCCAGGCGATGCTCTTCCGGAAGCTCAGACCAGAAGCAGCAGAGAAACAGAGGACCATAGCGACCCAGACGCGGTGATAATCGCACGGGGAATTTCACAAACATTACGCTTTCTCTGAGCTAAGAACGAGAACTGCCTTGCTGACAGCTCTCAATTTTACATACCTTAAGAATAAAACTGACCCTGTAATTCTCGGTTTGAAGATGCCGGGTTTGCATCGTCACCACGCACAATAAATGACTAATTCTGCGAAACCCTCCACCTTTTTCGCAGCGCAACCATTCTGTGCAAATTCGCAGGCCAGTTATATTGATCCACCGAAGAAAGGCAGAGGTTGATATAAACGCATGACCGCATTTTTACAATTAGTTTTTCTATTAGCGATCATCCTGTTGGCGGCTAAGGCCGGGGGTTTAATCACCACCAAACTCGGTCAGCCGTCTGTATTAGGTGAACTTATCGTGGGACTGCTGCTCGGGCCGACATTGCTCGATATTGTCCATTTACCATTTATCAGTGACGTTCATATCGGTGAAAGTGTCCATTATCTGGGCGAGCTGGGCGTGCTCATTTTGATGTTCCTGGCCGGCCTTGAATTGCACCTTGACGAGCTGAAACAAAACACCAAAGTTTCTGCGCTCGGCGGCGTATTAGGCGTAATTGTGCCGGTAGCCTTAGGCGCTTTAGCGGGTGAAATTTTTGGCCTGACCCACCAGAATGCGATTTTTCTGGGTCTGACGCTCGGCGCGACCAGCGTCAGTATTTCAGCGCAGACCTTAATGGAACTGAAAGTGCTGCGCAGCCGGGTCGGGCTGGGTTTGCTGGGCGCGGCGGTCTTTGATGATATCCTCGTCATTCTGCTGCTCTCTACCTTTGTCGCTGTTGCTGACGGCGGCAGCGCGGTTGAAATCATCCTGGTTTTTGTCAAGATGATCGCCTTCTTAGGCTTATCGATATTAATTGGGCTTAAAGCCCTGCCCTGGCTGGCGCGCAAAATCAGCCGCCTGCCGATCAGCCAAGGATTGCTGACTTTCGCAATTTTTGTCATGCTGTTCTACGGTTTTTCCGCAGAAGTGCTGGGCGGCATGGCTGCCATCACTGGAACATTCATTGCCGGTTTGATGTTCTCGCGCACGCCGGAAAAAGCCCAAATTGAAACGGGGCTGCGGGCAATGGCGTATTCCTTTTTTGTCCCAATTTTCTTTGTCAATATTGGCCTCAGCGTGGACTTGACGCAATTGCATTCAAGCGCTATCGTGATGATGCTGGTGATCACCGTGTTCGCTGTAATCGGAAAAATCATCGGCGCAGGCCTGGGCGCAAAAGCCGGCGGATTTTCCTGGCTCGAATCACTCCAGCTCGGAATTGGCATGGTTTCGCGCGGCGAAGTTGGCTTGATCGTTGCTACCATTGGTCTGCAAAGCGGCCATTTATCTTCCGAGGTATTTTCAACCATCGTTGGGATGGTACTCTTCTCTACCCTGCTGACACCCCCGATGTTACGCGCAGCTTTTAATCAACCGTCTCAAAAATCCAACCCACCGCTTGATCAGCATGCATAATTACGGAGAAAAAACATGTATATGATTCTTTTTGTACTTCACGATCCGATGAAGCTGGATGATGTCTTGAACGCCTGGGACGAGGCCGGCGTTAGCGGCGTGACAATTTTCCCCAGCACCGGCCTGGCTCGCCGGCGAGAAAAAGGCAGCTGGCAAGACGACTTGCCCTTAATCCCAAGCATCAACGACTTTAAGGAATACACGGAAAGAATGAATCGCACGTTATTTACGGTCGTTCAAAATGACGCAATGGTTGATAAAGTCGTTAAGGCCACCGAGGACGTCATTGGCGATCTTGACCTTCCGAATACCGGCATCCTGACCGTTCTGCCGATCTCTCAGGCTTATGGCCTGATGCGGCGGCTCGAATAATTGACGCATTGGCCTAACTCTGGTAAAATCTTCAGGCTGCCAGCGTAGTACCCTTCGCCAGGCAGACAATCTATTCTGAAAGGGCTTGAAAAGCAGATGAAAGTTCTCTTGCTGAAAGACGTCTATAAATTAGGACGCGCAGGCGATGTCAAGAAAGTCGCCGATGGTTATGGCCGCAACTTCTTGCTGCCCAAAGGTCTGGCTGTATTAGCCACCTCTGGCTCAATGAAACAGGTCGAGCGCATCCGCACCAAAGCAGCCACCACTCGCCAGGCGTTGAACTCTGAAATGAGCGGCGTTGCTGATAAATTGAACGGAAAAGCCTTCGCCTTCGGCTCGAAAGCTGGTGAAACTGGCAAGCTGTATGGTTCGATCACCAATCAAATGATCGCCGATGCGATCAATACCAAACTTGGCCTTTCGATTGACCGCCATCAGGTCGAGTGCGACCCGATCCGTACTTTAGGCACGCACAAAGCGCATGTTCGCCTGACCGTCGATCTGGTTCCTGAAATCAAACTGGTCGTTCATCGTGAAGGTGAAGTGGTTGATCTGGAAGAAGATGTTGAAGAAACCACTGAAGCTGAAGAAGCTGCCCCCGCTGAAGAAGCCTGATTTTTTACAACCAAACTTCTTTTGAATGTAAATCCAACCGGCCTGCGGTGATCAATCACCCAGGCCGGTTATCTTTTTCCAGATTATTGGTTAGAATTAGCGCAGTCAGATCGTCTGAAAGTTTTTTACGAAACAATCATTGGGCGGTAGGTTGAGAAATGTACTTTTTCGACCGATTCTGATTGAGACCGTCAGGTCAATCTTTCAAAACTAAGGTTAAAATACGGTATTATGCAAACTACCGTTGGTGCATATCTACAATCTACCCGCAAAGAAAAAGGATTAACGCTCGATCAGGTCGCCATCGCGACCCGTATCCGCATTCCCTATTTACAGGCGCTGGAAGACGACGAAATTGAACGGCTGCCCTCAAAAGTACAGGGACGCGGGTTTCTGCGGCTTTACGCTGATTTTCTGGCGCTGCCGGTTCAAACCATGCTGGAAGCCTGGCCAGACAAACCGCTGGTATTTCCTGACCTTTCCGCTGTACTGCCTGCCGAAGAAACTGCCAGCCAATCAGATCCGAATGCTGAAGAAGCAGAGGACTCCGCAGCAACCGCTTCTGAAGATGAACCAACGCCATCGACTGCCGGCGATAATTCATCCTCCCCATCAGCAGAGCCTGCCGATCAAACCGATCTGGAAATTGACGAAGCCGAGTCAGAAGCTGACGAACCAGACCCACTAGAGCAATCTCTTAACGAGTTGCCCGATCAGACCGCGACCAACCTCCCGCAGTTTGAGTTCGCCGAAGAGAATTTGCCGGTCGAAGAGCAACCGCAGCCCGTATTAGGCTCGCAGGAAATATTTAATCAAATCGGTGAGCGGCTGCGGTCACAGCGCGAGAAATTGAGCGTCAGTATTGAGGACGTTGAACATTTTACGCGCCTGCGTGCACATTACATCCGTGCTTTGGAAGAAGGCCGGCTGGCAGACCTCCCCTCTCTGGTTCAGGGCCGCGGAATGCTCAGTAATTACGCTGATTTTCTCAACCTGGATGGAGAGCAGATTCTTTCCCAATTTGCTGATGCGCTTCAAGCCCGCCGCCTGGAATTAATGAAGCCAGAACCCGTGCAGAAAAAAACAGCGCGCCGCAAAAATATTCTCCCGCCCCAATCCCGCCCGCTATTAAAACGCTTTCTCACGCCAGATGTGGCTGTCGGCGTAGTATTATTCTCCGCGCTGCTCATTTTTGTCATTTGGGGTACCGCCAATTTTACCGGGAAGAAAACAGATTCGGCTGATCCGACCGCACCTTCACTTTCGGACGCTTTGATTAATGTGCCGCCGACCGAAACCAGCGAAGCCGACCTGATTTTAACCGGAGAGCCCACCTCTGAACTGCCGCCTGGCGCAAATACTTCCGGCGGAATCGTTACCGGCGAAGATTTAATCACCCCAGAAGCGACAGAAACACTGGAAGGGCAAATTCCCGAAAATTCCGATTTTCCCGTCCAACTGGTTGTTGTGGTTAACCAGCGGGTTTGGTTAAAAGTACTATCCGACGACAAGGTGGTTTACGAAGGCCGCGCTATTCCAGGCAATGCCTATGCTTACGAAGCTGAAAATCGAATCGAATTGACCGCCGCCAATGGCGCAGCAATAGAATTGATTTACAACCAGCGCAGCCTGGGGATCATGGGCAGCACCGGCGATGTTGTCCGCATGATTTTCACTGCCGCCGAAATGCAAACACCTACGCCAATGTTTACCGCAACAGCAACGCCAACGCTTCAACCCACTTTCACCCTGCAAGCCACACAAACCCTGGCTGAGACCGCAACGCAAGCTGCCCAGCCAAGTATGACAATAACCCCGTTCGTTCCTTAGAGGTAATGATGAATTCAAAAGGTTTTTATCTGGTTTCTTTAGGCTGCGCGAAAAATACCGTTGATTCAACTTCAATGGCCACTTTATTGGAGCAGGCAGGTTATAAATCCGTGGACGCGCCTGGAAAAGCCGGGGTGCTAATTGTCAATACCTGTGGGTTTATCCAGCAGTCCCGCGAAGAATCAATCGAAGAACTGCGTAAACTGGCCCAAAGGAAAAAAGAAGGCCAAATGCTCATCGCCGCCGGGTGCTTGACCGAACGGTATCGCACAGCGGTATTGGATCAGGTACCGGGAATCGATGGGATTCTCGGAACCCGCCGTTGGATGGATATTCTGGAAGTCATTCAAAACGTCCGTGAGAATGGGCCAAAGGCACGCTACCATATTCCCGAAGCTGAAACAGTCGGCAGAGATGAACGCGGCGTTTTACGCGCCACCCTGGCCGGCGGCAGCGCCTACCTTAAAATTGCCGATGGCTGCCGGCGTCCATGCGCTTTCTGCGCCATTCCTTTGATCAAAGGGACTTTGGTCAGCCGCCCGGCAGAAACGATTGTTGAAGAGGCCCAGATTCTGGAACAGCGCGGCATCAAAGAGCTGATTCTGATCGCTCAGGATACCACGGATTACGGCCATGACCTGGGCGTTAAAGATGGTCTGCCAGACCTGCTGGAAAAAATCAGCGCCGCTACGCAAATTCCCTGGATACGTATTCTCTATGCGTTCCCTGGCTATGTAACCGACCACCTGATTGACGTAATGGCCGGAAATCCACGCATTCTGCCCTATTTAGATATGCCTCTGCAGCACGCGCACCCTGAAACGCTTAAACGCATGCGCCGCCCGGCCAACATGGATTGGGTTTATTCTACCCTGGAAAAAATGCGCTCCCGGATTCCGAATCTCGCGCTGCGCAGTACTTTTATCGTTGGCTACCCGGGCGAAACAGATGAAGAATTTACTACTTTGCTGAATTTCCTGAACGAAATTCAATTTGACCGGGTAGGAGCCTTCACCTTCTCATTCGAACATGGTACCGGCAGTGAGCCCCTGGGCGATCCGATTCCAGCAGAAATTAAACAGGAACGCTATGCCGCGCTGATGGAATTGCAGGAAAGCATCTCACTGCGCCGCAACCAATCCTTCATCGGTAAACAACTGGATGTACTGATCGAAGGTTCGAATGACGGCATTTCGGTCGGCCGGTCCTACCGCGATGCGCCTGAAATCGATGGAATGGTCTTTGTCGAGAACAAAGCCCCGGTCGGAAGCATCGTCCCGGTAATCATTGGCGGCGCACTGCCCTATGACCTGACCGGCGCGTTGGTTAACCCGCCCGCGCAGCCGCGGTCAAGAGTAGTACGACGAACGACAAAATCAAATTAGCCCAGATCAAACGAGCTTCCTTTTGGCGCAGCCTGACTTCAGTTTTTTCATCGACCGCCTTGCCGGCAGCTTTGATTAAAGCCAGCCGGCTTAGTGCAGGCAGGATTCCCCAGGTCATATAGGCGCTAGCGGCCATCATGATCAATACAACCAGGTGCTTGAGCAATATAGCGACTGCCCAGTTGTTCTCAATCGCCAGAACGCCGCCATATTCAGGATTCGCGCTCATCTGGAACATGCCTGTCCCCCAGAGTACCGCCAGGCTGAGCCAGCCGATCATTTGCAGTTTTTTCTGTATCTGGTCAAGCAATTGATGATACAAATCTGCCGGCAAACTCTTGCGAGCCGCCGGCAGAATCAAAATTGCAGTAGAACTTAAACCGCCCAGCCAAAGCACAGTTGCCAACATATGCAGCCAGTACGCTGCGGTTAATGCCCAGTGCGGTGTGGACATAGAATACGATTACCCGCCGGATCCCGGATCAGGTTCAACCGTCGCTTCAGCCTGGCCGCCGGTTTCTGGGGTCGGGTCCTGCGGGGCATCCGTCGGGGCTACAGTCGGTTCAACCGTTGGAGCGACGGTGGGCGCATCAGTCGGCTGCTCGACCGGAACTTCGGTGGTGGGAGTTGGGCTTACCTCCAAAGTCGGCGTTGGGCTTTCGTTCTGGTTATTGTTATTTCCCGGCGGATTGGCGCAATAGTCGGTGGCTTTGGAAAGCATTTCTTTGCCGTGCGCGTCATCCCCTAATGCCAGCCCATTTTCATATTGTTTCTGCGCGTCGCAGTACTGCTCTTTGTTATATAGATCATCGCCGTAGGAAATCGACGCCAAACGGAACCGCTCGGTGGCGGTCATCTTCGAGGCGTCCATTAATCCTGGCAAAGAGGGGTAAATCTCGCCGAAGGCGGAAACAACTTTGGCCCAATCCACGCCCCAAAAGCTGGCCGCAGAAAGGTACATGCGCGACCAATTGCGGTAATTGGCTGCATCTACATCCAGCGGGGCAAAGCGCTCTGAAAGCGTCAAGTAATAATTACCGACCTCGAGTTGGCCTTCGTTGAGGATCTTTTGAATCCCCAGGAAACGCAGGGCAATATAATACATGCCGTCAACATCAACTGTGCGATAACTCAGATTCAGATCGCGCAGTTTTTCAATCGTCGTAACAGCGTCCTCCCAGGATTTGTTCTGGAGGTCGCTCTGGATTTGCGTAAAAAGCTGTTCCTCATTACGGGTATCGGGGGTCGGCTCGGCTGTCGGCAGCGGTTCGGGGGTAGGAGTCGAAACCTGGGCCAGGCCAATCATCGCCTCTGCCAGTTTATCGCTCGCGCCAGGGAAAGTTGGGTCAATCGAAATGACGTATTCAAAACGTTTTCGCGCTGTTTCAAACTTGCCTGCCGTCAGGTCAACTACACCCTGTTGAAACTGCTCGGTGGCCAGCATGACTTTCTGATCTTCTTGAGCTGCCAGGCGGATCTTCAACCCTGCCTGATAGCCTAAAGAACCGCCAATTCCCGCGCCAACCAGGATAATTACCAGTCCAATCAGCACATACCACCAGCGGAATTTAACCTTCTTTTCTGGGGTTACTGCCTGATCTGAATTCTCTGTCTGAGGATTTGTGTCGTTAGGTTCATTCATAGCCGTCATGCGAGTAATTATACCCTAACCCATTCTTAGAGTCTGAACAACGTTTTTAATTCCGGGAAAATGATCGGCACAGCCACGATTAACCCGGCGGCCATCGCGATTCCGCTTTGCAGCAAAGCATGTTGATTGGACAAAATGGTCATCAATCCGAAGACAACCGCCGTCGAGAGCACCCCGGCAGCAATTGCGCGCAGCGCGCTTGGCCCGATCTTGATCGGCGCAGACAGCTTGCGGCTGAGGATGATTAATAAAATTACCGCCTCGATGGAAAACGCCAATGTATCCGAAAGACTGATTCCCGGGGCGCCTAACCAGCGGTAAAACTGGCTGCTGAAAGCAAAATACAATCCGAGGGTCAGCACCGCCATACCCATCGGCAAAATCGCGTCCTGGCGCGCATAGAAAGAACGTGTGGCCACCTCAACCAGCGATTGACCTAATAGCCCAAGCATATAGGCGCGCACCACCCACATCAGCAATTCCGTCCCCTGAGCGCCAAAACCGAAAGCTAGTTCCAGCAGCGGCTGCAGCCCAAAGGATAAGATGACGCCAATCGGAATGGTCAGCGCCAGCAATACATTGATGGCTTTATTGACGCTCTCGCGAAATCCGTCGTAATCTTGCCGTGAGAACTGTTCAGAAAGCGTTGGCAGCAACGCGATGCCAATGGCCGTACCGATTAAGGTTTCGGGGACTTGAAAAATCATCCAGCCATAGGTCAATGAAGTAACCGCGCCTGGTTCCAGACGCGAGGCAAGGTTATCGCGAATGATGAAAATAAGCTGGATCGAAAACATGGTGATCAGGCGCGGCCCCATCAGGGAAAGCACCTTGCGCACCGGTTCGGTATTCAATCCTAGGCCCGGACTCCAATGGAACTGGTACTTGATTAACCCTGGAATTTGAATCGCGAGGTGCAGCACTGCGCCAATAACCACGCCATAAACCAGGCCGTATACCCCCATACCAAACCCTGGCAGCGTAACCGGCCCCAGCGTATAACCTTTGGCGGGCGCCAAAATGACTGCCCCAAAAATCTGACCGATGTTATACAGCAGCGGTGCCATTGCCGGCAGCAGAAAATGTTGATTGGCCTGCAAGCCAGACATGACCAGGCCAGATATTGAGAATATCAACGTCGCAATCAGGTTAATGCGCATCAGGTTAATCACCAGATGCTGCTGCTCCAGCGTAAAGCCAGGCGCAATGCCGACTTCCGACTGAACAATTGGCCCGGCCGCCAGCGCAATGACAATTGCCAATACTGCCGTCACCATAAATGCCAGGTTGGCTATTTTTGAAAACAAATTCCAGGCTGCCGGGCGGCCGCCTTTGGTCAGTTCTTCCGCCAGAATGGGAATAATCGCCATCCCCATCGCGCCGCCGGAAATCAAGGCAAAGAGCAAATCCGGCACATTATTGGCGACATTGAACACATCCAGTTCAGAAGAAAGCCCAAATTGACGGGCAATCACAATCTGCCGGACAAAGGCGAACACCTTATCCAGGCCAAAGAAAATCGCCAGGATCAAGGTGGCGCGCGTAACTTTTGATAAACTTCGTTTCATGGGATTTTTTCCTGTCAGGAATATTCCTTTATTAGCCTAAAGCTACATCTAACAGCATCATTATCGCAAAACCGCCCATCACACCTATCGTGACCAGGTCGGAATGCTCTGGAGCGCGTTTTGCTTCCGGGATTAATTCTTCAACGCAGACATAAATCATTGCGCCGGCAGCGAAAGCCAACGCATAAGGCAAGATCGGTTGAATAAACAGCACTGCGGCCGCGCCGATGACACCGGCAATTGGTTCAACCAATCCAGAGGCCTGCCCCAGCAAAAAACTTTTCCGGCGTGAGAGACCCTCCCGCCGCAGCGGCGCAGCGACAGCCAGTCCTTCCGGGAAATTCTGAATTCCGATTCCAACTGCCAGCGCGACCGCCGAAGAAATGGACGAATTGGCCAGACCAGATGCCGCCGCCCCAAAGGCCACACCTACCGCCAACCCTTCGGGGAAATTATGCAGGGTAATCGCCAGCGTCAACAGCACGCTGCGCTGCCAGGATGTCTTAAGCCCTTCCGCAGCCTCAGCCGGTTCGCCGACGTGCAAATGCGGCAAAATGCGATCGACCGCCAGCAGAAATCCACCGCCCAGCAGAAAACCAGCCACCGCCGGGATCCAGCCCGCTACGCCCAGGTTCTCCGCCATTTCAATAGAAGGGGCCAAGAGCGAGAAAAAACTGGCCGCAATCATTACCCCGGATGCAAAGCCAAGCATAATATCCAGCGTGCGCCGGCTGATATCTCGCGCCAGAAACACGCCAGCCGCTCCGGCGGCTGTAACCGCATAAGTAAATAACGTCGCAAATAAGGCTTGAATCACCGGGCTGAACTGTCCGAGTGCGTTGGTCATAAGGTCCTCGTCTAATTGATCTGAAGTCTGAATTGTAACGGTAAACCCAGAAGCACGGGAACCCCTGCCGGGAAATTTCACCCCCAGATCAACTTAAGCACGTATAATTGCGGCATGAAATCACCTGGAATTTTATATGTTGTGGCAACGCCCATTGGGAATCTGGAAGACATCACCTTGCGGGCAATCAATACACTCAAACAGGCAGATGTGGTCATCATTGAAGAACGCCGGCATGGCACCACGCTGCTTAAAAAGTTGGATATCACCCCCAAAGACCTGCTAGCCTTAAATGAACATAATGAAGAGAGTGACGCGATGAACGTGATCGTGCGGCTGCTCAATGGGGAAACGATGGCCCTGATGTCAGATGCCGGTACGCCAGTATTTGCGGACCCGGGCGCGCACCTGATTCGCCAGGCCGCGGAGATGGGCGTTCAGGTTTCACCCATCCCCGGTCCGTCTTCATTGATGGCCACACTCAGCGTCCTCGACTTCAAACTAGACCAGTTCGTGTTCGGAGGTTTTTTATCCCGTGTTCCTGATGAACGCCGGCAAGAACTGACCCGCTTGCGCAATTTACGCATGCCGGTAGTGTTATTGGATACACCCTACCGGCTAAGTGCCTTGCTCGACGATGTCGCCAAAATCTTCGGCAAGAACCGCCGGGTGACGCTTGGCTTCGATTTGACCCTCCCCAGTGAAACAATTTTCCGAGGGACAGCCAGTGATATCGCCCGCCAGACCAATAATCGCAAAGGCGAATATGTATTGGTGATTCACGCTGAATAATCAGGCAGCTCGCGGAGCGATTACCATCGCGGAAAAAGGCGCTATTTTCATTTGCAGCCGGTCATAGTCACAAGAAAAACTTCCAGCAGAATTGAGTAAGTCTGACAGCGCAATGCCGGCTGCACCTGGCAAAGAAATTTCAGCTTTTACAGTTGAATTTCCACTGTTAATGGCAATCAATACCCAATCCTGCGCATCCTGCCGTAAAAAGATCAGCAGGTCAGATTGCAGCATCATTTCGCGGTAATCACCGCTCCGCAAAGCGCTGCGTTGATGATAGATATGGGCCAGCCGATGGATAAGCTGCAATAAGTCCGGCTGAGGGCAGGTTTGCCTTAAGGCATTGATATCCAATGCCGGGCGCAAAGGCTCATCGCCGCCATTCTTTGCGCCGGTCACGCCAAAATCGCTGCCATAATAAATTGATGGCACTCCGGGCATGGTAAACAGCAGTGTATATGCCAGCTGCAAGTGCGCCGGGTTGCTGATCTGTGAAGCGAGGCGATTAACATCGTGATTATCCACAAAATTATACAGACGGCAATCGCGGTACAGCCCTCCTGCGCCAAACTGGCGGTTGAGCGTATAGGCGATTTCAAATAAATTATGGCTGTTCAGGCTGGAGTAAATGCCTTTGTAGGCTTCGTAGTTGGTAACCGCCTGCAATTCGCGCGGATTAGCCCAATTGCGGTAATCGCCATGCACCACCTCGCCCATCAACCAAAAATCAGGCTTCAACTTATGGCTATACGAATTTAATTCCGCCAAAAATTGATGGTCAAGGCAATCCGCTGCATCCAGGCGCAGCCCATCGATGTCGAAACGCTCAACCCAGCTTTTGACCGCAGAAAACAGGTGTTCGCGCACGGCCGGCTCGCGCAGATTGAGCTTGACCAGGTTGTAATGCCCATTCCACCCTGCATAGGAGAAGGGATCATCGTACGGGCTGCGCTGATCGAAATTCAGGTCTGCCACCCACGCGCAATATGGCGACAGGCGGCCGTTTTGTTGTATGTCCTGAAAGATCCAATGACCTCTGCCTACATGGTTGAAGACCGCATCCAAAATAACCCGCATTCCTCGTTGGTGCAAATCCGCAATTAACCGGGTCAGCGTTTCGTTGTTGCCCAAACGCCGGTCTACCTGGAAATAATCCAACGTGTCATACCCATGTGATTCCGATTCAAATGCCGGTCCAAGGTACCAGGCCGTCGCTCCCAGCCATTGGCTGTGATCGGCCCAGGCATACAGCTGGTTTAACCGCTCCACCGGCGGCGATACCCGATCATTCCGAGCGGGGGCTGCACACAGGCCCAGCGGATATACATGATAAAAAATCGCATCGTCATTCCACATATTCATCTCCTTTTTATACCGATCGGTACAATGAGCAGGCAAAAAAATTTATGAGTAGATCCCGTATTGAAACTGGCGCACAGCCTGTCGGGCCAGTTCGGGGTTAAGTTGCACGTATCCGTTGAGCGCCATGCCGATATAGGTGTTCAGTGTACCGACCAATGTGGTTGCATAGGCATGCTGCCGCCCGGCCATATTGCCATGATCTTTCGTGGCGCGGATAAACAGGCGCTCAATGGCGCTATGGCGCTCTTTGTTCCAGGGCATGGCTGCCAAAGCAGCTTCCGATTGCGGCGGAGAAAACCAAAGCGCCAGGTGCAGCCGGTAAAACTGCGAATGCTG
Source organism: Bellilinea sp. (assembly GCA_036822575.1). Lineage (GTDB taxonomy): Bacteria > Chloroflexota > Anaerolineae > Anaerolineales > Anaerolineaceae > Bellilinea. The sequence goes on along the minus strand of DAISHK010000002.1, from coordinate 298,319 downwards.
CTGGGCATAATCAAAATAAACCTGCGCCAGGCGCAGGAGCGTCCCGGGCAGATCATGCTGATACTCACACGCAGCCGCTACCAGCGGATTGAATTCACTGAAGTTTTCCCGCAGAATAAACTCCAGCAGCCCTAATTTGCTGCCATAATAATGGTAGAGGGTCGGCTTGGTTAAACCGGCCGTTTCCGCAATTTCCTGCACCCCAACCGCGTCATAGCCGCGGTCAGCGAATAATTGCAGAGCGACATCAAAAATCAATTGGCGGTTATCCATGCAGTCATTATACCGAACGGTACACTACGTGTCAATATTAATTTAAACTCTTTTTCAGTCACTTGAGAGTATACTGGTTTCAAAAATCAAGCGGGGAATCAATGAATCGCAAAAGAATACTAAATTTCGTCTTGCTTGGTGTAATTTGCTTTTCCCTTTCTTATACAATGCTCCGGTTACGGAATGTTCGCGCCAGTGACTTTCAATGGACCTTGCGAGCAGCGCAGGCTATTCGTGAGGGAGATAATCCTTATACAGTAATGTCTATCCAAAATATTTATCCGTTAGGAGCGCCTTATCCTAATCCTTTGCCAGCCGCTTATTTCGGACTTCTCTTTTCGCCATTTGATGATTATATTGCTGGTGCCCTATTTTTTACCTTTTCCGCGATCACATTGGCATTTGCTATTGTTAAATCTGGTCAAAATTGGCAACTGGGCATACTGGCTTCATCCCCATTTCTAGTCGCAGGCTATACCGGTCAATGGACTCCATTATTACTCTCTGGCGCATTTCTGCCCATTTTACAAGGTTTTCTTTGGTGCAAACCCACTGTGGGGCTAGCTACCTTTATCTTTCGGCCCTCAAAAAAGGGCTTCCTCGTGTTGTTTACCATTGGAATAATCTCCTTACTTATCATGCCTCATTGGCCTTTTTATTGGATAGTCGCTTCAAGTTTATCGACTTCCATCCACCCAATACCGATCCTTATGTTTCCAGGGGTTATCTTGATACTGGCTTTGCTGTGCTGGCGGCGTAAAGAAGCCTGGGTACTCTTGCTAATGGCGATTGTTCCACAAACCCCTTTTTATTATGATCAATTGATGCTTTGGTTAATCCCAGAAAATAAAAAACAATTATGGTTCCTGAATATTTGCAGTTGGCTGGCTTACGGTTATTGGTTTTCACAATGGGGACTTAAATCAATGGCTGTACATCTGCAAACAGCCCAGCCAGTTATTACCTGGTTTATTTATTTACCATGTCTTGGGTTATTGTTCTGGCAAGAAAACCAGCGCAGGCCATTTCGAAAAACAATCGAAAGACTAGCGCTGAAATTTAATAACCTCATTTACACAATCAAACCAAACCGCTAACCAAAGAAATTCCAACAAACTTTGTCGAGGACTAATTATGCGGCTCCGTAGACAATTTTCGGTGTGGCCACGCTGATTATCATATTTTCATTCGTTATAAAACCTCCAAGGAATGCTCTGCCTTGTAAATTTCTTTTTAAGTCACGTCAACCCGCCTTGTTCAATAATCATCACAAGCGCATTGAGGCAACAAAAAACCCGCCTTGCGGCGGGTTTGTGGTGTGCCCCCAGAGAGATTCGAACTCTCGTTTTAGCCTTGAAAGGGCTGCGTCCTGGTCCCCTAGACGATGGGGGCGGCAACGGATGAAATTCTATCAAAGGACAGGTAAACCGTCAAGGAATTTTCGGAAATTGCTCAGTTAAAATAGTGTTGTTGGCTCAATTAAACGCGCATGGTCAACATTCGGTGAATTGACGTCTTTTCCCACCGGATAAGCCCGCATCACTTCAGCGGGATATGGCTTAAGCAAGCCTTTCACCGTCGCAGCCGGACCGGGGTTGAGCCAGCGCCAGGCATCATCACCCGTCAGGATCACCGGCATCCGTTCATGGACTGGGGCTACGACCTCATTCGCTTCAGTCGTGATAATTGTACAGCTGCGCAGGACATCATCTTCAGACGAGCGCCAGATTTCCCATAATCCTGCGAACATGAACGGCTGCCCGGATTGCAGAGAAAAATAAAATGGCGTGGATTTGTCTTTCGCGCTGCGGGCCTTGGCCCATTCGTAAAAACCATCCGCCAGAATCAGGCAGCGCCGCCGCTGCAACGCCGTGCGAAAAGAGGGCTTTTCTTCCAATGTTTCCGCCCGGGCGTTAATCAGGCGACTGCCGATACTGATATCTTTTGCCCAGGAGGGCACTAACCCCCAATGCAGAAAATCAACCGCTCGGGTTTTAGCATCGGTGACTGCCGCAACCGGCTGGCTGGGAGCCACATTATAGCGCGGAATCCATTGCGGCGGCATATCGCCTAATTTCAATGCCTCGCGCAGTTCCTCAGGATCCAGTGTAAGCGTAAATCGTCCGCACATTATCGATTAATCCTTTCTCCAGACACAGTCAACGACCGCCGGTATTTATGATTATAATTTACCCAGGATAGGATGCAAAACGCCGGACATTTCCAAGCGGGACCAATCGAATTCGAAGCAATACGACGAGGAACCATGCCCAATTCTATGATCGAATGTATACCCAATTTTTCTGAGGCGCGCCGCCCGGAAGTTGTTGAAAAAATTCTTGCCAGTATTCAGAGTGTGCCCAATGTACATGTGCTTGACCATCATTCAGATTTAGACCATAACCGGACTGTGATTACCTTCGTCGGTGCACCGGAAGCGGTTGAGGAAGCTGCCTATCAAGGGATTCGCACTGCCGCCCAATGGATCAACCTGGATGAGCATACCGGCGCACATCCGCGCATCGGCGCTACCGACGTCGTGCCGTTTGTGCCCTTAAAAGGCGCCACCATGCAGGATTGTGTGGAAATTGCGCGGCGCTTGGGCCGGCGAGTCGGCGAAGAGCTGAGTATCCCGGTTTACCTGTACGAAGAGGCTGCCCAGCGGCCTGAACGGCAAAACCTGGAAAATATCCGCCGCGGGCAATACGAAGTGTGGAAAGAAGAAATCGGGGTAAAGCCAGAACGGGATCCGGATTTCGGCCCACATCACGCTAATCCGGCCGGAGCTACCGTAATCGGCGCACGCCAACCCCTGGTAGCCTTTAATGTCTATCTGACCAGCGCGGACACCGCCATCGCTCAGAAAATTGCCAAAACTGTCCGCCATTCCTCCGGAGGGCTGCGTTACGTCAAAGCCATGGGGATCCTGGTGGATGGCCTGGCGCAGGTTTCGATGAATCTGACCAACTACCGGCAGACTCCCATTGCGCGGGTGGTTGAGTTTGTCCGGCGCGAAGGTCAGCGTTACGGGGTGGGCATCCATCATTGTGAATTGGTCGGTCTCATACCGCAGGAAGCGCTGACCGATGCGGCTGTCTGGTATACCCAACTCGATCAATTTGCGCCAGACCAGGTGCTTGAACACCGTCTGATGGAATTGCTCCAATCCGCCAATGCGCCGGCAGCCAGCCCGGAGAGCAGTTTTCTGGACGATCTGGCCAGCGCCAGCCCGGCCCCTGGCGGCGGCTCTGCGGCTGCCCACACCTGCGCCGTCGCAGCCGCTCTGGTTGCCATGGTAAGCCGGTTAACCGTCGATAAAAAGAAATACGCCGAAGTTAAAGAACGCATGTGGGCGATGATTGAACAGGCCGATCAGGCGCGCAAAGAATTCCAATCTGCCATTGATGAGGATGCCGAAGCCTTCAACCAGGTGATGGCCGCCTTTAAATTACCGAAAGAATCGCTTGAGGAACAAGCCATCCGCAACGCAGCCATTCAAAGCGCTACGAAGGTCGCCATCGATGTACCCCTCAAGAATGCTCGTTCAGCTTTAGCGCTGCAGCGCTTAGCCCTGGAAGCCGCCGAATACGGCAATATAAACGCAATTTCAGACGCAGCCTCAGCGGCAACCCTGGCAATGGCCGGATTAACCAGCGCTGCCTATAATGTCCGCATCAATTTACTTTCGTTGGAAAATGAAACTGCGAAAGAAATCTATCTCTCGGAAATCCGCAGCATTGAATCGCGCAGTCAGGAACTCGACCATCAACTGAAATCTGTCCTGGCAGAGAGAGGACATTTACCCTTATAATTTCCGGGCGCAATGGCGGTTTTCCAGTGGCTAAAGCATAACGCAGCCAAATGGGACAACTGGCAATTCGCGTGGTTTTCTCAATTAACAAAACCTCTTCAAGGAGAAAGCGGTATGGGCATTAAGGCAGATCAGTGGATTCGGAAAATGGCGCAAGAGCAGGGCATGATCGAGCCCTTTGAGGACAAGCAGGTTCGTAAGGGTGTTATCTCCTACGGCCTTTCGTCCTACGGATACGATATCCGCGTTGCGGATGAATTTAAAATCTTCACCAACGTTTACTCAGCCATTGTTGATCCCAAGAATTTTTCATCCGCTTCGATGATTGATTTCAAAGGCGATGTTTGCATCATCCCCCCGAATTCATTTGCTCTGGCAAAGACAGTGGAGTATTTCCGCATTCCGCGTTCTGTGCTGACGCTATGCGTGGGAAAAAGCACCTACGCCCGCTGCGGCATTATCGTTAACGTAACCCCCTTCGAGCCAGAATGGGAAGGTTATGTGACCCTCGAAATCTCCAACACCACCCCCCTCCCAGCCAAAATCTATTCCAACGAAGGCATCGCGCAGGTATTATTCTTTGAGGGCGACGAACCCTGTGAGATTTCTTACGCCGATAAAAAGGGGAAATATCAAAATCAGGGCGGCATCTTGTTGCCCCGCTTGTAAGCAAAAAAGAGCACCTTTTCAGGTGCTCTTTTAATACCCTAATCCAGTTGGCTACACGAAATATTCTGCGCGCCGTTGCGCGCTGAGCCAGGCCCACACATCTTCACGCTGATACACCTGCCGCCAGATGTCGTGCCCGCCGGGAATAACCTCCAGGTGCGCCTGACCGCCGGCGCGTTGAACCTGTTCCACCAACACAGCCGCCTCACGGACCGGGATGATGGCGTCATGATCGCCGTGAAATGCCCACACAGGCGTTTCTTTTAACAGGCGAGCGCGTTCTGGAAAGCCATAAAACCAGGCTCCGCCGCCGCACAGCGGCATAACCCCGGCAAACCGGCGCGGAAACATCGACGCCAGATGCCAGACGCCATATCCCCCCATACTGGAGCCCGTAACCAGCACACGGCGCTGATCGACCGGATATTGATCGCAAAGCTGCTTCAGCAAAATATCTAGCCCGGCTAATTGATCAGACCACCAGGTATCTTGCGGGCATTGCGGGCAAACCAGCAAGAATGGAAAATCATCGCGCAACCCGGCCAACGCAGGCAGTTCACTGTTAATGGTTAGCTGCAAATCATTGCCGCACAAACCTGACCCATGCAAATAAAGCAGCAGCGGCCAGCCATCCGCTGGCTTTTCACCTTTGGGGGTAAAAAGCCAATACGGTAAAAAGTACGGTGTCGGGACAATGGTTTGAAAGGATTGCGCTGTTGGTTTCAATAAAGCCTGCGACTTCTCAAATTAGACGGCTGGTTGGGGTGTGTTATTACGAGATTTGCATAAAGCGCGCGCTTGAATTCGCGCTGTTTCTGCGGCCACCGTGAGCAAAATATCACCCGGTTGAACGACCGTCTCACCGCGCGGCACGATCATACGCGCGCCGCGCAGAATACTGGCAATCAGACAGTCACTCGGCCATTGAATGGCGCGCATTTCACGGTTAGCACAGGCCGAATCAGGTTCTACGCGCATTTCCTCAATCTCCACATTGGTATTCGCGCTGATTTTCAACCGCTGCGCACGATACCGCGCTGAAGCCAGACGCGCCAGGGCCGCCTCGTAGGCCTTCGCCAGGTCAGCTCGGGTTAATAAACCGACCATCTTCCGTGATCCGGGATATTCGACGACCGGCAACTGACCAATATCACGGGCAGCCATCCGCCGCAGCGCTGAACCAATGGTCTCATCCGGTGTGGCCGTCACCAATGCACTGGTGCACAGGCCTTTGACGGTAATTGTACGGTCACTATCCTGAGATTGAATGTTTTCCGTATCACGCAAAGTTAAAATACCCTGCAATTCATCATTATCATCGATAACCGGCAAACCATGCAAGTGGGATGACCAAAAATGATCGATCGCCGACTGCAAGTCGTCATTTTGTTTTAATACAGGGAAATCTTTTTCCATCACTTCGCCCACGGTAATCGATTCGAGCACTTCGACATTACGGCCGGCATGCAGCCGAATACCACGGCGCGAGAGCGGCAAGGTATACACCGACTCAGGTTCAAAGCGAGAGGATACCCAGACCGAAACAACCACCGTAAGCATCAACGGCAGGATAATCCGATAGTCGTTGGTCATTTCAAACAACAGCAAAATCGCCGTCAGCGGAGCGCGGACAGCGCCGGCCAAAACCGCCGCCATACCCACCATAGCAAAGGATGGCCGGGCAAAGATGAACGACGGGAATAGTTTGGTAACCACCATACCATAAGCGCCCCCTAACATCGACCCCATGACCAGCGAAGGCGCGAAAACACCGCCCTGGAAACCGCCCTGTACACTGACCGGTGTCAGCACCAGTTTGGCGAGCATGATCAGCAGCAACAAACCGATAGTGGTGGTTGAATTGCCCAGCACCATCTCGATCGATTCGTAGCCGACACCCAGAGCCTGCGGAAGCAGGAAACCAATGCAGCCGACGATCAAGCCCGCTAAGACAGTTTTTGCCCAGCGCGGAATTTTGATGCCGGAGTAAATGACCTTGGCTTTATCAAGAAAATAAATATACGCTGCTGACAGGCAGCCTGTCAGCAAGCCCAGAATCAAATAGAATGGCAATTCAATCGGCGAATCAAAGCCGTATCCAGGAATGCTGAAAGCCGGGCTTGCGCCGGAAACAGCCTGCGTAACCACCGCCGAAGTCACCGACGCCAGCACCACCATACCGACTGTACCGCCGGAAAATTCTCCCATGATGACTTCCAGCGCAAAAAAGATACCGGCAATTGGCGCGTTGAAGGCAGCCGCGATACCGCTGGCTGCGCCAGCCGCGACCAGCGTACGCACGCGCTCATTGGAAAGCTGCCACCACTGCCCGAACATGGAGCCGATATTGGCCCCAATCTGCACGGATGGGTCCTCAGGGCCGACCGATGCGCCGCTGCCGATCGAGATGATCGACGCCAAAATTTTGCTCGGTACACGCCAGAATCGCAGACGCCCGCCTGCCAGCGCAACCGATTCCATAATGCCGGCTACTCCGTGATACCGTTCTTCTCCGATGATAAAATGGACAATAAGGCCAACCACCAGGCCCCCCGCAACCGGGATCAGGATTACGGTCCAATCGCCGATGCCAGACATCCAACCAGCGACGGTCACGAATAAAAACTTCTTGAGCAGATTAAATAATGCCTTAAAAGCCCAGACACCGATGCCGCTGGCCAGACCAACCAAAACGGCTGCTAATGTAATCAGGAAGTTCTCAGTAAAAATGGTGTTGCGGGATTGCCGCAACCAGACACCAGGCCAAAAGTCTTTTTTTGCTCCAAACATCAGGACTTTGCACTTTCCTATCGTTATTAAGATTCCCCGAAGGTTAATAATTTCACTCTTCTATTCTACCCCCACCCAGCAAGAGTTTTGACCTGTATAATTAGATAAATTTCACATTAAACAGGGTACATAATGCCTGAACTGACCTCACCATTTCTGCAATTGAAGCTGCTGCCCCAGGCCGGCCGATTTGATATCCTGACTGCGGATCAAAGCACACCGCAAATTCTCCAGGCACATTGCGCGGTGGATATCCACCGCGGATTGACAGCCTTCAGTGAAACCGCAACCAATTGGGAAGCGACCGATTTCAAAGGTCCATGTCCTGAAATCTTTCAGCCAGCCAGCGTCTGCGCTTATCGCACAGCGCTATTTTCAGGGCAAGTCCTTTTTGAAATTGAATTTGTTGTGCCGCAAAACCAGGCGGCCTTACTCTGGCGCATAACAATCACCAACACTGGCCCCGATTCAATTGATATTAATCGCATTGACCTGCTGCGCGCCGGCGGAGCTGCCGGCCGCGGCCAGATAAAATTCCAAAGCCAGGATCTCAGTTTTTACAAAAATGGCTGGCAATCCTGGTCGCACAGCGGTGCCTATCGTTCGTCCCAAAATATGGTGCGGTCAAGGTTAGGCCTGCTGCAAAACCCGATGGTGCTCAATCATGGCACGCCTGCTTTGAGCATGAAAGGGTACTTTGGCTCCGATTTCTTCGCTGCCATCAACGATCTTGGCACTGGCCGCGGCCTGCTCCTGGGTTTCTTGAGCCAGCGCCAGCATTTCGGCACCATTGAAGCGCTGCTCTACGACCAGCCCAGTCTCACAATATGGGCTAACGGTGATCACAGCCTGCTCGCACCCCAGGCCAGCCAACAAACCGATTGGGCTGTATGGATGCCGCTCGATTTGCAGTGTGAAGATCCGCTCGGTCCCTATCTTGAGGCAGCCGCCGCTATCAACCAGGTGCGCCTGCCAGGCACTGTTCCAGCCGGATGGTGTTCCTGGTATCACTATTACACCAACCTGAGCGCTGAGGATATCCGCGCCAATCTGGCGGCCATCCAGGCTAATGGGCCGCGCCTGCCAATTGATCTGGTGCAAATTGATGATGGTTTTGAAGCACAAGTCGGCGATTGGTTCGCATTCCGCCCCAAATTTCCGCACGGGGTAAAACCCCTGGCTGAAGAAATCCGCGCCGGCGGGAAAACCCCTGGCTTATGGCTGGCGCCTTTTATAGTTCATCCCAAATCACGGCTTGAGGCGGAGCATCCCGAATATATTCTGCGCAACGAACACGGCAAACCGGTTAACGCCGGCTTTGTCTGGAATGCGCTTACGCATGGATTGGATTTAACCAACCCCGAGGCATTGGCGTATGCAAAAGAAGTGATTGCCACCGCCGCCCATGAGTGGGGTTTTCCGTACCTCAAACTGGACTTTCTCTATGCGGCGGCATTGCCCGGCCGCTATCAAGACCCATCGCGCACACGCGCCCAGGTATTGTACGCAGGCATGCTGGCCCTGCGTGAGGCAGCCGGCGAGGACACCTTCTTGCTGGCTTGCGGCGCGCCGCTTGGCTCGGTGCTTGGTCTGGTTGAAGCCAATCGCATTGGCGCAGATGTGAGCGGGTTCTGGCGGCCGAATTTCAATGGCATCCAGTTTCCCTTCCGGAATGAACCTTATATGCCCTCAGCACGCAACTCCATCCAGAACATTCTCACTCGCAGCCCGCTGCATAATCGCTGGTGGGTTAATGATCCAGACTGTCTTCTGGTCCGGCCTGACACACATCTCAGTTTGCCGGAAGTACAATCATTGGCAACCTCCATTGCTATGACCGGCGGTTCGCTCCTGCTTTCAGACGATTTGCCGGCGCTGCCAGAAAACCGCGTCAAAATTGCGCAATCGTTGCTGCCGCTTACCGGCAATCGCGCACAGGTCATCGACCTTTTTGAAAACACCACCCCAGAACGATTAAAACTGGATTGCGAAAGCGGAATTGGGGGCTGGCAGGTCATTGCCCGTTTTAATTGGAGTGATAAGCCGCTGCCCTGGACCTTCTCAGCTCCAGATTTTCAACTGCCAGACCAGGATTACCTGGCCGCAGCTTTCTGGACGGATGATTTCCACACAATCAACGCCGGCGTTCCCGCACAGATGCCGGACATTCCAGCGCATGGCGTTGCTTTATACGCGCTGTATACCCTAAAGAATCGCGGGCAATACGCCGGATCGGACCTGCATTTCACACAAGGCTGTGAAATCACACAATGGACAGCCTCGGAGGATAAAATTGCCCTGCAGATTCAACTTCAACGCGAAGACAGCGGGCGTATTACCCTGCGGCTACCCTCAGCCCCGATGTACGCGTCCGCTGATGGTGAAGCAGTGCGCTGGCAGCCGGCCGGCAATGGCTTTTATCACTTCTATGTGACCATTCACCAAAGCCTGTATCTCGAAATTACCCTGCGTTAGCGATTAAGAGCCGGTTATCGGAGGCGCTTAAGCCTGCCGGTTGCGCAGTAAAATCGGCCCCACCAGGTCCACTACCCAGCCGAAATAAAACTCAACCCAGGCGGTTACGCGCATCCAACCCGGAACAAAGCGAAACCGTTTGGGATGATTAAGCTGGCGGATAATCTCATCTGCTACCTGGGCACTGGTTGCAGCCAATTGCTCGCCGGGGATGCGGGTGGATCCCGGTAATTTGGCTGACAGATCAAAAAACTCTGTTTTCACCGGCCCAGGTCTGATCACGCCGGCATGCACCTGCGTGCCGCGCAGCTCACGGTGCAAAGCGGTGGTAAAGGCATCTACATACGCTTTGCTGCCGCTGTAGAGTGCTATGCCTTGATTGGGCATCACCCCCACAATGGAACCCAGGTTGATAATATGCCCGGAATTGCGCGCCGTCATTTGCGGCATAAAAGCCTGAGTCAGGCGCGTAAGGGCAACGATATTAACCCGCAGCAGATCATCAGCCTCATTCCAGGGCATATCTTTCAGATAGCCGTACCAGCCGAAGCCAGCGTTATTGACCAAAATTTCCGGGGCGCCAAAACGCTCCTTAATTTGGGTAATTAAAGCCTCCAATTGATTGAAATCGCCCAAATCACAGGCAAACCAATCCGCCTTGCCGCCTTCCGTCTCAATTCTGCGCTGCATTTCCTGCAGGCGGTCTGCCCGGCGCGCCACCAGCAACACATGCATGCCATCTTTAGCCAGGCGCAGGGCGATTTCAGCGCCGATGCCACTCGAAGCGCCGGTCACCAATGCGATTTTGCCTCGAAAAGCTGCTGAAAGATGAAGCGTCATATGAAATACCCCATTCTATAGGAATTTGATTTTTATCCAATCGGGCGCGCCTGTGATTAGACCTTAATATCAAGTAAATTATATTTCGATTATTCTGGATTTAAGCGATCCCAACCGAAGGATCAGCGTTTGTGAATATTCTGTAAGAACAAAAAGCCGGAGAGGGGTTCCTCTCCGGCGGTTGATTTCTTGTGGCCTACTGTTCCGGCGGAACAGGCGCTGCTTCATCTTGCTTGTGGGCAGCTTTAGATTTGCGTGACTGGCTGCGGATCAAACGGAAGAGCAAATACCCAATCACCAACACAGGGAGAAAAACTGGTACACAGACGATGCCAATATTGATTGCCGCAGTAGCGATCCATTGATACACGTCTACCAGCGTTTGAAGCGCGTCGTGGGCCACTTCACCGGCAGACCAGCCCGCAACCGTGATCGGCTTGGTGGTCTCTTTAGCCTGAATGGTCACGTTGATAGCGGAAAGCGCTGCCGCTTCTTCGTAATACTTCATCTGGCCTTTGATGACTTCGATCTCTTCGTTGACTTCTTTCAGATTGTTGAAAATCGCCAGAACATCTTCTGCTTTTGTGGCCGTCTTCATGATCTCTTGCAGTTGTTCCGAAGCCGATTCAAGATTCCGCAGCCGCGATTGCAGGTCAGTATAATCTTTGGTCACGTCCTGACCGCTGACGTTCTCACTCTCCACGTCCACTTTGGGATCTTCGACCAGAGCCTTAATCTGGCTCATGGCTTCATCCAGTTTATCTGCCGGAACGCGGATGGTTGCCGAAGCCTCAAAAACCTCTGTGCCATCATACAGGGACCGTTGATACAGATTGGAAGTAACCACGTACCCCTGCATGGATTCAGCCAGCGTTTGCACGTCCTTCAAAGCCTGTTCCGGCTCCAGAACGTCAATGACCAGATTGGCATTGCGAATGACCATGCGTTCAACGGTTTCTTCCGCCGCAATGGTATTGTCCGTATACGATTTCCCCTCATAATCAAAGGCAGAACCAGAGGCAGAATCCGCCAGCGGCGCTTCCATCGGCGCTGATTCCGCATAGGATTCATCTTGTGAATATGAGTTATAAGCTGGCGTCTGTGCGGCAGCGCTGCACGCGCTTAGCAGCATTGCCCCCAACAACAAACTGGTCGTAATCAGGCTTGTTTTCTTCATGGCTGTCTCCTCACTTCTCCTTGTCCATAAGACGGAAAACAACGCGTTTGGTTCCCGTTTTACCAGCCTTCTGCCAAACGCGAAGCGTGTCGCTGGGGCAGTCCGGCGTTGATGATCCGGGTTTGAACGCTGCGATAGTCATAGACTACCCGGCGCGCTTCCCAGGTCAGCCGCTGCGGATCAAAAAGCGCATAAGCTGCCCGTGCATCCCGGTCACGCGGCTGGCCAACCGAGCCTGGATTCAGGATGGCGCGTTCCTGTAAATAAATCCGCTGACCGATCGGTGGTATGCTCCAGGTGATTTCTTCTTCAGTCTTGCTGATATATTGAACCGGTATGTGCGTGTGCCCAACGAAACAGTAAGGAGTCGAAAAATAAGAAAAGTTAGCTTCTACGGTATTCAAGTCTAACAGGTATTCCCAGATAGGATTGCGCGGGCTGCCGTGGCTGAGGGTAACCGTTTCAAAATCTTTGCGTTCTTTCAAACGTCCCAAAAACGCCAGATTTTCAATGCTGATCTGGCTGCGAGTCCAGGTAACTGAGGCCATTGCTTCACGATTAAAGGCATTCAGATCCAGCTGGTCTAATACAGCCGCATCATGGTTGCCCATCAGGCAGATTAAATTCGGCAGCGATCGAATTCGTTCCACACAGGCATTCGGGTCAGGGCCATAGCCGACCAAATCGCCCAGGCACCAAACAGCGTCAACCTCACCGGCATCCGCCAATACGGCTTCCAATGCCGTCAGGTTCGCGTGAATATCAGAAATTACCAGAATGGCCATCAGCTTAACTCATTCGTTCCAAAATACCCTTAACCATAAGGGGGAGAGGGATCAATCAGCGTCAGATATAGTTTACAGTATCCACCCAATTATCAGGGCTACTGAATGGCCTTGAACTTTGCGATTAGCCGACATTCCGACAAATTCCCTCGATAATCTCAGCAGCATAATCAAATCGGTTAAAGGCCGGCATCAAATAGACACCTTGCGCAAATTCATGCATTTCTCCAGCTAATTCTTGTGCAATTTCAATGCCTGTTTGCGCACCATTTTCTCCGGCTGCGGTCATTCGTTTCTGTATTGAATCAGGGATTTCGATCCCTGGCACCTCATGATGCAAGAAGGTAGCATGCCGGTCAGAAGCCAGCGGCAGCAAACCGACCAGCACCGGCGTGGTAAAGCCTTCCACTTCCTGGCGCGCGCGCTCGATAAAAGCTTGCGCCGGACCGACCGCATAAATCGGCTGGGTCAGGAAGAAATCGACCCCAGCGCGAATTTTTCGCCGTAAATTTTTGATTTCCGCCTGCGGGTCGTTCGGATTCAAATTGAGCGCGCCGCCGACGAAAAAGGCAGTTGGCTGACCGATCTCTACACCGGCATGATCCACACCAGTATTGAAACCCTGCTTGATCAATTTAATCAACCCGGAAGGGACCAGATCGAAATTATCCATAGCATCCGGGTAATCGCCTATCGCAGTCGGGTCGCCCATCACCACAAAGACATTCCGCACACCCAGTGCGTGCGCCGCCAACAAATCCCCCTGTACGCGCAATAAATTACGCCCGCGGGTGGGGAAATGCAGTACCGTCTCTATGCCTACTTTTTCTTGGATCAAACGGCAAACTGCCCAGGGGCTCATGCGCATGCGCGCCATCGGGCTGTCAGCTACATTGATGACATCCGCTCCGGCTTCTGCCAGCAAACTGGAACCGGCCAGGATTTTCTGGGTGGTTAATCCGCGCGGGGGGTCCATTTCAACAGCAACCGCGAATTTTCCGCCAGTTAATTTTTGCGCGAGCACGGTTGGTGCGTGGCTTTCCTGCTCAGCCTCTTCACGCTCCACAATGGAAAGCGAATGATTCGGGTTGATCGCGTCCGGCCGATAAGCATCGATAGCCTGGCGCATGATGGAAATATGTTTTGGTGTGGTACCGCAGCAGCCGCCCAAAACCTGCGCCCCCGCCTGCAGAAAAGCGGCGGCGTAATCATGAAAATACTCTGGCGTCGCCGGATACATAATTCGTCCGGAGACCTGCTCCGGCCAGCCGGCATTGGGCATGACGGAAAAATGCCCTTCTGGTACAGCGGTGCGCATTGAGCGCAGAATCCGCAGAATCTGGTTTGGCCCGCCCGAACAATTAACGCCGATCACATCCGCGCCCGCATCATGGAGTTTGCGCGCCACCTTGGCCGGGGTATCTCCTAAAAGCGTGCGGTCATCCCGGGTGAATGTCATCGAGGCGATCACCGGGATTTGCGAGCACACCTGGCGAGCCGCGGCCACAGCCTCGCGCACTTCATAAACATCTGTCATCGTCTCGATAATCAGCAGATCCGCGCCGGCTTCCACCAAAGCCTGGATCTGCTCGGCGAAAACCTGACGGGCCTGATCCGGCTGCACCCGTCCAAATGGCGCCAGGCGCACCCCTAACGGGCCAATATCGCCGGCAATCCATACATCTTTAAAGGTAGCCAGTATCGCGCGGCGCGCCAGATCGACAGCCGCCGCATTAATCTTCGTCACCTGATCACCCAGACCGTGCTGTGACAGCTTATACCGGTTTGCGCCAAATGTATTGGTCTGGATCATATTAGCGCCGGCGTCAATGTATTCCTTATGGATGGCGGCGACCTGAGCCGGATTGGTCAGATTGAGCGCATCAAAACATTGATCGACATCCACGCCGCGCGCATGCAGCAAGGTGCCCATTGCCCCATCTGACAGGATCGGGGTATTGGTCAAAATCGCCTGACGGATCACTTCAAAACGGCTGTTTTGGTTCATTTCATTAACTGCTCCACCCGGCTTTCACCAATATTGAAATAGCGCGCCTGCGGATGGTGCAATATAATGGCGGCCGTTGATTGCTCGGGAACCAGTTGAAAGGCTGAAGTCAGCTGCATTCCTAATTCAGCCTGGGCCGGCAGCAATTCAAATAAACGCTGGTGATCACTCAATTCAGGGATGGACGGATAGCCCCACGAATAACGCTTGCCCTGTTCAGCGCCAAGACCCAATTCGCGGCGGATATGGTTATGCAGGTAATCAGCGGCAGCTTCTGCCGTCTGCACGGCTAATCCGTGGATAAAGTAAGCCTCGCTGTAATCACCGCGGTTCTGAAAATCCTCAAAGCGCTGTGTGGCGGCTGCGCCTACGGTGACCACCTGGAACGCAACCGTATCCATTTGCCCGGAAGCGGCCGAGGCAAAATAATCTGCCAGACACAGGTTCTCGCCGCCGGCCTGGCGCGGGAAGCTAAAACGCTGAATTTCGCGCGGCTGGCCCTGCTCAACACTTGCCGGGTCGTACACGACCAGCTCATTTCCATCAGATTGCGCCGGCCAGTAACCATAGACGCCTTGTGGATTGAGCCAACCCGAGCGCATCGCCTCACGGCGCATGCGGTCCAGCCGTTCTTCATATTCTGCCTGCAGCTTGACCCACTCCGCGCCATGTGAGTTTTTCGCGCCCCACGAGAGACGGAAAAGTTCATTTTTCGCCAGATGTTCAAACACCGTTTCGAGCGGCATTTGGCGCACAACCCGCACCCCCCAGGCTGGCGGCTGCGGAATCCGTTCCGCCGGCGGGACAGAGCGCACATTGGTCGTGCTACTCGCATCAACTGTGCCGGCCGATTCAGCGCGGCCCAATTCAAAAGTTAGATCACGACGCAGTTTTTCCAGCAAGGGCTGCCGCTGGCTTTCGTCAATCAGCGCGTCCATCGTGCTTAGTCCCTCAAAGGCGTCTTTGCAATAAAACACGCCTGGCTCATAAATACTGCCGTCTTCGGTCTGCAAAATCCGGCGTCCAAAGCGTTTATTGATGGCTGCTCCGCCGATCAGGACAGGGAAATTCAGTTTGCGGCGCTGAAGTTCATTGACGATCAGCGGCATTTGCTTGGAGGTGCTCACCAGCAGCGCGGAAAGGCCGATGGCCGTCGCGTTCAATTCTACGGCTTTAGAAATAATCGTTTCAGCCGGGACCTGTTTGCCCAGGTCAACTACCTCATAGCCGTTATTGGAAAGAATTGTCTTGACCAGATTCTTGCCGATATCATGCACATCGCCGTAAACGGTAGCCAGCACCATGCGGCCCTTGCTGACGCCTTCCAGGCGTTCAAGGAAGTTTTCCAGATATGATACGGATTTCTTCATCACTTCAGCGGACTGCAATACGAAGGGCAGAATTAACTCACCGCTGCCGAATTTATCGCCGACCTCTTTCATGGCCGGCAGCAGAACCCCATTGAGAATTTTTACGGCCCGGTCATGTGTGTGTTCGTCGCTGGGACGAGCCAGAATTTCGTCAATATCGGACTCGACGTCGTCTTTGACGCGGTGGACGATACGATAATGCAGCCGTTCTTCCGCCGCCATTTCCTGCAATAAAGCGGCCTGAGCGCCGACCTTATTATTAATAGCCGGTGACTGCCCGATACCTTCGATCAGCCGTTGCAGCGCATCTGGATGGCGGTTGAGCAGCAAATCTTCGGCCAGGTCACGTTCATTTTGCGGAATATCAGCATACGGCGTGATTTGCGCCGGATTGACGATGGCCATATCCAGCCCGGCCTGCACGCAGTGATAAAGCATGACGCTGTTGATCACCGCGCGCGCGCGCGGAGCCAGCCCAAAGGATACGTTGCTGACCCCCAATGAGGTCAGAACACCAGGCAAGGCTTGTTTGACCTGACGAATGCCCTCCATCGTCTCAACCGCCGACTGCGAAAATTCCGAGTCGCCAGTAGCCAGGGTAAAGGTCAGCAGATCAAATACCAGATCGCCCGGCTTCAATCCGTGTTCGTTAACAGCGATATCGTAAATACGGCGGGCAATTTCCAGTTTGCGTTCGGCGGTTTTCGCCATGCCCTGCTCATCAATGGTCAGTGCGATGACCGCTGCGTTATATTTGCGCGCCAGTGCAAAGACGCGGTCCGCTTTTGCCCGGCCGGATTCCAGATTGGTGGAATTGATCAGGCAGCGGCCAGGCGCGGTCTGCAAAGCCGCTTCAAGCACATCCGGTTCGGTGGTGTCAATCACCAGGGGAACCCGCACCAGGGGGGCTAATTTCTTGATCACGGTGCGGATGGTCGCAGCCTCATCGGATCGTTCCGTCAACGCCACACAGATATCCAGCCCATGCGCGCCAGATTCAACCTGTTCGCGGGCAATTTCAAGCAGGTCATCGTAGCGTTCTTCCAAAATCAGTTGTTTAAACTTGCGCGAACCCTGTGTGTTCAGCCGTTCACCAATCAGGAACGGCGGCGGGACTTGCTGCATGGCCTGCGCTTGAATAGCGGATGCCAGCAGCGGTTCGCCGTCCGCAGGACGGATTGGGTGAGCGCGGCCGCCGACCTGATCGACCAGCAGCTTCAAATGCGCCGGGGTGGTGCCGCAGCAACCGCCGACAATGGAAATATGATTTTTCTCAACAAATTCAGTCAATGCATCCGCAAATGGCTGCGGTTCCAGCGGATAGACCGCCTGCCCATCCACGTTGAGCGGCAGGCCCGCATTTGGAATGCACGAAACCGGTAAATGGGTATGCTCCCCCAAAAATCGGATCGGCTCACGCATATGTTCCGGTCCGGTGGAACAATTCAGACCGATCACATCAATCGGCATCCCGTCCAGAATGGTCTCCACCGCCTCAATATCAGTGCCTAAGAGCATCCGGCCAGTAGTATCCAGGGTCACCTGCGCCTGCAATGGAACGCGAATCGCTGTCTCGGTGAAAGCCTGCTGGATGCCAACAATTGCGGCCTTTACCTCAAGAATATCCTGCGAAGTTTCAATTAACAATACATCCACCCCGCCGCGCAGCAACGCCGCCGCTTGCTGGCGGAAGATATCGGCCAGTTCTTCGAAGGATATGTTAGAAAGCTCCGGGTCGTCCATGGAGGGCAGTTTCCCCGTCGGGCCAATTGAACCGGCCACAAAACGCGGATGCTGCGGGGTACTGTATTCGTCAGCCAGACGGCGCGCCAGCCGCGCCGCGGCCAGGTTAATCGCCTCTGTCTGGTCCGCCAGGCCATATTCGGCCAGAGTCAGGCGGTTAGAACGGAAGGTATCCGTTTCAATCACATCCACGCCGACTTCCAGAAAAGACCGGTGCACGTTCTCAACCGCCAACGGATAGGTGATGACCAGATAATCATTGCAGCCATTCGTCCGCTCGCCGCCGAAATGCTCCGCGGTTAATTCCTGCTTCTGTAAGCTGGTGCCCATTGCGCCGTCGTAAATTAAGACCCGCTGCTGCAAGGCATCCAGAAATCTCCGGTTGGTATAAGGTCGTTCCATTGCCGCTCCTGCCTATAGATAAAAATACCTCTCTGATCGAGAGGTACACATGGGGTTGTGATGGCTCTCATCTTTCAGAATGGCCGCCCTGGGCGGATCCTGCCGGATTTGGCACCGCAGTCTTCAATTTCCGGTTGCCGAGGCTTCAGCGGGCCGGTCCCTCCACCTCTCTGGATGAGCGCCGGAAGGAATTTCCGGCATTAATTTGATAAAAATTCTACCACAATTGAAATCTTTTTCAACGTGGCTGCAAATGCTCAGACAACTCCGCGAATTGAGTTTGCGCCTAATTTACGCGCCATTCATGGTGTGCAATTGCCGCAGTGTTTCCAGCGTTGTCAGCACCAAAATTTGTACCCCTTGAGTCAGGACGCGTTCGGGCATTGGGTGCAGATCGACCAGGTCGCCATCCGTATAAGAGACTACGTTTAAATCCATCTCGCGTTCCAGGCGCTCCACGGTCCAGTCGCGCAGAAGACTGCGCGGTTGGATAACCAGCTCGCTCAAATTAAGCAGCTTGTCACCGGCATAAAACGAGGATTTCACATTCAAATCCAATGCAGAAGCGGCGAAAACCGGCGCGGCATTCGCCGAGGTGCTCAGGGCGGTATGAATACCGAAGCCCTTTTCCACCCGGCGCGCCAGGTCTGGGTCAAACATACGCAGTACAACCTTAATATCAGGTTTAATATCCCGCGCATCCAGGGCAATATCCAGATTCGTCAATTCATCTTCCGTGCAAG
Organism: Bellilinea sp.; assembly: GCA_036822575.1. Lineage (GTDB taxonomy): Bacteria > Chloroflexota > Anaerolineae > Anaerolineales > Anaerolineaceae > Bellilinea. Next base: position 279,233 of record DAISHK010000002.1, on the reverse strand, counting down.
GGATGATCGCCGCCGCCCGTTCGATATTCGCTTTGTATAGTGTTTCGGAGCGGCGGGCGTCCGCAATGATCAGCGGAATACTCATCGACCGCAGCTTATCAATAAACCGCCCATCCGCGTTGCGCTCAATAACCACCACCTCACGGCCCAGTTTGCGCAGTTCCAATACAACCCGAAAGCCAATTTTTCCGGCTCCGCAGACAATTACATGCTCATTCAAAGTCGATGCCATCGCGATCTGCCACTTCTCCCCGCGGTTCTGTTTGTTAATCAATGCGCTGCCAAAACGCAGCACACCATCGGCCAGCGCGCCTACGCCGGCGATCGGAATCAGAAAGAACAGAATGCGCAGAAATATATTATGCGGAAAAGACAGGGTGGATTCAAAAAACATCAGCCCAAAGGTAGCAAAAATGGCTTCCCCAAAATCGATCCGGCTCCCGGTGAGCGGGTCAACATACAGAAGCCACAGCGCCAGCGATCCGATCAGCATGACAAAAGCAAAAATCAGCAGGGCTGTACGTGATTCGTGCAATAAAACTCGGGCGTCACGCAGTTCTGCCAATAGACGGTGCTTAAGTTCGCGGGAATGCTGGTTCAATCTGGTCTTTTCCTTGCACTGATTCAGGTAATATCGTTTTCCAATTATAGGGGATATCACTGTGCGCGGCTATGACAAGCAGGCAAATGTTCAATTTCGTTAAGCAACAATTGGGTCGCGGCATGGTCTTGCGATATAATTTTAAGCGAGGTGTCCGTTGGAACAGTCGAAACTTCCGCCATTCATTCCCTTCTTAATCACCGCCATTATCTTGTTCTGCGCAGGCCTGATTGGCCTGGGATTATTGTTTTACCTGACGGTACCCACTCTGGGACCGCGCTGGCTGTTTTTCTTTTTGGGTACGGCTGCAATCAGCGGAGCGGCGCTGCCGGTGGTGTATTTTTTCCATTGGCGCTTCCCGTCACCCACTCCGGTCAATCAAAGCATCCTGGTCAGGCAGGCCGTCTGGGCAGGTGTTTATTTTGATTTGATTGCCTGGTTCCAACTCGGGCGCTTCTTAAGCATTCCGTTAGCGCTGGCATTGGCCGCGGCATTGGTCGCAATCGAATTTGCGATCCGCCTGGCCGAACGCAGCCGGTTCCACGTTGCCGGCCATGAATCGGATTAAAAACAATCTCTCCAATAAGTTTAAACCACAGCAAAAAAAGAGAAAATATAATGAAAAATGAAATTACCGCTTACATGCAATCGGCAGCTATTGACGTTTTATGGGTCAAAGGGGATGCCTTTCATAACGCCACGATGGTTTATCTTACCGGCGGCGGACACGTCACCAACGCGGATTTGATTTACACCCGCACGGGCAGCGGCACAATATTTTGCAACGATATGGAGCGGGAAGAAGCTGCGAAGACCGGATTTACGGTGCGTACCCTCTCTCAATATCCGCTGAGCGCGTACACCCAGGCGAGCGGCGGTGATCCTTCTCTGGCTGCCGCATTGCGCTACCAAAAAATGTTCAGCGATGCCGGAATTACCTCCGGGAAAATAGCGCTTTACGGCATGAATGAAATTGGGCCGGTTTATGGTGTGTATCAACATCTGGCCAGGATTATGCCTGAAATCGAACTGGTCGGGTTCTACGACGACCCCATTTTGATGCCGGCCATGATGTCGAAGGATGAAAACGAGATTGAACGAATCCGGCGCATGGGCAAAATCACCACGGAAGTCGTCGCTCGAGTTGCCGATTTTCTGACGCACCGGCCGGTAAAAAATGAAATTTTAATCGATCGCGACGACCAGCCCGTTACGATTGCCCGTATCAAGAGCCTGATCGATCTCTGGTTGGCTGAATTAGGCGCTGAAAATCCAGAAGGCGCGATTTTCGCTATCGGCCGCGATGCCGGCGTCCCCCATAGCAGCGGCAACCCCGCTGATTTGCTGCAATTGGGCAAGACCATTGTCTTTGATATTTTCCCGTGTGAAGTCGGCGGCGGATACTTTTACGATTTCACCCGCACCTGGAGCCTGGGTTATGCCACCGACGAAACGCAAGCGCTGTTCGACCAGGTTTTCTCGGTTTACCAACAGGTCACCGCTGCATTGACCATCAACAGACCCTTCAAAGATTATCAAAAGATGACCTGTGACCTCTTTGAAGCCCTGGGACACCCAACCATTCAATCCACACCTGGCACTCAGGAAGGTTATGTTCACAGCGTCGGTCATGGCGTCGGCTTGCGGATTCACGAAATGCCGTTTTCCGGTTCGGCCTCCTCAAACAAAGATTTGCTGGTTCCCGGCAGTGTAATCGCTGTTGAACCGGGTTTGTACTATCCCTCCAAAGGCATGGGCTTCCGTGTGGAAAACACGTTTTATGCCCAGCCGGACGGCCAATTCATTCCTCTGGTGGAGTACCCAACCGATTATGTTTTACCGATGAAGAAGTAAAACGATTTCACTTCAACACCATTCAGGTGTGATATATTAACAGTATGAGTCAGCGTATGATCAACGAATTTCCTGCTGCCCGGATATTGGGCATTGAGTCTTCCTGTGACGAAACCGCCGCGGCGGTCATTGAAAACGGACGCGCCTTGCTTTCCAGCGTGGTCGCTTCACAAATCGACATCCACACCCAATACGGCGGCGTTTTTCCCGAGGTTGCTTCACGCCAGCATATCCGCACGGTGTATGCTATTGTGGACGAAGCCTTGCAGCGTGCTCATTTAGGGCTGAAGGATATTGATGCGATTGCCGTCACCCGTGGACCCGGTCTGGCCGGTTCGCTGGTGATTGGAATGAATATGGCCAAAGGGCTGGCGCTGGCAACCAATATTCCGCTGGTGGGCGTCAACCACCTGGAAGGGCATATCTATTCTTCCTGGGTGTACCCGGTCGATACGCCCCAGCCGCCCGCCGCGCCTGAATTTCCGCTGCTGGCTTTGCTGGTCTCAGGCGGCCATTCCGAATTGAACCTGATGACCAACCACCTTGAATATAAACGGCTTGGCGCGACGTTAGACGATGCCGCCGGCGAAGCTTTCGATAAAGTGGCCCGCCTGATTGGACTGTCGTACCCAGGCGGTCCGTCGATTCAAAAAGCAGCCGCAGAGGGCAATCCGCATGCGTTCAGTTTTCCGCGCGCCCGTTTGGAAGGCACCTGGAATTTTTCGTTCAGCGGACTGAAAACCGCTGTGCTGCGCACCGTGCGTGATATTGAATCACAGGGCCGTAAGCTGCCGGTTGCTGATCTGGCTGCCAGTTTTCAAGCCGCCGTGGTGGATGTGCTGCTTGAAAAGACGTTGCACGCTGCCCGCGTTTACAACGCGAAAGAAATCTTAGTCGCCGGGGGCGTATCCGCTAACCGGGCATTGCGCGATGCCTTTTTATCGCAGCGCGAATTTAAAGTTAACATTCCGGCGCTGTCGCTTTGCACCGACAATGCTGCTATGATTGCCGCAGCCGGCTATTACCGGTTTGCGTTAGGCCAGCGCGATCCGCTGAATCTGGATGTGCAGCCAACCTGGGCGCTCTCATAAAAGTGCGTCACTTTTCTACGATTTGCGCATCTAATGAATAAAGACAACGCGAACGACCAAAGCCGCCTGATTGAACGTCTTAAGCAAGGCGATTCAGAAGCATTTGCTGAATTGGTAGAGCAATACTCTAACGCAATCTACCGGATTGCGCTGCGGTTCACCTCTGAGTCACAAGATGCGGAAGATGTGCTGCAGGAAACATTCATCAAAGCCTACAAAGCGCTGCCAGAATTTGAAGGCCGCTCAAGTCTTTCGACCTGGCTGTATCGAATCGCAGTCAACGAGGCGCTCATGCTGCTGCGCAAGCGAAACCCTAAACTGGTTTCCATTGAGCAAACAGCCCCTGACGATGAGAACGAAGAAATTGAGAATGACCTGGCGCTGGCGGATTGGTGCTGCCTGCCCGAGGATGTTTTACTCTCCGGCGAAGCCCGTTCTTTCCTCAACGAAGCGGTGGAACGTTTGCCGGAAACACTGCGGTCCGTCTTTCTCTTGCGCGATATCGAAGGTTTGTCTATTCATGACACAGCCGAAACGCTGGGATTGACTGAAACCAATGTCAAGACCAGGTTGTTGAGGGCGCGCTTGCACCTACGGCAGGACCTGACCCGTTACTTTGGTCCGCGACTCGCGGAGGTAATCAAAGAAGATGAATAATCCGCATAGCGACGTACATAACTGCAAAAACTTATTAGCATCCATCTCAGAATTCGTTGATGGTGATCTGCCCGCCGATTTATGTGCGGAGCTGGAAAAGCACCTGGCTGAATGCGAGAATTGCCGGATTGTGGTTAACACCATGCGCAAGACGATCGAGCTTTACCAGGAATGCGAAGAAGATCAGCCAATGCCAAATGCTGCGCATGAACGCCTGCTGACGCGCCTGCACCTGGAAGGGCTGCTGAAATAAGTTGTTGTTTGTTTCACCAATCAACGGGCGAATAGCCCGTTTTTAATTTAAATATAAATTTTCACCGCCGCATTGCCTAATCAACCGGCTTGCAGATACAATCAAACTCAAGAAGCACGCGTATTCTTCGTCACTTTTTTAAGATTCCGGCATCTAATTCAATAAGTGCAGCAAGAAGTAACTTCGGGCTGCCAACCGATTGACATAAAAAAGGAGAAATCAGTCATGGCGCCTTTGCTTGATAACGATGTAAAAACCCAGGTTAAAGAGGTATTCAAGGACCTGGTTCACCCGGTAGAGATCTTATTCTTTGGTCAAAATGGCAAGAACTGTGAATACTGCCAGGATACCCTCTCCTTATTGCAAGAGGTCAGCGATCTTTCCGACAAAATTTCGCTCCAGGAATTTGACCTGGAACGCGATGCCGAATTGGCAAAGAAATACCGCGTCGATAAAGCGCCGGGCTTCGCCTTGTTAGGACGCCTGGGGGATGATCTGACAGATTTCGGCATTCGCTACGCCGGCATCCCCGCCGGGCATGAATTCACCTCGCTGATCAACGATTTGATTTTAGTCAGCCGCCGTGACTCGGGGCTTAACAAAGACACGCGCGATGCCCTGGCAAAAATCGACCAGCCGGTATTAATGCAGGTATTCGTCACACCCACCTGCCCTTATTGCCCGCGTGCGGTTGTTTTAGCGCACCAAATGGCAATGGAAAACCCTTTGATCGAAGCGGAAATGGTAGAATCAATGGAGTTTAACGAACTGGCAAATCGGTTTAACGTCAGCGGTGTGCCGCATACGGTGATCAACAGCGGAAAAAGTGAAGTGGTAGGCGCTGTTCCAGAGCCGCAGCTGCTGCAAAAAATTCAACAGGCGGTATTAGCCTGAGAAAAAGGGTCTCATGGAAGCAAAAGTTACCTGGAAAGAAGATTTAACCTTTATTGGTACGGCGGACAGCGGTTTCAATATTCAAATTGACACGAAAAAAACAGCCGGCGGAAATGACTCTGGATTGACCCCGATGGAACTGCTGGCGATCGGGGTGGCCGGATGCACCGCGATGGATGTGATTTCAATTTTGACCAAGAAACGCCAGGATGTCACTCAATTTGAAGTCCAGGTACACGCACAGCGAGCAGACGAGTACCCCAAGAAATTCACGGCGATGAATATCGAATATGTCGTCACCGGCAAACAGGTCGATCCAGAAGCGCTAGCGCGCGCGGTAGAGCTGTCGGAGGAGAAATATTGCTCCGCCATCGCTTCATTGCGCGGCAATGTCGAATTCACCCACACGCTGACCATTCACGAAGCCTGAGTCGCAATTCCTATACTCACTAAACGCCCGCCGGAATTTATCCGGCGGGCGTTTTATTTATATGAGTATTACTTTCCGGCGGTGACGTGCGTTTTCGCGTCCGAACAAGTGCAGGCTTCGCGCACATCATTGCCGCGCGTCAGGAATCCAGAATAGGAGTCGCCATCAATTGATGAAACCCAGCCCTCTAAATTAAAGGCCAGTACCCCATCCGCTGAGATCAATTCCCCGTTGTAGTAGCGCGTGATGTGAACATGTGACCCCGTTGCTTCCCCACCCTCACAGGATGGATACCCGATGACGTCCCCGGCTTTCAGTGTTTTTCCAACTTTCGGCAGTGCACTGTTGCTCAGGTGCAAATAAAATAACACCCAGCCCGTTCGCGGATCACCATCCCCGTCCAGGTCAACCGTGACGGAAGCGTCGCCGGTACGTACGACGATGCCATCCGCCATCGACACAGCCGGTTCTGTAGAAATCGCGCAATGTCCGCCAGCGACCGCCGGCGCGAAGTCCAATGAAGCATACGGTTCGCCGGTGCCCCAATTGGTATGCGGGCCGCCGGTATACGCCCAGGTTTTCCCGACCGGAAAAGGCAGCAGCAGATCAGGCTGGCGCAAACTGCCGGGGATGTGCGGCTGAACGTTCTCCCAGGGGTCGCCAAACAAATCCTGGTAGGTTTGTTTAAATCCGCTGCCAGAAATCGCGTATTGGTAGGCATCATTTTCCAATACCTGCGCAAAATAGTAATGCAGCGCCACCGAGGCGGCATTCTGCCAGGGATCTGGGCGCTCACTCTCGCCGTTTTTTAAATCAAAGATATCCAGGCTGCCGCTGCGCCACTCATAATAGCCATTATTGAGGGTGTTGGCCACCCAGGAAAGCTGCCGGGCGACGCCCAGATGAAAAGCATCCGAATATCCCAGGGCATAGCCATCCACATTCGCCGGCGGGCTGGCATTGGTCAGCGCCCCGGTCTGATACTCTAAAATAGCAAGCAGCAGCCGCGGACTGACACTGTAATTATTGGCAATGTAATCGACAATTTCTCCGCCGGTTCGTTCCCGGTCGCCCATATAAAATGAATACTCCTTGAACCAGCCTGGCTGAGACTTAACGTAAGCCACCGCATCAAAACCGACCTGCGCCGGGCCATTGATGAACAGGCTGTCCGGAATGATTTGATAGGAACTGCCCCAAAGCGGCTCGTAATAGATCGGGATTTTCATCGGCATTCCGGGTGGCATGGTCGTCGCGTCAGCCGGGATGATCGGGTTATTCTCGCGGATTTCAGCTTCGGTTGTATTGAAATGCGCCGCAATCGCTGCCAGCGTATCACCCGTCTGAGCAGTGTAATCTACCAGCGTACCCGGCGTATAAGGTTCACGCGTTGGATAAGCCGTAGGAAGCGGCCCTTCATCCGGCGTAGCCGGAACGTCCGCTGGGACAGTATTTAAATCCAAATCACCACCGCTCTGCGGGGCGCAAGCGGAAATCAACAGCATGAAAATCAATACCCAATAAACCGATAAGCGCACAGCTCGCAGGCCAGAACTATTGGCTTCCGTCAGCCGGGCGGGAAATACGCGTTTCAAAAGAGCCGCAATCACAAGCTTCAACCACTTGATCATCTTTCACTAATTTACCTTGATATGCATCTGCTCCGGCAATGCAGCGCCAGCCGTTCATCACAAACGGCAATGCGCCATCGGCCAGAACCCATTCGCCATTATATTTTCGGGCAATGTGAACATGCGTGCCGGTTGCTGTTCCCCCCTCGCAGGAAGGGTGCCCGATGCGATCTCCCTGACGAACAATGGTACCGACCTTGATTTTATCCTGAGTTTTAATATGCAGATAGAGAATATTCCAACCGGTCTGCTCATAACCGTCGCCATCCAGATCCAGGATTACCACGCCGGTATCTACACGCACAACTACACCGGCCGCAACGGCTGTTACCCATTCCGTTGAATCAACACACCCGGATTGAACCGAGGCAGGCGCGAAATCCAAAGCAGCGCGGGCGCCATCCGGTCCCCAGGCGGAATGCGGTCCGCCGCTGAAGCTCCATAAATGTCCTGGCTCAAACGGCAGAATCAAATCCGGCTGAACCAGATCAACAGGGAAAAGCGGTTCTACGGTCTGAGCGCGCTGCCAGGCGCTGCCGTACAATTGATTATAGCGATTGGAAAAACTCTCGGTGCCGGCCAGGACGCCATTCCATAATTCGGGTGTGTAGAGCTGCGCGAATAAGTATTGCAGGGCGGCTGAACCGGCATTTAATTGCGGCGCCATACGCAGGCTGTCACCGTTCGCAAAGGGAACGTCAAAAAGGATGCCGTTGCGCCAGCCATAATAGCCGATCATCAACTGCTGCACAGCCCAATTTAGCTGTTTATACAGCCCTTTTTTATCCGATCGGACCATACCCATTGGGTAATCTGTCTTTGCCAATGAATCGGGCTGCCCGTACACCCACCCGGATTGATATTCCACCAGAGCGACCAGCAGACGCGGATTGATCGAGTTTTCCAGCGCGACTTTCTGAATAACCTGCGCCCCGCTATACCAGCCCTCTGCCAGATACTCGCGGTAGGTCGCCAGATAACCACCGGCCTGATCCAAAAACGCCTGGGTATCGAAATCCAGAGCGGAAGGCGAATAGACAATTTCACTGTCAGGTATCAGCAAATCGCCCGGGCCAGTCGGCCCCAGGCGCTGCGGGATGATCAGGAGTTTGCCGGCGTTAATTAACCCGGTGGTGGGCACCGGCTCACTGGAAGTGATTTCATCAACTCTGACGCCATAGCGTGCGGCGACTGCGGGCAGTGTATCTCCCGCCTGGGTGTAATATAAAATCGGCGGAAGTTCAGTTCCGGCGCTGACAAAAGGTGTAATCGTCCGCGTCGGAACGGTGGCGGTTGGTGTTAGAGCTGTAGGGGTGAAGGCTTCAGTTTCTGCCTTGGTTGGCAGGCTTAAAGTCACTGCCTCTGTCGGCACAACCGGAATAACTTCAGGCGTCGCGGCTTCAGTGTCAGCAGGTACCGGCGTATCGCCAGAAAACAAAGCTGTCGCAGTTAAATCGTACTGAGAAACGTACCCCTGTGAACACGCCAGGGTCGAAAATATCAGCGTCAGGGTAACCAGCTTAAGACGAATATTTTTAATGGGAAATTTGGTTTTGAGGAACAAGATGATCCCAGGCCTCAACAGTAATTCCATCACGGGTAAGTGTACCTTCGTATTCTACCCCTGACCCGCTGGATATCCAACCATCCAGGTTAAACGGAATGGCGCCATCCGCCGCGATCCATTCGCCATTATAACGCCGCGCCAGATGGACGTGCGTCCCATTGGCCACGCCGCCCTCACATGAGGGATGGCCGATCGGATCGCCGGCTTTTACCACTGTACCGGTTGCAACCCGGTCCTGCGCGGCCATATGCAAATACAGGATCGTCCAGCCAGTTTGCTCATACCCATCGCCGTCTAAATCCAGAACCACCACGCCATTTTCCGCGCGAACAATAACACCATCCGCTACGGCCACCGCATACTCTGGCGATACGTTGCAATCGCTGTCTGCGTCCGGCGGCGCAAAATCGATGGCGGCCCAGGCTGACCCGGACCCCCAACCGCCATGCGGCCCTCCGGTAAATGACCAGGTGGCCCCATCTGGAACGGGCAAACGCAGCACCGGCTGACTCAAATCAACCGGCAGAGCAGGCTCATAGGCGTAATCAAATGGGTAACCAAACAATGTATTGTACGTTTTGTAAATTCCATCCGGACCAATCGCCTGATTCCAACCGTCGCGCGTATACAACCAGCCCATCAAATTTTGCACCGCGGCTGTGCCTGCGTTGATGGTGGCTGCCGGCGGAACCGTGCTGCCATCACTCAATAGCCAGCTCGAAACCGCGTTAACCTTCCATTGGTAATACCCCTGGTTGAGTAAATTGGCTGCCCAACTTAATTGCAGGTACAGCCCTTTGCGGTTAGTATCATAAAAACCAAGCGGATAATTCTGGCTGGCTTCATCCGGAGTTGATTTGGTCAGCCATTGGCTCTGGTATTCCAGCACCGCCAGCAGCAGCCGCGGATTCACCGAATATTCTCTGGCTACACGCAGCACTATTTCTGCACCGGTGTACAGACTGTTGTCAACCTGTTCGCGATACCCAACCAGGTAGCCGCCGCTGTCTTTGATAAACGAAAAGACATCAAAAACAATTGTGGTCGGGTTGTAAACCACTTCTGAATCGGGAATGATCTTGAAATCGCTGCCGGATTCTTGCGGTTCTGGCGCAGGGATCAAAATGGATTGTCCAACCTCGACGATATTCGGATTGGTGATCTCGTTGGCCGCAATAATTTCATCCAGGCTGACCCCGTACGCCGCAGCGACTTTGCCCAGGGTATCTCCCGATTGAATTAAATATTCCTCTTCCTCAGAACGGACGGTAGGGATCGGATGAGGCGCATCCGCTGTCGGTGTCAAAATCGGCGAACCTGGCACGCGCGTTGGAGGGAACGTCGCTTCGACCCCCGGCAGCAAATTGCTTCCGCCTGGAATGACCGTGGCGCCTGTGGCAGGCCGCCAATAATCACTTTGCGGCGCCGGCTGAACACAACCAGCCGCGGTTAATAAGACGGCTAACCCTGCTGCACAAATGGTGATAATCTTTCCAACCCGCATTCCGTCTCCCCTCATTCAAACCGGAAAGGCATCCGCCGGCCGCCAATCAGGTGCATGTGCAAATGAAAGACGGATTGGCCCGCATCCGGTCCGGTATTGACTGCCAACCGGTATCCGGATTGATCAATTTCATTTTCTGCTGCCAGATGGTGCGCCACCGTAAAGAGATGGCCCAAAATAGCCTCATCGCTGGCTTCCATTTGGTTGACCGAACCGATGTGCTTGCGCGGGATAATCAGGATATGCACCGGTGTAACCGGATGAATATCGCGGAAAGCAATCGCCAGTTCATCTTGATAGAGAATTTCCGCAGGGATCTCCTCACGCGCTATTTTGCAAAAGATACAGTTATTGTCCTGCATTTGTGGGGGTCTCCTCGAACGGCAAGGTCTGCGGGTTTTCCAGCGGCGGGTAATCCTGGCAGTAAGCCGTGTAATAAGCTAATTCCTCATCACGGTGGCTGCGGGCAAATTCAATCGCCTGTTGGGCGTAATTGACCACCTCATCCAGATTATTATACGCCGCAGTACTCCAATACCTTGGCAGCACCAGCAGCGGGTTATTCATCGCCCGCTCCTCTTCACCTAAAGGCACCCAATTATACATAATCGGGCCACGTGAATAGACGGTAAAACCAACCTGATAGCCCGCTTTCTGAACCTCATCGACGGTTTTCTGCGTAAAATTGCCGCCCGGCCAGATGAAGGCGTAAGGCCGATAACCCAGATGCTGCTCGAAGGCATCAATCGGGTCGTAAATTTCCTGATGGATGATGTCATCCGGTGTAAATTCTGTGAAATAGGTCTGACCATTATGCATAAAACCATGCGCCTGAATTTCTACCAGGCCCGTATCCAGGACCTTCTGAACTTCGGCCCATTCCTGATCGTTGATGACGCCGGTAATGTACGCCATGACGAGGTGCCAATGATTGGCCTCCAGCACCGGCAGAAAATGATTTTGTACCGTGCCCAGGCGGCGGTCATCAATGATCAGCACCATCGAGCGCGGCGGAATGTAACTGTTAGATTGCAAGAAACTATCCAGTTGTTCAATTGAGATGGTTTCAAAGCCCAACTCTTTGGCGTGCTGCATGGTTTCTTTAAAATATTTTTCGGTAACGGTGATGTTGTCGCTGACCGAGCCGCCTTCTTTGCGGATACCATGATACATAATCGGCATGACGACTGTACCCGGGGCGGCTTTATTGGCCGACCAGCGATTATACAGGTATTGGCAGGTATCATTCTGGTAAGCCACCGGTGTTATACCAGCCAGGAAACGTGGCGAAAAGGAAACCAATGCCTCCGGGGTGGCGCTTGGTTGGAGCGTAAGGGTGGCTGTCGGCGGCAGCGGTGTTTTTGTCGCCGTGGGCATAAGTGTCGCGGATGGCTTGACGGTTGCAGACTGCTGAACATCTGCAATATCGGCGGTTGCATCCGGCGGATTCACAGAATTGCAGGCGTATAAAAATAAGCCCCCTAAAACCAAGACAATGAGAGCAAATAACCGAGAAATTTGAACAAAAGAATTTGTTTTGCGCGATGAAAAAATCATTATAAAAAGATATATCCGTTATTTTAGAGTTTATTTTTTGATAAGCCTCCAAATTATAATGGGGAACTGGATGAAAAAATATAGTTCCCTGGCCGATGAAGGTATGTAATGTAATTGTTAACTAGTTGCCCCAATAATATCGGTATAATAAAATATCAATTCTTTTAAGCAAATCCAGTTTTTTAAAACAGGGTTTGCCTGGAACATTTCAATTCGCCAGCGCAAACGTTCATAAATTTCAGGGTGGAAATTTTTACGGACAGGCAGACTATGTCAGCCTTTATTTTCATTGACCGCGAACGTTCCATTAATCTATGACCAATTACCTAATGTCCAACGAATCATTCTTCCTGCCAATCAATAATGAACTGGCCGGAAAAGATTCGGTATACATTTACGCCAGAGATGCGGAAAGCGGCCAGGAACTGGCCGAGCAAATCGGCTTCTTCGGTTACGTGACGATGCAATTTTCCTGTGCAGAAGCGCTGGATACTGCAATTCATAATCACAGCCCCCATGCGCTCGTCGTGTTGACGCCATTTCAGGCGGATTTTGATTCCCAGGATCATGAAGCTGCCTTGGAATTGATCAAAACGCAAGCGGATATCATCCCGACGGTTTACATCAGCTCAACGGAGTCATTCGATTCGCGTCTCGAAGCGATTCGAGGCGGCGGGCAGGCTTTTTTCACTTACCCGGTCGATATCGGGGAATTGATCGGAACATTAGACGATTTTACACTGCCGCGAAAAAACATCCCATTCCGGGTATTGATTCTGGATCACGATGTAGAAACCGCCAGTTATTATGCGCTCAATTTAGAAAAAGTAGGGATGGAGACGCGCATCATCACCCAGCCGCTTTATTTGCTGCATCCACTGAATGATTTCAACCCAGACCTGATCCTTATGAGTTTTGATTTTCCGGACTGTAATGGTCTGGAGTTAGCCGTCATCATCCGGCAAATGGAAATCTTTGTTTCGGTGCCGATTTTGTTTGTTACCACTTCAATGGATCAAAAAGCCATGCTTGAAGCGATCGCAGCCGGCGGAGATGGCTTTTTGAATCCGCCTATTCGACCAGATACACTCATTTCAATGGTCACGTCCAGAATCGAACGTTACCGCGCACTGCGCTATCGTCTGAATTCGGACGGTCTCACCGGACTGCTTAATCACACCGCGCTGAAAGAAACCCTAAAAAAAGAAATTATTAAAACCCAGCATGAACACCTGCCATTGTGCTATGCGATGATCGATCTGGATAACTTCAAGCAGATCAATGACTGCTATGGTCACGCAATTGGCGACCGGGTATTGAAAAATCTGGCCCGCATGCTGCGCCAACGGCTGCGGAAAACCGACGTCATTGGCCGCTATGGCGGCGAAGAATTTGCCGTGATTCTTATCAACACCACGCTCGAAGACGGCGCAGCCATCATGAACAGACTGCGAGCAAATTTTTCAAAAATCCATCATTATGGTCGCGAAGGCAATTTCAGGGTAACCTTCAGCTGCGGAATCGCTGAATTAGAAACAAATTGGTCAGCCGACCAGATTAGCCAATGTGCTGATAATGCATTATATGAAGCCAAAAATTCCGGGCGGAATCGCGTGGTTAAATGCAAAGCAAGTGCGTCGAAAAAGAACCATTAATCAGCCCACTACTGCCCTGAGGGTGTCCTTGTAAATTGGTATTGGCTCTTTAATAAGTCGCAGGCGATAATAATTAATCAATCGATAGCGCAGCGGCTCGGAAATCCAGGTATTTGCGCCGATAATCAAACGGTTGGCCGGATCAACGACATCCTTCGCCAGCATCATCCCGGGTTTGATTTCAAAAACTGAGATATAAACAATATTTTCCACCTGACTTAATTGACTTTGAAAGGGCAAATCAGCTTCAGCCAGTACCCGTTTGCCAAAGATCTCAAGAATTTGCGGGTCATATTCGGTGCGCTGTTTAACCAGTGCTTTAAATGCATCTGCCTGGTTATAGGTCCTGTAATAGGCCCAATCATAGTCCGTTAAAATTTTCAGAATTCTGGAAATGATGGGTAATTGTTCCCCTGCCAGGCAATCATCAGTACCGGGTTTGCGGGTAAAGCTGCAATCATACCAGCGAATGCTCTCAGAGATTTTTTCCAACCGCGGGATATTGTTCAGGAGCATGCTGCCTGTTTCAGGAATAGCGTCAATTATGGCCTGTTCCTCGCTGTCTAAGGGCGTTTTTCGGATCCATTTGTCCAAAATTTCCTTTGGTACAGTAACAGCGCCCAGGCGGCATAATAACACCGCCAATTCCACATCCCAGATGTTTTCAAGCTGCAAAGCCTGCCCAAGACTGCGCCCCAGGTAGCGCAAATTATTGGTACGGGCAAAAAGTTCCGGGCTGAGCGCTGACAATATATCAATGAGGACCTTTACGCTTCCGTTCAGTGTCTTCGAAAGCAGCTCACGCTCGCTGATAACTAATTGGTGCTGGCGGAAACCGGCTTGAATTGTCGCAACCAGGATATTGGGTTTGCAGGGTTTTAACAGAAAGCGAAAAATATTCGCCTGATTCACCGAATCAACCGCCATTTGCAAATCCGCGAAACCCGTCAACATGATTCGCGAAGCATCCGGGCAAATCTGCTGGCAGCGGGTGAGAAAATCCACACCATTCATACCGGGCATGCGGTAATCACTGACAATCACTGCGGTATCCGGGTTGGCCTGCAACTGCTCCATGGCCATATCAGCCGACGGGGCTGTCAGAATCGTTTCAAGGTCCAATTCGAATAGATCGCGTGATAAAGCGGATAAAACACGCGGCTCATCATCGACCAATAAAACTTTATCGCGAATCATGCCTGGCTGCGCTCCGCTGGTATTCCGGCGTTAAGAATATTGTCATCAGAGAGGAAGTAATCCTTCCACTCAGTGACCTGCTCCTCAAAATCAAGCACTTTGATATACGGCATATATAAATACGGCGTAACATGCTTGTCATTCCGCACCAGCATTTCATATATTCCATTGGCGCAATGCAGCACGGTAGCCAAATCTGTCCGCCGCTGAATGATTGTCCGCGGCCAATGATGAAGCGCAACTGCCTCCACCACCGTATCCGGGAACCCCCAGATACCCAGTAAATAAGCGCCTATCTCGGCATGCGAAACTCCAAATAGCTTATATTCCATCAAGGGCGGCACTGCTTTACGGGAAATTTGAAGGCGGGTTTTATATTCCGTGTAATCGAGCAGCAGCAATGTGCCGATATTATGGATGATGCCGGCCACCTGAGCTGCCTCTTGGTCTTCCTTGCCCATCCCCAAATCGCGGGCCATATACTTAGCAATGGCGGAGACTTTAAGGGCGCAATCCCAATAGGAATCAATCGAAAAGAATTGGCGATATTTCGATTCAAAACTTGAAAAAATATGCGTTCCAAGAACCAGCGCGCGCACGGTATTGATGCCCAAATAAGCAGTGGCTCGTTCTGCACTGGTGATTTTACCGGGAATGCCAAAAAAGGCGGAATTCACCAGCTGCAAAATTTTCGCCGTCATGGCCGTATCTTTGGCAATGATTCGCCCGATATCCGTTGAATCGACTGTCTCGTTGTCGATAGCATCCATCAATTCTGTGTAAATGGATGGCACGCTGGGCAGATTGCGAATGTTATGAATAACCCCTAATAAGCGCGGGTTTGAAAGGTACATACGCACCCTGACTGAACGATCAATAACCCCTATCAGGGTTTCATAATCACAGGGTTTTGCGATCACCTGGTGGGCAACTTCGACCAGTTTCAGCGTTGGCACATCTTTAATGTTCCCAGACAAGACAATTCGCAATGTTTGCGGGTATTGCTGTTTTACACGCTCTAATAACTGAATACCATCCATACGGGGCATACGCAAATCAGTAATGACCACATCAAATGGTTTTTGCGACATTAGAACCAAAGCCTGTTCAGCAGTTTGCACAAAGGTGAAGCCGCAGTTATCACAATAGGCTGAAATTGAACGGCGCAGCCCGTTTAACAGCATTTCTTCATCATCGACAAACAGAATTTGGAGCGCAGTTTGGTTATCCATTGGTTTCTTCCTGCTTATGAATTGGTAAATCGATCGTAAAGGTTGTGCCTTGACCTGGTTGTGATGTTACATGAATCGCGCCATGATGTTTATTCACAATGACATTGTGAGCCAAAAATAAACCCTGTCCGGTTCCCACGCCAACCTCTTTGGTCGTAAAAAATGGGTTGAAAATATTCTCCATGATTTCCTTTGTCATTCCACAGCCAGTGTCTTTAATCTCAATCAGGGCGCGGTCACGATCCGAGCGCGTACTGATCTGAATCAAACCCTTATCCATCGTTTTATCGCGGATTTTTTCACCAATCGCCTGAGCCGAATTCACAATCATATTTAAGACCACCTGGTTAATCTCATCAACATGGCAATAAATCATCGGAAGGTCAGGATCAAGGTTGAGGTCAAGATCAGCGACATACTTCCATTCGTTGCGGCTGATTGTAGTTGTGGTCTCAATGCCATGATTGATATCCGCCGGGCGAAATTCATTCTGGGTTGGATGAGAGAATTCACGAATTGCCAGGACGATCTTGCGGACTCGCTCAATCCCATCCAAGGAATCACCCAGGGCGCTTGGAATCTCAGACAGGAATTGCTCGACTCGGTTACGTTGATAATCATCTTCAACCAATCGCAGCGGTTCGGCGAAGCGCTTATACTTGCCGGCGGCAAGCGCCAGTTTTCTATATCTTTCCTGATAACCTTGTATGCGCTGGATGGCAACTTGCAGATAGCGCAGATTATCACCAACGTATTGAATCGGTGTGTTTATTTCATGGGCAATGCCCGCCGCTAACTGGCCGATTGCACTCATACGCTGATTAAGCAAAGATTGATCCTGGATTTCCTTGTATTCACTGATATCCAAAATCGAAACCACATGGCCAATAGCAACCGGTTCATTTTCTTGATATACCGGCTGAATACTGAAAGATATAGTCTTATGAAGTCCATCGCGCGCTACTAACAGCGGAAATTTGTATTGCAGTTCATTGCGCAATGCGGATTCAAACTGGTATAAGCCGCTGATTGAAAAAGCCACACATTCGTGGGTAGAGGCATCTAACAATTGGAGCACATCATGATAATAACTATCCAGCGCTTGATGCCTCGTCCAGCCGGTAATTTTCTCTGCTTCCTGATTGATATAGTAAATAATACCGTCATTATCGATTCCAATAATCCCTTGGCTGACGTTTTCCATCATACCCAGAACGATCTTCTTTTCATCTTTAACCAGGTCTTGCGTCAGGCGTTCAACAAAATAATCGCCGTTTCTATTGATTTGTGATTGAAACTGCTCATTCTGTTTACGCAATGCCAAAATATCCTCAGTCATCTGCGTCAGAACGCCCAATTCGTCCAAACTACCCGCTGAATACTCCTGATCAGCAGCGTCGAGCAATAAAAACGCCTCCATCCGGTTCTCGAAAAAAATGGGGGCAAAAACAGGGGCGTTTAAAAATTCAACATATTTTTTTATTCGCGGCAGCGTACAGCGACTTAAAGCCTCACGCGTGAGCGGTACACAGACCTGAACATTGACAGCCGCAAAAAACTGCTCCACATCAATCGCGGTAAAAATCGGTGAGTTTTTATAATTCCCGGTGACAATAAGCGGCCGGTAATGAACCAATCCAGGATCAAGTGTGTATAACACACTGCCGTGGTACCGTCCGGTTTTCAACGCATAATTTGCAAAAAGCAGCAATAGATCGGAAATACTCTTACTGTTAGCCAGGCGATGACACGCATCACCAATATCCTTGATATTCGCAATCAACGTCTGCGATTCTTGGAATAACATTCATTTACCCCTTTTTTTGCAGATTACCGTACTCGAAAAGCGACTTTAATTGCGATGAATTAGTTCAATGCACTTTTTTCTCCATCAGATATTAGCCGAAAAGGATTGATTACATCCATATTAATCCCGTAAAAAACAAACTTTTTATGTGGATTTTACCTATTTAAATTGAAACATTTCGTCGCTTGCAAAAAACAAAAACAGGTTTTCAAAACAAGTGGGGCGGCAATTGAAGCCGCTATTCAGAATGCAGGAATCAAAAAAGGCGCCATTTTTGTCTGGCGCCTTTTTTGATTCTGATTTCCCTTACACCTACTTGCTTTGCAGATCGACTTCCAGTGTGATCACCAGACTGTCATCGGTCACTTCAATCGATTTAACCGCGCCGCTTTGTTCGCTGGCTTCTATCTGGTCATTCAATAATTGAGAAAGGGTATCATTGATCTTCTTCACTACATCAGAAGTTGTATCCAATCCGGGAATATTTGTACCCGTAACAACAACTTTTGGTTTGCCATCTTCAACTGAAAACTTCATGTCCAGACTGCCATTAATCGCTTGTCCAGAATCCGTGGTAAATGTCCCACTGGCTGTAATTGTATCGGGCGCTTTAAAATCAAGATCGTCCACTTCAACTGAAAGATCCATACCGCTGCCAGAAGCTACCGATTGAACATTATTTACCAGTGATTTCAAGGTTGATTCGTTTAATGTCACCGGAACAGATAATTTACCATCTTTGACGCTCAATCCACAGGCAAGCACCGGCAATGCCAGTACAGCCAATAAAAGCCCAAGTATGTTTCGAGTTTTCATGTCGCACTCCTTATTTGCAAAAAAACCTGCATCTTTCCTGATGACCATTGAGTTGCCGTATTTTATGGTTCAGGGGTACGAATTTTTAGATCTGATCACTTTTTACCTGATTTCACTGCCCTGCGCAAGTCATATAAAAACGAGCAGGCGTGACGCCTGCTCGTTTTTATCATTTGAAATAAGGTGAGTTCTAGGGCAACGATCCAACCAGGTCAAATGTTGCCAGGATTTCATCCAAAGCATCCAGGTCCGCATCTGACATAATATTGATTAGTACGGTTGAAAGAAATGCCGTTTTGTTTTGAATCGGGCGGGCTGACAACAGAACCATTGTGTTTCCCGAACCCAGGCAGTTGGAGTAAACGTCGTAAGCGCCTTCAAATGCGCTGTCGGCGTAATCATAACGGCCTTCCAGCTTGCAATCCGATTGGTAAGACGAGCGATAAGCATCCAGTAATTGGATGTACCCTGCCAGCTCAGCTACTTTATCAGATACCCCGAAGAAAACGCCCGGTTCGGTATACGTGTTATTAAAAGCGTCCAAATCTGCTGCAGCGGTGATACTCGATCCGATAACCTCATTGTCTGAATACCAGGGTGATCCATCCACCTGCGTCCAGGCTGACGGGATGGAGACTTGAATCGCGCCGTAATCATCCTGTACGGTGACATAATCGCCGTAATTTCCAGTATTATTGTCAACTTCCGAATCGAGGGTTTGAGCAAAAGAGAAAGAAGTCTCTAAAGCTGTTCCGTTGATCTGACCCGTCAGGTATTCTTGCGTAGAAAAGCGCAAAACTTCCACAGACAGGGTATCCGTCGCAGAACGAGTGCGCAGGATATCGCAGTAATCCGACATGGTTCCATCAGTCGCCAGAACCAGGCCTTCCATGGTGGTGATAATATCGCCGCCCTGAATACCTGATTTGTCAGCTGGCGACCCAGATTTTACAGAAGAGACCCAGATACCAGAAATTGAGCCGTCTTCAGAGACCACCGCGTTTCCATTTACGCCCACTGATTCATAATCCTGTCCGCTTTCCAATTTTTGGATCACTGGGAGAGCATCCTTAGCGCGGATAGCGTAATTCAAATCATAGGTATCATTGCCAGCGTAATTGATACCAACTACTCGGCCATCAGCATCCACCAGCGGACCGCCAGAATTGCCCCCACGAATGCGGGCATCGTGTTCAATAACACCGTCAACAGAAGCCCAATTGCTCTCGCCATTGGCGTTCGCTTTTGAAACAATCCCTTTGGTCAAAGTGTATTCGGGGTCTCCCAGCGGAAAGCCGGCCGCATAAACTTCCAGGCCAGGGTTAACTTCACCTTCATGGAATGACAGCGGGGTATACCCATCCCCATCAATATCGATCACCGCCAGATCCCAGCACTCAGAAACGCCTAAGACACGAGCATTCCGCGGCTGGCTTTCTCCGTTGACCCACACCTTCAGCAAAGCCGAACCGGTAACCACATGGTTGTTGGTAACAGCAATGCCAGAAGGATCAATAATGAAGCCTGTACCGCGCCCGGCAACGTTATAAACCGCTCCTAATTCCGGATCGACAAAACTGCCCTGCGCCTCAATCTGGACGGTTCCTTCGCGTACCGTTTCCAACGTACTTACAGGAGCTGTGGGGACCGGTGGGTTGGTCGGTTCGCTGGTTGGAGCCGGCGACGGTTCGATTGTGGCCGTGGGTGTTTCGCCCCCCGTAGAAAAACCGCACGCCAGGGTGACCATCATAATGATCATCAATGCAGCCAAAACCTTGAATTGTCTCATCTCTTCCTCTCAATGGTTGAAAAATCTCGGAATACTGTGTTGAAACAAAGTTACAAAGTTTTTCCGAGCGATGAAAGAATCATTACTGGTGAAATAAAGATAATTTTCACCTTTATTGTGATTTGTCCTTGTTGTCAATTTTCTATCATCTACCAATCTTTTTCAATAGCCTAAGTATAGGAAATTTCTTAAAAGACTCAATCAGCAAATTCGTTAAAATTTGATAAATTTTAATTTTGTATTTCTTAATATCAAAATAATTCTGGTGAGCGTTCCACATTTCTTCATTCCATGAGATTTATATAATTCAAATCATTCTTTACTGAATCATCTCAAACGAGAAAAGCGCGATCGAACGATTTACCGGGATGATTCAGCGTATAATAAAATTGGGGATGAAGATCTTTTAAAATTGAGGAGCGGTGGAATGGCCGATATTCAACATCTTTTCCCTTCCCAGGATCAATTGGGGGAAGGTCCGCTTTGGGATTACCGCCAGCAGCAACTCTTCTGGGTGGACATTGACGGGAAGCGAATTCATCAACTTGATCCCGTTACCTGCATTTACACCGTTTTCCATATACCGGTCAAAGTAGGCGTTTTGGGTTTGCGTCGCTGCGGCGGCTTCGTTATGGCTACCCAAAACGGCTTTGCCTTCTGGCAGCCGGAAACAAACGAAATCAGCTATATTACCGATCCTGAGGCGGACAAGCCGCTTTCACGCTTTAATGACGGGGCTGTGGATCGCGTCGGCCGTTTTTGGGCAGGCTCGTACGGAGCGAAAAGCAATCACCTGTACCGGCTGGATGCAGATTTAAGTGTCCAAAGACTTGCCTCTGGACTGAAGATCCCTAACGGCATTGGCTGGAGCCCGGACAATCGTTACCTGTACTTTACCGATTCGATGAAGCATAAAATTTACCGCTACGAATTTGAGCTTGAAACCGGGCAAATCCGCAAACGCATTACCTGGGTTGACAGTGAAAAGCAGCCTGGCGTCCCCGATGGACTTACGGTTGATCAGGAAGGCAATGTCTGGTCGGCCCGCTGGGACGGCTGGTGCATTGATGTATATAACCCGGCCGGCCGGCAAATAGATAAAATCAGCGTTCCCGTTCCGCGGCCGACCAGCATTTGCTTTGGCGGACCGGATTTGCGCACGTTATATATCACCTCGGCGCGCGGCGATCTGGACGATCAGGTCTTGAATCAAGCGCCGCTTTCAGGCGACCTGTTCCGTTTGGAGGTTGAAGTTCAGGGCCTGCCCGAACCGCTCTTTGTTGGATAAAGGGTAAATTTTGTGACAAAAAACCGCCTCTGGTTCAGAGGCGGTTCGTTTTATCTCAGGCTAATTGAATTTCGATCGGCTGGCGGCGGATCATCGCTGTACGGGTTTTATTAAGCACCGTGGAGACGAATTTTTCCGGGACATCCACCCAGGAACGCTGATCTTCAATTTTTATTTTGCCGATCACTGATCCGGGGATATCGGCAAAGTAGGCAATCGTTCCTACCAGATCATTCGGGCGGATACCCTGATCGCGTCCGACATTCACGGAGAGACGCACCATGCCGGGTTCATTGGAATACACCGGGCGTTCTCGCCGGGTTCCGCGCTCCGCTCGTCCGCCTTCGCTCCGGTTATTGCTGTTGCTGCGGCTATCCCGCCGGTCGCGGCCGCCGGTGAAAGCCTCACGGCGTTCGTAAGTGCCGCGCTCACGCTCACGGCTACGCGGTTCGGCCACTTCCCCAACCGACGCAATAGGACGCTGTTTTTCTTCAGCGCGCGCTAATTTTAACGCGACCGCGGCCACATCCAGCGCATCAAAGCCTTCAGCGACCATATTCTCCACCAGTTCGCGCTCTTTCTTGCAGCGCCCGCGCTGTAACCAGGTGGTCACCTGTTTAATCAGTTTATCTTCCCGTTTCTTTAAAATTTCTTCGGCGCTTGGCAAAGTGGCGCGCACCATTTTTTGACGGGAGAAATGCTCAATGCGCCCAAGGTAACGCCATTCTGAAGGCGAGAACAGGGAAATCGCCACGCCGGTTTTTCCGGCCCGCCCGGTGCGTCCAATACGATGCACATAAATTTCCGGATCTTCAGGCAAGTCAAAATTGAAGACGTGCGAAATATTATCAATATCCAAACCGCGGGCCGCAACATCCGTAGCAACCAGCACGGTGATTTTATTCTGGCGGAAACGCTCCAGGGTACGCTCGCGGGCTTCCTGGCTCAGGTCGCCAGATAAAGCTTCCGCCGGGAATCCGCGTGAAGTGAGTTCATGCGCCAGTTCACCGGTGGTAACGCGCGTACGGGCAAAGATCAAGGCCGAAGTAATTTCCTCAGACTCAAACAGACGCGTCAATGCGGCGGTCTTATCCGCGGCCGGCACCAAATAATAACGCTGTTCAACGGTTTCAACCGTCATATGCTCGCGCTGGATGGTTATCTCTTTCGGCGAATGCATATACCGTTCAGCTAACCGGCGAATTTCAGGCGAAAGCGTGGCTGAAAATAAGGCCGTTTGACGTTCGGCCGGTGTGCGCGCCAGGATCGTTTCAATATCCTCAATGAAGCCCATGCTGAGCATTTCATCGGCCTCGTCCAGGACGACAGTCCGCACCTGCTGAATATCGAGAATATCCCGGTCGAGCAGGTCAATCAAACGGCCAGGCGTACCGACAATAATATCCATGCCGCGCTTAATCTGATGAATTTGCGGGCCATATGCCTGCCCGCCATAAACTGCCAGCACACGCACATCCATCAATTGACCATGCGATTGGATTGCCCCGGCTACCTGCATGGCTAATTCACGTGTTGGTACGACCACCAGACACTGCACTGCGCGGTGCTCACCGCTCAAAGCATTCAATACTGGCAGTGAAAATGCGGCTGTTTTTCCGGTACCGGTTTGCGCCTGGCCAAGCACATCGCTGCCAGACAGCATCACCGGGATTACGGCTTCCTGGATCGGCGTCGGCGCTTCATAGCCAAGTTCGGTAATAGCCTGCACCAGCAATGGGTTCAGGTTTAACTGGTTAAATTCGGTTGTCATCAAAACTCCTATAATAAATCCGGTTTGTTTTGATGATTCCGTACTTCAACCCAAAGTTGCCGCATCACCAGCCAGGCGCCCTCACGGGCAGAAGGAGGGCTGGCAAGAAAAAAGCCCGATCGCTGCGTCGGGCAATCATTCGGAAATAATCAAAACAATTACCACAAAATTAGGCTCCATTGAGCCGGCGATAGAGTATATCACATATTTTATAAAAGTGTTAATTTGAAGTTGCGGGTAAATTGTCTATACTGGAATTACAGGGCGGGAACAATTACTGCTGGAGCATCGTCAAGCCAGAAACGTTCAGTCTCATTGCCAGATAATATGACTTACTATGGGGGAAAGCAATGAATAATAACCTGCGGAAGATCGCCTGCCTGATCATTGGCTGCGTTCTTGCGATTTCCGCGATCATGATTACAGAGCCCAACTACGCGGATGGGCAACCCTATGAAACCGGATTAACCGCCAGTGTCACTTTGCGGCCCACGCGTACACCACGACCAACCATAACAGCTTCATTGACGCCAACCGTTACCCCAACACTTGTCAGAACCATCGCTATTAACACCAGTAATCAATCAGCCGGAACTGCTCTGCCTCAAATAGATACGGCATTCGGAGAGTCTGGTCTGACCGCTATACAGCAAGTTGCCCGATGGGGATATGGCCCGGTTTATCAAGTGCAGTATTCAAAAGACGGGAAGACTTTTTATGCAGCCGGACCTTACGGATTAATGACCTATGATTATATAAAGAAAACAAAAATATGGTTTTCTTTCGAATACGGGCTGGATTTTGATCAAATGCTGATCAACAATGAAGAAAACCTCTTTTGTTTTATTTCCAGCTATGAGTTAAAAAACAATCCACAAAAAAACACTTGTTACGATTTGATTGCGCGGAGATTTACCGAAAATGTAAACCAGCCAGCCATTAATTCCAATGCTTTTTCAGGTGAATCACCCTTGCCTTTGACGTCGCCGAATGGCCGATACACAGTTTCTACAAAATATTGGATTCCCGAAAATATCACGCTGGAACGACCTTCATATCTAAACCTGGTTATTTCATTTCCCCAATCGGATCGGCCAGAAATTAATATCGATGCCGGTATCTATATTCAATACGATGAAAGAGGTGAACCAGAAGGATGTGATCTAGACTACTTCAGCCCTTGTGGAAATGCATTTGAAGCCGAAATGCTGACGCCAAATAAAATATCCTTTTCTGCGAACTCGGCTTATATCGGGATGCTTCAACAAGGGTTCGCGAATTACCAATTCAGTATTTTCCAAATTTTCAACAGTGATAATGGTTCCCTAATTTTTACCGCCGGAGACAAACAAAATCCAGTTACAGACTTCAATTTCAGTCCAGATGGAAAATTCGTTTTAATATCCTATTTGAGCGGCGTTATTAAAATTTTTAATATTCAATCTAGCGAACAGATATTCCATGCCTGGGATTTCAATGCTCCGCTGTTGGGCGGTACTCTGACAGCAAACGGAATAATTCTGCTGATACGTGATCAAAGTGGATATATCCGGCTTCTGCGAGCCAGCGATGGCCAATTAATTAACCGCTATCAGGCCGAATCCGCTGCCCTCTCTCCGGCAGATGGTTTACTCGCACTTGGGTACGATGACGGTAAAGTCCAAATTATTAATATTGATAACGGGAAAACGCTGCAGACAATTCAAGCACATGACCAGAAAGTATATGACCTCGTTTTCTCGGTTGATGGACAGATTCTCGTTTCTTCCAGTCAGGATTGCACCGTAAAAAGTTGGGGAGTCCGTTCCGGAAACTTCCTCCATTTCTTTGAAACCGTTCGAGTGAACCCTTACCAGGAAGAGTGGTCTGAATCACGGATTTTTGTGCATTATATGGCCGCCATTCCGAATAGCAAACAATTAATCGGGTTCGGCAGTTGGGGCACTGCCGTCAGCTGGGATATCAATTCCGGTAAGACGCAATATATTGTGACGTCGCAGCCCCTCGAATATTTCAATGGAATGAAAACGCTTGCCCCACATTTTCCGTCTTCGTTTTGGATTATTCCTGGGGAGAATCATTTTTTTATTAACGAATTTCAATATGCACTCGACAACGGAGCAGCAGAGGGAACGTTTACCGCGCCAGAGACCTATATTGACGGGTGCAGCAGCGCAACCGCAACCACTCCAGATGGAAAATTATCATTTGCGGCTGGGTATGATCGATTTGAAGGAGAAATCTGTGTAATCGACTCAGCCACCGGTACGATGCAAGCCCGCATTGTTCCCCCAAAGGATGTCGGAAATCCTTATCAGAATTACGATCCGCAATTCGTCCTCTCACCAGATGGTCAGGTTTTATTCATAATCAATTATGGTGGGGTTGTTGATGTGTATCAAAACCCAAAATAAAGGCATGTCCATGTTCAAATTCAAAAAAGCTTCTATTTTTTCTGCCTCTGCAATCAACATCAAAGATAAAAATAGAACATCACAGCAAAAAATCGCTATTCCTGCTTTCTTAAGCTTGATTGCGTTGGCAGTCCTTTTTTTACCAAAATCTGCCCAGGCGAACGTGGTTATCCTTTCCGGCGATGCAACCACCAGCGCCACTTTGCGGCCGACACGCACAGCGACAGCCACTTTCACACCCCTTCCGACAGAAACGAGTTCCCCCATCCCTTCAATGACCCCGACCGCAGTATCCACGGCCAGCATTCAAATCACCAATCAGCCGGCTGGTACAGCCCTGCCCAATACCGCAGGTCCGCTTCAAATCGATGCAGACGGCTCGCTTAATCTGGTTCAAGTAGCCCAATGGGGGCTCGGGACGGTTTTACAGGCTCAATTTACTCAAGGCGGTTCCCATATTGTGGCAGCCAGCCAATACGGTTGGATGGATTACGACTTAACTCAAAATCAGCCGGTATGGAACGCGTTTCCTGAACCGATTCATTTTGAGACCATGAATATTGATCCGTCAGAGAAGTACATTTGTTTTTCAGCTCAGCAAGATTATATATTTGCTGAAACAATCCATGTTTGTCTGGATACCCGGACCAGAAAAATCGTCGAAGGAATCAATTCATCTTTATGGAATCAGGGGACAACAATTTTCAGGGACTATCAAAAAACCGTCAGGGTTTTGTCCCCGGATGGCCGCCACGCCTTCTCTTGGGAATATGCAGACGATCAAGGCGGATCCGTAGAGAAACCGAGGATTGTAGAACTTGAATTCGCATTTCCAGTATCCAGACAACCGTCCGCTTTTCGCGAAACAGGGAACGACCTGTATGTTCAATACCTTGATCGGGTTGCGCCTGAGGGCTGTGAAATTGATTTTTTTGGATATTGCGGCAACAGCTTTGAATCATTGATTTTGGTGCCCTATAAAACAAAATATTTGCCAGATTCAACCGAAATCGGTGTTTTATTTCGTATGGAAATACTCCCAACAGCCGTCGATTATGGCATACTGAAACTCTATGACACGAATTCTGGAAACACCCTATTATCTTTAGGTACGTTTGATGATCCGATAGTCGATTTTGATTTCAGTCCAGATGGGAAACATTTACTGGCAGTTTTTTACAGTGGCGCAATCCAGGTATATGACTTGGAAAGCCACGCACAGCTATTCCACGCCTGGGACTTCAACGCGCCGTACAGCAAATTGGTCAGCGTAGATGAAGGTTCAATGCTCCTGGTTCGCGACCTTGCCGGATATATCAAATTGCTGCGCGCAACCGACGGCGCGTTGATCAATCGCTATCCAACATCGATTTACGCCCTTTCTCCGGTCGAACCTTTGCTTGCGCTTGGTTATGAAAACGGGACCAGTCAAATCATTGACCTTTCCAGCGGGAAGACAACCCAATCGTTTCAAGCGCATAACGCGAGAATTTATGACCTGACGTTTTCCGCGGATGGCAGGACGCTCGTTTCTTCAAGTAAAGATTGCTCTGTAAAAAGTTGGAATGTGCAAACCGGGGCTTTTCAGCATATTTTTGATAGCGTCTGGGTTAAGCCATATGATGAGGTTGACACACCTTCACGGATTTTTGCGCGCAACTTGACGGCCGTCGCTGGAACCAACCAATTGCTTTCCTATGGAAGTTGGGGAACCATTGTGAGCTGGAATATCGAGACGGGTTCAACCCAATATATCGTTTATTCACAGCCAGAAGAAGAATTCACAGATCAGTTCACTTTTGACCCGCATTTTCCGACTACGGTCTGGGCTGTTCCGCAAGAAAATAGCTTTTATATAGATTTCCTGCGCCGCAACATCACAGATGGCAGCATTACGGGCGTATACACAGCGAAGGTTGAAGATATCACCGGGTGCAGCAGCGCAACCGCAACCACCCCTGATGGAAATTTTTCATTTGCGGCTGGGTATGATCGTTTTCAAGGAGAAATCTGTGTGATCGACAATCGCAGCCATGCGCTGGCAGCGCGTTTCATCCCGCCGGTCGATATCGAAAACCTGCAATTATACTCGCCAGTTAAATTTATCCTCTCCCCCGATGGAGAAACCCTCTTTGTACTTAATCGTGGCGGCGCGGTTTTTGTTTACTGGAATTTGAATTAATCCGTCAGTTCCCCAAATACTTAAAAAAATAGAGGGTGTCGGGTACACCCTCTCGTACTGTGTCGGGGCGGGCGGATTTGAACCGCCGACCTCACGGACCCGAACCGTGCACTCTAACCGGGCTGAGCCACGCCCCGAGTGCTCAGATTATACATCACATCTTTGAATTTATACAAGGGAAGCGCCGCGCTCGAATTTCACCAAAGCGACGCTTTATTCATTCACGCCTATCCATTTTTTAAGCCTATGATATAATACATTTGTTCTACATTTTCGCGCGGGAGGGATCGTGGTCGCTCTGTTCCAGTTGCTCTATAGCCTGTGGCCGGTCATCTTCACTTTTTTCCTCATTCCCTGGCCACCACTTCACGGCGAACAAACCCTGCGCACGCGCCTGCAAAGCCGCCTGATTTTGGTTTGGACCGCATGGCTGCTCTGGCTGTTTTTTCTCATCCTGCTGCGGATTTATCAAATTGATCCGCTGGGCTTTATCCCTGAGCCGCTGAATACTGTCCTTTTCCTTTGCTTTGGGGGCTTGTTGACCGCCGGTTTCTTTGGCCCGCGCGTTATGCAATTTTTAGATGCGCAGCAAAACCTACTGACCGCCGAAAATATTGAATCGCTGCGTTTGTTATCACCAGATGAATTTGAGGAATTAATTGCCGCCTATTTTCGTCAATACGGATATCGCGTACGCCACACCGGCCGCAGCGGAGACCACGGCGTGGATCTGGTGGTTTACACACCCGAAAACGGCAAATGGATTGTGCAGTGCAAGCGCTGGAAAGGTTCTGTAGGCGAGCCGATCGTCCGCGATTTGTACGGCTCCATGTTTCATGAGGCTGCCAGCAAGGCATTCTTGATGACAACCGGCAGTTTTACTCCGGCAGCAGAGGCCTGGGCCAAGGGCAAGCCGATTACTTTGTATGACGGAGCGGGTCTGGTAAAATTGTTCAAGCGTGTCCAAAAACGCGATTAATCCATTCCCCCGTGAGAACAGCATGAGCCTAGATACCCATTGCCCGGCCTGTGGTGCGCCAATCCATGCAGACCGCAGCGCGAAGAATAACACCTGCAAATATTGCGGCAGCGCGCTGCCGCCGCTCCCGACACCCGCTTACCAGGCTGCTGCCAGTACCATTCCGCAGTCGGAAGTTGAACAGATCCCTGTGCAGATACAATCCCAGGATTTGCCATCCGCAGAACTTGACGACACCTTTCAGGTCGCCGCGGATGCACTGCGCAGCCTGCCGCGGCCAGCGATTTTCCGCCGCTGGCGCCGCCGGCTGGTATGGGCAATTCTTGCGGCTATCTTGGTAGCGGCGGCCAGCTGTGTTTGTCTATTTGCGCTGATTAATCAAGTCAGTCTGAACGCCCATTAAGCGCTTATTTCAACGTCAGGCTCATGATTTTCAGGTCCGCACGCGGCGTCCAGCCCTGACTGCGCCAAAAAGCTTTGCCCAACTCATTTTCATCAAAAACGAACAAATGCGCCTTGCTGATTCCCGCAGCAGTTAAAGCCTGGGTCACCGCATCCACCAGCCGCCGGCCAATTCCTCTGCGGCGGTATCCTGGATTAACCGCCAGGTGATACAGGTATCCCCGCCGGCCATCATGACCGCTCAGGGCAGTTCCAATAATCTGGCCTGTTTCTGTCACCGCCACAAAACTCAGCCCAGGGTTGCGCTCCAGGAAAATCTGGATGGCTTCTTTTTGGTCAGATTGCCCGACGCCGACACCTGGCGTCTGTTCCCACAGATCCAGGGCGGAGTTAAAATCTTCTAAAGTAAAATTTCGAATAATAATTGATTCCGTCACGGTCTTCACCAATTTATCGGAATTTCCAGGCGCGAACCCATTCGATTTGAGCCGGCGTCTCAGGGCTGCGGCTGGCACCAGGGCCTAATGGCTCGCGCAGCCGGGCCAGTTCTTGCAAAGCTTTTTCACCCAAAAACCCGTGCTGCGCCAGATAGCAGCCCACCAGAGTTCCCGTACGGCCGGTCCCGCCCCAGCAATGCAGATAGACATTCCGCCCGGCTGCCAACAACGCTTCGAGTTTTTCCAGAACTGCCCTGGTTAAATCTGCGGATGGCAGGCCATAATCCTTTACGCAAAACCGGAAGTAACCGCCCACCCGGGCATACTCGCTCACTTGCCGCAGCCAGGCCGGCTCGTATGGCGGCAATTCATTTTCTTCGGTCAGATCAATACACACATCGATCCCGCTGCGCGCCAAAGCCGTCAATCTGCGTTCCTGAATCGCTTCATCCGCGGACCCGGGGTACTTGCCGGCTAAAAACCGGCCAGGGAGCACCCAATAACAGCCAGAAAAAGGCACTGAATAGCACGGCAATTCGTCCGCCATGCGATTACCCTGCCTGTGTCTTTTCTACCTGTACGATCAGTTCTTCCTTGTTCACAAAAACATGCGGCAATAACGGGACAATCAAGATGTTCAGCAAGGCCAGCACGATGAAAGTCGCCGGGTAGCCGATACCTTCCACCAGCCCGCCCGTCAGCGCCAGGCCAACCCCGGTGCCGATATTGGCGATTGCCATCAAAATTGAAAACATCGAGGCGGCAATCCGCGGATCAGTGCGGTCCATTGAAATCGCGAAAAAGACGGTTTCGTAAAAGCCGAAAGCCAGGCCAAACAGCAGTACCAACGGCCAGATCTGCCAGGGCTGGCGAATGAGAGCAATCAGCGCCACACTGACCAGAGAAAGCATCGATGCGCGCAGCACGGACGTCCGCTGACCCCACTTGTCGGTCAGCCGGCCGCCGGTCACTGACCCGAAGACAACGCCGATGCCCCACACGGTGGTGACGAACCCGGCCATGGATGTAGAAATATTGAATTCTGCCTGCAGAAAGGGATTGACAATCTGGTTCGCGCCATAAATGACCAAAGAGTACAGCGCGCCCAACACCCCCAGCATAATCACCGGCTTGACGGTAAACGCGCGGAACGCCTTCCAGGCAAAGGTTTGATCCGCTCGCCGCGGGGCTTCCTTCACGCGCAGCACCAGGGGCAGCGGCGCCAGGGTTAACACCGCCAGCATATAAAAGGCAACCGACCAGGAGGTTCTTTCGACCAGCAGCCCGATCACACTGGAAATCAACACCACCCCCATAGCCCGTCCGCCAACCATAAACCCCTGAATGGTGCCTTCTTCTTCCTTGGTGGAAGAATCCAGCGCCAGGCCATCGGTGCAGGTATCATACATGGCCATGCCGGTCATCAGGATCAATGCCAGAGCAGCAAACAAAGCGTACTGGGTCGCCGGGTTCACTAACGGAACAAACAGCAGGCAAAGCGCCTGCAAGAATAAACCAATGACGATGAACGGTTTGCGGTGCCCCCAGCCAAAGATATTGACCTTATCGCTGAGCATGCCCAAGAATATTTTGATGACGAATGGGATCATGGCAATTGAACTGATGATGCCAATTTTCCCCATATCCAGATTGAAAGATAACAAATAAAGGGAATTTAGCGAGGTGAAATAGCTCAGTACAGCGCCCTGGGCAAAATACAATAATGCAAACATGATATAACGCGACATCTTTGACATAGGCAACCTCGGTGTAAGCAAACAGTCTTGATATGAATAAGCCGACCAAGCGAAAAACCATGCATCTTTAAAAAAGACGGCGCATAGATCGGACCAGTAAAAAATTTTTTAATATTTACGGGAATAAACAACTATTTTACCTGAGATTTATTCGCGGAAGACACCTTCTTTCCTGACGATCGGGATATCAGCGCAAGAATTTCACTCATTTTCCGCAATAGAATTGATCAATTTCCAAAAGAGCGGTATATTCACGGCCAGCTTATTGTCAGGATTGCGAACATGGAAACCTTTTTATTGATATCGGGGGGCGCAGTATTAGGCGCGAACTTGCGCTATTGGATCAGTGACTTCATCAGTCAACGTGTCTCAACCGGATTCCCGATCGGCACATTGATTATCAATGCTTCGGGCAGCTTTTTGTTGGGCTTCCTGGTTACGCTGGCCACCGAACGGTTAATCCTTGACAGCCGCCTGCGGCTGCTGTTTGTGGTCGGTTTTCTCGGCGCATATACTACCTTCTCAACTTACACCTACGAAAGCGTTAATTTAATCCTAAAAGGCGAGTTGGTTAATGGGTTGATCAATTTGTTTGGAAGCGCGTTTTTGGGTATTCTGAGTGTCGCCCTGGGGATATTTCTGGCCAAACTGGCTGCCTGACACATCCTTCATTTTGGCGCGGGTGCAGCCTTTCGGCCAGCAAGTATTCACTTGCCAGAAAGTTCAGATTCAAGTATAGTCAAGACCGTAGAAAACAACGGAGCTAATCCGATTGTTTTGATTCATTGAAAGCACCTTGACCGGTTCAATTGGCCGGAAAAGAATCTCAACCTGTATCTTTCGCCTGGTAAACTATGGAATCACAGTCTGAAACTACTTCAACGCATTCCTGGCTCGACACCCCTGTATTTGCAAAACTCCCTTTCTTAAATATTGAAACTTTTATCGTTATCCTGGTGCTGCTGCTGGCCCTGGTAAGCCGTTTCGCTGACCTGGGTTTGCGCGTGCAGGCGCACGATGAAATTAACCATGTCATTCCTTCATATGAATTAGCGCATGGACAGGGCTACCGGCACGATCCGGTGACGCATGGGCCGCTGCAATTTCATTTAATTGCGCTTTCCTACACCCTTTTTGGCAGCAACGATTTCACCTCACGCATTCCATCTGCCATTTTCAGTATCGCCACAGTAGCGGTGGTTTTGTTTGGCTTCCGGCGTTACCTGGGCCGGGTCGGGTCCTTGATTGCCGGCGCGTTGTTCCTGATTTCCCCCTACATGCTGTTTTACGGACGGTACACGCGCAACGAATCCTTCGTTGCGCTTTTCGGTGTGTTAACCCTGCTGGGGGTTTTGCGCTATCTTGAAAAAGGTGAAAAGAAATACCTGTTCCTGATCACCATTGTCACGGCGCTCCAGTTTTCTACCAAAGAAACCGCTTACATATATACAGCTCAATTGCTGATTTTTCTGGCCTTCCTTTTCATGGATCGCATCACCCGAGCGGCCTGGCCGTCGGTTACCCAGCGCAATCGCTTCCTGATTCTGCTTTCGGCAGCTTTGCTGCTGCTGCTTTCTGTACTGGGCCTTTCCGGCTGGAACTCGCTGGTCGTGAAGAGCCAGGGAGAGGCTGCCGCGCTGCCATTTGTCCCTGCTTTTGAAGTGATTGGCTTCGTTCTGGCGGCGGCGGCTGGCGTATATGCCATCCTCATTTTGATCCGCTCTCTGGGCTGGGAAACCATCCGGCATGAACGCGCCTTCGAAATGCTGATTCTGGTTATTGCCATGATTCTCCCGCTGCTGACGGCCTTTCCGGTAAAAATGATCGGCTCAGTATTAGGCTTAGGCTGGGATCCGCTAGACTACTCCACAGCCGGGTTATTACGGACCGGCACATTTTTGATGGTCATGGTCTTTGCCTCAGTGGGATTAGGATTTGCCTGGAACTTCAAACTCTGGCTGGCCAATTTTGCCGCTTTCTACGCGGTGTTTACGGTGCTGTATACAACAGTATTCACCAACGGACTGGGATTTTTTACCGGGATCGTTGGTTCACTGGGCTATTGGCTGGCACAGCAGGGCGTCGTCCGCGGCGATCAGCCGATTTATTACTACGTCTTGACCCAATTGCCGGTTTATGAGTTTCTGGCGCTGTTTGGCATGCTCCTGGCGATTTATTTTGCTGTCCGCTATCATAAGTTTGCCCACCTGCCGACAGACTGCCCGGCGCGCGTTGGCCCAGCCGCCGAGCCCGTATCCAGTGAAACCGGCAATGTCATTGAGGCAGAAGGCGCGACCTCATTGCATCCTTTGCCGGTCATGGCGCTGCTGACCTTTTGGGCTGTCAGCGCGTTAGGCGCATATACACTGGCCGGCGAAAAAATGCCCTGGCTGACTGTTCATATCGCGCTGCCGATCTTGCTGGCTGCCGGCTGGGGATTTGGTTTTCTGGTTGACAGCACCAAATGGGACAAACTTAAAGAACACAAAGCCTGGGTCAGCCTGCTGCTGATTCCGGTAGTAATCACATCCTTAGGGGCTGTGCTGGCTTCCGTGTTAGGCGCTAACCCGCCTTTCCAGGGCAATGAGTTGGAACAATTGCGAGCCACCTCCAATTTTGTTTTTGGGCTGGCAGCCTTTATTCTTTCCTCCTGGGGTACGCTGCACTTCCTGGGCGAATGGACCTCCAACGAGATTCTGCGCGTTTTCGCCAGTTTCCTGGCCGTATTCTTCACTATTCTGACCATTCGCGCATCCTTCGCAGCCAATTACATCAATTATGAAAACGGCAAAGAATTCCTGGTGTACGCACATGGCGCGGACGGACCGAAGCAAATTCTGGCGCAAGTAGAGGAAATTTCGCGCCGGATAGTAGGCGGAAAGAATATTCAGGTCGCCTACGATAACGACGCCCAGTACCCCTTCTGGTGGTATTTTGTCGATTACCCCAACAAACGGTATTTCACCAAAGATGATATCACCCGCGACCTGCGGGATTATCCCGTCATTATTGCCGGCGAATCTTCCATGCCGCAGTTGGATGCGCTTACCAAAGATACGCATATTTCTTACGAATACATCCGGCTGCTCTGGCCTAATATGGATTATTTCAACCTGACCTGGGATCGCGTCTGGGGCGCTTTGAGCAGCCCGCAGTACCGCGCCGGTTTGTTCGACATCTGGCTGAACCGCGATTACACCCTGTACGCGCAGGCAACCGGCTCAGAGACAATGACCGTCGAAAACTGGGAACCCAGCGAGAAAATCCGCTTGTATATCCGCAAGGACATTGTCTCGCAAATTTGGAATTACGGCGCAGCTCCGACAATTGCCGCCGAAACTGAAACCGATCCGTACCAGGCCGGCATGTTGACCTTGGCACCGGACGCAGCTATTGGGCAAAGCGGGTCAGAGCCCGGTCAGCTGCAAGCACCGCGCGGAATGGCAATGGCCGCGGATGGCAGCCTCTATGTGGCCGATTCACGCAATCAGCGTATTCAGCATTTTGCCGCTGACGGGACGCTGATCAGCGCCTGGGGCATCTTCGGTGAAACGACATCGACTGAAACCGCCGCCGGCGGCACCTTCAACGAACCCTGGGATGTGGCCGTCGGCCCGGATGGCAGCGTTTATGTCACCGACACCTGGAATCATCGCATTCAGAAGTTCACTGCTGAGGGTCAGTTCGTCACTACCTGGGGTTATTTCGGACAGGCGGAAACTTCAGATGCCTTCTGGGGACCGCGCGCGCTGGCGTTTGACTCACGCGGGTATTTATACGTTACCGATACCGGCAACAAACGGGTGGCCGTCTTTACACAGGATGGTCAATTTGTAACCCAATTCGGATCTACCGGCTATGAACCCGGCCAATTTGATGAGCAGGTTGGCATCGCGATTAATGCCGAAGATCAGATTTTCGTTGCCGACACCTGGAACCAGCGTGTACAGGTGCTCCAGCTCGACCCGGCCACCAATGAAATGTCGGTCGTACGTACCTGGGATATTTCCGGTTGGTATGGTCAATCGCTGGATAACAAACCGTTCATCGATGTGGACAACCAGGGACACGTCTTTATCACCGACCCGGAAGGCTACCGCGTGCTTGAATTCACCGAAGAAGGCGAGTTTGTCCGCGGCTGGGGTGATTATTCGCCGTCAACGGATGGCTTTGGCCTGGCCAGCGGGGTTGTGTGCGACGGAGAAGGCGGGGTATGGGTCTCGGATGGCGCCAACAACGTTCTGCTGCACTTCACATTGCCTGCAGACACCACCATTTCCGACTGATTTTCGCATTTGAATTAAACGATAACGGGCTGCCTGAAAAAAATGGCAGCCCGTTTGATTTAACTTGCTCGCGGAAGTCTTAATCCGGAGATCAGCGCGGTTCCTCACGAATAATCAGGCTGAGGAAGAAACTGACCACACTGACAACCAGTGCGCCCAAGAACGCACCCCAAAAGCCGTTCACCTGAAAGCCAACGCCGAATTGCGTGCCAATCCAGCCGGCCAGGGCAAACATGGCAGTGTTAACGACCAGTGTCCCCAACCCTAGTGTCAGGATAATCAGCGGACAGCTCATTACCATCAGCGCCGGGCGAATAATGGCATTGACAATGCCAAAGATCAGCGCCAGCCAGATAAAGTCAATCCAATTTTCCGTGTTGGGATAAATATATGAACCGCGCAATAAAGCCACAGCGGCATATAAGGCGATCGCATTAATCAGTAAGCGAACCAGGAACTTACGCATGGGAAATCATCCTTTCAATTCAAAAGCGTATACTTCATCCAAATTAACGTAAGATGCGGGTAGAAAGTTGCACTTTTGAAAGCTGAATCACCCAACCCGGCCGGATAATTTACCGATAGGTTGCGCTTTCGGCCGCTTAAGCGTTGAATCATCGGCAGCAAGGCGGAAATAGCGGCGTCTTGATATTCCGGATCCGTCACAACCCACACAGAATCAGCAAACATGCGCATTGATTCACAACTGGCCACACCAACCAGGCGACCCTCAAAACGCGCCGAAAGCTGAATGACCTCGGTGCCGGCAAACAATTGCCGTAATTCGCGCCAAAAGCCCGGTTTAAGCCGATTCTTGTCCATCGGCAGGTTCCAGGTCATTTCCGGCGGATAAACGCGGTCCAGCCACTTTGCTTGCAAATCCCAATCTGACCGGCGGCGGACGGTAACCGAAATATCTTTGTCCAGCACCTGGGGCTTCGCGTTCTGCGCCGGATCCCACATCCAGGTCGTGCGCACAAATTGATCCGCAAAACCAAGCTGACGATATAAAGCCTGGGCAGCCGGGTTATCCGCGCGGACGTGCAGCCAAATTTGAGCGTTGCCCTGGCTGTGGATGAAATCAATCGCGGTGCTTGTCAGGTGGCGGGCTATGCCTTTGCGGCGGTGGTCTGGGTGAACAGCTACGTTGGCAATCAGGTAATACCGCTGATCTGCCCGGTAAAAGGGAATCAAGGTCAAATTCCCGATAATCCGTCCGTCCTCTTCCCAGACAAATCCTTGAATCGGCAATTTAGCCGGCATCGATAAAACCGGCGAATCGGCCACCAGACCAAAACTTTGCATCGAAATCCGGCGTAAATAGCGCAAATATTCGCGCCCGTCCGGATCCATATAGTCCGCAAAACACAGCTCCACCAGGTCAGCAATGGCGGCCACATCCCGGCGCGTCTGCACCTGACGGATGGGCGTGTAATTCAACGGCAGACTGGTTTCCATGCATTAATTTTACACCTATCCGCAATGGACGAAAGTAGTGGAATCAAGCTGGAATGCCGATCCGCTCGAAAATATTCACATTTTCTTCACCAGAAATAAATTCGTTCTTGTTAAGATATCAAGGGTTTGAAGCCCGGCAGGATGCGAATATCACCCCCTCACGGGGGCTTGCGACCAAACTGTGTTTTTGTGGACCCGGCAGGATGCGAATACCACCCCCTCACGGGGACCTGCGACCAAACTGTGTTTTTGTGGGCCCGGCAGGATTCGAACCTGCGACCAAGCGGTTATGAGCCGCGCGCTCTGCCGCTGAGCTACGAGCCCGTACTCTCGATGAGGACGGCAAACCTCACAGGGTATAATTTTACCTGAACCTGCCAAAAAGAATAAGGGTTTACAACCATTTCAAAATCCTTTTACGCATAAACAATGACCATCTCACGTTTTATAAATATCTCAATTACCGGCATGCTAACCTTTGGCTTATTGTTAAGCGGCTGCCAGACCAACATCCAGGCGGATGTTCCTGCTGCCGCCGCGCCGGCCTGGACGGTGACCGCCAGCGCATCTTCTACGGCGACCAAAGAAATCAGCCCCAGCCCTGCACCGGCCAATACCGCCACCAGCCCGCCTGCCCCTGACATAACCGAAACAGTCCCCTCCGCCAGTTCTACCCCAGAGCGAGTCACAGCCTTGCCAGAAGAGCATTACATCAGCGGAATCTCCAGCGACAAGCAGTATTTTTCCTTAGGCTGCGAAGCGCGCGCCGCCGTGGATTGGGCCGGCTTTTTTGGCGTGACGATCAATGAGTATGAATTCCAATACAGCCTGCCTGTTTCAGATAACCCAGACAAAGGCTTTGTCGGCAACGTCAACGATCCCTGGGGACAGGCGCCGCCATACTCGTATGGTGTCCACGCCGCGCCGGTGGCGGCTCTGCTGCAAAGCTATCATTTACCGGCCGCTGGAGAAAAAGAGCTGACGATTGAGCAGATCAAAGCCGAATTGGCCACCAACCAGCCGGTGATCGCCTGGGTAATCGGCAATATGACCTATAGTCCCCCCGCGGAATACACGGACCAATCAGGCGACACAACCACAGTAGCCGCCTATGAGCACGTCGTCTTATTAACCGGCTACAACGCCGAAAGCATCCGGTATATAACCAACGGCAAATTTTATGACGTCCCTGCCAGCGTTTTTGAACAATCCTGGGGTGTGCTCGGCAATATGGCGCTTTATTACAATGATGAGCAGGCCGGCGAATAGGCTCGTCTGGCAGCAGAAAACCCCGCCCGGGTCGTCAAAAATTGAATCATTCCATCAGGTAATGCAAGTATTGCTGCGGATCGTCCAGGAATGAGCGCATCACCGCGACTTGTTCAATCTGATCATAGGCTTCCTCATGGATCCGGCCGCCGTCAAACCCCAGCAGCTGCGCGCCAGGAAAAGCCATCAGAATTGGCGAATGTGTGGCAATCACAAATTGGCCACCGCGTTTTACCATCGCATTGAGCATAGCCAGCAAGGTCAACTGGCGCGTCGGAGAAAGCGGCGCTTCCGGCTCATCCAGTAAATACAGCCCAGGGCCGCTGAAACGCCGCTGAAAGAGCTTGAGAAAGCCCTCTCCATGCGAATTGCTGTCCAAGCCGTCGCCATAATCATGCCGAATTTCACTCAATTCATGCTGATAGGGCAGTTCAGCAAATTGCTGCGCTTGAATAGAACGGTTGCTGTACGCGTCGCGCGTTTCCACAAGATCTTGCGCCAGTTCCGCATTCAGCGAATCAATCCACTTGGCATAACCGAAGAAATCCTCTGCGCGCATGAAAAAACCGTAATGGGTGCGTTTGGACCACACCAGCCGGAAACGATCCGCTGCATGCACCAGCGCGGCCAGAGTCGGATCACTGCGCACTGGCTTTGACCCGACCGTAATTGACCCGATAGCGCAGGCCAGCAGTTCCAAAAAAGTCGATTTACCCGAGCCGTTCTCGCCGACCAAAAATGTAATCGGGGCTTGAAAATCCAGGCGCGCAAAGGATTGCATAAAAGGCAGCGAATACGGAAAAACATCCGGCCAGGGTTGTTCATCACGGCGTTCAATGGCTCGCAAATGCAGCGCGGAATCAATCTCATTGCGGACGGAAGTTCTCTTGGGCATGCAATGATTATAGTCTGGATTGTTCTAGACTTAGAATTGATCGGCAAAAATTAATGACTCAGGCTGCAAGATCCGAATATCATCCCCTCACGGGACCTGTTAATAGCAATTATTCAAAAATAATTTTGGGGTATTCACAATAATTGTGAAGGTTTAACATGGGCACTCGAAAAATTTTTTATAGGAGCAAGGCAGGAGTTATTTACGCGGAAATTAAGGTCCTATTCGATAATTTTCAAGGCTTTGTGTGTCAATATTATTACTCATTTAAATTGTGTTTATATATCGCCTACACTTACTCGTTTTTGGATTCGATAGATTAAATAAGTTATCCATCTGCTGGGTTGTTTCGTTTGCCCAAAATCAAAATCAGAATAAGAACGGGAGACTGATTCGGCGAAAAACCTGCCATCAATTGACTTGTTCATTACAAAGGCTAACATTTCGTTGAATTCTGGCGATTTTACAGCATAAGGGAATAAGGATAAAACATCAAGTACTCTTAAAATTCCATATTTTACAGCCGGGTACTTCAACTTCAAAAAATCGCTGCCAACCCCAAATCCATAGGGGCGCCAAGGTTCCATTTGCCGTTTCCAATGAACTAATAACAAATCAATTGCCCCATATAACCTTGCGTCCACGCGATATTGCTCATATTGTCCCAATAACATTAATATATTCAGGTTGTCCATTGGACAGGATGCAGAATCTTGAAGCCTTTTACCTTTGCCACGGCTAGCTGCACAATGCCACCCACCGTCCAACCGCTGCGTTTCAAAAACCTTTTCGATGAATTTAAGAATTTGGCGATGATTTGAATACCCCATTTTCGCAAGAGAAGATAAAACAATTGCAGGGATACAATAATAGCTAGATTTCGTCCCATTCTGCATCACATATGTTCCATCGATATTTTGATGATTTAGAAGCGAATTTACTTCATCTTCAATATGAATATCATCAATCTTCAGCCCTATATCCGAGAGAAAGAATAAATCCCAAAAAGCATTCCCCGTACTGGTATAGGATAGTTCGCCAGATTCCAATGCAGGAATTCCAGAATCGTTATCTTTTACCCGCTTGATCATGGTCTGCAATTGAGCGTCATCGACCACTGTTGATGCACCCAGCTGTTTTCCGTTCAGTTGAGTCTCCAATGCAAATAATAGCCACGAAGGCCCTTCTTTTAACCAATGGATAACAGCATTTTCCATCGTAATTTTCCAGTTTTTTATCCCGCAATTTTCAATTTGATTATAGCGTATTCGATCACATCATATCAGCATAGTCAATTGAGTAGAAGGAGCAGCGCATTGCCAGGGTTCCAACTGGGCCAGATTTCTGGTTTATCACACAATTCGGTTGATAATTTGTCTCCAATGGTTAGCGGTCAGGCAATTTAATTACATTTTTCCCTACTTAAATTAAGTAACAAGCTATACAACACGTAACACGTCAGAGCCTCCCCTTTCGGGGACCCGCGAATAGCCATATTGATTAAAAAAATAGAGCGGGAGACGGGATACGAATGTCATCCCCTCATGGGGACCCGCAAATAGCCATTTTAAAAAACAGAGCGGGAAACGGGATACGAATGTCATCCCCTCATGGGGACCCGCAAATAGCCATTTAAAAAAACAGAGCGGGAGACGGGATTCGAACCCGCGAATAGTAGCTTGGAAGGCTACTGCCTTACCACTTGGCGACTCCCGCACAAGTTTTCATATTTTACTGTCATCCGCCTCAACGGTCAAGCAGTTGCGCCGCTTTCAAGGCGCAACCGGAGCCGGCACCGTCGGCAAAATACTCAAAAAATGCGTAGTAAATAATTTCTGGGCAAAGCCAGCGATCTGGCGCTGCTCAGTCAGGTCCATCTGCAAAGCCCCTATTCCGCTGAAGATTAAGCGGTTTTCATTCCCGCTGGTTTGTCCTTGTGAATATTCAAAATTTTGTCCGCTCAAGAACCATTGAATAACCTGCCGGTGTTCCTCGGCAGCGAGAGTGTACACACCAGGCTCCTTGCCGCTGACCGGCAAACAACCATAGTGCAGCACCGTGCCATCCAAAAAAACGAGCAAGTCATCGCAAAATGTGCTTTGCCCGCCTTTATTCGAATAGGTGATCACCGCGGTCGCCGAACTGACGTTATTGACCGCCGCCAGGACCGGCGGACCGCCGAACTCCGTGCCATTGAAGGCATAGGTGGCTCCGCTGGCATTCAGGGTAATGCGCATTCCCAGCGTAACCGAAGCGGCGCAGGTCAGCCCGGGAATGGCAACTTCCAGACAGGTATTCGAGAAACTGATTGGCGATTCATCCAATACGCGAATATCGCCCTGAGCAATTCCGCTAATTTCAGAAAGCCGCTCGATGGCAGCCTTTTCAACATCCGCCGGGTTATAACTGCCGCCCACCCAACGGATATTTTCGCCGGTGGCATCGGTATGGTACACATAAATATCATTATTCAGCGCCAGGGTGACCACCAATCCCGTCACTTCGCTGCCGCCGCATGCCTCACCGGCAAAGGGCGCATCCAGGCAGGCATTTGACCAGGTTGTTTCCGTAACCTGCACCATGCGCACCTCGTCAAGTGTGACTTTTAAATTATCAGCCAGGGTGCTTTGAGTCTTCAACGCCGCCTGCGGGTAGGGATTATCACCATTTGGCGCAGCTTCCTGCGTAGCGCTGAGCGGCCGCCAGCTGGCTGGCAGCGAACAGGCGCTCACCAAAACGAGAATCAGCAGCGGAAAAATCATTTTATGCTTCATCGAATGCCTCATGCTTTGATTTTAATTGATTTTCGATGAAGCTGAAACCACAAGTCATCCGGCGGAATTAATCCTGGTAGTTTTGGTAGATGCTGAGCACCGTATCGGCGTACCGGTAACCGATATCCATGGGACCATATGCAAGTAAGGCTTCCCGGAGATCGCCATGTTTATTGATTAATCCGGCCAGCATACGCGTTCCATAATCAATATTGAATTGTCCATCAAAAAGCGCTTCCATCGTTGGACGAGCAGCAAAGCAAGGCCCGTTGATGCACATAAAATCCGCCGCCAGTCCATCGCTCGGCATCACCTGCATCAAGCCGACCGCCCCGCTGCGCGAGTAAGCGCTTGCATCACCACCCGATTCCTGCAGGATCACAGCCGCAACGAGATTTGGATCCAGACCATATTGTTCCGCGCTGGCTGTAATCAGGCCGCACCATTGCTGGACTTCTGCGGGGTATTGGCCGGCAATCTGGCAGGCTGGGGTGGCTTCATTATCTTGAGATTGAATAATATTTTCCGGCTGGATGGCGGCAAGAACCTGCGGTTCCTGAGCAGCCATAACCGCCCGGCCCGGTTCCGCGAGCAAACGGGTCAGTCCAAAGACCAGTCCCATGCCTAAAAGTATAAAAGGAAATAAAAAATGTTTTGCTGGCTGCATTTTCGCCTCGTATTTAT
This sequence comes from Bellilinea sp., assembly GCA_036822575.1. GTDB lineage: Bacteria > Chloroflexota > Anaerolineae > Anaerolineales > Anaerolineaceae > Bellilinea. The sequence continues at coordinate 236,102 of DAISHK010000002.1, read as the reverse complement.
ATTATAGAACAATTGATCTATTAAATCAAGGGGTGTTTTCCCCAGAGTCAGATGCGCAAAACGGTTTTTGATATAATTTAATCAATCAATTTTGCTGGAGGCTATGAGTCTCGTGAACGATACACTTTGGTACAAAAATGCCATTTTTTATGAAGTCTATATCCGCGCTTTCCGCGATACGAACGGTGACGGTCACGGCGATCTGCCTGGCGTCATCGAAAAATTGGATTATTTACGCGAGTTAGGCGTTGATTGCATCTGGCTTCAGCCGCTCTATCTTTCACCGTTGCGAGATGATGGTTACGATATCGCCGATTATTATAAAATCCTTCCTGAATATGGCACGGTGGAAGATTTCAAGAATCTAATCGCCGCCGCGCACCAACGCGGAATGCGCGTCATTACGGATTTGGTGATGAATCACACTTCTGATCAGCACCCCTGGTTCCAGATGGCACGCAAGGACCGCACATCGCCCTATCGTAATTACTACGTCTGGTCCGACACGGATGATCGATACAAAGACGTGCGCATCATTTTTCTGGATACAGAAAAATCAAATTGGACCTGGGATGAAGAGGCCGGGCAATACTTCTGGCATCGCTTCTTTTCTTGCCAGCCCGACCTGAATTATGATAATCCGGCGGTCCGTGACGAAATGCTGAATATTATCCGCTACTGGCTGGAGATGGGCATCGATGGATTCCGGGCGGACGCTATTCCCTATCTGTATGAACGGGAAGGCACCAACGGTGAAAACCTGCCTGAAACCCACGCTTTCCTGAAAGAGATTCGTGCTTTCATGAATGCGAACTACCCGGACGCCATTTTGCTGGGCGAAGCCAATCAATGGCCAGAAGATGTAAAAGAATACTTTTCTGCCGGCGACGAATTGCATATGAATTTCCACTTTCCGCTCATGCCGCGCATGTATATGGCGCTTGGAAAGGGAGACGTGACCTCGCTGAAATGGGTCTTCGAACGCACACCGGAAATTCCGCATAATTGCCAGTGGTGCACATTCCTGCGCAACCATGATGAATTGACGCTGGAAATGGTCACTGAGGACGAACGCCAATACATGTGGAAGCGCTACGCGCCAAATCCACGCATGCGCCTCAATTTGGGGATACGCCGCCGTTTAGCCCCCTTAATGGATAATGACCAGCGCCGGATTCGGCTGTTGTTTTCCATGCTCTTCAGTATGCCGGGCACCCCCATTCTGTATTACGGCGATGAAATCGGCATGGGCGATAATATCGAATTGTTCGACCGCAACGGCGTCCGCACCCCAATGCAATGGACAGACGGGATCAACGCCGGTTTCTCAGATGCTCCCGCAGAACATCTGTATACGCCGATTATCGCCAGTTCAGCCTACAACGCCGAAGAGGTCAACGTAGCCGCCAGCCTGGAAGATAAACAATCACTGTATTACTTCATCCGCCACCTGATCCGCCTGCGCAAAGAACATCCCGAGCTGGCATCCGGCGCGATGGAATGGCTGCCCGTCGGCACGAATTCAGTGGCCGCCTACCGCCGCGCAGATGGCGACCAGGTGTTGGCTGCCATTCACAATCTTAAAGATGCGCCGGTCAATATCCGGTTGGAAATTCCAGGCATTGACACGCCGGTCAAAGATTTGCTCACCGGGAGTATCGCTTACGATCCGTTCGATTATCGGTTGAGCTTGCAGCCTTATCAGACTATCTGGTTCAGCAACTGATCTAAAAATCCCCGTTCCAAGACCGAACGGGGATTTTTTTAAATAACACAGCGATTTGCTCAGGCTTGCTCGCCTTCTTCAAGCGATTTTGCCCAAATCATTTGGAACCCTTGCCGCAGGATTAGGTCGATCTCTTTAACGGCCCGTTCAAAAGCCAAAGGCGGCCCGCCGACCGGGTCAGCGATCGGGTAAGACCTGGCGATCATTTCGCTGAGTAGGCAAATATCTTTTTGCCGTTCTGGAAAGACGACCTGCAGCGCTTCCTTCTGTCCGGCTTCCATGGTTAAAACCAGGCGGTATTGGCGCAGGATATGCGCATTGATTTCCTGTGAACGGTGCGTGCTGACGTCCAAACCGCGGCTGCGCAATGCCAGCAGCAAATCATCCATGGGCGGCAGACCATCTTCTGTCCAGGTGCCGGCCGAGCCGACCTTCCAGTCAGCCGATAGTTCACCCAATTCTGCCAGCAAAGCCTTGAATAAGGCTTCGGCTGCAACCGAGCGGATGCGATTAGCCGTGCAGATGAAGAGGACAGAGTGCGAGCCGGCCATCTCGTTTGAACTCAGCCCTTAATGTTCCATGCTCGCAACCTGGTGCTCCCAGCGATGCCAGCCATTAAAGCGCTCATCCAAAATCTTCCGGCCTTCACCAGGCGATTTCAAACCTAATAGCTCAAGGTCTGCGTCCACCATGATCCGCACCAATTCGTGGAACTTGACCTTAGGTTCCCAATGCAGCACTTCCTTGGCTCGGCTGGCGTCACCCAGCAAATAATCCACTTCGGTCGGGCGATAGTAGCGCGGGTCTATCTTGACGAATTTTTCCCAATCCAGGCCGACATAGCCGAAGGCTTCGGTGAGGAATTCACGCACCGAATGAGATTCACCTGTGCCGATGACGAAATCACCTGGCTGATCATGCTGAAGCATCAGATGCATCGCTTCCACATATTCCGGCGCATAGCCCCAATCCCGTTTGGCATCGAGGTTACCCAAATAGAGCGTGTCCTGCTTTTTTGCGACAATCGCCGCCAACGCGCGCGTAATTTTGCGGGTCACAAAGGTTTCCCCGCGGCGCGGGCTTTCGTGGTTGAAAAGAATGCCATTGCTGGCAAACAGGTTATACCCTTCGCGGTAATTGCGCGTCAGCCAGTAGGCGTACACTTTCGCAGCCGCATAGGGACTGCGCGGCTCGAAGGGAGTATTTTCATTTTGGGGCGGGTGCGCCGCGCCGAACATCTCGGAAGAGGACGCCTGATAAAAGCGTTCATCATAGCCGCTTTTACGAATAGCCTCGAGAATACGGGTTGTACCCAAAGCAGTCACATCCCCGGTGTACTCAGGCATATCGAAACTGACGCGCACATGGCTTTGCGCCGCCAGGTTATAGACCTCATCCGGGCGAACGTTATAAACGATATTCGAAATCGTTTCTGCTACGGAAATATCCCCATAATGCAGATGCAGATGCACCTCCCCACCATTGGGATGAGGATCATGATAAATCGGGTCAAGCCGGCGGGTGTTAAATGTGCTGGCGCGGCGGATAATGCCGTGAACTTCATAGCCTTTGGAAAGCAGCAGTTCAGCCAGATATGAACCATCTTGTCCGGTGATTCCGGTAATTAACGCTTTTTTCAAGTTTTCCTCCCAGGACTTCTTTCTTGCCTGTTAAAAGTGGGTTTAGTATACCGAAGGCGGGAAGACCTGTCAATTAAGAAAAGTCTCGGATTGGTGCACAAAGGAATATTTTCCGGCGCGATCTGAAATAACGCCGAAAGCAGCACGAATTAGAGTTTATTGAAACTGTTTAATCGTGTTCCGGGTTAAAAGAAAAACCGGCCGCTCCACATGATCAGGGAACGGCCGGTAACACTTAATTGATTGATTTCTGTCAGGCGGCGACGGGCACTTCTTCCGGCTTGCGGAAGAGGATGTCCTTCTTTTCCTCGTCGTAATCGGCGATCACCATATCCCCAGATTTGAATTGTCCGCTTAAGACGCTGATCGACAACGGACTTTCGATATGCTTCTGCAGGGCGCGGCGCAATGGGCGCGCTCCGAAAGCAGGATCGAAGCCAACCTCCGCCAGCCATTTGCGGGCCGATTCGGTTAACTCCACGTTCAAACCATGCTCCATCAACCGGGAGCGCACTTCCTGCATTTGCAGGTCAACAATGGCGTACATTTGCTCTACGCTCAGCGGCGAGAACATAATGATCTCGTCTACACGGTTGAGAAACTCAGGACGGAAGGTGCTTTTCAGCGCTTTCTCAATTTTCTCGTGCTCGGCGCGTGCTTCGCTGTCCTTGGCTTCCTGCAGGAAACCAAGCGTGCCGCCCTGCCGGACAAATTCAGTGCCAAGGTTGCTGGTCATAATCAGAACGGTGTTGCGGAAATCAACCACCTGGCCCTGCCCATCGGTCAGACGGCCATCATCCAGGATTTGCAGCAAAGCGTTCCAGACTTCCGGATGCGCTTTTTCGATTTCATCGAAAAGAATGACGCGGTACGGGCGGCGCCGAACTGCCTCGGTCAATTGACCGCCCTCTTCATAACCAACATAACCTGGAGGCGCGCCAAACAGCCGGGAAACCGTATGCTGCTCGCGATACTCCGACATATCCAGACGGACCATCGCTTCTTCGTCGCCGAACATGAAGTCGGCCAGCGCTTTCGCCAATTCCGTCTTGCCCACACCCGAGGGGCCGATGAAGATGAACGAACCGATTGGGCGGCGCGGATCTTTCAAACCGGCGCGCGAGCGGCGAATGGCGTCCGAAATCGCTTTTATCGCCTCATCCTGACCGATAACGCGCTCGCGCAGGCGTTCTTCCATGTGCAGCAGGCGTTCAGCTTCGGATTCCATCATCTGACTTACCGGAATGCCGGTCCACTGCGCAACGACTTCAGCAATGTCGTTGACATCCACAACTTCATCCAGTTTATGTTCAGCTTCCCATTGATCGCGCTTGGTGCTGAATTCATCCTCCATGCGCAGCCGTTCAGCCTTCTTGCGGGCCGCCCGCTCATAATCACGTTCAACACCAGCCTGTTCCTCTTCCGAACGAAGTTTGTCCAGTTCAGTTTTCATCTGCTTCAGGTCAGCCGGCAGTGAGAATAAGGCTACACGCAGTTTTGCTGCGGCCTCATCCATCAGATCGATGGCTTTGTCAGGCAGGTGCCGGTCTGGCACGTATTGATTTGAAAGGCGCGCGGCGGCAGTCAGAGCTTCATCAGAGAAATGCACCTTGTGGTGCGCCTCGTAGCGGTCGCGCAGGCCATGCAGCATTTGAATGGTGATTTCCAATGAAGGCTCATCCACATAAACCGGCGCAAAACGGCGCTCCAGCGCCGAGTCTTTTTCAATATGCTTGTGGAATTCATCCAACGTGGTCGCGCCGATACACTGCAGTTCACCGCGCGCCAGAGCTGGCTTAAGCATATTCGAAGCGTCCATCGCGCCTTGGGCCGCACCCGCGCCAACCACCGTGTGCAGTTCATCAATGAAGAGAATGATCTCCCCTTCTGAGCGCTGAACCTCCTCAATGGCTGCCTTCAAGCGTTCTTCGAATTCACCGCGGAAACGGCTGCCGGCGATCATTGCACTCAAATCCAACGAAATCACCCGCTTGCCAATCAAAATTTCAGGCACATCATTGGTGGCAATTTTCTGCGCCAGGCCTTCCACAATGGCGGTCTTGCCAACGCCGGCCTCGCCAATCAGCACCGGGTTGTTCTTGGTGCGCCGTGAAAGAATCTGCATCACGCGCAGAATTTCGTTGTCACGGCCAATGACCGGATCGAGCTTGCCTTCCCGGGCAAACTGGGTCAGGTCACGTGAATATTTTTCCAGTGTGCGGTAACGATTCTCCGCCTGCGGATCTGTTACCCGCTGCCCGCCGCGCAATTGAATAATGGCATCCAGCACCCGATCGCGCGTCACGCCGCTGCTTTCCAGCAAACGGGCAGCCGGGGTATTTTTCTCGCTGAGAATTGCCAAAAATAAATGCTCGGTTGAAATATATTCATCCTTAAGCCGGTTGGCCTCTTCGTTGGCTAAATCCACAATCCGCTTCACGCGCGGCGTAATAAAAATCTGTCCTGCCCCGCCCCCGAAAATACTGGCTTTTGGGCTGGTGCGCAGAATATAATCCAGCCGTTCTTCCAATGAAGCCGGGTCAACTTTCAGAATTTCAAGAATTTGGGAGATAACCCCTTCGGGCTGTTCAATTAACGCTAAAAGGATATGCTCAGTATCAATCTGGTTATGCCCATAGCGCTGAATAATTTCCGCGGCGCGCTGGGCTGCTTCCTGAGCACGTTCTGTAAACCGGTCAAATCGCATCATAACTTATTTATCCTTATCTGAAAGCAGATACTTTCAACGCAGCCATTATAGCATTTCAGTCATTAACGATTTGCATATTCCATATAAGAATTTTGTAATCGTTTTACCAGGCTGACCAGGATTGCTCGCCTACGTTTGATCCGGCCACAAACGACAGAAATCAGACAATAAGAGGGTGTTTGGGCCGGGTTTGCCTTTGTTTATGCCTGATAAACAATTTCTCCGCCTGCTATGGTCCAGACGACATTCATATCAGCATCCAAGAGCGTCAGGTCGGCGTCATGGCCGACTTCGATAGCCCCTTTGAAATGAGCAATCCCTAAAGCACGGGCAGGCGTTAATGTCACCGTTGGCAGCGCCTCGAACAGGCTGGCATTGACAGCCTGCATGAAATTTTTCAGCGCCAGGTTAAGAGTCAGGACGCTGCCGGCCAACTTGCCGTCCGGCAAACGCAAGCTTCGATTGCGCAGAGATACCTGGCGGTGATCCAGGGTATATTCTCCATCTGGCAGGCCGGCGCATTGGGTGCTGTCTGAAACCAGGATAATGCCATCTGCACCGCGCGCCTGATAAAGGATTTTCTGTACCACCGGGTGAACATGCAGATTATCGCAAATCAGTTCACAGCGCAATTCAGGCATGGTTAAGGCCGCGCCGACCACGCCTGGCTGCCGTTGATTAAGCGGCGGCATCGCGTTGAAACAGTGGGTAACCTGACGAACACCGCGTTCTACCGCAATCAGCATATCTTCATAATGCGCGTTGGTATGCCCTGCAGAAACCACAATTCCGCGGCGAACGCATTCGTTAATCAGGCGCATGTTTTCGGGAAATTCCGGCGCGAGCACCACCACCCGGATCAAGGGATTGTCCAGATAACGATGGATCATTTCATCGGATAACGCCGATTGGATTTTGTCGATATTTTGCGAGCCGGCGCGGTTTGGATTCAAGAAAGGGCCTTCAAGGTAAACGCCGAGCAGAGCGGCTCCGCCCGTTTTCTCGCCATACACTTTATAAGCCGCGTCCAGCGCGCTGCGGACCTGCTCTTCGCCGGCCGTCCAGGTAGCACCGAGAAAACTGGTAACGCCATAGTGCGCCAGCACCCGTGCAATCGCAGTCAGGTGTTCCGCATCGCCATCCATAACGTCATAGCCGGCCGCGCCATGAACATGCATATCGATCATGCCGGGAATCAAGCGCGCTCCGCCAGCATCAACCTGCAGGTCGTCTCCGCTGCTGCTTGGAATTCCGGTTCCAAAGGCGGCAATCCGCTTTTCTTCAATCCGCAGCCAGCCATCAGCTAAAATCTCGGAAGGCGTATAGATTTGCGCGTTTTGAATAAGGATTTTTGAATTCACCGCAGGCTCCTTTGCCCAGCCAAGGCAGATTTCAGCGAAACAGACTTGTGCTGTCTATATTTTACAATATTCGGCATGCTTGTGGATTTATAAAACAAAAACCGGACGGAAAAATCCATCCGGCATGAACATCACGAGAAAAACAAGGTTAAGCTTTGATCGGTGTGAACAGGGAAACGACAATTCCATCCGGATCTTTAAACCGGGCAATTCGCTGCCCCCAGGGATAGTCTGCAGTCGGCACGACAACCTCTGCGCCAGCCTGGACAGCATGCTCGTAGGCGGCATCGACATCGGCGACCTCAATCAGCATCGATACACCCTGTGGCTGAAGATACAATTCACCGGGCGCAGTCGGGAATATTTCGATCATTCCTGCCCCAGCCGTCAGGCAAATACCACGATCCGCAGGGCCAAAATCCCATTCATGGTCAATGCCTGCCCCAATCACATTCAGGTAAAAAGCCTTTGATTTTTCAAAATCACTTGCAGTGAAAACAAACCGAAATTGTCCGTTGGGTAACATAATATCTCCTCGTTTTGATAAGGGCATTATACCGATAAAATCGATAATCTGACTCTCAATATGCTATCCGCCGCTCAAATTCAAACCAATTACGCCCAAAATGATGAGACCCAAGGATACGACCTTGACCCAATTGAGCGGCTCCTGAAAAAAGAGGATACCGATGATCGCTATGGTTGCCGTACCGACCCCCGACCAGATGGCGTATGCAATGCTGACATCAATTTTCCGCAGCGCTAATGACAGCATCAGAAACGAAGGGATATAACATACCCAAATCAGAATAGACGGCACCAGGCGGGTTAAACCGTTGGACAGCTTCATAAACACGGTGCCTGAGTTTTCAAAAACAATTGCCAGAGCTAAAAACAACCATTCCATATGTAATCACCTATTGGAACAATTTATGATCAAAGTTAATTGTGCCAATTTTACCTGTGAAATGTTTATGCTCATGAAATTCCCGGTTTAAACCATTGCGGGCTGCCAATTGGCAGCCCGCAACAGGATATTACCAGAAACTATTTCCCGATGAATGGCAGGAAAATCAACTGCTGACCGTCAGCAACCAGGGTGAACATACCGGACTTGCAAATCGGCACCTGGAGCTTGTTGGTGTCAGTATCGAGCTGCACTTCACCGCAGGCCGCATCGACCCAACCTTCATCGGTATGGATCATCAGCCGCAAGGATTCCTCATTCATACCCGTCAGGGTTGAATCCAGGTAATCGATCGAATACAGGAACGGCTTGTTGAATTCGTAATCCTTGATCTCTTCGCCGTTCAACAGCGCGGTCAAGTCAAAGGCATTCTGTGCAAAGCGCACTCCTTCCGGCAGACCATCTACAGACGCTTTCGGCGTGTAGATAATGGTGATGGGGTCCAAAACTGCGCCAACCGGAACAGTAATGACGGTGTTGCCAGGGGTCAATTCCGTATTCGGAATGATCAGACTGCCGCTGCTCTTCGGCTGCAAATCAGTCTGTACACCCACGATTTCAAGAATGAACGAGCGCTGATAGGTGTTTCCGCCGCCGTCCGTAACTTGAACGCGGATATCAGCCTCGGTTTGATCCGCCAGATGCAGAATTTCAGCCGTGCGCAGTTCGTTTCCGCTGATTGTGAATTTCGCGTTGTCGGTGTCGCCATCACCTGCTACCAGTTCATAGGTAAATTGATCACCTTCGTCTGGATCAGAGGCTGACAGGCGCGCTACCAGGCTATCCACCGGCAGATTTTCTGCCACGGTTTCGTGCGAAAGGAGGATATCGACCGGGCTGAAGCCTGGAACGAAGACCCACGCGGAATTGACGCTGGTTGTTGATACCGCCGGAGAACCGGTACCGGTATTGCGGGCAGTTACCACCGCGCGGACATAGTGGCCCTGATCAGACGCGATCGGGTAGTAAGCGGATTCTGTGGCGTTGGTGATATCGACCGTATTGGTGCCCTGGTCGTCATCGGCCCGCTGCCATTGATAGATGATGTTGATTGCGCCTGGAAGCTCGGGATCATTGCTGTCAATCCAATCGCCGGTGCTGACCTGGACACGCTGTCCGATGACGGCTGAATCAGCCGGCGTCACTGCGGGCAAGGTCACATTAATCGGCGGGTCGTTGACCGCGTTGATATTGATATGGACCGTGATCTGCACTGGGGCAGTTCCGTCCGTCACGCGCACCACAAATTGATCAGTTCCATTCCAGTTGACGCCGGTAGGTACATAATCCACCACCAGATCGTTGCCGGTGTAGGTATCCGCAATGGTCAATTCGCCGTGAGTCGTACCGCTGATTAATTGCCATTGCAGGGTATCACGCTGCTGCATCAATTCGTTGCGGTCCTGATCGGTGCCATGCAAAGTCAGCGCAAAGGCAATGGGAGCGCCGTCTTCATCCATATTGACCGTGACCTGTCCATCCACACTGCCGTCTGCGGCGTCTTCGACTACCACCGGTTCATCGTTGGCATCCGTTGGCTGCACGAAGACGGTGCGAACTTTCGAGCGTCCGGTTTCATCCGTGGTTTCAACGCACAGGCTGTAGCTTTCGACAGTCTCGTAATCCAAAGCCTGGATCGTCTCAACATAGGTCAGTCCATCGCCAGGATTTTGCACCAGGCGGAAGTAAGTATTGTCAACGCCGCAGCCATTTTCATCCGAGAGCGAATACGTGAAAGTATTCTGTTCGTGCAGGTTAAGATCAATGGTGTAGAGTGCGCCGATAGTCAGACTGACCGGTTTTTCAGCTACGCTGGCAGTATCGGTCTGATCCGCCGCCCAAAGAATATTCGAGGGGTTGAATACGCCGCCCGGGGTCTGGAAGCTGCCCGGATTAGCCAGGATGAGGTGATCGGCATTGATATCCGTCGCGCCATCTTCAGCAATCAACGTACCGCCGTCCTCAACCACAATCGTACCAAAGCTCGAACCGGTTTGCACCTGGACGAATTCGCCTTCGCTGACCGTCAGGGTATCTTCTACGGTGATTGGATCTTCAACCGTTACGGTAGCGTAGTCGGTGCATTCCTCACCGGAGGTTGCGGTGCAGTCTTTATTGATGACCAGATTATTGAAGGTATTGTCGCCCGAAATGGTTTGATCTTCGCTGCCTTCAAACACGACCGTACCGTCGCCGGGGACGAAGGAACCATTATTGTTCCAGTCGCCTGTCACGTGAATGGTTCCGTCAGAACCGTCCAGGGTACCGCCTGCGTCGATCAGCACATCATGGAAGCTAGAACCATCCGCCGGGGTGAATGTGCCGTCTCCGGTCACATGCAGCTCGCCGGCCACATCCACCGGGCCATCAGCGGTGACATCATTCGAGATGACGAGATCAGCGAAATTCGTATCGCCAGAGCCGCCAATGGTCTGTGATTGACCGTCCGGGCCATCGAAAGTGACACTGCCCGTACCGCCATTGAAGGTTCCATTGTTAGTGAAGTCACCTTCCAGGGTCAGGTTTTGGCCATCGCCGCTCAACGTCACCCCCGGCTCGATCACCAGGTTGTCCAGGACGATATCCCCAGGACCTGGCAATTGCTGCGGTGCCGGTGAGTTTTCTGTATGGACCAGGGTAATGGTCGTATTGTCATTACTGGTCGCGTCTAACCCGCCGCCATTGTTGAGGTCAAAGTCTCCGCTGTAGCCCAGGTTAGCGTTGTCGCCCAACGCCAGGGTAGCAGGCCCTTCAACAACGATATTGGCAAAGGTGCTGCTGCCGGTAAAGGTCTGTTCTCCGCCGCCGTTGAAGACAACCGTACTGTCGTTGGCGTCGAAGCCGCCGGCCAGATTTTCATCCGTCCAATCTCCGGTTACAGTCAGTGTGCCGCCATTTTCCATGGCCAGCGTACCTTCCGCGCCAATGACCACATCATTGACGGTTGCGCCGTCCGGCAGGGTAACGACACCATCCGTGATTGTCAGGGTACCCGAAGCAGCAAACGGAGCCGTGGCAGTGACCGTGGTTGGGTTGCTGAAAGTTACGTCTTCAAACCCATCCTCGCCGCTGATCGTCTGCGGTGCAGTGCCATTGAAGGTGACTGCTGCGCCATTAGCGTCAAAATCACCCGCGCTGGACCAGTCGCCAGAAACACTCAGACCGGAATTGCAGGTAGCGCTGCCAGCCTGCGGTTTCAGGATTGCGCCGGCATCAATGATGACGGTATGGAAGGAAGAGCAAGGCAGCGGAGAGAACTGTCCATCCAGCAGATGCAGGGTCCCAGCCACCGAAATGGAGGAATCAGCGTCCACATCGTGATCGTCAGCAGTCTCCGGCGTGAAGTCAGCGCTGTTATTGACATCCAGGTCATAGAAGGCCAGGCTGCCAAGAATATGCTGTTGATCAGTGCCATTGAAGAGGACTTTACCGCCATTAGCTTCAAAAACGCCCAAGGTTAATTCAAGGTTGCCCGGAAGGGACAGCGTTCCTTGCGGCGCGGTAACCACTGCGGCTGCGTGGTTGATGACCAGATTGCCGCCTAATTCAACCGGCATATCCACCAGCCCGTCCAAAGCGGAATGGCTGTCAAACACCAGGTGAATATCGTCGGCGACAATTACATCATTGCTGTATTGTCCGCCATAGACTTTGATGGTGGCATTCTCGGTCAGGTTGCTGAGTGCCAGCGCTTCTTGAATGGTGTTGTAGTGATCCACACCATAGCCCGGGGTAGCCTCAGTGTATTCCGGCGATACGTACACCTGGTCGAGTGAGAACTCGCCGGTTGCAGAGATATCACCCAGGTCAAATACGCCGTGGTTGCGCATCTGCCCGCCGATTTCGATCGTGGTAGCCTCCGGGTTATTCGGGTCAGCTACCGGGTCCAGAATGCCCTGTTCGTCAATGGTGACGTTGTTCAAGACCGTGCCCGCCAGCGGATTGATCTCACCATCCACGATGTGCAGCAAGCCGTCCACCTGGATCGGGGCGTCGAAGCTCAGGGTTGAACCGTTGTCCAGCGTCAGGTTATAGAAATCCGTGACGCCGCTGACCGTCTGCGGGTCGCTGCCGTCAAAGATAACCGTACTCTGGTTGGGGATAAAGGTACCGGCATTGGTCCAGTCACCGGAGATTGAGAAGCTCGCGCCGTTATCCGGCGCCAGGGTGCCATTGGCACCCACCTGGACATCAGCGAAATCGCTGCCGCCGGGGAACTGTACCACACCGCTCTGGATATCCAGGGTATGCTCAACCGTTACCGGGTCGTTGAAATCGACCACAGTGGTTGCCGGATCGAGATTGACTACAAGGTCGTAGAAGCTGATCGGTCCATCGAAGGTCTGATCCTGGGTGCCGTCTAACACAACCGTACCGCCATTCGGATCAAAACTGCCCTGGTTGGAAACATTGCCGCTGATGGTGATTGTGCCGCCAGCCTCTGGGGTCAGCGCGCCATTTTCACCGATAGCGATATTATTGAAGTCTGAGCCGTCACTGGGGATGAACTCGCCATCCGTAACGGTCAGGGTATCGCTTACCGTCACTGTCCGTGCCGGGTCAACCGTCACAGAACCGGGATCGCCGCTGTTATCGACAACCAGATTAGCAAATGTTGTATCAACGCTGCCGCCAATCGTCTGGTTCGCGTCGCCATTGAAGGTTACCACCGCACTGCCAGGCGTATAAGCGCCATCATTCGTCCAATTGCCGCTCAGGTTGATGCAGGCCGAACCGGTAGGCGTATAGACGCCGTTTGCGCCAATCTGAATGTCATGATGTTGACCACATGCCGCAGGGCTGTAGCTGCCATCATTGATATCCAGCAAGGTTAGCGTGTTGACCACATTGGTGCTGGTGACCTGGCTGCCATTGGTAATTTGCAGCGTATCAAAGGTCATATCCTGGCCGCTCAATGCCTGCTCGGCTCCGCTGTCGAGGACAACCGTCCCGCCGTTGGCGTTGAAAGCGCCGCCGGTTTGGTTGAAGTCACCCCGCAGGCTCAAGGTTCCCGTGGGAGCCTGGATGGTGCCGCTGCCCTGGATGATATCACCTTCGACAACCGCATCGCCGCTGAAGATAACGCGCACTGCTTTGTCAGACGGCATATTAATGGTTACGCCATCCATATCCGCTGCGTACGTTCCGGCTAAGACTGTAATGGTCCCATCCTGATTGATCGCATCAATGGCTTCCTGAATGGTGGCAAAGCGATCGACACCGCAGGTGCCATCCACGATGCAGTTCGGGTCAACCACAGCCGCATCGATCGAAGGATGGCTGTCCGCGGACAGGCTGCCGCCGTTCGCATCGTACGTACCCTGATTATTCCAGGTACCGTTCAGGCTGATCTCAGCGCCTGGTTCCAGGCGTAAGGTCGCGCCTTCGTTGATGGTGACATTGTTCAGCGAACTGCCGTCCGGTACCTCAAAGGGCGGGGTATTCGTTTCCAGGCGCAGGTCGCCAGTTACATCTACAGGCGCGGTCGCATCCACACCGCCAGTTCCAGCGATAACCAGCGTGTTGAACGGAATCGGACTGTTGGTTCCGCCAATGGTCTGTGGATCATCACTGTTGAAGACCAGCGTGCTGCCATTGGGCAGGAAACCGCCGTCTGGCGCTGCGCCATTATCGGTCCAGTTACCGCCAATCTGCAGTGTCGCGCCTTCCTCAGGCTGCATTACACCGTCGATGACGACATTTTCAAAAGCAGAACCGTTGGAGGGTTGGAAACTGCCGCTTTCCGTGATCAGGGTATCTCCGCTGACCACGACCGGGCCGCTGACCGGACCGCCGGCAATGGTGAGATCATTGAACGTTGTAATCGTCTCGCCGCCAATGGTCTGCGGTTCCGTCCCTTCAAAGATCACGTTGCCGTTGCCAGGGATAAAGCCGCCCTCGGGGTTGTTGTTCGTCCAGTCGCCGCTGACGTACAGGTCACGATCTCCGGGGTTGAGCGTCGCGTCTGGGCCGATAGTGACATCACCCAGATGGACTGCACCGGTGCCGAGAATCTGCTGTTCGCCTTCACCCAGGAAGTTCACGGACAGGCCGTTAATGATCGAGCCGTCCACGGTCAGGTCACCCTGCAGATTCACCGTGGTATTAGCGCCATCGAGGATCGCCGGGTTAGCCACGACCAGATTATTGAGAGTCAAACCGTCAGGCAGGGTCTGAATGGGATCACCGTCACCGGCTACAACCAGTGTAGTTCCGGGGTTGGTCACCGCATCCAGGTTGCCGGTTGGGGCAAGTGTAAATTGATCGGTATAACCAAAGGTGCTGTTGCTGGCCAGTACCAGCGTGCTGCCATCCGCTACCGCAACACGATCAAAGGTAGTATCACCCACAAAGCGTTGATCGCCATTGCCATTGAAGGTAATCGTGCCGCCATTGGGATTGAAACCGCCCAGATTGGTCCAGTTGCCAGCCACATTGAGATTTCCGGCAGGTGCATCCAGGGTGCCCAGACTGGTGATATTGACATTTCCAAATGCCGAGCCTGCCGCCGGAGCAAAGCTGCCGTTAAGCAGATCCAGCGTATCGGTAACATTCACCGGCGTATCCGCCGATAAAGAACCGGCCGGTTTATTCACCTGAACTGTATCGAAGGTTGTGGTGGAGGAGCCGCCGATGGTCTGATCATTGCTGCCTGCAAAGATAACCGTGCCGTTCGGAGCCTGGAAATCGCCATTATTGGTCCAATTTCCAGTTACTGTAATGACTTTCCCATCCGGCAGGATCAAGGTGTTGCCTGGGTCAATCGTCAGGTCGCCAAAAGTAACCGGGCTGTTACCCGTCAGGTAGTGAATGGTGCCTTCTGGGCCGCTGAAGGTCGTGCTGCCGCCTGTGTTATCGAAGGAACCTTGCACATCCAAATCGCCAAACAGGGTCAATGCACCCGGGACAGTTAATTCAGTTCCAGCGGTTACCTGCAGATCATTCAGGGTAACCGTACCAGGTAATGTCTGTGCAGCGCCAGCAGCAGCGATGAAGGTAGTATCCGCAGCGCTGCCATCCAAGGCAGAGCCATTTTGCTGCGTCAGGCTGGCATTGAGGGTAACTTCAGCCCCTTCGGCCAGTTTCAAGGTCCCGCCATCCAAAACGAGATTATTGAAAGCTACACTGCCGCTGAGATCGTGCTCACCGGTGCCGAGGAAGGTCACCGCCCCCTCACCCGCATCAAAGGAGCCGGCGTTCGCCAGTCCGCCCTGCAGGGTGAGATTAGCCGGAGCAGCAAAGATCGTTTGCGTGCCGATAGATAAACTGCCCAGCGTGGTGCCGTCAGGCAAACTGACCATACCAGAGCCAGTGAAAGCCAGGGTCGAAGCCGGCGCGCCGCTGAGTGTAGCAGCGCCTTGCAGATCCAGACCATAGTCAACCGTGGTCTGGCTGGCGCCGGCCAGATTCAACTGGCCGCCATCCTCCGCCGTCAATTGATAGAAAGCAGTCTCGCCGGAAAGGCCGTGTGCGCCGCTTCCACTGAAGATGACATTGCCATTGTTGGCCAGGTAATTCCCCTGGTTATTCCAATCGCCGCTGACAGACCAGTTATCCGCCGGACCGCTCAGGCTGGCGCCGGTCTGGATGCTCACATCCCCAGCGCTTGATCCGGCCGGTACAGCCGCTGAACCAGCGCTGACCAGCAATTCACCGGTCACATTCAGCACCAGCGGTTCCGCAGAGGTCACTGCCTGGCCCGAGGTGTTGGCAAATTCGAGGTCAGTGAAAATGGTTTGCGCTGCGCCGCTGATGCTCTGCGCGCTGCTGCCATTGAAAGCCACTTTGCTGGTTCCGGCAGTGAATGCGCCGTCATTGACCCAACTGCCGCTGACCGCCTGCGCGCAGGTACCGTCCGTTTCAGGGGCAAACACGCCGTCCGCGGCAATACTCACATTGGCGTATTGACCGCACTGCGTCGGGGAGAATTTCCCATCCGCAATTGATAACTGGTTGGTGACATTCACAATCGCAGTCGCACGCGTGTCGTTCACACCATCGGTATTATTGGCATCGTCAATGACCAGATTGTAAAAGTCGATTGGGTTGCCGCTGATGGTTTGCGTCTGCGGGCTGACGAAGGTAACCGTGCCGCTGCCGGCCGTGAAGGTGCCGCCGTTTGCCAGGCTGCCGCTCAAGGTCAGGCTGGCCGGGGCGGTGAAGACCACGTCATTGGTCAGGCTCAGGCTGCCAAGCGTCAGGCCATCCGGCAGAGACTGGGCGCTGCCGCTCAGAATCAGGCTGGTATCCGCACCCGCATGCAGCGCGGATGCACCGTCGGTCAGGGTCAAAACGCCGCTCAGATCCAGGGCAGCATTTGCCGCCAGGGTCAACTGATTGCTGGCTGGCACAGATACATCCGCAGCCGCAATCGAGCCGCTGAGCGTATGCTCGCCAGTACCCGTGAAGTTCAAAGCCGCAGCTGTAAAACTGCCGGTATCCGTGACGCCGCCGGCCAGATCGACCGCTGCAGCAGCGAAGGTACCGCTGTTCGTGATTGAGCCGCTCACTGAAAGACCGTCATTGGCGGTAAACCCGCCCAGGTTATCCAGGTCCCCGCTCAGCGTTAAGCTGGCGGGGGCGGCAAAAGCCGCGTCCGCAGCGATGGTCAGATCATTCAAGTTCACGCCGGCAGTGAGCAGATGCTCACCCGCGCCGGAGAAGATGACTTCGCCGCCATTGGGGTCAAAAGCGCCATTCGTAACCGTCAGGCTGCCCAGCAAAGTCAAAGCGCCGCTGTCAAAGGCCGTCACATGCGGAAGATTAAGCGCAGGATCCGCTCCGTCATCGATCAAAGTCAGGCTATTCAGCGTTGCTGCCCCGGTGAACTGGACATCTGCTGTACGATTTACCAGGACATCTTCCGCGTAAGTACCAGCCGCCACACTGACGACCGCGTTCTCAGCCAGGTAATTAATCGCTAAGGCATCATTGATGCTGGCGAACCGGTCGATCTGCCAGCCCGGGGTGGCGCTGGTATAGTCATCGTCCACATAGACCTGCGTGATTTTAGCAACCACCAGCTGCCCGGTGCCTTCATCAACGGTACCGCCATCTGAAGTCCAATCATCCACCCACAATGAGGCGTTGTCAGCCAGGGTTAACTTTGCATTTTCGCCCAGGTGGCCGGTAGCCGAATCGCTGGCATTATGCACGTGCGTATCGCCATGCAGAATTAATTCACCATTGGCTACTTCAAGGTGGTCACTGATGGTCAGTTCGTTGGTGACCGATAAGGCCGAATCGCTGCCCTTATCCACAATCAGGTCATACAAGACCAGCGAATCTGGGGCAGTCAGCGTCTGGGGTCCATCGCCGTTAAAGGTGACACTATGCCCATTTGCATCCAGGCTCGCGCTGGCATCCTGCGTCCAATCACCGGTCAAGGCCAGATTGCCATTCAGCGTAACGGCAGTGCCGGCCCCAAAAGTGAGGTCATTGAAGGCAAGCGGTGAACCGCTGATGGATTGCGCGCCAGAGCCACTGAAGCGCACTTCGCCGCCATTGGGGTCAAAAACGCCGCCGTTGTTGGTCCAATTACCGTTAATCACCAGGGCATCGTCGGCATCCGCCGTGAGGGTGGCCCCTTCGAGAATAACCAGGTTATCAAAGACAGCCGGGCCGTCAATCGCCGCATTCGGGCCGCTGAAGTTCACCGTCGCGCCGTTGGGCGTAAACGTGCTGCCCGCGCTGACACTCCAGGTGCCGCTTACAGTAATCGCACAGCCTTCCTCCGCTGGCAAGCGCAGTTCCGCGCCAGCCGCAATGGTGACATTTTTGAAGGAGGAGCCACAAGCCGGGACGAAAATTCCGTCTGAAATCAGCAGGTCATCCGTAACCGCGATGGCGGCATTCGTGCTGACGATCTCACTGCCGCTGTCGTTCAGGACGGTCAGATCGAAGAAAGATAAGCCGCTGCCAGAGATCGATTGGGCGGCGCTGCTCTGCATCACCACAGCGCCGGCCGTGGATAGCGAGCCATTCGCGCCGATGACCAGGTTGCCGGGCAAGGTCAAACTCTGACCGGCATTGATTTCCAATGCGCCTTCGGTGATGGTCAAATCACCGCTGCCGATCACCACCGTTCCATCTACCCGCAGGGTACGCGGCTGGCCGGTATATTCACCCGCCGGATTGGTCAATTCCAGGCCAGGATAAGTCCCGTCCTTGAGTACAACCACCCCCATATCCTGGTCGTTGATATCTTCCAAGGCGGTCAACGCATTGGGAATAGTGTTGAACAGATCGTAGCCGTAACCGGAATCCGCGGCTGTGTAATCATCATCAACGGTGACGATGCTCTGCGGCAAGCCAAGAATCTTGCCGCCGTTCAGGTTCAAAATACAGCCTGCCGCGCGAGTCAGGCTGCCGCCTTCCAAGACGGTTACCTGCGCACCGCTGTCCAGTTTAAGGATGGCGCCGCTGGACAGGTTGATTTCATTCAGTTGCGTTCCGTCAACGGGCATATATTTGCCATCCTGGATATCCAGGAGGCCGCTGATGGTAATCGCGCTGGTTTCTTTAACCGCGTCACTGTCATCCCCTTGCGGGTCGCCGGTATTGACAATGGTTACATTGTAGAGGTTGAAACTGGCCGGCGTGGTCAGAGTCTGCCCGGCAGCGCCGTTGAAGACCACCGTACCTGTTCCGGCGTCAAAGCCAACCGCCGGGTCAAAGTTGCCCGTCAGGTTGAGCGTGCCGCTGTTCAAAGCAAAGGCTGCGCTGTCTGAGGTGGCAAAATTGCCGGTTATTGTCAGGCTGCCTGAGTTGGCGGTAAACTGACCGCCAACCTGGGAATAACCAGCGGCAGTGATAGCGCCGGTTGCACCGTTCAACACCAATTCGCCGCCCTGTAAATCAACGCTGTTGACCGTAATCGGATCCATGACCACCGCTTTTGCGGAAGTGGTGGTTCCATTCATGGTCAAATCCTCTGCGAACGGCTGATCGGCCGAGTTATAAATGTAAACTGTATCACTGGCTGCAGCCAACGCCGCGCTGATCGAATCGAACTTGTCGAAACCGAACCCTGGCGTTCCAGCCGTATAAGCCGTATCGACCAGAGCTGTGGCCAGGTAGAAATTCGATCCTTCGGTGAGTGTGCCAGAAACGATTTCACCACGATTGTCCCAGCGGCCGTCAACGGTGACGGTACCGCCAAATTCAATCTGGCCGAGCGGCTCAATGCTTACATTCTTGAGCTGCGAACCATCCGGAACAATCAGCTTGCCGCTCTGAATGAGCAAGTCGTTGCTGATGTTGAGCGGAAGCGGCTGATCGCTGGCATCCATGCTGGTGACGGTGCCAATCGGCTCAGTCTTGGTATTGGCTATTACCAGATTATAAAAAGCGTTGGAAGCGCCGCTGCTCTTGATGACCTGGTCATCCGAACCGGCGAATACGACGGTTCCCTGATTAGGTGTGAAAGCACCCTCATTGGTCCAATTGCCGGCCACCGTCAGAACATCCGCGCTGGTTGGCACAGTCCCGAGTGTCAGGGTTGAGCCGCTGGGAATGTTCAGATCGCCGGCAATCAGCGTTCCGATCACCGATTCGCCATTACCCAAATCATAGGGCGAATTGACAATCACGTGCTCATCCGGGCCTAAGGTCAGAGAACCACCGCTGTTATCAAAGACGCCCTGCGATTCAGCATCGCTCTGCACCGTCAGATCGCCATTCAGGGTAATGCCCACCGGCGCGGTCAGATGGCCGGTCGGTGAAATCACCAGGTTGTCAACCGTCAGCGGGCTGCTCAGGACTACTGGACCGGAGATGGTCAACGTGCTGCCATCGGCCGCGTTCCAGGTGCTATTGGCGTCACTGACCGGACCGGTCAGGTCCAGGTTAGCGCCAGCCGCCAGGTTAATCGTATCGCTGTCGCCCACATTGAAGCCATCAAAGGTCAAAGCGGAGCCAGTTAAGGTATGCGGACCGCTCGGTTCCGCATCAAAAGCCACCGTTCCGCCGTTCGGCGAGAACGTCCCGCCATCCTGAGTCCAATCGGTGCGTACAACCACCTGACAGGTCTCTGCTTCCTGATCAAGCAGCAATTCGCCGCCATGCATGACCACCGCATTGAAAACAGAACCACAGGCGGGCTGGAATTCCCCGGAATTCATGGTCAGGTCACCAGAAGTAGTCACCACATCCGAGGTCAGGCGTGACCCAGCACTCTTGCTGACGATCAACTGATCGAAATTCAAACCAGCGCCGGTCAACGCCTGAGCATCGCCGCCCTTGAAGAGCACCTCGCTGCCGCCAGTAAGTAAAGTACTGCCGGTCAGGTTAGTCCAGTTGCCATATACATTCAGCGTCTTCCCATTCAGGTCCAGGGTCGCGCCATCATTGACAATCAGGTTATCTACCAGACTGCCGGTTGGCAAGGTCCCGGTTGAACCCGCAATGGTGACAGTGGTGTCATTTCCTTGTGATTTGCCGTCGAGCTTACCAGCGCCAATCATCGCGCCGCCAAGGATAAAGTCAGAATCCTCTAACAGGTATAAAGTCGTCGAAGAGGCTACATCGACATCATTGAAATGCGCCACACCGGTAAAGGTTGGATCCGGCGTTCCCGTCGCATTTTGAATGAAAGAAACAGCAGCCGTCCCCGCGTCGAAATCACCCAAGGCTTCAATAACCATATTACCGCTGACTGTCAGGTTGCCATCCAGCAGCAGCGCTGCGCCGTCGATAACTTTGAGGTTATTGACTTGCACAGATGGAAGCGTTTGCGCCTGGGCTAATCCCTGGCCCATGATTTCAACCGTATTCGGCTGGTGGGCGGCCGTATCCAGGCTGCCGTGCAGAACGAGATCGCCCGCATACCCCAGGATGGCATCCGTGGCCATACGCAGCGTACTGCCCTCGTTAATGGTCAGGTTATAGAAATCGACCCGGCCGGTCAGGTCCTGAATGCCGCTGCCATCAAACGTGACCGATTTCTCATTGTGATCGTACCCTGCCGGCAGATCATTTTTCAAATAACCGCTGATATTGATATTGCCGGCCGGTTTTAATAAACTGCCGCTCTCAATCCAGACATCATGAAATTTCGAGTTGGTCGAAGGCTCAAAGGTTCCCGCGCGCACGTCCAGCGTGTGGTCAACCAGTACCGGAGCCGTACTCTGCAAATCGCCAGATGCCTTGTTAATCGTCAGGTTATAGAAGGTTGCGCCGCCGGCGATCGTCGCCGTGCCTGCGCCGGTGAAATCTACCGTGCCGGCGTTCGCGTCAAACCAGCCATTGGTATTGCGGGTCCAATCGCCGCTGACGCTGAACTGACCGTTGCGGTCAGGGCGCAGGATGCCGGTTTCATTCGCGGCATTGCCGCCCAAAGCCACAGTACTGAAGCTCGAACCGGTGGCCGGTTGGAATTGTCCCGTAATAACCGCCAGATCATGCGTGACCGTCACAGCCTGATCCGAATCGACATCATTGGTATCGTTCGGGAAGGTGGATGTATTGCGCACGGTCAAGTCATAGAACGTATTGCCCGTCCCAGTGATGGCTTGCGCCGCAGTTCCATTGAAGACCACCTCACAGCTCTCATCCGTATAGCTGCCGGCCTTATTCCAGTTTCCGCGCACCAAAACAGGTTTATCCACTGCGCAGGCTGCCGTAAGGGTATTGCCAGAGGCTATATTGAGGGTGCCGTATTGGGTCAGCAGCGTGCTGTCAGCATTGACGAAATCATGCGCTGCGCCATTGGCAAAATTAAGCGTACCGCCGGCATTGGAGAAGGAGCCGTTATTAATTAAATCGTCCCGCAGAGTCAGTGTTTTTCCGTCAATATTCAGGATCGCACCCGCATCAATGACCAGGGAGTGCAACTGACTGACCGCGGCGGGCATCGTCTGGCTGGTGCTGCCGGTAATGCGCACAATCGTGTCCGCATTGGTCAACGGATCAAAACTGCCGCCCAAGGTGAAGTTGTGAGCGTAGCCAAAATCTGCTGCCTCAGCCAGGGTTAACGTTGAGGTGCCGTTGACGCCGATATCGTAAAAATCTGTTTCGCCGGTGAAGGTTTGTCCGGCGCCATTGAAGGAAACGTTGCCGCCGTTGGCAATAAAGGTGCCATTATCGGTCCAATCCCCGGAAACGTTGATGCGTTTTCCAGTTGTAGGCGTCACCGTATTTCCAGAAGCGATGCTCACATCGCCAAACTGGGGTTGATTATCCCCTACAACAATTTCGTGCTGCGTAGCAACCGGACCGGAGAAATTGACCGAACCGCTCGTATTGGTGAAAAAGCCGCTGCTATCCAGATCGTTGTAGATGGTCAAATCACGGCCAGACGCGTCCAGCGTAGCGCCGGTGTTCACTGCTAATGTATCAAATTGATCCAGTCCAACGGGGAGCGTCTGTGAACTGCTGCCCGCTAGGCGGAAAATGGTATCCGTTCCCGAAACGGGATCAATCATGCCGCTGCCGTTCAGTGTGACCGCGCCAGTATAACCAAAATCGGCCAGGTTGCCCAACGTAACCATTGCGCCATCATTGACCGTCACATCATCGAAAACCGTCTGACCATTAAAGGCCTGGCTGCTGCCATTGAAGGTCACCATTTGGTGATTGGCATTGTAGCTGCCGTTATCGGTCCAATTGCCGGTCACAAACAGCGGCGTGGCGGCCGTGACCGTCGCATCCGCATTGATTGTGACGTTTGCCAGCTGGGGCGCTGTGCCCGAGATGGTTTGATTTCGCGCCTGTGGCCCGGCAAAAGTGAGTGTACCGCCGCTGCCATCGAATAAACCATTGTTGGTCAGACTGCCGGTGAGGGTCAGTGCCGCCGGCGCGTTAAAGGTTGCGCCCGCAGCGACGGTCAGGTTATCCAACCTCAGGCCGCTTGGCAAAACCGGCGATCCGCTCAGCGTGACCGTGGTCCGGCCGTCTGGCAAGGCAGCCACAAAATTCTCTGGAGCCGGCACAGACAGCGCGCCAGACAGGCCCAGGTTTGCGCCGTCCGCCAATGTAATGGTGTTTCCAGCCCCGGCTGAAAGATCTGCGAAAACCGGAGCGCCGCTGATGACGTGGTTGGTCTGTGAAGACGGGCCCGTCACAAAGCTCACCGGATATCCGGCGGCGTTGAAAGCGCCGCTGGTCAAAGCA
The DNA here is from genome assembly GCA_036822575.1 of Bellilinea sp. GTDB lineage: Bacteria > Chloroflexota > Anaerolineae > Anaerolineales > Anaerolineaceae > Bellilinea. Next base: position 212,587 of record DAISHK010000002.1, on the reverse strand, counting down.
AAATCTTTGCCTAACGTAACTGCGCCAGCGAGATTGAGGGTGAGTTTCGCATTGTTCAGCGTGACGCCATCATTGGCATAATCACCAGCATTGACCGTCATGGTCAAAGCCGGGCCGCCTGAGCCATTTATCGCGGCGACAGAATCAGCCGCGGTCATCGCCGCCTCAATACTGGCAAAGGTGTTCCAGCCCCAGTCTGCACTGGAACCAGTGTAATTGTCGTCCACGAGGAAGCTGGTCGGGTTGCTGACCGTCAGACTGATCGTATCCGTATCGGTCTTTGCCCCGCCGGCCCCATAGCTGCCCAGGTCGCTGGTGATGATGGTGAGCGTATCCGCGCCACTGTAACCGCTGTTCGGGGTATAAGCCAGGCCACTCAACGCCTGATTAATCGCACTGACCGTACCCTGAATTGAAAATGTGCCGTCAGCGCCGTTGGTATCCGCGCCTGAAATTCCGGCGGTGCTGCCCAGGGCCAAGGCGCCTTTCGTGACGCTCAAATTCACCTGAACAAGGTCTGTTCCGGCATCCACGTCACTCACCGTAATTGCGCTGGCGTTATGCTGGGTGCCGCTGGTAGAAAGCGCGGCAAAAGTGATTGTCTGGTTGACGCGCACCTTCAACGGACCGCCGAAGGTGGATGAGCCATTCCACAAATTGACCGGCGCGTCGTTGACAGCCGTAATAGTCACCGGGATATCAACATAACTGGTCAAACCGCCATTATCAGTCACCTGGATGCGGAACGAATCCGAACCGTAATAATCCTGATTGGAATTGTAATAAATGGTCTTGCTGGTGCCCGTGCCAGTAACGCCAACCAGAGAGCCATTGGTCGGCGCAGTGACCACCGACCAGGTCAGGGTAGCACCCGCATCTGGATCCGAAGCGGTCAGCGTCATCGCAAGCTGAACGTCTTCTGCCTTCGTTTGCGCGCCGGGGTTGTTTAAGGTCGGCGCTTCGTTGACATTCGAAACATTGATGGTAAAGGCCTGATCTTTCGTGCCGCCCTTGCCGTCGCTGGCCCGGATCGTGATTGAATACGAACTCTTTGCCTCATAATTGAATGCGGCATTGTTCGTCAATGTTGTTCCAGAAAGCGTAAAGCTGCCCGCATCAGTGCCCAGCAGCGTATAGGTCAGCGTGTCGCCGTCCGGGTCAACGCCGCTGACGGTCATAGCATAATTGGCCTGATTTTCGGGGATCGTCGTCGAACTCAGACTGACACTGCTGGGAGCAGAATTAGCCGGTACGACCGCGTTGATTGCGCCCGTCTCAGATACGGTTGAGCTGCCATATGTGGCGGCCAGGGTTACATTCATGCCAGAATTGGCTGTTGCGTTGGATGGCACAGTAACATTTACCGTCACGGTAGAAGATGCGCCAGCCGCAAGATTAATGGACCCTGTGTTTCCGGGCAGTGAGGTGGTATATGCCCAGGATCCATTGGAGCTTACTTGCAGCGCCACACCGGTTAAAGCCGAAGAACCGGGGTTCCGAACCGTGAAGTTCATCGCGCAAGTGCTTCCGGCCAAACACTCGGTTGAAACAGGCGCTGAAACGGTTACCGCGCCCAGCACCGCGTTATTGAATTTTTCATACGCAATGATGGACCAGATCTGGCCGGCGGCCAGGCTGCTGTTGCGCCATTCCAAAGCATAGCCATTGTCAGTGGATTCGTTGCCGTCCACTACACCCGTTAATGCGCTGTTATTAACTGCCTGATATATCTGATAATAGTTGTTGCTCTGGTATTTATAGGGTTGGGTGATACCCTGCAATGACATGCGCTGCTCTGAACCACTGACGTTTTTCTTAACGCCAATGGTGTAATTCGCCCAATCAACCCAGCCGGCGCCATTATCCCCATTACGCAGATACGTATCTTCACCGTGGAAGAAGCGGACATCACTCATGCTGCTGCCTGAGGTGTTTTTTATCGCCCAGGTCAATTTGAAATATTGATCCCCTTCGCGATATACCAGGGTTTGGATAACTTCGATTGAACTCGAATAGGTCCACTTTGCTTCGCTGGTCCAGGTGCGGGAACCGGCTGACCCAGTGGAAGAAACATTATTGTAGGCTAATGTCGGTGAGGACCCGCTGAAATAGCCCAGCCCCACATTTCCGCCCGACCAATACAGACGGGAACCTTTCGATGTGGTCGCGTAAATCTGCCGTTCCCATGAACCGGAAGATGTATACCGTTCTACACCGATCCGGCCATTATCGAGGACCTGAATTCTCAGATCATCGGTTCGGGTATAACCGCCTAAATACTGAGTGGCGGCCGTAGCCTGCGTGGCCGGGTTAAATACCCAAAGACCGCCAACAACTACTGCTAAAACGGTCAAAAAGGTAAACCAACGATACTGTTTCTTTTGAATTCGACTCATTCTTCCACCTCAGACTCGTACTATTGAATACAAAAATTCCCATCTTTCTGAGGAACAATAACAGAAGGCAAAATGACTTTTTGCAAACTTTCGTCAATCATGCCCTTGAAAAACATGCTTTTCGCGCCGTGTGTGATTGCCTCTGCCCGCTGGGCGAGCGAATCGACCAGGGCGACCCATTTCGCGGAATTTTCTAATAACGAAAACATTTCCCCACTGATTTGATGATCCAACACATTCATAAACCCCATATCTACGATGAAAACTGCATTGCCAGAAGGCTGTAATGAACGAATGGCAGAAATGTCAGCAATCTCGGGAACAATTACATGCGCACCACGCAGACTATTGATATAAGCCTGCAATGAATTGCGCATTAATCCCGGCTGAGCCAGTAAATAGACTTGAATAATTGATTGGGGTGAATTGGCCATTGCAAAATCCTGGAATACACCTGATACAAGTACATTCAGCCTATAAGATTCCAATATTGGTTTCATCCCCATACCGTTGTTTTTGTGATTAATTATTTGTTTACATGCTCGTTTAAACGTTTTGTTTAAACAAACGTAAGGTTTTGAATCTGTATATATGCGGTGCTTTTCGAATACCCCCAGCAGCATGATAATTCCCTTCAGGAGAACTTCTTTAATGCATAAATCACAGCCTGGTTACGGTCTTGAACACCAAGCTTATTGATAATGTGATAGCTATGAGAGCGTACCGTTGCCTCGCTCAGAACCAGCCGTTCAGCGATCAAACGGTTGGAGAGCCCATCTGCCATCATTTTCAGGATTTCCTGTTCACGCTCGGTCAAGCCGTCGCTATGAGTCGCTGCGGTAATGGGGGTAGCCGAGTTGTCAACGAAGGGCAGTGTGCGCAGCAATTTCTGGTTAAGCTGCGAGTTAATGAAGAAACTCCCCTGTGCTACAGTGCGGATAGCCGCCAGCAATTCCTCTGGCTGTGCTTCTTTGGAGATAAAGCCGCCCGCTCCAGCCTGGATCGCCTCTAAAATTCTGGCATTGTCGCCGGTTGAACTCAACGCCAGAATCTTGGTCTGCGGATTTTTTTCCAGAATTTTTTGAATAGCCGTACTGCCATTCATCATCGGCATTAATAAATCCATGATGATTAAATCAGGGAGCAGATCATTCGCCTTTTCAACCGCATCCAAACCATTGTTCGCTTCTGCTACAATCTCAAAATCCGCTTCATCTTCCAGCACCATTGCTAAAGCCTGCCGCATCAATGGATGGTCGTCAACTAATAAAACGCGATACTTGCTCATGTTTTTCTCCCGCTAATTTTTTGAAAAGGTCAGATGTGTCCCACTACCTGGTTGGGATTCAACGATCAACTTCCCGCCCAGCCGTTCCGCTCTTTCAGCCATTGTCTTCAAGCCCATTCCGCCATTCGAGCCTTGAGCTTGATCGAATCCTGCGCCGTCATCGCGAATATCCAGGGTGAAATTGGTTACATTGCCATAGAGGGTGATATCGATTTGATGCGCCTGGGCATATTTGAGAGAATTATTTAATGCTTCGGTGATGATGCAGAACAAATCACCCTCCCAGGCTTTCGGCCAAACGGCGTCGTCCTTTACATTGAACGCGGTATGAATGCCCGCCCGCCCCTCCACCATCTCCAGGCGATTCTGAATCGCCTTCACCATATCCACATCCTGCAGCGGAACCAGCCGCATTTCATACAATAGCAGACGCATTTCCTTCAACGCCTGAACTGCGCCATCACTGATCTGTTCAAGCGAGACCTGTAATTTATCCAGGTTGCCTTGCTGCAAGCGATTGTTGGCCGCATAGGCAGCCAGCACCAGCGAGTGCAGCGATTGCGTAACGGAATCATGCAAATCACGTGCCAATCTGCGCCTTTCCTTTAAGGTAATGGCTGATTCCATTCTTTGGCGCAAATCGATATTTTCCAGGATAACGGCCAATTCCTCAGCCACAGCGTTTACCAATGAAATGTCTTCAACTGAAAAACTATGCGCGGCATCCCAATAAATTCCCAGCAAAGCCGGCGTATTGTCCCGCTGACGAATGGTTGCGCACATATAAGAACGAAAATTGGATTGTTTTAGAAACTCAGGCAGGTCATCCTCATCCGCAATGTCTTGAACCAGAAAAGGCAATTCTCTCGCCGAAAGCCACTCGTCTGGAATTAATCCGACTGAGGTCAGGGTTTTTACGGGCAAATCTTTCTGCGCAACCAGTTGCAGCCCGCTTTCCCCAACGCGGTGAATACTGGCTGCCTGGCAATCAATTGCGGCAATAACCTGAAATAAGACGTGTTCTAATACCTGGTTGGGTTCATCAGACTGGCTGCCGGCTAAAATCACCTCGTATAGCCCGGCCAATTTACGGCTCTGCGTCGTAACCCGCTCTACCAGGGTTTCTTCCATGTGATGCAAAGCCGCCCGCGCAGTTTCTTTCAGTTGGATCTCCGTTTCCAATTCTTCAATGACGTGTTTGAGATCACTCGTGCGTTTTTGCAGTTCGGCTTCCAACAATTGCTGACTTTCAAGTAAATAGTTTTCTTTCTCCCATTCCTGCGTTGCATCCCGGGCGTACAACCCGATGGAATGGATCGTGTGATCGTTATTAAAAAATGGGGTATAGGTCACTTTTGTAACGTAAATTTCGTTGTTTTTCCTCAAGACAACTTTATGATCTTTGACGACGTGACCTTGCAGCGCTGCTATTATTCCCGGTTTGCTGGATTGAATATAATCTTCTGGCAAAAAATCCTGGTAATTTTTACCTAGAAATTCTTCCACCTTGATTCCAAAAAAGTCAGCATAATTCTGATTAACGAGAAGAAAATCCCCCTTCAGATCCAAGTAAGCTACCCGAAAAGGAGCAACGTCGATCAGCATTTGCAGGTATTCGTTCTGGATGCGCCGTGTTTCTTTCGCTTCTTCAATCGCGGTAATATCCTGGAGCAGGATCAAGAAACCTTTTATGACCATTTCTTGATCATACAAAGTAGAAATGGTGACAGAATACGTCCGGCTCGCTTCCTCAGAGAAGACAAATTTTCCGTCAGAGGGTATTTTTTGAAGCGCGGTGGCTGAAGGTGAATCAATTTCGAAATATTGAAGCAATTCCACCAGGAAAGGGGATGTCTGATAAGACTGCCCGACCAGGTTCGAAGACTTCAGCATGCGGCGCGCCTTCGGGTTGGCATCCACAATCACACCATTGTTATCCAGAACCACAATGGCATGCTGGACGAGGTCAAAGACTTTCTCGCGTACCAGCGGGCTGATGTCAAATAAACCCTGTTTGCGTATACCCCAGGTTAATATCACTGCGCTGACGGTCATGCCAACTGGCGACCAATCCAGACCCTGGACTGGATTTAAATTGACGATGTAGAGCAAACCGCCAATTCCAGGAAAAAGCATCGACAACGGCATAATGATGGATTGAAGCCGGGTCAGGTTACGCGTTTTCGGCCAGTAGTAAAACATAATCGCTGCCGAGGCCAAGCAGCAAAGATATAGATATGCCTGGAAAACAAAGAACGGAATGCCATGCCCGTAAATTAAAATATTGTAGGCAGCCGGACCGGGGAGAAAATATGGCCAATAGGCATAATGGAACTCATTTGTCCAGACCAGCAGCAACGTGACGACCGGAATCAGCGCAAGCAAAGCAAAACGGAATGGGGTTATCCAGGCGCCTTTCTTACAATACCGGAGCGTAAAAAGTAGCAGCAGCACCGGGATAAACACCAGCCCGACATACTCCATCTTTGACCAGAAGATTTTACTGGCCTGACTGATTACCGCAGCTTCAATACTGGCAGAAATTGTCCATTCAAAGGTGGCCAGCAAAAATATAAAAAATGATTTGCCGCCAATCCCCTTCCGTTTCGGCCATAATGCAATAATCGCCAGCAGATTCAAGAATGAACCTGCGAACATCAAAATGCTATGCGGAAGTAAGATAAAGTTAATCACGGGGTCTAAAAATATTCTCAGGATGTTTTCGATCTTAATTGGCGAAGTTAAGAAACCGTAAGGATAGTCTGTCTTAGTTTAGAAATAACCGGCCTTTAATTTCCATATTAATCCCGTAAAAAAGATGCAAAAATCTGGCCAGCTTTGCATTTATGGCGGTTTATCTTGCTGGAAACGTTAACAAAACATCTTTTGATCCATTTGTGATTCCTATAATATAATTCAGTGTTTCCAGGTACTTTTGGCAAACCAATTGAGGTTAACCAAAATCTGAATTTTGGGATAAAATCAACGCTTGTCTAGGCAAGCGTAATTTAGTGTGTGGAGCTGCGGAATGGTACGTGTCAACGACAAGCGATCGATGAAAATCGTCGTCGCCAGCCACTGTGTGTTGAATCAAAACGCCAAATTAGAAGGCATTGCAGGCTGGCCGGGAGCGATCAAAGAAGTTGCCGATTTAATTTTGTCTTCTGGGGCAGGAATTTTACAGATGCCGTGTCCTGAAATGATTTATGAAGGGATCGGACGCTTTGACAAAAGCGTTGAACAATATGATTGCCCGGCTTTTCGTGACCTTTGTCAAAAAATTACGATTGAAATTGTTGATCAGATCGAAAATTATATGCAATGGGGGTATACAGTTTCAGCCATACTGGCCATTGACGGCAGCCCGTCCTGTGGCTTCAACCTGACGCAATCGGCGCCTGAATGGCGAGGATTAGTCGCCGGGATGCAATGGCAGAAGGTTCGTTATGAACACCGCGCTGGGATATTAATGAAATATCTCAGCGCGGAACTTAAATTACGGCAGTTGGACATTCCAATTCTCGGGATTCCGGAAATTCCGGAATTGGGGGACCTGGATGGATTGTTAATCGACTTGAAGCAAGCCCTGACAGACCCGCATGCAGGAGGTGAGTCGTAAGCATATTATTGTTACCCTTTAATCGTTGGTCAAATTTTTTCGCTATTCAGAGGAGGAGACAGTGAATCGAACAATTTATAAAGCTATTTTAGTTTTTGCAGCCCTGGCAATTTTAGTTGCCGGCTGCGCCCCGGCTGCCACGCCCACCCCGGCGGCTGACAGCTCAGCGGATGGCAAAATCAAAGTATTTGCCGCTTTCGCGACCCCAATCGAAGAACCTTGGGATGGGGTCATCCATCGCGCCTTACAGGAAGCTCAAGACAACGGTGAGATTGAGTATACCTATACCGATAATATCGGCTACTCCGGCGACATGGAACGCGTCTTGCGCGAAATCTGCGAAAAAGAAAAGCCTGATTTGATCGTCGGCGATGGCTTTGGCAACGAAGAGGCAATCCGCCGGGTTGCCGCGGACTATCCCGAAATTTTCTTTGCTTTTGGCTCAGGCTCTGGCCCGGTTGAACCCAATTTCTCAGTCTTTGACAACTGGATTCATGAACCTGGGTATTTAATGGGCATGTACGCTGGCGGTCTGACCGAAAGCGGCGTAATTGGCATTGTCGGTCCTTATCCTGTTCCAGAAGCCACCCGCATTATCAACGCGTTTATTGCCGGCGCGAAAGAAGTTAATCCAGAAGTCAAGGTGAAGATTTCCTGGATTAATAGCTGGTTTGACCCGGCCGCGACCAAAGAAGCCGCTCTTGCCCACATTGACAATGGCGCCGATGTTATTTATGGCTACCCCTTTGGCGCAATTGAAGCTGCTCAGGAACATGGGCTGTACACCTTCGGCATGATGGAAGACCAGAATTCCCTAGCGCCGGAGTATGTGGTCACCAGCGCCGTCTGGAATATGGCCCCCACTGTAGAGTATTTGATTAAGTCCGTCAAAACCGGCACCTTCACCGCTCAGGATCTGAAAGATTTCAGCATGATCGCCAAAGGCGGCGCTTTGCTGGCCCCCCTGCATGATCTGGAATCTAAACTGCCGGCCGATTTGATCGCCAAAGTTCAACAGAAAGAAAACGATATCAAAAACGGTACTTTCCGGGTTGATATCGACGAATCGGTCCCAACCGGCGATTAAACTTCGCGGTATAACGTTTGCATAGAATTTCCTGCGGGCGGCCAGTTGGCCGCCCGCAGGCTGAAAAGACCCGAAATCAAATTCCGTCACCGTTATTAATTTTTTTATGTACATGCCAGCGCCTGCTATCACCAATTTTTCGAAGGGAAATTTATGAGCACTATTGAGATGAGGGCAATCACCAAACGCTTCGGCCCGTTGGTTGCCAATGACCACGTCGAATTTATATTAAAAGAAGGAGAGATCCACGCGCTGCTGGGTGAAAATGGGGCAGGCAAAACCACATTGATGCGCGTTTTGTACGGGCTTTACCAGGCAGATGAAGGGGAGATTGTTATTAATGGCAGCCCCGTCCGGATCGCCTCCCCCAATGACGCCATCCGGCACGGAATTGGGATGGTTTCACAACATTTCACCCTGGTGCCAACCCTGACCGTTTTGGAAAATATCATTTTGGGTGACCGTCAGGGCATATTTTTAAACGAGAATACTGCGCGGCAATCCATCCTTGCGGCCGCGAAAAAATTTGAAATTCCCGTAAATCCCGATGCGCTGGTCCAGCATCTTTCAGTAGGTGAAAAACAGCGTGTAGAAATCTTGAAAGCTCTGTATCATCATGCACGCATCCTGATAATGGATGAACCTACCGCCGTCCTGGTGCCGCAGGAAGTGGACGCCCTGATGCTGACGCTTCAGCGCCTGCGCAGTGAAGGGTTTTCCATTGTTTTTATCAGTCACAAACTGCAGGAAGTCATGGCCATCTGTGACCGCATTTCAGTGCTGCGCGACGGGAAACTGATTAGCACGGTTGAAAAAAGTGATGTGACCCAGAATGATTTGGCGCAAATGATGGTTGGGCGTGAGATGAACACAACTGCAGCAAATGAAACTTCACCGGTTCAGCCCGAAATACTGCTGCAAATATCCGCTATTCAAGCGCTGGATACCAAAGGCCTGCCGGCATTGAAAAATGTTTCTTTCGCTGTCCGCCCAGGCGAAATTCTCGGAATTGCCGGCGTTTCTGGCAATGGACAAAGCGAACTGGCACAGGTGCTTTCCGGTATGCTCCAGCCCGTTTCCGGGAAAATCATCTTCAAAGGTACGGATATTACCCGCCTCACCCCGGTTGAAATTGTCCGCCTGGGAATTGGCCGCATTCCAGAAGACCGGCACGCCAGCGTGGTCGGCGAAATGTCAGTGGCAGAAAATATTGTCATGGAAACGTTAAATGATTACGCCCCGCGCGGTCTGCTGGATCGTAAGAGAATTAATCAGTACGCCGAATCATTGATTGCCCAATATCAAATTAAAGCCCGTCCTCAGGATCCAATCCGGACACTTTCTGGCGGCAATATGCAAAAAGTACTGCTGGCGCGTACGCTGGCGCGCAATCCGGAAGTGATTATTGTCTCTCAGCCTACCCGCGGCCTGGATGTAGGCGCAACCGAGTACATTCACACAGTTTTGCGCGCCCAACGCCAGCGCGGAGCCGGTATCCTCCTGATTTCCGAAGATCTGGAAGAAGTACTGGCGCTTTCTGACCGTATTGCCGTTATCTATGAAGGGCAAATCATGGATATTTTGGAAACGAAAAACACTTCTGTGGAACAAATTGGGCTGTTGATGGCCGGTACACGCCCCGACACAGTTACAGCAGCCAACCAGCAAGGATAAAAGTATATGACGACACCTATACTTGAAAATACGACCCCAAGAAAGAAGTTCTCCCTGCCGAAATATCGGCTTGAACACGTTTCATCGCCGGCCTGGCTGCGGATTTTATCGCCCTTTATCGCCATTCTGATAACTTTTCTGCTCAGCTCCATTCTGTTGGGTATATCGGGCGTCAATCCGTTTCAAGCCTATTACTATTTTCTAATCGATCCCCTTTCCAGCCAATCCAGCGCCATTGAGGTGTTAGTGAAAGCCACACCATTGCTGTTCACCGGTGTGGCTGTTGCAATCGCCTTTTCTTCTGGCTATTGGAATATTGGCGCAGAAGGCCAGATGATTGCCGGCACCATTGCCGGGGCCGGTCTGGGAATGGCCATTCACGACTGGTCACCATTCGCATCCATTCCACTGATGACCCTCGGCGGTTTTATAGCGGGAGCGTTGTGGGCCTTGATACCGGCGTTATTAAAAGTCAAATTAGCCGTGGATGAAATCGTCACGACCCTGCTGCTCAACTCGGTCATCACCTATGTGGTCAGTTATTTATTGAACGGCCCCTGGCGCAATCCAGATTCAGGCTGGCCGCAGTCAGCAGAGATTGATGCGTCCGCGCATTTCATTCGCCTGATTCCGCGCTCGCGCCTGCATATCGGCTTCCTGATAGCGCTGTTAGTCATCGGACTGATCTGGTTCATGCTGAATCGCACCGCGCTGGGGTACAGTATGCGCGCCGCCGGCAAAGGTAAAGAAGCCGCCCGCTTCGCCGGGCTGCCGGTGAATCGCACGGTATTGATCACCGCCCTGTTATCCGGCGGAATCGCAGGCATCGCCGGCGCAAGTGAAGTAGCTGGCATTCACTTCCATCTGGTGGATTCAATTTCAGGAGGAATGGGTTATACCGGCGTGATTGTGGCCACCCTCAGCTCGCTGAACCCGCTGGCCGTCATTCCCTCTTCCCTATTTATTGGGCTGATTGATACCGGCGCGCAGTCGCTGAGCCGCGCCATGGGTGTACCCATTCACATGGGCGACGTGGTACAGGCTCTGCTTCTCCTGGTTATCCTGGCCATGTTCCTGCTGCAAAATTACCGCATTCGGAGAAGCGCCTGATGGAAAACACAACCGTTTTATTCCTCGTTGGGCTGATCTCCGCCACATTACGGGTGGCGACCCCGTTAATTTATGGCACGCTGGGCGAATTATTCGCCGAACGTTCTGGTGTGCTCAACCTGGGGATTGAAGGAATCATGTTCCTGGGCGCCTTTATCGGTTTTGTCGCCGCGGATTATTCTGGTTCACTTTGGGTCGGGTTGATTGCGGCGATTTTAGCCGGCTGTCTGGCCGGGCTGATCATGGCGCTGATGGCTGTCTGGCTGGGCGTTAATCAGCATGTATCCGGGTTAGGGCTGACCTTGCTGTTCACCGCACTGGCATCTTATGGTTTTCGGCTGATCTACGGTGAACCTACCACACCGCCTTCCATTCAAGGCTTCACCCGTCTGGAAATCTTCAGCAATAACCCGGTACTTGGTCCAATTTTCAGTCAATATTTACTGACCTACCTCGCCTTAATTTGTATCGCGCTGGTCTGGGTGGTTATGCAAAAGACCCGTCTGGGATTGTGGATTAAAGCGGTCGGCGAGAACCCGGAAGCCGCGGATGCCGCCGGATTGAATGTATATTGGATTCGTACCACCGCCCTCATGATCGGCGGAGGCTTTATGGCTTTAGCCGGCGCGTTTCTTTCCCTGGCTCAATTGGGCGCATTCACATATGGGATGATTGCCGGCCGGGGCTGGGTCTGCATCGCGCTGATCATTTTTGCGAATTGGGAACCGGTCAAAGTGCTCTGGGGAGCGCTCTTGTTCGGCGGAGTATCGGCCCTGCAGCTGCGCTTGCAGTCACAGGGCTACCAGCTGCCATATGAAATTTTCCTGGCGCTGCCTTATCTGGTAACCATTCTGGCGCTGACGCTGGCCGGAAGAAACGTCAGCGCGCCATCCGCCATGCTGCAAGCCTATCACCGTGAATAACTGCCATTAAATTCGATTCAAAAACGCCCGTCTGAATAAGCGGGCGTTTTTTATGATAGACTTTTCTTACTTTATCCTCAGCGAGGGATTATGCCAGAAATCCAATCCAACAGCGAATATCAGGGCGAAAAATACAAAAATCTCAACTTTGAACAGGCCCGGATTCAGCGAACTGAATTTGTAAATTGTACGTTTAACCGAGTCAATCTGCGCGAAGCCGATTTTTTATACAGCAAATTTCACGAATGCACCTTTACCAATTGCGATCTCAGCCTGAGTTCTGTCAAAGGATGCGTGTTCAATCAAGTACGCTTTGAAGATTGTACACTGGTCGGGATCAACTGGATCGAAAGCGCCTGGGGAAAAAGCCGTTTTTCAAAGCCGGCCGATTTTTACCGGTGCGCATTAAATTATGGCACCTTTGTCGGCTTAAACCTGAAAACGGTTAAGCTGAGCGGATGCACCATTCATAATGTGGATTTCAGCGATGTTGACCTGACCGGAGCTGACTGTACGAAAAGCGATTTCACCAACAGCCGATTTAACCATACCAACCTCACCGAAGCCGATTTTCGCGGAGCGACAAATTACGTCATAGCGCCCAATGATAACATTCTTAAGAAAACCCACTTTACCCTGCCCGAAGCCATGGCGCTCCTGTATGGTTTGGATATCATTCTCGAAGATTTGGAGTAAACCCTTTCAATCGGTCGATCGACAGGCGCAATTTCAGGGCCGGAACGATTAAGTTAAGCTATAATTTGCTCTATGACGGTGGACAACGAACTCAGCGAACGCGAAATCGAAATCCTCAAGCTGGTGGCGACCGGCGCCAGCAATAAAGAAATCGCTCAAATTCTTACCATCAGCCCGAATACCGTCAAAGTTCACCTGCGCAATGTTTTCAGCAAAATCGGCGTCGTTTCGCGAACTGAAGCGACGCTTTATGCAATTAAAATCGGGCTGATTCAACCCGAAGGGGTGACCGCTGAAGCGCCTGCAACGCCTGAATCAAACCCAGCTATTCCAGCTCAAACCGTTGCTTCTCCGCTTTCCAGCCAGTTCCGTTGGATTGGCATGGGGGTAATCATCATCGTATTGACGGCGATTATTCTACAGTTCACGGTATTTAATCGCAGTTCAACCGGAGAACCGGCTGCCGGCGAGTTGAATCGCTGGGAAAGCGCAGCCGCCCTGCCTCAGGCGCTTGCAGCAGCCGCGGTAGAGCAATACGAGGGCAATATCTACCTGATATCCGGCCAGGCAACTGATACTCTTTCGGCGCAGGTATTTCAATATTCAATTAACTCAGATGGCTGGAATCAATTGGCGGACAAGCCCACCCCGGTAAAATCCGCTTCTGCCGGGCTGCTTGGCGAAGAAATTTTCGTCCCAGGCGGCGAAACCCAGGATGGCCAGCCAACCGCTGTATTAGAAATCTTTGATATCCGCGCTGACGCCTGGCGCAGCGGCGCACAGCTGCCCGAGCCCCTCAGCCGTTACGCGCTGGCTGCATTTGAAGGCAATTTATATCTCTTCGGGGGTTGGAACGGGAAATCAGTCAGCCAAAAAGTATACGCTTATGATCCGGCCGAGGACACCTGGCGCGTACAGACCAGCCTGCCTGTGCCGGTCGAAAATAGCGCTGCTGCGGCGGTGAGCGGAAAAATCTACCTGATTGGCGGTGATGACGGCCAGCAAGCAGCCGATTCAGTTTGGGCCTATTACCCTAATCGCGGCGATAATGAGGAATCCGCCTGGGTTGAAAAACCCGCCCTGCCGGCCGCTCGCAGCGGATTAAAAGCCGCGGTGCTGAATAATTCCATTTATATCAGCGGCGGTGAGCAAAATGAAAACAGCCAGAGTGAATCCATTCTGCGCTTTAACGAAATCGACAATCAATGGGAAGAGCTGTCGGCCTCCATACAACTGCCGCAAACCGGAATAAGCGTGGTGGCTGCCGATACCAAGATCCATTTTTTAGGGGGTATTTCAGACGGCCAGCCGGTTACCCTGCACGAAAGTTATCAGGCGGTTTATACCGTACGCCTGCCGGCTGTCAGCAAGTGAGCCGCCGGTCCGGCACGATCAGTTTTTTGAAAACCAGGTGATAAACATCATTGGTCGTTCATCCGCGAACCCGGAAAAAAGCCGGTCCGAATCGAGCACGAGAACCCAAAATGGCACTATAATCAGGCGCATCCCCAAGCCGGAAACAATTGCATCATTATAATGGAGGGCTGCATGAACCTGTCGAAGCCTTTAAGATATACGTTATTTGGCCTGTTATATTTTACTCAAGGAACAATTCTCAGTTATTTCACAGCTTTAAACGCGCTTTATTTTCTATCGCGTGGATTAACTATGACCAGCGTCGGCATTTTCTCTGCCATCGCGTTAATTCCGTTTGTCGTAAAAATCTTCCTTGGAATGCTCAGCGATCACACCAATTTATTCGGCCTTGGCTATCGCAAGCCGTATATTTTGATCGGCCTGGCAATCCAGGTGATTTGCCTTATTATCGCGCCATTCATTGACCTGAAAACTGCCTATTGGGGTTTTGTCTTCCTGGCCTTCATGCTGCAAATGGGTATGGCATTGTACGATACCTGCACAGACGGGCTTGCGCTGGATTCCACGCCGCTCGAAGAACAGGGCACTATCCAAGGTTTTATGGTTGGAGGGCGGGCCGTCGGTGTGATTGTCACTGCCTCAGTGGTCGGCATTCTGGCTGAAAAAGCCTCCTGGTATGCGGTTTTCTGGCTGCTGGCGGTCTTGACCTTGCTGCCCCTGCCCCTGGTGCTCAAATTACATGAAGCTGAACGACCTGCACAACGCCGCTTTGAATGGCGCGCCTTCGCCGCATTTAAAAACCGTCTGGTCTGGCTGGTAGCAGCCGCCGGGCTGATTTCCTTTATGGTCATCGTCGGCGCGAACCAATTGGTTAACCCCTTCGTTACAGAAGCCCTGCAGGTGGATCTTTCTACGGCCGGTTTACTGACCACTTTTTGGGGTATTGGCGTGGTTGCCGGCGGTTTTGCCGGAGGAAAAATTTCTGCGCGCCTGGGTCTGCCGCGCGCCATCCTGATTGCGGTACTCGCCTCCACGGTCAGCCTGGGATTGCTGGCCTGGCTGATCCAACCCTCTGCGGCTCAATTGACCGCCTTCTTTCTGGTGACAGTTTTCGGGCTGACCTATGGTATTTACCAGACCAGTATGTTTGCGCTGGCAATGCGTTACACCGACCCGGCGATTGCCGCCTCGATGTTCGCCATTCTGATGGCTTTTACCAATATCGGTCAGGCGATCGGGCTGGGCTGGGGCGGCGCCGCCTCGGACGCCATCGGTTTTCCCTGGACGTTCACCCTTTTCGCTGGCTTGAATTTACTGGTGCTTCCATTCATCGCTAGACTGAAAATGGATCAGCAGCCAGCGGCGGTCAGCGCTTGACGACCGGCAAATAGAGTTTATTCGGCAAATCTGTTACCACAATCAACCGGACCGGGATCGAAAGCGGACTGTTTTCTGTCCCGGCCGGCGCTGAGGCAATGATAGCGACTGAGCCGGAATAATCGCCTGGTTGAGAGAATTTCTCCGCTGTAAGCCCAACGGTCAGCAATCCAGCAGGCGTCTGCCCACTGGTATTGTTCAAACTGATCCAACTCTGCCCGGTGGATGCCTGCCAGCTGATGGCAGAATCATTGGCGCTATTGTCAGGCTGAACGCTGTAATTAGATGGCGACAATCTGCCTTCCGCCTGATTATAGACGAACAGCAGACTGGCCGGTGAAGCAGTCAAATGAGGCGTCAGACTGACATAGGTAATGGTGTCACTGGCCGAAGAAACGGTTTCTTCACCGCTGCGGCGCAGTTCAATCGAAACCGTGCGTACACCTGCAACAGCGTTAATGGTCCAGCTAAAACTGGTTTGAAAGGGCCGCCAGCTGCTCCATGCACCCGAATCATTGCGCAGACGCATCTCATTGAACATGCCTGCGCCATAAACGTACAAGTTTACGGACGAGGAGGTCGTTTCAATCGCCTCATTGTTGATGATTACCGGGTAAACCGTAGAACGGGAGCCAAAATCTTGCCCCCAGTAATAATAGTAATTGCCGCCGCCGGAGGCGTAACCGGCGCCCATTTCGCGATAGTTCGTCGAAAGTATGTTTTCCCGGTGACCGGTCGAGCTCATCCAGCCGGCGACAGCCGCGGCCGGTGAATTGTAGCCAGCCGCCAGGTTTTCGCCAATCCAGGCCCGATTGAAGTAAAACTTATCCACGCGCGTTGACCATCCGCAAACCTGTATCAGGCTTCCGTTCTGAACATCGTAGGAATCATGATTGAAATAATTATCCTGCATCAGGTCAATGACGTGATAGCGGGAAGCATTGGATAATTCTGAATTGTATTTCAGCGGCGGGACTCCGCGCGAAACCCGTTCCTGGTTGACGAGCATGATCACTTCCTGCTCGTACGCGAAGTTTGTTGCCGGGTAATTTACTGGTGTGCAGCCATTAAAATTTATCGATGGAATATTTTGGTCGGTCGAGACAGCCGTATCCAGGTCTGTCGGAATATCTTGTGCTGAAGCAATCTGACTTGTTGGGCTGAAAACAAACACGCTTATCAGCGCCATGGTGAGCAAGATATCCAGGAATTTCTTCATTCTGGTCATTCACCATACTCCTTCCAACCATTATGCTATCATGCCCGGCAGGGAAGGTTCCTTTCAACAAATTTACATTTCGGTAATTTTTGATGCAAATTCAGCGCCAAAACGCAGGCGCGGTATTTTCTGCCCCCATAGCCCTGGGTACAATCCATTCAACCGGCTCGCTGCGGTATGCATGCAGGAAGTTAGCGGTTTGCACATATTTTACCTGTGAACGCGAAGATATTCACCCGCCGGCAGATAAAATCCGCATAAGAAATTATCGGCATTTTGGATGAATCATGAAATCGAACTGCCAGCCTGACGAATCAGCTTGCAGCTCGATTTACAAGCCAACAATGGGATTCAGGCAATGAACTTGCGGAGAAACAGGATTAATTCAACTCGCCGGATAGCAAACGCGCTTTTTGCCAGGGCGGCATATTACTCTGGTCCGCTAAAACATTGCGCAGCTCATAAATTTGATCGCGCAGAATAGCGGCTTTTTCGAATTCCAGATTCTTGGCCGCCTCTTTCATTTGCTGCTCCAATTCATGCAGCAAGCGCTTCAATTCATTGGGCGGAATTGGCGCGGGCGACTTTTTATCACCGGTATGATACTCGCCGCGTTCCTCCGCAACTCCGGCCGGCGCGGAAATCCGTTCGGTCAGGTCGTGGATCGCTTTGACAATACCAACCGGCTCAATGCCATGTTCCTGGTTATAAGCAGTCTGCTTGGCGCGCCGGCGATTGGTTTCGTCAATGGCGAACTTCATCGAGTCGGTCATTTTATCTGCGTACATAATTACGTGTCCGCGGACATGCCGCGCGGCGCGTCCAATGGTCTGAATCAACGCCGTGCCAGACCGCAGAAAACCCTCTTTATCCGCATCCAGAATGGCCACCAGCGATACCTCTGGCAAATCCAGACCCTCACGCAGCAAGTTAATACCGACAATTACATCGAATACACCGCGGCGCAGATCGCGCAGAATGCCAATCCGTTCCAGGGTTTCGACCTCAGAATGCAGGTAATGCACCTTTACGCCCATCTCCAGCAGGTAATCCGCCAGGTCTTCCGCCATTCGTTTGGTCAGCGTGGTGACCAGCACGCGCTCGCCGCGCTCAACGCGCAAATTGACTTCTTTGAGCAGGTCATCTACCTGGCCCTTTGTCGGCCGCACATCAATTTCCGGGTCAATCAGCCCGGTCGGGCGAATGATCTGCTCCGCAATTTGTTCGGCGTGTTCCATTTCATAGGGGCCGGGTGTGGCCGATGTGTAGATGGTATACCCCATATGCTCTTCGAATTCGGTGAACTTGAGCGGCCGGTTATCCAGCGCGGAGGGCATCCGAAAACCATATTCCACCAGGGTTTCCTTGCGGGCGCGATCCCCGTTGTACATGCCGCGGATTTGCGGCACCGTCATATGCGACTCGTCCAAAAAGAGCAGGTAATCACTGGGCAGGTAATCAATCAGCGTCCAGGGAGCGGTGCCCGCGGCACGCTGATCAAGATGCCGGGAATAGTTTTCGATGCCCGAACAATAACCAACCTCGCGCAGCATTTCCAGATCATATTTGCAGCGTTGTTCCAGCCGCTGCGCTTCCAAATAGCGTTCATTCTGTTTGAAATAGGCCAGGCGCTCGTCCAATTCCTGTTCAATATCGGTGATCGCCAGTTTCAGACGTTCCTCACTGGTAATGAAGTTCTTGGCCGGGAAAATGGCCAGTTCCGCCGGCTGTTGAAAAACCTCACCGGTCAGGCTGTCAACCACCTGAATCCGTTCGACCTCGTCGCCGAAGAAGGCAATGCGAAAAACTTTCTTTTCCTCGTAAGCCGGGAAGACTTCCAATGTGTCGCCGCGCACCCGAAAAGTACCATTGCGCAGTTCCATATCATTGCGCTGATATTGGATCTCTACCAATTGGCGCAGGAGCGCATTCCGGCGGTAGACTTCGCCAACCTTCAGGCGGATCTGTCCCTTGCCGAATTCGGCCGGATCGCCCAGACCGTAAATACAGGAAACCGAGGCGACAATGATCACATCATTGCGCGAGAGCAGCGCCGTGGTGGCTGCCAGGCGCAGCCGTTCAATTTCCTCATTGATATCAGTTTCTTTTTCAATATAAAGATCATGGCGCGGCACATAGGCTTCTGGCTGGTAATAATCGTAATAACTGACGAAATACTCAACCGCGTTTTCCGGAAAGAATTCCTTAAATTCAGCGTAGAGCTGCGCCGCCAGGGTCTTATTATGCGCCATAATCAGAGCTGGTTTTTGCAGCTCTTGAATAATGTTAGCCATTGTAAAAGTTTTGCCGGTGCCGGTTGCACCGAGCATTACCTGATTGCGGTACCCCTTATGGATGCCCTCAACCAGTTGTTTAATCGCTTCAGGCTGGTCACCTGTCGGAATATAGGGGGCCTGTAATTTAAATTCCATGTCCATCTGCTCCTTCAAACAACCCAATAAAGCGGACTGGATCCGTCGGTAAACCTCATTCTAACATACCTGGATAGAAAATAAAACATTTATTCTATTTTTATCTGCAATTGAATCCGTTTATGGCTGGATCAACTTTAAAAGCGTGTCAAGGGGCAGCGCGCGGCGGATATGTCCATCGCGGCCATCCAGATCAACTGCCATAAACAGAGAATTGAGGATTGCTTCTTCAACGCTTTCGGCCGCGGCATGAAAGAGCGCATTCATCACGGCCCCTTCCATGCGCAATACCTGCAGGGTTTGCGTCAGTTCTCCCGGTTTGACCAGCAGCCGGTTCGCGGTGGAAAAAGCGATCACAAAATCGCCGCTGGAATGGCCGTACACCCCGCCTGTGCGCGCTATCCCCGCTGCAGCGCGTAGCGCCAGGCGTTCCAGTGCGCGGCTCAGCAGCGGCGCGTCGGTAGCCAGCACCACCATAATCGAGCCCTTCTCTTGCGCGCGGGTAATGGATTTGGAGGGCTGCAATTGCCGGCCAACCGGAATGCCGCAGACGATCAAATCTTCAGAAGCGCCAAAATTGGTCTGCACCAGCGCGCCGACGGTATATCCGCCCAGACTGGCGGGAATGACCCGGCTGGCGGATCCGATGCCGCCTTTCCAACCAAAACAGACCGTCCCGGTTCCCGCGCCGACACAGCCTTCAGGCACCAGGTCAGTTGAAGCCTGCTGCAAAGCGGCGCGTACATGCTCCGCCTGCACGTGCCGGCCCTGAATATCATTCAAATCGCTGTCATTGGTTTCTCCAACGACCACGTTGACGCTTACCCCCTGCGGGTTTTTCTCCAGGAAATCGGTCACCAGCGCATCTGCCACGCGTCCGACGTTTAGGGTATTCGTCAGCGCAATGGGCGACTCAAGCCAGCCCAATTCACGCACCTGTTCAAAACCGAGCGGCTTGCCAAAGCCATTTAATGTCGCAACCGCCGCCGGCGATTTTTCCGTAAACAAGTTGCCGCCATGCGGCAAAATCACAGTCACACCGGTGCGCACCGGGCCTTGGCCGGGAATCCACGCACCCGAACCAGAAATGAGCGTGGTATGTCCTACCCGCACACCGGCTACATCCGTCAGACTGTTAAGCGGCCCGGTCGGCAGATTACCAACCGTTAACCCTGTTTCTCTCAATCGGCAGCGTTCCATCATTCTCACTCCTGCCAGACACTGATAATCTGGGCTAAAGCATCCAGCACCTGGTCTTTCCACTCCGCTTCACGGAAATTGACTGGCAGCCAGTACGCATTTTTCCCCGACCGTGTCTTTCCGCCCAGAGCAGGCAAATTGCGCACCTGCGCCCCTTCTGGCAGCGCGGGGAAGCGTAAAACCACCTGCTCGCCATCGACGGAGATGGCCGACAAACCGGCCTGTTCCGCGCGCAGCTTGATGTGCATTTGGTAAAACAAGTTTAACGCGCCTTCCGGCAGCGGGCCGAACCGATCCTTGAACTCTGACTCAAGCGCTTCCAATTCAGCTTCATCCTGCACATCCGCGATGCGCCGGTAAAGGCTGAGGCGCAGGTTTTGATCGGGCACATAAGCCGCCGGAATGCCCGTTGGCAAAGGCAAGTCAACCGCCACCGCCATGCTGAGATCCTTAATTAACTCCGCCCGTGTTTCCGGCGCGGGCAAACCGCTCAGTTGACGCAGTTGGCGTACCGCCTGAGCCAACAAACGCGTATATAAATGAAAGCCGACACTGGCAATATACCCATGCTGGCGGGTACCCAACAAATCGCCAGCCCCGCGCATTTCCAGATCACGCATGGCGATGGAATACCCGGCGCCTAATTGGGTGTTTTCAGCAATAATCTCCAGACGTTCCTGCCCCTCAGGGGTTGGCGGCTTCTTGCGATGGCGGAAAAAATACGCATAAGCGCGCTGTGCCCCGCGTCCAACCCGGCCGCGCAGCTGATACAACTGCGCCAGGCCAAATGTATCGGCGCGGTCCACAATCAAGGTGTTCGCGTTGGGAATATCCAGTCCTGATTCGATAATCGAGGTGCACAGCAATACGTCGATATCGCCATGCGTGAATTCTGTCATCACCCGCGAGAGTTCATTTTCGTTCATCTGCCCGTGCGCCACACCGACGCGCGCCTCTGGCACAAGCTGTTTCAGGTGCGCCTGCATGGCGCGAATGGTTTGGACACGGTTATGGACAAAAAAGACCTGCCCGCCGCGCTCTAATTCACGCAATAACGCCTGACGCACCAGGCGCTGGGCGTACGGGCCGATATGGGTGATGATCGGCAGCCGTTCGGCCGGCGGGGTATTGATGACGGATATATCGCGCACGCCGGTAAGGGCCATGTACAACGTACGCGGAATTGGCGTGGCCGTCAGAGTCAGCACATCGATTTCTGTGCGCAGTTTTTTGAAATGCTCTTTATGTGTGACCCCAAAGCGCTGCTCCTCATCAATAATCAACAGCCCCAAATCCTTGAACTGCACATCCTGCTGAATCAGACGGTGGGTGCCGATGAGAATATCCACTTCACCGCTGCCAGCTTGCCGGATGATCTCGTCCTGTTCCTTCGGCGAACGAAACCGCGAAAGCATCTGCACATGCACCGGGAATGGAGCCAGCCGCTGGCGGAAGGTCTCATAATGCTGCTGCGCCAGGACAGTCGTCGGCACCAGGATCGCCACCTGTTTGCCGTCCATCACCGCTTTGAATGCCGCCCGCAAGGCTACTTCGGTTTTGCCATAACCAACATCGCCGCACAACAAACGATCCATCGGCCGGGACGTCTGCATATCTTTTTTTACATCGCGGATAGCTTTTTCCTGGTCAGTGGTTTCAATATAAGGGAAACTTGCCTCAAGATCTTGCTGCCAGGCGGAATCTACGCCGAAAGCGTGCCCCTGCGCCACCTGCCGTTGAGCATACAGCTCCAGCATCTCCTGCGCTACTTGAATTACCGCTTCACGGACACGCTGTTTGGTGTTGGTCCACTCACCTGAACCCAAACGGGTAGGCGCAGGCGTTTCGCCGCTCGGGCCAATATACTTGCTTAGCCGGTCAGCTTGATGAACCGGGACGAATAGCTGGTCGCCTTCCGCATATTCCACCCGCAAGAATTCACGTTCAACCCCGTCCAGGGTGCGCTGCACCAGCCCATTGAAGCGGCCGATGCCATAATCCACATGCACAACCCAATCACCCGGCTTAAGGTCGGCATAGCTGGCTTCCGGGGCTTCCGCGGTCGGGCGTGCGCGCGTGCGCGGCTGCGGACGTTCCCAGCCGAAGATTTCCGAATCGGTCAGCAGGTTGACGCGCGGGCCGTTCGCCGGAATCAGGCTCCACCCCCCGCTGAGGGTACCCTCAACGAATTCAGGGATGATGTTATGATCCCCTGCTTGCCATTGTGCCTGCCACATTTCTCGCAGCCTGGCGACCTGGCGCGAAACCACCACCGCAGATTGGCCTTTCTGACTGAGCCCCTGCAGGTATTCCAGAAACAGCGGCAAACGGCCGCCATAGCGCGGTCCTGGTTCAAAAGCCCGCGCCAGGGCTGCGTCTTCATCCGCGTTGGCATACCCCAGATCGACCCATTGGTGCATGCTCAAATTATCTTGAATCTCAGAAAAGGTCAGGTAAGGCACGGGATAATCCGCAGCCAGGGTGCCTTCTTGCAGGCTGTCCCCACGCAGCTTGACCGCCTGTTCCTCAATTTCATTGGCTACAGTTTGCAGTAAATCCAGGTCATCAACACAAACAAGGGCACCCGCGGGCAGATAATCCAGCAGGGAGGCCGGAGCCGGGTGCACCAGGGGTAAATCAAATTCGTCCAGTTCCGGTTTTTCCCAGCCGGGAAGTTTTTGAGCATACCCCAAGAGCACTTCACGCGCCGGGGTAATCAATACCTTATCGAGTTTTTCAATGGTGCGCTGAGTGGCCGGGTCAAAGCGGCGCATTGTATCAATTTCATCGCCAAAAAATTCCAGGCGGACCGGGGATTTTTCAGCCGGCGGCCAGACATCCAGAATGCCGCCGCGATGGGAGAACTGCCCTGGCTCCAGGACAGTATCCGCGGGCTGGTAGCCAATTTCAACCCAGGTGCGCGTCAAACTGGATTGCGGGATCATCTGATTGAGCTTGATCGCCTTGCTGTTCTTAATGAAATCACGGCGCGGCAGCGTGCGCGTCATAACTGCGCGCACCGGGGCAACCAAAACCGGGGCTTTTTCCGGTTTTGCGCCCCCAATAAAGTGATAGGCGGCCAGAGCGGTCAGGGCTTGCAGCCGGTCGCGGCGTGTGGCTGTGCCCCAGGCAGCTAACTCATAGAACAATGGATTCGGTTCTGGAAAATAAAGCGGCGCTTCGCCATCCAGCCAAAAAGCAAGTTCGTCCAGCAAAGTCAGCGCCCGATCTGTCCGGTCGGTGATTAGCACAATTGGCGCAGCGATATCTTTCCGTAAAGCCGCCAGCACCGGCAGCCGGGCAGCACGCAGCAGCCCAAGCCCCGGCACCCCTGCGCGGGATTGCAGCTTGCGCAGCAGGGATTGATAGCCCTTTAAGTCACGGATGCGCTCCAGAACGTCCAAATCAGCCTTCCAATTGCATCCGATTATATTTATTCATTGCGCTTTCCACACCTTCCCGTAAAAAGCAGCGCACCGCATCGGCTGCCTGGGCGACCATATAGTCCATCTCTTTGCGTTCCTGCGGATTAAACGGCTTAAGTACATAATTCGCGCCCTGCTTCGACCCTGAAGGCCTGCCAATGCCAAAACGCAGGCGCGGAATATCTTCAGTTCCCATGCGCATCAAAATGGAAAGCATCCCCTTTTGCCCGGCGGAGCTGCCTGAAGCGCGCATGCGCAGCATACCATACGGAAGGTCCAAGTCGTCGTGAACAACCAGAATCCGTTCAGGCGGAATTTTATAAAAACGAGCCAGACCCGAGACTGCTTCACCCGAGAGGTTCATATAGGTCTGCGGTTTTGCCAACACCACCTTTTTTTCCTCCAAAGTGGCCTGAGCAACCAGGGCTTTATGCTGAACCCGGGTAAGGGATGCCCCAGCGTCGGCTGCCAGCCGGTCGATAACCATGAAGCCCGCGTTGTGACGGGTCTCCTGATACTCGCGGCCGGGGTTGCCTAACCCAACCACTAAAAACAAATCCCCATCATTAACTTCCGCCTTTGGACGGAGCAAGTTTAATTTTAATTTTGCAGCAAAACTTTCGCTCACGCGCTTCCCTCAAAAAATAGAATGCTATCGGCGATTACGACGAGACAATGCGGCGTAAACAGCCAGAAAGATCACCACGATTGCACTGAATCCCGCCCCACGGATCAAGGCTCCGGTAACCGCCTCGCTGGTCAGGCTGCCAGGATTGGACTGAAAGGCGGTGGGGGTCGAACGCTGCAGGGTTACCGTTATGGTCGGCGCTGGCGTCGGCGTGGCGGCGTCAGGCGGGAGCGCCGGATTGGCTGTGGCCGTCTCGACCGGCGAATAATTACGTACCCGCAAACCATCCACGACAGTCTCTTGCGTACTGCCATCAGTGAAATGCAGGCGAATAATCAGCCGGTAATTTCCATCCGTATAGAGGGTGGTGTCCCAAAGTGCCAGTTCACCCTCCGTAACCGGCTGGCTGCCCTGCGCCAAAAGAAAAGCCTGATCCGCGGTCGTTTCGGCATAGCCAAAAAGGATTTCGTAGGCTGTCATCCCCTCCGCGGCCAGCGTCCCGCTGATGCTGACATTCCCCTGCACGACTGCGCCAGCTTCAGGAACTGAAATTTCCACGCCGGGAATGGCAGGCTGCGGTGGCTGCCATTGGCTGATCAAAACAAAAATCAAGGCCAATTTCGCGAAAAACATAGCATTCAAGTTTAACACAGACGACTTCCACATGCAAAGTTCATCGGGTTATTTGATTAAAAATATTGAGCTGGCCTCATCGCGGATCAAGCGGAGAAAGCCAGACCCTTTTCTTTTAAAGAGACAAATTTTCCAGCGCCAATGACCAGATGATCCAGAACTTCAATATCCAGCAGTTTTCCGGCCTGAATCACAGCGCGAGTCAGTGCCACATCCTCAGGACTTGGCGTTGGGTCGCCGCTGGGATGGTTGTGGACGATCAATATCGAAGCCGCACTGCGCTGCAGCGCCCCCTTGAATAACTCGCCTACACGCACCATGCTGGAATTAAGCGAGCCTTTATATATTTTCTCAATACTAATAACGCGGTTGCGTGTGTCCGTCAGAATCACCCACAAGTGCTCCTGAGTAAACGCCATCATTTCATACATAACCAGGTCAGCCGCATCTTTCGGAGAATGAATTACCGGACGTTCCTGTGGCGCAGAAGCCGCCATGCGCCGCCCCAATTCAATTGCGGCCTTGATCTGGGCAGCCTTGGCCGGTCCTAATCCCGGTTCGGCGCAAACTTCTATCCAACCGGCGCGGTGCAGCCCAACCAAACCGCCGAAAGTAGCCAAAAGACGCGTGCCCATTTGCACCGCGTTCTCTCCCTGGCGACCGGTGCCTAACAAAATCGCCAAAAGTTCCGCGTCTGATAAAGCACCCGGCCCGGCCTCTGCCAGGCGTTCGCGCGGGCGTTCAGAAGCCTGCAAATCCGTAATTCGATACGTCGTTCCTTGCTCACGAGCCTCTTTGTTCGGTTTAACGCTCATTTCCCCTCCTGGCAGACGCAGCGCGGACGAATTTTCCCCCTTTACTATAGCTTTCGAAGGGAGAAAAAGCAATTCATGCGTGAATGATTTGTGCAAACAACGCCGGCTTCCTGCTGGCGCGGACCTGCACAGCCAGTACATCCATGCTATAATTTCCACGTCGAGAAAGCCATGATTGTTGATTCCATTACGCTCAGCACCTACACCTTAATTGCAGCCGGGTTTGCCGCGGCTTTTTTAGCTGCGCTATGGGTCAGCCTGGTGATCTGGACTGCCCGCGATATTCGCGGCCGCTCCCGCGACGCGCTGGTGCGAATATTAGCCATTTTGGTTGTCGTAATCCTCTTCGTGCCGGGGGTATTAATTTACCTGATTCTCAGGCCGCGTGAAACCGTGGATGAAGCTTATCAGCGCACACTTGAAGAAGAAGCGCTGCTGCAAACCCTGGAGGACATTCCGCAGTGTCCTGGCTGCAGCCGGAAAATTGATCCCCACTGGCAAATTTGCCCAAGCTGCAACACGCGCCTGAAGAAACCTTGCCGCCATTGCGGCAGCCTGATGGAATTAAGTTGGAATATCTGTCCGTTTTGCGCAACACCTGCCCCAGGGATGCGGCTGGATAACCTGAGCATGGAGGAAGCCCTGCGAAATTTACCGCGGGAAAATTCCACTCAAGCTGCCCAACCCGAAATTATTGTTGATAACGGCGAAGAAGGCGAGGATGACACGCTTCTGCCGCCAACTCCACCACATGATTAACCCGTTAACGGTGATCCGTGGAATCCGCTCAGAATTAGCCGAGTATAATTAATCTATGCGTAATGATCTCCGTTTACAACCTGTTGATTATCTTGTCATTGGCCACATCACCCAGGATTTAACTCCGAACGGGCCGGTGATGGGCGGCACGGCCGCCTACTCAGCCCTGACGGCGCAAGCGCTCGGCCTGCGGGTCGGAATCGTCACGGCGCACGACCCGAATGTGAATATGCTGACGCTGCAAAATATTCCCGTCGCGGCCGCGATTTCTGAAACTACCACAACGTTTGAAAACAAACAGACCGCACATGGCCGGGTTCAGCATGTGTTTCATCCCGCGCCGGTGCTTACACTGGCGGATGTTCCGGAAGTCTGGCGCACCGCTCCGATCATTCACCTGGGGCCGGTCTTGCAAGAAGTCGATCCCAAGTTAACCCGCGCCTTCGAAAACGCTTTCATCGCTTTAACCCCGCAAGGCTGGCTGCGCACCTATAATCAGGACGGATTGGTGCATTATACGGATTGGCCTGAAGCCCGATACGTACTGGAAGGCGCGAACGCCGCCGTAATCAGCGTAGAAGATGTTCAGGGCAGCGAAGAGATAATTGACGAGATGTCCGCGTCAATCCGCGTCCTGGCGGTGACGGAAGGCTCTAATGGTGCCCGGCTGTACTGGAACGGCGATGTGCGCACCTTCCGCGCCCCGGCTGCCGAAGAAGTGGATCCGACTGGAGCTGGGGATATTTTCGCTACCGGCTTCTTCTACCGGCTGCATACCACGCGAGACCCGTGGGAAGCGGCTCGCTTTGCGACACAACTGGCGGCAAATTCAGTGACTCGTCCCGGACTTTCCGGCATCCCTACCCGCGAAGAAATCAACGATTGCAAGATCGAAATACTGCCATGAGGCTTGCGTTATGACCAGGATTTATACATTCGTCAACCAGAAAGGCGGAGTCGGAAAAACGACTTCTGCAATTTCATTAGCGGCCTATCTTGGCTATTATGGCCAGCGCGTTTTGCTTATCGATCTGGACCCGCAGGCGAATGCCACTGCTTCTCTGGGAATCGATAAACGCACGGTAAAAAACGGGACATACGAAATTTTGCTCGGACAACAGCCGATTGGCCCGCATATTCTGCATAACCCGCGGTTCAAGCTATCCATTCTGCCCGCCACGCCGAGCCTCGCCGGCGCTGAAGTGGAATTGATTTCAATGCCTAACCGCGAGAAAAAACTGCTTGACGCCATTACTCCGGCCGTGGATCGCTACGACTATATCTTGATCGACTGTCCGCCTTCGTTAAGCATGCTGACCATTAATGGCCTGGTTGCCGCGCGGGACGGTGTCATCATTCCTGTCCAATGCGAATACCTGGCACTGGAAGGCTTGGGGCAACTGACTCAGACCATCAATCGCGTGCAAGGTTCATTGTTTCCCGAATTGTCCATCCGCGGGGTGATCTTGACCATGTACGATGGCCGCACCCGTTTAGCGCTGGACGTCGTTTCGGAAGTTCGCAAATACTTTCCCGATCAAGTTTTCAATGCGCTGATTCCACGCAGTGTCCGTCTGGCAGAGTCGCCTTCTTACGGGCTGCCTGTTTCAGTCTACGCCCCCGATTCGACTGCCGCGCAGGCGTATTCAAACCTGGCGCGTGAACTGCTTGAAGGTGACGGCATCCACATCCCAAAATTTGACGAACAAGGCGAATAAAATGGCTCGAAAAAGCGGATTAGGAAAAGGTTTGGGGGCATTAATTCCTGGAGACCAGCCGGTCATTCCGGATGGTACGGTACTCGAAATCCCCATCGAAGAAATTCAAGCTAATCCATACCAGCCGCGCCTGGAAATGAACGAGAAATTACTCAACGAGCTGGCTGATTCGATTCGCGAGCATGGCGTGTTGCAGCCGCTGGTGGTTACCCGCGAAGAGGATCATGCCGGCTACACCTTGATTGCTGGCGAACGGCGCCTGCGGGCTTCAAAAATTGCCGGGCTGCAGACTGTGCCGGCGATTGTCCGCCTGGCCAGCGACCAGCAGCGCCTGGAATTAGCGCTGATTGAGAACGTTCAGCGTGCAGATCTCGGCCCGCTGGAAACCGCTGAAGCCTATTTACGCCTGAGTGAAGAATTTGGTCTGTCGCATGATGAGATTGCAGTCCGGGTAGGGAAAAGCCGTCCAGCCGTTACCAACGCTTTACGCCTGTTCCAGTTACCCGAAGCCGCCAAATTGGCCCTGGCAAAAGGATTGATCTCCGAAGGGCACGCGCGCGCGCTTTTGCAATTAAAAACAGCGCAGGCCCAATCTGCGGTGCTGCAAACCATACTGGATCAAGAATTATCCGTCCGCAAAACGGAAGAATTGGTGCATAAATATAACGGCGAGCGCGCCGAAAAGCCGCTGCCGCAATCCCGGCTGCCTGAAATTGACGCTCTTGAAGCGCGCCTGCGCGACCGTTTTGGCACGCGCGTAACGCTCAATTACGGGAAACGCGGCGGAAGTGTCGTCATTCATTATTTCTCCAACGAAGAACTGGATTCCTTGTTGAAACAGCTTTTGGACGAATGAAATGGGACGCATTCTTTATAACGCCAAAATCTACACCCTCAACCCGCAGCAGCCGCTGATATCGGCGATCTTTATCGGCGAAGGCGGCCGTATTCTGGCCGCAGGCAACGATGCAGAAGTCCTCGCCGCTGCCCGCCCGGGTGATGTACAAGAGAACATGACAGGACAGACCATTTGGCCGGGTCTAACCGATTCGCATCTGCACCTCGATTATTACTCGGCCAGCCTGGCGCAGGTGGACTGCGAAACGGCGACCCGCGCAGCGTGTATTGAACGTGTTGCGCAGCGCGCAGCAAATTTGCCGCCAGAGAAATGGGTGTGCGGTCATGGGTGGAATCAAAACGTCTGGCCCGAAGGGTTTGGCAACGCCAGTCTATTAGATTCAGTCACCCCGCATAACCCAGCTTATTTGACGGCCAAGTCACTGCATGCCGCCTGGGCAAATAGCCTTGCATTAAAGATGGCCGGCATTTCGGATGCCACCCCTGACCCGCAAGGCGGGCATATTGACCGCGATGCACAGGGCAAACCGACCGGGATACTGTTTGAATCCGCTATGGAACTGGTTGAAGATATCATCCCCGCTCATACAGTCGAAGATACCCGCCAGGCCATTCTGCAGGCACAGAAGAACCTTTGGAGCCTGGGTATTACCGGGGTGCATGATTTCGACCGTCAGCACTGCTTTCAAGCGCTGCAAATCCTGGATCAATCCGGCGATTTAAAACTGCGCGTGTTGAAGAGCATCCCCGTTGAAGCCCTTGACCAGGCAATTGAGGTTGGTCTGCGGCGTGGATTTGGCAGCGACCGGCTGCGGATTGGTTCAGTTAAATGCTTTTCAGACGGCGCGCTAGGGCCGCAAACAGCGGCCATGCTGCAGCCCTATGAAAACAGCCATGAAACCGGAATGCTGCTGCTCGACGCCGAACAGATCATAGAAATTGGGCGTAAGGCCAGTCAGCATGGCCTCAGCCTGGCTATTCACGCCATCGGCGACCGCGCCAATCATGAAGTCTTGCAGGCTTATGAAGCACTGCGGCAGTTTGAACGAGATAATCACCTCCCCCTTCAGCCGCACCGCATTGAGCATGTTCAAATCCTGCATCGGGATGATGTGCAGCGTTTGGCGCAACTGGGCATTGTAGCCTCCGTTCAGCCGATTCACGCAACCTCCGATATGGATATTGCGGACCGGTATTGGGGAGCGCGTTCAGCTTATGCTTACGCCTACCAGAGTCTACTATCACACGGCACAACCATGATCTTCGGCTCCGATGCGCCGGTTGAGTCACCCAATCCATTTGGGGGACTGCACGCTGCTGTAACGCGCCAGCGGACGAGCGGTGCTCCTGAGCATGGCTGGTACCCTGAACAGCGCATCAGCCTGCAGCAGGCGTTAGCCGCATTTACAAGCCTTCCAGCCAGCGTTGCGGGTTGGAGTGACCGGATTGGCAGCCTGCACAGCGGTATGTATGCAGACTTAATTGTTTTGGATCAAGACCCATTCGATTTACCGCCACAGGAGTTAGCAGCCATCACTCCTTCCGCGACCATGTTCAACGGTGAATGGGTAGCAGGAAAGTAGTTCAGGTCAAGGGAATTACTGTGCAACGGATCACCCACCTTACTCCAGAAATTCTCGTACCACGCTTAGGGGAATACCTGGTTGAACAGGGGTATTTGACTGCTCAGTCTGTAGAACGCGCCCTGCAAAAACAGAAAGAAATTCGTCTGGCACAAAACGACGCGCCCTTGCTGGGAGAATTGCTCATTGAAATGGGGCTGCTTTCTCGCCAGCAGGTAGACCAGGCCATCACAGAATATATCATTGAGCTGCGATCAGCGCTGGAAAGCTCCAATCAGCAGCTTGAACAGCGTGTTAAGGAACGCACCGCGGAACTTGAGCTGGCCCTAACGAAGCTTTCCGAACTCAACCAGCTTAAGAACAATTTCATCGCCAATATTTCGCACGAATTACGGACCCCATTGACGCATATCAAAGGGTATGAGGAATTGTTCATATCAGGGGAAATTGGCGATTTAGTTCCGGCACAAACCAATGCCATGCGCACCATGATCAAAGCTACCGAGCGCCTTGAACGTCTGATTGAGGATTTGATCTTGTTTGCCACCGCGGAACGAGCTCAACTTCAACTGAACATCGCTTCCTTCGACCTTGAAGAAGTTGCGCAGTCAATTTATGATCAAATGCGTCCGAACGCAGATGAACGCAATATTTCCATGCAAATTCTCATCCCGCAAACCGTTGCCTCTGTGCGAGGTGATCAGGAAAAAATTGCCTGGGTAACCCATCAATTCTTAGATAACGCCATCAAATTCACCGCTCCCGGTGGAAAGGTCAGCCTTGAAATCAGCGAGGATGACCTGCATGTGTTCCTTACCGTCACCGATACCGGTATCGGCATTCCGACTAATCGCATCGCCGAGCTCTTTGAGCCATTCCACCAACTGGATGGTTCTTCAACCCGTCGATTTGGCGGAACAGGACTGGGCCTGTCACTGGCCAAAAAGATCATCGATGCTCACGGGGCGCGAATCAATGTCATCTCTGAACTTGGATGCGGCAGCAGTTTTTCCTTCTGGCTGGCCAAGGATGATGATTTTGACTTCGGAGCAGAAATATGACGGTAACCATTCGCCAGAAAACCCCTGAGATCGACCTGTCGCTGATATACACCCTGACTTCTTTATTCAGAACCACCAATGGCTGGAAGCCATGCCTGGAAAGTACGCTGAAATTAATCCGGCGTTCGTTTGTTTTCGATAATCTGGTGGTCTATTTAATCGATCCAATGACGATGAGTCTGGAAGTAGTCTTTGCGCGGGCTACCGGCCGCGGAAAATCAGCCGAAGCAGATGTCGCCTGGGGTGAAGAACTCGCCAGCCGGGTTCTGGAAGAAAAAAGTATCATCTTGCAGGAAATCCAGAACGAGGAAATTGAAGACCGGCTGAATGAGCCGTACTCTTTTGCCTTGCCCTTGACCCGGCAAGATCAGGTGATCGGTGCGCTGGTGTTTATCCGCTTTGGCGGTCCGCACTTCTCATTGGTGGAGCAAAATTTCGGCCAATTCATTGCGGATATATTATCCACAAAAATTGAATTTGACCGTCTGCAGGTTGACCGCGATAATCTTGAATTCCAATATCGCGCCCACCAGGTTCAGGAAGATTTTATATCGACCGTGTCACACGAATTGCGCAATCCGCTGGGCTTCATCAAAGGCTACACCACCACCCTGCTGCGTGAGGATGCCCAATGGGACTCAGCCACTCAGAATGAGTTTCTCACCATCATCGACCAGGAAACCGACCATTTGCAAGATTTAATTGCAAACCTGCTGGATTCCGCCAAACTTCAATCCGGTCAAATTGTCATGAACTTTCAGGCGGTTCGGATTGAAGCCCTGATTAACGATTTGCTGCTGCGCACTCGCTTGCACCATACCGGGCTGAAAGTGGTAACGACCATGAAAAGCCCGATTAAAACCATCCAGGGAGACGCCCGCAGAATCGGCCAGGTTTTGGAAAACCTGATCTCAAATGCTGTTAAATACGCGCCAGGCTCTCCCGTGTTCATCAGCGTTGTAGAAACAGAGAGCGGCATTCAAATTGACGTCCGCGATGAGGGGCCGGGCATTGCAGAAAAATATCAGGCAGCGATTTTCAATCGCTTCTTCAGACTGCCAGAAAACAGGCCAAATGTCCATGGCTCCGGCCTGGGGTTATTTATTTGTAAACAGATCGTACAGGCACACCACGGGGAAATTCAATTAGAATCACGGGTTGGAGAGGGGACCACCTTTCATATTTATTTGCCTGACCAACCATAGCATTTATTGAAGCATAACGGCGGGAGGAATTTTTTAAATGACGACGAAAATTTTGGTAGTAGATGATGAACAGTTATACCGGCACTTGATCAAGGTAAACCTTGAATCCGAAGGATATGAAGTCAACGTCGCCAAAGATGGTGAAGAGGCCCTCGAATTGGTATCAGCACGCGTCCCCGATTTAATCATTCTGGATGTAGCCATGCCGCGTCTGGATGGATTTACGACCTGTGAGCGCATTCGCCAGTTTTCGGATGTGCCGATTATCATGCTTACCGCTCGCGGTGAAGAGCAGGATCGGGTTCGTGGGTTAAATGTTGGCGCGGATGATTATGTTTTAAAACCATTTTCCGCAACTGAGTTGGTCGCGCGCGTACGCGCCGTTTTACGCCGCTCTAAACACGCCGAACCTGGGTTGCATAATCGCTTCTTTTCACATAAGAATTTGCGCATCGATTTTGCCCGGGCTGAGGTATGGAAAGATGACCGCCAGATTTATTTATCAGCGACTGAATACCGTCTGCTGATTCAATTCGCACAGCATACCGGCCGTATTCTGACCGCCGAAGAGCTGTTAACCGCCGTATGGGGTGAATCCTACCGCGAGGACAAAGAAATTCTATGGGTATCCATTGCGCGTTTGCGGCAGAAACTGGAAGACGATCCCCATAGTCCGCAGCACATTGTCACTCGCTCTGGGCTGGGCTACTTCATGCCAACTTCAGATAATGATTCCGGGATCTAAGAGGTTCCAAAATGGGCATGTTTTCAAATTTCGACGAAAAAGGGAAGATCTTTACCCAGGTCGTAACCAAAGAACCGGTCAACGTCATCATTCAAACGAATACGCACCGTATTCAAGGTAAGCTGCATATTCGTCCAGAGGATCGATTAAAAGACGAACTGGACAACTGTTCCCATTTTCTGGCTGTAACCAATGCGTCGGTTTTCAATCTGGATGGGAGTGGATCGCCCGTTCGAACAGCCTTTATGGCCGTCAACATCGATGCGGTTGTTTGGGTCATTCCTGATAATGATACCGGGTCCGACGAGGAGTCCCCAGCATGAACGCCATGGCAGCAGGGAATTATCCGCCAGAATTGATTCGTCTGAAACATCATCTGATCACGTTGATCTCCCGCGAGCTTGAAAGCAATCCGCGTCCGGCGGAAGACCGGCATCAAGTCATCCAGCAATTACTGCTCCAGTCTTACAATAATCTTAAAGTAAATCTGCCGAACACCATTCGCGAACAGTTATTCCGCGATATTCTGGATGAATTGCTCGGCTTTGGTCCATTACAGCCCTTGCTGGAAGATCCTGAAATCAGCGAAATCATGGTCAATGGGCCGAAAAATATCTATATTGAGCGCAAGGGAAAAATCCTGCGCACCAATATCAGCTTTGACGATGACAATGCCGTGATTCGCATCATCGACAAGATTATTCTTCCGCTCGGCCGGCGCATTGATGTGGACAGTCCCACGGTTGACGCCCGGCTCCCGGATGGCTCGCGTGTCAACGCAATCATCCCTCCGGTGTCAATTGACGGGCCATCGATCACCATCCGAAAGTTTCAAAAAGATAAGTTGTCGGTCAATCAATTGATCGATTACGGGTCAATGACCCAGAACATGGCTAATTTCGTCAAGGCCTGTGTTGTTTCGCGGCTTAACATCATAATTTCCGGTGGCACCGGTTCGGGTAAGACGACCCTGTTGAATGTCCTTTCCAGTTTCATTCCCGATGATGAACGAATTGTAACTATTGAGGACGCCGCCGAATTAAAACTGCAGCAAGAACATATTGTGCGGCTCGAAACCAAACCGGCCAATTCAGATGGACGCAGCGCAGTCACTATCCGCGATCTGGTACGCAACTCATTGCGTATGCGCCCGGATCGTATCATCGTCGGTGAAGTCCGCGGCGGTGAAGCGTTGGATATGCTCCAGGCAATGAATACCGGCCATGACGGTTCATTGACAACGCTGCACGCAAACGCACCCCGCGATGCCATCTCGCGGCTGGAAACAATGTGCTTAATGTCGGGTATGGAATTGCCTGTCAAGGTTATTCGCGAACAGATCGCCTCCGCAATCGATATGATCATCCAGCAAACTCGTCTGCGTGACGGCAGCCGCAAGATCACCTCGATTACCGAAATTGCCGGTATGGAAGGCGATACCGTCGTCATGACGGACGTATTTAAATTCCAACAGACCGCCGTAGATACGAACGGCAACGTAATCGGCGACCTGAAGCCGACCGGCATTCGCCCGCTCTTTACCCCCCGGCTGGAAGCTGCCGGGTTCAAACTAGGGCCGGAAGTGTTTGGCGCAGACCTGTCTTCCATGGTCAGTTCGGGAAATCGCCGGCGCTGAACAGGCAGTACATCAATAAATGTTCAGCAGTTGAAAAGATTGCAGCGCCGCTGGAATGCTATAATCAACAAGAAGCCTGTTAATTTTGTTCTTTTCGAATTAAACAGGCACCTGAAATCGCAACTGGTGAGATAATGATGAGCACATACCAACAAATGACACGTGTCCGCGCTCGCAAACTTGGCCTGCTGATCCATGACGCTCGTATGGCGCGCAATCGCAGTACCGCGCATTGCGCCAAAGCGATGGGGATCAGTGAAGATGGTTTCAATCAGATTGAAGCCGGGTTGACCTCACCCTCTCTGCCGCAATTGGAATCGCTGGCGTTTTACCTGGATGTTCCTCTGGAACAATTTTGGGGCACCAAAACCCTTTCTGACCAGGAAAACGCTGAGCCAGAAGTTCAGACAACGCAATATACTGAGCTGCGGCATAAAATCATTGGAACGCGTTTACGCATAGCCCGCTCCAATTTAAATTTGACCCTGGCTGAACTCGCAAAAAAGACCGGCATTCCCGAAAATCTGATCAAGCAATATGAAATGGGCGAAACCCCCGCCCCGCTGCCTGAGCTGGAAATCCTCGCCAACGCGTTGGAAGTTCGCATGGAAGAACTCTTCGACCAGCGCGGACCGATTGGGCAATGGCGGGCGCAGAAAATGTCCATTCAGGAATTTCTGCAATTGCCGGAAGAAATGCGCGAATTCTTATGCAAACCGGTGAATTTACCTTATATCCACCTGGCCATCCGGCTAAGCGATCTTTCCGTGGAAAAATTGCGCTCGGTTGCCGAAGGGCTGCTGGAAATCACCTACTGAGAATTGGAGCCTAAACATGCCTGAAATCAACGTTGCGACGCTCAATGCCCAGGCCAGGCAGGCATACGATGGGGAAGAATTTCTAGAAGCGGCCGAACTGTTTTGCCAGGCTGCTGAGCTTCTGCAAAATGACCAGCCCTTGGAGGCTGGCGAAGCCCTGAATAATGCCAGTGTCGCCTACCTGCGCGCCAATAAACCCCAGGAAGCGCTGGAAAAAGCCAGCGGGACCGAGAAGCTGTTTCACGATGCCGGTGATACGCGCCGTGAAGCCATGGCCTACGGGAATTTAGCCGCCGCCTACCAGGAACGAAAAGATTCCGTTCAAGCGCTGGCGTATTATCAGACCTCTGCTGAGCTGCTTAAAAACATCGGCGAGAAGGATTTACGCGCATATGTTTTGGAACGCATTTCGGCCATTCAACTGAAACAGGGAAAACGAATCGAGGCTTTGATCACCATGGAGTCAGCCATCGATTCAAAATCCCGTTTATCCTTCAAAGACCACCTGCTGCGCCGCCTGATTCGCATTGTGCGCAGTTTACTTGGCCAAAAGTAGCCTGCTAAATCTGGGGGATACCGCCGCACGTTTACGCTAATTAAAATGCGCCGGCGATAGAAAGCTTATTGATGCGGTACGATTTTTTTGCTCGTCCGGCAACGAAGAATGACCAGTCAGCATTGGCGAAGTTTATCAACGCCGCGCCGCGTGTCCACCGCCATCTAGATTGGTGCGCACCGTTAGATTGGCTTGGTAAAGAGCCGTTTTGGATCCTTGATTCAGACCAGGGCATTCAAAGTGTGCTTGCCTTTCCAGAAGACCCGCCGGGTACTGCCTGGATCCGGATTTTTGCCTGCGCCGCAGGCGTATCCGCCTCAGAATGCTGGGAAATGCTGTACCCGCTTTGCCGGCAGTCTTTCCGCAAAGAACCCGAACCGATTATCGCTGCGTTAGGGCTGAGTGAGTGGTTCAATGGGATATTGGAACACAATCATTTCAGCGTTTTTCATAATATCGTGTCGCTTTCCCGTGACGCTCAGGACCCCTACCCTGATTTGCATTCTAATCCCGATGTTTTTGTCAGACTGATGGAGCCGGATGACCTCAGCATCGTCGCAGCTATTGACCAGACCGCTTTTCAGCCGATCTGGCAGAATTCCAGAGCCCAAATCGATGTATCTTACGAGCAAGCGCTTTACGCTACGGTGGCCGAAATAAAAGACCAGGTAGTAGGCTATCAGATCTCCACCAGCAGCCTGTTTTCAGCCCATCTGGCGCGTCTGGCCGTTGATCCGCTTCATCAGCATCAGCAGATCGCAGCCACATTGTTAATTGACCTGTTTCAGAAATTTCGCAATGACCGTCTCTGGGAAATTACCGTCAACACCCAAGATACCAATCACCGGTCCCTGGCCCTTTATAAAAAGGCTGGCTTCAAATTAACCGGTGAACAATATCCAGTTTATACCAGCGAAAATCATCTCCGCTGAAAATCATAAAACGAAATACCTTTGCGGATTTTACGTCAGGGTTATAATCAGATTTCGAATTCCGGTTTTATTAATCATCCTATTAATTAATTTGACTGGACAAACCCTTTTTAATATGGCAAAATCTAGCGTATTTCTAGAGATTAAAGGAGTAGAAGATGGCTGGTGACACCTCAAAGAAATCAGAAAAAAACAGCCGCAAAGCCGCCTTTCGTGAACAGCGTCAAAAAGCACAAAAACGCGAAAAGATTGTGATCTTTTCGGTTGTGGCGGTTTTAGGAATATTATTGGCCGCTGTATTGATCATTCCGAATTTGCCGGTTAACCCAGATAATGTCCAGAAAGCCGGTACATTAGAGCGCAGCCAGGTGGATGGAACCTACGCCGGCGACCCGAATGCGCCGGTAACCGTGACAGAATTCTCCGATTTTAACTGTGTCCATTGCAGTGAATTCTTCAAAGACGGTGAAGATACGCTGGTCAGTAATTACATCAATACCGGCAAGGTCTATTTCCGCTATGTCCCGATGAGCTTCATTTCCCAAACCTCATTTACTGCTGCGGAAGCCGCATATTGTGCCGCCGACCAGAGTAAATTCTGGGAATATCATGATGTGCTTTTCACCAATTACGGCGCTGATTTCAATGATTCAATGCTCCAGGCTATTGCCCAGCAGGTTGGCTTGAATATGGATGATTTCAATTCCTGCTACACCAGCGGCAAGTATGCCCAGCAAGTCCAGGACGACCTGCAATACGCTCAGGATCAGGGCGTTACCGGAACACCGACTTTCCAGGTAAATGGGCAGCTGGTGGACCGCTACTCCCTGTTCAGTGTCATCGATCAGGAATTGGCGAAATAATTCTCTCTCACCTAAAAAAGCAGTCCGCTAACATACCAGCGGACTGCTTTTTATTTTCTTGCACTCGATATTTTAATAATTCAAAATCCAATTAAATCAATACACGCCGACTGCCTGCATCAACAAGACCATTATTGGCGCGATGATTAAAGCCGGGAGAAAATTTCCGGTGCGAATTTGTTTAATCTCCAACAAGTTGCTGATCCCAATGGCGATCAAGATGACCCCGCCGACGGCCGACATTTCAACCATCATCGCATCACTGACAACTGCCTGCACCTGAGAGGCCAGCAGAGAGATTGATCCCTGGTAGAGAAACACCATTCCCGCTGAAAACAGCACCCCGACCCCCATCGAGGATGCGAAGGCCAGAGCGGCAAATCCATCGAGAATTGATTTTATGACCAGCGTCTGGTAGTCGCCAGTCAGGCCATCTTGAATTGAACCCAGTATAGCCATCGGGCCAATACAAAAGAGCAGCGAGGAGGTAAAAAAGCCGATGATAAACCGGCTGCTGCCTTCTGGTCCAGTCTGGCGGGCGAAACGCAGATTCAGCCATTCGCCCAAGCGTTTTATGCCATCCTCAATTCGCCACCACTCACCCAGCAAAACGCCGATCAGCAGGCTGCCCAGAACGGCCAATGAATTCTGG
Organism: Bellilinea sp.; assembly: GCA_036822575.1. Lineage (GTDB taxonomy): Bacteria > Chloroflexota > Anaerolineae > Anaerolineales > Anaerolineaceae > Bellilinea. The sequence goes on along the minus strand of DAISHK010000002.1, from coordinate 173,302 downwards.
GTGGTAAGAAACATTTTTATGCCAAAAGCAGTGGTGAACAGGCCCAGCCCGGCAATGACGGTCTCACGGAGGCGTGCGGGAATACGCGACCCCAAGAGCAGGCCTAACGCGCCACCCAACAGGATTGATGCTGCGTTGATCAGGGTGCCGGTCATTGAATTTATCCTTTTGCGAATTTAATGGTAGTTCCCGTGTCTTTAAGCGTTTCAAACACTTCAAAGGCAAAACATAAAGAAGAAAGCCGATTTAAATAAGCCAGAATTACTGCGGCGTATTTTAATGACTGCTTTTGATGAAGGCGTACAATAGCGCGTTCAGCGCGCCTTACTGCCGTACGCGCCATACTGAAAGCCGCTGCACTGGGTGACGCCCCAGGGATAATGAATTCCCTCGGCATTTCAACCTGAGTGCTGAGTTGATCCGTTTGTTCAGCCAGCCAGATCACGTTAGCCTCTTCAATTGAATGAAAATGTTCCGCGTTCTCTGGAGCGGCTGCCAGCTCAGCCAGAATTAAATACAGTTCTTTTTGAATCCGCAAAATGCGGTCAGCATTTTCAGGGTGCGCCGTCAGACTGCGTGCAAAACCCAACGCGGCATTGGCTTCATCCAGGCATCCCAGAGCTTCAATCTGCTCATCACACTTAAGCACCCGCTGAGCGCCAAGCAATCCGGTGGTGCCGTCATCCCCTTTTCCCGTATAGAACCTGGCGGCCATTTTCGCAGTTACTCCATTTTTGGGGTTGCGTACAGGTAGGGGAACTGTTCTTCAGGGAAATTTCTGGCGATCGCATCTTCCCAAACAAAACCATCCGGACGCAAAATACCGTTCAGCCGGGCATCCATCGTAGCAACGTATTGCAGCGTGGCGGCTTCAGGCGGCTCGATTTCGGTTAACAACAGCACCAGAATGACTCGGTCGCGAATATGGTAGGCATAATCCCCGCGGTGATCTTCCGGCGATTTATACAGGCTGTGCAAATAATCACTCCACAAGTCCAGCCGCTTGGAGAACTCCTGTGCGGCTTTCTTGGCCCAATTGGAGCGCCATTGAGCAATGGTTTGTTGGATGGCTGCCAGAGCGATTTGATAAGCCTTTTCGTCCGCCTCAGAGAATTCTGCGCCTTCCAGGCGCCGCATGGTCAGCAAGATATTACCCGGCGTCAACCGGTCGGTATCGCCCTGCAAGGCTGCCCCTTTCGGGCCGCTCAACGTCCAAAACAGATGCGGCGAGAAAATATATTGCTGCAGCTCAATCGAGGCGGCGACGAGGTATTCCAGATCATTCTTCTTGCTGCGCATATCAGCTCCTTATAGAAAGCAATGCTTATGGCGCAGGCGTCGGGCTGCTCTGGGCAACCGGGGCTGCTTGCGAGACCAGGTACCAATCCAAAACGGTGTTAAAACGATCAGAAGGCTCTACCAATGGCCCCATACGCACGCCCTGGACGTCGCTGGAGACAGCATAAGAATAAACCGGGTAATACAGTGGTAAAGCCGGCCATTCTTCCGAGAAAACGACCTGGAAGCTGCGGTAGTACCGCGTCCGTTCATCTTTATTGACGGTTGTCCGCGCCTTTTCCAGATACTCACTGACGATTTTATTATCCCATTGGCTGTAATTCTGACCGCCAGTTGCCTGGACCGAATCCCAGAACGGGTAAGGGTCGGGGTCTGGCGTCTGGGTCATATTCAGGTCAACCAGGGCAGCCTGATAATCCCGTGAACCCAGGCGGGCATTGATCAACTGGTCATAGGGAACCGCTTCCAGGGAAACCCCTACACCCAAGGCAGTCCAATCACGTTGAATGGCCTCAGCCAGGCTGCGGTGGCCATCATCATCCGGATAAAGCAGCGTAAAACTCAATTCGCCGCCATCCTCATCCACACGCACACTGCCGCCTTCGGCCGGAAGGGTATATCCAGAATCCGAAAGCAATTGTTTGGCACGCTCCGGGTCATAGCTGACCTTTTCTGTCGAAGCGTAATAGGCCCAGGTATCCGGAAAAATCGGCCCGTCCGCCAGCAGTGCCTGTCCATCCAGAATGCGGTCAATCAGATACTGGCGATTGATTCCCATATACAACGCTTTGCGCACATCCCGATCAGCAAAGAAGGGCGATTCAGGCTTATTCAAATTGAATAAAACCAGACTCATTTCTGGCTCACGCGCGGTATAAACCGAAAGATCCGGTTCAGCCAGCACATCTTTGAGGATGTCTTTGCTCACCTGGCTGATGCCATTCACCATCTGATCCTGGTAAGCCTGGTAAGCCGACGCGCTGTCGGGATAGTAACGGAAGGTGACCTGCTCGATATACGGGGCGGTCCGGTAATATTCCGTGTTCGCTTTGAGCGCCACACCGACAATTTGATCATCTTCGACAATCAAGTGATCAAAAGCGTATGGGCCAGAGCCAACCGGCTGGATATTGAAATCCATTGCACTGATCTCATCAATGCTTTTGCCGTTAAGCAGATGCGCCGGCAGAATTCCAAAATTCAGGTAATCGACAAAAGCCGCATAGGCTTCTGGCAGCTTGAATTGCATCACGGTTGGTGAAAGATCCACCACCTCAACATTCTTCCAGAACTCCTGCAAGTCCTGCGGTACAAAATCACCGCCATTGCGCATCAGTTCCACGGTAAAGACGATATCCGAAGTGGTTACCTGTTCACCGTCGTGCCAGCGGGCATTTTCATTCAGTTCGATATTGTAAATCGTCCCATCCTGAGAATAGCCCCAATTGCTCACCAGGTCAGGCACAGGCTGACCATGCTCATCAAAGGTGAACAAACGGCTGTAAAGCAGCCGATCCACATCACGATCAGCCGTGTTATAAAAATCCAGCATAGGGTTCAAACGCTGCATGGATCCAATCAGCGCTTCTGTGTAACTGCCTCCCTGTACCGGTTCACCGACGCCTTGCTGCGTATTTTCTGGCTGCTGCGTGAGCAGCAAAATGCCCACAATCGCGCCGGTTAAAAATATGATCAGTAGTTGCCATCGAAATTTTTTCATAGGATTTTAGAAATGGAAAAAGGGCGTACTGCCTAAAAAGCCAGACGCCCTGCTAATCAGGTTTTACCCCGTTGAAATCAGGATGAGGAATGTTAGTTCCCGATTGCCACGGAGAGCAAAGTGAGAATAACAAAAACAACGCCCAACCCAATGGTGATGTAGAAAACTGTTTTCTCTAACCCGCGGCGAGCGCTAAAAACCTGGTTGCTATCGGCTCCGGTCAAACCGCCCAAACCAACGCCTTTATTTTGGAAGATGACGCTGGCAACCAGCGCGATAGAGATTATAATCAGTGCGATGTCAATTGAATTACTCACGCTAAAGTTCCTCCAAGAGTGTGAACGAGCAGATTATACCGTTTGAGGGGCGAAATCGTCAACCACCAATGCACGAACTTATTACAAACTTACACATGCATACCCGCTACTCGGACGGCACAGGATTGCACGCCGATATTGCTCAAGCCGGCCTGGAGGCCGGTTTAGACGTCGCCATTGTCACCGACCATAACGTACTGGTCGCTGGACTGGAAGGATACCACAAAAAGAACGGCCATAAGCTGTTGCTTTTAATCGGCGAAGAAGTGCACAACCAGGCGCGGATTCCACAGAAAAGTCATTTATTGGTATTAGGCGCTAACCGCGAGTTAGCCACCTACGCTCAAGCGCCGCAAGATTTAATCAATCGGGTCAGCCAGGCCGGCGGATTGAGTTTCCTGGCTCACCCGCGCGACCCTGAAATGCCTCTGTTCGATGAAACCGACATTTCCTGGGAAGATTGGGATGTGAAGGGCTATACCGGTCTGGAGCTTTGGAACAGTTTAAGCGAACTGAAAGTTCGCTCACAGTCCTTGCTGGATGCCGCCTTTTACGGTTTTTTTCCGCAATACCTGGCTGAAGGGCCTTGCCCTGAGGTATTAGAACGCTGGGATAACCTGCTGGCCGGAGGCCGCCGGGTTGTCGCAGTCGGCGGGTCAGACGCCCACAACCTGCACATCAAAGCAGGCCCAATTCGCCGTACCATTTACCCGTATGAATTTCACTTTCGCACCATCAATACCCATTTATTAACCCCCGCCGCGCTGAGCGGTGAGCTGGAAAATGATAAAAAAATGATCTATGACGCCTTCCGGCAGGGCCATTGCTTTGTCGGCTACGACCTGCCAGCCCCCACCCGCGGTTTTCGTTTTACCGCCCAGGGCGCTAATGGAATGGCCGTAATGGGCGACGAAATGGTGATCAACGGTTCGGTCACCATTCAGATTCGCCTGCCGCAAAAAGCGGAATGCCGTCTGCTGAAAGATGGCAAGGTTATCCGCACCTGGACAATGAACGATGTCTGCGCACATATCACCAACGAACCGGGCGTTTACCGGGTGGAATGCTGGGTAGATTTTCTCGGCAAAAAACGCGGCTGGATCTTCAGCAACCCGATCTACCTGCGTTCAGCGCAATATCGGAAAGATACAGATTTCTCATGGTCACAAATAACGTTACCCGCCTTTTAGCCAGCCGGAAAATCGCCTTTGAAGCCTTCGAAACACCGGCCGAAAAACTTGGCGCAGTCGAAACTGCCCAGCTTCTACAAATCGAACCGCTGATGGTGTTCAAGACCATTGTCGTCATGCGCGAGAAAGCCGGCAAACCGATTTTAGCGGTAATTCCCGGCCCGCACGAAGTTAATCTCAAAGCGCTGGCCGCCTTTGTAAATGAAAAAAAACTGCGCCTGCCGACTCAAAAAGAAGCCGAACAGGTGACCGGGCTGCTGGCAGGCGGAATTTCGCCGTTGGCGCTGATCAATAAAGGCTTTCAGGTCGTCATCGACGCGAGCGCTCAAAATTTTCCGCAGATTCATATTTCTGGGGGACAGCGCGGGTTAAACATTCGTCTGGGTGTCTCAGATCTGGTGAAATTGACCAACGCGCGCATGGCAGCCATCGCCACCCAGGATCCAGCGAATCAATCGAGCTGAACACTTTGCTATTTTGACCGTTCGGTTTGTATCTGCTCTGGCTTTATAATTACCCTATACTGGGTTTTGTTTTCATTTTATCCGTTATGCCTTTGAATAATCCGGCATTCAACCAGCGATTAATGAAGCGATGAAATTACCCAGCCCGAGGTATTCTGGCTAATGAAATCTAAACTCGATCTGATCGAAGCACGCCTGCAAGCACTGATTGAAAATCGATTTACCTGGCTGGATTTGCGCGGCAGCCATCCGCGTTTGGGCAGCCAAATTGTAGATGCCCTCCGCAACACCTTGCTGGCAGACGGCGAAGACACGCGCATCTTGCCGAACGTGATTCAATTTTCGATGCATCCGGATAATGTTAACGCCTGGAAAGCCCATCCAGAATGGATGGAATGGCTGGAGCATACCATTCAAGAAACTATTTCCGAAGCCGGTTTATATTTTTCCGCGCCACTTGCGATTCAATTGCAGGCAGATCAAAGCCTTAAAAAAAATGGGCTGAACGTAGAAACCTACAGCACCCAAACCACGGCTGATTCAACCACGGCCCTCACCGGCATTACCCGCACAGTTCCTGAACCGGTTAAACGAGCAAGCGCACATTGCTACCTGATTCTCAATGGAGATCAATATTTTCCGTTGAATGAAGCAGTGATAAACCTGGGGCGCCGTGATGACAACCATATCGTTTTCGAGGATCCACGGGTCTCGCGCACGCATGCGCAAATACGCAAAGTTCACCAGGATTTCATCCTGTTTGATTTAAATTCAACCGGCGGAACTTTTGTGAACGGGAACCGAATCACACAGTATTCGTTAAAACCAGGGGACGTCATTTCGCTGGCCGGCGTCGCCATTATTTATGGTGAGGAAACCCAAACGGATGATTCGCGCAGCGGAACTGCTCCAACCGAGTATACTTAACCTATGACCGCCATCTTTGTTCTCGTTTTCCGGATTCTTATGGCACTGGCCCTTTATGCTTTTCTTGCCTGGGCAGTGCTGACTCTATGGCGCGACTTGCGCTATCAAACCCAACTGATGGCTTCCAGCCAGATACCGGTGCTGGTATTAACGCCGGTGGAGGGTTTCGACGGCGACAGTCAGCGCTTCCATATCCCGGAAGTGGTTATCGGACGCGACCCCGGCTGCAGTTTCCCGATTCTAAATGAAACCGTCTCAAGCCGGCATGCGCGTCTGTTCTATCGCCAAAACCAATGGTGGATTGAAGATCTCAACTCCACCAACGGGACCTATCTCAACGACGAACGCCTGAAGACATTAACCGTCATTGTCACCAGCGACGAAATCCGCTGCGGCGAATGCAGTTTCCGCGTTGAGATTCTTCCCAAGAGCTAGCGCTTTGTCCAAATCAACGGAGTAAACCATGAATGAACCCCCCATCCTCGGCGTAATTGGCGGATCCGGTCTGTACCATTTCAATGGCCTTCAAGACCAATCCAGCATGGAAATTGACACTCCCTTTGGAATGCCCTCCTCACCGGTCATGACCGGCACCATCAACGGCAAAAAGATCGCTTTCTTAGCCCGGCACGGGATCGGGCATTTCATCAACCCGAGCGAGGTCAATTATCGCGCCAATATTTATGCGCTTAAATCGCTCGGCATTCGCCAGGTGATTGGAATCAGCGCGTGCGGCTCGCTGCGCCTGGATTATAAGCCGGGCGAATTTGTCATTCCCGATCAAATCATTGATTTCACCCGCAACCGCGCTCGAACCTTTTTTGAAAACGGGCTGGTTGTCCACATCAGCTCAGCGGAACCGTTCTGCCCCGACCTCTCCGCAGCCCTTTGGGAAGCCGCCAACGCGACGGAAACGATTACCCACAAAGGCGGTACGACCATTACGATTGAAGGCCCGCGGTTTTCCACCAAAGCCGAATCGCACCTCTTCCGCTCCTGGGGAATTTCCGCGATCGGCATGACCACCAGTACCGAAGCCTTCCTGGCCCGCGAGGCGGAATTATGCTACGCCAGCCTCGCGCATATTACCGATTATGATGTCTGGCACGTCAACGAAGATCCGGTCACCGTCGAAATGGTTGTTCGCACGCTGAATGCCAATACGGAAGCCGCCCAAAAGACGATTATCAACCTGCTTGCAAAACTGGACGATCAGCGTGATTGTGACTGCCAGCATAGCCTGGAGAAAGCCATCATCACCCATTCCGATCAGATCAATCCCGCCGCATTGAAGAAACTGGATTTACTGGTGGGACGCTACCTGGCATCGTGAAACGCCTTTTTCCCAAGATTCAAACGCCACACAGCGCCCTGGAAACGCGCCTGCTCGGGTTGGGTACGATATTTTTGTTCCTCTACAGCCTGATTCTGACGCTCTCGCCGGCGGTGCGCATTCATTCCTGGGCGGCTGATTATCGCTGGTCACATTGGGCTGGCTGGCTGATATGGGTGGTTGGGTTTGCCTTGATTTACCGGCGTCTTAACCGCTTCATTCCAGAACGCGACCCTTATTTACTGCCAATCATCGCCCTCCTGAGTGGCTGGGGGTTGCTGACCGTCTGGCGGCTGGATTCCGCTTTCGGCCTGCGCCAGGCCATCTGGCTGGCTTTCGGGCTGCTGGCGATTGAAGCTGGCCTCCACTTCCCGCAGATTCTGCGCATTCTCCGTCGTTATAAGTACATCTGGCTCAGCCTGGGCCTGCTGCTGACCATTCTGACCTTTTTCTTTGGGCGTTACCCAACTGGCGAAGGTCCGCAGCTCTGGCTGGGCTGCTGCGGGTTTTACGTCCAGCCTTCTGAACCGCTCAAATTACTCTTGATCATCTATCTGGCCGCTTATTTAGCCGATCAGCTGCCGGTTTCGTTTGGACTGACGCAATTGGTCATCCCGACCTTGATTGCGACCGGCGCGGCTGCCTTGATTTTGGTCGCGCAGCGTGATCTCGGCACCGCGATTTTGATCGTGGCCATTTATACATTGCTGATGTTTATGGCATCTGGCAAACGGCGCATCCTCATCGTCAGTTTCTTGGTGATCGTGGTGGCCGGAATTGCCGGCTATTTCTCCTTTGACGTGATTCGCCTGCGTGTTGATGCCTGGATTAATCCCTGGGCTGATCCGCTCAATCGATCCTATCAGATCGTCCAGTCCCTGATCGCCATCGCCAGCGGCGGAATTTTAGGCACCGGCCCGGGCTTAGGCAGCCCGGGATTAGTACCTATTGCCCACTCTGATTTCATCATGGCCGCCATCGCTGAAGAAAATGGATATCTGGGGTTAACCGGCCTGTTATTACTGTACTTCCTGCTGGTGGTCCGCGGCTTTAAAATTGGTCTGCAGGCCAATAACCTTTTTTCACGGCTGCTGGCCTTCGGAATTTCAATTTACCTTGGCGCTCAAGCGATTCTGATTATGGGCGGAAACTTGCGGCTGCTGCCGCTGACCGGGGTAACGCTGCCGTTTGTCTCGTACGGCGGCTCCTCTTTGTTTACTTCGTTTGTGGCGTTCACGCTGCTGCTTTTGGTTGACCGCCATGATGAAACCGCCATCCCGCCCGCGGTCAACCCGCGTCCGGTGCTGTTAACCAGCGCGTTATTTGGATTGGCCTTTTTAGCGCTGGCCTTCTTAGGCGGCTATTGGAGCATTTTCCGCGGTGACACCCTCAAGAATCGCAGTGACAACCTGCGCTGGATCATCCAGGACCGCTACGTTTTACGCGGCTCAATCCTGGACCGGCATAATGAGGCAATTGCCGAAACCACCGGCACATCCGGAGCCTATGTACGCCAATTAAATTACCCGCAGTTGAGCAGTACCATCGGCTACATCAGTTCGCAATTCGGGCGTGCAGGCTTGGAAGACTCACTTAACAGTTATCTGGTTGGTTTACAGGCGAACACGTCTTCTTCGATCTGGCTGGCGGATTTGCTCTATTCGCAGCCGCCCATTGGCTTGAATGTCCGGCTGACGCTGGATTTGAACCTGCAGAAAACCACGGACGAATTGCTTGGAAATCACACCGGCGCTGTGGTGTTACTGAACGCCAAAACTGGTGAAATTCTAGCCATTGCCTCACACCCCACCTTTAATTCAAATCAGATCGACAACAACGGTGCCGATTGGGCGGTTGATGAAAGCGCGCCCTTGGTCAACCGCGCTACACAGGGCGAATATCCGATTGGAACGGCTATCGGCCCATTTCTTTACACGTACATTTCCAGCACCAGCAGCCTGCCATCGCTAAACACCAGCCCATCCTACATGGCCAACGGCGTCACTCTGACCTGCGCACACGCTCCTTTAGCCCCGCTGAATTGGGGCAGCGTCGTTTCTGCCGGCTGTCCGGCGGCGCTGGCTGGGCTCTCCAACCAGGTCGGCGTGATCGATTTCCAGAACCTTTACCGTGCGCTCAGTTTTTACACCACGCCGGCAGTTTATTTGCCCGTCAACGACACCGCAAATACGGTGAACATCACCGATGCCCGCCTGGAAGCCTTAGGTTTCTCCGAACTGCGGGTTTCACCGCTCCAAATGGCGCTGGCTGCCGCCTCTTTGAGCAACGGCGGCAAACGCCCCGGGCCGATGCTGGCAGCTTCTGTCCAAACGCCACAGTCTGGCTGGGTGGTTTTACCAAACGACGCCGCGCAAACGGTTTTCACCAGCCTGCCCAGCACTTCTGTTTTATCCACCTTCAGCAATGGTGATTTGCCCGCGTGGGAAGCAACCGGTACCGCGCAAGATGAAGAACAGCAGTTTTCCTGGTATATCGGCGGGACGCTGCCAAATTGGACCGGGCAGCCGATGGCAATCGCCGTGCTGCTGGAAGAGGATAACGCTGATATGGCACAATCCATCGGCCAAAATGTACTCAAACAAGCCGTTCAGCCCTCTGCTGCTGATTAAAGGATATCGCGCAAAGCCGCCTCAAGATGGTCAAAGCGGAAGTTAAACCCTTCCGCCAGCAGACGCTGCGGAACAGCGCGTTGGCCGTCTAAAACCAACTGGCTCATTTCGCCCAATACCAGCCGCAGAAGAAAAGCCGGCGCGGGCAGCCAATAGGGCCGGCCCATGATTTTTGCCAGGCTGCGGCCAAATTGAGCGTTTGTCACCGGCTGCGGGCTGACCAGATTGTACACGCCGGCAGACCGCGGGTTTTCAGCTAAAAATTGTATAGCAGAAACTTCATCCGCCAGATGAATCCAGGGAATGTATTGCCGGCCGCTGCCCAGCGGACCGCCGGCGAACAGCTTGAACGGCAGCATCATGCGCTCAAGCACGTCCGCATTTTCAGACAGCACAACCCCGGTGCGGATGATCATACGCCGGATGCCGGAAGCTTCGAGTTTTTCGGTTGATTTTTCCCAGGCGACAGCTAACTGGCTGAGAAAATCATGGCCTGCCGCACTGCGCTCATCCACCAGCTTCTCACCGCAATTGCCGTAATAACCAACGGCAGAACCTTGGATGAAGGCTTGCGGCCGGTGTCCAGTTTGGAGAAGGCCTGTGACTAAAGCGTTTCCGCTTTCCAGCCGGCTGGTGAGGAAGGCTTGCTTGCGAGCAGCAGTCCAACGCCCTGCCCCAATATTTTCACCCGCCAGATGCACAATTACATCCGCAGAGGTTAGCGTGGTATACCAATCGCCGCCATTACGGCCATCCCACTGAACCAGCTCCACACCATCTGCACGCTGCTGGCCTGGCTGCCGGGTCAGGATCCGCACCTGCTCGCCTTGCGCCAGCAATTCTCTGGTTAATGCCGACCCAATCAAACCGCTTCCGCCGCTAATCAGCCAGTTCATCGATTTCACCTTTTCATTCGCCTCAAATTGACGCGGTGCAATGTCACCGTTAACCAAATGGTAACATTTTTAGAGCGCCGCCGATAGTCGCCTGTATAAGGGTAGTGCTATAATCCTTGCAAGAGGCTTAATGCTCGATAACGTATTGGTTCTGAATGCAAATTTTCAGCCGATCAACATTTGTACAGTACGGAGAGCCGTCGGGCTGATAATAACTGATAAAGCCGCGCTGGTTGTCAACGGACGCGGTTATATCCATACAATCAATCAAGTTGTCCCCCGTCCGTCGATCATCCGCCTTCAGCATATGGTGAATCGGCCTCGTCTGCGCGTGAAGCTCAACCGGCGCGAGATCTTCCGACGCGACAATTTCACCTGCCAATATTGCGGGAAACAGGGCGGCAACCTGACCATTGATCACGTTTATCCGCGCCACCTGGGGGGACAGCACCTCTGGAACAATGTGGTGACAGCCTGCGCCGCCTGTAATCACCGCAAAGGCGGGCGTACGCTGAAAGAATCGGGTATGCAGCTGGCGCGCTTGCCGCGTGAACCGCAAGCCTCTGCCGAATATGTGTTTGGCCGCCACTTGAGCGACTACGACGATTGGCTGCCTTTCTTGCAAGGCTGGTAATTCCGGCTGCTAAACCGAGAATTAACTGCCCGCAAAAAACATGCAGCACGTGTCAACGTTTCCCAAAACCTCAGAATTTATTAGAAAAGTAGCAGCGCAATCCGCGGCGTTATGGTCGCCTCAACGATCGCGCCAAGCAGCAGCAGCGGAATAACCACAGCCGCCATTACCCGGCACCAGCGCGCAATGGAGATAATAAAAACTTCTCCCACCGTTTTCCCCGTGTTGGGGGTGGCTAAAAGCAGCCCGATTTGCAGCGCGGCCGCAGAGGCAATCACAATCGCCGGGATTTCAATAATCCCGTGCGGTAAAAAGAAACCTAAAATCACCGGCCAGGCGCTGATGCCGTTGAGTTCCAGTATGCTGACCAAATATCCGCTGATCGCCATGGTGGCCAGAACGGGCGCGGTGCCCAATACGCCAAAGGTTAAAATACCCAAAACCAATCCCAGCGCCAGCACGCGAATATTTTGCATCAAAATCAACAGTACACCCTGCCCAGAGCTGAGCGGCAGCACCTGCAAAACCTCTTCCAGGCGCTGACTGAGCGAGCCTTCAGGAAGCGGAAGCGGAAAAACAGTTGACTGTCCCGCGCCAATGAAAACCGCCGCAGCGGCAATAGCGAAAACCATCAGGATCGTCCAGCCCATTTCCTGGAAAGTTTTCCGCCAGGCCCATTGGATCCACCGCACGCCCAGGCGCAGCCCGCCGCTGAACTCCTGCCGAAAAACTCGCCACATCCAGCGCACATTAAGGACGTCCAGTTCATTGCCTAAGAGTTCTTCGCGCTGAAAATGAGCCAGCCCAACGCGCACCAGCAGGAAGGCCAGCACCAGCAAGCCGAGAATGATCCACCACAGCGAAAGTGTATCGCGCCCCCAGAACATGACCACGCTCTCGCCTTGAATCAGCAGTGCAACCGGGATGACGATAAAGCTGGCGAGCAAGTTGGCAGCGCGCACAGAAGTCGCCTGCGAAGAGACGACGACCGCCCCGGCGACCATTACAATCGTCTGTACGATGGTCAATACGATGATTTGAAGCAGCAATTCGCCGGTGGGTATGGTTACATGACTGAAAACCAACCCGGCCAGGTAAACCGTCATCCCTAGAAAACTGCCCACCAGGGGCGGCACAGTTGAGGAAATCAATTTTCCCAGGTAAAGCTGCCAATCCTTAATCGGCGAACTGAGCAGCGGCTCGATGCTGGCGCGTTCTTTTTCTCCGACAAAACTCTCCAGCGCAATCACCAATGAAGTTGAGGTCGGGAAGAAACCCACAATCATCAACAGGAAAGGCACCATCCGTTCTCCGACAATGGTTGCGCCATACTCTTGAACGAAACCCAGCATGCGCTGAGCGGTGTAATTCATCAAGAAGGGGAAAAAGATGGTCAGAAAGACGATCGGGAAAATAATACGCCAATCACGAAATTGATCGCGAATTTCACGCCGCGCAATCACCATCACCGGGCGGATATTAAGAGTCATGGGTTGTTTCCTCCTCGGCGCGATGAACAGCCTGCAAATAAGCCGCTTCAAGGCTGCGAGAGACGGGGGCAAAGGATAGCAATGGAATTCCAGCCTCGACCAAACTGCGCAGCAACAGCGGATTAGAATGCCGCGCATCATCCACCTGCAACCGCAGCCAGTCCGTGCCGCTGCTATCCAGCCGCACACCTGCTGGCCATTGCGGCAAATCGGTCATCGCAATAGCGTGGCTAAAGCGGAGTTCGTACTCTTCCGGGCCAAGCAGTTCGCGCTTGATATTCTCAACCGTCCCTTGCAGAATGATCCGGCCTTTGCGGATAATGGCAATTTTATCGGCCAATTCTTCCGCCTCGCTCAGATTATGGGTGCACAAAATAATGGTCCGGTCCTGACCGCGCAATTGATGAATGGCATCCCGCACAACACGCGCGCTTTCCGGGTCCATCGCCGAGGTAGGCTCATCCAGCAGCAAAACCGGCGGGTTATGGATTAATGCGCGCACTAAGGCCAGTTTTTGCCGCATGCCTTTTGAGTATTCCCCTAATTTTTTCGAACGGGCATCCGCAAGGCCAAATTGTTCCAGCAGATTTATCATTTGCCGGCGGGTTACTTCCCGAGGCAAATTGTAAATATCGCCATAGAAAGTCAGATATTCTTCCGCGCGCATCCGGTTATATAAACCGTGATGCTCGGTCAATACCCCAACGGACTGCCGCACCTGGTCGGACTGGCGCACCACATCATAACCAGCGACCAGCGCGCGCCCTTCGCTGGGTGTTAGCACGGCCGTCAGCATGCGGATGGTCGTTGTTTTTCCGGCGCCATTGGGTCCAAGCAGCGCCAGCACCTGCCCGGAATCGACGGTTAAATCAATGCCGCGTACTGCCGCAAAATCATCAAAATTTTTCTTCAAACCTTCCGCTAAAATCATCGCAGCCACCCTGGTAAAAAACGGATATGGTTTATTATAGGCCCGGAGCGATTCAGATTAATAACCTACGATCTGTCCTATCCAAACAATTCTGCAAAGAACAGCCATATATAAAAAGACCGCGTAAAACGCGGTCTCTGTAAAGCTGAACTTACTCTGCCGGCTTAGGAGCGGCAGGCCTGGCTCCTGTCCGGTGCAAATGCCGGATGATGAGCGCAATAGCAGATACCAGCGCAATTGCTCCCATTAAGGTCTGGTTAACGTTCAATCCGGCCACTGGCGAAGGATCCAGGCGCAGGAATTCCAACAAGAACCGTCCAACCGGATAAATCACAAGGTAAGCCAGGAAAATATCCCCGTTCTGCAAACGATCCTTCAGCTTATGGCCAAGCCATAACAGCACAGCCATATTGATCAGGTTATACAGCGATTCATATAAAAACAAGGGGTGATAATATGAAACGCTGGCGAACTCCGGCAGACGGTGCGCCGGGTCAATATAAATGGCCCAGGGCAAATTGGTAGGCGCGCCATAGAGTTCTTGATTGACAAAATTGCCCCAGCGGCCGATGGCCTGAGCCAGCGCCAGTCCGGGCGCGATCATATCCACAAATATCGCAAAACTGATTTTATGCTTGCGGCAATACAAAAACAGGGCCAGCGCGCCGCCCATCACTGCCCCCGGAATGCCCAATCCACCGCCGCGGATATCAATTGCGGCCAACGGATGCGTCAAGTAATACCAGGTCGTCACCCCTTGCTCCACCATAGAAGCCGGCGGAGTAAGGATATGCCAGATACGCGCCCCGATCACACCGGCAATCAGCAGCCAGGGCATGACATCCCAGATTATTTCGTCATCGATACCGCGGCGCTTCGCTTCACGGGTTGCCAGCCAGGCAGCCGCCAAAGCGCCGAACATGATAATAATGCCATAGTAATGAACAAGGAAAGAACCAATATAAAAACCTTCGCGCATGAGCTTCATAATCCTTTCGAAGGCGACCGTGAGTGTTAAGCGTCAGGTCTACGAAATAAGATCTTTTTGTTCAACGGCCATCTTGCGAACCAGCCACATGCGCTGAAATGCCGTGAAGTTCGCCAGAACCGCCAAAACCCAGATAACAATCATTGGCTGGTTGAGCAGCAAAAACAAAGCGGTAATGATGTAGCGCTCCACCCGCGTCAGCAGCCCGCCTTTAATAAAAAATCCGGCCGTTTCAGCGCGTGACTTGACGTAAGATACCAGCACGGATCCGGCAGCCGCCAGATAAGTAAGCAGAATGGAGAGCGAGTCTTGCAGTCCGGTGAAGTAAATTAGAAGACCGCCCAAGATGAGCAGTTCCGAATAACGGTCAACCACCGAATCGAGCACCCCGCCAAAGCGTGTCGGCGCTCCGCGCAAACGCGCCATGGTGCCGTCCACAGCATCCAGAGGCCCCATCAGCAGCACGACAACACCGCCCCAAACAATTTGCCCGCGAGCGATCAGGAAGGCGGCTAACACATTCCCGGTCAAGCCCAGCATGGTGATCATATTCGGCGTCACGCCGATTTTATTGAGAAAGGCCCCAATCGGGTCAAGCACATTCTTGAACCGGACACGCAAAATATCCGTAAATGTAGCCGGCTGTTTTTGATTCAGGGTATGGTCCACAAGAATACCTGTCCTTCGTTAATATCACCAGGCTCAGCCACAGATCATTGCGATTGCCAGGCGAATGGCTGAATGCTATCTTACCTGCAGCTTGCTGTCAAGTTTTAACCTTTATCACAGCGCGGATAGCCTGGCTGCGGAAATAAATCAATCGTCATAACCATCCATCTCATCATCAGCGTCCAGTAAAACCTCACGGTCCTTGCCGCCGCTGACAGCCGGCCCGACCACGCCGCGTTCTTCCAGTTCATCTAATAACCGTGCGGCGCGCGGATAGCCGATGCGCAGGCGGCGCTGCAGCAGACTGGCCGAGGCTTTGCGAGATTTCTTCACCAGCTCAATTGCCTGATCCACCAAGTCGTCCTCATCATTGGATTCGCGCTCAATCATTTCTTCCCAGGGCGCCGCTTCCGGGCCGCGTTCAGCCAATTCTTTCTGCCAGAATCCAATAACCTGGTCAACTTCCTGATCTTTCAGGTAAACGCCTTGCGAGCGCTGCGGCGTACCCTGTTCTGGGTTAAGAAAGAGCATATCGCCACGGCCAAGCAATGTTTCTGCCCCATTGACATCCAAAATGACGCGCGAATCAATCGAAGAGGCTACAGTAAAGGCCATTCTGGCCGGGAAATTCGCTTTAATCAGGCCGGTGACTACATCCGTGCTGGGACGCTGCGTGGCAACGACCATATGAATTCCAACCGCCCGCGCCATTTGCGCCAGGCGGACAATGCTGTGCTCGGTCTGCTCCGGAGCAGACATCATCAGGTCAGCCAATTCATCTACGAAGATGACAATGCGTGGCAAGGGCGCCTGACCGCGTTTGATTAATTTGCGGTTGTAGGTCTCCAGGTCGCGCGCGCTGGCGCTTTCCAATACGCGATAACGAGCATCCATTTCTGCCAGCGCCCAGCGCAGTACAGCCAGCATACGATCCAATTCAGTCTCAACCTGCCCCAGTATATGCGGCAAACCGCTGAAACGGATCAGTTCGACCTTCTTCGGATCAAGAATTGCCAGGCGCAGCTGATCCGGCGAATTATTCATTACCAGGCAGGTGATCAGCGCTGCCAGACAAACTGATTTGCCTGACCCAGTTGTACCGGCTACCAGCATATGCGGCATACGGGCTAAATCCGCCACGACAGGCTGACCGGAAACATCTCGTCCCAGCGCGACCGCCAGAGGCGTGCCGATTTTTAGAAATTCAGGCGTTTCCAGCAGCGGACGCAGGCGCACCATGGCTGTGTTGGTATTCGGCACCTCAATACCCACGTAGGAGTGGCCAGGCACCGGCGCTTCAATCCGCAGCCGTTCGACCGCCAGCGCCAGGGTTAAATCACGGGAAAGGTTGGAAATTTGTGAAACGCGCACTTTCTGGCGCATCGGCTGGCCATCCGGGCCGGCTTTTTCAACAAAACCAGGTTCGACCGCAAACTGCGTAACGGTCGGTCCAATGCGATAACCAATCACGCGCGCCGGAATTGCAAATTCAGCCAATGTGGCTTCGATCTTCCTGGCAATGGCGACAATACGATCTTCATCCGGGTCTTTTTTCTCTTCCGGCAGCAGCAAGGTCAGCGGCGGCAGTTTCATGTCTCGTTTGGCGCGGATGATCGGTACTGGAACCCCGCTTTCCACCGCTGGGGATGATTCTGCCGCTGCCGGAACAGCTTCAACGGGTGTTGGTGACACTTCAGGCGGCGCTTCGGCCGCCCATTGCTCCGCCAAGCTGACCATATAGCGAAAAATACCGGAGCCCTCTAAGATGAAATAAACCGCCAGCAGCAAAACGACGATGCTGCTCCAGGGCAAAGGCAAGATCAGGCTAACCAGATGGGCCAGCCCCCAGCCGACAACCCCTCCATCCAGGCCGGCCCGTGCGCGCTCC
This sequence comes from Bellilinea sp., assembly GCA_036822575.1. Classification (GTDB taxonomy): domain Bacteria; phylum Chloroflexota; class Anaerolineae; order Anaerolineales; family Anaerolineaceae; genus Bellilinea. Next base: position 155,926 of record DAISHK010000002.1, on the reverse strand, counting down.
AGCGAATCGCCTCCAAGGATGGAGAGAAAGGTCATCGCGGAAAAGATCAGCCCTTCTAAGGCCAATATTTGCGGCAGATGTAATTGCGCATTTTCAACGTGTTTTTTGCGCAGCAGCCAGACGCCCAGCGCTGACACGAGCAATATCAGCGCATAACTTCCCCAGCCGAACGCCGATAGCAGCAAGTCGCCCCACGGGGAAATAAAACTGCCGGCCGTCAGGCCGGCCAATGCCAGCAAGGTAATCAGACTGAAGGCCAACAGCAATACACCGGCCAGGTCCGTTGAGAAACGCTCAAACCTTAACAGAAAACTGCCCAGATGTCCCCACCAGGCTGGGCTTTGGTCTTCCGAAGAGGCTTGATCAGGAACTGAGGCAGAATTCGGGGAGTTTTTGGAAGCTGCAGGGCTCATTCCGGTTGAATCAGACCCAATCCAAGACGCCGCCGTTCGATATCAATATGCAAAATCCGCACATTCACCGCCTGCCCTAAGGTCAGAAATTGGTCAACGCTGCTGTAGCCGGCCGGCAATTTTATCGACGAAATATGAACCAGACCTTCCACGCCCTCTTCCAGGCGCGCAAAAGCTCCAAAGCGAGTCACCGAAGTAACTTTTGCGGCAACAACATCGCCGGGTTTATAGCGCGCGGAGAGTGATTCCCAGGGATTAGGGCTTAAACGCTTAAGGCTGAGCGCGATACGTGAATTTTCTTCACTGACCTGGAGCACCAGCACCCTGACTTCCTGATCGATATGGAGAACATCCCCCGGATGCTGTACGCGCCCCCAAGATAACTCAGAGACGTGTATCAGGCCTTCAACACCGCCCAGGTCGATGAAAACGCCAAAATCAGTGACGTTGGTGACGCGTCCGCTCAACACAGCGCCTTCAGACAGTGATTCAAAAAGCACCTTCCGCTGTCCTTCGCCCGCCAATGCCGCCCGCTCTGAAAGAACAATGCGTTCCTGTTCAGGTTCGCATTCAATTACCTTCAGGTCGATCATCCGATCGACATAATTAATTAAGATATTGCGCCGTTCTTCTTCATCCACACCGTTCGGCATATCAATCAGGTGAGAAACCGGGACAAACCCCTGTATCCCTTTGCCTTGAACCAATAACCCGCCTCGGTTGAACCCCTGAACCTTTAACGCAACAATCTCATCTCGTTCGTACACCGATTTTACGAAATCCCAATCCACAACCGTAACCGCCGCAGGGACAGATGTGTGGGTCGTCGTTTCTTTTTTTGTCGGAAGGTACGACTCTTCGTCAGACAGAACAGCAGCCCACCAACCTTCATCAAAGGTATCAGGCCGAGCCTCTTCAAGGTCGGATGCTGCTCTCTTGGTTACCATACATACACCTCCCCGGTTCAATACGGTTAAAGCCTGCTAAGATTGTATATCATTCAGGGCGCTTTGTGCAACTCTGAACTATGACCATTCTGGGATTCCATTTCAAGTATGGTTCTTGCGATTGCTTCAATGGCCACGCGTTGTTTTCGGTACAAATCGGCTTCAGACATGGCCAATCGAAGCGCTATCTCTCTGACTTTTTTGCCTTCGAGGAATTTCATTTCAAGTATATTATACAATACCCATTCTGCGGTAAACCTTCTTTCACCATCCGGGCGGGTGCGTTCGATGGCTTCTTTGAGCAGAGCGCGCAAGGCGTTCGGCGCGCTGCCGTCATATTGCCCGGACATACTTTGCACGACCTGCAATTTCAGCAATGGGTTTTCTGTCAGCTTGGGGCCACCCCAATAGTGAGTAAGCGCGTCCTTGACCCACTGAGAATAATCTGCGGCGTCCAACGGAATTTCAGACTTCAAAACGCTGCTCTGATCATAGCGCCAGGCCGCGCGCATATTTTGAATATATTCAACCTTTGAGGACAGCGCTTCAATGGTCTTGAAAACATTTTCCTGCAGGCGGCGGTCATTTAATGCCAGCATCGCGCGCTGTGTAATAGCGTTCAGGCGCTGCAATTGATCGCCCTCCCATTCCTGATGAGCGCCATCGGTAATGCCTAAAAGCCCAACAATAATCAACCGGCCTTCTTCATCCTGGTCAATTAATGGCACCAGTGTGTCATCTCCCCAATCGAACATTTCGACGCGCTGGTCGTTTTCCCCCAACACCCGGCTTAACTCGGCCGAAACTTCATTCCGGTCGAAAAAGGTTTTTCCAACCTTAACCACCAGTTCCAGTCCTTCAGGATTTAGTGACGCCAGGTAGACGCCCGGCACCTGCAAATTATCACATAAGGCAGAAAGGATCATTTCAAGGAATTGATGCAAATCATTGCGCGTAATCAGCCGGTCTTCCAGGCTGCGCAGCAGGTCAATCTCTTCTTTGTCGTTGCCGTACAAGAGCCAGCGTTCGATGGTTGGAAATGTAAGGCTAATCAAATATTCAAGCAGCACAATCGAGGCCGCCATAACAATCGGAACAAAGGCCGTGTAGGATTGCCCGTAGAGTTCACCGATTCGCCGTGTAATCGTGGTGATGGCCAACACCAGGCTGGCAGTTACCGGGCCGCGCAAAATCCATTTTAATAAGCGGCCCTTCACAGCGCGGTCGGTTTGCGGAGCGCCGAAAAAGGCCACTGAATAGGCCATGACCACTACCAAACCGCCGACCAGCAAGTTGGCCATGACCGAAAGGCTCCAGAAAGTTAAGGTGTGCCGCGCGGCAAAGCCCGAAGTAAACAATAAAAACGGAAAGGACCCCAGGGTTGGGGCCAGTGAACCGGCCAGCAAATAACCCATCCGCCGCCGGCTCGATGAGGTGGCCGTGCGCTGAAAGGCGCGGACGAAGTTATACCAGGACATCAGCATGTTGACGGTGTAGTACAGCATGAAGACGTCCGTCAGCCAGGTTGGCTGTAAATGCGCCGCCGGCTGGTTAATCGACGATAACGGCCCAACCAGCAGCCCCAAGGGCAAAGCAATCAAGAAGAGAGTAGAGATCAGGTACGAAATCCTGCTGACCAGAATCCGCTTGCCCCGGCTAGGCTTTCCGGTTGTCGCCAGAAGGGCATCAGAAAAATGCAAATAGGCGGCTGGCAAGTACACGATTCCAACCCATTGGAAGCGCAGCCAGAATTCACTCATTGAAGCGGTTCCGGCCACACTCGCCAGCGACTCGGCCGTGTAAATCGTTACCAGACAGACCAAAATAATGGCGAATGAACGCGCCACCCGTACTTTCAGATTGAAGGTCAATGAATATAACAGTAATGAAAAGCCGGTAATTGCCACCCCGGCCATGAGGATTTGATTGATCGTAATCAGTACAGTAAACACAGTTTATCTTTCGTAGTCAAAAAAACTAGCGAATTAACCGACTGAAGAAAATTGCAATATCCTGGCTGGCATAATATTGATCATGAAAACCGCTGAATTCAAATCCCAATTTTAACGCCATTCGTATGGCCGGATAATTTTTCGAATGCGTTTCTAACGTCATCCGGCGCAATTTCCGCTGCTGAGCCCATTCATGAGCGGCAATCATCAAGACACTGGCTACTCCTTGACGGCGGAATTCAACACCAACCGCTAAATCCCTTACCCAGGCTGTCTGCGGAATGTAGCGATCATCCAGACGGATATAACCGGCCAGCTCATTTTCCAAAATAGCGACTAACAAGCCGCCCTGCGAGAGCAGTTTTTCTCCAGACCAATCAATTGCGTGCGGATATTCCACCCGCACGGAGCGCGGCAGACGGACCTCACGAAAGTTGACGCTCACCTGGTTGTCTTCAATAACCCGATCCATCTGCCAGACATATTCGCTTTTTCCTTGATGATCGATTTGCATCAAGGCGGGAATATCAGCAGTAACCACCGGACGAATTTGTACTTGAGGCATTTCTTCCCTCCTAAGGTGCAGCGATACGGACGCTGATGACACAGGGCGGGTAAACGTTATTAACGTTGTCCACAACCACCAGCCGCAGACGGTAATCACCTGGCTCCAACTGCGAGGTATCCCAGACACCGCTGCCCTCTCCGCCAAGCGGGCCTTCGAAAATCGAGCTGGTTCCGGCAGCGATGGGCGTCCAGATATCGGTGCCGGCCGTATTATATTCATATTTATAAAAACCCAGGTTAGCCAGCGTGACGGTACCCCGCAAAATTACCTGCCCGCGCAAGGTAGAATCGGTAATCTGTGTTTCGGTATCTGCATTCAGCGGATCCAGCCATTCAATTTGTCCAGGAATGCAGCCATTTTCATCCTCCGAGACCGCAATTGTCGGCGTGCCCTCAGGCGTTTCCAATGGCAGGGCGCTCGAATCTGTACCTGCCGCTGCCAATTCGCCTTCGTTCGTCAAAGCGATGGTCGGGGTCGCCAGTGCGGTGGTATTGGGCATGTCTGGATACACGATGGAGGCCACTAAGAACTCAGCGGCCATCAGCAGACATAAAAATATTAACACCGAACCAGCCTCAGTCATTCGGCGCTGAGCGCTGTCACGCTCCAGCCCAAAAATGGAAATCTGCCGCTCTTGCCAGGCAATAAGAACATTGCGCAGCGACAGCAATGTAGCAGCGCCGAGTATCAGATAGATCCAAAGCTGATAGGTATTAAGAAACCGGAAAACTTCTTCCATGTGAATTGCGATTGTGCTCCAATCCGTGAAGTATGGATTGTCCGGACGACCATTAAGCCTGATCGTCTGCCAATCGCGTCAAAACACCGTGAATCAGTCGGGTTAAATTCGGCACTAATATTTTCCCGGCGGCTAAAACTTCTGCATGAGTCGTAATCGTGCTGCCATCCAGGTTGGCCTTATTCGATATTCCAGAAAGCCCAAGCACTTTCGTCTTTCCATGCCGGGCGACAATCGTTTCGGGTACAGTGGACATGCCTACTGCGTCCGCGCCAATGGTGCGCAGAAAGCGCAGTTCTGCCGGTGATTCGAATGAAGGGCCAGATAGCCAGACGTACACACCTTCGCGCAGTTGAACGCCTTCACTTTTTGCGGCATCGCGGCAGATAGCCTGCAATTTTCCGTCATAAGGCTGGCTCATATCCGGGAAGCGCTCGCCTAATTCGGCCAGGTTCGGGCCGCGCAGCGGGTTCTCTCCTGTCATACCAACCAGGTTGATGTGATCTGTGATCAGCATCACATCACCGGGCTCGAAATCTGGATGAATGGCGCCGGCCGCGTTGGTTAAAATCAGGGTTTCAATCCCCATACGCTGCATCACCCGAATTGGAAAGGTGACCCGGTCAATTGGATAGCCCTCATAATAATGCGCCCGGCCCTGCATGACCAGGACATTCTGCCCATCCAATTGGCCAATCACCAGCCGGCCGGCATGCCCCACGATGGTTGATACAGGCCAATGCGGAATTTGCTGGTAAGGGATGATTACCGGGTTTTCTACCGCTTCGGCTAAATCACCCAATCCTGATCCAAGGATCAAACCGATCGTCGGGCGGACCGCGATTTGCTCAAGGATATAATCCCTAGCTTCGTCAATTTCAACCAGCGTGACCCATTCACCCATTCATACCTCCACTCCCGCAGGCGATTAATTGTAAACCTCTGACCATACCAATGATACTTCAAAATTATATCAGAAGCCGCTAACGGGGTTTCCGCCAGACGTGACTTACAGGTTCAGCGGTCTTCGGGCTGATACAAAGACGAAAAAATCAACGAGTGGTTGCTATGTCCAGGTCAGCGTGGGCAACCCCAGTCTATCATCTGTCAACCCGGCCCCGATTAAAACAGGAGACTTTGCACAAAGATAGGTGATCAATGCCTGGTCTAAACGGATGTAAAATAACATTGGTTAAGATGAAACAATTTTTCCATATATTAACTCACAACGATCACAGCAACCTCATTTTTGCGGGAGAAGAACACTCATGAACGATTCACAGAAAGCCAGAGTACGGGAATTTCAAAAAGATGAAATAACCGGACACCTGTTATATAAACGCTTCAGCGAGATTATCAAGGATGAGCATAACGCCAAGGTTATGCGCGACATGTCCGATACCGAATTGCGCCATTATCATTTCTGGAAAAACATCAGCAATGAAGACGTAAAGCCCAACAACTTCAAAATTTTCATTTTTGTTTTGATGATGCGCGTATTAGGGCTGACCTTTACCACGAAATTATTGGAGCATGGAGAAGTTGCCGGTGCAGCGGAATACGCTGAATTTGACAGCATCGTCCCCGGCGCCAGGCAATTAGGCCTGGACGAAGAAGAACACGAACGATCCCTTTCAGCCATGATTGAGGAGGAACTGCTCTCCTACATGGGGTCGATTGTGCTTGGTTTGAACGACGCTCTGGTGGAATTAACCGGTACACTGGCCGGTTTAACTTTTGCGCTGCAAAGCGGCACACTGGTCGCAGTCAGCGGTTTAATCACCGGCATTGCGGCTGCTTTCTCAATGGCGGCGTCTGCATTTCTATCCTCACGCGCTGACGGGGACCCCAAAGCCGGTCGCTCCGCTATCTACACCGGCATCGCCTATTTGATCACAGTCATTTTACTCATTCTGCCTTATTTACTGATTCCGCAGGCGGGTTTCGGTATTTATCTGAGTCTGATTGTGACCCTGCTCATCGCAGTTGCCATTATCTTTTCCTTCAATTTCTATCTTTCGGTTGCCAAGGACCTGAATTTCAAGAGCCGCTTCTTTGAAATGCTTGGCATCAGCCTGGGCGTTGCCGCCTTTTCTTTCCTGGTTGGCATGCTCGTCCGCACAATCTTCGGCGTGGATATTTAGTCCTTCAGCCTTTGAGATTTACCGGCAGGAGCCTCAGCGCTCCTGCCTTTTAATTACAAAAGTTTTATTAACATTTCAGCCGAACAGGTTTTTTCAAAAGAAATTGCCTTACAATATCTTATAGAAACAATCCAATCTGGTAGGGAAAGTCCCCATGGATTAGCGGAATATCCGCATTGATTGAAAAATGCCCTATGCTATAATGAAGATCAAATGATGACAAATGACGCGAATGAAATCCCATTAAGCCTGCCCGCTCCCCAAGAGCCATCCGCCGTACCCGCTGATAACGACAGCAGCAAGAAAGTGATCTGGATTGCCGTCGGCGTGCTGGTATTGATTCTCCTGTTAGTCGGCGGAATTGTCGCCCTGGCGCTCGCGCCAGAAGAAACGACCGCCCGTGTCCGTGATATTTTTATTATTTTCATGGCGCTAGAATCTTTGGTGCTCGGCGCTGGGCTGGTGATTTTAATCGTTCAAGTGGCCACTTTGATCAATATGCTGCAGCATGAGATCAAGCCCATCATTGAATCAACCAACGACACGGTCAACAACTTGCGCGGCACGACCCAGTTTTTATCCAATAACCTGGTAGAGCCCGTGATGAAAATGAACGAGTACCTCGCCGGGTTGAAAAAGTTTTTGGACATGATGAAATTTAACCGGCATTAAACCTTAAAAGGTTATCCCACCCCAAAATGAGGAGGAAAAAATGGCAGAGAATGATGATTTTGGAGCTTTTCTTCTTGGTTTCGTAATCGGCGGCCTGACGGGCGCTGTAACCGCTTTGCTGCTGGCCCCGCAATCCGGTGAAGAGACCCGCGAAGTAATCAAAGAACGCGCGATCGTCCTGCGCGATAAAGCCTCTGATACCGCCAATGACCTGTACTCGCAGGCAGAAACGACCTATGGTCAGGTTGCTACCAAGGCTAATGAAACGCTTGAAAAAGCCAAACAAACCGCGGCCGATGCCAGCAAAAAAGGCGCTGAACTGATCGATGCTGGCAAATCCAAACTGGATGAAACGCTCAGCAAAGGCATGGATGCTGCCGCTGACGCCGCCGAAACGCTGTAATAACGGCTTCCGATTAGCAAACAGCCGGGTTTCCCCGGCTGTTTTGTTTTCTGTTTTGAACGCCTTCAGCAAACTTGAGCTGGCGATACTGCACCCTTCGTGATCTGCGTCAGAACGTCAGGCAGGGCTGCCAATACATCCCGCGCCAGCACACTGGCGCTTTGCCCCATGCGCCGCGCTGCCCGTTCACCGGAACGAGCATGCAGCCAGGCAGCGCTGACCGCTGCGGAAAATGGTTCCACACCTTGAGCCAGCAGCCCGCCAATCAGGCCAGCCAAAACATCACCTGTTCCGGCTTTTGCCAACGCCGGAGTCGCAGCCGCCAAAACAGCACTGCGGCCATCGGGATGGGCGATAACGGTAAAAGCCCCTTTCAACAGGACAATTTGATTCCATTCTTTAGCGAAGCGGCGCGCCACAGCCAGCCTGTCCAGGGATATTTCAGCAATTGAAAGGCCCGTCATTGCACTCATCTCACCGGGGTGAGGCGTCAACACGCTCAGGGCAGGGATCAACGTATACCAGTTTGGGATACGCGCCAGATGACGCAGACCATCCGCATCCACCACCAACGGAACGCCCGGCCAGCGGAAATCGCTATCCGCTGTAAACAGCCGCCGCACCATTTCAGCAGTTCCCAAATGGCTTCCCATTCCGGGGCCAAAAATAACCGCCGTAGTGCGACCCAATATTTCGCGCAGCGGCTGAGCAGCTTCAGCGCAAATCGCGCCATGCTCGCCTGGCAGTATGCTCCATACGGCTTCCGGGAGTTGGGCGGCCACAATCGGCTGCGCCTCGGCTGTTGTGGCTACACGCAAAAGGCCGGTACCGATCCGGTAGGCGGCCTCTGCGGAAAAAGCAACCGCGCCGGTATACTCCTGTGATCCACCCACCACTGTCGCCGTTCCAAAAGTGCCTTTATGTGCTTGTCGTGGACGCGCCGGTAAAGCATGGAGGACATCCGCCGCAGAAATCACGTAATTTTGAATTTCAGCGTATACCGGCAAATTATCCGAAAGCCCCAAAGGCACCACAAACAGACTGCCCAAAAAATTAAATGCCGGAAAAGCCAGCATTCCTTGCTTAACCGCTTCCATTGTCACCGTAATATCCGCCGGAATAACCACATCCGTGGTTTCTCCCCGATCGCAATCTACACCAGTCGGGCAATCAACTGCGGCTACCCAGGGACGCGGAGAAAAATCGCGCACATGGGCCAGAATGGCCGCCAGATCCGGTTTAAGCGGTAAACGCGCGCCGGTACCCAGCACGCCATCAATCAGCACGTCCGCACCCAGTAGCCAATCATCCAACCGCTCAAAATCAGCGTCCTGATCGCTACGGGCGGCGGTTCCGCCGGATGCAATCAGGCGGTTAAGGTGACTGTCATCGGCGCCGCGCGGGCGCAGCAGATAAGCATTTACGTTCCAGCCATTCTCCGCCATTTCAGTCAACGCAACCAGGGCATCGCCGCCGTTGTTGCCACCCCCGATCAGCCCCAGCGCCGTTCTTCGCTGGGCGGCGGGGCACAACTTGCGAACCATCTGTCCAAAGGACTGCCCGGCCCGTTCCATCATCTCTACGTAGGATACCCCAGCCGCATCCCCCTGCTGCTCTATCATCCGCATCTGCTCCACAGATACCAGCCTGATCATTTTCTATGGCCTCTTTCAGAATAAATCCAGCAGATATTTCAGCGCGCTTTGCTATTTTTGCCAGCGGGTGAAACAGCGCTGATTTCTTTAACAATTAATATGCACCCATTATACAATATCGCGTTACGGTGCCATACGCCGCCCGTTTTAACGCCGGCTGAGGTGCAGTCTTTGGCAGATTTCGCACAGGATTAACCTTGCTTTTCCCGCTTACAGGTATAATTTTCCCATGCGAAAATGGCTTTACATTGCAGTATTCTTTTCAGGAATGGCTTCGCTGGCGGTCGAGATGTCCGCTTCGCGATTATTGGGCAATTATTTCGGCACCAGTAATTTGATTTGGGCCAGCATTATCGGCTTGATTCTCATATACCTGACCATTGGCAGTGCGTTGGGTGGACGCTGGGCAGATCGTTCACCGCATCCCCAAACCTTTTTCCAGATTTTGATTTGGGCGTCCTTTTTCATCGGTCTGATTCCGTTGATTTCCCGGCCCATCCTGCGCATGGCTGCCACAGCTTTTGATGCGCTAGAACTCGGGCTGCTGGCCGGTTCTTTCGTTGTGGTAATGGTACTGTTTACCATCCCCATTACCCTACTAGGGACCACTACGCCGTTTGCGCTGCGCCTGACGCTGCAAGATTCCCGCAAAACCGGCAGCCTTGCGGGCCGCCTGAGCGCGATTTCAACGGTCGGATCCTTTGTCGGCACATTTTTACCGGCATTGTTTTTGATCCCCACAATTGGCACGTTCCGCACCTTCTTAGTGATTGGCGCGCTGTTGATGGCTGCGGTTCTGGTCGGTTTTGGCGCGACTTGCGGTTGGAAACGCCCGCTGATCTACCTGTGGATGCCGGTTGTCTTTATTCTACTGGCCTTGTACGGCACACCCGGCACCGATAAAACCACTAGCGGACTGGTGTATGAGAAAGACTCGGCTTACAACTACGTTCAAGTGCTGAATGTGGGCACGACCTATTATTTACGGCTGAATGAAGGTCAGGGCGTACACTCTGTTTATGATCCGACCGTGCTCTTCTACAATGGGCCCTGGGAACAGGTGCTGTCCGCGCCGTATTTCAACGCCAACCATACCACCACTGAAGATGTCACCAGTATGGCAATCGTGGGCCTGGCCGCCGGCACCACCGCCCGGCAGGCGTCACTGGCTTTCAAGAATATACAAATCGATGGCTACGAAATCGACCCAGAAATCGTCAATGTCGGCCGGAAGTATTTCGATATGAATGAGCCTAACCTGAATGTCATCATCCAGGATGGCCGCTGGGCATTAAAAAACAGCACGAAAAAATATCAGGTTATTTCAGTGGACGCCTATAACCCGCCCTATATTCCCTGGCACATGACCACACAGCAGTTTTTCGAAGAGGTAAAAGCTCATCTGACCGATGACGGCGTGATGGTGATCAATATCGGCCGCTCCACCGAAGATCGCCGCCTGGTGAATGTATTGGCCAGTACGATTTTGACCGTCTTCCCAACCGTACACGTCATGGATTTGCCAGACTCTTTCAACTCAATCTTGTTTGCAACGGTGCAGCCTACCAGCACAGATAATTTGCTCTCTAATTACACCGTTCTTGCCGCCGATCCGGCCACACCGCAAATACTTCTGCAGGCCATGGCCAATACCATTACCAATCCAGCGCCAGACCCTCAGCCTGCGCAAATCTTTACCGACGATTTGGCGCCGATTGAATGGCTGACCAACAGCCTTGTGCTTGATTTTATCTTTTCCGATGATATGGAGATGCTCCAATGAAACGGATGCGTGTCATTTTCCTCTGGCTAATTAGTCTTTGTATTCCCTATTTCTTCATTATGACTTCGGTCCGCGCGTTATTAACGCCGGCTTTCCTGGTCGTTGAATATAATATGCCCGGCTTTCCGGAAGACCCATACGGATTTACCCAGGCAGACCGTTTACATTACGGCAATATTTCCGTCAAGTATTTAACCAATTCCGCGGATATAACCTTTCTCTCCGATGTAAAAATGCAGGATGGCACGCCGCTCTATAATGAACGCGAATTAAGCCACATGCTGGATGTCAAAAATCTGGTGCAGGCTACCCTTAAAATCTGGGTGGCTGTCGGCGTGATCCTGCTACTGACGATCGTTGCGGCCGCTATCGGCCACTGGCTGCCTGACGTGTGGCGAGCTTTCTCACGCGGCGGTTGGCTGACTCTGGGTGTGATTGTTTTGATCCTGGTTGGCGTAGCCCTGAATTTTGACGCGTTGTTCACTGAATTCCATCACCTCTTTTTTACCGGGGATACCTGGCTGTTCTATTACAGCGATTCACTCATTCGCCTTTTCCCAATTCGCTTCTGGCAGGACGCATTCATCTTTATGGGCGTACTAACCGGCGCTATGAGCTTGATTGCCGGGTTGTGGGGCAGGAAAGCTTCAAGATCTGCTTAAAAAATTACTAGCAAAAGTATGCAAACCGGCCGTTCCATAATTTGGAACGGCCGGTTTATTAGTCAACTGATTGAAAAGCGGCTGATTTAGAAAACAGCAATCGGGTTTTCGCGGTCCGCAGAAGGATCGAAAATGTGCATATTGTCCAGGTTGAACAACAACTGAACCTGGTCGCCAATGCCGAAGCGGGTACGCGGATCAACACGCGCGACATAATTGTGTTTGCCGCTTACCATGTAGAGCTGGATCTCATACCCCATCAGCTCGGTGACGTCCACTTTCGCTTCAACCGCAGCCGTATGAATGCCGGCCGGGACAAAATCTGGATTGTGGATGTCCTCAGGGCGAATACCCATGATCACTTCTTTATCCACAAAGGATTGGACTTTATCAGCCAGGTGTTCGGGCATCGTCACAGAGAAATCGCCGGTATCGACAATCATCTGATTGCCATCTTTGCGCAGATGTGCGGGGAAGAAGTTCATTGCCGGTGAACCAATGAAACCGGCCACGAACATATTGGCGGGATGATCGTACAGGTACTGCGGCGTATTGAGCTGCTGCAGCACGCCCTTATTCATGACCGCGATACGGGTGGCCATGGTCATGGCCTCTACCTGATCGTGGGTGACGTAAATAAAGGTGGTTTGCAAGCGCTGATGCAGCTTGCTGATCTGTGAACGGGTCTGTACGCGCAGTTTGGCGTCCAGGTTAGAAAGCGGCTCATCAAAGAGGAACACTTTCGGCTCGCGCACAATAGCGCGACCCAGGGCAACACGCTGGCGCTGGCCGCCAGAAAGCTCGCGCGGGCGGCGTTTGAGCAAATTATCAATGCCCAGAATTTCGGCCGATTCAAGTACACGCTTCTGAATTTCGGCTTTTGGAATTTTGCGCAGCTTCAGGCCAAAGGCCATGTTGTCGTACACAGTCATGTGCGGATAAAGCGCATATGACTGGAACACCATCGCGATATCGCGATCTTTTGGCGGCACATCATTCACCACCCGGTCACCAATTAAGACTTCACCATCACTGACTTCTTCAAGACCGGCCAGACAACGCAATGCAGTCGTCTTACCACAGCCCGAAGGCCCAACAAGTACAAGGAATTCTTTGTCTTGGATATCCAGATTCAGGTCATTCAACGCGGTGAAATCGCCGAACTTTTTCCAGACATGACGGTACGTTACACTTGCCATGCAAACTTCCTCCTTCCGGAACGGGTATAGTTGAGTCAATTATACGCGACCCAGCATCGAATGACAACCACCCAGAAGCGCCGTTTTCCACCTATGTTTTGTTCATGGCGTGTTTTACTGTTGATCAGGCTTGCCGGGAAAAATCTATGATGGATTTATCTGGTACACTTTTATTACGAAAGCTCTAACTTTTTAAGAATAACCCCGGTCTGTTCGTTATTATCACGGCATAACAAACCTGCTTTTTGAAAGCCAGAAGATTTTTTTATGGCCTGATGGGTTAACTGGCTCAAAATTTTTAAATTTTATAACCATAAATTATTTTGAAACACTACTTTCCAGAGAGGCAATCATGTCGAACTTTATTTCCGTTGGATTTCCGCGCATGCAAAAAGAGGCTGGCGAGAAACGTGCCTTTTTACCGGATTTCATTCAATTTTTCGCCCGGCAAGGTGTAAACATTTGTCTTGAAGAAGGGTATGGTTCGCGCATGGGCTTCACCTTTGATGATTACCGACAGGGTAATGCGCGTGTTCATTCCTGCTCCAGACGCCAGGCATTTGCCCAAGATCTGGTCATCATACTTCGATCACCGACTCTGGAAGAATACAGCCTGCTCAAACCCGGGGCGATTCTATTTTCTATGCTGCATTTCCCTACGCGGCCGCGCCGAATTGCCCGCCTGCAAGAACTTGGCATTCGGGCGATCTCAATGGATTGCGTAATGGATGACAAGGGCCTGCGGCTGATTGAGAATATGCACGCCGTTTCCTGGAACGGGCTGGAGATAGCCTTCAATGAACTTGAAAAGACCTGGCCTAAACTAATTAAGCCAAACGGTAAACCGATCCAGGTCACCATTTTTGGCACCGGCATGGTTGGCAAACACGCAATGGACGCCGCATCCAAATTGGGCAATGTGGAGCGCAATAACCAGCATATTGAAAATAACGGAAATGGTGTAATCACAGTTGCCGTAGGCAGAAACCTCAGCTCGCGACCTGAATCATTAAAACCCTGGCTGGAACAGACCGATATATTGGTCGATGCGACACAGCGGCGCGATACCAGCCAGCCGGTTATTCCCAATCAATGGATTGGCTGGCTGCCCAAACACGCCGTCATCGCTGACTTGTCCGTGGACCCCTATCTGCTGACCTGTGAACCGCCTGTAGTGCGCGGAATCGAAGGCATTCCGCAGGGGAATTTAGACCAGTACATTTTTTACCCGAAAGACTCCAATTGGGTTGAACAAATTCCAGAAAGCATTCCATCCCAAAACCGCCGCCGAACAGTAACCTGCTACTCCTGGCCGGGCATCCATCCAGAAGCCTGCATGAATCATTATGGCCGGCAAATGATGCCGCTGATGGAAACTTTACTTAAAAGCGATTATAATGAACTGTCACTTGACGGCAATTATTTTGAACGCGCCCTTTACCGGGCCACATTAGACGGATGGATTGCGATGAATAGCTAACTTTTCTTCAAACTGGTTTTCTGGTGGATCGTTTACAATTTAGAACCTATGTGCTACCATAAAATAACACACAGGTTTCCTGAGGAGAAGAAAAATGCCAGAATTACCAGAAATTGCCTCTCGCGCCCGCCAGATGAACACTGAATTGACGGGCAAACAAATTGTTGGGATTGAAGTCCTGCAACCAAAATGTTTAAATATTCCTCAGGAGGACTTCACCCGAAGTTTATGCGGTGCGACAATACAGGAGGTTAGTTATCATGGCAAATGGATATTCTCACAAACTACTCAGGGCTGGCTATTAATCAATCTTGGAATGGGCGGGGAGATTCTGCTGGTTACCCGCGGATCGCTCCCCGACAAATATCGTCTCATCTTTGACTTTTCGGACGGCACCTGTCTGGCGATAAATTTCTGGTGGTTTGGTTCGGTGCACTACGCGGCCGCTGATCAATTACCAGACCACAAAGAAACTGCCAGGCTTGGACCAAACGCGCTTGATCTTACCCGCAATGAGCTGGCGCAGCGCATATCTGGAAAGAAAATGCGCGTCAAACAGTTCTTGCTCAATCAGGAAAATATCGCCGGCATCGGCAACGCATATATTCACGATATCCTCTTTCTGGCGCGCTTGCATCCGTTGCGAACGCTGAACACCCTCTCAGAAGCGGAAATCGACCAGCTTGCCGAGGCAATTCAAGCCGGACTGCGGCCCAGCCTGGAGAAGAACGGCGCATTTTATGAAGTTGACCTGCATGGCTGGAATGGTTCTTTCACATTGGATGATATTCTCATCGGTTACAAAGAAGGCAAACCTTGCCCAGTCTGCGGCGCACCGATTACAAAGATAAAAACCGGCAGTACCACCAGTTTTATTTGTCCTGCCTGCCAGCCGCTCAACTGACTGCCGGTCTAAACCAACAATAAAATACCTGTCTTTGCAGCTTTCGCCTACCGTGAAGGTCATACTCTGGGGTCTCTTTCCTTCATGTAGCAGCCGCGAATCTGCGCTTATCGGAATCATATTTTCTTCATTCCTTGCCTCAGAGGAGGTAGGCCCTTTTGACTATATCAAATGAGGTTCTGAATTACGATCTTAAAAAGACCATCTCCCCCAACCGACTGAAAGGTTTATGGGGCCTGATGGCCGGATTCAGACCGTATTATCTGACTGCAAACCTGGCACTAGGCATTGCCGCGCTGGCGAAAACCGGCACGTATATGCTGCTGCGTTACTTTGTAGATGAATATCTTTCTTTGCACAATGACGCAGTCAGTTTGCCATTAATCGCGCTTGGGTTCGTTGGCCTCGCGTTTGTAGAAGGTGGTTTTTCTTTCCTCAGCGGACGGCTTGCTGCCCTGACTGCGGAAGGCGTGGCACGCCGGCTGCGCAACTACCTCTACGACCACATCCAACGGCTGACTTTCGCTTACCACGCCAAGACGGATACAGGCGAACTGGTGCAGCGCTCCACCTCAGATGTGGATGCGGTGCGGCGCTTCTTTTCCGAACAGGCGATTGGTATTGGCCGCATTCTGCTGCTTTTCCTGGTCAATTTCGTGGCAATCGCCACATTAAATCAAAAACTGGCCTGGATCAGCGTCGTGGTAGTTCCGGTCGTCCTGGCGATCTCGATTTTCTTTTTCCGCCGGATTTCTAATGCCTATGATGATTATCAGAAACAGGACGCGATTCTTTCCACCACACTGCAGGAGAACCTTTCAGGCATCCGTGTGGTGAAGGCTTTTGCCCGCCAGGAATACGAGATCAACAAATTTGACAAGGATAACTGGGGCAAATTTGTGCGCGGCAAAAACCTCGCTAAAATGCAGTCGTTGTTCTGGCCGCTCTCGGATATGCTCTGCACCGCGCAGATTGTTATCGGCTATCTGGTCGGCGCAACCATGACCATTCAAGGAGAAATTTCCGTCGGCACCTACATGGCTTACGCCGGCCTGGTCGTCTGGATCATCTTCCCGCTGCGCAACCTGGGCCGTCTGATCGTGCAAACCTCGACCGGCCTGGTTTCTTACAAACGCGTTATGGAAATCATTAACGAAGAGCAGGAACCGCTCGATCATGGCGATTACCTGCCGGAGATGAACTTGCAAGGCAAGGTGGAATTCTCACAGGTTGGCTTCACTTATGAAGAAGGCAGTACAGCCCTGGAGGATATTTCCTTCACCTGCCTGCCCGGCCAATCGATTGCCTTGCTTGGCTCTACCGGCTCGGGCAAGACCACCCTGGTTAACCTGCTGCCGCGTTTTTATGACTATACCCAAGGGTATATCCTTCTGGATGAGGTCGAACTCAACCGGTATCCGCGCCGTTATCTGCGCCAGCAAATCGGCATCGTTGAGCAGGAACCGTTTCTGTTTTCACGCAGCATTCGTGAAAATATCACTTATGGCGTCGGCCGGGAAGTGGCTCAAGACGAAGTTGAGGCAGCCGCGCGCGCAGCGGCAATTCATGATGTTATTCTGACTTTCGACAAAGGGTACAGCACCCTGGTCGGTGAGAAAGGGGTAACCCTTTCTGGCGGCCAGAAACAACGCATCGCCATTGCCCGCACGCTGCTTAAAAATCCGCGGTTGCTGATCCTGGATGACTCAACCTCGTCCGTCGATACCGAGACTGAATCGGAAATCCGCGAGGCCCTCACCTATCTGATGAAAGATCGCACCACCTTTATCATTGCCCATCGCATCCAGAGCATCATGGACGCCGATCTGATCCTGGTGATGGACAAAGGCCGCATCGTTCAATGCGGCCAGCACGAAGAACTGGTGCAGCAAGACGGAATCTACCGCCAGATTTTCGATATTCAAACGAAAATCGAAGTTGAACTGGAGAAGGAGATCGCCAGTGTCGCTTGATTATCAAGAAGAAGAAGATTTTCAGACAAAATTTAACGGCAACACCCTGCTGCGAATTCTGAGTCTGACTCGCCCGCACCTGCCCTGGGTGATCGGGTTCCTGCTGACCATCATGGCCGTTTCTGGCCTGGATGCAGTTTTTACCTATCTAAGCAAGCTGATTATCGATCAAGGAATTGTCGCCAAGAGTCTGCCGCGGCTGCATCAACTGCTGACAGTTTACGCCGGCCTCACGATTCTGCAATCCGCCTGTATTTTCGGCTTCATCTATCTGGCCAGTGTTTTAGGCGAGCGGGTGCGTTATGACCTGCGCCAAAACATGTTCAACCACCTGCAGGGGCTGTCGCTGTCATACTTCAGCCGCACGCCAGTTGGTTGGATCATGTCGCGCGTCACTTCCGATTCGGAACGCGTCGCTGATCTGGTCACCTGGGGTCTGGTTGATTCAACCTGGGGATTGATGAATATTTTAACCTCAATGGTTTTTATGTTTATCATCAACTGGCGAATGGCCCTGGTCGTTCTGCTCATCCTGCCTGTATTGTTTTACGTGGCCTACCAGTTCCGCAAACGCATACTGGGAGAGTTCCGCAATGTGCGCCGTTACAACTCACGCATTACCGGGGCATATAACGAGAACATCACCGGCATTCGAGTAGTTAAAGCGCTGGGCCGCGAGGACGCGAATATCGCTGAGTTCTCTGGTTTGACCGAGAAAATGTTCAAAGCTGGTTATCGTTCTGCCTGGCTGAGTGCTTTGTTTCTGCCGGTCGTCCAGTTGATTTCAGCCGTCGCGCTCGGAGCCATTGTCTGGTTCGGCGGTTTGCAGGCACGCTACGGCAGCATGACCATCGGCGATATTCAGGCTTTCGTCACCTACGTCACTTCAATGCTCTGGCCGATCCAGGACCTGGCGCGTGTGTTTGCGGAAATGCAGCACGCTATTGCCTCCGCTGAACGCATCTTCTCGTTAGTGGATGCAGTTCCAGAGATCAAAGACCGTGATTCAGCTTTTGATCCCGGCACCATCAGCGGCGATATCGCATTTGAAAACGTTACCTTCGCCTATTCGGATGGCGATGGCAAACCGGTACTCAAAGATTTCAATCTGCTCGTCAAACGGGGCGAAACGATTGCCCTGGTTGGCCCGACCGGCGGCGGGAAATCTACGATTATCAACCTGGTGTGTCGTTTCTATGAACCCACACAGGGAACCATCAAGATCGGCGAAACGGATTACACGCAGTATTCGCTGCATGCCATCCAATCACGCATCGGTATGGTCTTGCAGACCCCGCACCTGTTTTCAGGCTCTATCCGCGAAAATATCCGCTATGGCCGGCTGGACGCCAGTGATGCGGATATCGAGGAAGCCGCCAAGATGGCCGGCGCGCATGAATTCATTATGCGCTTTCCGCATGGCTACGATGAAGAAGTCGGCGAAGGCGGCAATCTGCTGTCCGTCGGTCAGAAGCAACTGGTCAGCCTGGCGCGCGCTGTGCTGGCCCGCCCGGAGATCTTCATCATGGACGAAGCCACCAGTTCGGTGGATACCTTAACCGAAGCGCTCATTCAGCGCGGGATGGAAACATTGATGAAAGGGCGCACCAGTTTCGTGGTTGCCCATCGTCTTTCCACTATTAAAAACGCCAGCCGTATTCTCGTCATCGAGAACGGCCATGTGGTGGAAATGGGCACCCATGCCGAGCTGCTGCGCAAGGGCGGCAAGTATTATCAGTTGTATACTCGCCAGTTCCGTCATCAAATGGAACAAACCCTGGATCCCTACTCCAGCGCCGTCAGCGCATAAGCCAATCTCGCAAAAAAATCGCGCATCTAAAAGATGCGCGATTTCTGTTTTCTACTGCTGGGGTCCTTATACTGCCAGAAAGATGGGCGCTGGCAGCGGTTCTCCGGCTATCCAGGCTTCAACGACGGCGGCAAATTGTTCTGGTGCAGTCAAAGCCCAGTTATGTTCTTGCGCCAGGCTGGCTTTCGCGCCCAGATCAATCCAGGCGAATTGTCCTTGCGGGCAGGCCGCTGCAATTTCTTGCGCAGAAGCTTGCATGGCGCTATATTCTTTTTTACCGGCCAAAGCCAGCACCGGGCAATCCGTCTGCTCCAACCCCTGTGGCAGGCGGAAATTCTGGTTAGCCACCATCATATTAACAAATCCATCTTCGGTCAATCGCTGGAACTCTTTTTTAAAATCCTCAAAATACTGGTCCGGAATTCCGGCCGAATATTTCATATTCAATCGAATCCAGGCATCATTGTTGCGGAAGGGCGGAATACTGGCTTTATAGCTCCAGCGCACCAATCCAGGCGTCAGCAATTTTCCGCCGGGAAGCGGCTGAGTCAACGCGCTGCTGACCAGCGCGGAGCGTACGCATTCAGGGTGACGCGCCAGCAATGCAACCAGAACCTGCGCGCCTTCTGACAGCCCAACAATGTGCGCGGTTTGATCGGGAATATGGTCCATGATAAAGTCATAAATCTCATCGGCAGCCGCTTCCATTGAAACAAAGGGAACATCCTGGCTCATCCCCTGGCCGGGCAGATCAGGCGCAATGAAAAAATACGTTCCGCGCAAGTATTCCTTCATGGGGCGCCACATCCAACTGGAAGCGCCTCCGCCATGCAATAACAGCAAAGGCGTTGCCTCGTCATTTCCCTGAGCGATATAAGCCAATTTCGATGGTCCCATAATGATTTACCTCTTTAGCCTGAGCGATGAGCAAAAAAGCGGCAGCCCGATCGGACTGCCGCTTCATTATAACCCCAGGCCATCAAATTCCCCGGTTATTTGACTGCCGGAACAAGCCAGAAAGCATCCAATGAACTGTCGCCGTTGTTGCCGATGCCGAGGATAAATTCAACTTTCTTCCCCGCAAACTGGTCGAGATCAATCGTAATGTGCGTGTAATTACCATCATAGGTTTCAGACCAATGGCCCAAATTCTGAATCGCTCCGCCGTCTACCTTATAATCCAGGGTGAATTCCACCTTGCAGCTTTCATTGCCATCCAAACAGCCAACCCAGGCGTTAAAATCCTGGCCAGACTGAATGGCCACACCCGGATAAAATCCTTGCAGCCAATCGCCTTTCTCCGGAACATGCACCCAAATCGCGCGCTCATCCTCCTGACGGCCGCCTTCCAACTTGGGCTTCATCTGGACGGCCGCCCACTGTGATTTGCCCTGGTCAATCCCCGCACAAGGAACCGAAGCATCGCCATCTGAACCCACCCAGCGCGCCTGGCAGATAGACGCCGTAAAATCATACGGATAGATCGAGGCAGGCACATCGTCACTTTCAAAGCCGGCCACATTGATGCTCACCCAAAATGGTTTTTCGCCTTTATCACCCAATCCAAAGCGCGTGCCCTGCGCATCCCGCAGCATCCAGTTGGCTTTATAGGTGCCTGTTTCCTGCGGCGCAACCAGGTCAACCGAAATATCGATGGTACCGCCGGGCTTGACCTCCCCTGAGAGGCTGACAGCCGCAGGCGCGCTCATTGCTGAGCCATCCGAGAACACAACCGCATAAGCGCCTGTCCAGGTACAAGAGCCAGTATTCTTTAATTGCCAGGTCTTTGTAAATTTTTGCCCGCTGGCAAAACCAGTTCCATCAGGCACCGTGATATCTTTTACAAAAGAAGCGCGATTACAGGGAATCGGAACCGGCGTACTGGTAAATGGAATGACCGGCGTGTTTGTCAGGCTCCAGGGCGTCGCTGTCGGCGGGTTAAGGGTTGAACTGATTAAGTCAGGCGTAGCGGAAGGCACCGGGTTATTCCCGGCAAAAGGGCCATCAAACTCAGTTGCTTGCGCCACCATTGTTTCAAAAGCTTCGCGCGTCAGCACTACGGACACGGTACTCATTACAGCGGTTTGCTGTTCAGCTTCACTCAACGCTGGTGTGGATGCCGGCGCATACCCGCACGCCGCGAGCAATCCCAAAACGGCGCAGCTCATAATTACATGTTTTAAGTGAGATAATCGGTTCATTTCTCCTCCACAGATGGCTGGGCGCAGCAAGTCACTGGTCGGCGCTCTATCATCATAACGCAAGCAAGCAAAAATGGTTCCCTGCGATTATTTTAACGCAGTCAATGCAGGAGTAAAGTTCCTTTCCTGGATTAAATCCAATTCAAATTCTGACGATATCGCCCGTTTTCTGTACGTTGGTGATGTAGAATCAACTTATGAAAATGATTGACACGAACACAGTATCCGCAATACAGCAGCTCATGCGCGAAGCCGGCTCCATTGCTGTGCAAAAACACGCAAGCGCGGCCATTCAATACAAAGCTGACCGGTCGCCGGTCACCGATGTTGAATTGGAAATTGACCGGAAAATCACAGGATTTCTCCGGCAGGAATTTCCAGATACGCTCATCCTCAGCGAAGAAAGCGGACTAAGCGGTAAAGCCGGGCAAAGCGCCTGGATTCTTGACCCGATCGACGGAACCCGGGTTTATATTAACGGGCTGCCCACCTGGGGAATTCTGCTTGGTTTGATTGAAAACGGACGGCCCACCTATGGTTTTTTCTACATGCCGCGCAGCAATGACTTCTATCTGGGAACACCGCAGGGCGCATATTTAAATGGAAATCCGCTCCCGGCCAGCCCACTGATTAAACCAGATGACCGGCTGGCTTTTCTGGCAGCTCCGACGAATTTTCATCTTAAATATAAAATTGACTTCCCGCGCATCCGTGCGCTGGGCTCGACCGCTGCTAATTTTTGTTATTGTGCGCAGGGCGCTGCAATTGGCGTGCTGACTCGCAATACCAGCTTATGGGATGTCGCTGGTGTAATGCCCATCATTCAGGGTACGGGGCTTGCCTGTGAATTTTTAAGCGGCAAACCATTTGACCCGCAACTATACCTGGACGGCAAGAAACTGCCGGAGGAATTGCTGGTGGGGCATCCGCAAATTCTGCCGGTTTTGCGCAGCCAGATCCACGCTTTAGGCTAATCTTCTTCGGAGGGTTTCTCCTGAAGATTTTTTTGCATTAGAACGCCGGCCTGCGCGCGCGCATGGATTCCCGTCCAGCACAACGCTTCGGTCGCCGAATGCAGCAATTCCGCTAGGCCGATCACAGCCAGGACGGCTACAAAAACCCGCGTCGGCGCGGGAATTACCAGATAGCCATAAACAAATAGCGCAGCGATCCAGGTACCGATACAAATTGGGCAAGATAACAATTCACCCAGCGACCGGCGGACGCCCTCGCCGCGCGGGACAACGATACTGCCGGCCCCATTGCGGTCCGGAACTGTTTTGGTAAACGGGGCGCGCAAGGGTTCGGCGATCTTATCAAATGCCATCATTCGTCCCATTCGCATGGTGGCGAAAGCCAAAAGGACCGCATCCAGCCAGCTTAAGGCAAAAGGCTGCAACCGGCCTAATAGCCAGGCAAGGATAATCGCCATGAAATAGAGCACAAAAAAGACGCCCATCAACACCAATTTTGTCATTGAAGAGCGATTCAATCCCGGCTGCGGGGTCTCGGCCATGAGATTTCTCCTGATCTGTCTTGATTGACTAGAAAATCCACCCATGAATAAAGAACGATCAATTTCGGATAATTAAGGTTAGTATACCCCTATCTCGCCAAAAAATCTAATTCTGTCTGATTCCACGCAATCCTCAGTTACCAGAAAAAGAAAAGTAACCGTTACCTGATCACAACCCGGTATAGCCAGGCAAAAAGGCTCTTAAAACCATTGTCCATAACAAGAAAACCGCGATCGACCTCACCGGTTGAGTGACGGATAAATACGTGTTCCGAGTCCGAGGAGATTGACATCGCAGCCGTTTGCTGACCATAATTCGGATCGTAAATCCCAATTTCGGCCAGATCAGCAGACGGTTGCTGATACCCAATTGCCAGGACTTGATGATTATTCAAAATTTGGCGAAAACCTCTGGTACGGAACAGGAGCAAGACTGGCGGGCGACCATTCGCTAAACAACGCCTTAATTTTGGCATCGAAATCCGCATGGTAAAGGCTTTCAGACCAGCATCCGGCAGCAGCAGACTCAAGATTAAAAACACCAACCGTGCCGTCGGCAAACTGGACCATTGACGCAAGGTCAAGTAACACAGCAACCCTTTGGTGAGTTCAGGTTGCGGCTGGCGGGCAATTTCCCAGGCATCCAGCGCGGTAAAACACATTCCCCCGCATAGCCCAATTAACGCAGGTTGGCTCCTTCCAGGCAGAGGGAGATAAAACGTGTTGCGAAATTTAAACCCGGACCGTTCAGGGGAAAAACGCGTTAAGAACATTGAATCCATCCTGGTAATAAGAAGAAATTCGATTAAAAAATAGACAACTTCTTTGTATTATAGTTTCACCAGAAATTTTCTACGGCTTGCACAGAATTTTAAGACTTCGCTTCATTTTCTTCCAGCACGGCCAGGATGGCGTGAATCGCGAGCGATTTTGTGATTTCAAATTCACCCAGAGATGGTCTTCGTTGAATATAGTCGTGGCACACCTGTTCAACGATTAAATAACAAATCCTGACTTTTTCAATAAGATTTTTCTTTGAAACTCCGGCGGCTGCCAGAAGTTCATACAGTTGTGCTAATAAATTTTCTTCGAACTGATTAAAAAGGGTGTAGATATCTTTTTCGAGCAAGGCCAACGCCAGAAACTCATTGTGAGCTTCAACATTCATGGTATGTGATGCAACGGAAATATCAATAAATTGCTCGATCATACCAGTCAGTGCAGTTTGTTTGATCGGGGCAGAGAGCAGCGGGTGAAACTGCGCTAATAAAGAAGTAATGTAAAACCCAATCACTGCAATCAAGATATCCGTTTTATCTTGAAAATAGCTGTAAACAATGCCCGTTGAAACGCCGGCCGCTTGGGCTATTTCCACAGTGTTTGTTTTATAGAAACCCTTGTCGCAAAAGAGCTTGTAACTTGCCTTGATAATCCGCTGTTTTTTCTCGATCGACCGCTTTTGCTTTGGTTCTCTGACTTCTTGCCTGTTCATTTTGCTCCTGCTCATTTTATTGACACAGATAGATTATATCGCAAAACATGAATAAAACTTCACGTTCCATTGACAATGCAGTTGCGGCAGCATATACTAAAACATGAAATTTATTTCATGTTGTAAAGGACTTGATCTTGAACCAAACCACAACGAATCTAACTGCGAATCGCTACAAGGGCTATCTGTTATTCATGCTTATTGCGTGCAGCGGCGCATTCATCTGGCAATATTGTTTTCCCAATTTAGCCGGACAATTCTCAAGTTGGGGGAACAATACCGGCTGGCAGCGTGAAATCGCCCTATGGAATGTAGGAATAATCAGCGTCATCGTCATTGCGTTTATTAAAAATGACCTGAAGTTCATGCAGATATTGACCCTTCAATCGACTATCCTGTGCTGGCTGCTGGGATTAAACCATCTGGTCTCATTGATCCAAGATTTTTCTCTGACGTATACCATTCACATTCTTGGTGTTTTTGAGGTCTTGCTTTTAGGCGGCATTTGGGGCACGTTTATACTGTATCGGTCAAGAAAACAATTCTAATAAGATCGATCCAACGCCGCATCTATCACCGCATGGCAGAGTTTCGCGCAGCCTCCCAATTCCAGGCGGCGAGGGCTCACTATTTTGTGTAAACTGTCTGACGGCCGTTGTTAAAAAAGTTCTTTCATTCACGGTGCAATTCCTTGAATTATAGATGCCAGACCAGCTTACGGATTCAGCACCTGCTTTTTCTGTGTTCGATATCCAATTACAATTAGAAATATTTATATCTTCACAGGAAGAAAGTTCGGCTATAGCCAATCAAAACTAATTTATTTTTGCCGCTATATCAAACTTATTCAGGGATTGCACAAGAAGAATTAATACTTAAAAGAAAAACCAATGGGGTCTCCATTGGTTTTACCAGTAAAGCTACCAATAATCGTATTTCACCGGGTCTTACAAGGTGGCGAGAGTGGGATTTGGACCCACGACCAAGGGCTTATGAGTCCCCTGCTCTACCACTGAGCTACCTCGCCAGCGGCAAGAAGTTTACTATAATCCGTTCTGTTTGTCAATCAACCGGCGCAATTTTCTGCCATCTTTTCGCCCATACAACTGGAAGATATTAATCGAAAGCGGCTGCAGAATCTTTGCAGCCGCTTTCATGGGATGTGCGGGTTTTCTTCTATTCGATAGGTCTCCTTTCAGCTTGCCAACAGTACACGGCGGATTTCATGCAGCCAGCCTAAAATCGAAAGCGGATCACAACCGCTTTGAGCGTGGCCGCCAAATTTTCTAATTCCAAAGCAGAAGCATGGACTTCTTCAACCTGGGCGTTCATTTCTTCTGTTGAGGCAGAGACTTCTTCAACTGCAGCAGTATTTTCCTCAGAAATCGAGGCGATATTTTCAATCTCCTGTAAAATCTCCGTTGATCCCGCCGCCATCTGCTCGGTTGAGGCAGTGTTTTCCTCAACAACCGCACTCACCGTGGTGACCGCTTCAACCAGGTCTTGAGCGGATACCAACACATGCTCCGAGGCGGAGCCGGCCTGTTCGGCTTGAAGATTGACCGACTCAGCAGCTTTGAGAATCTCTGCCAGAGCCTCTCCGGCTTTACCGGCGCGAATGACGCCGCTATGAACTTCACGAGCGCCATCTTCCATAGCTGTGACTGCGCCGGAAACAGTAAATTGAATTCCTTTAATTAAGCTGCCAATTTCACGAGTAGCCACAGCCGTCCGTTCGGCCAGTTTACGAACCTCCTCAGCGACTACCGCGAACCCTTTCCCTGATTCTCCAGCTCGGGCAGCCTCAATGGCCGCATTCAACGCCAGAAGATTGGTCTGAGAAGCAATATCCTCGATGGTGGTCACAATTTCATTGATCTCATTGGAGCGCGAGCCCATTTCTTGGACCTTAGCAGCAGAAATATCGACTTTCTCCTTAATCGAGTTCATGCCATCCAGCGTTTCAGCCACGGTGCGCGAACCCTCCCGCGCAGCAGAAGCAGCAGCGGCCGATTCATTTGCGACAGCACGCACATTTCCGGTTACCTGGCTGATCGCAGAACTGATCAAATTCGTGATATCCGAAGCCCTGGTCGCGGCCGAAGCCTGTTCCTGGGCCCCCTTTGCGACACCATCAATGGCGCGCGCCATCTGCTCCATTGAATTGGTTGTGGTCGTCACCGACTCGGAGGATTGGGCGGCGCCTTTGGCAACCTGCTGCATGGTTGTGGCAATCTGATTGGTTGCCTGTCCGGCTTGATTGGATGCCAGCGAAAGCATCTGGGCTGCTTCGGACAAAGTTATAGTTGATTGAGAAATACTCTCCATGGTTTCGCGCAGAAAGCAGACCATGGTGTCAAAGGCAATACCCAACTCGTCCTTTATCGAATTTGGTGTTACCTGAACTGTTAAATCGCCTTCAGAAATGTGACTGACAACATCCGCCATACAGGTCATATAGTCTTCAGCGTTCATCATGGCTTTTGCAAGCGTACCGATTTCATCTTTTCGGTTTGCAATTGCAAGCTTTACTTCTGCCGGCAAGTCGCGATTCAAATCACCCTGGCTGACATTCATCAAGCTTTTAGATATCCGCTGAATTGGCTGATTTAGACTGGTCGTAATCATTACGATGAGCGCAACGCCTAGCAGAAGTACAGCTCCGGTAATAATGACAAATAATCGCAAAGCCTGAGCATAATCATTGTTCGCCGTCAGCCACAATTCCTCAGCTCGGCTAACGCTGGCGGTGATCAATGCATCGGTGGATGTGCCAACTGCTCGGCGCGCGGTGGCCGTCTTACCGCCATCCTCGAGCAAATCAATGGCATCATTCAACTTTCCCTGGTCGGAGAGCTGAATGATTTCTGACACACCCTCTTGATAACTCTGGAAGGATTGTTTCAGAGTCGCGAGTTCCGCTTTATCTGCTTCTGTCAGATCAAAAGCCGCGAACTTCTTGATGTCCGCATCAATCACAGACAAATTCTTTTCAATGTTGGCTTTTGAAGTTTCAGCTTCTGCGGGAATCAGCAACAATTTGTACACGTCGCCCCGCACCGTGTACATGGATGTTTCCATTTCTTCTAGTTGATAAACAGGCAGTAATCGCTGCTTGTACAATTCATCAACATAGTTATTCAATTGATTCATGTTTCTGCCGGCCAATACCGCGACGACCAGCAAACAGAGCACCGGAATCCCGTTACTCAACAGCAGCTTGTAGATGGTTTTTAAATTGTTAATGAAACGCATGAATGATACTCCCCTGTCCAAATATGAAAATACTACACATCGACCCACGAAACAGAACAACAGATTTATTCGTGCCGCTGTGATGAAAACAGTAATTTCCACATAAATCTGATCACTCAAAAAGGCAGCTGAAAGTCGTCCTTATCCCCGGTTTGTAATCTTCTGATAAGCAGCTCGTTTTTTATGGTTCAGATCGTTTGCAGCAATGGTGAAATAGGGAAACGGTTCGTCCCAAAAGATTAACACTATCCTCATTATCGGAAATAAACCCAAAAAACCAATAAAATATTCATAAATATATATAAAAAAACCGATAAACAAACCTTGCATTTGGTTAACGACACAGGCTGATTTGTTCTCACTGAGCATGAATAATAAATTTGATCATGGTGAACTTGATCAAATTCGCACTCAAGGCAAGCCAGCTGAAACCGCTCCAACACAGTTTCAGCCGGCACACATGATCAATATTTTCATTTGGACAGACTCGCGTCATATTGCTATTTACAGTATTTTTCATATATTTTTACTATTTCTTTATGGATCAATCTAAATAAGTCCGATATGATGAAGGCAAACAACCATATCTGGGGCTGCCCAACCTAGCCTATCCAAAATCGTCCGGCAGTAATTAATTCTCTACGAAGAGGGATTTAATGAGGATGACTGCTCGTACGGAGAAAAACAAGATTCCCTGGGTTAATTCAATCCGCGGAAAACTTACACTGACATTTATTGGCCTTAGTGTACTCATATTGGGTTTAGCAGGTGGTATAGCCTACGAACGCAGCCAAACCAGTTTGCAGACCGCCGTTCAAACCAGCCTGACCAATCAGGTCAATACAATCGCCGTTTTTGTGGACGATTGGATTATCCAAAGAAAAAACGATATGGTGACCCTTTCAAATGTCAGCCGGATTCGTTCATTAGAAGCCGGCAAAAGCAAAGAAGCCATCGATCAATATGCAGCTCAATGGGGAATCTACGAAACGATTTTTCTTACAGACGCGAATGGAATCACAATAACGACCAGTGATAACAGCCAGATGGATCTAAGCCAGCGGCCTTATTTTCTGGAAGTCAAACAAAACAAAGTTGTCGTCGCCAATCCGCTGATCTCTAAGGCGACCGGGACTCTGGTTTTTGTTGTGGCTGCACCGGTCTTTGCACTGGACAAACCCGATGAAATTATCGGCATGATCGGCGGGACGCTCCCGACTGCTGCTCTCGACCCAGTTCTCAGTACAGTCACACTTGGCAAAAGCGGTGAAGCGTTAATCACAAATTCGGATGGGTATTTCATCACACCGGCCAGATTTCCAGAAAAGCTGAAAGCGGCGAATCTGATCAAAGAGCGAGCAGAGCTTGAACTGAAACTTGACTCGAATTTAATTTTACAGGCGCTCAACGGCATTCGCACAAAGGATTATTTCGGCAACGAAATTATCGGCAGCGCGGCCAGTATTGCATCAACCGGCTGGACTGTTATCGCCAAGCAAGATACCAACGAGGCGTTTGCAACCGTTTATTCCATTCGCAATTTACTGCTGATTATTTTTGCCGTGGTCCTCGTACTCGCCATCAGCGTTTCTATTTTTATTGCGCGCTCAATTGCTGCGCCAATTCACCAGATGGTCCTATCCGCTGAAGCGTTAGCCGTTGGCAACGTCAACCAGGAAATTGATTACAGTGGCAAAGACGAAATCGGCAATTTAGCTGATTCATTCCGAACCGTGATCATTTATCAACGCGAAATGGCACTGGCGGCCGAAAAGATCGCCCGCGGCGACCTGTCCTTCGATGTATTGCCAGCCAGCACAGACGATCGCTTAGGCATTGCGTTTTCGTCAATGGTTAAAAATTTGCGAGAAAAACTCAATCAGATTAATCAAAACGCGCAGGAACTAAAAAACTCTTCAGAGAATCTCTCCGCTCTTGCCACTCAGGCTGGAAATGCAACCACCCAAATCGCGCTTACTGTTCAGCAAATTGCAACCGGAATCACCTCACAAAGCGAAAGTGTTTCCCGGACTACCCGGCCGGTTGAATTGCTCAGCCGTACCATTGAAAGTGTCGCCAAAGGGGCGCAGGAGCAGGCGCGCGCAATCACAAAAACTTCAGAATTATCCAACGATTTGGGAGTTGCAATCAAGCAAGTCAGTTCAAATGCTGAGGAAGTATCCAATGGATCAGTCAGCGCCCGAGGCGCCGCTTTAAATGGCAGGGGCACCATTGAAGAAACTATACAAGGGATGGAGACCATCCGTGCAAAGGTGGAATTATCATCGCAAAAGATTTCCGAAATGGATCAGCGCTCCAACCAAATCGGCATGATTGTTGAAACAATCGAAGAGATCGCCACGCAAACCAACTTGCTGGCGCTGAACGCAGCCATCGAGGCGGCCAGAGCGGGTGAACACGGCAAAGGATTTGCTGTGGTTGCTGAAGAAGTGCGCAAACTGGCTGAAAGATCATCCCTATCGACGCATGAGATCGGTTCGTTGGTAAAAGATATCCAAACAACAGTCAGTGAAGCCGTCATGGCAATGCAGGAAAGTGCGAATGAAGTGCGCCTCGGCGTCAACCATGCCAATACCGCCGGTGAAGCCTTGGATAAGATCTTGAAAGCCATTGAACTAGTCACTGCGCAAGCCCAACAGGCTTCTGAAGCTGCTTCGCTGATGGATGTATCTTCCATGAACATGACGCAGGCAGTCGAATCGGTGTCTGCTGTAATCGAAGAAAACACAGCTGCCACTGAAGAAATGGCCGCCGGATCTCAAGAAATCACCGCCTCGATCGAAAATATTGCCGCCATTTCTGAGGAAAACTCCGCCGCCGTAGAACAGGTATCAGCCTCAGCAGAACAAATGTCTGCCCAGGCAGAGGCTGTTTCAATGGCAGCCAACTCACTAGCTGCTATGGCGAAGAGACTGGATGAAGTAGTGACGGCCTTTAAATTATCCTGAAACACCAATAAGCCAGGATGTAAATTGAAATCAATTCAAAAAATCACCGGGAAATCCGGTGATTTTTTTGAATCATAGAAAATATCAATTTTCCAACCAAAAATATCACAATTGATAATATCATTTGTCATAAATATAAAGAAACGTTCTTTTTGTTGGTTATAATTCAAATATTATTCAGTAAAAAATTAATATTCGGGGAGGAAACGGGAGTGATTAATAGTAAACACTTCACTTACGCTGCTGCATGGTTGATTCTTTTTTCTGTTATTGGGGGGCTTATATTCCCGAATAACACCTACGCGAAGAATTTACCAATTAACGAACCAACGATCACTATTATTTCACCAACGGATCCGTTCTTAGGAACAACAACCACCTTTTCTGTATCCTTCAAAAACAACGCCTCGGCCGAATTATTTGGCCCTTTTTTGAATATATTTATTGATAAAACTGGCGAAGATGGTCTTATGGAAAGTGGTTCGATCACCGAAGGTTTTGACGGCCTCGGCAATACGGCTGTGTCCGTCAATTATGGCAGTTTCGCGCTGCCTGCCAGCGACATATACACCGTTACTTTAAATTCTCTCGGACAGGCGGTCCACCCCTTTTTAAAAGATGCCACTGGCAGCCCGGTCATCATCACAGCGCCAGCAGACTTTCATGAAGGGGATGTCATGCTGGTGGTCCGGCTGCCTTTCGGCAGTCTGGTGCCAGAGCAGCCAGTGATCCAAATTGATGTCACGGTTGACATCAGCAATTTCGCTGACCTTGGCGTTCCGCTGCATATCGCGGCGCAGGGCGGCTATCAATTTGGAACGACGCCGGTTGATGATTACGCGACGGATAACCCGGCTGTGACGCTCAGCGCACCGGTTTCCAGCACGATCACGCCGATCCTCATGACGCTGCAAAAAGTGAATAACGCGCCTGAAGATCAGACCAGCACCGGGCCGAATTACACCCGCGATTACACCATTACCCTTAACGTCGCCCCTGGTCAGACCCTGCAGAATGTGGACGTAACCGATGTTATTCCCGAAAACGCGCAATATGTCGGTCCCATCTCCACAAGTTCGCCGGCTTCCTGTTCAACCAGCGGAACGGAAGTACCCGGCGGATCATTTACGTGCACTTTTGCAGCACTTTCGGGCACGCAAACGATCTCATTTCCATTCTATATACCGCGAGTCGAAGCGGACAACAGCGACGTTCTCAATCCGCAAAGCGGTTCACCGGTTACCTCCTGCAATAATGTGGATGCTCTTGGTGACTGGGCGCCCCTGGATCCGCGGGACCTTGGCTCGACCGATAACGTATCCGCAGGCTCTGCCGCCGCTCCGTGCGAGGATACATTAAATGACCATTCATTAGTCGTTTATAAATCGACCGCCCTGACCAATGATGTCGGATCAGTAGATTTAGGGCCTGGAGATACACTAACCCATACTCTGAATTTCGACGTTTCCGATTACTTTGCCATCAACAATATTGTGCTGACTGATACGATTTCAGATGGTCAGCACTTCGACGCTGGCTTTACCCCGACGCTGGTCATCAATGGCAATACCTACAGTTTAATTGCCAATGATATCAACAGCGCTAATTACACCGTCGCCTGCAACTACACCGGGGCAGTTTCCGATGGCGCTCCCTGTGACATTGCCAATCCACCTGATGGCACCGGAACCACCGTTGTCACCTTCCGCGTCTCGGATGAGATTGTCACCCGTGGACAGGATGGACGCATGGTTGGCGGCTGTATCGACCCTGCCACTGGCTCTGCTGCACCTGAATGTACCGGTGTTAGCGGTTATAACGACGGCCCCACACAAGGAACGATCGTTTATCAAACCATTGTCCAAAACGACTTCACCGACGATTTCGGTGTAGATCACACGGCCTCGGTTGATCAGGGCGATATTCTCAATAATCATGTCGAAGTAACCGGCCAATTGCTCAACACCGCAGATTTTTCGACGGACTCCATGGGAACTCCCACGGATCCGAGCAGCACCCAACAGGTGATTGAACGCGGCAGCCTGCGTAAATCGATCTTCGCGGTCAATGGCGCTGCGCCAGGTTCACCCGTACGAATCACCGCCGGCGACCAGGTAACCTATCGCCTGGAATACACGTTGACGACCAGCGACGTCGAAGATTTGTATCTGTACGATTTTTTCCCGCTGCCAATTTTCAGCGTGGCCGACCCGGATGGCGACAATCTGAACAACAGCGCCCCGGTATGGACTTTTTCAAGCGATCATTCAGCCTCCAGTGATGTCCCTGCCCCTGGAGAAGTCAAATTCGGGCCTACAGATACATTTTACGGCTACTCCAGTTTATTGCCCGTAATCACCAACACGTCCAGCCAGAATCGCGTAGAAATCACATATGGCAACTACGACCAGGCCGGCTCACAGGCCACGAAAATCGATCTGCTCTTAACCGCAACGGTCACGGACCATCCCTTTGCGGACGGGCTTTACTTGACCAATCAGGCCTTCGTTAACGAAGGCTCTACCAACGCAACTTCACAGGACGAAGACGCCCTGGTGCAATTGATATTTACCGCACCCAGCTTGAATATTCGAAAATCTGTGGTCAGCACAGATGGCATCGGTGTGCTTAACCCAGACCCCGTTGGGCCGGATGGAATAACCTGGGATGGCGGCAGTTCTCCGCGCTGGAATGGCGTTATCAATTCGACAAACTACACAGCTTCAACGATTGACAGCAACCTGGAAGGCGCAGATGCTGGCGATCTGGTGACTTTTGCTATTGTGCTGGAAAACACCGGCAGTGGTGTTGGCGGTGCGCACGACATTATTGTCCGCGATACGCCGCCCGCTAATTATGAATACCCGACGCCAGGCGATGGGAATAGCATTGCTATTCAAGTGTTCAACGGTGACGGTACAACCTCCATTGCTTACACACAAAGCGATGGCAGCTCAATTACAGATCAAGCTGCCGCCTTATTTGGCACCGGCATCCAATTAACCGATCCCGATGCCTACGGCGCGGCGCAGGCATACGATGAAACAGACGGCAAAAATATCATCGTTATTACCTATCAGATGCGCCTGGCCACAGCCACAGTCGCCGGTCAAAGCTACACGAATACAGCTTACCTGACCCATTACGCCGCCCAGGATGACGGTACGAATTTTGCTGACCCAATCCTAATCGATGACGCACAAGTCACGATGCCTGATCCAGTTCTGGTCAAGGGATTGGATAAAACCGACGCAGTGATCGGTGAGGTTGTGACCTATACGCTTACCGCCACGGTTCCGGAAGGAACCCTGCCCAACGCCCATATTATCGATACACTCCCCAATGGGCTGGCGTTGGTAGCAGTCGATTCAATTACCCCGAGCGATCCATCCTTAACCTTCACCAACACTGACCTGGGCACCAACACGACGGTCACAAATTCCGGCCGCAATGTTGATATCGACTTAGGCAATCTGGTCAATGCGAATACCAATAATTCAGCTCCAGAAACACTGACGATTGTCTATCGTGCCGTGGTTTTGAACTTGATCGGCAATCAGGCCGGGACAACCCTGGCCAACGCGGCCGCCCTCACCTGGGATACCGACCCATTGACCGCGCCCAACCCAGAACATACCATTTCGGCCACACCGGTTAGTTTAACCGTCCGTGAGCCCGACCCTGCATTAACCAAGGCCGTTCAACGCGTGTTGCCTTCCACTGGCACAACGGTGGACGCCGGGGATACCGTAGAATACACGCTGACTATCAGCAACACAAGCGCGTATCCAGCCTATGACCTAACCCTGACCGACACATTGCCGGCGGCGCTCACCGCTCCCAGTGTTTATTCGGTCACAGACACAGCCGGCGTGCTGACAACGGCTGATTTCGTATTTACCGGCAACAGTCTGGCCTTAAACAGCGGCGTAAACATTGATTTACCCGCCAGTAATGGCCGCACGATCACCATCCTCGTTCGCGCAACGGTGGTCGATACCATTGGGTTTATCACCCCGAATAACGCCATCACCAACAACGCGCAAATCACATGGACTTCTTTGGATGGTGATATTCAAAATCTATCTCCATATAATCCAGATTCAGATGAACGCACTGGTGCGGACGGACCTGGCACGGGTTTAAATAATTATGCCAAAGCCACAGCCGCAACGATTAACACCACGGCCATTAGCGGCACCAAATATCTGGTAGCCACTTCCGAAAGCGGCACAGCCGGCAACCGATTGACCATTGGTGAAATCGCCCGTTACCGTCTGATCGTCGCCATGCCAGAAGGCAGTCTCGCGGATTTTTCGATGTTCGATGTTTTGCCGGCTGGCCTGCGCTTCCTCAACGATGGAACTGCGAAAGCTGCCTTTGTTTCCACAAGCGGAATTACCTCATCCGCAATTAGCGGAGCCGGCCTTAATCTGGTTGGCAGCACGGCAAATTCCGCCACACCGACTTCGGCTGAAATCACTTTTATCCTGCCGGATAGCGCCATTTCGACCAGCGCAACAACCAATGAAGACACCTACGCCAGCGGGACGGATATCTATTTCAAATTTGGTGACCTTACGAATTTAAGTGAAAACGACGCCGATACTGAATATGTCGTGGTTGAATTTAACGCCCTGGTAGAAAATATCACCAGCAGTCAGGCTTTCAACAAC
Source organism: Bellilinea sp. (assembly GCA_036822575.1). Classification (GTDB taxonomy): domain Bacteria; phylum Chloroflexota; class Anaerolineae; order Anaerolineales; family Anaerolineaceae; genus Bellilinea. The sequence continues at coordinate 120,513 of DAISHK010000002.1, read as the reverse complement.
AGCACTGGAGCCGCAACGGCGACCAGCCGCAATAATACGCTCAATGCATTCATCAATACCGCTACGACGCGCAATTCGGTCGGTATCACCCCCTCGTCTTCAATCAATATTGGCGAACCGCTGATCTATAACCTGGCAAAAAGTGTATCGCCAGCCACTGCCGAAGCGGGTGATACGGTTACATACACGCTCACTTTTTCTAATTCCAGTGCCGCAGGTTCTACGCCGGCATACAACGTCGTTCTGACGGACACCCTCCCGGCGGTAATGCAGCTCAACCTGGCCTCCATCACCCCCACCAGCGTCAGCAGTTGCGCGGGAACGCCCGCAGACTCATCCAGCGGCAATGATATTACCCTGACATACACGGAAGTACCGACGGGATGTGCCGTAACGGTCACGTACACAGCCACGCTGTTAGGCTCGGTCATTCCTTCTCAAACGTTAACAAACAGCGTCAAAATCACCTATACCAGTTTACCGGGAGATTACGGCACTACCAGTAATGCCACCGGATCCTCGCTCAGCAGCGGAGCGGGTAATACGCCAGGCAGCGCAATTGGCGAACGCACCGGACAGGGCTCGGTCGGCGCTTTGAATGACTATCTGGACACAGCGGCAATTAACGTCAACGTCACTGCGGTTGCTCCGGTCAAATCGCTGGTCTCCACGACCGATCCGAACACCCCCACCAACAACCTGACGATTGGCGAACACGGCCGTTTCCGTCTGCAAGTACAACTCTCTCAGGCTACTTCACCGACTTTTACAATCCAAGACAATTTGCCAGATGGGCTGACCTATGTTGGCAACCCGAAAGTTGCCTTCGTGTCTGGCACAGCCGGCTCTGCTTGCGGATCCGCCACACTGACTTCCTCAACGCTCGGATCTTCTCCCTGGGTGTGTGGTGACGAGAGTAATATTGCTTTGGTCACCCCGACATTTGACCTGTCCGCTACTTATGTCACCGGCGGACCGTTTGTCGATGGCTCCGATCCTTCCTTTGCATTAGGCGATTTAGTCAATACCGATGATGACGCCAATCTTGAGTACGTTGTGCTTGAATTTGACGTCCTGGTTTCGAACACAATGGCGAACCAAGCCGGGCGTTCGGTCACCAACACCTTCACGGTATTTATCGCCGGCACTGACCGCGGCGACTCAACCGGCGCGACCGTTAATGTGGTTGAACCTGTGGTAACCGTGGTCAAATCTGTTTCTCCAGCCACCCCGCCTTTCAATTCTGGAGATACCCTCTCCTATAGTTTAGTAGTTACCAATACCTCCAGCATCAGCGCATACAACGTTTCAGTTCAGGATGCGCCTTTCACTTCATTCAGTTTTGACCCAGCTAATATCACCGTCAGCACCGGCGTCCTCGGCACCTTAACGAACAATTCAACCGCCAGTGCCATCAATATCACCCTGTCAGAGATTCCCGCCGGTCAGGTCGTCACGATCCCGTACACCCTTTTGCTGCCTGACACAATTATCGTTGGGCAAACACTCGAAAACACGGCCCATATCAGTTGGACTGCACAGCCCACGATAACCAGTGATGTGCGTACCGGCGCAGATGGCGCCGGCGGGCTGAATGATTACGTCAATCAAGATGACGCTTCAATTACCATTGAAACACCAGCTTTCAGCAAATCGGTCTCACCGGCTATAGCCACAATCGGTGATCTGGTGACCTATACCATTACGATCACCTCACCAACCGCCACCATTCCCGATTTGGTCATCACCGACCAATTGCCAGCCAACTTGATTTTCAGCGGCAGCACACCCACCTACAGCAACTGGCCTGCCGACCCGGTGCTGACTTACAACGCCGGCACCAATCTGCTGACCTGGACAGTAGGCGACGCCAGCGGCACTGGCGACCTGGTGGTCACCGCCTCGCCGATGACCATCACTTATACGGCAATCGTTGCCGATGTAGCAGCCAATCAGGATGGCGTCAACATCACCAATGACGCGGCCATGGCTTATACCGATGCCCAAAGCACAACGCAAACATTGGATGATGACGCCACTTTCGCCGTCATCGAACCTGTACTGGCCATCGCGAAAAGCGCCACGCCGGCTTCAGCTGTGCCCGGCAGCACCGTACATTACACAATGACGGTCAGCCACACGGCTGCCAGCACAGCCACTGCCTACGATCTGACGATCAGCGACGCGATCCCGGCTGGCATGACCTACGTTGCCGGAACCATTGGCGGCTCTTCAACTGGCAGCGGTACCGTAACGCCCAACGACAGCACTGATCCGCTGACCTGGACCATTGACAGCCTGTCCTTAGGTGATACAGCTACCCTATCGTTTGATGTGACCATCACTTCAAACGCCATTTTGGGCAGCACAATCAACAACACCGCGCAATTGACCTGGACCTCAACTGCCGGCGCTAATCTCAACGAACGGACCGCACCGCAAAGCGTCAGTGATACCGTCAATGATTATGCTGATGCTGACGACGCGGATGTCAGTATTCCCATGCTGACCTTTGCAAAATCGGTGTCGCCCGAAAATGCGGCTATTGGCGCTACGGTCACATATACTTTGACCGTCACGACCCCGTTGGGCACATTGGCCGGCGTGGAAATCATTGATGAATTACCCGCCACATTGATTCCAACGGGCGCGTATGTACTTGGCAGCGGCTGGCCAAACACTTCACCGGTGTTCACCAGCACGCCCCCGGCCAGCGCAGGCGACCCGACCACGTTAAGCTGGAATTTCGGCGATATGACTTTCTCATCGTCGCCGTTGACCATTACTTATACAGCCATCGTAGCCAATGTCGCCGCTAACCAGGACGATGCAGACATCACCAACGCGGCCGCACTGAATTACCTTGATACGAGCGCCGTTCCGCAGCATTTGGATGCGCAAGACACATTCAATGTGATTGAGCCAGTCCTGACCATCCATAAAAGCGCTAGCGCCGCCAGCCTCATCCCTGGCGCGAGCGTAAACTACACCCTGACAGTTGCGCATGACCCGACCAGCACCGCACCTGCCTACGATCTCGCAATCAGTGACACGTTGCCAGCCGGACTGACCTATGTTGCCGGCAGCATCGGCGGATCGACCAGCGGAAGCGGTATCATTACCCCGAACGACAGCGGCAATCCTTTAACCTGGACAATTTCCGAATTGCTGGCCGGCGAAACCGCTACTTTAACCTACAGTGTCGATGTCGATAATTACGCTGCGATAACATCCAATCTGGCCAACAATGCCCATCTGACCTGGACCTCTCAACCAGGCAGCAACAGCGATGAACGTAATGGCGCCGACGGTGCGGGCGGAGCCTTGAACGATTACGCGGATGATACAGCGGTCAGCCTGGAAGTAACCGGCATTGACCTGTTCGTGGAAAAAGACGATGGCATCGATATCAGCAGCCCGGTTTCAGCCGGCGACAGCATGACTTACACCATCATTTATGGCAACACAGGCAATGCCGCCGCCACAGAGGTCCTGCTGACCGAGACCTTGCCGCCTTATACGCGCTATTCCGGCGGTTCGGTGGCCTGGAACTGTGACTCTCCGGCAGATATTACCTCCCGCCAGATCTGCACCTACAACCTGGGCAGCATGGCAGGCGGGGCCAATGGATCCGTTACCCTGACCGTAACCGTTACCAGCAACCTTCCCGGCGGTACTGCGGATAACACTCAACTGCCGAACAATATCGTCATAGAGAACCAGGAACCAGGCGATGGGTATGACTGGCCAGACAATAACCGTGACGAGGATATTGACACCCTCAGCACCAGCGATGATATGGCCGTCAGCAAAGCCCCAGACCACGCCGCTGGCGTGCCGTACGCGCCTGGACAAACCATCATTTACACCATCACCTATACCAATACCGGCGCAAACGATCAAACGGATGTTGTCCTGCACGAGCTGTTGCCTGCAAACACAACCTTCAACGCCTCAGCCAGTGCCCCCGGCTGGACGTACTCAGACAGCTTGAGTACAGCCAATGGCCGCCCCACTTATACCTACACGGTTGGCGCCGTCGCCCATGGCGGAACGGGTACCGTCCTTTTTGCGGTGGATATTGTTAATCCACTGCCTGTGGGGATAACCCAAATTGACAATACCGTCCAAATTCATTATCCCGCCGAAAGCAATGACCCAACGCCTGCGGATAACAGCGCTGATGCCAGTGTTCCGATAGACGCTCAGTTTGATCTCTCGATCATCAAGGATGACGGTGTTGTTCAAACCAGCCCAGGCAGCAGCCTGACCTACACGCTGACGATCCGCAACGATGGCAATCAAGATGTTTCCGGGGTAACTGTGGTCGATACATTGCCGGCGGGCGTTACCTTTGTCTCAGCCTCCAATGATGGTGTTTATGATGACTCAACACGCCAAATCACCTGGACCATTGGACCGCTGGCAGGCGAAACCAGCCTGACCTGCACTCTGGTTGTAACGGTTAATGACCCATTCGATGGCAGCAACGCAGAAATTATCAATACAGCGGTCGTTTCGGATGACGGCACAAACGGACCGGATCCAACGCCAGATAACAACACCAGCTCAGACCGCGATCTGATCAGCACTTCAGGCAAAACCATTACTGGAACCAGCCTGGCCGATACACAACAAAATGACATAGCGGTCGGCGAAACGGTCTCATATCAGGTTACCCTGGACCTCGCTCCTGGTACCACAGCCAACTTGAAACTGACCGATGTGGTTGACCCGGGCTTAGCCTTTATCGGCTGCACCGCCATCCAGGTTGATGATGAAACCGCCTTAGCTCTGGAACCCGGATTTACCCTGACGGGTATTTGTAATCAAGCCGCCGTCAGTTCAGTCCCGGCCGGCAGTTCTGAAACCATCGCTCAGGGCCGGCAAATGGTCATTGATTTTGGCAATGTCACCGACACAGCGGCCACCGACCTGCACCTGACAGTCCAGTATGATGTCGTTGTGCTCAACGTGGCTGAAAATGCAGACGGCGCACAAATGACTAACGCGGCCGACTGGACCTGGGACGGTGGTGAATTGAGTATGACTGCCTCGCCACTGACTATTGTTGAACCAGAATTAGAAATCACGAAGACGGTCAACCCAATTTCCGTGTTCAACGGTGAAACGGTGACCTATACACTGGAAATACGCCACACCGCGGATAGCCACGCCAATGCCTATAACCTGGAACTAACCGATATCCTTCCCTCCGCTCTAACTTATGTGCCTGACAGCCTGGTATTTGTCAGCGGACAGGCGCCGACCAGCATGAACGATACCGCTGCGCCGACGCTGCGCATCCGCTGGGATGTCTTTAATCTGAGCACAACAAAGACCGTGTTTACTTTCCAGGCGCGGGTCAGCCTTGGTATCCCCGGCGCCACCATTACCAATTTAGCCAGCCTGGATTGGACCAGCCTGCCCGGGCAAGTCATCGATCCCCAATCGCCTTATAATAACGCCAGCGTAGAACGCAACTATCAGCCGAATTCACCGGTCAACACCTATGGCGTTACCAGCCAGGCAGACTTAAGCATTCCGATGCTTCCGGAAACCGGCTTTGAGGCTGGCGTTCGCACTATTCTGCCAGAGCAGCCGGAGAATTACCAATACCATGCTCAGGACGATATGCGCCTGGTTATCCGCAAACAAAACCTGGATTTGCCCATTGTCGGCGTTCCCCTTACCAAAGATGGATGGGACCTGACCTGGCTGAATAAACAAATCGGTTACCTGGAGGGGACTGCCTACCCAACCTGGGACGGCAACACCGCCCTGACCGCGCATGTGTATAACGCTGATGGGACCCCCGGTCCATTTGTAAACTTGCACTTGCTGCGTTGGGGTGATCGCATCGAATTGCACGCGTTCGGAAAAATTTTCACCTACGAAGTGCGCAATGTCGAACGGATCAGTCCGTACGATCCCAGTCCTTTGGAACATGAAGACCAGTCCACCCTGACCTTGATCACTTGCCAGGATTACAACGAAATAACAGGAGACTATAACTGGCGCATCATGGTTCAGGCGGTCCTTGTATCGGTGACTGCCGCTCAGTAACACCATCCGATGTCGATAAAAAACCGGGCCCGGATTGAAACCAGGCCCGGTTTTTTGATGACTACCGTAATGCCAGAAAACGCTATTCCGCCTCTGGATTAACCAAAAACGCTACCAGATCCTCTGCGGGTAAATCGCCAAAATATTGCTGCAAATCAAAGCCGGTTAATGCGGCCAGCAATGCGTTCTTTTCATACCGTGCCCCGATCAAGCGGGTTTCAAGATCGTGGATATCGCTCATTCCCAGAAAATCCCCGTAGATTTTCAAATTCTTAATCAGGCCTTTTTCAACATCAATGCGCGCGTCAATCTGCCCGATTGGGAAACGACGCGTTTTTTGGATATTGAAGAAAGGAGAATGCCCATAATTCCAATCCCAAAGCTGGTAGCGCTCAGCCGAAATCTTTCGAATCGCGTCCCAATCTGTTGCGCTCAGGTGATATTCATGGTTGTGCGAATCGGCCAGAATACCGTCCTTTACCCGTTCGCGGAATTCCAGAACATCCATGGGTTGATTCAGAAATTCCGAGATATTCGCCACACGGCTGCGAACGGACTTAATTCCCTTCGACTCAATCTTTTCCAGGCGTACATTCAAAGCCTCGGCCACCTGAGAAAGATCAGAATTAAACAAGAGCGTTCCATGACTGACCATTCTCTGGCCAGTGCTGTATTGCGCGTTTCCAGATACTTTCCGGCCATCCACCAAAATATCGTTGCGGCCGCCCAGTTCTGCCGGCACATCCATCGCGTTCAAGACCTTAACCACCGGGCCGGTGAATTTTTTATAGTTGTGCAGATTCTCCTTGCCGCTGTTGCTGATGAAACTGAAGTTTAAATTTTGCAGGTCATGGTATACGGCCCCGCCACCTGAAAGCCGCCGTACAACGATGATGCCATGCTCATCCACATATTTCTGGTTAATTTCTTCAATAGTGTTCTGATTGCGTCCAATAATGATGGATGGCTGGTTGATGTAAAACAGGAGGATATCTTCCTCCGTGCGAAAATTACGAACCAGATGCTCCTCAATGGCTAAATTGACGCGCGGATCATTGATATTCTCATTATCGACAAAAATCATGTTGACAGCCCAATCCTTCCATCAGAAATAAGTACGTTAATGGTAAACACCAACGGTGAAAAATAAGTACGCTAATTATACGATACTCTCGATCTGAACAGAGATCGTCTGGCTAAATGTCTGACCATTCAGCCATTGCTCATTAATAATAAAAACCGCAGAGCATACCCCATAGCCTGCGGATTAGTATCGGTGAGGTTTTTCGGTTAATTCACGGACTGCGTGTTTTTCTTATACAAAAGATGTTCGATTAAATTAAATAAATTTCGCAGCCGCACAGGTTTGCTGACGTATTCATCTGCGCCAGCCAGCAGGCATAACTCTCGGTCACCCTCCATCACTAAGGCTGTGACCGCGATGATGGGCGTACGCTGAAACTCACTCATCGCGCGAATACGCCGGATGGCTTCCAAACCATCCATGCCAGGCATCTGAATATCCATGAGAACCACAGCCGGATTGAGCATTTTGGTCTGATTGACCGCATCGAAGCCATTGCGCGCAACCACGATCTGAAACCCCTTGTACTCCAGGTAATCTTTAACCATTTGAATGTTGGTTTCATTATCCTCAGCCAACAAAATCAGTTCGTTGCGCATGCTCTGAGCCGTTTTTCCTTCAACCTTCGCTTCAGAATTTTCTTCGGCTTTTATGACGGCTTTCGCGTTTTCTTGGGTCATATTCACATTTAACGGTAAGCGGATGGTAAATCGGCTGCCCTCGCCGCGCTTACTGGTCAATTCAATTGACCCGCCATGACTTTCTGTAAGACGAGAGACAAGCGCCAGTCCAAGACCGGTACCCTCGTGCATTCGCGCTAATCCGCTTTCTAATTGAACGAAGGGTTTAAACAATTTCGCCTGATCTTCTGCGTTGATCCCAATCCCCTCATCCCAGACGGAAAAGTTAACCCAGCCGCCAGCCCGATCACAGGCAACGTCCAGGCCAACCTGCTTGCCATTATCGGTGAACTTGACCGCGTTATTCAGCAGATTAATCAATATCTGCTTCACCCGGCGTTCATCTACCCAAACCAGGGTGTCACCATCCTGAACATCCAGGCGAATTTGAATATGCTTGCTCAATGCCAACTGACGCACAAATTGAATTGAAGAATTGCATAACTCATCCAAACGGCACCAGGATTTTTGCAGCTCAACCTTGCCAGCCTCAATTTTGGAAAGGTCGAGAATATCGTTAATCAACGCCAGAAGATGATTTCCGCTTTGTTCAATCGTTTCCACAAAATGCATTTGCCGGTCATTTAACTCACCAAGCATTTGCTCTTTAAGCGCCTCAGACATACCTAATATTGCATTCAGCGGCGTACGCAATTCGTGGCTCATATTCGCCAGGAATTCATCTTTCGCCCGCACTGCCTGAGAAAGCTGAATATTGGCTTCAGATAGTTCTGCGGTTCGTTCAGACACACGCTGGGCCAGCATGGTGCGTTCTTGTTTTAAGGTTTGTTCAATTTCCTGACGTTCTTTAATTTCCAGCGCCAGATCCAGATTAACCTTCTCAAGCTGAGCTGTGCGCCGGGTGACCCGTTCTTCCAATAGCTCATTGAAGGAACGCAGTTCCTGCATCAGCATCATATTATTGATCGCGTTTCCGCCTAAACGCGCCGCCAGAGCCAACAGGCGAACATCGCGCTCGTCCCAGGGTGCGTGGGTATCTGCGGCAGAAACAGCCAGAACTCCAACCAACTCCGCTCCCCATATCATCGGTACCGCGACGGTGCGTGAAAGCGCACTCTTCGTTTCGCTAGTTTTGATTAAATTGGGTACGTCAGCATGTTTAATGAGCGCCGCCTGGTTTGTCTGCGCGATTGCGCCAATTGGCCCCTCCCCGAAGAGAATATGTTTTTCATCCAGAGTGACCCCGATCGACGAAGCCAGGTAAAGCGATTGTGATTCGCGGTCTGCCAGGTAAACAAACCCGCCATTCGATTGCATTAACGCAATGGCATGTGAAAGAATACCATCCACCAACCCGCCGATATCATTCGAACCGGTCAACTCGCTGGCGGTTTGATAGAGAATTTCGAAAGTACGGGCTCGCTGGCGGGTTTCTTCGAGAAGATATGTCTTTGTAAGCGCCAGCGATATTTGCCGAGCAGCCTGCGCCCCGGAGGTAATTTCCTCATGGGTGAACTGGTGTTCGCGATCGAAGAGGATAAAGGCCAATCCCTGGCGATTTGAGGCGGTTCGCAGCGGCAAAGCCAGTAAAGAGACGGTTTTCAAATGGTCAAGCATCCAGGCGGAAAGCCAGGGTGATTTACGGACATCTTCTTCAGGGTGCGGAATCGGTTCAGCACAGGCTTGAACAACGCCGCGCACATCTTCCTGATCCGGCCGCCAACCCTGCAATATGCCCTGAGCGCTGAAGAATTGAGGCTGATTTCCTTCGGAATTTAAATCGAGCATAAAAAAGATGCAGCGATCAGCATGCAGCAAGGTCGTTAGCCTTCCAGCCAGCGTGGACATCAAGCTGGTTACATCACTGGTCTGGTTGGCAGCGAGGGTCATTTCGTTGAGCAGAGTCAGCGAGTGCTGACGGCTGCGCAAAGCTTCTTCAGCCTTCTGCTTTTCAATTTGCGTGACCATAAACTCGTTAAACCACTGCGCCAGCTCACCGATTTCATCTTTGCGCTTTGAACCTAAGCGATAAGACAAATCGACCGAGCCCTCTTTGAACTTCTTGAACGTCTCAGTAATTTTGCCCAGGGGAAGAACAGTCGTGCGGCGGAAGCGCCACCCGATTAATACACTTCCTAACAAGCCAACGATTAATGTCCAGAAGGTCGCATTGCCAATTGCAGCAGTTTGAGCTGCAAAGTTCGTGCGGGGAATTAAACTGGCAACCAGCCAGCGGCTTTCACCTGAGAAGGTATAGCTAACCACCATTTCCTGATGATCAACTTGCGTAATTATTGTTCCGCCAGGATTAACCAATTGATCGACAAATGCCGGGTCGATCTGTCCGCCGAGGAAAGAGGTGTCAGGATGAAAAACCACTTTCCCTTCTTGGTCAACAATCAATAAGTAAGCGCCCTGGCCTAATTGAACTTGAGAATAGTGCTTATACAGGAAGTTCGGATCATAATTGACTACAATCATACCGGCCGGGATCTGTTTGCCGCTTTCCAGATCGCTGCGAGTCAGTAGTTTAGCCACCACGATCACCTGATGCGTTTTGGAATTGGTATTGATATTGGTATCCATGCCCAGCCAAACCACTTCGCCATTGGCGGATAAGGCAGCTGTATAGGCACGATCGCGCGCCTGTAAATCCATATCATTAATACTTAAAGTATCGCCTACATGGTAATGCGCGCCGGATAAGGTAAAAACATCAATAGAGATTACACCCTGTAAGTTAATATAATTGTTTAAGATGTACCCAATCTGGGCCTGGGTAGCCAGATCCGAATACGTATCAGATGGAAGGTTTTCAATGTTGATAACGTTCGTTAAACCTTCGACGCCAGACAGGTTTGAAATTAAACTTTGTACTTCTTGAAGGTGTACATCCAGAAAATCACGCTGGTCTTTCACCAATTCATACGAATAAGCTTTTACCTGATCTTGAACTACTTCGGTAGCCAACCGATTCGCAATAATTCCGCTCACCAATAAGGGAATTGCGCTTAAAAATATTAGATATAAAACGAATTGACCGGTTAACCTCAACGGCGGCAACTTTTTCAAATCAATAAACTTCGGGGCTTTCAACCTCATATAAATTTTTACCTGTATTACTGCTTTATCGCGGTTATTAATTGGGTATCCACCAGGGTTTCTGCGGGCACCTCTTCACCCTGAAGCATTTTGACGGCGTATTGAACGCCGGTATACCCCTGAACGGATGCCTGCTGATCCACCGTTGCCTGCAGCGCGCCGGTACTTAATGCCAGCTGTGCCTCTTCTAAATTGTCAAAACCAACCGCCAGAACATTTTTAATCGAAAAATCCTGGAGATATTGAATTGCCCCCAGAGCCATCATATCATTCGCGCAATAAATCAGACCAATGTCCGGGTATATTTCAAACATGGATTTTGTAACATTGTAAGCCTCATCAATTTTCCAGTTTGCGCTTTCAACTGCCACAACGTTGATATTCACATTTTCACGAAAGGCACGCAATGCGCCATTTTTTCGGTCCAGCGCATTTTGAGCCTCGACAATTCCTTCAATAATTACTGCTTTGGTTGGCTGGTCAATTTTCCTGGCAACGTACTGTGCAGATTGGTAAGCCCCTTCTTCATTATCCACACTGATAAAGGGCACGTTTTCCAATCCGACCTTGCGTGAAACCTCTGGGTTCAAACGATTATCGATATTCACAACAATAATTCCGGCGTCTTGGGCTTTTTTAAGCACAGGAATCAATTCACTTGAATCTCCGGGCGCAATTACTATCGCATCTACTTTTAATTTAATCAGTTCCTCAACAATTTCAATCTGCTGCTGGATTGATGTTTCTTCCGCCGCTGTCTTAACAATCAGCTGGATACCCAATTCAGCTTCAGCCTGGCGTGCTCCCTTTTCCATTTGAACAAAAAAGGGATTCGTCAGTGTTTTCATTACCAGCGCGATGGTCGGGCTGTCAGGAGATTGGGTAACTGCCTCAGTTTCAACCGAAGCAGTTGATATGAAAGGAATCGATTCAGCAGGTTTAGGCTGGCAACCAGCCAATCCCATTGAAAAGCACAAGAAGATGTACAGAGCAAAAATTGACGATTTTTTTGTTTTTTGCATAACAGCAACAACAAAGTCTTCTTTACAAATGAATGGACTGCCTCATAATTTTAGATTTTATACGATGTGGAGGGCATAAATTCTGAGTAAATTAACAGCTTACAGTTTTATTCAGACTTGAGAAAAAATATTTCTAAAACGAATCGACCTGCCCGCCCGTTGACATATTTTTTCGCTAGCATAAAATATAGAGAACGCTTCTTTCCAGCCTGCATTATCGGGGGGCATTCCGATCTAATCTTCAATCGAATAAAGAATCACATATCACCACTGCAAGCATGACCAATTGAAAGGGACTATGTTTCATCGCATAACGCATCACCAAGCAGGGTCTTACTTTTCGCCTATTATGGTAGGCCTATTAATTTTTTCCTTCGTCATTACAGCCATTCATCAACAGCCTCAGCGTGTAAGAGCAGATGCAGGCACTGGATTAATAGAAGGCCAGGTCACGGACGCGGAAGGGGTCCCGCTTGCAAATATTCAGGTCAACTTGCAAAGCTATGCTGGTTTGGATGCGGATATTTCGACAACGACCAATGCCAGCGGCCAGTTCAGTCTAACCGCGCCGGCGGGCAACGAATATCGTTTGCTGGCCTGCCCCGGCTGTGATAATTGGAGCGCACATAAATACGCCAATCGTTTCTACGGTGGTTCGGATGTTTCACACAATACCTATTATTATGACGATGCCGATAAAATCACCATCACCGAAGCGGTTCAAACCTTCAACTTCAGCCTGGAACCCGGCGCTGCGCTCAGCGGAACTTTAGAAGACACACACGGACAGCCTGTCAGCAGCTTTTTTATAAAGATCAATAATGAAGTCGGAAAATATGTTGGGGGCAGCGCGACTGATTTGGCTGGAACTTATGCTATCTACGGTTTGCCTGCCAGCATCGATCTGTATCCATACGCCTGTGCGGATTGCAATGAGGGTAATACCTATGCGAATGGGTATTTCAGTCCAACGGGTATGACAAATTTGATCGATGACGCGCAGTTCTTCACTTTTGCAGATGAAGAAACCAGCAGCGGAACCACTTTCATCCTGCAAAATGGATATTCCATATCCGGCGTGGTAAAGGACGCCTCCGAGAATCCGATCAGCGGGGTTGATATTCACGCCGCCATTCAGGTTTCCAGCGAGCCCTATGAGGAAATTTGGGTTAGCGGAGCACAGAGCAGCGCTGACGGAAGCTACCAGGTCAGCCACCTTTTGGCCGATACGTACCAATTATCCGCCAATCCGAGCGCAAACGAACAGCCCTATATAGACTGGAGACAATCGATTGCTGTTTCGGCAAACCTGACACAGAATATTATCCTGGATCGCGCAAACTTCATTTTGGGCCAGGTTGTGGACAGCGACGAGCAGGGAATTGCGCATATTTCAATTAATGTCATGGAATATGGCACAGATAATTACATCAATAGTGCTGAAACGGACGCTAACGGCTATTACCAGGTCAGTAACCTGCCTGATGGCGATTATCAGGTCTATGCCTGCGCTGAATGCAGCCACCTGGGATATCTCAGTCAGACCTATGGCCAATCGGAAGATACCGCCTCCACCCGGATTACGCTAGCCAACGGACAGACCGCAAGCGATATTAATTTCACCCTGGAACCGGCGCTGATCATATCTGGAAGGATTATGAATGAGAGCGGAGACGGAATAGAGAACATTAATGTTTTTGCAGAAAGCACCACCAATCCCGACCTTTATTTTGGCACAAATACCAGCGCCGGTGACGATTATTTCGCTCCTGGCGGTTACGAGCTTTATTTACCCGCTGGATACTATCGCTTGAATGCAGCAGCAACCACAGACAACAACGGCGCTACGACCAGCAATTATGTGCGGAAGTATTATCCCAGCAGCTTTACGCTGGAAGAGGCCCAGGTACTGCACGTAATCACTGACCTCACGGATATCAACATGGAACTTTCCGACGGCGGAGCAATCAGCGGTACCCTGTCTGCCGGCGGGCAGTCAGTCGGAAATGCCATTGTTATGGCGGTCAACATCAGCGACCCGCGCATCAGCTTCAGAAATAACTCTACGGCCGATAGCGGAGCGTATACGATCAGCAATGTAACACCCGGAGTGTACAAATTACGCGCAATGCTGGCAGGCTATCAGCCGCAGTATTTCAGCGGAACCGATTGGGAGGATGCGCAAACCATCGTCGTTTCAGCCGGCACAACACAAACAGGTAAAAACATTGCGTTTTCAGCTGTGCTTGCTAAAGATACTGACCCTGAAACCGTCACGGTTGAAATGAATCGTACCCTGACGCCCATCCATGATTACAACCCGGCCTGGGCAGCGAACACAGCTCAAGGTACGATTGACGATCAGATTTTCGCGGGATTAACTCGAACGGACGCGGAAAGCGGCGTTGTCATTCCGAATTTGGCTTCATCTATTGTTTCCAGCAATAATAACCAGGATTGGACTTTTACCATAAAATCTGGGCTTACCTGGTCAGACGGATCCCCCTTATCGGCCAGCGATTTTCGTTATGGCATCCTCCGTAATGTCGATAGCAATAACGACTGCTCTTATTTCACAAACCTGTTCGTGATTAATGGCTTGGAAGCATACTGTGAAGGTCAGGCTTCAGCCTCTGAAATCGGAATCACTACGGCGGGCAATCAAATTACCTTTCACCTGAACACACCCACCCCGCAGTTCGCAGCGGTCATGACCCTGCCCTTCGCCCGTCCGCTCCCCCAGCATCTGGTCCAATTATTCAGTGACGAATGGCTTGAACCGCAATACATCCTGACCAGCGGGCCGTTTAAGTTGGTCAGCTTTCTGCCTAATGAAGAAGCCGTTTTCCAACGCAATACCCAATTTACGGACAATGACGGCAACCAGATAGATCAAATTATTCTTCATGAATATACGTCAGACAAAGCCTTCAGCGAGTTTGCCAACGGAAAACTGACCACCGCGATGATCAATGCTGACCTGGCGGCCACTATTGATCAAAACGAATTCGGCAGCGGTAAATTAGTGGAGGTCCCGCAAAAATGTACGTATTTTCTGGGCTTCAACCCCAATGCGCTGCCGGCTGAATTGATCCCTGTTAATCAGGGGCTGCTGCGGAAAGCGTTGATCGAATCACTGGATCGCGGCACAATCAATACCCTGTTTCAGGGCGGTTGGATTGCCAGCGCCGGATATATCAGCCCGGGTGTATTCGGATACAACAGCGTGCCAGACAGCTTAGCACCGGCTTTCAACCAGACCCAGGCCCTGGCTGATTATCAAAGCGCTTATTCCGGTACAATTCCAAGCTGGGAAGGGAAAGAATTCACCCTTTACTACAATCTTTCCCTGGATCCGCAAAATACCGCTCATAATCAAGCAGTCACCCAGTATATTGCCGATACCTGGAATAATTTGTTTGGCATGAATTTGACCGTTAGCGCAGCATCATCCAGCTTTGATTACAATGAAATGCGCAAGAATAATGGTCTTTTAGTCTGGCAGACTGGCTGGTGTTCCGACTATAACGATGGATATAATTTCTTCATGTTCCCTGTAGCTAACAGCGGCACTTTCGGCGATTGGGATTTGGCCACATTTGAAACTGACCTGAATGCCGCCGCCGCTATCGTTGACCCGGCTGCACGGTACGCCAGTTATCAAGATCTGGTCCAGTATCTCCTGACCGATCAAGCGCTGATCATGCCGATTGGCTATTCAGTCCAGAACTACCTGTCGCGAAATTTTGTACCAAGTTTCGGTACGGGCGGTATTGATTACATCGCAGACTGGGAACTGGAAATGACCTCCACCTACACGGTTGGTCAATTGGTAGATTCTGCGGTCCAATCCAATCTGGACTTCCGACCGCAGAATGAAGACGGCGTGGTTTCGTATTCCTTTGCGAATGATGCGTTCTCAGACGGCGTTGTGCTTAGTCATACGGTTATGCTGACGACTCAAATGGAGAATAAGCCGGACAGTTTGAAAACGACTCCGTATTTCTTCGACTTCGAAGCCATACACACCATTATTCCGGTGACTCCGCGTTCTGACGTGACGATCACCGTCCACTACACCCCAGAAATCATCACCGCAGCCGGAATCAACGAGAAAGCTCTGGCGTTGTATTATTGGGATGCGTCGGCCAGTCAATGGGTTAAAGATGCCCACAGCTCCGTGGATATTGCCGCCGACACCCTCACGACCACAACACACCGGACGGGATTATGGGCAGTGATGGGTGGTACGGAAGCGCCTCCGAACTATCTCTTTATTCCGGTAATTCGGAAATAACGTTTGTACAGAGGCTGTTGATTGCTCAACAGCCTCTGTTTTTATATGGTTCCGCGAAAAAGGAACGCGAGTAAACCACATCTCCGCCGCAAAAGCGCGTAGTCAGATCAATCAACCGTTCAGCAGCCTGATTAAATAGATCTGCGGACGTGTAACGATGGCCCTGCAAAATGTAGAAACAGCGTGTCGTTTGCAAAGTGATGCGGCTCTTTTGAACCTGGCGCGAATCGAGCATGCACAGGATATCATTCGCCTCATCCATATACGCATAACCGCCTGCCCGCACAGCCTGTTCTTCAAAACTACCTAACGGGACGTATTTTTCTGCTCCAGTCATTGGACCCAAATGGATATTCCCGCAAACATAGTCCAGGTCATGCGCTCCTAAGGCCAGCTTAGTTTCTAACGACACCAGATTATAAATATCTACCAACAGATTGATATGCGTCAGGCGTTGATTGCGCAGGACGGCGTCGAACAATGCTTCCGGCGCTGCCGGAAAATTGCGATTGGAAAAGCCAACCTGAGTATGCAATTCTCGAAAGCCCTGTAAGGCCGGGTCTTTGCGTAAAATATCCCAGGAATTCTCTGCCAGAATCCTCTGCAAAGATTGCGCTTTAATCTCCTCAAACACCAGGTCTGTGTCACGATTTTGCAGGCCATCAATGACCAGAAAACAGCCCTGAATGCCAAGCGGCGCAAGCCGCGGATCAATCTCAAAAGTAAAAAGGTTGGTTAAACAGTTCATCTTGCCTTCTGCCATTAATTTCTCCTGCCAGCCGCCGAGTGAAGTCGGCGGCTGGCAGGCAGATTACTCAGGCTGCTGACAATGCCTGGTCCAGATCCCAAAGAATATCTTCAATATCTTCGGTGCCGATGCTGAGACGAATAAAGTCAGCGCTTACGCCTGCGCTGGCCTGCTGCTCAGGGCTGAGCTGACTATGCGTGGTGCTGGCCGGGTGAATGGCCAGGCTTTTGGCGTCTCCGACGTTTGCCAAATGCGTGAAAAGCTTCAAGGAATCAATGAATTTCTTTCCGGCTGCAACGCCGCCCTGAATTCCAAATCCCAAAATCGCGCCTGGCCCCTTGGGCGTATATTTCTGAGCGCGATCGTACTGGTCGCTGGTCTTCAACCCTGGGTAGGCCACCCAGGCAACCTTAGGATGGGCCGCCAGGAATTCCGCCGCGCGTTGCGCATTGGCGACATGCCGCTCCATGCGCAACGAAAGGGTCTCTAACCCTTGCAGGAAGAGGAAAGAATTAAATGGGGATATGCAGCCGCCAAAATCTCGTAGAATTTGCACGCGCGCCTTGAGAATAAACGCGCCCGGACCGGTATTGGCATACACCAGGCCATGATACGACTCATCCGGCTGATTAAACAGCGGGAAACGCGGATTGCCAGCCCATAGGAAATTGCCGCCATCTACAATAAGACCGCCAATGGAAGTACCGTGCCCGCCGATAAACTTGGTGGCTGAATGCGTAACAATATTTGCGCCCCACTCAAACGGCCGGCACAGATAAGGCGTAGCAAAGGTGTTATCGATAATCAGCGGAATGCCCAATTCTTTGCCAATCGCCGCCACTTCCTGAATTGGAAAGACATTAATGCGCGGGTTGCCAAGCGTTTCACCATAAAACGCTTTCGTATTCGGGCGAGCTGCCTTGCGAAAATTTTCAGGGTCCGTGGGATCAACGAAAGTGACTTCAATCCCCAGGCGCTGAAAGGTGAAAGCAAATTGATTGTAGGTGCCGCCATAAAGTGTGGCAGCGGATACAATATGGTCGCCTGCGCCAGCAATGGTCAGAATGGCCTGGGCCTGCGCCGCATGCCCGGAACTAACTGCCAAAGCCCCGACTCCGCCCTCAAGGTCGGCAATCCGCTGCTCAAAGACGTCACTGGTCGGGTTCATAATGCGCGTGTAGATATTACCGCTTTCCTCCAGCGCGAACAGGCGCGCAGCCTGATCGGAACTGTCAAAAGCGTAGGAAGATGTCTGGTAAATCGGCACAGCCAGAGCGTGAGTGGTCGGGTCAGCCAGCTGACCAGCGTGAAGCTGGCGCGTTGCAAAGCCAAAAGCGTGCGGGGTGGTTTCTGAACTCATGATAAATACTCCTTTGAATGGCGATGAAAAGAACGCTGTGCGTACAGCGAATGATTTACAATCCCTGGCGGATAAATTCCGCCGGCTGGTTCAAATCGTAGGGGGTTTCTTGATAAACGTAATAATTAATCCAATTGGCGAATAGTAAATTGGAATGTCCCCGCCAACGCACCAGCGGTGCACGCGCCGGGTCATCGTTGGGATAATAATTGCGCGGAATTTCAATCGGCAGGCCGGCCGCCACATCGCGGTCATACTCCCTTTTCAAAGTGTCGGCATCATATTCCGAGTGCCCGGTGACGAATATCTGCCGCCCGTCCTGCGAAGCCGCGATGTAAACACCAGCATCATCTGATTCGGCCAGGATTTTCAATTGAGGAACACGCTCAATATCGCTGCGGCGCACTTCGGTATGGCGCGAATGCGGCGCATAGAAGATATCATCGTATCCGCGCAGCAAGCGGATATTTTTCTCGGTAAGGTGGTGCTCGAAAACGCCGAACATCTTCTTCGGCAAAGCGTATTTCGGGACCCCATAATGATGGAACAAGGCTGCCTGGGCGCCCCAGCAGATGTAAAACAGCGAGAACACATTGCGCAAGCCCCAATCCATGATTTCTTGCAGTTCAGGCCAGTAATCGACTTCATCAAATTCAAGGTGCTCGACCGGCGCTCCAGTGATGATCATTCCATCGAAACGCTCATTACGGACTTCATCAAAAGTTTTATAAAAAGCCTGCAAATGTTCCTCAGGAGTATTTTTGCTTTCGTGCGAAGAAAGGCGCACCAGGGTTGCGTCCACCTGCAAAGCAGTATTGCCCAATAAACGCATCAATTGGGTTTCGGTCGCAATTTTGGTCGGCATTAAGTTCAGAATGGCGATTTTCAGCGGACGAATATCCTGATGAATGGCACGTTCTTCATCCATCACGAAAATATTTTCGTTCTTCAAAACCTCTTTCGCCGGCAATAAATCAGGAATGCGGATTGGCATGATCACCTCATAATCGATAAGAATAAAAAACGCCTCTTCATAGGCAAGAAGAGGCGCACAAAAGGGCTTCCTCCTCTCATCTTCCAGTACTTTCGCTGCAGGAATTGACACCTTGCCTTTCGGCTGGTTGTCGAGGTTTCATTGGGCCTGTCCCTCCGCCTCTCTGGATAAGAGTATTCAGCTAATGATGGTTATGCTAAAGACGTACCTTTCTTGATAATCAACCTGACCCAGGATCGTGGTCAGGCACAGACTCATTACCTCCTTGCGGCTCGGCCCCGCCGGAATAACAAAAAGCCCGAGAGCATTCTCCCGAGCCTGGTCTCAGGTGAAGCTCAACCGGTCTTTGATTAGATCGGGGAGCTCATCACCGTTTTTTCGAATTTTTGATCTCGCGTTAATTCATTCGATCAGCCATCCGGGGTGATGAAGCTCCCCAGGGCATGACCATAGCCATATGCTTGAAAGTTGAGATCATTTGTTTCTGCATGGTTGTCCTTGAATTACTTGTCCCAAGTTATAGATGATTTTAACCGGAATGTCAAGTGGTCAAACAGCAACCGTACAAATATTAATCGGCCTTTAACCTGACAGGTCAGTTAACCGCAGCCGCCATGTAAAACCCGCGCGAAAATGATGGCTGTCTTATCTTATTTCTTACCCTCCAGATTTAAACAAAGAAAAGCATTCGGCCATTGGTTCCGAATGCTTTTCTGTCCGGGGATATCCCCTCAGTGAAGCAGGGCGTTAACCGAGGTTCTGCACAACCTGATCAACTAGCGCGTCCAGATGGTTATTAACCTCCCCCGTGAGTTCCATTCCCAGCTCCAAACTGGCAGGTTCAATACCATAGACAAGAATTTGCGATGGACTTAAATCTCGAATTTGGGCTGCAAACAGAAGTTCTGGAAGCGCAACTTCATGAGGAGATATCTTCATTGACAGATACGTGGGTATCTGGTTTCCGGTAAGAATGTGGATGGTGCCTGGCTGGGCGTGATTGCGAACAGCGTCAATAATAATCAGGCGGTCAATGCCCTCAAAATATTGCAGCAATTCTAATCCGCATGTACCTCCGTCTATCAATTGCGTATCGGGCGGAATATCTTTGCGGCTCTCCAAACGGCGGATCGCGTGTACACCCAACCCGTCATCAGAAAGCAAAAGATTTCCAACCCCAAGCACCAATGTTTTGGTCATTACTGCACCGTAATTAGAGATTTTTCCTGGCCATCCACATCCAATACATGCACAGCGCAGGCCATGCAGGGGTCGAAAGAGTGAATGGTGCGGAGAATTTCCAGCGGTTTCTCCGGATCAGCCAGGGTAAGGCCTTCCAGGGCGGCCTCGTATGGCGAGGGATTGCCGCGGCCATCACGCGGAGAGCCGTTCCAGGTGGTCGGCACCACAGCCTGATAATTCAAAATCTTTCCGTCCTTGATATGAATCCAATGACCCAGCGAACCGCGCGGAGCCTCAACAGCGCCCCAGCCTTGCGTTTCAGCCGGCCAATTAGCCGGATCCCAAACGGAATTCTCATGAATTTTATAATCGCCGGCGGCGATATTGGCGACCAAATCTTGAGTCCATTGTTCTAATTGCTCTGCAATCAGAATGGTTTCAATACAGCGGGCTGCCACGCGTCCTAAAGTTGAATATAACGCTGTCGCCGGAGCGTCCAACTTTTGCAGCACCGTATCCACCCAATATTTTACCCGATCACGACCGCTTGCATAGGCAATCAAAGTACGCGCCAGCGGCCCGACCTCCATGGCGCGGTTATCGTAGCGCGGCGCCTTAAGCCAGGAGTACTTCGCGTCAGTATCAAGAAATTCATAGGGCGGCTTCGGTCCGGTGTAATTGGGTACCGTCTCACCGACTGCGGGGTGCAGGGCGGATTTTTCATCCGCATAACTGTACCAGGAATGCGTGACGTATTCACCGATCAGATCGGGGTTAAGCGGATGGATCTGACTTAGATCACGGTCAAGGATCAGTCCACTGGGGAAAAGCATGTCGGCATCGCCAGCATTATCTACCAGCGGAAAATCGCCATAGGAGAGGAAATTACCGATTCCTTCGCCGGTTTCCGTCCAATCCAGGTATTGCGGGGCTATGGCCAGTACATCAGGGAGGTAAACCTTTTCCACAAAAGCCCGCGCCTTGGCAATGATGGTTGATATCTGCGCCAGCTTTTCAGCATTCAATGCAGCCTGACTGTTCGGATCAATCGGCAGTGCCATGCCGCCGACCAGATAGGTCTGCAAATGCGGATTTTTCGCGCCTAAAATGGCATGAACCTTCACCACTTCGCGCTGCCAGTCCAGCGCCTCTAAGTAATGCGCCGTTGCCATCAAATTGGCTTCTGGACTGAGTTTATAGGCTTCGTGCCCCCAATACGCATTGTTGAAAATGCCAAGTTGTCCGCTTTCCACAAATTTCTTCAGCCGGTCTTGCACACCGGCAAAATAGGTGGCGCTGGAATTCGGCCAGTCAGACAGCGATTGCGCCAGCTTTGATGTTGCTTCAGGATCAGCGTCGATCGCGCTGACCACATCCACCCAATCCAGCGCGTGCAGGTGATAAAAATGCACCACATGATCCTGGATATATTGAATTCCATGAATCAGGTTGCGAATAATGCGCGCATTCGAGGGTACCGTTACCCCCAGCGCATTCTCCACAGAGCGGACAGAAGCCAGGGCGTGCACCGTGGTGCAAACGCCGCAAATCCGCTGCGTGATGATCCAGGCGTCGCGCGGATCGCGTCCTTTCAATATTTCTTCCAAACCACGGAACATCGTGCTGCTTGACCAGGCCTTGGTGATCGTATTGCCAGTCAGTTCAACTTCAATGCGCAGGTGTCCTTCAATGCGCGTAATGGGATCAACAACTAATTTGGTCATATCAAATATCCTTCATTGAGAGAAGTCTAGCGCAAATTTATAGTGTCTTCACGGCTTCGTGACTGGGTTCAGGAAACATCGGCAGGAAGCGGATGGCAGCGTCATACATGATCAGTCCCAGACAGGTCAGGCCAATCGAGACGGCAATCTCAGACCAGGAGGGTAAATAGAAATCTCCGGACATAAAAATCAGGCTGGCATTGAAGCGGTTCAAAATCAGGCCGCCGATGACAAAGGTAGCCGCCCATACCACGCCATCGCGGTGATTGCGCATAAAGGGATCCAGCATCAGCAGGGAGGGGAAAATTACCCCGCCGACGACCTCGGCAATGAACATCAAGGTCGGCCACCCGCCCTGGAACAAATACACATAATTGCCCGTGATAACCAGGTCCGCAGTACGGATGACCAGGTAAATGCCCAATACAACCGGGATGGCTTTGGCCAGTTTGCTAGCCAGGCGCAGTTCGAATTTATATTGGTAGGTGCGCGCCGAATGGTACATTTCGAAAATTGTCATCGCCAAACCAGCAGCAATCGCCGTCAGGTAAAAATACAGCGGCATCAGGCGTGAGTACCATAAGGGATGAATTTTCGTCGGCATAATAGTCAGCATGGTGCCTAAAGTGGATTGGTGCATCGTGGAAAGCACCGCGCCGGCAATCACCAGCGGAATGGTAATACGCCGTACCCACTTCAACGGCACCTTCCAACCCAAGCTCTCAAAAACAATCGGGCTGAATTCAAGCGCCAGAACCGTCAGATAGGTCATCACGCAGATGCCGATTTCGAACAATGGGGAATGCACATTCTGGTAGATCAGCAAATGCCAGATGCGTATTGGAAGGCCAAGATCCACCAGCAGTGTCATGGCTGCCAGCAAATAGCTAATGAAACCGGTTAAAATCGTTGGACGAACAATCGGATAAAACTCTTTCAAATTAAAAATGTACACAACCGCTGAAAGCGTAAACGCGCCGGCCGCTAAAGCCACGCCAGACATCATATCAAAACTGATCCAGATGCCCCAGCCGCGCCCATCGCTAAGTGCGGTGGTAGCGCCAAGACCGACTATCCAACGGTAAGCCGCAACACTCAATCCGAAAGCACCCAATACCCAAATCAGGATCATCCCAAAGCCGACCGGGTACTTGCGCAAATAAATATTGCCTACACGCAGTCCCATCTTATGCCTCCTGGGATTTTTTCTCGCGGTGCGTCCGCGCATAAATCAGGCTCAGCAAACCGCCGACACCCACGATGATTCCGGGGATCATCTTCATGTACCCCCAGGTAATTTTCGGCAGTGAATTTGAATCCAACGCCGGAAAACCTAAATCTTCAAAGGGCACATGCGAAAGGTACAGCATCGTCGTGCCGCCGACCTCTTTTTCGCCGTACACATGCGGCTGGTATTTACCCGGCTGCGCGTCAATGCGTTCATGCGCAATTTGGAGTAAGTCTGCACGCTTGCCGAAAATCAAAGCGCCGGTTGGGCAGGCCGCCGCGCAGGCAGGCGGCAGACCTTCTTCTTGCCGGTCGTGGCAGAAATCGCATTTCTGCACCAGCGGTGTATTGGTATCCCATTGATATTTCGGGATGGAAAAGGGGCAGGCCGCCATGCAATAACGGCAGCCAAAGCACTTTTCGGTATGATAGATCACAGGGCCTTCTGGGGTCTTTTCCAGCGCGCCGACCGGGCAAACCGAGGCGCAAGCCGGTTCAACACAATGCATGCATTGGTTTTTTACAAAGGAAAGGCCATCTTCCCCTTTGTATAGCTTAATCAAGGTCCAGGTATTGGCGGATAGCTCGGTCGGCATCTCATACATGCTGGCCGCATCCGTCACGGCAGGTAAATTGGCGTTGCGTTTACAGGCCAGCTGGCAGGCACGGCAGCCCACGCATTTGGTCGCGTCATACAGCATAGCGACGGAATCACCCGCGTCCGTGGATGTTTCCGCAAGCGGGCGCGCAGCTGAAAGGGCAACACCGCTGGCGCCGGCGGCCGCGACCTTAAAAAAATCGCGCCGATTAATGTTCATCCTTGGGCTCCTCGCTATCCTGAACAATGACAACTTCACGCTGCTGCGGGTCTGAATCAGGGGCCAGATTCTTCACGCGGTTGGTCATCAGGGTGTAGGCAAAGGCGCCGGCGGCGCCCACAATTACACCGACCGTTCCGCCGCTGATCGCCGCACCCTCCGCAGTAAACTTGCTTTCATCAGTTTTAATCTCCGGGTACGTGTTTGGCGGGGTGTAGTCCTGCAAAGTGACCGGTTCGTAAGTCGGCATATCCCAAAAATCTGGTTGTGAACAGCCAATACAGGGATGCCCGGCCGCAACCGGCCAGTTAAGCCCGTCATTGAAACGAACCGCCGGGCAATTATGATAGGTGATTGGTCCTTTGCAGCCCATCTTATACAGGCACCAGCCATTTCGGTGCCCTTCATCGCCCCATTCACGGACAAACTCGCCCGCGGCAAAATGACCGCGCCGTTCACAATTATCGTGAATCAGGTGACCAAACGCGAATAAAGGCCGTTTGAGATCATCAGTTTCTGGCAGACTATTGAAAGAGAGGTAATGCACAATTGCCGCCACCAGGTTGACGGTATTAACCGGGCAGCCGGGAATATTAAGCACTGGTTTGTCCAGCACGATGGAATCCACACCAACTGCCTGAGTCGGGTTGGGCGCGGCCTTGGCTACGCCGCCAAATGCTGCACAATTTCCTACTGCAATCACCGCCGCCGAATTCGCCGCAGCCTCCATCACCAGGTCGTAAGACGATTTACCGCCAACACAGCAGTAAACCCCATCATTCGCCATCGAGATAGAACCCTCGACCACCAGAATATACCCGCCCTTCTCGAGGGTTGCCGCTTTGGAAGCTTCAGCCTGGAAACCAGAGGCAGCCATGATCGTCTCCTGATAATCTACGGAGAGAATATCCAGGAGTAAATCCACTGTTGAGGGGCTGGACGCGCGCAGAAAAGCTTCTGAGCAGCCGGCGCAATCCTGAAGCTCAAGCCAGACAACCGGTAAACGCGCCGCGGCTTCCAGTTTTCTGGCAATTAATTCACTTGAGCTTTTTGGCAACGCCAGAGCGCCGGCCATCATTCCACAAAATTTGAGGAATTCACGCCGCGAAACGCCTCGCTCCATTAATGCGGCTTGAATACTTTTTTGTTTATTTACCATGCTTCGCATCTCCTCAACAATCTGGGTCTCACCCCGGGGCTTACGGCAGCCAGCCGGTGATCGCTAAAAACACACGTATGGCCAGTGCGTCATGTTTTTTGGGATCTTTATAATAGCCTGCAAGCGCGTGCACGGGTATCAGGGTATTGGCTACCTGTTGTAAGGATTCAATCTGTTTTCTGTAAGGGAAAGCCCCACAAACGGGCATTATGACAAAATCGCTGTGACAAAACCGAAAAATTGTCCATTCTTGAATTTTTTGTCATCCAGATCACACTTAGCGTTCGTTTTCTGCCGTGTTATACTTTGTATCAATCAGTTATTCTATTTTGGTAAATTGCAGGAAAATCAAAATCTGCACCTGCAAGTAAACAAAGCCTTTATTTTTAAAAAATATCCTTATGCTCATTAGATTTCGTGATTCATTCAACCGAATATGGAAGAGGTTCGGAGCTGTTCGCATCCGCATCAAAGTAATGGGGATTACTTTGGGAATGGTGGCGATCTTTGTCATCAGCACATTGGTCATCACCCGCATGGTGATTTATCTTCAAATGCAGCAAATCGGACTGGACGAACAGGTTTCAGCGACAATTTTAGCCACCCTGATCCGCAGCTTTTTCTGGATCGCGGCGGTTATGTTCATTCTTGGAATCATTGGCAGCCTGGTGCTATCAGATGTGGTTACCCGTCCGGTGCGTCAATTAATTGAAGCAACGCACGCTGTTGAAAAAGGTGACCTTTCGCACAATATCGATATGTGGTTTCAAGACGAAATCGGCGATTTAACCGTCGCATTCAACGCGATGGCTTCCGCTCTGGCTCAGGCGCAGGCAAAGACCGAATCGCAATACCAATCGCTGGCCCAGCAAAACCGGGAATTGAGCATGGTGAATGCCATTAATCAGGCCGTCAACGTCGTCAGCGGGCCGCAGGAAATTTTAAGCACTGTCCTTGAAAGGATCCTGGAAAGCGTCAGCAGTTGCGCCGGTTGGATTTGCCTGAACGAACGCAATGGCTGGAAGCCCTTTCAGGTTTATTACGGGCTCAATCCCGATTCAGCGGTCCACCCCGGCATCCAATGCGAATCAAACTGTTATCAATCGCATATCCATCATGGCCAGATTCAATGCACACCCAACGAGTTATTCCCCTGTCCCTTTGAAGACCAATGCGCCAGCGAAAATACGAGTGTTTGGGGATATGTTTCTTTGCCAATTCAGTCAAAATCGCTGGTAGTCGGTCGATTGAATGCGGCCCGTCCGGTTGGAGACCCCTTCACCGAGCAAGAATTACACCTTTTGCAAACGGCGGCCTTATCGCTCGGCCTGGCAATCGAAAATATCAATTTATGGGAAGAAATTCGTCAAAAAGAAATTCACCGCACGTTATTATTTAAAAAATTAGTTACTATCCAGGAAGACGAACACCGCTGGATCGCCCGAGAACTGCATGACGAAATGGGGCAGTCCATGACTTCTCTGCTCATCGGTTTGAAAGTGCTCGAAAAATGGGCCACACAACCGGCGGCATTAGAAATAATCAGCAAACAAAAAGAAACCGTCGTGCAAATGATCGAAACCATCCGAAACCTGGCCGTAGAATTGCGCCCAAGCGTTTTGGATGATCTCGGCCTGGTACCAGCCCTGGAAAAAATTGCCCGTGAATATCATTCTCAAATGGGCCTGAACGTCGATTTTGCCGCACCAGGACTATCCGGCTCACGGCTTCCACTCGAAATTGAAACGACTCTTTATCGAATCATCCAGGAATCGCTGACCAATGTCGCCCGGCACGCACACACCGAACATGCATCTGTTTTATTAGAACTGCGGGACGGGGCTGTTATTACCATTATTGATGACGACGGCTGCGGCTTTGATGTCAATGGAAAGCTGCACTCAAGCCCACGCAAAGATATGCTGGGATTAATAGGCATCGAGGAACGCGCTCAATTATTAGGCGGCAAGACCACCATTGAATCCAGTCCAGGGTTGGGGACAACAATTTTTGTAGAAATACCTTTAACCTTAGAAAATGCAGGATAACGCACTCATGACCCACAAAATTTCTGTCCTCATTGCGGACGACCACGCCGTACTGCGCGCCGGGTTAAAAATGCTTCTCGAAGCGGAAGACGATATGGAAGTTTTGGGGGAAGCCGCCGATGGCGTGGATGCGATCGAGAAAGCCGCGGCACACCAGCCGGATATTATTCTCCTGGATATTACTATGCCGCGGATGAACGGGCTTTCTGTAGTCGGGCATCTAAAAAACCGCGCGCCACACACCGCCGTCTTGATTCTCACCATGCACGATGACGAAGGCTACCTGCGGGAAGCTCTGGCCGAAGGCGTGGCGGGCTACGTCCTCAAACAAGCCGCGGATACCGAATTGCTTTCAGCCATTCGGGCGGTCTATCAGGGCGGCACCTATCTGCACCGCTCGCATGCTCACATCTTATTAGAGAACCCCGCCGAGCCGGTACGCCGCAGCACAGAAGAATCAGAACAATATGAAAGGCTCAGCCAGCGCGAACGGGAAGTGCTGCATTACCTGGCCCTCGGATTTACCAATAAGCAGGCAGCGGATAAACTATATTTAAGCGTCAAGACAGTTGAAACTTATAAATCGCGTTTGATGAGCAAATTAGGGCTGCACAATCGCGCTGAACTGGTCCGCTTTGCCATGCAATCCGGGATGAAAATCGAAAACGAATAACCCGGGGCAGACAACAAACCGGGCCGTGCAGAATTCGATGGCTCAAACCTGATTAACGATAACTGGCCACCTGGAAAAGGTGAGCATAATAGACTGCGCCGGCTGCCAGCTGCGCCGCAGCGGCCAGCCAGACTGGCCATCGCTGTTTCAGTGTGCCTTTATACCGCCCAGCCGCATAGGCGCTGGCGGCAAACAAGACATACAGCATAATCTGCGCGCTCCAGCGGAAATTACCGTCGAAGAAACGGTCATTGCTCTCTGCCAGAAAATACATTTGAAAAGCCCCAACGCAAAACCCAATCCACGCCAGCAGCATGGCCGGGTCATTGCGAATCTGTTTGAAATAGACGATCAGCACAGTCAATGGAAATATCAGCGAGAGCACGAACTTCAATCCAAGCCAGCCAGAAAAAGCCTGTTCAACCTGGAAGGGAGCAAATATGATACTGCCCTGCCCGGCTTCGGGAGAAAAAAACGAAAAGAGACCCTGTACAAATAAAACCGCCACTCCTGGCAAAATGAACCCGCCAAACAGGAAAGTCCAATCCACCGGCCGGCGTTGCAGCCAGTACCACCCGGCTAGCAAACAAATTGCCGGCAAGATTGAGAGAGCAAAATTCGGCTTTACTAACGCAGAGGCAATGAGGATCACCGCGGAAAACAGGATCAGCCCCCAATGGCGCGTCCGTCCTTCGAATACTTGGATTCCCAGTAAAAAGGAAACCAGCGCCAGCGGGCGCAGCAGGACCACGGTGGGATTGTGATAATTCGCCAATCCAATATAACCGTAATAATACTGCCCGTCGGATCCTGCCAGCAGCATCAGCGGAGCAGCAAAGGTAACCACAACCGGCAAAATCATTGAAATGAATATTCCTGCCTGAGCGCGTTTCCGCAGCCACACAAACAGAATTGCGGCTTGGGCGGCCAGGGCCAGCACCATGACCAGAATAGACGCATCCCACAAACCAACGGCTGAGCGGGAAAGCCAATAGATTCCGCCGATGATCACCTGAAACAACGGATGCACCACGGTGTATACCGGCATCGGCTCATGCATCAACAGGCGCTGTGCAAACAGAATATGAGAACCGAAATCGTTATCGACCGGCGTCATGATGCGATGGTAATAGATCGGGTAAGCCGCGCCACTGACCAGCGCCATTACCCCGATGAGCGCCAGCCACTCCTTACCACTCAGCCAGGATCTTATTTTCTGCCAGAAATTCAAGAAATCACCTCAAACTCGCACCGGTACAGTTCCAGATTCTCAATTTTATCAATAGCCTCCCCGTTATTCTCAAACCGGCAATCCGGCAGGGACAGGCCATGTTCTTCGAGGACACCTTCTGGCGTTTCACTCAATGTCGTATTAACGACTACAAACAAACGGCTGAAATCGCCCTGCTCCAGATGATAAACCCCCGCATCGTGCAACCCGTACTGGTCCAAATAATACCATAATGGGGCATCGTCCGGCGAGGCGACCGCCACGCCGTCTCCTGGGCTGTATTGTATGGCAATTTGTTCCGCAACCCTTTCAATTTGTCCTTTTCCAGGCTGCCATTGCGGGAAATAACGCTGAACACGCAGGATTCCCCAAACCATTGAGAGGAGAAGCACGATTACGACGGCCGTGAATTGCAAGCGCTGTTGATTCTTATTCCAGGTCAGCAGGGCTAACCAGCCTGCCGACGCCCAAATTAGCCAGAAAGGCATGCCAAAACTCCACAAACGTGTAAGCGGGTCGCCGCGTTGAAGCACGACCACCAGCCCGCACCATAACGGCAGAATAAATTGAAGCGGTATTCTTACCCGGCTAATCCGGCCATGCAAAATCGTCGCAGAAGCGACCCCAGCCGCTAATAAATACTGAAAAATCAGGGGCAAATCATAATTCCATTCACCCCAGGTGCTTTTCATTCGTTCACCAAACGTCGGCCAGAAAGCTGCCCAACTTAAGCGCGATACGAACGAATTTCCGATCAATGAATTCAAGCCGGTTCCAAAGATCACTACCGGCGAATAGAGCAGCATGCTCAAAATTCCAGTAACCAGGCCGGCTGCCAGCACATACTTGACCAATCGCCAGGCATGCCCATAGGCTTGGAATGTTTCCGCCTGCGCCAGATTAACTACCAGCCACAAGCAGGCGGCTCCAAATGGATAAAGCATAAACGGAACGGTATAAAATCCAGCTGCGCCAATTAAAATAAACAAAACCCACGCAAACAGATTATTTTTCCGGCTCAGGTAGACGGCCAGCCCAAAAAGCAGCACGCTGAAAAGTATGTACAGCGCATAACCGCGCGCGATGGTGCTGTATTCAATCAGCATTGGCAAGGCGGCCGCCAAACCAGACGCCAGCAGGGCAGTTGCTTTCCCATAAATCTGACGCGCCAGCCAGTAAACCGCGGGGATCAAACCAATACCGGCCAGAAAGACCGGCAGCCGTTCTGCCCAGGGCTGCGTTCCGAACATCGTGCTGCTCAATTTGAGCAATAGCGTCTGAAAGATATGGTTATTCGGCAAATGGTAATCAGAAGCCGCGCCCAGCCAGGATTGACGGGAAAACGCCATAATCGTATAGGCTTCGTCATGTCCCATCGGCGCGCTGAGGAACAACAATCGCAATCCGGCAGCCGCAGCCATCAGGCCAATAAGCGCCAGATTTATTTTCCAGCCGGGCCGCTCATGATCGCGAAAAAAAACCGAAGTCTCCGGGCCGATCCGCTGAAATAAAACCAACAAACGGTGATGAAAACGCGCAACGAGTGGCCGCGACCGGCGCGGAAAGACAAGCAGCCCCATCCCGGCAGCCAGGAGCGCAGCCGATATCATTTTCCCTACTGGCTGAATTGCCAGAAAGATCTCTGGCGTGTAACGCGCCAGCCGGCCGCTGGCGCTAAGCCATAGCAAAGCAGAATGGGCGTTTTCAAACGTTAAATTAAAGTACCATAACAGCCCGCCTCCCGCCAGCAGAAAAAAAATGGTTAAAAACAACCATAAGCTTTTTTCAGCGTGAGTGAATTCTGGATTATCCAGTTGCGGCAAACGTTTATTCAAAAGAACAGTTCCTGAAGAAAAATTTTCTTTACGAATAGGATTGGCTCATTCCATATATCCGCGAAAACCGACTTGCCATTGCGCGTTGAGTATACCATCATCGTTGCATTATCTCCCCGGCGTATGCAACTTTCTAACCGATCCGTGCATCTTAACGATAATTGCAATTCATTCTTATTTGACAGACAGACACCAAAAGGAGTGTTTACGATGAGTACAAATGAATCTGGTCTTGACCGTATTATTCGGACAGTAGCCGGAATTGCTTTAATTGTCTTATTCATTGCCAATGTTGTTTCCGGAACTTTGGGCATTATCGCCCTGGTCGTTGGGATCGTTCTGCTGTTGACCGGGTTGGTAGGCTTCTGCCCGCTGTACAGCTTGCTTAAAATTCGCACCAACAAAGCCTGAACTGGCAAAGAAAAATCCGGGATCAGCAGAACTGATCCCGGATTAATTATATCTGCCCTCTATGATCAACATCCAAACGTTCAACACACTGGCGTTCTGTGCAGCGATTAAACGAGTGCCAGATTGTTAGACAATACACGCTTAATTAAGGTCATCCATGAATACCAACGAATTTAATCGAAAAATTAAAACTGCTTCGCGCCCCATTATTGTGGATTTATGGGCGCCCTGGTGCAAGCCTTGCCGGGCGATGGAACCAGGTTTCAAACAGGCAGCCCAAAAATATCAGGGCAAGGTTGAGGTCATTAAAATAAACGCTGACGAATCTCAGGATGTCTTGCGCCAACTAGGCGTGATGGGGATTCCCACGGTAATTGCTTATGCCAATGGAGGCGAAATCGTACGCCGTACTGGCTTTCAAAGCGCTGACGCGCTGGAAGTGCTTTTCGATGCGGCGCTGAATAAACGCAAACCAGCCATTTTGCCGCCAGCGCCGGTTGATCGTCTGGTCCGCACCATCCTTGGGTTAGCGTTTTTGATCGCGGCATTTTTCCTCAGCAGTCCGTGGACCTGGTTCAGTGTTGCCGCCGGGCTGGTGGTAATTTTTACGGCTTACTATGACCGCTGCCCGATCTATAAAATGATCGCGCCAAAAATACAGTCTTTCTTTGACCGATCAAAACAAAGCAAAGCTTAGCTCTTCACCTTCATCGGCAACCCTGCCACCATAAAAACGACCTGATCAGCCGCCTGCGCCAGGCGCTGGTTGGCCCGGCCTAAGGCATCCCGGTAGTATCGTCCCAACGCATAGGGCGGTACCAGGCCAAGCCCTACTTCGTTTGAGACAATCATCAAACTGTCCTGCCGCTGGTGATAAGCTGCCAGCAATTCATTGATTTCCGCGTCCACGGTTTTTTGAAACGCGCGTTCATCGACTGGCTCTGGCTGAGACAGCAATAGATTGCTGACCAACAAGGTCATACAATCCAAAAGCGTCCAATCGGTTTGCGGAGCCGAACGGTAAGCGCGGCCGACCTGGGTTGGCGCCTCAAGCGTGATCCATAATGGCAGCCGGCTGGCTTGATGCGCCGCAATCCGCGCCTGCATTTCCTCGTCGCCCGCGGTGGCCGTGGCAATGAATAAGGCCGGGCGAGCCTGCTGCTCGATCAAATTCTGCGCATAAGCAGATTTTCCGCTGCGCGCACCACCCAGCACGAGAATCAGTTGTTTATTCATTTAATACTTCCCACTTTGAATCGTTTGTATGGCTTGATGAACACAATCCAGCGACTCCAAAAAGTCTGTCTGATTAAAAACTTCAAGGGTCATCACACCGTTGAATTGATTAGCCAGCACCGCGCCAATCGCTGCTGAGATCTGCTCGGCTGGCATCCAGCGCAAGGACTGGTGATCGCGCTCACCAATACCGTGAATATGCAAAACCCGCGCAAATGGCAGATAGCGCTTTAAATAGGCCGGAGAATCCTGCTGGTCCAGCCATAAATGACCAATATCAATGCAACGGCGAATCGGCGCCGCCTGCATGACCGGATCTAAAAAATCCAAGGGGTAGGTTTCCAAATTCTCAACAGCCAGTTGAACCGGCTGATCACACCACGCGCTGACCTGTTCAATCGCCGCGACCGCTTGCCGGTACCACAGCGACAGCGTTTGCGCATCAGCGCCATGCGCCACAGCCTTGCCTTCCAGATGAAATACATACGCCCAGGGATTTAAAGGCCGTGTGCACGCCATAACACGCTGAGCTTTTTGCAAGGAGATGTGGCGCTCACCATCCGCTCCGGCCAGCTGCAAATCCAGCGGCAGGTGAACTGTGTAGGTAAGATGATGCCGGGCGGCCAATGACTGCAATTCTTTAATCGCGGCAGCGTCCGGCAAATTATTGGGGCCCTCATCCACTTCGAATAAGACCAGTTCAATATCGTCCACCAGGCCGGCCAAATAGCGCACATTCGGGATTATTTCATCCGGAATGATATAGGATGTTGTTCCAATTCGAAAAGGAAAAATCGGTTTCACAGTGCTCATCGCAGGCAACTCACCAGCAATACAGCCAGTTCGGAGGATTCAATCATAGCGCCGAAGACATCTCCGGTCATACCGCCAATGCGCGCACGCGCCAAGCGGATGACCGCCCAGGTGGTCAGAATCACCGCAGTCAGGGCAGATAAACCGCGCCAGCCGTTGAGCACAGTGAGCGCCAGCACAACCAGACTGGCGGGCAGCATCTGCTTCTTTGAGTATCCGGCGGCAAAATCCGCCCCCATGCCATCTGGCCGCGCAAGCGGCTGCAGAACTGCCAGCAATAATGTCCAGCGGCTGAGCGCGCCCGCCAGCGGCAGCGCCAGCCAGGCAGCCGCACCCAGGTAGTAGAGGCTGACAGCTCGCAGGCTGAACGCAATAATCAAACCGATAGCGCCAAATGTCCCCACGCGCGGATCTTTCATAATTTCCAACCGGCGTTCAGGTGCAGACGCGTTCAACAAACCATCGCAGCAATCAGCCAGCCCGTCAAGATGCAAGCCACCGCTGAAGGCGATCCACAGTGCTGCCGCCAGCACAGCAGCCAGCGCTTCGGGGAGGACCATCCGCAAAAGCCACAGAATCGCGGCAGCCGCCAACCCGATGAATGCGCCAATCCAGGGGAACCAGCCAGCCGCGCGGCCCAATGCGCCACGCGCCGGCGCTTTTTTTAAATTCACCGGCAGGATGGTTAAAAATGAAAGCGCTGTCAGAAAATCATTCATTCTTTGTTATGCACTCCGGCGTCAGAAAATGTACTCATTTCATCCAGCGTCGCCACCGCCGCTTACAATAAATGGAAAGCCAGCACCGCGCCAGTGCCCTCTCCCAGGCGCATTTGCAGATCGAGCAGCGGTTCCAAACCCATATATTGCCATAAAGCCCGCTGACCAATTTCTACAGATTGGTGCGAAGCGATCAGGTATTGAGTAGCCGCAGGGCAGTACGTAACCGCCAGGGCGGCCGCCGCAGCGGAAATAAAGCCATCCACTACCACCGGCACCCGGCGCGCCGCCGCTCCCAGAATAACGCCCATCAGCCCGCCGATTTCAAAGCCCCCTACCTCAGCGAGAATACCGACCGCATCTGCCGGATCCGGATGGTGCAATTTTAGCGTTTGCTCGATCACCTCAATTTTTCGTTCCAGGCCGCTGTCATCAACGCCTGTGCCCCGGCCGGTGATCATTGAAACCGGCAGCCCGCTAAGAACGGCGGTAATGGCTGAGGAAGGCGTTGTATTGCCAATACCCATTTCACCCGTACCAAGCAAATCCACCCCGGCATCAATCACTTCGCCGGCAATTTCAATACCGGCTTGAATCGCATCTTCTGCCTGCGCACGCGTCATGGCCGGCTCCAGCAGCATATTCCTGGTTCCGTAAGCTATTTTCCGATTAATCAGTCCCGGTAAGTTGGGGCAGTCAACCGCCACACCCATATCCACCACCCAAACTTTCGCCTGCGCCTGCCGCGCCAGAACACTCACCGCCGCCCCGCCCCGCAGGATATTGGCCACCATTTCCGCAGTCACTTCGGGCGGATAAGCCGACACGCCCGAATGGACCACCCCATGATCGCCGGCCATCAAAATCACCCCTTTTTGATGAAACCGCGGTCTGGGGTTGCCCGTCATGCCGGCCAATTGGATCGACAGGCTTTCCAGGCGGCCAAGCGATCCGGTGGGTTTGGTTAATTCATTTTGACGGGCCTGTGCCTGCGCCGCAGCCGCCAAGTCAATGGAAGGAATTTCAGCACACTTCATCGCCATCCTCAATATGATTTAATATTCCACCCCAACCTGAGCCAATAATCCGGCTGCATGGAAAGGATGTTTAATTTCCTTCATTTCAGTAACTAAATCTGCATAATCGATTAATTTTTTTGGCGCATAGCGGCCAGTCAATACCAGGTGCATATCCGAAGGCTTATTCAGTTTCAGCCAGGCAACCGCTTCGCTGGTTTTAATCCAGCCAAATGAAAGCGGATACGTAAATTCATCCAAAACCAACAGGTCATAGCGGCGTTCCAAGATGTAATGCTGCGCCGTCTGCCAGGCAGCCTGCGCCTGTCGGATCGCCAGGGATTCATCCGCTTGCTGCCAGGTAAAACCGCTGCCGCAGGCAAAAAAATCAATCCCCAATTCAGAGGCCGTGCCGGTTTCACCTGGCGACCACGCGGCTGTCTTCATAAATTGCAGGACCGCGGTCGTCAATCCATGCCCGTGAGCGCGCATTAACATTCCCAATGCCGCAGTGGTCTTCCCTTTGCCATCGCCGGTAAACAACAGCGTTAATCCATGCACAACGGGCAGCTCATCCATAGGCCGCCTCTGTCTGGCTGTGCTGCAGAAAGGTAGTTTTTAAAAGAACGTCAGAAAAAACATAATTAAATTGCCCAACCAGCTTCTTCTGGTTGAGCAATTTGGGAACAGCCTGCATATATTACCTCCTTGCTCGAGAAGGACCTTAAAAGATTTTTGGTAAGGCAGGTTTTCTGACTCCTGGATTATTCCAGTTACAGTTGCGGCACAGCGCTGGACTTGCACCAGCTTCCACCTATTAAGCCCTGACTTCCGGGCATCGGGTCACCTTAACCTATGATTTTTAAATGCGCAAAGCATTGCTTAATTTCATTATAGCAGGGTTTTTAACTTCAGCCGGAATTTTCAAGGCATACCCTGCCAGACTGTGCGTATCACCTGGCCTTATTATCTGCCGGGTCAAATCGATCCACGGTACGACAAAATGCACCTAAAAGTCATATTTACGTCATTTTAACGCACCCCGCAAAAATAAGCTTGACAAATTCTGTCATTATTGTGGTATAGTATAGGCAAGCAAGATCGCACATTGAAAGTACGATAAAGGCAAACCCGGTGAAAACCGGCGACGCAAAGCTATGGGTCT
This sequence comes from Bellilinea sp., assembly GCA_036822575.1. Lineage (GTDB taxonomy): Bacteria > Chloroflexota > Anaerolineae > Anaerolineales > Anaerolineaceae > Bellilinea. Next base: position 83,942 of record DAISHK010000002.1, on the reverse strand, counting down.
AAAATCTCTGCGCTCACAGAGATCATGACCGCCAGGCCGCCGAACACGAAAATGCGCAGATACCCAGAAGGCACATTCACCATCTGGAAATAATCAGCAAAGTTTTAGGCGGAACCTGGATAAAACCAGGTTCTTTTTTTTCGTGGTCACCCGGCCGTACGACTTGCAGAGCACATTCAAAATCTTTTAGGACGACAAGGGCAAACCCGGTGAAAGCCGGCGACGCAAAGCCATGGGTCTACCGCCTTCGCGCTCACGAAGGCCAGGATTGCCAGGTTACCGAAACCTTTCGGCGCGCACGAAGAACAGTTTTTCAGGCTGTGCTGCCCTTGTCTCAAACCAGGATAAGGGGCAGCCATGAAAAACAATAAATTCTTTACTTTCGTTCTTGTTGCAATCGCGATTTTCGCGGTACTGGCCAATACAAACGCAGTTAATGCGGAAACTGCCAGCTTTTCTTACAAACAATATCCGGCCGAAGCTCACATCTGGAGCGAAGAGCCGCAGTCAATCTACCTGCCAAACACCAACACAGACGCGGTCGAAGTAGCTGCCGAGACCCAAGCCGCAGAAGACGCCGAAAAGCTGGATGGATTTGTCGCCAGCGTGGTCAATGGCAACGCCAATCAGATCGTCGGAATTTACGTCAACGGCGTTTTAGCTGACCCGGTTGTCCAGCAGCCTTCCGGCAACGCCGGCTGGATCAGCGAACAAGATGATGTCATCACACAGTTCGCCTCAGCTTCGCAATTCAATGTGACCGGTATGCTGGCGCATAACACACACGCCGGAATCAAATTCTTCAATCTTGAAATCGGGCAGGAAGTACTGCTAATCAAAGGCGATGGCAGCTTCAGCGCTTACCGCATTGACAGCATCCGCCAGTTCCAGGCACTGCAGCCCCTCAGCCCTTACAGCGATTTCCTTGATCTCGACAGCGGAGAAAAATTAAGCGCGGTAGATCTTTTCTACCAGGTGTACAGCGGCGATCATCACCTCACTTTCCAGACCTGCATTGAAAATGATGGTGAAGCTTCTTGGGGCCGCTTATTTGTCATGGCTTCTCCAATTGAATAAGCGCAATTTTCACTTGCTTTTATCCTCCCCTTATCGGACGGCGCGCTTGAGCGAGCGCGCCGTCCACTTTTAATCAATTGAGTGGAACAAAAAAATCCCCGCAAGGCAGTTTCTCAGCCGGATGCGGGGATTTTATGAGTATGGAAATTTCGGTCAGATAATCGCTGTACCTGTACTAGCCGAGCAAACGTAAATTTCTGGCTTTAAATTTGTCCGTGCGGTATACCCTTGTTCCAAGGCGCTGACGAAATCAGCGACAGCCGTTTTTTCAACGAGGTTAACCGTGCAGCCGCCAAAACCAGCGCCGGTCAGGCGCGCACCCCACACACCGGGCAGCCGCTGAGCAATCTCTACCATGATATCCAGTTCAGGAATTGAGACTTCGTACAGGTCACGCAGGCTGGTATGGCATTCGTTCAGCAGCTTGCCGAAAGCGGCGATATCACCGCTCTCCAGCAGCGCAATGGCCTTTTCGGAGCGCGCGATTTCCTCAACAATATGGCGCGCCCGCTTCTGGACACGTTCCGGCAATTTACCCGCCAGACGATTAAACTCATTTACCGCAACGTCCCGCAAACTGGATATCTGCGGCAAATCAGCCTGCAATAACCGTACAGCCTCTTCGCAATCTGCGCGCCGTTCGTTGTATGCGCCAGAGGTTAATTTCCGACGGATGGTGGTATCTGCTACCACAATGGCCAGCTCAGCCGGCAAAGGCAATGTTCGCCATTCCAGCGAGCGGCAATCCAACAGCAGCAGCCGGTCCGTTTCGCCGCAGGCGCAGGCAAATTGATCCATGATGCCGCAATTAACCCCAACGTATTGGTTTTCCCCTTTTTGCCCTAGCAAGGCGCGCTGCATCGGCGGAAGTGTCCAGCCGCCAATAGCCTGCCAGGCAGAAATGAATCCCAATTCAATCGAGGCCGAGGAACTCAAACCAGACCCTTGAGGAATATTTGAGGTAAAAGCCGCTTGAAGTGCCGGGACAGCATAACCAGCCTGTGCCAACGCCCAGCACACACCGGCCGGATAAAGCGCCCAATGCGGCAGCGGCTGACCGTTTACATCTTGATGCTGATTTACCGAATCCAGTGTAAACGAGACGCGTTCATCCATGTCCAGCGCCGCCAAGGTAGAAACTCCTCCCTGTGCGGGTGCGAACGCCAGATAGGAAGCCCGATCAATTGCTGCGGGCATTACAAAACCGGCGTTGTAATCAACATGCTCTCCTAAAAGGTTCACCCGTCCTGGTGAGCGGACGATATCAACCGGGATGCGGCCAAATTCTTCTTCAAAGCGTTGCGAAACTGTGGAAATGAGATCCATGTTGATCACCGTTTTTTATAATGGATTTCTGAAAGACTGCGCAGGCGTTCGGCAGCTACCTCTGGCGTTATATCGCGCTGCGGCATTGCCAGCATTTCGTAACCGACCATAAATTTTTTTACTTCAGCAGAACGCAGCAACGGCGGGTAAAAATGTGCGTGCAAGACCCATTCTGGATGGTCCTCTCCGTCAAAGGGCGCCTGGTGAAAGCCCATTGAATAGGGGAAAGAAACTTCAAACAAATTATCATAACGGACAGTCAGCGTCTGCATGATTTGAGCCAGGCTGTGCAGTTCCTCAGCAGTCAGGTCGGTTAGACGCCCTGCCCCAGGACGATGCGCAATGACGATTGTTTCAAACGGCCAAACCGCCCAAAACGGCACCAAAACTGAAAAATGCTCATTTTCAGCCAGAATGCGCTCCTGCGCGGCGTGCTCTTCAGCGAGGTAATCCAGCAATAAAGGCCTGCCATGCGCCTGAAAGTACTCTTTCTGCGCTTCAAGTTCCTTAGCCGGCTCGTTGGGTATATGCGTGGTTGCCCAGATCTGGCTATGCGGATGGGGATTGGAACAACCCATAATCGCGCCCTTATTCTCAAAGACCTGAACGTAGCGGATACCCGGCACAGCGCTTAATTCCGCCGTCTGAGCCTGCCAGGTGCGCAAAACGGTCTCGATTCCTTCTAAATCCATCTCCGGCAAGGTTAAATCGTGCCGCGGAGAAAAGCATACCACCCGGCAGATGCCGCTTTCAGGTTCTGCGATCATCAAGGATCCCGGTTTTACCGGCTGTTCAGCTTCGCTTTCTCGCAGTAAAGCAGCAAAATCGTTGTCGAAAACAAAAGTTCCCTGATACGGTGGATTACTCACACCGCCAGCGCGCTCGTTCCCCGGGCATAAATAGCATTTGGGGTCATACTGAGGCAGTTCCACCAGCGGAGGCTTATCAACCTGCCCCAACCAGGGACGTTTTGCACGATGCGGAGAAACCAGCACCCAATCTCGAATAAGCGGGTTGTACCTGCGATGCGGCTTTTCTAGCATAAGATAACCACCTAATGAAAATTGTTAATTGCTTTATTCCACTTGGTTTTAACCAGATTGCCCCCAGTAAATAACTTCCCCTAGTATACCTTTTTTCTCTGCAAGCGAAGCAGGTTGTTATAAACGACTGCCATAAACCTGCTTTTTATAACCCGTTGGATGCATCCTTTACGGCAGCTAAGCATCGCTCGAAAAAATCAATGCTGCAAAATGACGCACTTCATCTGGATCGACCTCTTTTTTGCTCTCATGATTTAGTCAAGTTAAATCCAAAATTCAAGCCTTGTTTTGTGAATTTCAACACAAAAAAATGATAAAATCATTAAAATCCAAATGACATTCAATACAAAACTGGTTTACACAAATTGAGGGGTGGCATCCTGTTTTCAAACAAACACAGTCGAAACAACAATCACCTGCCCGGTGAACTGTTGATAAAAATTTGAGCATGCAAAAATATCTAGAGGAGCAGGAATGAAACCGTCAAAAGATCCAAACAAAATCAGTCGAAGGCTATTTTTAAAGGAAACTGCGCTTACGCTCGCCGCGGGGGGCGCGCTCACGGCCTGTTCGCCGAAAATTGCGCCTACCGAGGCAACTGATGCTAATACTGCCGGTGCAGAAACGGCAACGGTCGGGGGCGAACTGATTCCGCAAGCCTATCTCAATCCGCAGGATTACGACTACCGGCAAAACACCACCGATTTAAAAACTCTATTTTCCCCACTTAAGATCGGTCCGCTAACGCTAAATCATCGCATGGTTAAATCCGCCGCCGGATCGGCCGCATACCTGGCAGGGCTTACGGACGAATTGCTCCAATATTACGTTCAATTCGCCAAAGGCGGCATTGAGCTGATTTGGGTTGAAATGGTGAGCGCGCTGGAACCACCGGCCGATGGCAGTGAAACTCCTGCAGAGACCATTGAATTTGGTAAAAAGCTAGTTGCGGAATGTGGGAAATACGGCGCGAAATTAGGGTATCAGCATTACGGCTTCTCAATGAAGTCGTCAAATGACTTTACCCTGGAGGACATTGCAGCAGAACAAGCCAATTGGGTAAAAATTGCTCAGTTTATGCAAGAACTCGGTTTTGTTGGAATTGAAATCAACGCAGCCGGATTTAACCTCGGTGAACACTTCCTTTCGCGGTTCCACAATACGCGTACAGATGAATACGGCATCGGCAGTCTGGAAAACCGGGCTCGCTTTGTTACAGAATGCATTGAACAAATTAAAGCCGCTTGTGGCAAAGATTTCGTCGTTCAGGTGCTGATCGACTGCATCGAGGAAAACGATAACCTGACCAATAATGCCACTCTGGCGACATTGGACAACGCCGTGACCGCTCCGCATAATAAAGTGACAACGATTGAGGAAGGAATCGGGTTTGCAAAATTATTCGAAGCTGCCGGTTGTGATTCGATGCATCTGCGCTTAGGCCCATTAGATAACCACCCTTGTCAGTTCGCCAGTGATCTTTACTTCCTCCTCAATGGTATTGAGGGCGCCACCGGATATGGTACGCAATGGGATTTCTCAAGGCATTGGCAGGGGCAGTTAGTTGGAAACCACAGCGGCGCCGGTATGTTGATTGATATCGTCGGCCGCTACAAAGAAGCGCTCACCATCCCTTGCGGCACCGTCACATATATGGATCCTGCCCATGCCCCGGATTACTTCGAGAAGGCATTAGCTGACGGCAAAGTTGACTTCTACATCATGAACCGCCCGCTTACAGTTGACAACGAATATGTCCACAAACTCAAAGAGGGCCGGATTGATGAAATCGCCCCCTGCACGCGCTGCCTGCACTGCCATATTGGATCAAATGAAATGAACCGCGCAATGGGCTACTGCCGGGTCAATGCCCTGACCCAGCGCGTCATGACCGAAAATGGACCGGCAACCTACGAGCTTGAGCCGGCCACAGCAGCGAAGAAAGTCATGGTGATTGGCGGCGGACCGGCCGGCATGGAAGCTGCCCGTATTGCGGCCGCCCGCGGTCATAAAGTCACGCTTTACGAAAAAAGCGCTGCACTCGGCGGCAAGCTCACCTTCGCCAGCATGATTAAAGGACCGCATGAAAACCTTGACGACCTCAAGGCTTATCTGGCCCGACAGCTGGAAGTGAACGGCGTGACCGTGGTATTAAATAAGGAAGTTGATGCAGCCTTCATTGAGAGTGAAAAACCGGAAGCGGTAATCCTCGCCATTGGCTCTCTGCCGGGCGAAGTCGGCGTCAGCGGCGGCAGCGTACCGGTGATCGACTTTGTCAACTTCACCGGCGACGGAACTGGCGAAAATGTCATTGTCTTTGGCTCTAACGCCCAGGCTTTCGATGCTGCTCTGTGGCTGACGGTTCACAAAAAGAAAGTCACTATCGTCACGCCGAACCCTGATGAAGAACTTGATAAACAGCAATCTCAGCATGCCCATCGCTTTATGACCACCTCGCTTTATTCGCTCGGTGTCAAAGTTTATCCAAGTTCAACTATTCGAGAAATTGGTGATGGCAAAGTTACGATTGCGTCGGACGGCGGATGGGAAACGATCATCGCTGCGGATTCGATCATCAATGCTGCCGACTTGCTGCCGAACAAATCACTGCTTGATGGCCTTTCGGTTAAAGAAACGTACGCCATCGGCGACTGTGATCAGCCCTTCAATATCGCCTTAGCCATTCGCGCTGGCAACGACATCGGCCGGAAGATCTAAAACCCAGACATTTCCTACTTTTGCCGTTTTTCGCCAAAATTGATGGTTGCCAGAATTAGAAAGGCCGGTTTGCTCCCGACAGCGACCAATCTGGGCTGAGGAAGTCAACTAACCAAGACGCCATCAGCCAAAGCGACAAAATCACAGCAGGCCGCTTTAAAATAAGCGGCCTGCTTATTTTTTAACATATCCGAAAATTCTCAATGACTATTTCAAAATTATCAATTACCAATTTTCAACCAAACCAGCGGTGATTAATCAATTGTTCCTTTCGTCATTCTATTGTGAATGAGCAGATGACGCTATTAACATTACCCAACCTAAATAAAGAAAGTACTGATTAGCGTAATAAGCTATCACTATTAATAAATATTGAGGCTACAGTAATAAATCGGTTGTTTTTTCTTAATCAAAGGATTATTATTATAGTATTAGAAGTATAAAAAATTTTTTACATGTCAAAATACCTGACGCCGGGGGGCGTGAAACGAAGGTTTATCTTTTTAATTTCTGATCCCCGATAGGGTTTCAATCCAGCTTCACATTAACATCAGGAGAAGTTATGAGCCGTCGCCGCACTCGTTTCGGTCTGATGATTGCTGGCTGCATAGCAGCGGCAATCATTGCCATCGTCATTTTGATCGTTCCGCACACTGAAAACGCTCAGCATCAGCATTCTCTGAAAGATGCCTGGTCTCGTCTGAGTCAGCTCGGAAACTATTCCTTTTCAACCACCATCGAACAGATTACATACCCAGCTCCCAAAACTTCCAACGTTGGTCAGACCAGCACTCGGGATGTTTACCTGGTCGATGGACAAACTGATTTGCGCGCCGAAACGCTGCAAATCAAACTATATAAAAACACCTCAAATATTACCAACCCAGAGGATGGGGTTGAAATTAAGGTGGCGGACGGGGTTGCCAGCGGGCGAAATATCGGCTCCAGCCAATGGGAAAATGTGGACAGTTCGTTTATCAACACCTTTGCACCGGGTAACGACCTGTCTTCTTTTTTAGTTGCTGCCCGCAACGTGTCCGCGCCCGATTATCAGAGCTTTGATTTAGCCGCATCCGCGGCGCAGGTTAAATCCTTCCGGGTAGCCCATTATCAGTTTGACATTGATTCCGACGCGTTTGCAGTCTATATGCGCGACCAGATGACCAAAGAGCTCCAGCGCTCTGGCAAACTGCCAGCCGGAATGACTCTTGAGCTATCGGACATCTATCGCACGATGGATGCGAATGGCGAGGTCTGGCTGACCGAAGAAGGCTATCCGGTTCGTTTAAAAATGTCCATGGCTTTCCCTCAGGCCGAAAGCGGCGAACGATCGGTAGTCAACCTCAGCACGGATTTCCAAATTGAGAATCCAGATCAGGTAATGGCCGCTGCCACCGGCAGCCTCCCAGAGAAACTATCCTTCTGGATGGGCTCTATGCGTGAATCGCTGCGCGCGGAAGGCGTTGGCAGCACGCTGATCCTTTTCATGGTTACCATCCTTTGCGGCGCGCTGGTCATTGCTTTCTCAAACAGCAAAGTTATTTATACTGGCATCGCTACCTTTGTAATCATTTCGATGGTCGTTTCGCCCATCTGGCAAGATGTCAAGGCAGCGCAATTCAGCAGTGAAATGCAGGCCAAGCAACAAGCACAGCAGGCGGCCAGAGAGGCCGACCAGGCCGCGGAGGATAATGCAGCTGCAATCCTTGGCACGGATTGGAATCCGAATCTTTCTCCATTTGAACAAACCGAGAACAGCGCCAGTGATCAGCCGGCCAGCCCAAGCGCTGAGCTGCCATCCTTCTCCACGAAACTGCAAGCCGCCGAGGATACCAGTGAAGAAAGCGACTCGGATCAAGACGGTCTGACCGATTCTTACGAAGAATCATTCGATATCACTGTTTTAAACCCCAACATGGCCGATACGGACAGCGACGGGCTTAATGACAGCGAGGAATTAAAATTAGGCATCCAACCGGGCAACCTGGATTCGGATAACGATGGAATCCCTGATTTATATGAGGTCGAGGGATTCCGCTACGCCAACCAGGATTGGTATTCCAACCCGCTCAATAATGACAGCGATGATGATGGGCTGCTGGATGGCATCGAATGCCAGGAACGGGTTTCAACCGACGTCAGCGGCACGCCGGGAGTCTGCAAAGACACGGATAATGACGGGATTCCAGATATTTTCGACACCGATGACGACGGGGATGGCGTTTCATCCTACACAGATGAATCGCCTTACTTCTATGACAGTACCATCTATAAGGCCAGCAGCCCGTATAAATTCAACGTCAGCAATCTGGAAAGCGACAAGGATATCTTCATTACTTATCAGCTTCAGCCAGAAAATATTCAGCATTTGACATTGAGCATGAATGTCCTGGATTGGCCCACCGGCGATACGGAAGGTCAGGTCCAACGAATCAGCGACTCCACCTTCGCTGATCAACTCAGTGATGAACAAAAAGAATATGACCCCAAGGCTGCCTATGGGGATATGCGCTTGATCCCCATGCTGCAAATCCGCCTGACGGGCTCAAGCCTGCCGCTGCCGCTTACTGATCATTTCACTTTTGCCGTCACTGACGATGATTTTGAGGGAGTCTTCACCGCCACAGCGCGCACTTCAGGCAGCGACACTTTGATCAAACTTAAACTTGAAGATGCTACCAGCGGGACCTATCAAATCTCAACGGCAGCAGGAACCTGTGCGGAAGGCTCCACTCCCACCAGCCTGGGTGATTTCACCATCGGAACAGAAAAGAATGCCGACATCAAATTCAGCGACATGGCCGATGGGAAATACTCCATATTTATTAACCAGGGCGGGCAGGAAAAAGCCTGTCTGACGGTGCCGGCCGCAGCGCATGGGACTATGACGGATAAAGTCGTGGATGACTCGACCCTGAATGCTTATGGCGCAACCGTACGCAACGACACCAATGGTGATGTGCTTATTTACACCCCGCTCTCTTTGGTCACTGATTTCGATGGCGCTAATCCGACGGCTTTCACCGCCCGGATTCCGTACAGCAACCAGAGCAATCGATTCGACCAATCACAGCAGCAACTGAGCGTTGTTTGGATCGTCAATATGCTCACCGATATCTGCAAGCCGGTTCCAGAAGACTATAACGCGAGCAGTTCCGGTGATTGGTGCGACAAATCAAAGCCAGAACGCTGGTACCAAAACCAGACGCAAGTCGTCCAAACTTATGACGACCCCTTCCGAGTCACCGGCCTGTCTGTGACGGAAGACCACGGCGTCAATATGGACGTGATTTTCGAAAACCCGGCCACCGACACCGACCTGGAATTTGATGACCCATTATGGGCGCTCTCCCAAGGTCTTAACAGCTCGTTCCTTTCTGGCCGCGAAGATATGACCCTGACAGAAATCGCCAATCGTTTCGATGCGGATTTGAACACCGGTCTGGCGGATGATGACACGCGCTTATGGGGTTTGCAGAAAAATGCCTTCCAGGTGCTGCAATATTCCTATCCTAACGTGGATCAAATTGCGCAATTTTTCTCCCAAAAGGACGATAGCAATACCTCTTCTCAGGTTCAAACAATTTTCAGCACCTATTTCACCGGCAGCGATAGCCAGCCGCTGACGACGGAAGCGACGTTACTTTTTGCCCGGCAGCAATCCAGCCGTGGCGTTTCCTACAATGACCCAGCGGCACAGTGCAGCGGCGGCGTTTGCACGCTGGATATGGCCGGAACAGTGCTGCAAACGCAATCCGTGATGAACTGGTCTCCATACCAGTACAGCGATGGTTCCTGGCAGGCTTATCCGGTTGAGGAATACCTGGATCTGCTTGAATCGAAATTGCGCAACACGGATGAATTTCAATTCGATACCAGCGATGAGGATGCGCGCCAGGAAGTCAACGGCCGCATCTTTATGGCGCGCAGTTATTATGAATCTCTTCAAAAAGGTGTCGCCACATTGACGCGCATGGACGATAATCCGGTGGTCAATGTTCCAGCAACGCTGAATGATCAGTACATTTTCAATGCCTTTTACCGCCTCAATGGCAAAGCTCAGCTGGTCACAAAAGTCGTCAGCTTTGTGGTTGAGACCTTCCTGAATGGTTTGGAGGCCAATCCCGCTCTGGCAGCGGATATTTTCTTCCAATTCAGCACCAAGACCGAACGAGCGACAGCCGTCCTTAAAGCATTTGGACAGGGGCTGGAACAAAAAACATCCAAGCTGGCCAATTTGCTTTCCACGACCCTGAGAAAGGTAATCGCAGGCGCAATTGCTGCCGTAATCGTAATCGCGGCGATAACAGTGACCATCATCTATCTGGTAGATAATGGCACTGCTGGAAAAGTCGCGGAGCGAATTATATTTACTTCAATCGGGGTGCTGACTCTAGGCCTGGCGGTTTATGGTCTCTATTCAGCCATCGAATTGGTGCGCGCCGCGAAATCCGTAACCGCGGCGGCCCAAAGCGCGGCGATTATCGGCGCAATCGTAGCCACCATCATTACCTGGGGCGTCTTTATCTATCAATGGATTGCCAGTGGCGTCTCCTTTGGCAGCCTGGCCTTCAACAGTATGGTTGCTGACGCAATTGCGGCCACCATGCTGATTGTATTAATGGCCGCCCTGGCCTGTACGGTGGTTGGCGCAATTATTGTGGCTGTCATCGGCATTATCGATGGCCTGATTTCCACCATTTGCGCGGCCGCTGGGGTTTACAACCTGGACGAGAATCACTGGGCGCGCCAGTACGTCTGTATTGGTATATCCGGGTGGCTGACCAAAATCATCAAATGGTTCCTCTATTCACAGACCTACCTGATTAAATATGATGACAGCAGCCGTCTGGAATTCACCGGCGTCGATCAGGGTATGCGTGACCCGCTGCTGGGCATGACCACGGCTAACGACCTTTCCTATAGTATTGATGTCAAGAACACCATCACCAAGTCCAGTCTCCCGATTGACTGGAAAGCGCTGCTCTATGCCTGGCAATTTGCGAATTATTTTGTCAAAACATCAACGTTTGCATACGCCATCCAATCCTCCGAAACAGATATTGACGATGATCTGGAGCGCGGGCAAATCAAAGATTGGCATGAAGTGCAGAATGATAAGAAATGGGAAAAGACCTTTACCGCCACAACCGGATCAAATTACATTGACATGCCAAAAACCGGCATCAACATGGATCCAACAGTGTACTTCACTGAAGGCAGCGCCATTCCTGTTCAGGAGTGCTGGGCTATCTGGACTCCCTGGATGTACATCCCGGTTTGCTACATTCGCACAGAACGGAATTCTTTCAGTATTTCCATGGGCGACAGCCTGACGGTAGATGTCTTTCCGAATACATTGGATGATTTCTACAGTCTGCAGGCAGCCAGCAGCGGCTACCGTCTGGACTGGAATAACAACAGCGATTTCACCTTTCCCATCATCAAAGACGCGGATGGAGATGGACTGCTTTCTAAGGCTTTCCAGAATGGAAACGACCCGGACGATACCCGCTACGACACCGATAATGACGGTCTGTCGGACGCATTCGAAATCGCCAACGGGACCAATCCGCTGCTGGTAGATAGTGACAGCGACGGCCTGTTCGACTACCAGGAAATTCAAATCGGCACCGATCCGCTGCGCAAAGACAGCGATGGCGACGGATTAAACGATAAAGAAGAGACCGAAGGCTGGTATTTCACCTATGGCTTTGAAGCAGATGGTTCGCCACTGGAAACCATGGTTTACCCGGATCCGCTGCAGGTAGATGCTGACCAAGATGGTGTTACCGATTACCTGGAACGCGTTTATGGGTTCAATCCGCAGGTTGCAGATGCCGCCAGCGTTTTGGACTATGCCCTCAGCATGGAAGAACTTGATGCGCCAGCACTGCTGATAAAATTTGACGAAACCGGCAATGCCAGCACCTTTGACGACGCCTCGACCTTTGGGTTCAATGCCACCTGCGAAGGCAGCGCCTGCCCAGTCAGTGGGGTCGAAGGCCGTGTGGGCAATTCAGCCCGCTTTAATGGCAGCAATGTTCTGAGTTTGCCCAGCACCGCTCAAGCGCTGACTTTAGGCAGCGACGCACCGTTCACCTTGGCCGCCTGGGTTAAAGACGGGCAAAACGGGACCATGCTCGCTAAATGGAACACTGATTCAAGCAAGCAGGAAGCTCGTTTCTACCTTGAAAATGGCGTCCCGAAATTAGCCAGCGGCAGTGCAACTGTATCCGCAAACACAGCCCTGACCAGCACCGGTTGGAATCACGTAGCCGTGATTTACGACGGTCATCAAGCGACCTTCGTCATCAACGGGGCTCAAGTCGGCTGTGCCGGTTCCTGTACCTGGTCCAGCCCAACCCCCGCCGATCAGGATAATCTCGGAAGCATCACCATCGGGGATGCCTTCACCGGGACGCTGGATGAAGCTGCCATTTTCACGCGTGCGTTAAGTGTTGATGAAGTAAGCCAACGGTTGATGCCGGCGCGCTATAACCTGAACGATAATTATGTCCGCCCCGGCGAAGAGATCGTATATCATTCGCAGGTCATAAACCTGCTCAACAGCCGCTTTGCCTATGGCCTGTTGACCACCATCAGCGACCGGGTGGAAGCCATTGTCAATTGGGCGACGGAATTCCTGCCGTATACATTTGTCCTTTACCCAGATAATCCGGTCGTTACGGGAGTCAATCAGGTCAATATTGACAATACGATCCAAATTGATGCCTCTGCTGCCAGCGGCGATTTGAACATCACGCAGACAGCCAACGTCCAGATTGTTGACCGCCGGACCGAATCCAATCGCGCCGAACTCTGGCTGACCCTGGACGAAGAACGAGACGATCACAGTTACGAGGATAATTCCGGCGTTATGCCGCCGCGAACCGCCCAATGCGACACCACCTGCCCGGCTGTGCTAGCGGACAGTATATTAAATGCTGGTGTTACCTTTACCCAGAGCAGCGATACACCGGTCACGCTCAACACACTGGACGATTTAAAATTGCTCAACAGCAGCTATACGTTATCCTTGTGGGTCAAGCCGCAGGCGGGCAGCACCGGCAGCGAGCAAATGACGCTCTTCAAAACCAGCAACAACAGCCTGAGTGTAGCCCTGAACAATTACAGCAGCACTTCCAGCCGGTTTGTGGTCAAGGTCAACAATTCGACGCTGAGCTTGAACCGGCCAACTTCCTTCTCGCGCGATGTCATAAGCGGTACCTGGAATCACATCACCCTGCGCTACGATATCGACAGCCAGAAGTTCTCGGTTTATATCAATGGCGCTTTAGGATACGAGGCCAGCGGCGTCAGCGCTATTAGCAGTGATGCTACCTTGGTTTTCGGCGGGGCACCGCAGCAATTACAGTATGCGGTGGATGATATCCGCATTTTTGCACGTGCTCTCTCAACAGCGGATATCGCCAGACTGGCAGAACGCGCCGTATTGGTGCTCAATATGGATAGCACCACCTTCTCAGACAGCTCTGGTTACCAGCAGAGTGTCTCGAAACAGCAGTCGCCGACCACCAGCGCTACAGCCATTCAAGGCAATTCACTTAACCCAGGCAGCGGAGCCGGCACTGGCTACCTGCGTGTAAACGGCAACGGCCAATTGAATTTGCATGACGGTGCATTCACTATTTCCACCTGGATCTATCCGACCGGCGGCGACACGACCGAATGGCAAGGCATCTATGGGTACCGCGAAAACCTGGAAAGCAGTTCAGACATAGACGCCTACCCAACCCTGGAACGAAAAAACACCAGTCTGCGCTTCTTATACGGCGACGGCGCGAACATGTACACGCTGTACGCCAATAATTCCATCACGCTCAATCGCTGGAATTACGTCACAGTCAACTTTACGCCCACCGATACCGGCCAATACATCGCAGAAATCTTTGTGAATTCGGTGATTAAGGCGTCACAATTGCTTGATAATCCCCCAGCCAGTACCAGCAGCTTCTATGTTGGCTTAACCTCCACAATGAGCCGCACTAGTTTAGGTACGCTTTATATGGACGACGAGCATGATGCCGGCAGTCACGCGGAACCTTACATCGAGACTTACTTAAACGGCAGCCGGATCAGCAATGCTTTAGGCGAACAAAGCATGGCAGATGGCGATTCCATGAATGTTGGTTATTCACGTTCAACCACCAACCTGGATCACTTGCGTTTTGAAGTTTGGGAAGCAGATGATAACCCGGATGACTTCTGCGGATCATACGATACCTACTGGTATATGGGCAGCGAAAGCCGGACTGTCTCGCTCAGTAATGGGTTTGACGGGCGCTTAAATGTCTCGTTCGAACGCAGCGGCCTGCCCTTTGCCGGACGCATTGATGAACTCTCAGTTTACCGTTACGGATTGGATACCCAGCAGATCTTCGACCTGTACCATTCTGTTCCAGTCACCGCGCAGCTTAAATTGGATGACCGCCCCTCCAGCAATACTTTCGACAACACAGCCGTAGTTGGCGGTGAAAATGATGCTACCTGCACCGATACTGCCTGCCCGGCTGCCGGAACCACCGGCTTGATCAATCAGGCCGCGCGCTTTGACGGAATCGACGATCAGCTCACCATCCCGGTCGAAACAACTTCGGACCTGATGGCTTCGCTGTGGGTCAATACCACCTGCACCAATTGCGGTATCTACACCCTGCATGCGAATGGCGTTTCCACCCCAACCAGCCAGATCTATCTGCGCACCGGCAATGTCTGTACGCTGACCGGCGGCATCGAAATGTGCTCTACCGGAGGGACGGTCAGTGACAGCCAATGGCATCATATCCTCTACAGCTACAATGCCAACTCGGCAACTTTGTATCTGGATGGCGTTTTAATCAATCAGCGGGTGAACAACCCGGCGATTAATTCGCTCTCCAACGGCGAAGCCCAACTGGGATACGCTGCGGCAGCGACCAAACCATACTTTAATGGGCAGCTGGATGATGTGCGCATCTTCCGGTACACCGCGCTCGACCAGCTAGACAGCCTGCTTGAACGCGCGCCGATCTTCCTGGCGCATCTGGATGAAGATAATGCCGTCAATGGCGTCAGCGACGCCACCCTGACCCATTGGACCATGGCCTGCACAGGCGATACCTGTCCCAGTTCCGATATTGAAGGCCGGCTTGGAAAAGCCCAAAACTTTGATGGCCAGGATGATCGCTTAAGCCTGGAACAGGACCAGCTTTCTTCCACACTGACCGATTTCAGTGTCGGCATCTGGGTCATGCCTGCTCGAGTGAGCACCAGCGCTCAAGTTTTATGGGCGCTGAACAATACCGACAACAACAATATTAAGTATGCGCTAACCTTGCCCGCCAATGGCACAAGGGTATGCGTGATGACCGGCGACGACACCTCCGACTGTGATTATGTCAGCCAGGTGGATTTAATCCAGGGAACCTGGAATTACGTCATGCTGACCGTTCATCGCGATGGGTCGGGCAATGAAGCCTACAACCTGTATATCAATGGGTATCGTGACAATGTCAGCGAAGGCCAGGGTCTGCTTGGCAGTCCGGCCGGCGCCGGTCGCTTTACTCTGGGCAATCAGCCCGATGGCGTTGACTTTGGCGCGGCTGCTTACGCCGGAAAATTGGATGAGCCAACCATTTACCGCTACGAATTACCGGAAAATGACGCGACCGAGGTGTTTGCGTACCAAATGGGTTCAGTGGAAGAAAGCAGCACCCTGACCATGACGCTTGACGCAGATAACCCCACCATTGATGTCGTTTCCTACGACAGTGAATTCCCCTACGTGGCCAATGCGGATCGGCTAATGCAAGTGGACGCCGCGGACGCGACTTCGGGAGTTGCGCGGGTGGAAATGAATACCACCTACGCAATGACCAATGCTACGGAATACCGCGATGCGCCGGTATGCATGGATTCAAGCAGCGGCAGTTCTTACTGCCCGACCTTCTTCCCAACCTCTGGCGAAGGACAATACAACTTAAGCTTCCAGGCCATCGACCTGGTCGGCAACACCGCCTGGACGTCCACTTATCCTTTCATCGTCGATGCAACCCAACCGCATATTGTCATCGACAAGCATGAAGACGAATTAATCTCATCCAGCCTGGCTTCCTGGGCAAAAAACACCTGGTACATCGGCCTGGCTGGGACGATTGTGGATGAGGATTTGCGTGACAGCACAGCCGGCAGCGGGGTTGATCCCGAAAGCATGCTGGTGACCATCTATAGCGAAGCCGGTGAAATTGTCGGCGCTGGTCCGCAAAAACCAGATTTACAAAAAACCGCACGCGGTTACAGCTGGACGCTGAATTACCTGATTCCTGAAAAGGAACCAACCGGGCGGCTAGAGATTGTTGTCAATGGCACTGATCGGGTTGGAAACGCCGCTTCAATCTCGACTCATATCCTGCTGGATGCGACCGCCCCAGTGGCCGATCTGGATCAGCAAACCCTGCCGGGCGTTGAATCCAGCGGCATTCAGCTCAATGACACGACGACCACCGCCACCATGCTCAAAGGCGGCCTCCTCAGCGGGACGGCCAGCGACGTACCGACAGACAGCGCCCCCTATCTGACCGAAGCCGGCCTGGACGCAGCCTCACAGATTCAGCAGGTCGATATCAGCCTGACGCCGGCCTTGAATGCGTCCTACCAATTCAATGAACCCTATCCAAGTGGATTGCTGGCCTGGCTGCCACTGGACAAAGAAGAAGTGCCTGATAACCAGGATGGACAACCGGATCCGGAGGCAACCAGCCGCATGTTCATTGATATTTCACCCTATCAGATCAATGGCATTTGTGAAGGTGAAGATTGCCCGCAAGCCGGCATCAATGGACATAAAAATGGTTCCATTTACTTTGACGGCGAGAATCGCGCCATCAGCCTCGGCCAGCAAGTCGATCTGTCTAACCGCAGTTTCAGCCTGTCGCTTTGGGCAAAGGCAGAAGAAACCGGCCGGAACAATGCAATGATCTGGCAGGGTCCAGCCTCGATTGTGGCCGAACGCTTCCTGTTCGGATTGAACAGCGCCAATCAATTTGTCTGCGGCTTTGGCGGAACCGACCTGATTTCCGCAGAACAATATGCGGATACCGATTGGCATCAGTGGACCTGCACCTTTGATCAAAGCTCTGGCGAACGGGTCATCTACCGGGACGGACAGGAAATTGGCCGCGATACAGCCAGCCCCATTCCGGCGATGAACGAAAATCTATTCATCGGCAGCGCGCCGGTTGGTAGTTTCTTCGGTTACCTGGATGAACTGATGGCGGTCGACCATGCCCTGACCAGCACCGAGGTGCGCCAGAACTACACCGGTTATCAAACGATCTTCGAATTAGGCGTACAGGATCAGTACCTGGTATCAGGAGATCGTTTGATTGATGAATCTGGCTTCTTCCATAATTTGGAACTAACCAATGCGGAAGGCAGCCTGGAAAACAAGATCGATGCCGGGCAGGTCGGCAACTATTCACTGAGCCTGAACGGAAACGACACACTCACCGTCGAACCAGCTTTTAGTCTGGCGCTTGACCGTGGAACGTTCACCCTGGCTGCCTGGGTCAAACCTGAGGCGACCGGCAGCGACCGTTATGTAATCAATCAGCCTGATGAAAACCCGGAACTCCGTTACCCATCGCTGATTATCGGCGCAGATGGTAGTGTTTCGGCCGGGTTTGGCGATGGCTATGGCTGGATCAGCGCTGCGACTGCGCCTGGCTTAGTGCCTGATGGCCTGTGGAGCCATGTCGCCGTGACCTACGTGGACAACACGTTCAAAATTTACGTCAACGGAGCATTGGCAGCACAATCTGCCGCACCCTCCGCCAGATTGCCCTACCCGGCCCAATCATTTGTGATTGGTGAAGGCTTCAAAGGACATCTGGATGAAATTCAGATTTTTGCCCGCGCCCTGTCCTCCATTGAAGTGAACGCGCTCAACCAGCAGGGTTGGCAAACCGCTTCGATCTCCGGCAGCGGCAACCAGATTGACTGGCAGGCCCCCGTTCCGGGCGGTCTGGAAGGTCCTTATGAAATCAACTCGCGCGCCTGGGATGGTTTAGGCCATTACTCCACCGAAAGCCAGTCACTGGATCAATGGGGTGGTGTGGTCGATACCCTCAACCCGCGCCTGACTCTCCTGCAAACACCCGATGCTGAAGACCCAGAGATCGTGCATTACACCTTCAGCATTGAAGATTTGACCCTGCAGGAAAGCTCGATCCGCATCAATATGTGCAGTGCTGATCCCGTCTTGCAGCGTGAATACTTCAACAGCTCCTGGTATCTGGCAGCGGGTTTTGCCCCCAATACTGTGGTTTATCGTATCACTGGTTCCTGTGACGGCCCAGCCGCTTATACGGAAGATGTCGGGATTTGGGCCTGTGACGCCAATGATAATTGCAGTTCACAAACTTATCCGGCCAACACCGAAATACCAGATGAATTCAACCTGTATCTACCCTTCGTCATCGGCAGCGGTTCAGCCGCGCCCACGGATACCAAAGCCTACAGCCAGCCGAGTGAAGCGCAGCGCAGCCAGGCAATGAATTGGCCGTTCCTGACCGAAGCCCTTACGGGTGATCTGAGCAATACGCCGCCGGTCCTCAGCCTGAACACTGACCTGCTTACAATCCTTAATCAGCGCGGTCAGACACATCTGAATATTCAAGGCAATGTCGATTCTGCCAATGCCATCAGCCAGGTAAGCTTCACCATCAGCCAGAACGGCGATGAAATATACAGCGCCAATGCTTCGGTTTATGGCCAGATCTGGAATGCCATTTGGGTTTATCCAATCGGCAATGCTCCGGCGGATGGTCAATACACCTTGAGTATTACTGCCGTTGATTCTGCGGGTCAAACCAGCCAAATGACACAAGACATTACGGTCCAATTACGAAATCCATCCACGGGGGCAGATTAATTAAGCCATGGCAGACCATTCAATTTCTCGTTGTATCCAACGCAGTCTGTTAGCTGCGGCAGTTGGGGGCGGCCTGATCTTCAGCGCCGCCCCGCCGCCGGCGGCGGCAGACGCTCCAACTGGGCCTCAGTTAAGGTTAAGCCTTGATAGCTCAGCCCGTCCTACATCCATCATCCGTTCCGACCTGGCTCATTTTTCAATCAGCATTCCCAACCAAAATCAATTAACCCTCGTGGACGCTGGTAATATCAGCAATTCTTACCCATTGCTTACCACCAGTGCAAAACCCTTTGACCAGACCGTCGGTCCAGACCTGGCTGTTTGGATCAGTGAACAAAACGCAGGAAAAATCGCCCGTTTTGATGGTTTGGCCTACCAGGAGTTCACCCTGCCATATAGCCCAGCCGCGCCGACCCAAATTGTTACGGGGCAGGACGGGCGCATATGGTATACAGACTTTTCAAACAACAAAATAGGCTGGCTGACGCCTGCCGGACAGCAACAGACGGTCACCTTGCCGGGTAGTAATAGCCGCCCGTTGGGAATAGCCGTTGATCTGACCGGAAACATCTGGTTCACCGAGTGGAACAGGAATACAATCGGCCAAATCAGCACAGATGGAAGTTTGCAGGAATATGCCCTCCCGGCCGCTGTGGTGCATCCAGCGGAATTGACGCTGGACGCGGATGGCATGTTATGGTTCACCAGCGAGAACTCAACCCGCATTGGTTGTTTTAACCCGGTTACGCATGCTGTAACCGTCTATAGTCTGGCAACCAGTTCCTCCGCAGTCAGCGATATGAGTATGGGCGCAGACGGGCGCATGTATTTTATCGGTTTTCAAACCGTTGGATCCTTTGCGATCACAGAAAGCGGCCCGGCTGACCTCATTGAATACCCCAACTTGCAAACCGTGTTCGAAGCCGAGGGACGCACCCAAATCACTTCCGGTTCAAACGAAAACATGCTCTATATCAGCGGGTCTGGCGAGAAGGTTTTCGAACTGGCAACCCAGGCTTACGCACAACGCGATTTACAGCTATTCAACGATGGCCCCTATCCGTCGGTATATCTGGTATCTGGTCCGCTTGATTTAAAATTCATTGCGCGGAATTGGAGTACGCAAAGCGCAGTCAACGCCAGTCTGCTGGTGGATTTGCCCGTTGGAGTCGCCTACCTCAGTTCCGAAGGGACCAGCAGCGATTGCAGTCTTACCGGCCGTCAATTAACCTGCCCTTTAGGTGATCTGCCAGCCCAAAGCGATGCCAATATAACGCTGCACCTGCAATCCAATGGGCGGGAAATGGCAAACACCCAAAACGCCTTTGTTTCCAGCATTACATCGGACGAAACAGATTATGCCCCTGCCAATAATCGCGTTGTACTGAATTTTGGCTGGAAGAAAACATTTGATTACAACAATGATTTTTCCACCAGCGATAACTCAGGTTGGTCACCCAATGTACGTGTTAACGCAGACGCGGACAATCCGCGCCTGGGGAATTTTGATAATACGCAGGTAATTTTTGGCTGGAATCACCTGCCCATGCATGATCGGGTGACTGTCTGCTACGATTTATTCATCACCGGGTCGTGGGACGGTGAACAAATCAGCAACCCAGCTAACCCAGCCGAAATTATTGGGCCAGACATCTGGACCAACTACATCAACGGCACCCCGATCATCACCACGACTTTCTCAAATCAACCGGCCCTGCCGCAGAGTTTCCCGGCTACCTATCTGGCCGGCTCGAACCCGGCTGGCACAGGGGCCGTTTGGGGCGACTTTAACGGATCTGGTCAGCCAGACGCTACCCGTTATTCGATTTGCCGCGTATTACCGCACACAGAGACTGATTTACAACTGGTGTTTTATGCCGCCGGATTGGATGAAAGCGGCACAGAGACCTGGAGCATCGACAACGTTCACCTCAGCATTTATTATCGCAGCGCGTTGGATTACCTTTACCTCCCCTTAACCCAAGCTTCGCAAGGAGATTAACTCGATGAAGCGACAATCCGTGTTCTCCCCGATTACCTTCCGCGCTGCGCTGGTCATCTTGTTTGTTTGTGCAGCCATCCTTCCTGTTCAAATCGCGCAGGCGCAATCCGATTTGCCGCCATATCCGGTTCAATTGACGCTTCAGAGCATCTCCCCTAACCCGGCCTATGTCGGTCAGACAGTGACGTTTACTGTCAATGCCAGCACTAGCGGTCATGGTGATCCAACCGGTTCAATCCTGGTTCAAACCGATGAGCAGACCCTGTGTACCTTGTCAATCAGTTCAGGCAGCGGTTCGTGCACACTGGTTACCTCAACCGCGAAGAATTATCAGGTGAAAGCTGTTTATGTAGGATCAGTCAGCTATCTGCCGGCCGTTTCAGCTTACCGCAGCCTTCAAGTTTTAGAAAAAGTTACCCCCACCTTGAGTGCCACCCAACAAGACCCGCTGGCGGGCTTTTTGGGTGACCCAATTCAAATTGGGCTGCAAATTTCTGGCACGACACTTAATCGAACCGGCACCGGGCTGGTATTCACGCGCACCGGTTCAACATGCGCAATACCAGAAGTTACCTCTTCTTTAAAGTTCACCTCGCCAGCCAATACCTGCACCCTAAATTTTGACGCGAATGGGACCGCAAGCTGTGCATTGAATTTAAATATTCCTGGAACCACAGAATTATGTGCCTTCTTTTCTGGCAATGATTACCTTAATCCGGTTGTGATTCCACTTCAACCGCAATTTATCGCCGCTGGCAACACCCTGCCGCAAATCACCAGCCTGACCCCAAACCCAGTGGTTCTTGGACAGGCGGTGCAGGTTGAATTTCAGGTTACGGCACAGACTGGCCTGACAGCGCCTGCCAGCGGTGCCGTCATCATCAGCGGCGGCGGCGCCACCTGCAGCGCCAGCCTGCCAGCGCATCAATGCACCCTCACCCCCACGACTGCTGGAGACATCCTCCTCTCCATTGCATACTCGGGCAGCACAGAAGGCATGACCGTTTATGATTCGAGCAATGGTCCCAGTGTTGGGTTACGGGTGAATGCCGCCCCGCAAGACATTTCATTGCTGTCCGCGCTCACCAAGATCCCATACAATGGCAAAATCGGCGATCAGGTGGCCCAATTTTCAGTAAATGATGCAAACAGTGACGATACGCACACACTCAGTCTGGTTTCGGGCAGCGGAGCCGACCACAATGCCTTATTCCGCATTGATGGGAACCGGCTGCTGATTAACGCCAGCCTGGAGGCATACGCCGCTAAGACTCTTTCTGTTCGGGTACGAGCCACTGACCCGGCTGGATTGTCGGTTGAAAAAGCTTTTTCATTTATTGTCACCGCGGCGCCCGAAGATGCCAATCAACTACCCGCTACTGGCTTCGCTCAAGGTACCGTGACGCGGCTGCCTGTCCAGCCGTCCAATAAGCTATACGAGCCTGCAGCCGGCATTCAGCTCCTCATTCCTGCTCTGGGTGTAAAAGCTGATATCGTCGGTGTGCCAATGACCGGCGGCGAATGGGATACAACCTGGCTGGACAAAAATGTTGGCTGGCTGGAAGGATCTGCCTTCCCAACCTGGCAGGGGAACGCAATATTGGCCGGCCACAATACCCGCGCCAGCGGAACAGATGGCCCCTTTGCGAAATTAGGCGATTTAAAATACGGCGATCAAATCCAGGTTAAAGCATTCGGACAAACCTATGTGTATGCCGTACGCTCCACTCAGGTGGTTGACCCGCAAGATACTTCCTTGCTCGACCACAAAGAAGACGCCTGGCTGACTCTGATTACCTGCCGGTTGTACAACTCAACCTCACAGGCGTATGAACAACGCATTCTCGTCCAAGCTCAACTAATCAAGATTTTGCCGTAGAGAAAGCTGGTGCTGCCATGCAAGCCATAAAACAACAAATTAAACCACACGCCCTACACAGCTTGCAGATCGTGATATTGGTAATTTCGATCTTCCTTGCATTTTCTCCGCTGCCTGTTTCAGCAGATAGCATCACGATCAGCCCCGAAATGACCAGCTATACCGGTGTAATTGGGGAATCGTACTCGCAGACTTTTTCCGCTTCGGGTGGAGTGAGCCCATACACCTTTTCAATGAGCGGAAGCGTACCTGGCTTGAGTTTTGCTACCGCCACCCTTTCTGGCACATTCACAACCGCCGGGTCCTACCCGGTAACCATAACTGCAACCGATTCGACCAATGGGACTCCATTAACTGCCGAGCAGGTAATAAATTTTACCGTCAATAAACGCATTATCTCTGGAACCGCGTCCGCTTCCCCATCCAGCACCACGCTTGGGGTACCGGTCAAAATCAGCGTGGATTTGACCGACAGTCAATTTTCAACTGGACCAAGCGGTTCGATTACCTTCCAGGCAAGCGCCGGCACATCGGTTTCCTGCAGCGCGCCAATCGATGCTAGCAGCCATATTGCCAGCTGCTACCTGTTTTTCACCCAAACAGGGACGTATTCGTTTTCTGCCACCTACAGCGGCGACGGCAACTACAGTACCAGCATAGCCAATTTGATCCTGCCAGCCGCATTGACGGTGAGTGCCGCCAGTCTGACGCCCCAAATTTCTTCCGGGCGCTTTCATTCTTGTTACCTGGCTGCTAATGGTGATATGGATTGCTGGGGGCTTTCCGATAATTTCCCAGACGGCACACTGACGGGCATCAGCTCGGTATCTTCCGCTAATTACGGCACCTGCGCAATTAGTTTTGATGGCTCCGTAGATTGTTGGTCAGAATCACCCAACCTGAATGTTGCCCAAAGCGGAAAATATCTTTCCGTCAGTGTATATGACAGTTATGCCTGTGCTATCACCGATCAAAACGCCCTGCACTGCTGGGGTGATTTGCCCGCCAGTTTCACGGTTCCAACCACCAAGGCTTCCAATGTTGCCGCCGGACATGATTTTGCCTGCGCGATTTCTGCCGCTGACCAGTCAATATTTTGCTGGGGAGCCAGTCTAACCGCTCCTTCAGGAGCATACAAGGCAATTTCCGCGGGCGAGAACCATATCTGCGGAATAAAAACAAATGGCAGTCTGGCTTGCAGCGGGACAGCCAGCGTGATTGATACAGCCGTACTGACGCCGCCAGCCGGCACAACCTACACCCATATTGGCTCCGGTATGGATTATTCCTGTGCTAAAAATTCATCCAACCGCCTGACCTGCTGGGGCGCGACACAGAATATTCCCGTGGACACGATGGCCAACTACACTGGCATGGGCGTTGGCTATGCGCATACCTGCGCGCTCTATAATGATGGCGGGGAAAACACCATCGCCTGCTGGGGTGTTAACACCAATGACCGCGCACCCCGTTTATCCTTTTCGCCCACCAGCCTGACCCAATATATCCCGCTCAATAAAGCGTACACCGCTTTATTTACACCCGCAGGATCAGCTGACGCCAATAATTACTCCTTTTCGGTCTCTTCGGGAACCCTGCCGACCGGGCTTAACCTGACCTATGATGCTGAAAATCTGACGCACCAAATCATTGGCACGCCGACCGTTGTTCAGTCACAGGCATTCTCCGTTAAGCTCTCCGAATCCGCTGTTTCCAGCATCCTCCCGCTGCGGTTAAAACCAGCCACAATCGGATATACATTAACAGCCCAATCCCCCATTACCACCACCACGGTAACGAACGCCACACCTACAACGGTTACTGCCGGACAGGGCGTGACCATTACTGCCAGTGTGGCCGATTCTGGTACACCAACGCTGACCGGCACAGTAACGATTTACGGAAAGAACAGCAGCCTGGAGGTGGAAGATCAATGCTCCACCGAGGTCGCCTCCGGGACCGCCAGTTGCACCTTATATTTCGGTGGGGCCGGAATTAAGACTTTTTCAGCCAGCTATTCCGGGGACGATTTTTACACCGCGAGCAATTCAGCCGACGCCTTCATTGTAAACGTAACTCCGGCAATAATCACCCCGCAAGTGACGACCGGGTCAGACTACACCTGCTCGATTGACGATAACGGCCGGCCCACCTGTTGGGGCAACGCCGATTCAAATCGGACGACCCCACCGGCTAACACGTATCTTTCCAATATTGAAGCCAGCTCGACCCACGTCTGCGGCCGCTCCTTATCTGGACGCGTGATTTGCTGGGGATGGGATGGTTACGGCGTTCTGAGTGTTCCTTCTACAAACAATTTCACCCTAACGGCTTCAGGAACGGAACATTCCTGTGCCTTAACCCAGACCGGGGCGATCCAATGCTGGGGACGTAATGACAGCCGGATTTCGGCGCCAACCTCCAGCACCTATTCCAACCTGACTGCTGGAGAAACCTTTACATGCGCCCTGAATGCTACCGGGGCGCCGGTGTGCTGGGGTATTAATGCGCCTGCCGTCCCGGCAGATTTTATCTCACGCGGCACTGGGGTCGCTTTGAGCGCAGGGAGCAGCTTTGCCTGCGCACTTCATGCTGGCGGTGCCCTGGAATGCTGGGGCGGCAATAGCAGCATTACCACGGTTCCCTCTGGTAATTACACCGCCATCAACGCCGGCGCTGATCATGCCTGCGCCATTCGAGCCACTGACAATAACCTGGTCTGCTGGGGCGGCACGAACACTTATGGCGAAACAACCGCTCCAAGCGGAACTTACAACTCAATCGCCGCCGGCGGCAATCATTCCTGCGCGATCAATTCGGCCGGTTTCTTGGTTTGCTGGGGAAAGAATACTTCTGGTCAGGCTCCGGTAATCAATATCGCCCCTGCCAGCATTGCCACCCTGGATTTTGGCGCAGCCTGGACTCAGGATTTATCCACTACTGGCGGACGAGACAGTAGTTACACCTACGTGCTCAGCAGCGGATCACTGCCTACAGGCACCAGCTTAAATAATTCCAACGGCCGTTTATCCGGTACGCTGACCGGCGCTGGAATTTTCACACCGCAAATCACCGTTACGGAATCAAGCTTTGTTCCGGCGCTCAAACAGACCCGCGGTTATAACATCACCGTCCGAACGAATACAGCCTTCACTTTTACGCCCGACCAGGCTGCCTATATGAGCGGCGACCCGGTCACAGTTGAGATCAGCTTGAATGACCCTGCCGGCGCTGGGGTAATGGGAAGCGCTCCAACCGGTCAGGTAACCGTCACCGCACCGGAAGATCAAACCTGCACCCAAACTCTGAATGCCCAGGGGAAAATCACCTGCACCTTCTTCTTCACCACATCTGGAAATAAAGCATTAAGCGCCACATACCCCGGAGATGGATTATATAAACCTGGGAGCAGCGTCAGCACAGTCATTCCAGTATCCGTCTTTGCGACTGCGAATAAAATGATCACCGGAAAGAATCACACCTACCTGCAGCAAAGTGACGGAACGTTAAGCTGCTTCGGCAATGGCTGCCCCGTTACTGTGCCGGCTGCCAAGAAAAAGATCGCCGTCAGCGACACTTGGGATTGTGCATTGGGATTGGATGGCAATGTCATCTGTAAAGGTCCCGCAGGAAACGCCACTTATCAGCCGGCTGGCAAATTCATCGACCTCAGTGCGGGGTCAGCGCATGCCTGCGGCGTGCTGATCGACGGCAGTCTCACCTGCTGGGGCAGCAACGATCAGGGACAATCCACGCCACCCGCTGGCAGCTACCAAAAAGTATTCAGCGCAGGCAACGCTTCCTGCGCGCTGATGGGCAGCGGTCAAATCACTTGCTGGGGCGCCCTCAGCACAGCGCCAGTTCAGGCTGGATTTACCGACCTCAGCCTGGCAAATGACCACGCCTGTGCACTGGCGGCCGACCAAAGCATCGTCTGTTGGGGCGATGACGCACTCGGACAAAGCACACCGCCCAGTGGTACCTTCGTGCAAACAGCCGTAGGAAACGGTTTTTCCTGCGCGCTGGACATAGACGGTGAAATTAATTGCTGGGGCGATAACAGCAGCGGACAATCAACCGGCGCAAATGGGGTCTTTGTTCAGCTCGCTGCCGCGGATAACCATGCTTGCGCCTTGCGCAGCGGCAATTTGCAAACCTGCTGGGGTGTCAACGACGCAGGCGAAGCGATCCAGATTCATTACACGCCGCTGACTGATTTTGAAATCCCGGCATTAACCTACTGGGAACATCATTACGATCCGTACGGCGGCGTAAAGCCATACACCGCCGCGATGCTTGGTTCAACGCCTGCTGGAATCAGTATGGTGCTGAGCAATAACGAACCTGCCGCAGTGGATGAAACCAGCCAATCGGATAACGAAACCGAGAGTATTGGTTTGAGCCCGGCCGGTTTGGTGCTGTTCGGAACAGCGGAAACGCCGGGGATTTATCCATTTACCCTGCGCTGGCAAGATTCCACCGCCAATTTGCCGCATGTTCTTGAACTACCGCAAACCCTCACCGTCACCGGCGTGGATCTTAAGGTCAGCATCCGCTCAACCCCCGCAGATACAATCCTGGTCAACAACCGGTTAGGCTTCACCTATTCCGTCACCAATCAAACCGCATTGTCCTTGCCCGAGGGTAATCTGGTCATCCAACTTCCAGAAGCGCTCAGCGCTATCAGCGTACCCACTTTGCAGGGCTGTGTCCTCAATAATCACAGCGTCACCTGCCCGTTCAGCGATCTCAGCAGCGGCAGCACGATCGATTTCACCATCTATGGGACTGCCCCAGCCGAAAACGGTGCGGTGCTGACTACCCAGGCTGTGGCAACGCCACAGGCGACCGACTGGCCGGAAATCCATCCCGCCGACAACCAGGCCAGTCTGACCGTCTCAACAGTGATTAACCAGGACGCCATATCAGAAGGCTTTGATGACCCTGACCTGCCCGCAGAATGGAGCGCCGGTTTACCGGTCGCTGCCCCCTCTGGAATCACCTACCTCGAAAATACCGGCAGCACCATTCTGACCTTGAACAACCTGGCGCCGCACCAGCGTGCACAAATCAGCTTTGATTTGTACATCATCGGGCCTTGGACTGGAGCAGATACAGCCGACCCGGCCGCTTCAGCGCGCTGGTATTTCGGTCAGCAAGGCACCACCGCCCTGCTGGATGCATCCTTCAGCAATATCGATGGCAGCAATCAATCCTATCCATCCGTATATACATCCGGTGGAATACGCCCAGCCCGCAGCGGAGCGGCAGCGACCGACGAATTGCAAATCAGTGAGATTAGCGATAGCCGCTATCATATCAGCATGACTTTCAGCCACAGTGATAACGACCTGATACTGGAATTTGGCAGCCTCAACCTGCCCGCAGATGCGACTTGGGGCATTGATAGCCTGGAAGTATCCCTACGCAGCGACCAGCAAATGCTGTTCATTCCATTGATCACACGCTAAGGAAAAAGCCGGCTGGAACAAATCCAGCCGGCTTTTCTTAAAAAATACAAATGGGGTTGACGGATTCGTCTTTCGGTCCTATAATACTTGAACGCGATGCGGGGTAGAGCAGAGGTAGCTCGTCGGGCTCATAACCCGGAGGTCAGTGGTTCGAATCCACTCCCCGCTACTAACATGAACCGTAATCCCTGGGGCTACGGTTTTTTGATAGGCCTGAGGGTCGATGGTTACGAAAAATCACTTTTAGGAGGATTTTTCGATGAACCGTAATCCCTCAGGCCTGTTATTTTCTCTTTGTATTGACGGTTTCGTCAAATACAAAACCGCCGAAGGCTTAAGCCAACGGACGGTCGATTCGTATGAGTGGGTGCTGCAAAAGTGGCTGGAAAAGATGGGCGATCGGCCAGTTGGCAAGATCACTTCTGCCGACGTGCTCGATTACATGACCTATCTGCGTACCGAGTATGTCCCCCACACTTTTGCCAAACCGAACCCTGCACATGAAGCTTCGCCCCGTAAACTCTCCCCCAAAACCCTGCGAAACCACTGGGTTACTTTCAAAGCTTTCTTTAGTTGGGCGGTTGCCGAGTTTAAAATCAAGAATGCTATGGAAGGTATCCCTGGTCCACGCTACAAAGAAGCACCTGTGGCTGCTTTCACGCAGGATGATCTGGTTGCTTTGCTCAAAGCTTGTATCTACTCTCGTGAATACAATCCAATCAACAGGCATAGCTTCGTCACTCGTCGGCCCTCTGCTAAGCGCGACGAGGCGATGATCCTCTTCCTGTTGGATACCGGTCTGCGGGCATCCGAACTCTGCAGCCTGAAAATCGGTGAAACGGATTTGCGAAACGGTAAAATCGTGATCAAGCACGGTGATGAAGGCGGCGCAAAAGGTGGCAAAGGGCGCACAGTATTCATCGGCAAGAGCACCCGCCGGGCGGTGTGGCGTTACCTGGCTGAGCGTGAGGACCGCGATGATCCAGAAGCGCCAGTATTTATCAACCGCGGCAATCACTCGTTTAACTCCAACAGCTTGCGCCATTTGATTGTGCGCCTGGCTGATAAAGCGGGTGTAAAAGGGGCTCATCCACATAAGTTTCGACATACCTTTGCGATTACTTATCTCCGTTCGGGTGGTGATGTGTTTACCCTGCAAGCCCTGTTAGGCCACAGCTCGCTGGACATGGTGCGGCACTATGCTCAGATCGCCGAGATGGATATCGAGCGGGTGCACCGTAAAGCCAGTCCAGTGGATAATTTGAGGTTCTAAAACGATCATTTTTCTCTACTCATAAGCAGGAGGATGGCTATTTTTTGATTCCATCCTCCTGCCCACTCGGAAGATTAACACTTTTGGGTAAGCCGGGCAATCTTGCAGGTTGGGCGAAGCTCACGAGATTCGCAACAATCCTTGCGAGCCAGAATGATTGCACCGTTGACCATGACTTCATAATCCAGGCAATCGCCGGGTTGCAGATCCAGCAGCGCACGAACCTTTTTGGGGATCGTGATCGCATTGGTCGCCGTAATAATGATGGGCCGTTTTTTCAAAGAATCACCTCCTTTCTGTTAGGTATTGTTTTCAAATTCATGATCCAGATCAGTCTGATCTCCTGAAACTCAACTGGAAACATGGTTTTTGCCCATAAAAAGAAGCACTGGCTTGCCACCAGGATGCATTCCACACCGTCATGATGGTTTCCGTTTCCAGCTTCCTGGTAAAGATAATCGGATAGCGTGGGAACGAAATTGGGTGCTAATCCAAAAGGCCGCAATCCAGCCCAACGTAGAAGACATTTGAGATAGTTAAAATCGATAGTCACTTGTGCCAATGAACGTCCTTGAACCTCACGAGAGAACTTCAAGAACAACTTAACTTTGAGGTAATTCTGCCGTGCCAGCATTCCACACACCACGATTGACGATCCCTCCACACTTCGGGCATTTTCCCTTGAGATGACAGAGCTTGCCTTTGACAGGATGGATCTCTGCGTTTTGGATTTTGACGATTTCATTGCAGCGTAAACAAAACCCTTCCCCATCCTTAAGTTTCTGAGACGATTTATTTTTGGCTTTGCGGTGGCTGTCCACCCAGACGGCGAATTGCTCACCGTTGATCCAGATGTGGTTCCATTCATCCCGGCTGTGTGGTGCGCCATGATTAAGCCAATCACGCAAGGTGGTTTCGGGAATGTCCAGGTCTTCGGCAATTTCACGCGGTGTATAAAGCATAGTCAGCAAGCCAGGTGCTTTGATAATGACATTCCTGGAAATACGACATTTTGAAGTTGTTTGGGTTTCGGGCATTTTTCTCCTTTCAAATTAGTTAATACTCGTTGGAAACAACACACGCCAGCCATGCCAACCCCTTAAGGGTATGGCATGGCTGGCGTATCCTTATCCCATTGATACGAATTGAAAGATCCTCTCTTGGTTACCTTGATACGCGGATCATTATTGAGTTTTGTAAACGCCCGATCAATCGTCCTGGCACTGCTGCCAATTTGTAATACTGAGACGAGATCATTTTTCTTGAATTCCTGATCAGGCTCTGCTTGCAGGTACTCAAGAAGGTCAGCATAAATAAGTTCTAGCTGACCAGGCACCCGCCTTGATTCTGAAAGATTCGTTTCAGAGAATCGGAGTGCGATGCTCTCTTCTGTGGATTCAATCTGAAACTGCAACTGCGACGGCGGCAGAGATTCACGCACCTTTTGCGGAATGATCATTCGCATCGAATTCGCTGAATTTTGGTTATCATGCGAAATCACAATCGCTGTATCTACAGACCCCAGAATATCAGAGGAACCCCTCACCCGATACGAAAGATCAGTATTCCCCCCTTTGTTGAGGTGGTGAATGAGAATGAAGGTTGTACCAGTCTGGTTAGCGATTTCCCGAAGGGAGTTCATCATCGGTGAAATCTCAGCAACAGAATTTTCATCAGCGCCAGGGATAAATTTGGCCATGACATCAAAAATGACTACCGAGGCGTCCAGACGTTTAATTCGCTGTCGCAGCGCCAACACTTCAGAGGTTACCTTAAGATTGAGTGGGGAAAAATCAAAGACCAGGTCCGGGGGCGGTTGAATACCCCGTGCATGACACAGTTTGATCACTCGCGAGCGCATGCCCCTATAGCTGCCATCCAGAAAGTGATACAGCACTTTCCCTTGTGGCACCGTGCGGTTGTCCCATGCCAAGCCCGAAGAAGCAATTCCAATCGCCAGATCCAGTGCCAAAAAACTTTTTCCAGCTGCCGGCATCCCTGCGATAAGATTGATCCCACCGGCCATGATCCAGTCCTTAAGCACCCAGGTTAGCTCACCCACATCCGACAAACATAACTTCTCAGCTGTCATAACCATTCGCTCCGTAACTCCGGACAAGGCGGATGTACTTACAAAGAATTCCTCCATCTGCTGCAATGCTTCAGAAAGAGGTTTATCTTGAATTGCATTACGAGCAAGATTGCTGGAGACTTCCAATGCTTTCCGCTTGAACGCTTTTTCACGCACGATCTTTGCGTAAGATTCGGCGTGCATAGAGGTGGGGGTAACGGAAAGCAACCCTATCAGGTAAGCAGGACCACCAATTTCCTTTAGTTGTCCACTGGTATTCAAAGCATTACACATGGTGACAAAATCAATCTGAAGTTCCGCTTCAGTGAGACGGATCATCGCTTCCCAAATCCAACGATGCCGGATCAGGTAGAAGTGTTCCGCTTTCACACAAGTAGCCAGATCCACAAATCGATCAGGCGCAATCATGATGGAACCGAGCAGAGCGCGTTCGGCATCAACATCACTGGGTGGAATGGGATCTGGCATAGAATGCTCCAAAAAGGTTTAGAAATGACGCTCTTTAAACTAATTAACGAAAAAGCGACCTGCATAACAAAATAAGCTGTTATGCGGTCGCTCCAACGATTTAGAAAAAGGCCAAGGAGTTCAGCGACCAAACACGAAAAGCATACTTCTCACCGGGTGGGATCCCGGTACTTTTTATTCTACAAAAAAATCATGCCTGATCCTAGATGGCCAAATCCATTTACTTGCTCAGCTATTTGGACAGGCCGGAATTTGCATCCATGAACCGCTGGCTTTCCCAGCATGGTCCAGGACAATCGCTCAACAGTTTGCCACCAGATATCCGGGATATCGTACCACTCTACGCTGGCAGCGATCTTAGGAATATCCAAATCTGGAGCAGTGACTTTCGCCAGGCTGCCTTCTGGATTGATGCCGACCGACGTATATACGACGGAATAAATCGGTCCGATTGCTGCCAGCGAAAGCATCATCCCCCAACCACAGCGAGAAGGCTGCACACTTTTGGCGGCATCCAGGCGATCCGCCATAAACTGCCAATACGTCATGCCTTCAGGAGCCTGAGGAACACTCATTGGCTGGCTGCCGCGGTAAGCGATAAAAAAGACGGCTGCCATAATGGTCAGTAGAAGAGCGCTTTTCATGACTTTGAAAATCAAGTGAAATATTTTAACCAGAAACATATTTTCCTCCGTGTGGATTATTTATCCGAAAACCAATCCCTGAATTGTCAGGTCAAGATCATCACTGTCTGGTATAAATCCATTGTTGAGCGATACTCCACCCGTACGCAGAGCGGTTTTCAAAGCTCCGGCTCGCCGCCGTTCGGGAATATCCGCAAAGAATAAGAGCAGATCGTCGTCTTCGCCTTCTCTCAAGCTGAGTGTGAAACGAATTTGCCGAACATGGCAGGTCAGTCTGGGTCGTCCACGCTTCACGTTCATGCTTACCCTTTCCGATTGTGGTTTTGAAACAGAGAAAGTTTCCATAAACCCCTCGCAATCGATTGAATGGGATCTTCTGCCAGGATGCCTTTGCCATTGAAAAAATAAGGCAATGAGTTTTTGAGCAGAATCGCTCCACCCCCAACCAGGATCACAGCCGTGAAACGCCGCCAGGCTTTGCCCCAACGTTTCTCGATTTCGCCAGTGACCTCACGCTCCCAAATGGGCAACGCCTGAGAAATATCCAGTTTATTGGCACGAAGTAGGGTATCCAGTTCGCCCAGAGAGTAGAGCTGCTGGCCGTTGACCAGCTCCAGCAGACGGCGCACTCCAGTGGTCGAACCACCTATGAAGCGCTGAACCGGGACTTTTTCGCGCACCACGAGCAGTTCGGTGGTATTCATGCCGATGGATACAACCCCGACCTCCTGGGTGTATGCGCTGCGCCGTTCAGGAATGATCTTGCCTTCGTCGTCGAGCACATAATCGAACAAAGCTCCTGCCGGTTGGGATGTAGCGCGAACCTCAACCACATTCAGGTGGTATTCCTGATCGTTGGCTTTCCAGGAGTGCTCAGCTTTCATCCAGCGCTGGATGCCTTCAACCGTTGTACGGGCATCATCTCCTGATAGGGTTTCAAGAGGCAGTCCACAGGTGATGCTGACCGGCTGAGAAATATCACCCGATCGCTGGATCAAGCGGGTGAATGCTCCATAGAAAAGCGCCAGCATTTCAGGTGAACCTACAAAGCGGTCCATGCTCAGGTTCTCGACCGGCCGGCCGTTGTCATGAGCGCCGCTGTCAACAAAAAAGGTGCTTCCAGATGGGAGCATAATGCGCAGAGCAATCGAGAACTGCCCAAGCCCAGCATTCGTCCTACCAACGGGCCATTGTTGACCGCGACCTGCGAAATGAGTTGGATACTGTGTTGATTCCCGTGCAGTTTGAGCGCACCCATCCCCAAATCAAGTCCAAATTTCATCGTTTCTGTCATGCAATCTCCTTTTATTACAAGTTTAGTATAAACATGGAGCAATATTAGTTAAAAAAATCAACCTCTTCGGTTGAATTTATTGTAGCATATTACTCCAAGTTAATCAATAACTTGTATTATATAATTGGGAGATTTATCTTTTATAAGGTCGGCCGGCGTCATCAAATGCCCACTTACCCTGACCGCTATTTTGCCGATACACCCCGGCGCAGTAAGCCACATCCGCTTCGTCCAGGAGTGTCTTTCGACCATCCTTGCCCAACTGGCGGATCAAGCCTCGCTGCATCCAGCGGGTGAGCGTGGAGGTGTTGAGCTTATATTTTCGTCCCGCTTCATTGATGCTGATTGGCACGCCTTGCAACCCTGCATTTACCTGGTACTCAGGCAGGGCTTCTTTTGGCAGCACTTCATTGACACTTAATTGGCTGATTCCAACGCCTCCATCTGTCATCACTGCCGCGCGCAGTTTGCCCTCATCGGTCAGTTGATAGATGGAATCCAAATCCACCCCAAGCTGACTGGCTGCCTGCTCAGGGGTGACGAAAAGTTCGAGACGGGATTTGTCGAGTTTCAAATGTTTCTCTCAAAATACGATTACTACAAGTTAATCATACAGTGAAAGTGGATGATCGTCCAGCAATTATCGTATTGATCCAGCTTTGAAAGAGGTTATTCGATCTAGCTCTTCTTATTATCACTTCAAGTCAAATATGATAATAACGAATCGCTTATTATCATATTTTTGATCATGACGAGCGAATGAACGGCGGGAAAAGACAAAAAACTACTGATTGCTTTTTGAACCTTCCATCCCGTTGCCAGATTGAACCGCCGCGTGTAAGATTAAGGAATAGAACGTTAATACACTCCACTGGTAATCCGCAAGAATATTAACAAGGATTTTTATGCCCACTTTACACTGGCTCAATGATGAAGAAGCCCGCCGCGCCACTCAAGGGGTGCCCTACCGCCTGCTTGAAGAAGACCCTGCCCTTTCGTATGGCGACCCTCAGACCCAGAATATGTTGATTCAGGGTGACAACCTGGCTGCCCTTAAATCCCTGCTGCCTTACTATGCCGGGCAGGTGAAATGTATCTATATTGACCCTCCTTACAACACCGGCAGCGCTTTTGAACATTACGATGACAATATTCAACATTCCACCTGGCTTTCCTTGATATACCCCAGGTTGGAGTTACTCAGAGATTTTTTATCAATTGATGGTTCAATTTGGGTCTCAATAGACGATTCCGAAGCACACTATATGAAAGTGATTTTGGATGAAATTTTTGGTAGGAATAATTTTATTGCATCTAATGTCTGGCAAAAACGCTATTCTCGTGAGAATAGGGAAGCAATAGGTGATGTTCACGAATATGTTATGGTTTATGCTATAAACCCACAGGCTTTTAAGGAAACAAGAAATCGAATCTCGCTATCTGATAATCAAAAGAAAATATATAAAAATCCTAACAATGATCCAAAGGGCTTATGGCGTCCCATTCCTATGACAGCCCAGGGTTATAGACCAAATCAAATGTATCCAATTACTACTCCCACAGGAGTAATTCATCACCCTCCTGAAGGGCGTTGCTGGAGTCTCATTGAACCTGAATATAAAAAGTTACTTGAAGCAGGCCTGATATATTTTGGAAAAGATAACAATTCACAGCCGAATGTTAAACGTTATTTGTCCAATGTTGATGGTTTTGTACCTTGGACATGGTGGCCTAGTGATGAAGTAGGTCATACCGATGAGTCTAAAAAAGAAATGCAAGTCCTGTTTGGCAAAGATAATGTGTTTGAGACACCAAAACCCGAACGATTATTGGAAAGAGTTCTAACAATCGCCACCAACTCAGGTGACCTCGTCCTCGATTCCTTTCTTGGCTCCGGCACGTCTGCAGCCGTAGCGCACAAGATGGGCCGGCGTTACATCGGTATTGAAATGGGCGAGCATGCTGTTACCCACTGCGTACCTCGCCTCAAAAAGGTAGTGGATGGCGAACAGGGCGGCATCTCCAATACGCTCAAGTGGCAGGGCGGCGGCGGTTTTCGTTTCTACCGCCTGGGTGAGCCGGTCTTCGACGAGAATAACCACATCAATCCCCACGTTACCTACCCGGCTCTGGCCGCGCATTGTTGGTTTAGTGAGACCAAAACCCCGTTGCCATCCACCGTCGTAGAAAAGACACCACTATTGGGCGTGCATAATGGTATTGCTTACTATCTGCTCTTCAACGGTATCCTGGGCGATCAAAACCCTGAGGGAGGCAACGTCCTCACTCAAAAATTGCTTCGCATTCTGCCGTCCTTTGCCGGTCCTAAAGTCATTTACGGTGAAGTCAACCTGCTGGATGACGCCCGCCTGCGTGCGGAAGGCATTACCTTCAAGAAAATCCCATACGAACTTTCGATGAGGTGAGCATGTTCGAACCCAAAAATTATCAACGTGAAACGCTCGAATGGCTGCGCCGCTACCTGGAAGAAGCCCGTTTTGCCGGCCCACAAGCTGCATTTGATACCCTGCGCCAACAGAATCCGCAGACGGAGCGTACCCCATACCGTCCATTAGCCGGGCTGGAGGATGTGCCTTATGTCTGCCTGCGCTTGCCTACCGGCGGCGGCAAGACCTATCTGGCAGCCCGCAGCATCGCCGTGGCTGCTCAAGCTTACCTCGAAAAGGATTTCCCCCTTGTACTTTGGATGGTTCCAACCAATACGATCCGCGCCCAAACACTTGCCACTCTCAAGAAGCCGGGTCACCCTAACCGCCAGGCGCTAGAAGCTGTCTTTGGCGGTCAGTTACTAGTTATCGATATCGCCGATTTCACCCAGCTCCGACCGCAAGATCTGCAGGATAAAGTCGTTATCGTGATCGGTACACTGCAAACCTTGCGCGTCAACAGCACGGAGGGTCGCAAAGTCTACGCCCACCACGAAGATTTGGAAGCGCACTTTGTCAGCATTCCACCTAACATCCCAGGATTGGAACGTTTTGAGAACGGTGCGATTAAATTCAGTTTTAGAAACCTGCTCACGCTGCACCGTCCGCTGGTCATCCTTGACGAAGCCCACAATAATACTTCTGAGCTAAGCGTGGAAGTATTACAGCGCGTCCAACCCGCCTGTATCATTGAATTTACAGCCACCCCCGCCGCCAACAGCAACATCCTGCATGCCGTTTCTGCGCTCGAACTCAAAGCCGAAGAGATGATCAAGCTGCCCATCGTCCTGACCCAGCACGAAACCTGGCAGGAAGCGGTGCGAGACAGCATCCTGACACGCCAAAAGCTGCACGATCTCGCCAAACTTGACCGTGATTATATTCATCCCATCGTCCTGATCCAGGCTGAAGAGCATGGTCACGAGGTTACATTCGATATCATCCGCCAATTCCTGATTGACCAGGAGAAGATCGAGCCGGAGCGCATTGCTGTGGCCACTGGCGCACAGAGAGAGTTGGATGGGGTTAACTTGCTCGACCCCAAGAACCCAATTGAATTTGTCATCACCATCGAGGCGCTCAAAGAAGGCTGGGACTGCCCGTTTGCGTACGTGTTCTGCTCGGTTGCCACGGTACATTCCAAGAAAGATGTTGAACAGTTATTAGGCCGGGTACTGCGCATGCCTTATGCCCGCAAACGCCAGCAGGAAGAACTGAACCGCGCTTATGCCCACGTTTCAGCCAGCAGTTGGCCGCAAGCTGTCTGCCAATTGGAAGACCGCCTGGTGAGCATGGGCTTTGAGGAACAAGAAGCAGAAGAAGCCATCCGCCCGCAATCCAACCTCTTCCCTGGGGTTCGTGATCAGGCAAGTCCTGGCAACCGTACGCCTGCAATCAGCCTGGTATTGAGTACGACTCCGGATTTGGTTTATCTGAACGCCGAAGAACTGGCTCGGGTCGCCGTACGGCAGATCAGCGAAGGTCGGGTGGCATTCGAGGTCAAAGGTGAGGTGGATCAAGCCTTTGAATTAAAACTGGTTGAAGCTGTAGCCCCGGTTGACCGGGATGCCATGCAAAAAACGCTTTCTGTCTACCGGCGCCAACAGCCACATACCCCTGCCCAACGCGGAGAGCGCTTTGCCGTACCGCAGCTTTGCTTGTGGGCCGACGGGGCTCTTGAAGTAGCAGAAAAAGATTGGTTTCTTGATCCAGGTGGATGGAACTTACTCGACTTTCCTGCAGAGTTGAATTCTGGTGAATTTAATATCCAG
The DNA here is from genome assembly GCA_036822575.1 of Bellilinea sp. Lineage (GTDB taxonomy): Bacteria > Chloroflexota > Anaerolineae > Anaerolineales > Anaerolineaceae > Bellilinea. Next base: position 45,502 of record DAISHK010000002.1, on the reverse strand, counting down.
GAACGTGCTGAAAGTTTCTTGATCGATATAAACGGTCGCCAATTAACTACTCGCTACCTGGGCACACAGATGCCGCTTGATCTTGAAGACGTAGATAGCGGATGGAACGATCTGCAACTGTCACGTTGGTTGGATGGCAAGTTATACCAGCCCGATATTCGCCAGGAAGTGTTGCTTGAATGGCTGCGTCGCTGCCTGAAATACTTGATCGACCAGCGCGGCTTCACCATCACCGGCCTGGCGCGCGCGCGTTTTCTGCTTGAAAAAGCATTGCGAGAAAAGATCAAAGCCTGCCGGCAAGCCGCCTATGAAATAGGTTACCAACATACGTTATTTGATGCCGGCGCACGAGTGGAGACCAGCGTCAATTATGCCTTCACCTTCGATCCTAATAATTATCCGGCTCACTGGCCTTACACCGGGCGCTATCAATTTGCCAAACACTATTACTCAATTGTTGGTGAATTAGAGTCCAGCGGTGAAGAATTCGAGTGTGCCCAAGCCATTGATCGCTACCACCACGTGAAGTATTGGGCACGTAATTTAGCTCAACAACCTCAATTTTCCTTTCGTTTACCATTGGCTAATGGCTATTTCTATCCTGATTTTGTGTGTGAGCTAATGGATGGGCGCATTCTTGTTGTGGAATACAAGGGCGCCCATTTAGAAGAATACGAAAAAGAAAAACGCAATGTTGGTGAATTATGGGCTGAAAAAAGCCAAGGCAAAGCCTTGTTCCTCTGGGCTGTGAAAGAAGACAACCAGAACCGGGATGTATACCAGCAATTGGATGCGATACTATAAGGTTTTCCAGCTCAGCTTTTCGAAGCGATGTTAACAGTAGCAATCCAACCTGTTCCCCCCAGTACACCGTTCCCCCTTAAGACTCTACGGGAACGACCTGGATGGAACGACCGGCCAGGTCGTTCCCAGTATTCCTTAGAATAGGATAAAATCGAAATTTGAGATTATTATCAAAGGATGGATCCCGACAACACGCTCATCATTTCCCCTGATACCTGGATTATTTCCGACACGCATTTCTTCCACGAGAACATCGGAAGATACTGCAATCGACCTGAAAACTGGCAAGAACTGATCATCAAAAACTGGAACGACTTGATTTCTCCCGATGAATCTGTCCTGCACCTGGGTGATTTTGCTTTGGGAAAGAAAAGCAATTTTGAGCTGTTGACCGGCATTTTGAATGGCAGATTGTTCTTAATCCAGGGCAACCACGATCGGTTGAGCCAGTCCTTTTGTGAAGCCCATGGAGTGACCCTGATTAAAAATTCATTCATGGTTGAATTAGAAAATCAAATGAAGCTGATCTTTTCACACCGTCCGATTGTTCCTTTGGAAGACGGATGGGTTAATCTTCACGGGCATATTCATAATGTTCCGCCACCTCCTGAAGGTTCTAATCTGGGACCCAACCATATCAATATGAGCGTTGAGGTCAGGGAGTATCGTCCCTGGCGGTTGGGTGATATTCTCAAAACCAGCAGGGACCATCCAACAGAGAACGATGTGTCACTCCGTTGACCTGTTCCCCCTTAAGACTCTAGGGGATCGAAGTGGCAAGAACGAAGTGTCACACCGTTCCCCGCTGTATTGGAGATATATTGTGCACAATAAAAGCGGGCGATTTGTTTGTGCACAAAAATAGCCAATTTACAACCGCTTGACAGAAAAATTTGATCCAAAATAACGCGGAATTTTAGCCGTTGCCCTCGGGAAAAAGTGACCGATTCCTCGCTATTCTTCTTCAGTTGATATTTCTTACCTCACCATCAGAAAGAACGCTTTAGAAACCGTCCTGTTGAATCAACGGCGGCGGCAGGGTCTGCGTCAACGTCTGCGGCATGTCAGCAAGGCGTCTGCGTCACGTCAGCCTGGACGCAGACGGTAAAATTTTATATAAAACAATTAAGCGGATTTTTCAGATTCCGATTGAGGAATTGATTCATGGCTTTTTTCTAAGATGAAATCAAATTGATTTGATCTGGAAGGAAGAGGTTTACAATTGGAATATTCTTTGTAAGTGGTGGTTTATTTATGGTTCAATACATCATACTCTTTATTGGCGCTTTTCTTGCCGCTGCAATTTCAGGTGCGGCTGGTTTTGGCGGAGCACTTCTATTGCTGCCGCTGCTTGTTGTTTATGTAGGTGCGGAACAAGCTGTACCTCTGCTGACGGTGGCACAATTAATAGGCAACCTATCCAGGGCTGGTTTTGGATTCTCAAAAATTCAATGGAAACCGGTTGCCTTGTTTTTGATCGGGGCCATACCTTTGGCAATTTTGGGAGCTCTTTCATTCTTACAGCTTTCGAAAGAACTAATCACAAGATGCATCGGATTGGCAATTATTGTTTTTGTTGTGTTAAAGATTACTGGAGTTCTCAAACTTAAGCCTGGCAAATTATTACTCATATTAGGGGGAGGTGTGGTGGGGTTCTTATCGGGATTGGTGGGCAGCGCTGGTCCAATAGGAGCTGTTATCTTTCTAACACTTGGTTTACCGCCTGTTGCGTACGTTGCCAGCGAGGCTACTACTGCTCTCGTTATGCATGGCGTGAAACTAATCATTTACCAAAAATTTATTTCACTGGATCAGCAGTTTTGGCTTCTTGCAATCCTTTTAGGAATTGCCATGATTCTTGGTACATGGTCAGCAAAAAGAATTATTGAAAAAATCACGCCCGAGAATTTTCAGAAGTACATTTCGATTTTGTTAATCGCAATCGGACTTTACATGCTTATCCACGGATAAACGGGTTGATAGATACAAAAAACTCACTTGTGGCGAAGTATTATCATCATACAAGGGATCGTGAACTTTCTACCCTTGACGCCATTGTCTATATTTTGTTCAACTCTTATTTTCGAACACGGCTATTGCTTCGAGCATCATTTGCCGATCTACCAAACCCAATGGTTTACCTTTGTCATCTACAACTACTAACCATTTCCATGTTTTTTCTAACATCATTTTTATTGCATCTACAACCGGTAAATCAGGAGCGCCGGTCAATGGGCCTGGGGACATTAAATCAAATGCTGTTTCTTTGCCAGCAGGCGGTTTGCCGATCTGTCTGAATGCATCCAGTATGCTGCGCCTTTTGGCTGGTTGTACACGGGCTACCACATCCGAATCGCTGACCAAGCCAATTGCTCTGCCTTCTGAGTCCACCACGATCAACCGGTGTGAGTCGGTTTTAGCGAATTTATCAATGATTGCAGATAAATCGTCATCCTGGTTTACCATAGGAATGTTCGTACTCATCACATCCTCAACAGTCTTTATTGCCCCTTTATGAAGAGAAGCAGAAGGTACTACCAGTTGAGAATTCGCCACCTGCCGCAAAATGTCCAACCTGGACAAAATCCCTATGAGTTTCCCTTCATTATCTACGACAGGTAATCGTTTCAAACCTGACTTTACCATTCGGGAAGTTGCCAGACCTAATGGTTCATCGGCTAAAACCGTAACTACTGGTTGGGTCATAACATCAGAAACTTTAAGCGGCGAATCTTCAAGCGTATGGAGTTCCTGCTTAATTTCCGAAGCATCCATGCGAATGGCTACCGAAAGACGTTGTTGTATGCCAGCCCGCTCCAGTAAATCCTCGTCAGTCAAAATCCCCACCACTTTACCGTCTTGATCAATCACAGGTGTTGCTTTAACCTGCTTGTCAAGCATTTGTTTCCAGGCTAAATGGATGGGCATATCAGCAAACAATGTTGTAACGTCCTTTGTCATTACTTCTGAAACGAGCCGATCAGCTGGAAGTGGGTTTAGAAAACGGTGTGTGTATTTTACGATTTCCACATCCTCGATCGTGATCAATCCTTCACGTACCATAGGATAAATTTCACTAAGGATATTTTCTATCCGCTCGGGAGAATCAATAGATTCAATTACAATGGGTAAATCCATTGAAAATATTTCTTGCCTTACCGTATGAATCAGTGAATGGGCGCCAAAGCCTTGAATTCCTCGGTACTCTGTTGCCCCTGCTATTCCATTTTCACGCAATACCATTAATATCGCTGTATCTAATGAATTACCGCGCCAATGATCTTTTTCACTGATGTATATGCGTAGCCGCTTGGCTTTCTTTTGTAGGGATAGGTCCGGCATAATAGCCTCCTTATTCATTATCTTTAAATTATATTGCTTTTCCAAGATATACTCCTAATCCGACAGCAAGCACTCCTAAAATAGTACTGCCAAAGAGATTAATCAATCCTGTCAACCATTGTCCGTTGCCTAAAAGATTGAAACTCTCATAAGCGTAGGTTGAAAAGGTTGTATATGCCCCCAGAAAGCCTACCGCTATAAGTAATCGCCAGCGTGCATCAATCATTAGTCTTTCGGTCGCGAGTGTCAGGAAGAATCCAATGAGCAAACTCCCCGTGAAATTGATTATGAAGGTGCCATACGGAAAATTCGCGCCGAATTTTTGCGCAGCCCAATCACTTATCCAATAGCGTGCATTTGCGCCTAGTACTGCACCAGCAGATATCAAAAGAAATTTTTCCATAGTAGACTATTTTTGACCTTAATTCCCATATAAAAAATTCAATAAAAAAACCTCTGTCAATGATAAAAATCATCGGCAGAGGCTATCAGCACAAAGGCGGTTGGGGTAAAGCGAGCCTCATCGCTCGGGGATTATTGTAAGGTCTAAGTCAATCCACGTCAAGAAAAGAAATGACAGAAAAGAAATGACCTGATTGATCTGCGGTATAATTAAAATAATTCAGATAAAAGTGGCGATGAGGCTCGCCGTAACTGTCGTCAGACTGATAGCCTCTACTAGAGCAAATGCTCAGTAGAGGCTATTTTTATTATCTAGCAATAATGAAGGAATTACTAAAAGTGTTCTGCTCCATTGGTTGTCAACCTTCTACTGGTTAATCTTAATCTGCAAAAAGAGGAACAATATGGCCTTCCAAAGCGTTCTTTTTAATCATATCGATGATCACGTGAAACAAGAAAATATCAATCCCCCTGATTTTTTTGTTGATTTAAATCTGGACCAGGTAATAGACGCCATCACAGGACGAAAACAAGACTATAACCTAAAGCCATTCTTCTATTCTCCCTTACGTGAAATTGAAACTGTCGAATACAGACAAGAAGTTTTTAGAGATCTAGAAAATGAACGCATGTTTAATAGCATCAAGGTATTTGCAGAAAAGATGGTCCTGGTTCGCAGATACTTGAGCATGATTGAAAAACTGTATTACAAATACCACCAGGACGGTTGGTTCCTGGAAGCTGCGGATGTTTATTGTGATGCTATCCGCAACCTAACAAACGACCTTAATGGGATGGTTATAAAATCAAAAGCTTTGTTGGATTTCCTGGCTTATTTAAGTGAGTATGTATCTTCTCCAAAATTTTTATCCCTTCTCTCAGAAACACATGACCGCAAGGCTGATTTATCTGGCATTCAATACAGCGTAATCATTAAAGGAAACTGGGTCAGGGTTCGAAAATACGACTCGGAAATTGATTACAGCTCAGAGGTCGAACGTACTTTTGAGAAATTCAAACAGGGTGAAGTAAAGAGCTACCGGATTGATCTTGTCGTTGCCTCAGGGATGAACCATGTTACAGCGCAGATATTGGATTGTGTGGCAAAACTTTTTCCAGATATTTTTAATGCGCTGGATGCATATTTCCAGAGGCACAATGGTTTCGCGGATGAAACTATCCTGCTCTTTGATCGCCAGATTCAATTCTTTGTTTCTTATCTGGAATTTATTGAGAATATAAAATCTAAAGAACTTGAATTTTGTTATCCCAAGGTATCAACAAAAGAAAAAAACGTTCATGCTCAACAAACTTTTGACATCGCATTAGCAAATAAACGCTTATTTGATTCATCCCCGGTGATTTGTAACGATTTTTACCTGGAAGGGAAGGAAAGGGTTATTGTGGTTTCCGGACCAAACCAGGGTGGAAAAACAACCTTCGCGAGAATGTTCGGACAGCTTCACTACCTGGCCAGTCTTGGGTGTCCAGTTCCAGGAAAGGACGTAAAGCTATTTCTTTATGATCGGATCTTCACACATTTTGAAAAAGAAGAGGATATCCGGAATTTACGTGGCAAACTGCAGGACGACTTGGTACGAATTCACTCCGTTCTGGAACAGGCAACTTCAGACAGTGTAATTATTATGAATGAAATATTTACTTCCACAACACTTAAGGATGCAATCTTTCTAAGTAAAGAAATAATGGAAAAGATCATAAAGCTGGATGCATTGTGTGTCTGTGTTTCATTCATTGATGAACTATCCACTTTGAGCGAACAAACTGTGAGTATGGTCAGCACTGTTGTGCCAGAGAATCCAACTCAAAGGACCTTCAAGATCATCCGTATGCCTGCGGATGGACTTTCTTATGCAATTTGTATTGCTGAAAAGCATCATCTTACTTACAACATGATCAAGGAGCGGATCACACAATGAAAGCATTTTTAATGTTTCGTGATCATGATTTCAATCCTCAAGAACCACTTCCTGTCAACGCTTCGGACCTGGTTCATGATCTTGAAATGAATACATTGCTTAACGCGATGTCGCTCGGTGATGGATTTTTGTTCGATATCGTAAAAGAAGCGATCTTAACAAGTATCGATGATATGGATTCAATTCTGTATCGACAAGAGATAATGAAGGATTGTCTGAATAATCCTGCGGTGATTCGAGAAATCTATCAGATTCCAATTAAATCTAAAGATAGAGAACATCGGCGCTGGTTAGGTATTTTTACACATTCACCAAGCGGAGTCTTGAGCAGTTCAGTGAGTTTAATGGAAATGTTTGTCGTTTTACTTAAGGAGCTAAAGAAAATTGCTGAGGAACATTCGAATGAATTTAAGTCCGAAGGATTCGAACGATTCTTCTCGATGATATTAAGTGAACTTGATGACGAATATTTTGCTACTGTTGAATACCATCTCAAACAGTTGAAGTTTCGTGAGGGAGTTTTGATCAGTGCCGAATTGGGTAAGGGGAATGAGGGTTCGAACTATGCCCTACGTCTATCCAATAGCAAAAACAAAAATTGGATAAAGGAAGTATTTAGTAAGAAAACTCCTGTGTATTCGTTTACGATTAGTGAAAGAGACGATGCCGGTGCGCGCGCATTGGGTGATCTGAAAGATATCGGGGTCAATTCTGCTGCCAATGCTTTGGCACAAGCGACAGAACATATTGAAAGTTTCCTTGATATGCTCCGAAACGAGATCGCTTTCTACGTTGGCTGTATTAACCTCAAAGAACAATTGGAAAAAACAGGGAATCCGATTGCTTTTCCCGATCCTGTTGCAAAAAATGAACGCAGACATACATTCCATGGCATGTATGATGTGAGTCTGGCGTTGACCATCCAACAGGAAATTGTCGGTAACGAGATCAACGCCGATGCGAAGAACCTTGTAATCATTACCGGTGCAAACCAGGGTGGAAAATCAACATTTTTGCGAAGTATTGGCCTCGCACAGCTCATGATGCAAGCTGGTATGTTTGTACCTGCTAAAGATTTTTGTGCCAATTTGTGTCAAGGAGTGTTCACGCATTACAGACGTAAAGAAGATGCCTCTATGAAGAGTGGTAAATTAGATGAAGAATTGAGTAGAATGAGCGCAATTGTTGATCAGATCAAACCAAATTCTTTAATGCTGTTTAATGAATCTTTTGCGGCAACGAATGAACGTGAGGGATCTGAGATTGCCCGGCAAATAACAAGTGCATTGTTGGAACAGAATGTCAAAATATTCTTTGTAACTCATATGTACGAGTTCGCACGGATATTCTTTGAAAAACAGATGAAGGATGCAATCTTCTTGCGAGCTGAAAGAAAATCGGGGGGAAAACGCACTTTTAAACTATTGGAAGGTGACCCATTACCCACAAGTTATGGGGAAGATGTATTCAAAACCGTATTTGGAAAAATATAACAGTATTTTGCAGAGCGAGGACAATAAAACGTAAGCAATTTCAGTTTGTCCGGTCAGTTTTCAAGATGACAAGTGTCGTTCAATGAACAAAGCGTAAAATCCTGATCTTCCATCTCAATAATATTGATTGCACACGGCTCCTGGCGTAAACGCCAAAACCGTTCGAGTCCCATTCCAAGCATATTTAATAAAATCATTCGATTTACAACAGTGTGACTGACTACAACAATAGTCTGACCTTGATGCTTTTTGGTGATGGAGTAAATTACCCCCATTGCCCGATCCTGGACTGATTTTAACGACTCACCATTTGGTATCTCACACTTCTCTGGGTGTTCATACCAATTGTTGATTTGATCATTCCATTTTTCTTTGGCTTCAATTGGAGATAATCCCTGCCATTTTCCATAATTGATATCGATTAGTCCTAAGTTAGTTTCTACAAGAACACTACATTTCAAGGCAATTGATTCTGCAGTGACTGTTGCGCGACTTAATGGGCTAGAATAAACAATTTCAGGCTTCCAATTATTGGCAATTCTTTGAGCAGTTTTACTAGCTTGTTCCAACCCGTTGGAATTTAATTCAACGTCATATTGACCTCGGAACCGCTCAATGCGGTTCCATTCCGTTTGCCCATGTCGTACTAATATTAGATTTGTAACCATTTGTTTACTCCAAGAAAAAAGGGCTGGGTGCAAAACCCAGCCCCAAGATTGAGAACAATCTAATTATCGAACAAATGCTTTTCTTCCAGCATAAATCGCCGCATCTCCCAACTCCTCTTCAATACGCATGAGCTGGTTATATTTCTCAACACGTTCGCCACGGCAGGGAGCGCCTGTTTTCAGATGTCCTGTGCTCATGGCAACAGTCAAATCAGCGATGAAGCTATCCACGGTTTCACCAGACCGATGAGAAACCATTGCTCCCCAACCAGCTTTACGAGCCATCTCAATAGTAGCAATGGTCTCGCTAAGCGTACCAATTTGGTTTAACTTGATCAAGACTGCATTAGCTACATTCTCTTTGATACCCCTCGCTACACGTTCAACATTGGTAACAAAAAGATCATCACCAACCAATTCAATCTTGTCACCAATGGTCTGGTTAAGCAGTTTCCAACCTTCCCAGTCATCTTCAGCCAATCCATCTTCAAGCACAACGATTGGATACTTTTTTACCCAATCGGCATACATCGCAACCATCTCAGCTGAGGTTACTTTTTTACCCTCGGTGCGTAGATTGTAGAAACCATCCTCAAAAAATCCACTTGAAGCTGGATCAAGTGCAATACAAATCTGTTCGCCAGGTTTGTATCCAGCCTTTTCAATGGCTTTGAGAATAACTTCAACCGCTTCAGCATTCGTTTTGAGTGCGGGAGCAAAACCGCCTTCATCACCAACACCCGTGGTATAACCAGCCGTTTTGAGTACCCCTTTCAGGGCATGATAGACCTCACTGCCCCAGCGTAAGGCTTCACGGAAGTTGGGGGCACCAACTGGTGCAATCATAAATTCTTGCAGATCAGTACCTTGCCAATTGGCATGCACACCCCCATTGAGGATGTTGAACATCGGAACGGGTAATAATTTTGCAGTTACACCACCCAAATAGCGATAAAGGGGAAGCCCGACTTCATCAGCCGCTGCGCGGGCTACTGCCAAGCTGACACCTAAAATGGCATTAGCGCCAAATTTGCTTTTATTGGGTGTGCCATCCAGATCAAGCATTGCTTTATCCACCGCAGATTGATCCAACGCCTCCATATCAAGGAGAGCTTCTGCAATCTCGTTATTAACGTGAGAGACTGCCTTCAGGACACCTTTTCCACTGAACCGGGATTTGTCTTCATCCCGTAATTCAAGGGCTTCGTGAATTCCGGTGGATGCACCAGAGGGTACTGCTGCGCGGCCAAAAGCACCGCTTTCCAAAGTTACTTCTACTTCAACGGTCGGATTACCTCTTGAATCAAGAATCTCTCGAGCATGGATAGAATCGATACTAGACATAAAGCAATACTCCTTTTTCAAAATGATGGCGGAACAGGTATAAAAAAGCCTCTGCCTTGGGTCGTATTCAAGACAGAAGCTATCAGCCGTGGTCGGCGGTTTGATTATTCTCAAGCGAGCTTCATCGCTACGTTAATTCTATCCCTTCCCATCCAGGAGTCAAGCAACTACGCACATTCGAAAATCATTATGGGCTTTAGAGGGTAAATCAAAAATATGTGGTTTCAGACTGCTTTTTTTTGTTCATCTTAAGCCATTGTTTTCGCACCTATTTATTCACTTTTATTATTTGATGGTTCTGATGTAAATATACTGCTCAATCCCAAAGCTATTCTGGCAAAATGATCAATAGCCGGGTCGATTATTTCTACTGCCTGTGGACTAATTTCTCCGTAACCTCGCATACGCTTCGAACGACTTTCTTCCAAACTCTCCCAACTAATACTCATCTCACCCATGATGGTACTTTCAAGGCTTTCTGCAATAGGTCTTAATGCAAGTTTTTTAGTAAATTCTTCCAACTCCACTAGCGTATTTGCTATCTTTTTATGAATCAGTTCACGTGTTTGTTTATCCAGATACGATTTACGATAATATAAAATCCCAATTTCGTCCCCATCTGAAAGCAATCGATCAACCTTTCGAAGAGCCTTCTCAAATAAAAGTAACGAAGCATGTAAGGATCTCTCCTGTGTTGAAGTCAATAAGGTTTCTTCCATATTAATTTGTACTCGTTTTATTTACTGGTAAGAACCATAAAGCTCCAAATGCAATGAATGCCATAATCGCACCGAAAGCAAAGGGAGCAGCAGGTGATATACGGTTCCACAAAATTCCAGCGAGTAAACTTGCCGGCAGGGCCATAACCCCTACAGACGCATTATAAAGGCCATATGCCGCACCGCGGTTTTCTTCAGGTACCAATTCAGCTACCATTGCCTTGGCTGACCCTTCAGTAAATGCATAATATAATCCGTAAAATCCATACAGACCCCAAATCATCCATCCTTGTTGCGTTACTGCAAAACCAAGATAAACCAGAGCGTAGACAGCCCACCCGATTGTTATGGCTTTACGACGGCCAATTTTGTCTGAAATCCGACCTGCCGGAATTGCAGCCAGGGCGGATACCAGGTTAAAAAATGCAATTACCAAGGGGATCGTAGTAGTTGAAACGCCCACATCATTTGCCCGTAGGATCAGAAACGCATCCGATGAATTTCCCAGCGTGAAGAGCAACATAATTACCAAAAAACCTGCAAAAGAACCGCGCAAGGCCTTTAAGGAGATTTTCTGTTTATTGACCGGTTGTTTTCGTTCTCTTACAAAAAACCCAATAATCAAAAGAGGAATTGCCGCAACTAAACCTGCAACAAAAAAGATTTCGTTGTATTTATGAGCATGGGATTCCCATAATCGCAGCAACCCATAGGCAATCAACGGTCCGGCGACAGATCCCAGAGTGTCCAGTGTGCGCTGAACACCAAAAGCGAAACCAAGTTTCCGGTTTCCAGCAGAGCCAGCCACTAACGCATCTCTAGGGGCATCCTTTAGACCTTTACCAATGCCATCCGTCAGACGCAAGCCAAACACAGCAGCGCCACTAGCCGCGAAACCCAGACCAAACCGAGCTATAGCGGATAGAGCATACCCAATGAAGACCAATATCTTTCGGACACCCAATAGATCAGAAAGATAGCCTGCCCCAATCTTCATCAGACTTGCCACGGTGGTCAGCGCACCCTCAATCAAACCAATAAATTCTTTGTTAAGACCAAGTACCGAAGTATAAAAAACGGGAAGGATAGGCTGTATCATATCCTGAGCCATACCGCCAAAGAAAGCGACCCAGCCTAGAGAAACAACATTTCTTCCAAGACCTTTTTCATCTGGTACGATGGGCGAAGACCCTGAAGAGCCGTCACGATCGTTTTTATCTGTTAGGATGTCTGACATAAACTTATTACTCCCTCAAGTGAAATAAAAAAGCTTCTGCCTTGGATGTTGATCAAGACAGAAGCTATCAGCCGTTATCGGCAATTTGATTATTTCCAAGCGAGCTTCATCGCTGAGTCAATTCTATCCCTTCCCATCTAGGAGTCAAGTAACTAAGCATATTTGCAAATCATCATGAGTTTTAGAGGGTATTGTTTTTACCTAAGCTTAAGCCTTTGGTTTCGCACCTACTCATTTACTTTTATTATTTGATGATGCCGATGAAAATTTAGTGCTCAATCCCAAGGCATTCTGGCAAAATGATCAATAGCGGAGTCGACCACAAGGTGTTTACAGTATTTGCTGGGTGTTCGCTTTTCAAATCTTGCACAAATTTCTCAAAATATCTTATGTCAAAATATCTTATTGACTATTACGAATTCCAGCAGTAAAATTCAAATGAAATTTGGACCCTCGTTAGGTGAGGCGTCTGCGTGTGACACAGGCCGCTGCCCTGAACTATCGAAAGATACCAAAGGGTAGACCAGGTGAGGCCGGCATAAGGCTTCATTCAAAGTGGCTAGGAGTATGTTCTCCTTACGCTGCGCAGTGCCAAAGCTCAACCAGAGTGGGAAGTCTTACATTCAAGGTGTAAGACGTACCAATATAGTAAACGACAAATGATTAGCATAAAACACCTCTTAAGGTGATTGCCGTCAGGAGTCGTGAAGCTATATTGAGGCTGAGATAGACCAAAGCCTCCCTGGTTAGTTAACGGGGAGGCTTCCTTATTTCCACCAGTCCAATGACCTAATTAGGGGTCAAATCTTAACTGGCCAGGTGTAGGAAGGAGGTGATTGCGTGAACGCAGACGATAGTATGGATTATTTTATACGCAGCCAAATGCATACATTGAAGAGTTTTCCGATACAACCTAATTACCGTCTCTCATGGCAACGCACTCACTTCTGGGAGAACCTGGTGAAAAAAGCAGGCTAAGGGACGTTCCAGAACACCTTAAGGTTGTAATATAAAGAACTCTCCATGGGCAAGTGGTTGCAGGAATGAATCAATTCATTTCTGCTTTTTTTATTATAACCATCTTAAATTGAGAGGATGGGGTTTGAAGGTAAGCTAACTTGACTTGGAGGTATTATGGGATTCTTATCCACAATTTCTACAGCATCTACACGATTGAATGGCTCTAATCGTGGTAGTGGCATTCAGGTATCAAAGAAACTATTACAAAGCGCTTACGCTGTCACAACAGAAGCTTTGGCAAAATTGAACTCAACTCTTTCCGGCCTTTCCATTGAGGATGCTGAAACCCGTCTGGAAAAATATGGGCCGAATGAGGTTGCCAAGGAAAAAAAGCAGACATGGTATAAGCGTCTTTGGGTTAATGTCAAGAATCCCCTGGTGATCTTGCTCTTTGTCCTTGGATTGATTTCGTTTTTAACCGGTGATATGCGCGCAACCATCATGATCCTGGCAATGGTGCTACTGGGCATCGTTCTACGTTACGTTCAGGAAAGTCGCGCAGATACCGCGGCGGAAAAACTACAAGCAATGGTCAGCACCACCGCCACCGTAATTCGCGATGGGAAACGCCAGGAAATTGCATTAAAAGAATTAGTTCCGGGGGACGTAGTCGCTCTTTCAGCAGGAGACATGGTTCCGGCGGATGTACGTATCTTGTCATGCAAAGATTTATTCCTGAACCAATCCACCTTGACAGGTGAATCATTGCCGGTAGAGAAAACAGCCGCCGCTGTTGATGAATCGATCACCAACCCGTTCGATATGCATAATTTATGCTTCCTCGGATCTAATGTAGAAAGTGGAACTGGAACTGCTGTTGTTGTACAAACAGGAAGCGAGACCTATTTTGGCGCGCTGGCAACCAGCATCACCGGGGAACGTCAATTAACCAGTTTTGATAAAGGGATCGCCAGTTTTACCTGGCTCATGATCGGGTTCATGGCAATCATGGTTCCATTGGTATTTCTTTTTAATGGACTTAGCAAAGGCAACTGGTTGGAAGCTTTCCTGTTTGCCCTGGCAGTGGCAGTGGGGCTGACGCCGGAAATGCTGCCAATGATCGTGACGGTCAACCTATCAAAAGGTGCCATCGCAATGTCGCATAAGAAGGTGATCGTTAAACGCTTGAATGCCATTCAGAACTTCGGGGCAATGGATGTGCTGTGCACCGATAAGACTGGCACGATCACCGAAGGCAAGATCGTTCTGGAAAAGCACCTGGATGTACGCGGCAAGGAAAGTGACCGCGTTCTGCACTATGGTTATATCAACAGTTATTACCAAACCGGACTGAAGAATTTGATGGATGTGGCCATCCTTGAACATCAAGACATTAACGATGAGCTATTCGTAGATGAAAATTTCCACAAAATTGATGAGCTGCCTTTCGACTTTCAACGCCGCCGCATGTCAGTGATTGTGGAAGATAACCAGAACCAACATTACCTGATTTGTAAAGGTGCGGTTGAAGAGATCATGCGCCTTTCCACCCATGTCGAAATTGACGGAGAAGTTTTGGAAGTAACACCCGAACACAATGTCAAGCGCGAGCGCCTGGTGAGAGAGTTGAATTCTCAAGGATTTCGAGTTATCGCCGTTGCATACCGGATGTTCCCTGGTGATAATGATGAACCGCATTATGCTGTCGCGGACGAATCGGAACTCACTTTGTTAGGGTATCTGGCTTTCTTGGATCCTCCGAAGGAGTCAGCTACTGAAGCTTTGAGCAAGTTGAACGATCATAGCGTTGCGGTCAAAATTCTAACTGGCGATAATGACGCAGTAACGGTCCACATTTGCAGACAAGTGGGTTTACCAGTCGATCACATTCTTTTAGGAAACGCCATTGATGAGATGAGCGATTCCGAATTGGGCGAAGCTGCTGAAACCATTTCGGTCTTTGCTAAACTATCTCCAGCTCATAAAGAACGGATTATCCATGCGCTGCAAAACCGCGGTCACGTGGTTGGTTTTATGGGAGACGGCATCAATGACGCTCCTGCCCTCAAGGCCGCTGACGTGGGCATTTCAGTGGATACAGCAGTGGACATCGCCAAAGAATCATCCGACATCATCCTATTGGAAAACAACCTGTTGGTGTTGGAGCAAGGCGTCATGGAAGGCCGTCGGGTGTTTGGTAACATCATCAAATACATTAAGATGGCTGCCAGCTCAAACTTCGGCAACATGTTCAGCGTGTTAGGAGGAAGTCTCTTCTTGCCCTTTGTTCCTATGTTGCCTATCCAGGTATTAACCAATAATCTGCTGTACGACTTCTCTCAAACCGCCATTCCTACTGACAATGTTGATGAAGAATGGTTAAAGAAACCTCGCACGTGGGATATCAGTGGAATCCGCCGATTCATTTTGTTCATTGGCCCAATCAGTTCGATCTTTGATTACGCGACATTCTTCATAATGCTTTACGTATTCAAGGCATGGGCAAATCCAACATTGTTCCACACCGGTTGGTTTGTAGAGAGTCTATTCACGCAGACGCTGATTATTCATATCATACGAACTAATAAAGTACCATTTATACAGAGTCGAGCCAGTAAAACCTTATTGTTTGCATCCCTTGCGATTGTCGTAGTTGGAGCCTTTTTGCCTTACTCACCTCTGGCTGGGGCTTTAGGTTTGGTTCCATTACCACCGTTGTATTGGCTTTTACTACTGGGAATGTTGTTATGCTATGTGGTGCTGACCCAGTTGGTCAAAACATGGTTCGTAAAAAAATTTGGTGGGTGAAACAGTAAATTCCACACTATTTGCTTATCATGGCTATACGAGAGGGATGTCCAGAAATGGATATCCCTCTCTATTTAATCACAGAGTGAAAAGGAAATGAAACTTAGAAGCCAATTTAGGACAATGTTCTATTGTTTATCCAACAAGAACAACTTTGAAATTAAATTGCTCTCTTCAAGAACAAATAAATTATTGAATATCTATCTTCATCAAACGCAATATCAGACAGTGAACTTGCAATTAATTCCCATCCTCCCTGCTCAGATGAGTTATGTTCCTAAAATTACTTAATAAATCTACTAATAATATCATTTTTAGGTAAATAATTCGCAGGTATTCTGCTTAAATGCAAGTTAGACGGCAAGGGTCAAATCTTTGTGTATTAAAAGAGTAAAGCCAATGACCAACGACCCCATATACCTTGAAAGAATCTCATCAAAAAAGACTGAAAGCCTTTTTATAAGTCTTGCAATCCTCTTCGTTATCCCACTCATTTGGTTCGCAAGAACTCATCTCTTTGGAGGATGGTCAATCTTATTCTTTTGCCTTTTTGCCTTCTTCTTGTTCTATACACTGAATTATAGAATCCTCACCAATCAGATAGATAAGTCGAATTACCACTCAGATTTGGTATCTTCCAATGGACTATTCCACTGCTAAATATAGAGTCTTGCTTTCCCGATATGATCTCATTACAGCGCATTGGAGGAGCAGGAATCCATTTCACATTTATTGATAAAAGGTATCGGGCAATGTTCAACTTCCTCGAATACCCCAGAGTTGTCATTCAACTGACCATCAAGAAAGGTCCAGTTCGCGATATAGCTTTCTCAACCCAACGGCCAGAAGATGTGATTCGTTTGATCAATGAATATGCAAAATTAAAAGCCGCCTAACACAGCGTACACCCGAAGGGTGGGAGTCGCCGTTATTTCAGGCATGTTCCTGGCTGAAGGTTGTGCCGTCAAATTGGTATTCTATCGTCCCCCCACCCGCGGGTGATGCAAGCCGATATCTTCAACCATCGTCCTCCGGGTCGCGAAAAAACTACTACTTGACGATTGTGTAAAAAATCGCTATCATACGACACATAACTCGTAACCAAAGATCCTCCGGCCTCGTCAGAAGGGCGTCCCTCAGGCCAGGCTAAAATGCAGAGCCTGAGTGAAAAACGTTCCGAAATCAGGAAAATCACTCATAACCCGGAGGTCAGTGGTTCGAATCCACTCCCCGCTACTAAAGTCAAACCAGAGTCCGTCGGGCTCTGGTTTTTCGTTAGCCCGGCACACAGCGGTAGACATTTTTCCAAAAATGGAGGAATTTCTTATGAACCGCAGTTCGCCGGGTACGTCAAAATCCAAAGTTTCACTTTCCTTAGCCAAAGCCATCGACGGCTTCCTAAAATTCAAAACAGCAGAGGGATTAAGCCAACGCACAATTACCTCCTATGAGTTCACGCTTGGTCATTGGTTGAAATACATTGGAGACCGAGAGGTGTCGGAAATTCAATCTTCCGACCTGACCGGTTACATGGCCTGGTTGCGAACCGAGTATAAACCGCGACGTTGGAATGGAAGCTCCGAGCCGCTGTCCGCAAAATCCATCCGAAATGTGTGGGTAACCTTTCGATCCTTTTTCGGATGGCTGCAGGTGGAGTTCAAGTTCCCCAATCCCGCTAAAGAAATCACTGCCCCGAAGTTTCAAAAACATCCTGTTGAAACATTTTCCAAAGAAGATGTTGAAAAAATCCTCAAGGCGTGTGTCTATTCCCGCGAATCGCAGACTGAAGAAAGGAAAAAGTTTGTGATGCGCCGGCCGAGTTCCAACCGCGACCAGGCGATTGTGTTGATGTTGCTGGACACTGGATTGAGAGCAACTGAGTTGTGTTCTCTGATCATCAACGATGTCGATCTCAAAACTGGAAAGGTCACCATTCGCCACGGAGTGGCTGGAGGCGCAAAAGGTGGCAAAGGTCGTACCGTTTACCTGGGCAAAGTTGCTCGAAAAGCGGTCTGGCGTTATCTTGCCAGCCGAGAAGATGGGGACGATCCCGACGCCCCCCTCTTCATCAGCCATGCAGATCGAGCTTTCAACAAGGACAGTTTGCGTGTCTTGATCAACCGGTTGGGAGACCGGGCAGAAATCAAGAAAGCTTATCCGCATAAATTCAGGCATACCTTCGCCATCACCTACTTGCGCTCTGGGGGAGATGTTTTCACCCTCCAATCGCTTCTGGGTCATGGATCGCTTGATATGGTACGCCATTATGCCCAAATAGCCGAAGTAGATGTGGAACAAGCGCATCGTAAAGCCAGTCCAGCCGATAACATGCGCCTGTAACCAAGAAATCTTCATTGAGCTAACTTTCCTGCGATAAACATCAATGCCTTTTTCTGGCTTTCTCGATCAAGCTTAGTAAGGAAGACCTCAAGCTCATCACCCGGCATGGACGTCGCCTTCCCAGACAGCCCAGCAATACGCTCTTGAACATCAGAAGAAAGCATGGGAGCGTATGTGCTGTCAGTGATCTCGATACTCTCGTGCATCAGGTTCATGGAAACCGCTTTGTAATCCGCCATAGTCTGAGCATGAAGTAACCCGTAGACGGCGTGTCCATGCCGGAATTTGTGAGGTGATTTGAATTCAAGGTTTGCTATGGAAAACAACAACTCCAGGCGTTTTTGGAGCGCCTGAGAACGCGTCTTTCCAGGTTCATCCTGTGAAAGAAATTGATCCCCCCAGGAATGCGCAATCGGTGCATACCAGGGACTTGAGCCTGGAAGTGACTTGCGAACGATAGCATCCCACTGGCGGACCGGCGCAAGAATTTCGGGAATGTTCAATAGGAAAGTAGTCGCCTTCTTTCCATTCTTGGTATGAACGCCCAGTTCTGGCCATTGGCGAAGTCTGAGATTGTCAAGATCAACAGCTTCTATTGGTAATGTGGTAAAAGCGCTGGCACGCATGCCAGATAGGAAGAGCATGGCAGCAGCTGCTTTGTCACGCAATAAGGCCAGGCTCTCTTCGGGAACAGGGGTAGCGAGTAATTTTTGGACTTCAACCAATGAAACAAAAACATTCTCTGAAGAAATTTGCGGTTGGCGCGGTCGCCGCAGAGTATCAATCCACGAAATAGGAAGGTTGTTCATTTCACGAGGATATGTAACCTTAGCCCAACGAAAAAAGCGTTTACTTGAATCAATAATTTTCTTTTGGGATGCGCTGGCCAGGGTTCCTTTTCCTTCCTTACCTGGTAATGAAGATAGATAGGACGGGAGGGTCGGGCGAATCGTCTGCACCTGGCGGAAATTCTGATCATCCGCCCATAGAAGTAGATGACGCAAATAGAAGCGATAGCGTTCGACGGAGGCTTGGTTCAACTGCAGAACTTCCTCGAGGTACTTGAGATGTTCTTTGACTTTAAGATAGTTCTGGCGTTCGATCACGATGGGCTCCACGGTTGATAACAGCTCCACAGATTGCACAAGTACCTTTGATTAAGACAAGGTTTCCCTTGATCGGTTGAATCTGGGGAGAAAGTAATTTGGATACCTGGTTACAACGCAAACAATAGGCTTCATCTTCATTTAGCTTATTGGTTACTTTAGGTTTACGTTGGTTGTTTACCCATCTGGCAAAATCTTCTCCGTTGATCCAGATCCTGTTACGGTTGTCTCTTTGGTGGGGAACATCTATCTGTAACCAATCCCGCAATGTGCTTTCAGCAATATCCAGTTCTTCACAAATTTCACGCGGGGTATACAACATCGGCAATAACCCTGGTGCTTTGATGATGACGTTATGTGGTAATTTTGTCCGGTGAATTCTTACTTCCATCCAACGATACTCCTAATTAAATTTGGTCTTAGCTGAAAACTTGATCCATTACCTCAGCAGCTGCTTTTTGCATACTGTAGTCAATAAACTGCCGTAACATAATCATTTTGGAAATAAGATCCGGATTTTTCTGATTATTACCCTTTCCAGTAAGGATCTTTAGGATTGAATCCGTTAATTCTGAGGTAAGCAATTGCTCTTTAGTGTCATTCTTATTCGTGGAAAAATCACCTATAAGTTCAAAGATGTTTTCATCAATTTCAACCATTTCTGAATCAATATCACCATCAATATCAAGCATCGAACGGAGTTCAAGAAATTGATTCTCTATATCAAGCAAAAACCGTTGAATATCCTTGATCTTTTTTGCTGCCTTTGGTTGGCACAATATTGATGGATCAATATCAGTTAGTTGTGATGCATATGCAGAAAGTCGTACAAAGTCTTCCTTAATACTATCAATTTGCGCGAGGGTTTTTGAATGTGAGTATTCTGATCTACTAGTCATGAGGCACCTTTCAATACGAATTTACGAGTAGGATAACACCCAGGCAAGGCTACCTCAATCTATTAATATCGATAGGGTCAAGTACCCTGATACCTATCGAAATTGATATATAGATTTTTCCTTCTTCTACTTGCACAATAAGATAATCTCGCCTATAATTTTACTGAACAGATGTTCTAAAATAAACCCTCAAATTTTCTACTGTTACCTCACTTGCGCATACGACTCTAGAATGACCAACTCCCACCTATACAATCAACCACAAGGTCCTCTCTGGATAGATGCATGCTTGTTCAGGGGGGATTTATGCGTTATGTGCCATTATTTCAGGTCAACATAGGGGAGGATTTCTTCGATGCCATCCATTGTGGTTATCAATGATGAAGGATCAGTTCTTTACCAAAATGTGGTCGAAGATGTTCAGGATTTGGTAAAGATCATCCGGGATGGCAGAAATGTGCCTGGTTACGCTTTGGATGATTGCCCAGAAGTGCAGGTTAATGGCTTGATTGTTCTCGCGGGTCAGCCACCTAAACCGAAAAGAAAAGCCCCCGCCTTGTCAGAGCGGCAAATCAGTGTTTTGCAATTACTGGCAAGGGCATATACGCCAGAACAAATTGCGCTAAAACTAGGGTTAACAGAAGCGACCATTCGATTACACATCAGTGCTTTGAAAAAGAAATTTGGCACAGACAGCCGTGACCAGATGATGGCGATGGCGGGCCAATTAGGATTGTGCGATCCTTTTGAAACAAGCCCGGTCCATGATAAACAGGAGGATCAGGTACGGTAAAGATGATCTGATGAAGTGAAGGGGGATTCGTTGTCAGATTGAAGAAAATATTATATGATTAGAGGCGAACATATTTTTCATATTCCACCTCGCAATCCTTGAAAAGTAAAGCCACATGTCCAACTTTCCGGCCTGGTTTAACAGAGCGTACAAACGATGGAGCCGATCCCAGGCGGGAGAGGAAGATTTCATAGCCTTTTGCGATTTATTAGGCTATCCACCTTCCAAGGTATTAGGTTGGTTGCATGGTGAGTTTTTACCAGAAGGTTCAGAAATTATGAGTATTGCGGGGACACTCGGAACAGAGGTTTATACAACCCTTGGTCTTCCTGCAGTGGATCCTGAATTAATGAAGATTTATCATGCCTTCTCTCATTTGCATGGTGAGTTTCGAAGTCGCCTGGCTCAGGCACTTTGGGAAGCAGAAAAAGAAATGAAAGATAAGGGTATCTCAGCTAGTTCGCCGGATGCAGGGGGAATACTAAGTGCTACATTTGCCAAATGGGGTATTGCGCCAAACCCAAAGCAATAATACCGAATTTCATTGCTTATTTGATTAGCAACTATCAATAATGAGTATATAATTTCTTTATACTCATTCTTTTGATTTAAAAGAAGGTACTATGGACGATTTTCCACAAGTACTAACGATTGAAGAAGCATCAAGATACCTTCGCATACCTCTATCCACACTTTATAAACTTTCGCAGGATGGAAAAATACCATGCCAAAAAGTTGGAAGGCATTGGCGATTTAGAAAAGAAACAATTGATAACTGGTTGGATGATCAGTTTAAAAACGAATTATCAAAAGAGCAAAAACCTTGAATAGGCAGTTAAGTTATTGCATCGAACTTTGAGGAAACCAGTGGACTCGATTACGCTTGAAAACCTTCTCAACGAGAATGAAAGTAATTACCTAGACTTCAAGCAGGCTCAGTACCGATTTGAAGGAGCCTCTGATGAAGATAAGAGCGAGATATTAAAAGATATCCTTGCATTTGCGAACGCTTGGAGACGGACAGACGCATATATCATCATTGGAGTTAAAGAGGCTAAGGGTGGGCGTAGCCATGTTATTGGCATTACAGATCTTTTTGATGACGCAGCTCTACAACAATTTGTAAACAGTAAAGTTCAAAAACCCATTCAATTTTCATATATCACTATTGAGTTTGAAGAGAAGCAGGTAGGAGTTATTAAGATTCCCATTCAAGAAAGACCATTTTATTTAAAACAAAAGTATGGCAAATTAAAACCCAACACAGTTTATTTACGGCGAGGAAGTTCAACTGACGAGGCAGAACCAGACGAAATTGCCAAAATGGGAATTGCGCTGGTGAGCAGTGCGCAATCGCAAATGCCGAAAGTTGATTGTGAATTTGCCAACCCTATTACCCGCAAACTTTATGGCAAAGAGATTGAAATAACCTCTTCTGTTTTGGTCATAAATGAACCAATTCAAAATTTCTCTCCCAGACAAAGCACTTTTAATATAGCCAGTATTGGAAGTTCACCCAATCGTAATTTTTACCGAGAGCTTTATCAATTTTATGAATATAAAAGCTTACTAAAGAAAGTGAGTATACGACTATATAACACTGGAAATGTCACCGCTTTCAATGCCCGGGTTGAAATAAATATAGTTGGGGATGAATTATTGTTTGTGCACGAGAGCGATTACCCTGACCGACCCCAAAAATATCACAATTATTCGGCTTCGATTAATGATAGAGTTTCTTTGCCGGCGATTGCTCAAATTGGATCTCGTTTGTCAATCGATAAAAATGGCGCAGGTTGGTTGATTACAGTAAACTTTGGCAATATTCAACCAAAAGCTGAGGATTGGCTAGAAGAACCCATTTTTATTGGCTCTCGTAAACCTCAAAAAGTCCAATTTGATGCAGTCATTTATGCCGATAATGCTCCAAATCCAATTCGTATCCCATTATGTATAGATTTCCATACTAATGAAGAATATAAGACTCTACAAGAATTGGAATCAGACCATGAAAAAACTCTCGAAAAAGAGTATCAGGAACAATTTCCTGATGAGGAATGATTCGTTTCAGTAATCTCATTTATTAAGGATTTATATGCCCACATTACACTGGCTCAATGATGATCAAGCCCGCCGCACCACCCAGGGGGTGCCCTATCGCCTGCTTGAAGAAGACAAAACCCTTTCCTTTGGCGACCCTGACACCCAAAACATGCTGATTCAGGGTGATAACCTGGCAGCCCTTAAATCCCTGCTGCCGTATTACGCCGGGCAAGTGAAGTGTATTTATATTGACCCACCCTATAACACGGGCAGCGCTTTTGAACATTATGACGACAACCTTGAACACTCCACCTGGTTGACGATGATGTACCCAAGGTTGGATTTATTACATGACTTACTTCGAGATGATGGATCAATTTGGATTTCTGTCGATGATACTGAGGCGCATTATCTTAAAATTGTCTGTGATGAAATTTTTGGCCGTAATAATTTCATTATCGATATTTCATGGCGTAAACGAGATGGAGCTCCAAATGATAGGAAAATTGGTGGGATTCATGAACATATCTTGGTCTGGGCAAAATCTAAAGAAAATAGTTCAAAGCAAACCCTTGCAGAAGAATCGTTCAATCTAATGCCCAGAACCGAAAAGGCTGACTCAATGTACCAAGTATTCCCTGAACCTTCTGGTCCAGATCCTCGTGGCCCTTATAGAAAAATTGACACAACCGCTAATGGCAAAGGGGGAAGATTTGTTGAGAGTCTTTATTATCCAATAACCAACCCATTTACAAATGAACAAGTGTTTCCGCGACAAGGGACTTGCTGGCGCCATAATAAAGATGAAATGCAGCGGTTACAAAATGAAGGTCGCCTTTATTGGGGAGTAAAAGGAACTGCTAAAACCCCGATGCGGAAATTGTTCATGTTCGAAGCAAAGCAAGGTATGACAACCCCATCAATTTGGGATGATGTGGGTTTAAACCAACATGCTAGTGCTGAGATAGAGAAGCTTTTTGGCGCGAAAGCCTCTTTTGAAACTCCAAAACCTGAAGCATTGATACAAAGAGTTATTCATATTGCTTCCAACTCTGATGATCTTATTCTTGATTCCTTTCTTGGGTCCGGTACCACTGCAGCCGTGGCGCACAAAATGGGCAGACGATATATCGGTATTGAGATGGGTGAGCACGCTGTAACTCACTGCGCGCCACGGCTCAAAAAAGTGGTGGATGGCGAACAGGGAGGCATCTCCAAGGCAGTCAATTGGCAGGGCGGCGGCGGCTTCCGCTTTTACCGCCTGGGAGAGCCGGTTTTCGACGAGAACAATCACATCAATCCCCATGTCACCTACCCGGCCCTGGCCGCGCATTGCTGGTTCAGTGAGACGAAAACCCCGCTGCCAAATATTCATAACTCAGAAAAGACTCCTCTGTTGGGCATCCACAACAGCACGGCTTACTACCTGCTGTTCAACGGCATCCTGGGCGACCAAAACCCTGAGGGCGGCAACGTCCTCACCCAAAAATTGCTGCGCATCCTGCCGCCCTTTACCGGGCCAAAAGTCATTTACGGTGAAGTCAGCCTGCTGGATGAAGCCCGCCTGCGAGCTGAAGGCATTACTTTCAAGAAAATCCCCTACGAACTATCGGTGAGGTGAGCATGTTCGAACCCAAAAACTATCAACGTGAAACGCTCGAATGGCTGCGCCGTTACCTGGAAGAAGCCCGTTATGCCGGCCCTCAGGCGGCCTTCGACACCCTACGCCAGCAGAATCCGCAGACAGAACGCACCCCTTACCGCATATTAGCTGGACTCGAGGATGTGCCTTATGTCTGCTTGCGCCTGCCCACCGGCGGTGGCAAAACCTATCTGGCTGCGCGCAGCATTGCCGTGGCTGCGCAGGCTTATCTCGAACAAGAGCACCCACTGGTGTTATGGATGGTTCCAACCAATACCATCCGCGCCCAAACACTTGCTACGCTCAAGAAACCGGGGCACCCCAATCGATTGGCGCTTGAAGCAGTCTTTGGCGGTCAGTTGCTGGTGATTGACATTGCCGACTTCACCCAGCTCCGCCCACAGGACCTACAGGATAAAGTCGTTATCGTGGTCGGCACGCTGCAAACCTTGCGCGTCAACAGCACGGAGGGTCGAAAAGTCTACGCCCACCACGAAGATCTGGAAGCGCACTTTATCAGTGTGCCACCCAACAACCCCGGATTGGAACATTTAGAGAACGGTACAATCAAATTCAGTTTTCGCAACCTGCTCTCACTGCACCGTCCATTGGTCATCATCGACGAAGCCCACAATAACACTTCTGAGCTGAGCGTGGAAGTATTACAGCGCGTCCAACCAGCCTGTATCATCGAATTTACTGCCACCCCCGCGGCTAACAGCAATATTCTGCATGCTGTTTCTGCGCTTGAACTCAAAGCTGAAGAAATGATCAAGCTGCCTATCGTCCTCACTCAACATGAAACCTGGCAGGAAGCGGTGCGAGACAGCATTCTGACACGTCAGAAGTTGCACGATCTCGCCAAACTGGACCGCGATTTTATTCGTCCCATCGTCCTGATCCAGGCTGAAGAGCATGGTCACGAGGTCACATTTGAAATCATTCGGCAATTTCTGATCGACCAGGAGAAGATTGATCCAGCGCGCATCGCGGTTGCCACCGGAACTCAGCGCGAGTTGGATGGGGTTAATTTACTCGACCCCAAGAATTCAATTGAATTTGTCATCACAGTCGAAGCACTCAAAGAAGGTTGGGATTGCCCGTTCGCTTACGTCTTTTGCTCGGTGGCCACGGTACATTCAAAGAAAGATGTTGAACAATTGCTGGGGCGGGTATTGCGCATGCCCTATGCCCGCAAACGCCAACAGGAAGAACTGAACCGTGCTTATGCCCACGTTTCGGCCAGCAGTTGGCCGCAAGCCGTCAGCCAATTGGAAGACCGCCTGGTGAGCATGGGATTCGAGGAACAGGAAGCGGAAGAAGCCATCCGTCCGCAAGCCAACCTCTTTCCTGGAGTTGGTGATCGAGTGATTCCTGGCAATCGTCCGCCAGCGATAAGCCTGGTCTTGAGTTCAACTCCGGATTTGGCTTATTTGAATGCTGAAGAACTGGGTCGGGTAGCAGTTCGGCAGATCGGCGAGGGTCGGGTGGCATTTGAAGTCAAAGGTGAAGTAGATCCAGCCTTTGAATTAAAACTGGTTGAAGCCGTAGCCCCTGTTGACCGGGATGCCATGCATAAAACACTTTCCGTCTATCGTCACCAACAGCCACACACTCCCGCACAACGGGGAGAGCGCTTTGCGGTTCCACAGCTTTGTTTGTGGGCTGACGGTACTCTTGAAGTGGCAGAAAAAGATTGGTTTCTTGATCCAGGTGGATGGAACTTGCTCGACTTCCCGGCTGAGTTGAATTCTGGTGAATTTAATATCCAGGAACGCGCTGAAAGTTTCTTGATCGATATTAATGGTCGCCAATTAACTACTCGCTACCTGGGCACACAAATGCCGCTTGGTCTGGACGACGTGGAGAGCGGATGGAATGATCTTCAACTTTCGCGGTGGTTGGATGGCAAACTATACCAGTCCGATATTCGCCAGGAAGTGCTGCTTGAATGGTTGCGTAGCTGTCTGAAAAATTTAATCAACCAACGCGGCTTCACCATCACTGGCCTGGCGCGTGCACGTTTTCTACTCGAAAAAGCAATGAGAGAGAAAATCAAAGCCTGCCGGCAGATAGCTTATGAACGAGGATACCAAAACACTTTGTTTGATACCGGTGCACGAGTTGAGACCAGTTCCAAATATACCTTTACCTTCGACCCCAATATCTACCCGGCCCACTGGCCTTACACCGGGCGATATCAATTTGCCAAACATTATTACTCGATTGTGGGTGAACTAGAATCCAGCGGTGAAGAATTCGAGTGTGCGCAGGCCATCGACCGCTGTCATCAGGTTAAATACTGGGTTCGTAATTTAGCGCAACAGCCCCAATTTTCCTTCCGTTTGCCTCTAGCAAATGGCTATTTCTATCCAGATTTTGTGTGTGAACTTAAAGATGGACGTGTTCTTGTGGTGGAATACAAGGGTGCCCATTTGGAGGAATTCGAAAAAGAAAAACGAAATGTTGGCGAATTGTGGGCTGAAAAAAGCCAGGGCAAAGCCCTATTCCTCTGGGCTGTAAAAGAAGACAACCAAAATCGGGACGTCTATCAGCAATTGGATGCAATATTGCAAAGTGAGTCGAATGATCCGAAGTAAAAAACATTCCTCTAAGAAACCAATGCCTCTACGACCACGTCAACATGAAATTGATACCGAAGCTATCGATTTTATTAGAGGGAAACTCCCTTCTCGTTGGACAAGAGAGGAAGTAAAAAATGACTATGGAAATGATCTGTTTGTAGAAATTTTTGAAAATGGAGAGGCTACTGCACTAGAATTTAGAATCCAATCAAAAGGGCATGAAACTTTTGAAATTCGTCACAAGGATCAAGTAATACAACAACTTGAAATATCTCAACTAAATTATTATGACCAATTACCATTGCCAGTTCTCTTAATAGTTTATTCGTGTAAAGAAAAGCAAGCTAAATACCTATGGATAAAACAATATATACGCAATATATTAGATAAAGAAAAACCTCAATGGCGAGATCTACAACGTAACTCAAAAATCAGCATTAGTATTCCTTTAAAAAATGTTTATGATGAAACTTCATCCATCCATATCTTAGAACATGTCAAATCTGAAATATCCAAAATCAGGTTCCTTAGCAGTAACAATATTCAAGGTAAAGATCGGTCAATGCTTTTACGCAAAGAATTTTCCTCTTCTCCAAGAATTATTCGACCTCGAATTGAAAACTTTCTATCCAGACCGAGATTGACAAGTGTCATTGAATCCTTATTGAACCAAAAAATTGTTTTCCTTCGAGCAGATGCTGGATATGGTAAAACTTGGCTCCTTTACGATTACATTAACACAATCAAACCTCCGTTATTCATTTGGTATAGTTTCACAAAAGATCTTGTTGATTGTATACATTTTGTTGGGGAATTAGCCACAGAATTTGTGCGATTGACCGGAAACATAGGAAATGAAACCTTGCATTCGATTCAAGAAAGGCGTGAAGGGATAAGACCTGATGAAGCTATCGCAGTTCTAGTTAACGAAATAATCTCGTCACCAACTTTTTCAATATTATTAATCCTCGAAGATTTGCACAATTTTGATAATTCTGATGTCCAATTAGCAGTTAATACTTTGCTAGTTTCGCATCCAAAAAACCTCAAAATTATACTTACTTCTCGCCTTCCCTTGCAAAATAACCAAGCCAGACTATCTGCCCAAGGGCATTTACAAACAATTGAACAATCTGAGATAGAGTTCACTAAAGATGAAATCATTGAATACAACAAAACGTATCTGAATCTTGATTTATCTCAAGAACATGTACAATTACTTGTTGATCGTACAAAAGGATGGATAGCAGCCCTTGGATTAGCAAAGAGCGTTTTAGAAATAAATCATATTACAAAAGAAAAGTTATTTGATAATCTTTCAGGATTCAAAGGCAACATTTATGATTTCTTTGCCGAAGAGGTTTATAGAGCGTTACCGATTCTTACTAGGGACGTTTTAAAAAAAATTAGTATTGCGCGTTCAATTAATGGTGAAGTTGTCAATTTATTTACTGGTCAGGTCGACGGCGAACAAATTTTGAGAGATTTATCCAAGCATAATACTTTTATTATCGAGAATTTAAATGCGGTCGGTCATTTTCAACTTCATCCATTGTTTGCAGAATTTCTTGTAACCAGGTTTCAAAACGAAGAAGGAAAAAAAGCGATCCAAAAAACTCATACTCTTCTGGGTAAACACTATCTTTTACAAAACGACTTGATTTTTGCTGTAGAACACGCAATTGATGCAGAAGCTTGGCAATTAGCAATTTGTAGTTTGGAAAAATTAGGCCCAATTAGTACAAGTTTAGGGTACGGATTCGCATTTATAGAATTATGTGAACTTATTCCCGAACAACAACTGTATCGTTCGGCCATAATTTGTGAATCAGTTGGGGCGTCAGCATTACAAATTGGTGATTTACACCTTGCAGCTCAATGTTTTTTAAAAGCGATAAACCTTTATTCTTTAAAAAATGATAATTCAGCATTAAACCGAATAAAGTATCATTCCGCTGAAACCAAACTAGAACAAGGCAGTATCTCTCCCGAGGAATTCCTGAACACGGCAAATTCCATAGCTTCATGGAGTTATAAACATAATGAATTTTTTTTCGGATCCCAAGTTGAACTTCGATTAATCGAAGTAGGTCAAACATTAACAAATAAATATGGCAATCTATTTAGAGATTTATTACACCGAAGCGAAAAACTTGTTGAAAAATTACTCTCTTTAGGAAAAAGTTTTGACCCTATTAGAGCCAAAGTGTTGGCAAGTCAAGCCCACTTAGCAATGCAACTCGTGACTTTTGGTTTCGGACAGGATATCAGCGTTGTAAAAATGCGAGAAAAAATCGGTCACCCTTTTGGACTAGACGAAAGAATCGAAAAAGCAAAGCGCGCTATCGAAGGATTTCATATGATCTTTGCTTTATACGATGAAGCTGAAAAAATTGCGAAAGAGAGTAGTGATATTGAATGGGCTTTAATACATTCAAGCCATATGCAAGACTTTGCTCATTATCTTTGCCAGGTTTCTCTAACTGGTAATGGCCCTTCACAAAAGAAGTCAACAGAATCTGAAAGGGTTAATGAAATAAACCAAGAAACTATGGTTACAATTCTAAATGAAATAGATAAATGTGCCAAAATTTTTAGTAAATACCAACTGACTTATGCGTTATCGAAATCTTTATGTGATGCTGCTGATATTTATGATGTGATAAATGATCAGCATAATCGTGATCGATTAGCAACAGCATCTCAAGAAATTTCAAATCAAAAGGGCTTTACAGATTTATCTTTGAGAGCGGAAAAAATTCTTCGGAACGAAGATACATTTTCACAATTAGTGAAGTCGACAAGCAATGTTCTGGACGATAATGAATTAGCAAATTTTGACGAAAATAAAAAATTACAATATATCAATGCATTCTTACGTATCTTTCAGAATGATCCTGAAATTGATAAGATACGAGTTGCTGTCACATCTGATGTTGAAGATATGATTGCCTCTGCAAAGCAGAGGACTGAATGGTGCCGGCATATTCAGATTATCCAAGACCTAAGGCATACACAAAAAATTGAAACAATGTATAAAGATATTCCTGATAAATGGATAATATGCAAAGAGCTAGGACATCAATCACAAATTCCAGGAAAATCATTTCTTGAAATGTGGTATTTATTTAAAGGCAATTATTGTCTTGGATGTAAAAATAGAAGTCTATAAAAAGGAGAAATACTATTGCTCATATAACGCAAGAAATCCTGGATATAAACCCAGGATTTCTTGCGTTATATTCCAAATCCCATCTGTCCCTCCGGTATTACCTCCTTTCTTCTTGTCCGTCTGACCACCACCGTCTTCTGGCTCACCCAGTCATCCCAGGTCATCACTTTCGGACCAGGAATGATCACTGCACTCTGGGTCGTCAGGCTGCCCAATGGGTTGTGACTGACTTGCAGATCATCAGCGAACAAGGTCTGTAGATCTGAAAGCTTCGCGCCTTCTAACACATCACGAGCAAGCTGAGTGAGAAAATCGCCTTCCTCCTCTGGAACAATCGCGCCTCCAACCTCATCTCCGTAGACGAGCTGCGCGGCCTTCATCTTTTTTCCCATCAAAGCCAGCGCTGTGGCTTCCATCGCTGACGAGTACACCGAGAAAATCGCTTTGACCGGCTGGGTCTGTCCCAAACGCCATACACGTCGCACGCTTTGCCACAACGTATAAAGTGAATATTCGATCTCGAAGAACACCACGGTTGAGAATTGCACCAGGTCGAGACCTGTTTCCACAAGCCGGGGGTTACAGATCAAAACATCGATGGTATTCACACGCCTGGCAATCCATTCTTCGCGCTTACGTGGGTCAACATTACCACTCAGGATAGAGACTCTCAGTCCGTTGGCTTGCAGCGGCATCATCACCCGATCTTGAATGTCACGCGTGCCAGTCTGACGAACATAGACAAGCACTTTTCGCCCTTGCTGCTTTTCAACCTTACAGAAATCAGCCAGCCAGTTCTCTTTCGGCAGCCATTTATGGCCATTCGGATTGATTGCCGGCAACTCCATCAGCGGTACTTTTCGCACGCTTTTACCATTGCCGTCATCCACCTCATCGACCACCACAACCTCATCCCGAAAAGCGGAATTCGGTCGTGCTAGAGTCCATTGAAGCCAGGTGGATAAGTAACGACTGGATTGGATCGCCAGTTGTTTCAAGCCGCTGTCCATGCTGTGATACTGCTGTCCCTGGTCATCAAGCATATCCAGAGCAACCACTTCTTCCTTATACGATGGTAGAGCCAGGTTCAGATCCTTCAGGCTCAGGAATATGGTGGTATCCAATAACCTGCTCACGATGGCCGGGCTGACACCCGGCTGTTCTTTAGCCTGATTACGGTAACGCCGGTTACCAGTGTAAACGCCATCTTCATCGGCATCTTCGTTGCGCCTCCGTCTTCGGGTAGTTTCAAGCACTCCATACAACCGGGCCCAGCGCTTCTCGTCATGGAAAGCAAAATCACGACGGACACCATGATTCAGGCGATGCAGCAGCCAGAAAATTGAGGTGCTTTTGCCGCCAAAGAATGTCCCGGTGAGCGTCAGCGTCCACTTCACCGCAGTTACCAGTTGATGGAACGCGACGCCTCGATCTGATGACTTGGATTTAAACTGATGGACCTCATCGGCTATCAGTAGCTTGAAAGCGCCCTTAGCATGTTTGGTAATGTACTCCGAAATGCTATGTCGCCTCGCCCCGTTGAACTCAAACAGAGGTGTCCCACATGGGCGCGTGCCCCATACCGAGTCACCGTTGGTATCAAGTTTCGTCCTCTCGTCTGCATCCAACTCCCAGCCAGGGATTCGATTGTGACAAAATTGGCGTTTTTCTGCCAATTCAGAGGCGTCAGTCACCGGAACCACAAATCCGTCCTTTTCGACCATCACGACCTTACCACAACCCGGACAAGCACAGGCATCCACAATCTTTCCAGTTAGTGGATCTCTCGCTTTTCTGGTGATGACTGCTGGCTGCCATCCTGCCCCAAATTTGGCAGAAGTGTGTGCTACTACTGCCACCCATTTGGGCTTTGAACCTCCTTTCTTTTGAGCAGTGTCATAAGCTGCCTTATATTGATCCAGGAATTCACGGACATCGTTCACATCATAAACTTCGTCACTATTCCGACCGATGCGACGGATTTCTCGTGCATATGCGCCTGGGATCACCTCCTCGATCTCGCGGATCCATTTGGGTACAAGGTGTGGAGGACAAAGTACGATTGCCGGGTAAGCATCCAGCAGCTCGATCACACCAGTCGATATTGTCGTCTTTCCGGTCCCCATTTCTGCCTGGCAGTTTGCCACGCCATTTTTCCGAATTGAACGAGCTAACGCCGCTGCCGCATGTCTTTGGGCAGGCAGCAATCCAGCGCGCTCTTGTCCAGGAAGGGCTTTTCGTTGAGTACCAAGCCTATCGAGGATTTCAATTTCGTTTTCAGTCGGATCCAGGTTGTAGATGGGCTTATAGGTTTCCAGCACATGCGCCGCGATTTTCTCGCCGTGAACTTTCATGAACTCTGAAAGTCCTTTTACATCCTGGATCACCTGGATACCATCCTGCTTCAGAACTGCTACCGTAGTAACAAAACGATCCTTGTAGGTTTCAACGACTGTATCCGTTTCTTTGGCATCCGGCTGCTCAGTTTTTTCGACCACCTTAATTACTCGTCCCTTGATCAGCATTGGTTTACCCTCTTCATCGGTCAACTTCACCGTGCCCATCATGCCAGAAGCCATGAGCATAGCGATATGTCCTTTCTTCAAGGGCATGACCGGTTGGGAGAGTTGAGCCAGACCACGCGTTGGGTGTATCAGGTCAAGCCAATCACTGGTTTTCTGGACACCTGCTTCCTTCGTAGCTTCAACCACCTCTTCCGGTTCCCAATCCGTTCGCTTGAACATAACTGGTTTGCCATTTGCACCTCGTGATGGTGCAGACAGCAGTTGATAGATCGGTTCAACAGCAGATTGGAAGGGTTCCAGTTCAGTTGATGCAAGGCTTTGAAGCGAAAGAATCTCCTTGTCCGTGGGTAGCTGGTAGAGCTTGCGCTTGTAGGCCAACACCACCACCTGTTTGAATTTCTCGTACAATCCATCCGGAAACCGATAGACCGTGATAGCTTCATAATGCCCGGCCAAAAGCCGAGCAACTTCAATCATTCCCAGAATTTTCTGTGGGATGATATAGGTCAGAAGCCCGCCACGCATCAGCTTGGAGGAGGTTGTCTTGAGAAAATCCCATTCCAGTCGTTTTTGACCTTCAAATCGATCAAAGTCATAAGGCGGATTTAAATAGAGCCAGGAAATACTTTCATCACTCAGAACACAAGCCTGCCAGGGAGCCTGGTAAACCTTATCCATCACGTTTTGAGCTTTCCCTGCTCGTTCTGGTGAGAGTTCTACACCCCAGGTTTCACAGTTGAGCGCGTTGCCCAAGGAAGAAGCTGCTTTTCCTTCCCCTGCACAGGGATCAAATAACCGCCCTCTTTCGCTAGGCGGTTTCAAGTAAGTGCGGATGATCTCGACAACCGGTTCATCCGTGGGATAGTACCCCATTCTTTCGATTGCTGGTGGACGCATTGTTCACTCCTTTACGAAAAAATACCCGCAGGAGACGCGTCCAACCCCTTGAGGGGATGATAAGCGCCCCCTCCGGGGTGATGAGCGAGTAGTTTTACTTGTTCAATCAGATGGTCAGTGAGATTTCCTCCTGAGCTAATAACTCGGATAACAGTTCTTTCCAGTCAGCTTGCAGGTCAATTCTGGCACCAAGGATACAATCACCACCTGTGGCCAGATCTTGAACCAACGTGCGGCTACGAGCTTGTTCCCAAAGGGCTACTGACCATTCATCCAGGATCGGCACCTCCAGAGCTTCTTTGATTCGTTCAACGAAAAGCTGAATCAATTCCTTTCCTGGATCAGGTGTTCCTCGAAAAATAAGCAGATATGCACTGAGGTCTTCTGGTTCCCATTTTCCAGGAAGCGCAAGCCGAGATACGAACCCGACATGATGACTGGTGTATTCAGGCATGGCTTGCCAGGCTTGTTCATATTTATCAGTGGGAATCAGGGACACATCGCTTAGGCCGTCCTGAATCATTTGTAGGGATTTCCCGCACATAAGAGTCACTCGTAGTGACTCCAGGCTGGTCTTGTAACCTACCAGACCAACATATGCCAGGTTGTGATTGGTGTCATAGGCATAGCCAGTGGCATGTGCCATTGCTTGCCCGTTCCGAAGCTTTGGTACCGCTTCAGGAAATAGACGATCACCCGATTTGGAATCCCCGCTTACCTTCGGAACAATCTTCCAAACAACAATCCCAGAATTGACTCGAGCCAGTTCTTCGTTGACCTCTTTCAGAATTTCGTACAGACCTTTCCAGGGTTGTGCTCCGGTGAAGGTGACGTTGGTTTCGCCGCATTGAATATGGATACTCCGATCCTTTACATCAAGAATTGCTTCACCTAGAGTAAGAATTCGGTAGTTAGCTAACACTTGGGGTAGTTTCTCACCCGATTTTGCAGTAAACAGGTAAGCTCCGAGTTCCGAATCGTACTTTAGGAAACCGGCTTTACCAACTGCATAATCGTATGGGTAAGCTGCCCGTGTCAGTTCCTGACCGAGTTCTTCCCTCGCAGGTAAGCCACAGCCATCCTTATAAGCAGCGATGATGATCTTGCCCTCCTTCTGCCTGGCGATAATACGGTTCACCTTCTCACGCAGGTATTTGTCTTCGTATACATTCATGTGATCCTCCTTTGGATTAGATATGGATTGAATAACCGACGTTGAATTGTAAAAATAGCCAACGTTCTTGTGTCTGTAGTGAAATGCCATACAGAACAGCAAAAAAGGGTCGGAACGAAATGTTTGTGAACCTTTTTTATGGTCCTGTGTGTTGATCAAATTGACATGGAGGGTGATACAGAAAACTTCCTGAGAGTACAGTTATGGTGTTTTAATAGTTATTAAAACTTCCCATTCTATTAAAACTGACTGATTATCCATCTTGTTTTTAATGAAAACATATGTTTTAATAAGTATTAAAAGAGGTTATTATGTTAAAAGAAGCAGATGTCTCTAAGAAAGGATTGCTTGCATTCAGGGAATGCCTTTCGGTTGTGCCATCCCTTACAATCGATTCCATAGAGGAGCTGCCTGCTAAAGACATGCCTGATTATCAAGCGATTGTTCGTGGGGAGGGATTCAAACAGATCGTTTACCTTGAAATAAAAACTCTGGGAACTCCAAAAAGCACGAGAGAGGCAGTCAATTTACTCGTGAGACGGATTCAAAATGACCCCGCATCCTATGGGATATTTGTTGCGCCTTACATAGCCCCTAGATCAGCTGCCATTTGCAAGGAATCTGGAATCGGGTATGTCGATTTATCTGGAAATTGTTCCATTGCTTTCCAACAGATTTTTATCAATCGAGAAAAATCAGGAAATCAATTTCCTTTCAAAACGGGTCTGTCGTCGATCTACTCGCCAAAATCCGAACGGATATTACGTGTTTTACTCGTTTACCCATATCGAACCTGGAAAGCAATCGATCTTGCGAAAGAAGCTCAAGTCAGTCTTGGTATGATCACGCAGGTAAGCAAGAAATTGATTGAAGAAGAATGGTTAAAAAAGACATCGCAAGGTATCTCATTAACCCAACCAGAAAATCTTTTAGCAGATTGGAGCAATAACTACACCATTAAACGCAATGTCCAAAAGAATTACTACTCAATGAAGCCGCTGCAAGATTTAGAAATCGAGATCGCTGATACATGTAGAATGATGAACATTCCTTATGCCTTGACCGGTTTTTCGGCGAGCAATCGTTTGGCCCCAATGGTCAGGGGTCAACGTGCAATGTTATATGTCAGCCGAGATATTGATTCGGTGGCCGAAATAGTGGATTTGAAACCCGTCGAAAGTGGAGCCAACATCATTTTGATTCAACCATACGATGATGGTGTATTTTGGAACGCCAAGTCAATCGGTGATCTAGAAATCTCCGAACCGGTTCAGGTTTATCTTGATCTGAAACGTTACCCAGGACGTGGCGAAGAAGCAGCAGATTTCCTATTTAGAGAGGTGATTAATCCAAGATGGCAACAACTAAAAATGAATATGATCGCCTCCTAGTAGAGGCTGCGCACAGAGTACTTCTAGAAGTTGCTCGGCTTTTGTATGACTACCGAGATGGAATTGTGTTGGTAGGTGGTTCTGTTCCTGGATTATTATTTGATCAGGGAGTTTCTGAACACATTGGAACAATTGATGTAGATGTCGCGCTAGATCAAAATACCATCCAGGAAGTCGGTTACCGCTCTATCATGCAATTGCTTTCCAAACGAGGATATGTTCAAGGGGATCAACCGTTTATTTTTTATCGTACTTTACAAGTTGACGATCAAGAGATTACTGTTGAAGTGGATTTCTTGGCCGGCGAATATGGAGGGACGAGCAAGAAACACAGAACGCAGAATGTTCAAGATATGCATCCCAGAAAAGCGCGTGCTTGTGATCTTGCCTTTCAAAACCCTATTCAAATAACGATAGAGGGTACTTTGCCAGAGGGGGGAAAGGATCGGGCTTCCATTCAAGTTGCTTCGATTGTCCCATTTCTCATAATGAAAGCGCAGGCTTTGAATAGTAGACTCAAAGAAAAAGATGCCTACGATATTTATTATTGTTTAACTAATTTTCCGGATGGGATGGATGCATTGGTTGAGGCGTTCCGAACATTTCCTGATCATCCTTTGATACATGAGGGATTAGCGATTTTATCTGAAAAATTTTCGGCCTCAGACTCTGTTGGCCCTGTATTTGTAACCAATTTTCTAGATGAAAATGAGCCAGAAACTCGAGCACAGATCCAAAGAGACGCATATGAGCGTGTGCAATTTTTGTTGAAAGCACTTCTTACCTGAACATTTATTGACTTGTGAATCAGAAGTCAGTTATGGAGGGAGCAGTAACTCCCTCCATTTTTATTATTTTCCATCGATATGCATGGGCATTAAAACGTATAAATTCTCCTCATCTCCTGTTGAATGGAGTACCGCCGGTGTGTTGTGGGCATTCGCCTCAATGGCCACTTTTTTGGTAGTGATGGCTTCCAATCCATCTTGCAAGAATTTCACATTGAATGCGATCTCCAATTCCTGTCCTTCAACCGTGGCATCAAGCTCTATCTCACTGGCGCCGGTCTCATCGGATTCGGCCAACAGTTTGACCATTCCTGTTTGATCAGCTCCGGGTTGAAAGTGAAACCGCACTACATTGCTACCTTCGCGAGCAATGATGCTGGCTTGTTTGCAGGCTTTGAGCAGGTCACCCGCGTCAAGGACTGCTCTGGTCTTGTGACCTTTGGGTAGAATCGCCTGGTAATCCGGGAATTTCCCATCGATCAATTGTGAAACAATCTGCACGTTTTCACAACGGAACACCACCTGGCTACCATTCGTGGGTAAAACAAGAGTGATCCTGGCTGTTTTAGTCG
Organism: Bellilinea sp.; assembly: GCA_036822575.1. Classification (GTDB taxonomy): domain Bacteria; phylum Chloroflexota; class Anaerolineae; order Anaerolineales; family Anaerolineaceae; genus Bellilinea. The sequence goes on along the minus strand of DAISHK010000002.1, from coordinate 7,858 downwards.
CGTTCAGGATACGCATCACCTCTTTCAATGCGGAAGCCGGTATGATTAACTGCTTTTTGGCGAACAGGTCTGGAAGGATCGCTTTACAGATAGCGAGACGGAATCCATCCGTTCCGACCATGGATACGGTCTTTCCATCCATGCTCATCAAAACTCCAGTCAGAACAGGTCGGGTATCATCCATGGAAGCAGCAAACGCAACCTTTTGGATCATCTCTTTGAACATACTTGCATCCATTGAAACCCCATTGGTGATAGGGTACTCCGGGATGGTTGGAAACTCGGATGCATCAAATCCCTTGACGATCCCTTTATAGGTTCCGCACCTCAATGATGCTTCCGGTTTCCCATTTACCGAAAAAACGACTTCGGGATCTGTGAAGCTGTTGATCACATCGGTCAGTGTTTTGGCGGGTAAGGTCAAACCCAGGTCGCCGTCTAAATTGGCATCCATCCAAACCGTGACACCCACGGTCAAGTCGGTAGCCAAGAGCCGAAGCCGATCCTCATCCTTACTGAGCAAAATGTTCGATAAGATCGGTAGATGGGAGTGAGACCCTACCGCTCGCCCAACAATTGCCAGGCTTTCGGAAAAAGTATTCTTTTGAACTGTCACTTTGCTGGTCATTCTGTATCTCCTTGTTGTTTTATGTCAGACACGCAGGGCTTGAAATCCTGCGTGTCTATATTGGTTCAGAATTCGTCGAATAAACCGGCTGAAGCACCACCATCCGGCCAATATGCCTCATCGTCTCCCAGACGGATTGCATTTTCGTATTGTTCAGTGAGGGAGCCTTCATCATCCTCTTGGTTTTGTGAGTCTATGAAAGCTTTGAGGATTGGTTGATCCGATGTATAGGCACGAATGCAAGTGCGCCAGAAAAGTACATCATCGTTCTGAAGAACTTTCTGGATTCCTTGCACTAAGTCGATTAAAAAGTCATCTTCAAATCGATCTAGAGGTAATCCATGATCTGCCAGGGTATGAGAGATTTCTTCGGCAATTTGTCCCCACGTGATTGAAAAAGCCGGCTTTTCCATTGAAAATCCAGCATGCGCAAGAATTTTGGACACCTCGAAACCAGATTCAAGGTATTCAAGTTGTTGTAGTGTAGGTAGGTGATCCATTTTTTCCTCCTGTGGATTACGAAAAACCCAACCCTTTTTCCTTCAGGGACACCCATCGAGATAATCCAATGACCAAATGGTCCAGGACTGACACATCCAAGAGTTTGCCGGCTTGGACAATGGCGCGAGTAACACTGACATCTTCGGGACTGGGTGTGGGATCTGTGCTGGGATGGTTATGCGCGATCAAGATAGCCGCTGCGTTCCGTTGCAGTGCTGGTTTGAATAACTCTCCAACCCGCACCATCGAGGAATTAAGCGAGCCGTGATATATCTCAATCACATCCAACATGCGGTTGCGTGTGTCAAGCGGCATCACAACCATGAATTCTTGTTCACGATGCGCCAGCATCGGCATCAAGATTTGAGCAGCATCTCCAGGTGAATGAATTGTTGGGCGTTCATCTTCTGGTTGAAGGAGCTTACGTCCAAGTGCTAAAGCTGCTTTGAGCCGCAGTGCAGTCAAATTGCTAATACCCGGCACTTTGGCAATCTCATTCACATGTGCCTGGGCAATTTTCTGGATCGTGCCAAATTGTGCCAGCAGCTGTTCAGCGGACTCAATTTGATTTGAACCACCTATGATGACTGCCAGCAATTCAGCCAGACTGCATGCATCTGAATCCTTGCTTACCCGGAAAGCCGGCTGCTCACGAACGGGCAGGTGCTTGAGCCGGGGAAAGTTGTAAGTTTGAGGGTGTGCACTTTCTATAAGGTACGGTTGTAGATTGTTCATGTCTGTCTCCTGTGAAATGGGGGACAGACCACCCCTGGAGGGATGCTGTCCCCCCATTTTTCCCTTGCGGGTCCATTAGGGTCCTGTAATTTATGCGGTCGGATCGTATCCGGTTTCAAGAAATACCTTGCGGCTGATTGCTTCGCATTCTTCCCAGGTCATCAATTCATCGCGCCGCACACCTGGGTATCCAGGTGCGGGAGGTATGAGCCAGGGATTTTCTGCAAGGTTCTTTTTTATCCTTTCAGCTTTTGCATCCAGGAAATGACGCAGGCCGCCTTTTGTGCAGCGCCACCCCAATTCCTTGGTGTACTTGCCATCCCAATTCCGATCGCGGTATGTCTTGCTGCCACAGATAGGACAAGGTGGCATCCCTTCTGGATCAGGCGCTCGTGCACCACCAGCTTGAAGATAAAAACGAACAGCATCAATCGCTTCGCAATAAGCTGCACCACAAGAGCACTCCTTGTTTTTATTGACCCTGTGAAAACGATGTTCACTGCCAGAACCAAAATCAACCAGGTATTGATATCCCTGGATGGAAACGGATGGTGTGAACACCGCAAAGTCTTCCCGGATCATTGCATTGCCATGCGGTTTTGGGATCCCCTGACTGCTTCTAACCGTACCTGCGGTTCTACTCGGAGCAAGTTCGGTCTTCATAAGCACTCTCCAAAAACCAATCCGCTGGAAGCAAGTGATCCTGCGGAGAGATTTGGATTTCTAGTTCTCCTGGTTCAATCGTTTCACAGATTGGTGCTTCTTCAGGATCATTCTCAACACGGACATCCCTCAAGTGAGGGATATGAACCACCGTAGTGCTGTCCTGATAAGGGCCACCGTGGCTGTTCTTGGTAAATGGCTCCAGTCCATTGAGCGCGCGTACCCAGACTGTTCCAGGTCTCGGGCCTTTTCCAACTACCTCGACGGGTATGATCGCATCTCCATAACATGTACCGATTGTGATTTCAGCTTTTACCATGTGTTCCTCCTGTGTTCTATCAATAGGAATGAGAAAGGACATGCCCTGAATGGCATGTCCTTCGTTGTGATTCGGCGGTGCGTTCTGACTCTGGCTAGAATGGAATTTCGCTTGGGTCTAAATTTGGCGGGACCTGGGTATTTACTGCGGGTTCTGCTTCCTCCTGGTCTTCACGTCCAGAAAGAAAACGTACGGTCGAGGCGGTTACTTCGAATGAACCGCCAACCTTTCCATTGTTTTCCCAGATATGTGGCCCACCAGTTTCAGGATCGGGGGTTAGTCGCCCTTCAACTAATACTTTGCTGCCTTTGTGCAAAAATTCGTTGCAGGACTCTGCTTGTTTTCCCCACACAGTGACACGGAACCAGGTTGTTTCTTTGACTGGTTGTCCATTCTGACCGTTGTAACGGCGATTTGTGGCTACCGTTAAGGTAGTCACCGGTTGTCCGCCAGGGGTAAAGCGCATTTCAGGATCTTTTCCCAAATTTCCGATGAGGATAATCGTTTGGTACATTGTGTTTTTCCTTTCTCTTTGGTATGTGGTTTTTTACGCTGCAACGGATGCAGGCGTCGGTGTGGCGCGTTGACTGGCAAGCCAATTACGCAATTCATCCTTTGAAGCAGGAACTCTCCCGGTTTTCTCTTTGAATTGGTCGAATGCCTCCTGTTCGGAGACATTGCCATTCACGGGGACACCATCCCCATACTTGCGTACGATAGAGGTGGTGGGAGGTATTGAATTTGCTTTCGAAGTTGGAATTGCCGTAGATGAGGTGCCATTGGATCGGTTTTGATCAAGGCCTGCGTTCTGAGCAATTTCCTTGTCATACAGCAGATTGCCGAACTGTTCACCCAACTGGCGGAAGCAGCGCTTTAGACAGTCTGTGGCTGAACCTGCCAAGGCCATATCAAGAGCTTCGGGTGTATCACCAGTGAAGACACAACGACCAAGATCGGCGTGACTGTATGTTTTCCGGTCGAGATCGACAGAAACTTTGCCGGTGATATACACTAAACCGACTTCCTCGGTCTGAACATTCCCATTGGCATCCAGGGCTGGAATCTTGCGCTTTTCCTGCTGATTCCAGATCAGCACCTTTTTTTGCCAACGCACGATGACCGGATCACCAATCAAGTCAAATGACCAGGCAAATCCGAAGATACTGTTGGCTCGATCAATAACGTCGTATCCTTCCAGATATGGGACGGAGCCCATACCTGGCGCTTGGCGGCGTTTGACGCGAGACATATCCAATGGCTGGCGAAGTTCCCAGAGGATGCGGCTAAGCCGGTCGCTCAGGTTCCCATCATTTGAAGGGATGGTTTCATTCATGTGACTCTCCTTTTCTTGATCTATGTGAATTTGTGGTTGCGCCGCTTCTAAGAGGCGGACACCTTCAATGTGTTTGCAGAGAATCTGAGGTCCCCGCTGCTGATAATCCATACAGGTACACGCCCAATTGACCTCTTCAGAACCACCTTGAGATGGTCTCAATGTGACGACATACGGTAGCTTGTCGCCATTTTTAACCGTCCATTGGTGGGGATTGGTTCGGGTGACCTGGAACTTGCCAGCGAGAATCGCAGATTGTGCACGTTCAGTACGTTCAACTTGTGCTTGGGTAAGGTCTCGTGTTTTTTGCATATTCCTCCTTGTGGAAATATCCGACGTTGATTAACAAAAGGTCGATTCGAAAGATCAACTCATGGCTAAGCACCAGGAGTGTCCCGACGTTATTTGCTACCCGTGAATAAACACAGGGCAGAAAACGACAATGGTGAAGACTTTTTCTTCATCGCTGACATTTGCAGCCCTATGGATGTGAGAATATATGGGTGGGATGAGTCATTCATCCCACCCACACAGTAATGTTTTCTCCTTGTGATATGAACCTCTCTGCTTCTCAGCACGCCATGACGCCTCCTGGGAGGAAAAGGTTGTTTGTTAAAGTGCAAGCCCACTATCCGGGAACTCCCGGGAATAAAATGGAGGATCACTCGCTCCCAATACCAAAGGGAGCTTACGATGACAGTTCTCGAAATCCAGCTTGCTTTATGCAAGGGATTCGGACGTCATCTTGTGATCCTCCACGTACCCTGAAGTATTAAGAATTCACTTCAGGTCTGAACTCATCCATCTCTCTATTTTTTTACACGCGTAGGCCTTTTGCAGGTAATCCAAAAAGATAATTACCCATGCGCACCTTCGGTTTGTTGATCGGATGAGTTATTCAGCAGTTGCGTCAATTTCTCCAGAAGTAGATTCCATCTCACGTGAATCGTTTTCCGCTTCAGTGTGCTTGCCAGTCGTAACTCTCTCAATTGATCTGGCTTTTTTCTCATTCGGTGTGGCAGCATCCAACACAATAATGCGCCTGGCGACTGCCTCCACCACGTTTCGGTCAATGAATACCTGGTTTTGTTTCAATTCGCATGCTTTGATATCCACAGCCAGGTCAGTACAGTTTTTGGATTTCCGTGCTTTGTTGATAAACTCTTCCAAGCTTTCGCGGAAATCCCGAGACTGAAGAAACCCATGCACTCGCAATCTCATGCCGCGTCGGATATGGATCAGCCCATTAGCTCCACCATTTACCCGGACGTTGATGTAATCACCTGCATCACGTTCAAGATCCAATTTCTTGGCAGGCAGATCACTATCTCGATAGATCACCAACCGGAAGAACAGGTCGTCCATAAATTTCCATGGATCACGTACCACGATTCCTTCTAGAACTACATCATTTATCATCTGACCTCCTTGTTTATGAAACCCTCGTTGTCCAGGGTTAAAAAGAAAATGCCGGACAGATCCCAGTGGGTTATGTCCGGCCAACGATTGATTTAGAAGATTTAAGTTGTCAATCCGAGTATAACAATTACAAAGGGCTTATCCTAGATGGTCAAATGAGTTGCAAGTATATTTTGAAAAAACGGAGGTTCTTTCATGTATATAATTATTAAAGAGAGATATTTATAGAATCAAAAACCTTTTTTTCTAACTGCATTGCTGGGGAGTGCTTGAAATGCCTTTTATCGCAATTAACAAAGTAACCAGAGAACGAATTGATATAACGACTATTGAAAATCCACGATTGGTATTGGAAAATGGCGTCTTTTTGTGTCAATTATGTGGACAGCCAATGTTCATCAGAGGTGGTGGTTATTATATTCATCATTTTTGTCATAAAGTATCTTGCCATAGTGATGAATATGGAACACGTGAAAGAGAGACCCCTGAGCATCTATTTGGTAAACGGGAAATTGCTAAATTGCTACATGAACAATTCAATGGGCAAAATGTCAAAATTGAATATGAAGTCCCGTTGCCAGAAATAAAAAGGGTGGCTGATATTTTGGTAACTTATCCAATGGGTTGGAGATTAGCTCATGAAATTCAACTATCAGATATTACAAAGGACGAAATAGATATAAGGACTAGTGATTATGAATCAATTGGGATCGATGTCGTCTGGTGGCTTGGAGAAAAAATTAGAAATGAAGTTAGAAATTGGAGTATCGAACGATTTGGACGAGTTTTTACTGTTAAAGTCAGTAGAACTACACAAGATCAGTCTATTTCACTGCCAAAATTTAGTTGATGTAATTATTGAAGCTCAATCTCGATATGATAGAAATCCAGTTGAACAATATTCATCCGAAAAATCTAGGTCTGGAGGATATCACAATATCAAGCAGCCTGACCAATGTATACAAAATTGTGAGCGTTGTTATGTTGATGACAATGTATGTGAATGGGTCGATTACAAATTAAGTTCTTGGCTTTGGGATTACATTAAAAACATAACCATTATTCGTTTTTTTGAGGTCTGGGGAGATCATCCTAGATCAAATTTGAAGATTTATAATGGTTTAGGGATTAATAAAAATCGAGAACCATCAGTATCTGGAATGTTAAGTATTCTTTATCAAGCAGGAATTATCGAGAAAGTTAGGGATGAAGGTTGGATTTATAAAGGTATTCAACAAGGAAAGAAGAAAAACTTGAGGTTTGTGCCACTTCAGAAATCTGCCATTATGAAATGTAGAGAAGTCGCAAAACAGTTCCGGAATGATATAAATGAAGTGCAACCAACTAATAATTGACATTACATTAGCAAAGTAAACGCCTCGCTCTTGAGGGCTGAATGAGAATCATATGGAAAACCAACGTGATCAATTAAATGAATATCTGCACTTTACAAAAGCATTGCTAGAGTCAATGAATATTTGTATTCAAAATGACCATGAAAATGCAAACATTTGGAAATATTCAGGGTATTGGCAATATGCTCGTAAATACAATCAATTAGTGAGAGGAATTTCCCAAGTAATACCACTCGATACTATCGTAGATGTTTTTGATTTAGAGAAATTACCCACTGAAGGAGATACTGTTCCTTTTCAGCAGAAGGCTTTTTTTGAATCGGTTCATCTGAATTTATCGATTTTAAAAGCTTATTTAGAAACTAAGCTAGATATTAGAACAGATGAAATAACGAGCCTAAAATATTTTTTACAAGTGAATTTGAGAAAAGTAATCTTCAGCGAACCCGAGAAGGAATCTGATATTCAAGATGCCATAGAACAGCTATTGATTGGTCGTGGATTATCTAAGGGAATTGACTATGATCGTGAGCGTGGTCGGGTAAAGGTATCAATAAAGGAAGTCATACCAGATTTTATTTTGCCAAGGTTAGGGCTAGCCATAGAAGTTAAGTTATCCAAAGACAAAAATAAAAGCCGATCTATTGTAGATGAAATAAACGCAGATATTACAGCATACAGTAAAAAATATTCAACACTTTTATTTGTAGTGTATGATCTGAGTACAATTAGAGATGAGATTGAATTTAAGCAAAATTTGGAAAATGGAAACCATGTATCCTTAATTATCATAAAACATTGAAGGAGTATTGCTTAACTCTTCCTGTATTTTTAGTTACATAATTTATGCTTCGAGTTTAGACAAACGTCAGTAACCTGACTTTCGGGTCAGGCTGAAACAGCAC
>DAISHK010000001.1:0-591880 GCA_036822575.1 Bellilinea sp. | reverse complement strand
CCATCGTGCCCACGTTTAAGTGGGGTTTACTGCGATCGAATTTCTGCTTCGCCATAAGGTTTAAATCTCTCCTTGAACAGAAAAAGTCCTGATTTGATTATTGAAATCCAGACTAGCCAATCATTTTTTGTTTGAGGTTTTCAGGCAGCGGAGCATAATGGTCAAATTCCATTGAGCTCACCCCGCGACCCTGAGTCGCCGAACGAAGTTCGGTGGTGTAGCCAAACATTTCTGCCAGCGGTACACGCGCACGAACTGCCTGGGCATTGCCCTGGCGCATCTCCATACCCAGAATTTCACCGCGGCGGCTGTTCAACTGACCCAGCACATCGCCCAGGTACTCTTCTGGAATTAAGACTTCCACTTTCATAATGGGTTCAAGCAGCGCCGGGGCGCCTTTCTGGACACCTTCTTTGAAAGCGAAAATGGCTGCCATCTTGAAGGCCATATCGCTTGAGTCGACTTCGTGATACGAACCGTCAACCAGCGATACTTCGATATCGGTCACCGGATAACCGGCTAAAACGCCCGATTCGCTCGCCTCATTAACACCCTTTTCGACGGAACCAATAAATTCCTTCGGAATAGCGCCACCGACAACTTTGTTTACAAATTTTATGCCGCTGCCGCGTTCAAGGGGCGTCATATCGAATACGACATGACCATACTGCCCATGACCGCCGGACTGTTTGGCATATTTGTAATTGATTTCCTTTACCGGGCGCGTGATCGTCTCGCGATAAGAAACGCGCGGGCGGCCCACATTCGCCTGTACACGGAATTCCCGCATCATCCGGTCAACGATAATATCCAGATGCAGCTCACCCATCCCGCGAATAATCGTCTGGGCAGTGGCTTCATCGGTATTTACCTTGAAGGTCGGATCTTCTTCAGCCAGGCGGCGCAGAGCTTCAGCCATGCGATCCTGATCAGCGGCGGTCTTCGGCTCTACCGCGACAGAAATGACCGGCTCGGGGAACGAAATGCTCTCCAGAACCACCGGGCGCTTCATGTCGCACAGGGTATCGCCGGTAAAGCTTTCTTTCAGTCCAAGCACAGCGCCAATATCACCGGCAAACACTTCGGTAATATCATCGCGGCGGTCAGCGTACATACGCACCATACGGCCAATGCGTTCGCGGCGGCCCTTGGAAGGGTTGAGCACTGTTTCACCCTGGACGACTTTTCCAGAATATACCCGGAAATAAGCCAGTCGTCCGACGTAAGGATCAGCGACGATCTTGAAAACAAGCGCGCTCATCGGTTCATCATCGTCGGTGGGCAATTCGATCAGGATATCCTCATCATTGGGGTTGTGCCCGCGCGCCGGAGGAATATCCGCCGGGGAAGGCAGGTAATCAATGACGGCGTCAAGCACTGGCTGCACGCCTTTGTTCTTGAGAGAAGAACCGCAGAAAACTGCTGTGGCCTTGTTCTCAATGATAGCGCCGCGCAGGGCAGCCTTCAACTCGTCATTGCTGATTTCATCGCCTTCCAGGAATTTCATAATCAACTCATCGTTGAATTCGGCGATTTTTTCAACCATAACGGAGCGGGCTTCTTGCGCTTCAGCCAGCATATCATCAGGAATGGCGGTTTCTTTCGGTTCGCGGCCGTCTTCTTCCCAATAGATGGCTTTCATTTCCATCAGGTCGATAACGCCTTTGAACAGTGCTTCACTGCCAATCGGAACTTGCATCGCAATCGGATTGGCGCCCAAACGCTGGCGGATTGATTCCATGGTGCGGTCGAGTGAAGCACCTACGCGGTCCATCTTATTAACGAAGCAGATGCGGGGAACCAGATACCGGTCGGCCTGACGCCAAACGGTCTCACTTTGCGGTTCAACGCCTTGAACGGCGTCGAAAATCACAACACCACCATCCAGTACACGCAATGAACGCTGAACTTCGGCAGTGAAATCGATATGGCCTGGGGTATCAATAATATTGAATTGATATCCCTTCCATTCAGCGGTCACTGCCGCAGAGACGATCGTGATACCACGTTCGCGCTCTTGGGCCATCCAGTCCGTCACAGTCGTGCCGTCATCTACCGAGCCAATGCGATACGTGCGGCCGGTATAAAACAGGATCCGCTCAGTTGTCGTTGTTTTGCCAGCGTCGATATGAGCGATAACCCCAATATTTCGACACTTCTCTAACGGGAAATTACGCGGCATTCTTTATTCCTTTACTAATAATAAACGAACCTGTGCTGCGCCTGCCGGATTAAACCCGGTAGTGCGAGAAGGCGCGGTTCGCTTCTGCCATCTTATGGGTTTCTTCGCGCTTGCGCACGGAGGTACCCGTATTATTGGCAGCGTCCATCAACTCAGCAGAAATCTTTTCGGCCAGGCTCTTGCCAGAGCGAGAGCGAGCCGCATCGGTAATCCAGCGCATGGCCAGGGCAACACGGCGGTCCATCGGCACTTCCATAGGAACCTGGTAAGTGGCGCCACCGACGCGGCGGGGGCGGACTTCCATGATCGGGCCAACGTTCTTGAGCGCCTGCTCAAAAACTTCTACCGGATTGCGGCCAGTTTTTTCCTGGATCTGATCCATTGCATGATACACCACGCTGGTCGCCGTGCTCTTTTTGCCGCGGCGCAGGATGTGGTGGATAAATTTCGTCACATAGACGCTGTTATAACGCACATCGGGCGTTAATTCACGAATTTCGGGTTTTGTACGACGCATTAAACCTTCTCCGTCCTAAAGCAGTCTTATTTCTTGGCCTTTTTGGCCCCATACTTGGAACGGGCCTGAGCGCGTTTCGCCACACCCGTGGTATCCAGCGTACCGCGCACAATGTGGTAGCGAACGCCAGGTAAGTCTTTCACACGGCCGCCGCGCACAAGCACCACGGAGTGCTCCTGGAGCTGGTGCCCCTCACCCGGGATGTAAGCAGTGACTTCCAAACCGTTCGAGAGACGAACGCGGGCGATTTTCCGAAGAGCCGAGTTAGGCTTTTTAGGAGTCATCGTACGCACCACAGTGCAGACGCCGCGTTTCTGCGGAGCGCCTTTTTCCTGGCGGGTGCGGCGCTGCTTCATATTATTCAAGGTATATTGCAGCGCAGGAGCTTTGCTTTTGACCTTTTTGGTCTGGCGACCTTTGCGGATCAACTGATTGATTGTTGGCACTTTCTTTTGCCTCCAGAGGGATTTGCCTGTGGCGAGCTTTCGCCATTTATAAATGATGATTTCCAACAATGGAGGCCATCGCAACGAACAGTGATGGCCTCACTGATTTCCGTTTGTCCGTTTATGTAGCCTAAAATGCGGACAGTTAAGGCACGGAGGGGGATTATATCATGACCAAAATTTAGCGTCAACCTTTGCTTAAATCTGATCCAAATCCTCTCCCAGGGCTAACAGACCGGTTTCAATCTTCGGCGGTCGGACGCGTTCCTCGTCTTTTCCAAACCGGATGACATCACCTGAATCCATTAAGGCTTCTACGGCCAGGCCCAAACTCTGCAATTCTTTTACCAGAACGCGGAAAGCCGCCGGCAAGCTCGGTTCTTCAATCGGCTCACCTTTGACGATTGATTCATATGCCGCAACACGGCCTTGAATATCGTCGGACTTAATCGTCTGCATTTCTTGCAGGGTGTAGGCAGCGCCGTAAGCTTCCAACGCCCACACTTCCATTTCACCAAAGCGCTGACCACCGAATTGCGCTTTACCGCCCAGAGGCTGCTGAGTAACCAGCGAATATGGGCCAGTTGAACGGGCATGCACTTTATCCTCAACCAGGTGGTGCAGTTTGAGCATGGTCATCACGCCCACTGTCACCGGCTGATCATAAGGCAAACCGTTTTTACCGTCGCGCAAAACCATTTTGCCCAGAATGGGCATCGGCAAACCCGTTTCGGTCATGAAGGCTTCGCTTTGATCGCGAATTTCTTCCGGGGTTGCTGCATCAGAAACGTCCTGTCCTTTTGACTTCAGCCATAAAGTCAGGCAGGCGGTGATCACTTGATTGTTCTTTTGGAGCATATTTTCGTCTTGCGCCACAATGTCTTCATAGACCATCAAGTCTTTCGGGTCAAAACCATTGTCACGCAGCCAGACTTCCATCATTGACCAGCGAGCGAAAGTCTGATCATATGCGATGCGGGCAGCATCCATATTGTATTCAGCCATCCGGTTCGCCAGGTACAGCAAACGAACTTCATCGTCATCGCGGATCGCTTCGGGATCGTAAGTCTGTTCATTCAGCCAATCCCAGGCTTTTTCCGCGGACGCCTGCCAGGCTTCATCAACCAGCCAGGCGCGGGCGAGTTCGGCTTCAATTTCTTCTTCATCGGCGCCGTCAAAGACCGGCGTTACACCGCGATACCCAAGCCGCAGAGCAGCCCATCCCAGGTGGACTTCCAGCACCTGGCCAATATTCATACGGCCAGGCACACCCAGCGGGTTAAGGATGATATCAACCGGCGTACCGTCATCCAGGAAAGGCATATTTTCTACCGGCACAACCCGGGAAACAACGCCTTTGTTGCCATGACGGCCGGCCATTTTGTCGCCAGCGGTCAGCTTGCGGCGCTGAGCCACGGAAACGCGCACCATCATATCCACGCCGGCCGAAAGGTCAGCATTGTCTTCGCGGGTAAATACCTTGACATCCACCACTTGCCCGCGCTCGCCGTGCGGCATGCGCAGGGAAGTGTCTTTCACGTCACGAGATTTCTCACCGAAGATGGCGCGCAGCAGGCGCTCTTCCGGCGTCAATTCTTTTTCGCCTTTCGGGGTAATCTTGCCGACCAGAATATCATTCGGCCCGACTTCCGCGCCAATGCGAATGATGCCGTGTTCATCCAGGTCTTTGATCGCGTCTTCACCGACATTGGGAATGTCGCGGGTGATTTCTTCAGGACCTAATTTCGTATCGCGTGCTTCAACTTCGTATTTCTCAATATGGACAGAAGTGAAGCGGTCATCTTCCACCAGGCGTTCGGAGATCAAAATAGCATCTTCAAAGTTGCCGCCTTCCCAGGAAACGAAGGCAACCACAACATTTTGACCCAGAGCCAAATGCCCATCGACCGTGGACGATGAATCGGCCAGAACGGAGCCCTTGCGCACGCGCTGCCCTTTGACAACCGCCGGTCGCTGATCAATACAGGTCGACTGGTTCGAGCGCTGATATTTGCGCAGCGTGTAAGTTCTGAGTCCGTTCGTGCCGCGTACCACAATGGTGCGTCCGGTAACAGAAACCACGTCACCGTCTTCTTCAGCTACCAGAACCTGACCCGAGTCGATTGCAGCATGGGCTTCCATGCCGGTGGAGATCAACGGAATGTCAGGCGATACCAAAGGAACCGCCTGCGCCATCATGTTCGAGCCCATCAGCGCACGGTTCGCGTCATCATGCTCCAGGAAGGGGATCAACGAAGCGCTGATACCGACTACCTGATGCGGCGCCACATCCATGTAATTAACCACGTCCGGGGTAGCCAGACGGAAATCAGAGTGATGGCGGCACATGATGCGCGTATCGGCAAATTCGGCGTTTTTGTCCAGCGGCGTATTGGCCTGGGCAATCACGAATTTATCTTCCGCGTCAGCGGACAGGTATTCAACTTCATTTGAAACGAAAGGCACGACGAAGATGGTTGAACGGCCCAATTTCTTGATGGCTGCGACCATTTCGGCGGTAACACGGTCACCCTGTTGGGCAATCACTTCGCCGGTCGCCGTATCGGTTAAGTTTTCAGATAACGCCCGGCCGACCAATTGCGGATCGTCCGGCGATAAAGCACGAACCACACGGCGGTACGGCGTCTCAATAAAACCGTATTCGTTTACCCGGGCGTAGCTGGCCAGACGGCCAATCAGACCAATGTTCGGGCCTTCTGGGGTTTCAATTGGGCAGATACGGCCATAATGCGAATGGTGCACATCGCGAACATCGAAACCGGCGCGCTCACGGCGCAAACCGCCAGGGCCCAGAGCCGAAAGCGTACGTTTGTGACGCAATTCAGCCAAGGGATTGGTCTGATCCATAAACTGGGATAACTGGCTGGAGCCGAAGAATTCACGCAGGGCGGCCACCACCGGGCGGATATTGATCAGCGAAACCGGGGAGGTTTGATCCTGGTCGCGAATCGACATACGCTCTTTAATAACCCGCTCCATGCGGCGCAGACCAATGCGCAGTTTGTTCTGAATCAGTTCGCCGACGGTTTTCACACGGCGATTGCCGAGATGGTCGATATCGTCTTTATCTTCCTTCTCGTTATTGATCATGATCATCCGGCGAATCAGATAAACCACGTCCCAGCGGGTAACATTGCGGTGCGAAACCGGAATCTTATCCATCAGGTCGAGCTTCTGATTCAATTTATAGCGGCCGACCTTTTCCAGGTCATAATGGCGCTGGTCAAAAAGCTGCTCTTCCAAGAACTGGCGAGCATTATCCAGCGTAGCCGGGTCGCCTGGGCGCATGCGCTTGAAAAACTCCAGCAATGCAGCCTCGGCAATCGTAATACCGGAGGAAAGATCCCATACCGGTTCCTGGCGGAAGGTCGAAGGAATGAACAGACGATCCGGGTTGTTGTCCACATCCTGGAAAAGCGCCATAATTTCTTCGTCTGACCCGGTCTTGATCGGTGAATCTTCCAGACCATCATCAATCGCAGCCAAAGCGCGCAGGAAAATCGTGATCGGCACTGTGCGCTTGCGGTTGAATTTAAGAATCAAATAATCATTCTTGCGAGTCTCAAATTCCATCCACGCGCCGCGATCCGGAATCAATTTCGCCATCGCCAGGCGATGGCCGGTGGTGCGGTCGGTCGGCGCTTCAAAATACACACCCGGAGAACGGATCAGCTGTGAAACAACCACGCGCTCCGTGCCATTAATGATGAAGGTACCCTTTTCGGTCATCTCGGGGAAATCACCCAGGAAAATATCCTGGCGGATTGGCTCGGGAATATCCGGCCCCGCTAAGAGGACAGACACATATAGCGGGCTAGAAAAGGTCAGGTCACGCTCTACACATTCATCAAGGGCATGCTTTGGCTCACCAAACCAGAATTTAAGACCGAATTGTTCAGATTCAGGCGTCTTGCTGGGGAAGTAAAGTTTCATCCCCTTGTTATACGATTCAATTGGCGAAATTTCGTTGAAAAGGTCAGCCAGACCTTCCGACTTAAGCCGATTAAATGAATCGAGCTGGACATTGATCAGGTCGGGGAGGTCAAAAACAACAGGAATTCGAGCGTACGACTTGACTGGCAAAACAGAGGGCATATTAATCTCCTGACTGAAATACCTGGCAGGATCTACTTACAAGTAAATTGAACAAGCCTACTAGGGCATAATACGCAAATGATGATTATAGCAAAATACAACCAATTGGTCAAGAAACCTGATCTTGATCATTGATTTTTGTCCAGCGGCCAAAATTAAGTTGATATCCCCGTAACGGAACAATCTTTCCCTGTACCTGTCCTTCTTGGTCAAAGGTCAGCACCCCAAAGGATGGCCAACTATCCTGGTCCGCGGAAATTGCCGCAGAGCCGGAGTTAAAGTATAACACGCTATCCAGTTTTTTGTTAACAATTCGGTGGGTATGTCCGAAGATGATCACCTTTGCCTGCGGCAGAATGCTCCGCGCCAGGCGGAAGTACCGTTCTTCGCGATATCCAGCGAAAATATACAGCAATTTATCCAGAAAATACGCAGTCCACCCGCCGTGACCATGCAGCACCCCCACCGGAACACCATTGATTTCCACCAGTATTTCACGCTCCAGATCGTTGCGCAGCACAATATCCCGATTGCCGCGAACAGCCTGTACGGGGGCCACAGCCGCCAGCCGATCCAGCACTTGCGGAACACAAATATCACCGGCGTGGATAATCAACGCCGGGTGTTCTCTGGCTATCGCGTCGATCAAATCGGGGTGCAAATCTTTCACCCGATCAGGCACATGCGTATCCGATATGACAACGACGTTAGTGATATTGTGATTTAACTGCATGAAACCTCAGGGCAGGGGTTATTTGGTCAGCAGCATGGCCTTAAGGTCGTCCAGGGCCTGATCTCGGTTGCGAAAATGAACGGTGTTAATCCCAACAGCAGCAGCGCCGCGGATATTGTCCAGAAAATCATCCACAAAGACCGTTTCGTCTGGGGCTGCCTTCATTTGATACAGCATGTAATGAAAAATTTCCGCAGAGGGTTTACGCATTCCGACCTCCGCCGAAAATATGGTTACATCGAACGCATCTAAAAAATGATAGCGCTGTTCAACAGAAATGCGTGCGCCATCCCAGGCATTGCTGAGCAGTCCCAGAGAAAACCGGCCCCGCCATTGACGGATTTGATCAACAAGAACCGCATCCAGACGGTCGCCGCCCCAAAAAGATTGGATGAATTGCGCCTGTTCTTGCGGCGGAATCTGCCAGCGCTCAAAAACCGTCTGCCAATGGGCCGTTTCGGTCAGTTTGCCCTCTTCAGCCAACCGGCTGGTCGGGCTGTCAAACACACCGGCAGATAACGCTTGCAAGGATAAATGATGTGCGGCCGCCAATCGCTCGCGTACAGAAAAATCTTCTGTGCGCACCAAAACCCCCCCCATGTCAAATACTATCGCTTTAATCGCCATCATCCTCCGTGAAATTGGATTGAGTATATCACGAGCAAGCCGGCAAGAAAACGATCTTTTCTTGCCGGCTTGCTGCCAGGTTGAAGGGGATGCGATTAATCCAACGACCGCAAAACGATATCTTTTCCGGGGCGGATTTCCTTCTCGTAGTTAAGCCATTCGGTTTCAATTTCCATGCCGGCGCGCTGATAGAGACGCAGTGCTCCGGTGAGGCTGCCGGCATCCACACCCAAACCAGCCTCCGTCAGCCCACGCTGATAGAATTCATTAAATGAAGTCAGTAACAGGGCAAGCCCAACACCGCGCTTGCGGTACGGCTTGCACACGCCCAGGTTATCCACCCAGCCGCGCTGCGGGAACTCGATCTGTTTGACATTGTTGATCGCCACGCCTGCAACCCGGTCGCCCTCAAAAGCCAGAAAACAGGCCTGCGGAATGATTCCAGGTGTGGTGCTCATGCGGTGTTTCATGCGCTCGAAGAAATGCTCAAATGGCTCGGGGATCTTGCCATAATGATCTTTGAATGCCTCAAAATTCGCCTGCGCGGCCAGCAGCCAGTCCGCTTCACTGCCATCCAGCGGCCGGATAGTGATCCCTTCCGGAATTTCGGGTTTCTCCGGAGCCTGTTCGAATATCCGCAGCATGGAATATGTGGAACGCACATGTTCAAAGCCATGCCGTTCTAAACAGTCAATTTTTTGATACTGTTTGATAAATGGGAAGCCATTCATCATCACACGCAGTTCAGCATCAACTTCTTCCAGGTTTTGAGAGGCTCGTTCGGCCAGCCATTCCAGAAGTGTATCGTTCAAGGCAGGTTCATCAGCCTCAGGACGAATCCACCAATACAGGCTGCGCCGAACACCTGGCTTGTTCAGGTTCCACATGCCGGCAAACCCAAGCATATGCCCTGCATCATCAAAAACACAAATGGCGTCCTTTGAGGGATCAAAGCCAGGCAGCGAAAGGTCTGCCGCAAATTCTTCCTCGTCCGTTTCCGGTACGCCGAACAGGCTGATATTCACACTGTTGACCACCTCAACAACTTCCGCAAGGTTTTCAGCAGAATAGGGGTGCAGCTTCCAGGTTGTTTGAATGCTTTCCATGATATTTCCTTTCCGTCTAACCAGATTGGCCAGCCAGCCAGTCTGAGCGCATGATGCGCATAAAAATCAGGTCATAGCGTTTATTCGACTTCAACAGGACCCCGGGCAAGCGTCCCTCTTCAACAAAGCCGACTTTGGCGTACGATTTTCTCGCCCGTTCATTGAAATCAAAGACCGTCAACGACAGTCGGCGCAGGTTCACTTCTTCAAAACCGTAACGAACAATGGTGCGCATAGCGTCCGTTCCATAGCCCTGCCCCCATAATTCACGATCGCCAATACCGATGCCAATAAATGCGTTGCCCACCTGCCAGTCAAACCCGGAAAGATCCACCAATCCGATCTTACGGTTATCTTCACGGGAATAAATGATAAAGAAGTGCATCTCGCCGATTTCTTTTTCAAAGAATTCTTTGATTTGATTGGCATGATACATTTTGGCGGGGCCGCCGTTTAATAAGCGTTGGTATTCGCTGTCTAAGTCCCAATCAGCCAACACGCTCATATCCTCGTCAAAATTGACGGCCTTCAAGACAACTTTTTCTCCGGTTAACGTTTGTACGCTCATCATCATCCTCTTTCCGCTTTGTTCAGCCATTCTTCCTGCAAAATTCCCATCATTAACCGGTCCCAATAACGGCCATGCCGGTAAAGCATATCCTTCTGACGGACAACTGCTTTCATACCGGCATTTTGATAAGCAGCGAGTGTTTCTGGTTCGAATTCAGCGCTGACCGTATTAAGGAAATACAAATGCAATTCCTCAAAGGTATACCGCAGAGCCATCTGCATTACCTCATCGAAGTATTGCGCCCGATCCTCTTCACTGCCAATCAAAATGGTCATGCCGCCTTCGCGATTGCTCCAAAAAACCCACGGAAAGGCCAATACACCCACAAATCGACGCTCCTCGCGCGTTCGAATAGCAAAATAAACGCAAGAACTGTCATCTTCTGCGGCTTTCTTTAGCTGCTCTTCCCTGCGTTTCTTCACCTCAAAGGCCGAATACGGATGTGCGGGAATTTCAGGGTTGAATTTCCACGCATAAACCAGATCGTGCGTAAAACCGGCTTCGATGGGAGCATCCTTTTCCAAATCATACCCATTTAAAATAAGATGCTCCGATTTAAACAATTGCGTTGAAAACATGCTGGTTATCCTTGCCTTTCCGAATCAGGTCTAAAAATTTCGTTTCTGGCCCGCCGGCTTATAACGGCCATCCGACGGGCCAGCGCATCACCAGCCTGGCTGGTTTCATTGACATTTTCTCAGATACAAAGCGGCTGTTTCGCCATTGAGTTAGGCTGTGTCTGAAAGATAGTGAGCGGTATTAATTCAGCCATCGCATTGCCGGTCTGCGTCCAAACTTCACAGGAGGGCAATTCGCGGTAGAAATTCCACCAATCGTCAGCGCTCCCTGCCAAATGCTTGATCTGGGTTACAAAGACCCGGCGGAACATCCCGGCGCGCATATCTGCTTTCATCTGCGCAAAAGCGGGGCGCACAGGCGCATCAGGTTCAGCTACATCCATATATACTGCCACCAAGAACTGTTCCGAGCAGTTTTGTTTAATCAGCAGCAGGCCAGCCATCAGGGCATGTTTGACAGCGTGGCTGTATCGTTCGTTGTTTTGCAAACCACCGGTGACATAAAAGCCAAACGCATTTGCAGCGCCCATAGCCGCCTTGTTCAGGTAGTCCACCCGGTAAGATCCATTTTTCATCATGGCCGCGTACATATTGGCCTCCATACTTTCCTGCCCTGCAAAAAAGGCATTTTCATCTTCAATAAATAGGTCAAGATCGAAATCTCTTTCAGGCTGCGGGTTTTGGGTTGGCTGCGACATTTCATCCACCTCGTCTTAATAAAAAACGGCCACGGATTTCCTGGTCCGCGGCCGCTTGAGATTTTAAACAAAAACGGCCACGGATGAAGTGCTCCGTGGCCGTCGGCTCTCTTAAGAATTACTTACCGACAAACAGGCGCACTCCAAGAAGGAATGGCAACACCACCGCCAAGATTGACAGCAGTGCTACAAATCATGGAATAGAAATATCCATTAACCATTTCTCTTGCGTGCTCCTTTCTTCAAATTTCTTGCTATATGATAATAACATGAGAAAAATACGTTTGTCAAGCAGGAAAATACTTTTTCACATAAAAGGCCAGCAGGTTGGCTGGCCTTTTATTCCAACCAAAAAAAAATTTAATCAACCGCCACCATGACATTTGAGGCTTTGATGACAGCATAGACCTCTTTGCCGGGTTTCAAATCCAATCCCTCTGCCGATTCTTTGGTGATGATTGAAACAACCTCCTCGCCATTAGCGGTCATGATGATGACCTCAGAATTCACGGCGCCGTGTATGACCTGCTTTACCGTGCCTTTAATAACGTTTCGTGCGCTGATTTTCAAGGTAACCTCCTGAAGGTTAAGCATCCTTCGTTTTCGGTGAACCTGACAACTTATGATCTCTTCCAGCCATTTCTCATTGAAACCCGCCGAAGAGATTTACCCAATATCAAGATCAATTATATCTTGTTTTGAAGGATAAAATTTCAAGGCTTGATTCCTGGCTTGGTATAATCGAGCCTGAACGGAAATTATCTGCGAAGGTTCGCCCATGTTCAAACAAGCACAAATAATCCGCCCCCTTTGGCGGCTGGTCGGATTACTCATTTTTCTCCAAAGTTTATTTGCCAACTGGCAGTTATTGCGCATCCCAGAAAGCGAAACCGGCGTCATCGCCGGCCTTTCGCTCGCCCGGCTTGCAGAAGTCATCTTTGCAACTCTGGCGGGGGTGGGCGGATTAGGGTTATTGCTTCAGATTAAGCTGAAACCGCCGTATCCGCTGGGGCAATGGGCTGCGGCGCATCGCGAGATTATCCGCGATTTTCTATTGGGCGCAGCAATTTTATCCAGTATCCTTGCCGGACTGGTATGGGTCATCCTGCGCGCTCTCGGTCAGGGCGGAGTTATCTACCGCTACGTGGCCTATCTCGAACGCCTCTGGCCGGTATTGTTCCTGATAATTTTCGCCGGGATTGAAATTGGCTTGATGCTGATCTTTGAATCCAAACCTGCCGGCGATCATCCGGCCCGCACTTTCCTCTTCCGCTCACGCTGGATTGGGCTGGTGCTGGCCTTGGTTCTGGCTTTGATTGGTATCACCAACACGGGCATAACCCCTGTACTGGATGGCTACTGGGGATTCCCCGCCGTACCACTGTTAGAGTGGCACTGGTTGGCAGCCTGTATTTTGACTATCCTTGTTGCTGTTTTGACCGCAAAAGGCCGTCTGCATGCTTTCGCGCAGAAACGCTGGCTGATTGCATTGATTATCTGGGGCATCGCCGCGAGCGCCTGGCTGGCCACACCGCTGCAATACAGTAATTACGCGCCTGCCCCGCGCGCCCCCACGTATGAAGTCTACCCCTTCAATGATGGGATGAACTATGACCTTTTTGCTCAATCCATTCTTACCGGCAATGGCATGGCAAATGGCGATATCCCGCCGCGCCCGCTCTATATCGTCTTCTTGGCCTTCCTGCATGTCGTGGCTGGTCAAGATTACCACGCGATCATCACGGCACAGACCCTGGTGCTGGCGTTATTCCCGGCCGTCCTATACCTGATCGGCGCGGAATTGCTGGGGACTCCTTTCGGTATCGGTGCGGCTTTCCTGGTCATTATCCGCGATATTTTCACCAATTCCGTTGCCCCGTTCGCCATTGACGTTACCTATACGAAGTATTATTTTTCGGAAGTACCCACTGCGCTCTTATTAAGCGCAGCGGTTTATTTTTCCATCCAATGGCTGAAAAAGCCGGTAGCCACGTCAAAATTGCTTGCCATCGGCGGCCTGATTGGCATGGCCGGGTTGATCCGCACCCAAAGTCTGATCATTCTGCCTGTTATCCTCCTGCTCGCGCTGCCCGTTTTCTGGAAGAACCGCTCACGCTGGCTCAAGCAATCCGCAGTCATCGCTGCCTGCGCGGTATTGGTCGTCATGCCCTGGTTAATCCGTAATTACAGCCTGACCGGCGGCTTCATTTTTGATCATCCGGCGACGCAAACCATGGTATTTGCTCAACGGTACCTGGGAAATGAGGCCGTCCAACCGCTCACTGACAGCTCGGAGAATATGAGCGAATATTCTTCCGAATTGATGCAAACGACTCTGACAGCTTTCTTTCAGGAGCCAGGTAAATATCTGCCAAAAATCTTCGGGAACTTTGTGCACAACGAATTGGGCAGCTTACAGTTGCTGCCGCTGCGCAGCGAGTTAGACGATATGCACGAACTGGTTTCACCCACCCAGGCTTTTTGGGAAGGGGCATTGGAACGGTTCAAGCTGCCCTGGGTGGCCATTTCAGCCAGCCTCATCGTTTTTGGGTTAGGACTTTCCGCTATCTGGCAGCGCACTCGTTGGGCTGGTCTGATTCCTTTGGCCGCCAACCTTGCGTATAACTTTTGGACCGCGCTCTTCTTGAGCTCCGGAGAACGCTTTCTGATTCCCGTGGATTGGGCTTTCCTAATCTATTTATTGGCCGGCCTAATAGTATTGATCAGCGGGATCGGCCTGCTGTTCACTACCATCCGCCTGAAAATCGTGGCCGTGATTCGTGCGGCGTTGGAACCTGCAAGCCAGCCCGCTCAGGCTGCTCGTCCGTCTGCACGCGCAACGATCCTTATCGCAGCTTTATTTCTGTTGGCCGGCGTGAGCATTCCACTTAGCGAGCGGGTCTTCCCGCAGATCTACCCGCAGCAAAGCCAGTCAGAACTGCTGCACACGCTTTCTCAGCAGAACGCGGTCGCTGATTTAGGCTTATCTGAAGCTGATATTGATGCAATGGCCGCCCAACCCGGTTACCATATGTATTATGGCCGCGCGCTTTTCCCGCGCTTCTACCCATCTGGAGATGGCGAACCCAGTAACGCGAAAATCGGCTATACCACCCAACCCATTTCACGCCTGCTCTTTTATGTGGTTGGGCCAGAAAACAAACTGGTATATGTTCAAATGCCTGCGGCTCCCGAGTTTTTCCCTAACACAGCTGATGTGATCTTCATTGCCAAAGAAGATCAGCGTGTTTTGTACGCTCAACTGGTCTGGGTTTCTAAAGACGGACAATCACTGGCGTTTCTCGGTGATTAACCAGGCAGCCCAAACAAACATTGCTGGTTAACGAACAGAAATAGTCAAAAAAGTATGAGCGCGGCGAAATTAGAAATTCGCCGCGCTATGATGTACTTAAGTGAAAACCTTTTATTGGAGACACATATGGGAAAAGTTGCAATTGTGACCGACAGCACCGCCTATGTTCCGGCGCAGGCTGCCAGTCAGCTCCCGATCGAAGTCATCCCACTGCACCTGAATTGGAGCGGGCGAAATTTTGATGACGGCGTCAATATCCAGCCTGAATGGTTTTTTAATGAATTAAAGACTGCCCCGGAATTGCCCAAAACATCTCAAATCCCCGTCAGTGAATTTTGTTCACTGTACAAAAAATTGCTGGATCAAGGGTATGAGATCCTCAGCATCCATATCTCCAGTAAAATCTCCGGCACGTTTGAAGCGGCTAAATCAGCCGTTACAGAACTGGCTGCCAGCAGCAAAATAAAAATCATGGATTCAATGAGCGGAGCGGCCGCCCAGGCGTTCATGGTGATGCAGGCCGCCAAAGCAGCATACAGCGGAGCCTCACTGGACGATTGCCTGCACGAAGCAGAAGAAGTCAGAGGCCATTCTCATATTTATTTCATCCCAGGTTCGCTGGAAAGCCTGCATCGCGGCGGCAGAATTGGCGGCGCGGCTGCCTGGTTCGGATCACTCTTGAACATTCACCCCATTCTGGAGACTCGCAACGGCATCATTGACGCGGTCGAAAAAGTCCGCACAATGAACAAAGCCATGACACGCGTGGTGGATATGCTTAATGTCCGCGTCGGTGACAGTCAAAATATATCGCTGGCCGGGCTGTATGCCGATATTCCGCAATTGGCGGATCAACTGGTACAAATGACCGCCCAAAAAATTGGGGCTGAACGGGTTCAAGAATCTTTCACGACCACCATCAGCCCGGTGCTGGGGACACATATTGGTCCAGGGTCGGTTGGAATCGCCTTTGTATACCGCTAGCAATTCCCCTGTGATTTATGAGATAATCTAGGCAGCATTGTTCTTTCGCGGAATACGTCAGGAGGCGCTATGATTACAGTATTTCTTGTTCTGGGTTTAATTATTGCAGTTGTGGCCGTTATTTTTGCGCTGCAAAATACCGCCGCGGTAACCGTCTCCTTTTTCATCTGGCAATTCGACCAATCGCTGGCCCTGGTGCTTTTATTAGCCGTCGCGCTGGGCGTGCTGATCGCGGTGCTGACGCTGCTGCCGACCGTCATCCGTGAAAAGTGGCAGCTCTCTGGCCGCCGCAAGAAAATCGACGCGCTCGGAAAGAATTTAGAAGAGGCGCGCGTCAAATTAGCAGAAAAAGATCAAAAGATTAAGGATCTGGAAACCGCATTGCAAACCGCCCAAACACAGGCGCAATTGCCGCCGGCAACGGCGGAGACGACTCCCCCGGCTCTGCCCGGAGAATGAACCGGCTCGGTTAGAGATCATGACACCGCCAACGCAAATTGGTGGTGTTTTTTTATCAGGGCAAGCTGACAATATGAATCCACAGCAAACTTATTTTCCATCCGAACAAGCCAAACCGTCATGAATGGATGCATAAGTCACAGGCCTGTCGCAAATCTCGTCCAATCAGGTTTTTCGATGTAAAATTGAAACCAAAATTGAGGGCCGCATGGAATTATCGATCGTCATCCCTGTTTATAACGAATACGAAAATTTGCCGCTTCTTTATGAAGCGTTAATCGATTCTCTTAAAGAGGTACAGCAATCCTGGGAAGCAATTCTGGTTAATGATGGCAGCAAAGATGGCAGCAGCGACGTGCTGAAAAATCTGGCTGAAAAAGATCCGGAACATATCCGCGTGATTGAACTGCGCCGGAATTTTGGACAGACGGCAGCGATCGCCGCCGGAATTGATCACGCCCTGGGTGATATCGTCATTCTTATGGATGCTGATTTGCAGAACGATCCGCATGATATCCCGATGATGCTGGAAAAAATCAACGAAGGCTATGATGTGGTATCCGGCTGGCGGCGCAAACGGCAGGACACCTATATTTCACGGACATTGCCCTCTCATTTGGCCAACGCTTTAATCTCAAAGGTAACCGGCGTCTATTTGCACGATTATGGCTGTACTTTAAAAGCTTACCGGCGCGAAGTGATCACCGGATTCCGTTTGTACGGCGAAATGCACCGGTTTATTCCCGTGTACGCAGATTCGGTCGGCGCAAAAATACTGGAAGTTGAAGTCAATCATCACCCGCGGAAGTTTGGCAAGGCTAAATACGGTCTGGAGCGCACCTTCAAAGTGCTGCTTGATCTGGTAACCGTCAAGTTCCTATCTTCCTACTCCAACAAGCCCATCTATTTGTTCGGCGGCATGGGCGTCGGTTTAATTGGTTTGGGCTTGCTCCTGTTTCTCTTTCTGTTGATTCGTAAGATCGGCTGGGCCATCGGCGTTACAACCAGTCCTTTCTTCCAAACCGCCACCATGCTGATCATCCTCGGATTCCAATCCGTTTTAATGGGACTGATTGCGGAATTGCAGGTGCGCACCTACCATGAATCACAAAACAAGCCGACCTACACCATTCGGACCATGTATAATATCAGCCATGACCCGTTTTTACCGAATGGGAACAATCACATAACCCAAAAGTAAAAAATTAATACCCGTGCCGGGTGTGACTTTTTTACAGCCGGATGACATCTTGGAAAACAAAAAAAATTCAAAAAATCTCTGGCTGCGCATCGCTGGAACCATTCTATCCATTGGTTTACTGGCCTGGCTGATCTCGCAGCAAGATTATTCAAATTTAGGTGAGGTCTTTACCCGGATTCCAAAAGCCAGTCTATGGTGGATGGCCCTGTTAATGATTGTTTCACGCGTGGCCGTCATGGGACGCTGGCACGCGCTGATTTCTAGCGGCGGGGCCAGGATCAGCGTGAAGCAATCGTTTGAACTAAGCCTGGCCGGATTATTCGCGACAAATTTTCTTCCGACCACCATTGGCGGCGATTTTATCCGCCTCGTTGGTGCGGTTCGATTAGGCATTGACAGCGCGCTGGCGACTGCTTCGCTGGTAATGGACCGGCTGGTTGGCATGGTCGGAATGGTGTTAGCCCTGCCGTTCAGCCTGCCCTACCTGCTTCAATCATTGCCCGAACAAACCAGTTTGTTGTTGCCACTGCCGGCATTTTTGGACAAAGGGTATGGAAAACTTCGTCAATTTATCCAATCCATGTGGGATGTGGTCAAACGCTGGTTTAAACAACCGCGCGGGTTAATTGCCGCGCTATTTTTTACCCTGATCCACACCATCTGCTTCTTCACCATCCAATGGCTGGCTCTGGACGGCATGGGCGAAAACCTCTCCTTCTGGACGGTGGCTGGGCTGTATGTTCTGGTTTATTTCATAACCCTTCTGCCAATTTCTATTAACGGCTACGGGCTGCAGGAATTATCGGTCACCCTGGTTTACAGCCAGCTTGCCGGCGCTTCTCAGGAAGCCAGCCTGACAGCCGCGTTGATTTTACGGACTTTAACGATTTTGGCCAGTTTACCCGGCGCAATATTCCTGCCTTCGCTGCTGAAACCGGCCGCTACACCTTCTTCGGAGACGGAATCACCCTATGAGGCTTAAAACCAGGGTCGGACTAAGCATCGGCTTTTCAGGCTTCTTTTATGCATATGTTGTTTACCGAGCGCTGCTCGAAATTATGGCTGAGGGGGCTGAGTCAGGCCGGCTGTTCGGTTCCTATTCCTGGCAGTGGGTGGCCGTCTTCGCGGCGATCATCCTTTACGGATTGATAGCCGTAGGTACCAGCCTGGCACTGGCGACCCGCCCGCACCGCATATTCAAGATCCACGCCAATTTGCAAAAGCGTATCCCCGGCTGGCTGGCCTGGGCCTCTTTTGTTTTCGGCACGATCATCATGGTTTATTTTATGTTCGTGCATCGCTATTCTGACCACTTGCGCACGGCCGGAATACGTTGGATGATCATCATTCCATGGTTAATTTGGATCACCTTGCTGCTGCCGCCCTTGCGGCAGAACAACTCGCCAACCTATCGCGCCTGGTTGGTAAAAGGGTTGGTCGTCAGCCTGATTTTCTTCGCGATGTTTGCGGTTTTTGCGCGCCTGGCGCGCACCACGGATTATCCCTTTATGCTCTCCTGGTCAGAGGGCAATCGATTTTATGATTACTCGTTGATTTTTGCGCGAGATTTATATCAGAACACCGGCCCTATGGATACCCCCTACTTTTCGCCAGGCCGTTATGGATTATGGGGCATTCTATTCTTGATTAAGGGCTTGCCGATTGAAGTTCATCGCGCCTGGGATGCTGTCCTGTGGGCATTAGCTCCATTTCTCTTTTCTTTGGCAGCCACTCAGCAAATTCGCCGCCGGTGGCTGCGCTGGTCAGTCACTTTATGGGGCGGCCTGTTCTTAATGCAGGGGCCAACCTACCCGATGATTCTGCTGGCCGGAACGCTGGTTTTGGCACTGCAAAATACTTCACCGCTTAAAAAAGCGCTGCCCGTTGCGATGGGAAGTCTGTACGCCGCCGTTTCCCGCTGGACCTGGATGTTTTGCGGTGGGTATTGGGCGGCTCTGGTTGAGCTGTTTACCAGTTACCCCAAGCGCCGCGGCAATCCAATCCGGCGGCTGACTTCGACCATCATAATGACAGGAATTGGGCTGGTCACCGGAGCAGCGGCCTATTTTATTTTCTTTAAAAACTCCGCAACGGTCGATTTGCCGTTTAACCAACCCTTGCTTTTGTATCGCTTATGGCCTAACTCCACTTACCCGCCTGGCATACTCATGGGCACGTTCATCGCGGCCGGCCCCGCAGTGCTGCTGCTGGTCTGGCTGGCACTGACCAAACGCTGGAAGATGGATTGGCTGCAAGCGCTGGCCGTTTTTGGCGGGCTGGCCGCCACATTGACTGCCGGCGCAGTAATCTCGACCAAAATTGGCGGCGGCAGCAATCTGCACAATATGGATATGTTCATGTGCAGTCTGGTGGTGCTGGTCGCTTTGGCTGTAAAAGATTTGAACTTAAGTGAACAACCGGTCAATTTCCGGCCATTTGCCCAAGTACTGGTGGCCGCCGCGGTCGTAGCGCCCTGCATGTACACAGTTGCCAACTCCAGCCGGCTCGGTTTACCGCCGCAGGCAGAAATTGATTATGCCGTGGACGTCTTGCAAAAGGAAGTTGCCGCCATCAATAATATGGACGGCGATATTCTCTTTTTAGATCAGCGCCAGTTGGTAACATTTGGCGTCGTCCCCGAAACGCCCTTTCATCCAGAATACGAGAAGAAAGTTCTGATGGATATGGCCATGGCCGGAAACGCACAATATTTCCAAAACATGTATGCTGATTTACGAGAACAAAAATACGACCTGATCATCTCGGAAATCCTTAATCCGCGTTACGTCGCCCAAAGCGGAAACTTCAGCGAAGAGAATAACGCCTGGTCAAAATGGGTCGCCCGTCCAATTCTGTGTTATTACACTCCTAAAGTTGACCTCGATAAAGTCGGCATTCAGGTGCTTATTCCTCGCGCAGAACCCTGCACAACGCCGCTGCCAACGCAATAAAACGAAACAAGCCCGCTCTAAAGGATCAATGACCACACAGCCAGGGTCATTGATCCTTTTTGATTATTCCGAAACCTTACGGTACAATTTTCTTCGTCAGACGAAGCTTACCAGCCGCCTGAAACGGAGGTTTATCATTAAAGCATCCAATATTCTCATTTATAACGCCGTCGTTTACACCCCAGAAGCAGTTCTTCCGCAAGGCTGGCTGCTGACCGAAGGTGAAAAAATTGCGCAAATCGGCAGCGGCGAACCACCCGCCATTGAGGCCGCGTTCCGCATCGACGCCGCCGGAAAAACCTTGCTGCCTGGGTTCATCGATGTTCACATTCATGGCTCCATCGGCGTGGACAGCATGGATGCCGACCCAGCCGGTTTGCTGAAAATCGCGCAATACCTGCCCAGTCACGGTGTAACCGGTTTCCTGCCCACCACCTGGGCTGCTTCTCACGCAGATATTCTGGCTGCCATCCAGACTATAAAAACCGCCATGCAAACCGGCCCGCAAACCGGCGCGGAAATCCTGGGCGCTCATATGGAAGGACCCTACCTGAATCCACAGCGCTGCGGCGCCCAAGACCTCAGCCAGATCCGGCGGGCTAATTTAAAAGAGCTGGGCGAATGCCTCGACAGCGGCATTGTCCGGCTGATTGCTTTAGCGCCTGAATTTGAGGAAAACCAGGCGGCCATCCAGGAATGTGTGCGCCGCGGGGTAACCGTCTCGGCCGGCCATACCGCCGCTACGTATGAACAGATGAAACAAGCCGTGGCATTTGGCGTCAGCCACACCACCCACACCTTCAACGCCATGACGCCGCTCAGTCATCGCAATGTCGGCACGGTCGGCGCAGCGCTGGCACTGGATGAGCTGTATTGTGAAGCGATCTGCGACACCATTCACGTTGAACCGCCGGCGCTGAAAATTCTGGCGCGCGCCAAAGGGCCAGACAAAGTGATCATTGTGACCGATTGCATCCGTGGAACCGGTTTGCCCGATGGCGAATACAAAGCCGATCACCGCACCATGATCATCAAGGACGGAGCGGCACGCCTCTCCAACGGAACCCTGATGGGCAGCACCTCCAGCATCGACAACGGCCTGAAAAATATGGTGGCCGCTTCAGGCTTCGAGCTCAGCCAGGCCTGGAAAATGTCCAGCCTGAACGCCGCTAAATCAATCCATGTGGATGACCGCAAAGGCAGCCTGACAGCCGGCAAAGAGGCCGACTTGGTCTTGATTGATCGGGAATTTAAGGTGCATTGCACCATTGCCCGCGGCCAGGTTGCTTATCAAGCCTGACGCAAACAGCCAATCACCGGCCATCTGGTGATTGGCTGTTTTTTTTATAAAAGCCTGCATCAGACAAATCCCCTCGCGAGGATTTGTCTGTCTGTGAGCGTGCACGGGCTTGAATAGCATCCCCCAGCGGGGACCCCGAACCAACAAAAAATCCCTTCGCGAGAATTTGTCTGTCTGTAAGCGTGCAGAGGCTTGAATAGCATCCCCCAGTGGGGACCCTGAACCAACAAAAAATCCCCTCGCGAGGATTTGTCTGTCTGTGAGCTTGCATAGGCTTGAATAGCATCCCCCAACAGGGACCCCGAACCAACAAAATCCCCTCACGGAGGTCTGTCTGTTTGTGGCGTGCTCGGGCTTGAATAGCATCCCCCCAACGGGGACCCCGAACCAACAAAATCCCCTCGCGAGGATTTGTCTGTCTGTGAGCTTGCATAGGCTTGAATAGCATCCCCCAACAGGGACCCTGAACCAACAAAATCCCCTCGCGGGGATCTGTCTGATTGTGAGCGTGCAGGGGCTCGAATAGCATCCCCAACGGGGACCCCGAACCAACAAAAAATCCCCTCGCGGGGATCTGTCTGATTGTGAGCGTGCAGGGGCTCGAATAGCATCCCCAACGGGGACCCCGAACCAACAAAAAATCCCCTCGCGGGGATCTGTCTGATTGTGAGCGTGCAGGGGCTCGAACCCTGAACCAATGGCTTAAAAGGCCACTGCTCTACCATTGAGCTACACGCCCTTAACGCCAAATATTCTATCACCACTCACCGGATGCGTCAACCGATTTGCCAAGAATTTTCATAGAATGTATTTCTCCTTTACCCCACCTGAATTGGCTATAATTGGGGCATGGAGCTCTCACCAGATACCCTCCTGCACGATCGTTACCGCATCACGGACCTGCTTGGCAAAGGAGGAATGGGGGCTGTATATCTGGCGTTTGATATTGCTCTGGAGCAAAATGTAGCGGTCAAGATCAATGACCGCCAGGGGAGCGAATCAACCTCACAATTTATTCGTGAAGCGCGCCTGCTGGCCGGACTGCGCCACACCCACCTGCCGCGCGTTATTGATTATTTTATTTTAGATACGCACCAGGTATTGGTCATGGACTATATTCCTGGCGTTGATTTGCGCGAGGTTATCGCGCAGAAAGGCGCTCAGCCGCTTGACCAGGTTTTGAAATGGGCCGGCCAATTGGGCAGCGCGATCGAATATCTGCATCATCAGGCACCGCCGATCATTCACCGGGATATCAAACCGGCGAATATTAAATTAACGCCTCAGGGCGATGTCATTCTGGTTGATTTTGGAATCGCCAAAACCTACGATGCCGCCCAGCAAACGCAAACCGGGGCAACCGGGTATACACCAGGGTTTGCGCCGCCAGAACAGTATGGGTCCGGCCGCACGGGAGTCTATTCTGACCAATTCTCTTTAGCAGCCACGATTTATATGCTGCTGACAGCCCAGCGGCCGGAAGACGCCGTTCAACGCGCATTGGGCCAATCCGTGCTTACCCCAATGAACCTGCTCAACCCGGCCGTTCCACGCCAGGTTCAGCTTGCCGTAGAAAAAGCCCTCGCGCCAAAAGTCGAGGATCGATATTCATCCGTCCACGAATTTATTGCTGCGCTCACCCAGCCGGTTGGGCAAATTCCTGCGCCAGCCCCCCAACAGGCGCAGGCAGAAGCCAAAATAGTTCTTGCTGACGAACCGACGCGCCTAGGACGCAGCCCAGAGCCGCCAAAGCAGACCCCAACAGCCAAACCGGCCTGGCTGTTCCTTGCTATTGGCGGCGCGGTTCTGATTCTGGGCGCAGCGATTTTAACCGGGGTCAGCCTTTGGCGCGACCGCAGTACAAGCCAGCCGTTAATCAGCGCAAGCGCCACTGAACCAGCGCTTCAACCGACTGCGCATAAACCGGCCGGCGGTTCCAGACCGGGCGCGCAAGAAACGCCCCTGGCGGCTACTGCCACTGTCATTTCTTCTCCGACCGCAGAACCAGTCCCGACTCTGACGGCCATCCCCTCTCCTCAGCCAACGGAAGCACCGCTGAATTATTTGGGCAGCGGCGGATGGGTGGTTTTTTCAAGCAACCGCGCTGACGGGGTCACTTTCCAGTTGTGGAAAATGCAAATATTTGTTGATAACACCGGACGCGCATACAGCAGTGAGCCAATCCAGATCACCTTTGACGACGGCGATAAAACCCAACCGGCCTGGTCGCCAGATGGAACCCAGCTGGTTTACAGCGCGCCGGGCGGCAAAGATAGCAGCGGCCAGGACCTGGGCCTGGACCTTTGGAAAGTCAATTTAGATGGCAGCCACCCCGTCGATCTGACGCGCAAGCCAGGCGACGATACACAGGCAGCCTGGTCTCCGGACGGCAGTTTAATCGCTTTTACCAACAACGGCCGCCAGGATGGCGTTCGCCAGTTATATTTCGTGGATTCCACCGGCAGCAACTTGCGCCGCCTCAGCTTTGACCAGGAGGAGTTCTCTCCGGCCTGGTCTCCGGACGGAAAAACATTGCTTTTCGTCCTGCACGCCGCCTACCATGATATTCTCTATACACGTTCAAGCAAAGATGACTTCACCGAATATAAAAATTACGATCGGGCTGAAGTTCTTGGCCGTCTTGGCAATGTCACCGATCCGGCCTTTACGCAGGATGGGACGCAGTTTGCTTACACCCGGGTAGAAAGTCATTATCTGCGGATCGCTACCGTCCGCTACGCTTCCGGCGGCAGCGACATTACCACCCTGACCAATTACGCTAAAGACAGCGACCCAACCTGGTCGCCCGACGCAAACTGGATCGTTTTCACCTCAAACCGCGATGGCAACCAGGAAATTTACATCATGAATGCCAGCGGGCAATTCCCCGTCAATTTGACCAATGCGCCCGGTGAGGACATCCAACCTGCCTGGCAGCCTGTCGGCATTACGCCTTAAAAACAAACCGCCCTCTCAAACAGGGCGATTTGTGGTTTTCATTCTTGATTATTGCTGGGCTGTGGATTTTTGGAATTTATCGGGCTCTGGTTCTGAACACGGCGTTTCTTTCGTGTTGAATTGCCGGCGTTTGGGCTTAAGATCAACGAAAGACGATTTAAAGCTTGCAAATCATATTCGCGCCTGCCGCACACATCACAGACCCACGCCGGAAAATCCGGAACCGTGATTAAATCATCGCCCAGCCAGGTGTAGTAAGCCACAAATCGGCGGTGCATCTGCCCGGCCTGACATTCGCGGCATTGAATCACATAATCCGTATCATTCGGGCGATAATCAGATTTCATGGGGGTCACAGGATCTTTCATCATAACGCTAAGAATATTATCAGCAGTATACCACTTTTACCCGTCGATTACTTGCGCAATCAAAGGCTTTAGCGACGAATCCTGTGATTTTTACCGCTATTTTACACAATTGAGGCTTTACCTGCACGCGATTAATCCCGGCGTAATTTAGTCCCGCAACTGCGGCAGAAAACATCACCTGGGGCTGCCTTTTTACCGCAGCGATGGCAGTGAACGCTATCGTCGTCCGCGGCTGAACTGGCGGCCTCTTTTTTCTGTGCGCTGCTGCGCCGGCGGCGATGCTGGACCTTTTCCAATGGGCGCTGACGGGTGAGCAAATACCACATCACCGCCGAAATGATCATAATCGCCAGTACGGCTACGATGATCCACGGCAGCACCCCCTCCAAATCCACGCCTGAGGGTTGGGCCGGATCTGCTGATTCAACCGGCTGCATACCGACGCTCAATTCATCATCATTTTTAACATAAGTGAAGCTGATTTTGAAAGGTACGCCAGCATCCACACTGCCAACTTGTTTATTGTAGTAAATCAATCCGTCCGATTCGAGCGATCCGGCCCCAAAACTGGGCGTAATCGTCATCGGATCGGCTGTACGCGGCTGCTGAATGGAAACATTCAGGGTATTAACCTGGTAATCGCCGCTCCACTGATAACTGAACGACCGCACAGTCTGATCTATCTTGATCGACGGGTCATAATACTCTAACTGAAAGGCTTCAGCCTGCGGGGTGAAGGTCACCACCAGCCAGTCGCCCTGCACCTGAGTGGTATAGGAAAGGTTGTACAACGACCCATCCACGTCCTGCCAGGCCAAACTGTAAGGCGCTCCAGCCGCCCGCGGAATTTTCAAACTCACCTGAGTTGGCAGTGCGACATCCGATGCCAGCGTGATCCTGTAAATTACCAGAACATCCGCACGGTCATATTCCGGCCAAATCTCGATCTCCATTGTATCAAATACGATCGACGCTTGCGCCGCTCCCGGAAAGATCACCAGCAGACTTAATAAACAAGCAATGAAAAAACTACGGATTGCACGCATGCCAGCTCCATTATTTATATAAGCAATTTGGTGCTATCTTATCATAAATCAGGCTGGAGCTGGTTTATTTCAAACCGCCAGCAGGATTTCTTCCTGATCACGGGCCGGAGAATCGCGGTATAATCCAGCATGCTACGGAATCGTGTCATCCTGAAGTTGGAGTTGGGTTGTGGCCTCCCGTCGTTCTGTTGAAGACCTTTCAGTCGAGGACCTGCGCCATTTGCTGGTCCAGCGGCAGAAGCTGGAACGGCAGCGCCGCATTGATAATTTCTATAAAACTGGAAGGATTGTGCGTGTTGAACCGCTGCCAGGCAGCGCCGGTTTGCAAGGACTGAGCAGCCAGGCCGATGAAGACACCGAACCGCAAACGAATAAAACACCTCCCACGCGCCGGAAACTCGTTCTTGATCGTTTCTTGCTTTTCGTGGAAATCGCGGCTGTGGTTGGCCTGGTGTTTATTCTGGTGAACGGGGCTTCTATTCTGCGCAATCTCAACAGCGAGGTGTCATCCGCTCTGATCCAGCCCACCTTAACCGCCACGCCATTGATCCAGGCTGTCGTGCTGCCCTCTGGGCACACGCCGCCGAATGCGCCGGGCGGGGTCCAGCCGAATGACGCCGAAATCCCTGAGCATTTGCGGCCGCTGGTACAATCCCTGGCCAATGTGCCCATACCAACTGCCAGCCCGGAACAGGCCGTCCGCATCCAAATACCAGCCATCAACGTGGATGCCCCTGTGGTTCTGGGCGATGGTTGGGAGCAGCTTAAAAAAGGAATTGGACAACACGTCGGCAGCACCAATCCAGGTTTGGACGGAAATATGGTTGTTTCAGCCCATAATGACGTCTTCGGTGAAATTTTCAAAGATCTGGATCAGTTGCAAGCCGGCGACGAAGTCATTGTTTACACCAACCAGCGGGCTTACACCTATCTGGTTGAACAGACCCAGATCGTTGAGCCAACCCGTGTGGAAGTGATGGGCCCAAGCAACGACCCGATAATTACCATGATCTCGTGTTACCCTTACATGGTTGATGATCAACGAATTGTGGTAACCGCAGTTTTGGCAAACCAATAATTTCGTATTTTGGAGAATTTCAATGGCTAAGAAACAAAAACGCAACGTTTCACATTCATCCACAGCGGCTACGACAGCCAGCCTGCCAAAAGCCACTGCGACCCCCAGCCGCTACGCTACCAGTTCAAGCGCTGAATTTAATCCCGATTACACCTACGTTAAAAAAGACTTGCGCCGCATCGGCATCCTGGCCAGCAGCTTTTTCCTTATTCTGGTGGTGCTTTCCTTCTTTTTGCGCTGATTCTTTGTTAAGCGTCTCGCACAGCCGCTTCAATGTCAAAATTATTTATCCCTGGGCCGGTAAGCATTGCACCCGAGGTTCTGGCTGCGCAGGCCAGACCAATGCTGCCCTATCCCGGCTTGGAATATGAAGAATTATTTCGCCGGATTACGGAAAGATCGCGGCGAATTTTCTTAACCGAAAATATTGTTATGCCGTTGGCTCTATCACAGCCAGGCGCTCAAGAAGTCATGCTGCGAAATTTTGTTTCGCACAAGCTGCTTTGCTGTGTCAACGGCAGCGTCTCGCAGCAATGGGCCGATATTGCGGCGGCCTTAGGACTGGAGACGATCCTGCTTGAATCGGAATGGGGCGAACCTGTCTTCCCAAATGAATTTCGCCAGGCGCTGGAGCAGACTCCGGTCGAGGCTATTCTTCTGGTGCACGTCGAACCGTCAACCGGGGTGATCAGTCCGCTGACCGAATTAGCGCAGATTGCGCATGAAGTACAGCCCGATGCGCTGCTGATCGTTGACGCCAGCTCATCGCTGGGCGGAATCGCGTTCAGCAGCGACGAATTGGGTCTGGATGTTGTTTTTGCGGAAAGCTGCCAATGCCTGGCATTGCCGCCTGGGCTGACCCTGGCTTCAGTATCAGCAAGGGCTTTCGAGCGCGCTGCCGCAAATCCACAGCGCGGAACAGCCTTTGACCTGACCCGTTTTGACAAACTGCACCGGCCGGGAGCTTTTCTGGGCATTCCGCCATTAAGCCTGTTGTATGCGCTGGATACACAGCTCGATCGCATGATGCTGGAAGGATTAGATAACCGCTATCAGCGCCACACTGACCAGTCTGCTTTCCTGCAGCGGTGGCTGAACAACGCCGGTTTTCCCTTAATCGCGATTGACGGATATCAATCCGACACCGTGCTGGTTTTCAGAAACGCCTTCGGCTGGAATTTTCCAGACCTGGACCAATACCTACTTCAACGCGGGCTGCGCATTGCGAACGGCGCGGGAATGTTCAAAGACCGCTGCTTCCGGATAGCCGTGATGGGCGAAACAACCCAGTCGGATTGCGAAGCCTTGACTCTGGCGTTAAGCGAATATAAAGGTTAAGCCGTCAACGAACCATCCCCTTTTGCAATCCGTCATCGTCTGACGGATTTTTTGATTTAAGTTTTTGAGAGATATCCGTCCTATCACCATTGACGCGCATATTATCGTCTGATATATTGGATATATATCCAATATATCAGACGATAAATGAAAAACAACACCCTGACAACCCCTCTGGAAAAAATCTTGAGTCTGGTAGAAATTTTTCTATCCGAGCCGGATGGTTTTTCTGCGGCTGAACTGCAAGCACAAACCCAGCTTACGCGCAGCACATTATTCACCCTGCTGGCCGAAATGAAGACCCTGGGTTATCTGGAACAGAATGAAAAGCGCGGAAAATATCGCTGCGGGGCACGCCTGCTGGCCTGGCGAGCATTCTCGGGTGATTTCCGTCAGGAAATGATCAATGCCTTCCAGCAGGAGTTCAGCCGCCAATCCTTTCCTGAAACTCTGCTGCTGGTCATGCCGCTCCAGACGCAAATTCAGGTCTTGCGGCAGATCGAGGGGCGTCAAACCATCCGCTGCAGCTACCAGCCCGGCAGCACTTCCGATCGTCTGAACAGCGCCCTTGGCCTTTTTTCAGGCAGCGATGAGACTATTCTGAACAACGGCTTCGCCCTATACGCCGACGTGGAAGAACTGCAAATAGCCGTACCCATCTGCCCGGATGGCAGCACCCCGCAGGCTGCCCTGGTAATGTGCGCGCCAGCCTATCGCTGGAAAATGCCAGATTTCGAAAAATCCAGCCTGCCTCAACTTAAAAATGCCGCTGCGCGTCTGTCCTACCGGATGGGTGCGCTAACCTACGCGCCATTTCAACTTGATACCAGCGTAGCACTGCCCCTCAGCAGCGAACTTTCCGAAAGCGAAATTCAAACCTTTTTGAATCAGCCGCTGACTGCCCGCCTGGCCTGCCTGCGCCCGGATGGATTGCCGCATGTCATTCCAGTCTGGCAGGAATGGGATGGGCAGGCCTTTACCGTGGCAGCCTGGGAAGGTTCAGCCTGGGCCGTCTTTGTCAGAAACAACCCGAATGTCTCGCTCACCATTGACGAACCCTGGCCGCCTTTCCGGCGTTTGATTGCGCGCGGAGAGGCCCAGCCACTTCCGCTGGAACCAGGCAGTGGTGAGTTGAATCAACTGGCCCGGCGGCTGACCCAACGTTATATGGGCAGCGCAGCTCTGCCGCCCAGCGGCGTGTTAACAGCGGCGTTTTACATCCAGCCCTACCGCCTGCGCGGCTGGCAGGGATTAACCTTCAGCGAGCCGGCTCATGCAGATTAAAATCAGCGCATTAACGCACACATTTCCCGGCTCGCCGCCTAAAACCGTGCTGGATACGATTGAAACCGAAATAAACAGCGGTGAATTCACCGCTTTGGTCGGCCCGTCTGGCTGCGGTAAGACAACACTGCTCCGCTTGATCGCCGACCTGCTGCAGCCCAGCAGCGGAGAAATTCGCATCAACGGGCATACCCCCGCTGAAATTCGAACGACTCGCCAAAGCGCCTGGATGGCGCAAAGCCCGGCCTTGCTGCCCTGGCTGAGCGCGCGGCAAAACGTTTCTCTGGCCGTTCAATTCGCCAAAAAGAACGGCGATGCACCGGAGACAGCTTTAGCGCGCGTGGGTCTGCAAGACTTGAACGGCGAATTTCCAGCGCAGCTTTCCGGCGGAATGCAGCAGCGCGTAGCTCTGGCGCGGCTATTGGTTCAAAACTGCCCGCTCTGGCTGATGGATGAACCCTTCGCGGCTCTGGACGAAATTACCCGCGAGAACCTGGCCGGACAACTGGCTTCCATTTGGGCAGCACAGCAGCCGACGGTGGTCTGGGTAACCCACAATATTTACGAGGCAATTCGCCTGGCTGACCGGGTATTGGTCTTCAGCGCCGCGCCAGGCAGGATCATCGCGGATATCGCCATTCGCCTTCCCCGGCTGCGCAACGAGGCCAACGCTGAATTTCAAGCATTGCTTCTGGAAATTCGCTCAGCGCTGCAGCAAGCCGCCCCGGCAGAGGTCTGATATGCGCCGGATTAATTCCAACTGGATTGCTTGGGGTATTGTGGCTCTTTTCCTCTTCGGCTGGGAATTAACCGTGCGACTGGCCCGCATTCCGATTTACCTGCTGCCGGCTCCCAGCCGGGTTTTGCGCACCTTATGGGAAAATCCGGCCATCTATGCCACCGCGACCCTGTACACGCTTGGTGAAGCGCTGGCCGGCCTGCTGATCGGGATCTTAGCCGGAACCCTGATTGCCTGCCTGCTCACCTTGATGCCCGGTATTGAAGACGGTGTAATGACTCTGGCGATCCTGGTTAAATCCACACCGATGGTCGCTATCGCCCCCCTGCTGACCATCTGGCTGGGGTTTGGTATCCTGCCCAAAATCATCATCACCGCGCTGCTCACATTTTTCCCGGTGCTGGTCAACGTTTTAAGCGGACTGCAGCGCGTCGATGCCGCCCTGCTGGATTTGTTTTCCTCCTGGAACGCCAACCGCTGGGAAGTTTTTAAATATCTGCGCGGGCCTTCAGCACTGCCTTACATTTTTGCCGCACTGAAAATCAGCGCGCCGTTAGCATTGATCGGCGCGGTGGTTGCCGAATGGACCGGCGCGTCCGGCGGTCTTGGTCAAAGCATGTGGCTGGCCTACGCTAATTTGAATCTGCCTTTCTTATTCGCCGCGATTTTTATTTTGGCTGCAATCGGCATGCTGCTTTACCGTACGTCCGTCTGGCTGGAGCGCAAGTCTATCTTCTGGCAAGCGACAGAAAAAAGCCAGCTCTAATCGATTAACAGGTAATGTCAATGAAAAAATTATTATTCCTCCTTTGTTTGTGCTGCCTGATGCTTTCCGCGTGTTCGGTAAACCCCAGCGCCTCTCCCGCCAGCCAGCCAACTGAACTTACGTTCATGGCCGGGTACAAACCACAGGCGAACCTGCCCTTTGTTGGGGTATACGTGGCCCAGGAGAAAGGCTTCTTTACGGACGAAAACCTGGCGGTGACGATCGAACATTCTACCGGGCAGGGCGTGCATTTGCAATTGCTGGCTGCGGGAAAAATCCAGGTAACCACTCAGGATGCCGCCGTTCTGCTCAAACGCCGGGCAGACCCCGGACTGCCCCTGGTATCTTTCGCACTGATCGGCCAGCATTCCCAGCAGGCTTTTGCCGCACTTCAATCCAGCGGCTTTATCTCGCCGAAAGATTGGGAAGGTCACACCGTTGGCTATAAAGGCACCGTCCCGCCAGACCTGTACGCCATTCTTAATGCCGCCGGCGCGGATATCGACCAAATCGAACTGGTTAACGTTGGCTATGACCCGCGCCTGCTGACGGAGGGCAAGGTCGATGTCTATCCCGTCTTTAAAAGCAACGAACCTTTTCAAATTAATTCCTGGGGTTATGCCATTGACTTGTGGGATGCGGAAGATTTCGGTCTGCCAGGATTGGGACTGACCTACGTGACCAGTGATGACTACCTGCAGGCTAATCCCGAAGCTCTGGCTCATTTTTTGAAAGCGGCGCTCAAAGGGATTGAATACGCCCGTCAAAACCCAGAGGAAGCACTGGACATCGTTATGAAATATGCCGGAGAAGAAGCTGACCGCGATACCCAGGCGTTCATGTTAACCACAGAATTAGCTGATTCCACC
The DNA here is from genome assembly GCA_036822575.1 of Bellilinea sp. GTDB lineage: Bacteria > Chloroflexota > Anaerolineae > Anaerolineales > Anaerolineaceae > Bellilinea. Next base: position 559,652 of record DAISHK010000001.1, on the reverse strand, counting down.
GGTGAACTGACGGAGATCAACGGGGTTGGCTGGCAGACTCAGGAACAATGGCAGGCCCTGGCAGATATGCTTAAAACCTACGATGCCCTCCCAGACGTGGATGTCTCATCGGTTTTCACAACCAAAATTTTGGAAATGGCCAAAACATTGCCATAAACGAAATCATTAATCGCCTAATATCCTGAAAATGTCCGCCGGATGGCGGATATTTGTAATCCAAGTCAGTGAAGATTATCCTTTTCCTTAACGATAATTGCCATTGAAAGATCATCGTTTTCCAAAATTATGTTACACTGATGCGACAGGCGGAGCACTCAGCCTGAACTCCACCCACCTGAAGTTAAAACCTCAAAGGTGCGCCCCAGATATAGTCTGGGTGGTAACCGTTGAGGCTTTTTAATTTCTGGAGGTTTTTTTTCATGAGATGGGTAAGAGAATATGAACCCCGCCCGGATGAGGGGAAGCTATATCGCCGGGCGCTCATTATTACCATTGTTGGCAATGTTCTTTTAGCCAGCGTCAAGGCTTACACCGCCTGGGTTTCCGGATCCGTAGCTATTTACTCGGATGCCGCCAACTCAATCTCGGATGTTCTTTATTCACTGATGATGGTTTTGGGGCTATGGGTAGCGCAGCGTCCGCCAGATATCTCCCATCCGCAGGGGCACAGCCGTTTTGAGCCTTTGGTTGGTCTGGTCGTCAGTCTGTCCATGACGTTCGCCGGTTACGAAGCGATCCGCACCTCAATTCAGCGCTTCGTTGAAGGCGGGGTCGCCGTTGAGCCTGGATTGCCGACACTGGTGCTGCTGTTCAGCGCAGCCACCAAGACCGCCATGTTTTTCGCAATTCGCAAAATTGCCAACCAATTGATCAGCCCGACCCTGGAAACATCCTCAAAAGACAATCTGAGCGATGTGTTGACCTCAATAGCGGCTTTTATCGGCGCGCTGGGATCGAAATACATTGCGCCTTTGATGGACCCGATCGCTGGTATTCTGGTTGCGCTATGGATTTTCCGTGCTGCCTTCGGGGCGATCAAGGAAAACCTGAAATTCCTGACCGGCGGCGGGGCATCGGAAGAATTGCGCCATGAAATCATCACGGCCGTTGAAACCGTGCCGGGCGTGATCCGCGTTCACCATTTGATGACCGACTACGCCGGTCCACGCCTGGTAGCTGATATGCATGTCAATGTTGACGGCAACACCCCGCTGCGCGATGCGCACCGCATCACCGATGAAATCATCGATAAAGTCAGCGAGTTTCCCGAAATCGACCGCGTGTATGTTCATCTGGAACCAGACGACTGGGAGTAAGCCAGGCTCTTGTGCTTGTCCGCTTGCCAGGGTTGTTTCTTAGCTGGCCAGACATGCAAAAAAGACAGAATATTCTGCCAGACGGCCGCCGGGGTGGGCGGCCGTCTGATTCATTTAAGGATTGCTGCTCAGAGCCGCTCAGGCTGGTGATATAATCTGCCCATACTTTGAAGGAGAAGAACGTCTATGCGCATGTCTCAATTGTTTACCCAAACCCTGCGCGAAGCCCCGGCCGAAGCCCAATCAGAAGGTTATGCCCTTCTGGTGCGCAGCGGCATAATTCGCCAGGTAGCCACCGGTATCTTCGCAATGATGCCTCTGGGAAAGCGGATTCAGCAAAAAATAGAAGCCATCTTGCGCGAAGAAATGAATGCCATTGGCGGGCAGGAATTGAGCATGCCGGTTACACTGCCGGCAGAAATCTGGAAAGAAACCGGGCGTTGGTACAATATCGGCGCAGAAATGGCGCGTTTCAAGGACCGCAATGACCGCGATATGGTCCTGGCGATGACCCATGAAGAGGCCGTTGGCGACCTGGTACGGCGCGAAATTCGCTCGTACAAACAATTGCCGCAGATGGTCTATCATATTCAAACCAAATTCCGCGACGATCCGCGTCCGCGCGCCGGACTGATCCGCGTACGTGAATTCACCATGAAAGACTCGTACTCGCTGGACACTTCCTGGGAGGGATTAGACCAGCAATACCGCGCTCATTATCAGGCGTATTTTAATATTTTCCACCGCTGCGGGCTGTCTGTAATCGCGGTTGCGTCTGATACCGGGATGATGGGCGGCAAGCTGGCGCACGAGTATATGTACTTAAACCCAATCGGCGAAGACACCTTGATCCTCTGTGACCAATGCGGTTATTCCGCCAACCGTCAGGTAGCCAGCTTCAGAAAAACCGCCCAGCCGGCTGAAGAATTGCTGCCCATCGAAAAAGTTCACACACCAGGCACCAAGACCATTGAAGCGCTGGCGAATTATCTCAATATCCGTGCTGAGCAAACCGCCAAAGTGGTATTCATGACAGCGACCCTGCAAACCGAACAGGGCGAACAGGACCGTCTGATTATGGCAGTGATTCGCGGCGATATGGAGATGAACGAAACCAAACTCTCCAACGCGGTACATGCGAAGGAATTGCGTCCTTCAACCGAGGACGAAATCAAAGCCAGCGGCGCCGTAGCCGGTTTTGCCTCACCGGTGGGCCTCAAGGATGTGCTGGTGGTGGTGGATGACTTAATTCCGCAATCCACGAATCTGGTGGCCGGCGCTAACCAAAGCGATTACCACCTGCGCAACGTCAACTACGGCCGCGATTATACCGCTGCCATCGTCACCGATCTTTCATCCGCCGGCGCAGGTGACGCCTGCCCGCATTGCGGCGCGCCCCTGCGCGCTGAACGCGGCGTTGAAGTTGGCAATATCTTCAAACTGGGTACGCGTTATTCGGATGCGCTGGGCTGCACTTTCCAGGATGAAAACGGCGATGTTAAACCGGTGATCATGGGCTCATACGGCATCGGCGTTGGCCGGCTGATCGGCTGTATTGCCGAGGAACACCATGACATCGCCGGTCTGATATGGCCGGTCAGCATTGCCCCCTATCAGATTCACCTGGTTGCGCTGCCGGGAAAGAACAGCACTCAGCCTCAGCAGATTGCCGAAATTGTCTATCAAGATCTGGTGAATGCCGGCTTTGACGTTCTGTACGATGATCGTTTGGAAAGCCCGGGGGTCAAGTTCAATGACGCGGACCTCTTAGGCATACCCGTCCGCGTGACGATTTCCGCCCGCTCGCTGGAAGCCGGCGGCGCTGAAGTCAAACGGCGCGACCAGGCGGATAAGTTCACGGTCTCGGTCGACCAGTTACCCAATTATCTGGACAGTATGCTTGTTGAAATGCAGGCCGCTATTGACGAAACTGTGATCGAGGTCCCGTTCAACGCTTGAATTCACCGCTTATCCCTTGGCGAGAATCAATCCGAGCTGCCAAAAATTGGCAGTTCGGATTTTTATTATAAAATGCGCTCAGCTCAAGATCAGATGTTCGATCAAAAATCGCTCCACTTTGCGAAAATGATCGGCCACATTTTCCGGGTTGCGGAAGCCGTGCCCCTCGCCCGCGTATTCTGTATAGGTTACCGGAACGCCATTCTCTTTCAGACGAGCTACAATGGTTTGCGTTTGCGCCGGCGGAACTGCTTTATCCTCAGCGCCTTGAAAAATCATCAAAGTATCGGCAATCCGATCAGCGAAATTCAACGGAGAACGCTGGCGATAGTTTTCCATCGCGTCAGGTAAAACACCGACCAGGCTATCGTTGTAATGCGCCTCAAATTTATGCGTATCCAGAGAAATGGATACCAGATCAGAAACCGGGTAATTAGCGACCCCGACCTTAAACAACCCCGGCGCGTGGATCAGTGCGTTGAGCACCGTAAAGCCGCCCGCAGAACCGCCATAGATCACCAGCCGGTCCGGGTCAGCCAAACCCTGATCAATCATCGCCTGTGCGCCGCTAATCACATCCGCTGTATCTAACTCACCCCAGCGTCCATCCAGAGCTTCCTGGTATGTTTTCCCATAGCCGCTCGAACCGCGGTAATTGACTTCCAGCCAGGCGTAGCCGCGCGTGGTAAAAAAGGCGGATTCGCGCGGGAAGCGGAATTCAAACGCGCTGGTGGGGCCGCCATGCGCGCTGATAATCAGCGGCGGCTTACCGTGAGCGGTTTGCCCCGGCAGGCAGGGTGGGTAATAAATGCCATGCACCGATTTTCCATCCGCTCCGCGCCATTCGACCGGTTCAGGCGCAGAAAAAACCTGCGGATCCAGCATCCAGGCGTCATTGTAGGCTTCCGCCTGCCAGCCAGCCCGGCCGCCATGCAAAATCCGTTCCGGGTGACGCGGACTGGAAGCAATCAGCGCCAGCTCGCCATTGACCGGGTTGACACTGATTTGGGTCAATTGCGTATAAGGGTCGCAGTTCAAGGGGATGACTTCGCCGCCTAAATTAACTTCCAGCAAAGTGGAAATGCCAGCGTAATTCTTAATCACATACAAACCAGCGGAATCGGGTTTCCAGGCCAGCGTACGTACACCCTGCACCCAGACGGGGGGCCGCAGCAGCAGCTTTTCACCGCGCAGCAGCACGGTTTGCTGATGATTGCTCAAATTAACCAAAACCAGCTTTTCCCATTCACCATCGTCGGCGATATATGCCAGCCAGCGGCCATCCGGTGAGAAGCTCGGCTGGGTACAGATACCGCCCTGAGCGCCGGCAATCACCGCTTGCTGAACAAGGCGCGGATAAGCGCCGTCCAGCTTTCCCAAGACAATGCGAGACGCCTGCCAGGGCATAAAGGGGTGGTTCCACTCGGCCCAGGCGATCCATTGACTGTCCGGGCTCCAGGCCGGCTGCATGTAAAAATCCGCGCCACTCGCCAATTTTACCGGCCAATCCCGCCCCTCAGCATCGGTCAGCGCCAGGCAATCGTTCTGACCGTCGCTGAAGACATACAGCAGGCGGCGTTGATCGGGCGAAAACAAGGGCGCGCCAACCGACCCGAAATCGGGTGTTATTGCGCGCGCGCCGCCGTAAGGCAGGTCATAGCGAAAAATCTGACGGCCCTTTTCACAAAAAAGCACGGCATTCTGCCCGGCATTAAATTCACCCCCGCCATAACCAACCCCGCCCCGGGCGGAAAACTGACTGAACAGGTCGCGGCGCGCTTCTCCCTGTGGTTTCGCCACCATTAGGCCCTGCCCGCCGCGGTTCTCCAGCCAGAGCAAGGTTTTCCCGTCCATACTCCACTGCACGTCCGCAAACTGAATGCGGCGTCCCATTAATTCCGGGCTGATTGGCGATGGCCAAAGTCCGTATGCTACTGATTTCATCGCAGCGAATCCTTTCGATTTCGTCAACCAATATGTTTTTCAATCAGGTCCTGCAATTTTTTTAATGGCTGGTACCCCGTCAGACGAGCAACCGCCTGTCCCTGCTGAAACAAGATCACCGTCGGCACCCCCATTACCCCAAACTGAGCCGCCAGATCTGGAGCGGTATCCACATCCACTTGCCCGAATTTCACAGAGCCTGCCAACATTCCTTCCAATTTTTCCAACTCCGGTTCTAAACGCCGGCAGGGCTGGCACCAGGTTGCGCCAAACTCAAGCAAATATGCGTCAGGCGCTTTCAATACAACGGTCTCAAAATTCTCTTCGGTAATTGCTTCAAACTGACTCATCGATTGCCTCCAAAACTGCTCTCACCGAGCAGGAAATTAACCGGCCAAAACCGCATTGATTTAAAAGAAGTCACAGCTTTTTTAAAGAAAATCATCATCAAGACTGTTTTACGCCGATTGCAGCTGCAATCGGCGCTGCCAGGCTGATAAGATCGATTATACTCGGGATATATGTACACACCCGCAATTACCTTAAGAGCTATTGAAGAACCGGATCGCGCCTGGCTGCCGGATTTCTTGCGTGAACGCTGGGGCAGCCAGGAAATGGTCGTCCGGGGAGAAGTTTTTTACCCGGCTGAACTGCCCGGTTTCGCCGCCTTTGACGAAGACGGCGATTGCTGCGGATTGATCACCATGCACATTCTAGGCAATGAATGTGAAATCATTTCTCTCGACAGCCTGGAAGAACATGTTGGCGTAGGCAGCGCGTTACTCAACGCAGCCGAACGCAGTGCCACCGCTCATGGCTGTACCCGCCTGCATTTGGTGACCACGAATGATAATTTGAACGCCTTGCGTTTTTACCAGAAGCGCGGTTATTATTTATGCGCTTTGCGCCCCGGTGCGATCGAAGAATCCAGAAAGCTCAAACCGCAAATTCCCCATATCGGCGAATTTGGCATTCCGATCCGGGATGAGATTGAGTTAGAGAAGAAAATCGATTAGCCGATTGCCGGATTAACCATAAAAGGACTGCGGTTGAGGTATGGAAACCAATTCAATTGAACTGATCCACGGGAAACTTGATTTTCCCGTCTTTATGCCCGATGCCACCTTCGGCGTGGTACGCACCGTTGATTCGCGTGACCTGGAACGGGTTAACATCCGGGCGGCGGTGATGAACACCTTTCACCTGATGCAGCGGCCAGGTTCGAGCACCATACAGGCTCTAGGCGGACTGCACCGCATGAGTTCCTGGCCGCATCCCATCATCACCGATTCGGGCGGCTTTCAGGCTTACTCGCTCATCCGCCAAAACCCAAAATTCGGCAAAATGGATGAGAACGGCATCATCTTTCAGCCTGAAAACAGCACACGCAAGTATCAATTAACCCCAGAAAAAAGTGTTCAATTGCAATTTGCTTATGACACGGATGTCGTTATCTGCCTGGACGATTGCACGCATGTAGACGCGCCGCGCTCTGAACAGGAATTGTCCGTGGCGCGCACCATCGCCTGGGCCAAACGCGCCCGCCGTGAATATGCCCTGCAAGTGCGCCAGCGCAAACTGGATTCGGCCAACACTCCCAAAATTTTCGCCGTCATTCAAGGCGGCGGTGAATTTGATCTGCGCAAGCGCTGCGCGGACGCGCTGCTCGAAATTGGCTTCGACGGGTACGGTTTCGGCGGCTGGCCGCTCGATTCAGAAGGCAAGCTGCTTGAGGATATTCTCGAATATACACGCTCACTGGTGCCGGGCCAATTCCCCATCCACGCGCTGGGCATCGGCCACCCGCATAATGTGCTTGCCGGGTATCGCCTGGGCTACGGCATTTTCGACTGCGCCATGCCCACCCGCGATGCCCGTCACGGCCGTTTGTACAGCTTTACCCAGCCGGCCGGCACAGACGGCGGATTGACCGGCGACTGGTTGAAATACCTATACATCAACGATGAACGCCATATCAAGAGTGCGCTGCCGGTTACCCCCTATTGCGACTGCCCGGCCTGCAGTGATTATTCCGCAGGGTACCTGCACCACCTCTTCAAGATGAACGACAGCCTCTACTTGCGCCTGGCGACCTTGCACAACCTGCGCTTCATGACCCTGCTTACCGAGCGCATCCGGATGTCGGCTGCATGAGCACACCCCAGTCCGATTTCGACAGTCTGCTGGCTGAAATCCGCGCGAACTCCAAATATGCCCGCATGGATTTGCCGCTGACAAAATTTATCCTCCGGCAAGAATTGGATAAAGGCCGCAGCGCTAAGGAAACCGTGAAAGCTGTGCGCAATAAACTGCATCAAATCGGTGGGGCCTTTCAAGAAAAACCCATTGACTATACGAAGTGGCTGGCTGAGTTACAGCAAATTCCTACCGGCCTGCACCAGTCGCAGATGCGCGCTTTTTGCCAGGAGAAAATGGCCTGGCATATTTCCACCGCTGAACGCTTGCCGATCCTTGCTTCCTTTTACGGCACCTGTCTGGCCGCAATTGGCCCGATTCACAGCCTTTTGGATCTGGCCAGCGGCCTGAACCCGCTGGCCTATAGCTGGCTGAATCTGGCGAACGACGCATCCGTGACCAGCGTGGATATTTACCAGGACCAGGCGGATTTTCTCAACCAGTTTTATGCTTACAATCACCTCAACGGACGGGCATTGGTGGCGGATATCACCCACAGCCTGCCGGAAGGCACCTTCGATTTGGCCTTGCTGTTGAAGACGATCCCTTGTTTGGAACAAGTAGACCGCGGTATCGGCCGGCGTTTGCTGACCAGCATCAACGCCCGTCATATTCTGGTGACCTTTCCCGGTCACAGCCTGGCTGGCCGCGGAAAAGGCATGCGTGCAACGTACAGCGCCCATTTTCAAGAAATTATCGCCGGGCTCGATTTTTCTGTGCTCGCTTTTGAGTTCCCTGGCGAAATCGCCTATCTGCTCAGCCGGCCGCAGCAGGAGCAGGCACAATGAGTCCGGTCGCACAGGACAGCGCCGCCCTCAGCCGCCAGATTTCAGCCGAGGTAGAAAGCTCGCGCAAATATCGCGGTATTCATATTCCGGAAGAAACCATTCAAAATCTCGTGAATGAGGAATTCGCCCGGCGCGGTTCGGTTAAAGAGGTTGAAAAAGCCGTCCGCGAGAAATTGCACCATATTGTCGCTCCCTATCTGGGTGATCCCGATTACAATTCAGCGGCCGCAGAGCTGGCGCAGCTTGCTCCGGGCGACTCGGCTGCGCTCCAGGCTTTCTGCCTGCGTATGCTCGCGCTGCACGCTTCAACCCGCGAACGCATCCCTGTACTGGAAAGCCTGTACCCGCAATTATGGGCCGTCACCGGACAGCCGCGTTCAATTATGGATGTAGCCTGCGCCATGCACCCTTTCAGCTTGCCATGGATGGGCCTCGCCGCAGAAACACGCTATCAGGCTTTTGATCTGCACCAACCGCGCGTTAATCTGCTCAATCAATATTTCCGCTCAGCCGGGTTGAACGCCCAGGCTTTTCACCAGGACATATTAATCCAGCCGCCGCAAGAACCGGCGCATGTCGGGCTGTTTTTCAAGGAAGCGCACCGCTTTGAGCAGCGCCAGCATGGCTGCAACCGGGCTTTTTGGCAGGCGCTGCCGGTTGAGTGGCTGCTGGTTTCTTTGCCAGCCGAAAACCTGACCGGAACTCATTCCATGCGTGATCGCCAGCGCCGGCTGGTTGACCAGACCTTAGCCGGGCTGGAGTGGCCCGTGACGGAGATTCAAATCCAGCAAGAAATTTTCTTCTGTATTCAGAAACTATGAGCCGAAAAAAGACCAGAAAAATCCCTGAAATGAATGCCCCGGCTGCCCAGGCGGCCGCGCTTGAGCGCTTTAAACCGCTGCTCGCGCCGGAGGATTTCGATGCGCTGCTGGCTGAATTGGAGCGTCCCTTGTTTCCGGCGCTGAGGCGCAACCCGCTCAAGAGCCGGCCAGAAGACGTCAACGCCTGGGCGCAGCGTTATGGCTGGGATATCAGCGCGGTTCCATATTGCCCGGATGGCTATTGGCTGAAATCGCAGGCGCAGACGGCCAGCCTGACGCTGGAACACCGCATGGGCCAGTTCTATTTGCAGGACGCAGCCTCTATGCTGCCGGTCGAATTATTTGAGATCGACCCGCAGAGCCACCCCTTGATTCTTGATCTGGCAGCTTCGCCAGGCGGCAAAACCACGCACCTCACCGCTCGTTCCATGGACCAGGGTCTGGTCATCGCCAACGATTCCGCGCCAGACCGGATCACCGCGCTGCGCATTGTGCTGCAAACCTGGGGGGCAGCCAACGTGGCTGTTACCCGCTTTCCGGCCGAAAAGTACGGCCGCTGGTACCCGGACACCTTCGACCGGATTTTGCTGGACGCGCCCTGCAGCATGCAATCGCTGCGCTCAACTGATTCACACCCCATGCGGCCGATCAGCCCGCGCGAGCAGAGTACGCTCAGCCGCCGGCAGACTGCCATGCTGACCTCAGCTCTGGCCGCGCTGAAACCCGGCGGGCAAATCGTGTATTCGACCTGCACCCTGGCTCCCGAAGAGGATGAAGCCGTACTGGATGAAATCTTACGACTATTCCCGCACGCGGTGCAAATTTCACCGCTGCAACAGCGCTTGCCCGGCCCTGCACCGGCTCTGCAATCCGCCTTCGGGCAGCGTTTTGACCCGCAAGTTTCCAATGCCGCCCGCCTGTGGCCGCACCGCTTCGGCACCTCCGGGTTCTTCTCCGCTTTGCTGACCAAGACCGATCAGATTGCCGCCGCACACGAGGAACCGCCTGACCGGCCTTTGAGCCTTGTCGGGCAATATCCGCTCCCTGAAAACAGTGCGCAAACCCTATCTCAGCAAATAGCGGATTGGTACGGACTGAATATGACCGCGATTCTGGCAGATTATCAGTTGGAGCTATGGCAAAACGCCAAAGGCATTTTCGCCGTTCCCAGCCGCTATTTGCAAAATTTTGCCGGGCTGCCCTGCCAGCTGCTCGGGTTGCAGGTAGCCGAAGAGAGCCCAGACGGCTGGCAGCCGGCCCACGAGTGGGTTTCCCGCTTCGGGGCTGACATGAAAACCGGCGTGATTATTCTGGATCCAGCGCAGGCGCAATCCTGGCTGCTGGGCAGCGAAGTGGACTTCTCGGACAGCGCGGTGGATAAACCCGGCAACAGCCTGCTGATCGTCAAAGACGCTGATGGGCGCGTTTTAGGACGAGGCAAGCTTCAGTCCGGCCGTATTCGCAACCTGCTGCCGCGCCGTATGGTCTAAATCAATTTTAGTCAGGCTGATTTTCGAAATAATCAATGGTTAATGCCGCAGCAACCACCGCCGCGGTTTCCATGCGTAAAATCCGCCGCCCCAAGGATACCGAATGCCATCCGCTTTGCATAGCGGTCTGAGCCTCGCCTGGGGTGAAACCGCCTTCTGGGCCGATTAAGATCGCGGCTGCGCGCGGCATAGCCTTCAAGGTGTGCAGAAAAGCCGTCAGCGTTTGAGATTGCTCTTCTTCCCAGGCGATCAGGCGCAGACAATCCTGCTCAGGGACGCTGAAAGCATCCTCCAGTTTGAGCGGCGGCAGCAAGTGCGGTACACGTCCGCGTTCAGACTGCTCGCTGGCCTCCTGCAAGATTTTTCCCCAGCGATCATACTTGCGCTGTACTTCAGGCAGTGACTGCACCAGGCTGCGGCTGGAAATTAGCGGAAGAATCCCTGCCGCGCCCACCTCGGTGCATTTTTGCAGCATCCATTCGAACTTTTCACGCTGCGAAACGCACAGGTACATGTAAACATCCAGCGGCGCTTCGGCCATGTTGGCGGCCTGGCTTTCAATCACCCCGCTGACCTGGTGCGGTTGGACTGTTTCCAGGTTAACCAACGATTCAAGCCCATGCGGATCAATGACCAGCACCTTTTCGCCTGGTGTTAAACGCAGAACCCGCGCAATTTGATGCGCGACCTCTGGCGGGAAAAATATCTGCCCGCCAACAGGATATTCGGCGGGCAGAAAAAATCGATTCATCTGGCTGCGGCTCCTATCCGGCGGCCGTTCCGCGAAGACGTGGATCCAGTGCATCGCGCAGACCGTCGCCCAGCAAATTGAAGGCCAGTACCGTCAGCATAATGGCCAGGCCTGGAAAAATCACCAGGTGCGGCGCGTTAAAGATCGAGCCGCGCTCCTCACCCAGCATCAGGCCCCATTCTGGTTTCGGAGGCTCAGCCCCCAGTCCCAAGAAAGACAACGCGGCAGCATCCAGAATAGCAGTGGCGATACCCAGGGTGGCCTGCACGATTAATGGCGTCATCGCGTTTGGCATAATATGTTTGAAAAGTAAGCGAGTCCGGTTGGCGCCCAGCGATTCGGCGGCGGTGATGTAATCCAACTGCTTGATCGAAATCACCGTTGAACGAACCAGGCGGGCATAGCGCGGGATGGAAACAATCCCGATCGCCAGCAAAGCCTTGATCAATCCGGTGCCCAGCACGCTGACAATTGCGATGGCCAGTAAAAGGCTTGGAAAGGCCATCAAAACATCCATCGTGCGCATGAGGAAATCATCCAGCCACCCGCCAACGAAACCGGCTATTGCGCCAATGATACCACCAATCAGGATCGCGAAAGTGACGGTGGCCAGGCCAATTTGCAATGACAGCCGGGCCCCAAAAATCACGCGCGAGAAGAGATCCCGACTATTGCCGTCGATTCCGAAGATGTGTTCCGGTTGGTCAGTCGGGCATCCCAGCAGATGAATACAGGGTTTAGCCCGCCGGTCAACATTCAGCATGATTTGAGTCGGATCATAGGGGGCAATATATTGGGCAAAAATAGCACAAATCACCATAATGCCCAAAATCACCATCCCGACCTGCGCCGAACGATGGTGCAGCAGCCGGCGCAGAGCCTCACGGCCAGGGGATTCGTGAATCATATTTTTATCAGATAAGATTGCAATTTCGGCGCTCATGATTACCCCTGTCAGTCAAGCCGCACGCGTGGATCCAGGAAAGCATACGAAACATCCACAAGCAGATTGATCAATACGAAGATGGTGGCGATCACCACGGTGAAACCTTGCACGACCGGATAATCTCGCGAAAGAATAGCGTTTACCAGAATGGTACCCACGCCAGGCAGTGAAAATACAGTTTCTGTTAATACTGCCCCAGATAACAGCGCACCTGTTTCGATCCCAATGATGGTCACAATAGGAATCATCACATTGCGCATGGCATGCCGCCAGACCACCCGCCGTTCGCGCGCACCTTTCGCCCGCACTGTGCGGATGTAATCCTGCTGCATGACTTCAATCAGGGTAGAACGGGTCATTCGGGCTATGATCGCCATAGGGATCGTGCCGACTGCGATCGAAGGCAGAATCAAATGCCAGAGGGCATCTTTAAGCAGCGTCCAATTGCCGGTAACCACACTATTAAAGATGGACGAATTTGACAGGAAATAAATAACGAACCTCTTAATGCCGGTCAAATCGCTCATGCCCCAGTATGCAGCCAGTGAAGTCAAAGTCAAACTTCCGCTCAAACGCCCGGACGGCGGAATATAGAATGGCGTGCCGCGCATGATCAGCGCAAAGAAATAGGCCAATAAAAGCCCCAGCCAGAAAACCGGCATCGATACGCCGATATTCGCGCCAATCATCGTTAAGGTATCGGCCAGACTATTTGGCCGCAAGGCCGAGACAACGCCGAAGAAGATTCCTAGCGTCGTCGAAAACAGCATGGCGAATATGGTCAGCTCAATCGTCATCGGCAAGCGCTCAGCAATAATATCGGAGACCGGACGAGAAAATCGGATTGAGTCGCCAAAGTCGCCTTGAGCCATATTGCCAATGTAACGGCCAAATTGGATTAATAAGTTATCGTTCAGCCCATAACGCTCACGGAAGGCATAACATTTTTCCTCCGTGGCGCGTTCCCCTAACATCGCTTTACATGGATCGCCCGGAATGCTATGCACGATGATGAACGTCACCAGCAGAATACCAATGGCAACGGGGATGAGTAATACCAGACGGCGTGCAATAAAACGTAGCATAATTTTCCGTTTTTCTAGAATTCAATTGGAGAAGTCGCATCCGGATTCAAATCCAAAATCCGTGGATGTCTTCTTATTAAATAATCATCAGGATGGGATCCTATCAGAGATAGGACCCCACCTGAAGTGAACGGTTTTCCTGCTCTGGCTTTTAGATCAGAGCAGCAAATAGCAAAGCTTATTCAGCCGGTGTATTCAGCATAGCGCCAAAGAAAGCGCCGAAATACTCAAAGCTGCCGGTGCGGCCGGTATGATTCGGGCTGGAAGCATCCCATTGAGATACATAGGTCGCCACAACATCCGATGCATCCAGACCAGCGCCATTTGCGAAGCTTACGCCTTCGCGCAGTTTGAAGGTCCATTCGGTCGCGTCCGTGTTGGTTTCCCAGCTTTCAGCCAGGGCAGGCACTACACTCGTTCCGCCAATCTCGTAGCCCAACAGCGGCTCATAGACCTGCTCGCAAGCGCGCAATGATTCACCATCGGTTTCGTCTGAGCACCATAACGCAGCCGGTTCACCATTCTGCATCCAGACAAATTGATCACTGCCATTGCTCATCACAGAGAACTGCTCATTGCTCAACGGGCTGGCATGCGCGCCCTGCACGTTGGCTTTGTAGGCTGTCGCAGAAGCACCATGCGCAACCGGGATCATGACAACATATTCCTTGAGCAGTTCATTGGCTTTGTCGTAATATTCCTGGCGTTTGGTGGCATCCGCAATCTGTCCCGCGGATTTCAAAGCTTCAACGAGATCGGGGTATTGTGTTCCGAACATTTCCTGACCGGATCCAGCAAAGTGGTAATCATAGAAGTTGGTTGCATCCGGATAGTCAGCGCCCCAACCCAACAGATAAAAGCCTTCTTTACCGGCAGCGGTAGAGTCAATGAACGTGGTCGATTCCATCTGATTGATATTGACGGTAATTCCGACCAGGGCCAACTGCGCCTGGATTTCCTGAGCGACTTTATCTGGCGAAGGCAGGTAGCCGCGCACCACATTACGGTAAGAGAGATCAACTTCCAAACCGTCCGGATAACCAGCTTCCGTTAACAGTTCCTTGGCCTTTTCAACATCATAGGGGTACCATTCCGCATTCGGGTTATAACCAGGCACCAACAGCGGCGGGACAAAAGTCTTGGCAACCAACGAGCCGGCCGGATAGTATTGATCAACGATACGCTGGCGGTCAATGCCGTAGGCAATGGCTTCGCGAACCAATTGATTATCGAACGGAGCGATGGTGTTATTAAAACCGACGAAAAATACGTTCAGCGGCGGGCGGTCAAACAGCGCCAGGTTACTGTCCGTTTTAATCGTATCAAAATCTTCGGGAGCCGGGTTGTCAATGCCGTCCGCAGTGCCAGATTGAAGTTCCAGCAAACGCTGAGCAGCCTGATCAGACCAGCGGAAAATTACGGTCTTAATCGCCGGAGCCTCTCCCCAATAATTGGGATTGGCTTCAAAGATGATGCGGTCGCCGTGCGCCCATTCTTTTACGGTATAGGGGCCGGTGCCATTGATCGCGTCACTCATTTTGATTGAGTCACCGCCAGCGGCATCTAATGATTCTTTATCGGCAATCGAGAAAACCGAGAATGCGGCTTTTGAAGCAAACGCTGGGTCAGAATAGCATAAGGTGAATTTTACGGTGTACTTGTCCACCGTTTCAATGGACTTGAATTCACCGCCATAATCACAGCTATCGGCTGTCATGGACATTTCGACATAATTATCTTTGACTTCCACCGCACCGCCGGTGGTGTCATCCGCCGCAGCAGTCGGTTGAGCTGCCGGCGTAGAAGAACAGCCAGCTAAAACCATGCTGGCAACAATTAACAGCGCAAAAAGCGCATAAGCAAAACGGGCTTTCATTGTCTCCTCCTCAATAGGTCCTACTTTGGCGCAATTAAAAATACACAACAGGGAGAGGATAGAACGGACTTCACCTCCTTCAACGGAAAGTATTCACTTGTTACCTGCAAAAGGAATGTTAAATAATGTAAACCATACTTTTGATATTGTCAATATATTATGTTAACTTAATCTTATTTATAATTATAATCAACATTTGATCCAGCGAACTTATATTGCATAAAAAGGCAGCCTTTCACAAGACAGCTTTTTTGAAATAGATATTCCCCCTCAGGCTTAAATTTCTGACCTAAAAGTTCCAAATATTCAAACATCCCACGCTACTACTTATTGAGTAACCTCGCTTTGAAACCATTCCCGAACAATGCGTTTCTTGAAACCTATTCGTTTTCTTAATCTGGGGCTGCTAATCGCATTTTAATTAAGCTAAAAGTTAGCTTTTCCTTAATAAAATTTGTTTGAAAATAAATTAATAAACGGAAACAATGCTAAAATCAAATAATATAGCCATAACATTCACCTCATCAGCATAATAATTTTGAAAATTTAATAATGTCGGAATCTGGATGACGAGTTATCGCGCACTAAATTGGTAATTCATGTGAGATTCAATTTCTTCTAAACAAATTTAATGAATGTGCCATATAGACAAGAAAAGGCAGGAATCGTGACCACTAACCTACGCCGTGACACGGGCAGAATTTTGGCGATGATCACCTTGTTTTGCACCATAGGGTTAAATGCCTGTACGCCATCACCCGCCCCATTGCCAACATTGACACCATCGCTGCCGGCCAGCAGCGAAGTTAAACCTGCCCCCACTCAAAGCTTATCAACGCCAACACCGCTGCCTGAATTGTCTGAAGTTCAAATGACCGTCAATGGGGCGCCGTATGCTTTCGCTCACCCATTGCAAATCATTGATGGAACCTTATGGCTGCCCTCGGTTGAACTGTTCCAGTTCATCAATCGCAAAGAAGTAAGTGTTACCGACGACTTCATCTCAACCGGGGGAGACAACCTTCAAGGGGTTTTCTCAAACTGTCATTTCTGGATCGGTCGAACTGGAGAAAATACGTACACAGCTGACACCGAAGGAACGATCTGGTTTGAGAGTGATTCTCCTCCTTTTGCCGAGGATGGAGAGGTTTATCTCTCAGAGAAGATGATCGAGGATTGCGTCGGCGACTTCATCCAGTTTGACACAGAAAATAAAACTGCCAGCCTGGTTGTAGCCAATAAGCGACTCAGCCCCATGCAGGAAAAGAACCCCAACCAGACTACTTTTTATAAATTGAAGAACGCTTCTGAATTGAATGATTCAAGAATAGGAAATCTGGTTAGCGGGATGGTCAAAACCCCGGTTGAGACCTGGCTGTCAGAGGTATCCAGAATGAAAGAATTCGGTTTTACCAGAGCCAGGAGTACACTGAACGCGTCGGATGGTCTAGCGGTTGATGCTTCATTGGGAGATATCGAACAAAAAACTCCTGAGGAATATATCCAGATTTACAAAGCCATGAAAGACGCGGGCATCACTACGCGCTACAGTCTTTCATTTTGGGATCTGGAAAATCGTGAAAATGGCGGGGATATCACCAGACAGCGCCTTAGCAGTGAGGATGAAGTAGAGCGTTACCTGGAGTATGTACGCATGGTGGTGACCGATCTGAAAGGTCTTGTGGCTGAATATGAATTGTGGAATGAACCAGACGCCAACAGTGACTGGTACCAGAGAATCGAACCTGAAGATTACATCGCGGCCGCCAAACAAGCCATTCCCATCATCCGCGAGATTGATCCGCAGGCCAGGATCGTTCTGGCAGCCACCAGCAGTTACGTGGACCTGCCCTGTCAGGAATATTCCAAAATAATTCTGGAATCCGATATTCTGCCTATGGGTGATATCATTTCGCTGCATACGGTTAATAATGATGCTTCGCCGGTATTTCTGAGTGATTATTACTATAACTATGATGCAATGTGGCAAAACATCAAGACTTTGGCGGAAGAACATGGCTTCAAGGGTGAATATTACGCCGACGAGTTAAATTACCGATCGCATTACAGCCTGGATATCCTAGCGCCGGAAGAGGGCAATTACCATCCCTATGAACCGGAAGTCGCCGCCAAGTACTTCGCACGCATGATCGCCATCAATCTGGGTATGAATATTTCGGTAGGCACTTCTGGAACCAATGAATTTGAACGTACGGTCGAAGCTGCAATGATCAGAAATATGGCTTACCTGTTGGATGGATTGGAGGCATTTCCTTTTGATGTACAGGTCGAATCCGAATCTGAGATGACGCGCAATTATACGTTTAAGGATGATACAGGAACACTTTATGTCTTTCTCTGGAATGACGGTGAAGCCAAGGTGGAGAGTCAGGATGTTATAAGTTCCATCTTCATTGAGGGTAGAAACGCAACAGCGATTACGGCTTACGATCCTTATCTGATGAATGTCCAGGAATTGGTCTTTGAGAATTCCGCCGATGGGATTACGATGGATAATCTGCTTTTGCGCGACTATCCGCTGATCTATAAAATCGAAACGAAATAACCATTTTTGAAAAAGCCCGGCGAATTGCACCGGGCTTTTTCTTATCGTCATGCAAGCAGGTAGGAACGAAATGAATCGGAGTCAAATGCTTCGTGCCGGATGGATTATTGGGATAATTTCTAAACGCCAATGTTATTTTCCATATCTGCTTTTCCGCAACCTGATCAATCTGCCGGTATAATTGCGCTGTATGAATACGCTTGCTCAAGAAGTGAAACAGGTTCTCAATATCGAGCTTAATCCCCGGCAGATCAAAGCCTTTGATGTTTACGAAACGGAATTGACTGACTGGAATGAAAAATTTAATTTAACCGCCATCCGTGACAGCGCCGGAATCCGCACCAAGCATTTTCTTGATTCGCTGACCTGCCTGCTGGCCTGGAAGAATTCGCCGCCCGATAAGCTGATCGATATCGGCACCGGCGCGGGATTTCCCGGCATTCCGCTTAAAATCCTATTTCCGCAAATCAACCTCACCCTGGTTGAATCCGTCGGCAAGAAATTGCAGTTCTGCCGGCATATCACGGAAACGCTTCAGCTTGAACGTGTCACCTTCATTCAGGCGCGCGCAGAAGAATTAGGCGCAGCCCGTGCCCACCGCGAACAATATGATTGGGCAGTCGCCCGGGCGGTCGCCAATCTTCCGGTTTTGAGCGAATATTTGCTGCCGCTGGTGCGCGTCGGCGGGCATGTGCTGGCGCAGAAAGGCGAAAGCGCGCCAGCAGAAGCCCAGAGCGCAGAAAAAGCCATACAGGTGCTGGGCGGGCATTTACAGCGGCTGGTCCCGGTGCTGCTGCCCGGTGTAGCCGAAACTCGCTACCTGGTATTAATCGACAAAATTGCCACCACCCCATCCGGATATCCCCGGCGCGTGGGGCTGCCTGCAAAACGGCCGATCGGGGTTGAGCTTCAAAAAACTCAGGAATAAGCCGAAGCGTGCTGAACACTGCCGCTGCGCACCTGCCAGATCGCGCATTCGGACAGGAACGGCTCGGCAAATTGGCTCAGGTCCGTGGTTGTCAAAACAGCCTGGTCACATTCCTGCAAAACGGTCATCAAATCGGTCCGCCGCTGCGGATCCAGTTCAGCCAGCGTTTCATCCAGCAGCAATACCGGCCATTCGCCGGTGCGGGCGCGCATCCAGGAAACTTCCGCTAATTTGAGCGCCAGCAAAGCTGTCCGCACCTGACCACGCGAACCAAAATCCCCCAGATCCACGCCATTGCTGACAAACCGAAAATCATCTCGGTGCGGGCCGCAAACGGTTACGCCGCGCGCAATTTCCTCGCTGCGCCGGTTGCGAAGCTGCTGCGCAAAAGCCCGGCGAATTGAGTCTTCGTCACTGTCTTCAGTAAAATCCGCGCTAAGAAAAGAGGCTTGCGCGTTTTCTTCTGCAAGCGGCTGAACAGAAGGTTTATACAATAATTGCAGCACTTCCATTCCGCTGCTTAACCGGTCATGGACTGCGCTTGCCAGGTGATTAAGGCCAGCCAGCGCCGTCAGACGCGCTTTAACGATTAACGCGCCTCGCTGGGTCAGCAGATTATCCCAGTAGATCAGCTGGTCCGGGTCGCCGCCGCGCTCTCCCAATTGTTTCAGCAAGGCATTACGCCGGGTAATCAGCTGGGCATACTCAGTCAGCGCACGCGCATAGCCAGGATAAACCTGCGAAAGTCCCAGATTCAGGTACTTCCGCCTCTCTTCCGGTCCACCCTCAATGATACGCGTCATCTGCGGCAGGAAGATCACGGCATTAAATATTCCCAACGCTTCCTGCAAACTGCGTTTAACGCCGTCCACCAGGATCTCTTTGCGCAGGCGCGCGCCGTTGACAGCATTGGCGTCTAAAATCAAGCGCACTTCCAGACGGTGCGACTGTTCGCCGCGCTGCAGATCGGCCAACAATCGGCCTACTTTTATCGGCTCATCCTCCACCAAAAAATTAATTAATTGCCGGTCATGGCTGGCTTGCAGGGACGTGAAAGTAGCCAGGAAGTAAATTGCTTCGAGGATACTGGTTTTACCTTGCGCATTATCGCCCACCAACAACAGGGTATGGCGGGGAATATCCATATCCAGCCGCGCAAACGATCTGAAATTGGTGAGCGATAAGTGTTTGAGATACATTAAAACTCCGCGCTGTGCCGAATCAATTCTGCTCAGTCGCGGATTGCGGCCTGTTCCTCTGCACTGGGCTTCCACACCTTTTCGGCGCGGTCGGTAAATAAAACCCCGTCCAGGTGGTCAATTTCATGCTGAAAAATGCGCGCCAGCCAGCCGCGCGCCTTGATTTTCACATTCTGGCCGCGGCGATTCTGGGCCTTGACCATGATCTGATAAGCTCGATCTACCTCGCCAACCAGGCCAGGAATAGAAAGGCAGGCTTCTACGCCAGTTTCGATTTCTTCGGAGGCTTTGATGATTTCCGGATTTACCAGTGTAAAGAGTTTTTTAGGGGCGTTTTCATCCTCAGAATCATCCGGGCTGTATTCGATAACCACCACACGTTCAGAAATACCAACCTGCGGAGCCGCCAGGCCTACGCCAGGCGCAGCCCGCAAAGTATCAACCATATCGTCAATCAGGGTTTGCAAGTCCTGATCAAATTCCGTTACTTTATGTGCCTTGCGCCTTAAAACGGTATCGGGCACATTTACAATCGGTCTTAATGCCATTGTTCACCTTCTCCATCTACAATCGTTAACGCCTTCATTTTACCGTAAAATTGTGTCTGAGTCATCTTCCTCTGACTGGGTTTGATTTTGCTGGAGGATGTGATGATAATGCTCAATCCAATCCACTAACTGATCGTTGATCGATTTTTCCGCACGATCTTCCTCTTGCTTTTTATAATCCATCAGACGTTGAAAAAGCTCGCGCTGCACATCGGAAGGCGATGGAACATTGTCAAAGGTAAGCGTTGAATCGCCAACGCGGATATAGACTGTTCCAAAATTAAAAATCAAGCCGGGCAAACCAATGCGTTCAAAATCAATGCTCAGGATGTTTTTGATCGGCGAGGAACGTTTTTGCTCCACACCCAGCGGTTTGCGGTATACATCCACCAGCATATCGCGGGTAATAATATACCGGTCGTTGCGCCAATCCACATATTGATACACCCACCATCCGGCAAAAATCGGGATCAGAACGAGGTCCAGCAAGAGCATGATTGTGCCATTGAAAGCAATGGCGTGTACGAGCACTGCGATCGTCACGGCCAGCAGCGCCAGCAACAGGATTGACGGCAGCCAGGCTTTCTTAATCAAGATCACCCAATGCGTACGATACGTTATTACGCCGTTTTCTTCCGTGCGCAGCATAAACACATCCGAGAGCCATTGGGTTAATGCGCCCGCCTGTACTTTAGGCTGAACCGGTTCGACCTCATCCGTAGCTTTTCCAAGCATTTCGGGCTGTTTTCCGAATATGCGCTGCTGCAAGGTACGGTCGATTTCATCAAGACGCGCCTGCCGTTTATTATCCTTTGCCCGGTCTCTTAATCGATTGATCGTATTCAGCACCTGACGGGGATTCTCAAGCCGTTCCAGGGTTAACTCGCCCGTGAAGGTGCGGATAACAATATTGCCATAGCCGAGGATCCGCCCAACCTGTGTGGTGCGGATATCGTCTGACAGAATTGCATCCAGGGGAACTTCCTGGCGGCTGTCATAAATCAACAAGACTTTGCGTAAAAAGGCTACCCGCCGGTTGGTAATGACGGCATAATCATTAAAAAAGTCAATGACTTCCAGAATAATCCAGGTCAACCCGCCAACGATGCTGACGACCAACGCAACTGTAGCCCAGACCGCGCCCTTAAGCGAAACGATATCCAAATAGGTCAATAGCAGCACGATTAAAAAAGTAATCAAAACAGAAGGCGCGATCTTGAGTAAGAAGAAGATCGGATGCTGGCGATCAATATAATGGATCACTTCTCGCGGACCGCGCCAGGGCATATCCAGTCCTATCCAGATCTGATAGCTATCAAAAACCTGACGAAAGGCTCCGCTGAGCTGCGGATATTTGCTGCAAAATTCATCCAACTCTTCGCCTGTAAAGCGCAGCAAAATAATGTCGGTGCGGGCCGTTGCGCTGGCGCGCCGTTCCGGCGGCCGATCCGCAATCGCCTCTTGACCAAAGAAATCTCGTTCGCTTAAGACGAAGCGGGTCTCTTCTGTCCGGTCAACCCGAGTTAACAGAACCTGGCCGCTGTAAATGAAATAAAAACTATCCGCCACACTGTCTTGTTCAAAAATTGTCTGACCCTGCGCAAACAGAAAAGCGTGGGCCTGATCGGCAATCGCTTCAACCTGCTCATCGCTTAAATCGCTGAACAGGTAACTGGAGCGCAGAATGTCAATGACAATATCACGTTCTACTTGCATGGCACCTTTTCATCATAATGTACCGGCGAGTCTTGGCGGCTATCGGCGAAGTACCAGCGATCAGCCAGTGAAAGAACCAATGTGTCCCATTAAGTATATTCCATAATCTGGGTCTTCTGCACCGCGCTCAATAAACCGAATTTGCCTGATTTGGATGTCTTTTGTCGCGGTCACAAAGAGTCAAACTGCCCGCCAATTCATCTGAATTATTACATGGTAGAATCTGGTTCTGATTATGAAACATCGTCACTGCTTGAAAGCAGTGTTTTGGAGGCTGGTTTGAGAAGAGGCAATATTATCATCTTCCGCTGGGCGTCGATTTTCTTCATCCTGGCGGCGATGTTATTAACCGTTTTTGCGCTGTTTCGCTACAGCCAGATTCGCGCGGCTTTCCCGTCCGGCACGGTGATTGCCGGCGTGCCCGTTTCGGGCCTGGATCGAGAAACCGCCGCCGAACGCCTGACGCAGGCGTACAGCCTGCCGGTAGAAGTCCATTACGGCGATGCCACCTTTCAAATCCGCCCCTCAATCGCCGGCTTCCGGCTAGATTTGGAAGTTATGCTGGCCGCTGCTGACCAGCAGCGCATTGAACAGCCGTTCTGGAGCGCCTTCTGGGATTACCTGTGGAATACATTGCCCGCACCGGCTGAAGTGCCGCTAAGCGCGTCTTCCACTGACGACCGCCTGCGAGAATTTCTCACTCAAGAAATCGCTCCCCGGTACGATACTTCTTCAACGCCGGCAGAGCCAGTCCCCGGAAGTACAACCTTCACCAGCGGACAGGCCGGCTCTGTTCTGGATATCGACCGCGCAGTGCTGCTGATTTCGGACGCGCTGCGCAGCCCTACCAACCGGGTGGTCAACCTGACGTATAACCGGGTTCAACCCGACCGGCCGGCTTTCTTGAATTTACAGGTCATGCTGCAGCAAGTGCTGGCGGTCAACCAGTTTGACGGGGTTGCGGAAATCTATCTGATGGATCTCGCCAGCGGGCAGGAAATTAACTTCGCCTATAACGACGGAAGCATCATCGCGCCAGGCATTGCGTTTACTGCCGCCAGCACCATGAAGATTCCGATCATGATTTCAACCTTTAAACGCACCGGTGAACCGACCCCGGCCAATATCACCAGCATGCTCGAATCGATGATTGAGCTTTCGGCCAACGACCCGGCGGACACATTGATGAAATCGGTCATGGATCCGCAATTAGGGCCGCTGGAGGTCACCAGCGATTTGCAGGAATTAGGCATGCAAAACACCTTCCTGGCCGGCTATTTCTATGCCGGCGCGCCGCTGCTGCGCACCTACTCAACACCTGCCAACCAGCGCGAAGATGTCAATACCGGTCCGGATCGTTACAATCAGACCACCCCGCTGGAAATTGGGCAGCTGCTCTACGACATTTACACGTGCGCTACGACCGGGGGCGGAACCTTTGCCGCCGCTTTTCCCGGAGAAATTTCACAAAATGAGTGCCAGTCGATGATCAGCCTGCTGTCGCATAATAAAACCGGCGCATTGATGGAAGCTGGCCTGCCCGAAGGAACCCAACTGGCGCATAAACACGGCTGGCTGACCGATTCAACCGATGGATTGGTCCATACGATGAGTGACGCAGGTATTGTCTATACTCCGGGCGGCAATTTCATTCTGGTGGTCTATCTCTACCACCCCACGCAATTGCTGTTCAATCCGGCCAATGCCCTGGTAGCCGGCCTGGCACAATCCGTTTATAACTATTACAACCTGACTGGTTCCTAATCGGCGAAAAAACTTTCCTGCATCTGGCGCAGCAATTCATCCGCATCCATGTTCAAGGGAGCACAGATTTCCTGTTCCAGTTGACGAATAGCCGCGGATACCTGGTCAATCATTTCCGGCACCATGGAATAGCGCTCACGGAAACCAGCCAGACGCTGCTCAACGGATAGAATTTGATTCTTTTCAATCAATTTATCCGCGTAATAAACCAGCTTTTCCTCCCAGGTATGCGGGCTGCTGGCCGGATCAATCAGGTTGAAAAGCATATGCGTCCGGGCAATTTCAGCCAGGCGCGGCTGGCCTTTGTCCAGCAAGACCGCTCTGGCGGCCTGGCCATGATTAAGCCCCTGCCCTTTTGCAGACATTTTGCACAAATCGTGCAGAATGCCGCCGCGATGCGCCAGCAGCGGGTCAACGCCCTGACCGGCAGACCGCAGCCACGCCGCCAGGGTATAAGCCACACACGCCACCAGTTCCACATGGCTGCGTAAAGCGGCTGATGTGCCTTCAATCAAGGTCCAATCCAGACATTGGGTAAGATTGGGCAGCAAAGGCTGCTGCAAAGCCGCTGGAAGCTCAGTTAAAGAAGTTAAATCCAGATCATACAATGGATTGAGTTGCGGCGCAGTTTTTTGCATGGGGTTATACCAGGCAGTGAACCATCCCGCAGCAGAAGCGCCGAGGATATCTGCCCGATAGTGATCGCCGACCATCAGAAGCTGGTCCGGCTGGAGGCTTAATTTTTGCGCAATCCCGCGATAAAACCCAATTTCAGGTTTCCGCGCTCCGTTTAACTGGTTTTTCGTAAAAACATCATCGATAAATTCATTCAGTCCCACCCGTGCTAAGGCCGCCCGAATCTGTTCGACCGTTGAAAGCTCAGCGCTGGTCGCCAGGGCCAGGTGATACCGGCCATGCAGTTTCGCCAGGGTTTCCGAACTGCCCGGCACCGCACTGACCTTCGGCCAGTCAACCATCGGCGTGTTCTGGCGCGGGTCATCCACCATCAAAGTGTCACCCCAATCAAAGACGATCGTTTTTACTGTGTCTGCCAGTTTCATGAGTTCCTCCAGGGCATATTTTAACCGCTTTTCGGTCAGGTTGTCTGATTAGTTCATCCCAATTTGATAATCTGCCAGCGCCGCATATCGATAATTTATCCAGAACCAGCGCTGCAATCATTTATCTTGCGTTGGAATTAATTAGGCCGCATCAAAATCACCGTTTTTGAACAAAAGTTCTTAAAATTGCGGCAATTCAGAGTTTCGTTCAGCCAAATGGTATAATGACTGCCATGCCATCACTCGTTACCATCGATCTGGAAACCACCGGACTTGATTCACAAAAAGACGCCATTATCGAAATTGGCGCAGTCCGTTTTAATGGGTCCCGCGTTGAAAGCGAATGGACAACTTTAATCAATCCCGGCCGGCCAATTCCAGCTTTAGTAACGCAATTAACCGGCATCACCAATGATATGGTGCGCAATGCGCCCCCTATTCGGGCCGTCTTGCAGGAATTGGCCGATTACGTCGGTGACTCGCCGGTGGTCGGTCATAATGTTCGCTTTGATTTGGGCTTTCTGCAAAAGCAGGGCATTCTGCTTGACAGCGAAGCGATCGATACATACGACCTGGCGGCCGTATTAATGCCTACCGCCAGCCGGTATAATTTAGGCTCCTTGGGGCAAATCCTTGGGATTCTCATTCCGAATTCGCATCGCGCCCTGGACGACGCCCGCCTGACTCACGCTGTTTTTTATAACCTATACGAAAAAGCGCTGACACTGCCCATTGATATCCTGGCCGAACTGGTCCGCCACGGTGAAGTTGTTCCCTGGGACGGCGCCTGGCTGTTCAACCAGATTTTACGCGCGCGGGCGCGCCAGCCGATCGCCGCACACAAAACCGGCAAACAGACCTTTGAGGGTTTATTCGCCGGCGGGGGCGTTTATGCTCCGCCGCTTAACCCGCCGGAAACGGTCACCCCGCTGAATGTAGATGAAGTTTCTGCGCTTTTGGAACACGGCGGGGCTTTCGCGCATTACTTCAAGAATTTCCAGTTCCGTTCGCAGCAGGTAGAAATGCTGCGCGCAATCACTCAGGCCTTTAATGAAAATTATCATCTGCTGGTAGAAGCAGGTACTGGAACCGGCAAGTCCTTCGCCTATTTGATTCCAGCGGCGCTGTGGGCGCTGCAAAACAGCACGCGTGTGGTCATCTCCACCAATACCATCACCCTGCAGGAGCAGTTAATCCAAAAGGATATACCCGATCTGGCAGCGGCATTGGGAACTGAAATCCGCGCGACGGTACTAAAAGGGCGCAGCAATTATCTGTGTCCGCGCCGCCTGGAAGCCCTGCGCCAACGCGGGCCAAGTTCCGCCGATGAACTGCGCCTGCTGGGCAAGATCATGGTCTGGCTGAACGAAGGCGGCCGCGGAGACCGTTCAGAAATCAACATGAATGGCCCGGCTGAAAGGGAAGTGTGGTCCCGGCTTTCCGCGGAAGATGAAGGCTGCAAAGCAGAAGTGTGCATGAGCCGCACCGGCGGCGCCTGCCCGTTTTACCGTTCTCGGCAGGCGGCCCAAAGCGCGCATATGGTCATTGTCAACCACGCGCTGCTGCTCTCGGATGTGATCACCGGCAACCGTGTCTTGCCAGATTACAGCTACCTGATCATTGATGAAGGTCACCATCTCGAATCAGCTAGTACCAGCGCCCTGAGTTTCAAGATCACGCAAAACGATCTTTCCAGGCTGCTGAAAGAAATCGGGGGCAGTTCGAGCGGTATTTTAGGGCATCTGCTCACCCAGGTAAAAGACCTGCTTAAGCCCTCCGCTTTCGGCGCATTGAACCAGCAGATACAACGCGCCACTGATTTACTCTTCCGGGTGGATCACGACCTGTCGGTCTTTATCAAAAGCGTGGACTACTTCATGGAAATAGCGCGTGACGGCCAGCCTGTTTCTTCCTACGGACAGCAGCTGCGCATCCTGCCTTCCACGCGCACCTTGCCGGCCTGGACAGAGGTAGAAGTTGCCTGGGACACCGCCGGCGAAACGATGAAGCTGTTGCTGGATCTATTGGCGACCGTGCATAAAAATGTCTCCGACACGCTCGAAAAAGTCAGCGACGACTTAGAGGACACGCTTGGCAACCTGGCCAATGCGCATCACCGATTGAGTGAAATCAACGCATACCTCAGCTCGATGGTGATCGAGCCTGACCCAAGTTATATTTACTGGGCCGAAATTCAACCCAATACATACAAGATTGCCCTGCAAGTCGCTCCGCTGCACATCGGCCCGATGATGGAGCAATATTTATGGCACGAGAAGAACAGTGTGATTGTTACCTCAGCCACACTGACCACCCAGGGCGATTTCGATTATTTACGCAGCCGGCTCAATGCGGATGAAGCGGATGAATTGATGCTTGGTTCGCCATTCGATTACGAAACTTCGACCCTGCTGTACCTGGCCAATGACATTCCTGAACCAAGCGACGCCAGCGCGTACCAGCGTCAGGTGGACCAAACCATTGTCCGCCTGGCGAAGACCACCGGCGGACGGATGCTGGTGTTATTCACTTCCTACGCGCAGTTAAAACGCACCTCGCAAAATATTGGCGCGCCGCTCTCAGAAGCCGATATCCAGGTCTATGAACAGGGCGAAGGCGCTTCAGCTAATACGCTGCTGGAAACCTTCCGTGAAACGGAAAAGGCAGTCCTGTTAGGTACGCGCGCTTTCTGGGAAGGCGTTGATATTCCTGGGCAGGCGCTTTCGGTGGTCGTCATCGTCAAACTGCCTTTCGACGTCCCCTCTGACCCGATTATCTCCGCCCGGGCAGAAACCTTTGAAGATCCCTTCAACGAGTATCACTTACCCGAAGCCATTCTGCGCTTCCGGCAAGGGTTTGGCCGCCTGATCCGCACTGAATCAGATCGCGGCGTGGTGGTCATACTCGACCGGCGCATTCTCACCAAACGGTATGGGCGTTCGTTCCTCGAGTCGATTCCGACCTGCAAAGTACTGAACGCCTCCCTGCGAGATTTGCCGGCTACCGCCGCACGCTGGCTGAATTTGTGATCAACGCATAATCGGCGAGACCAATTTAGCGGCTTCACCGGAAAGATGTTCAACCGAAGACCAGCGAATCAATTTCCCTTGCAGTGAATGCAGCGGGTCCGAGATTTCGATTTCCGTGATGCCGCAATTCTGAAATTCATTCGCAACGATGATTTGCGGGTCGAAATCTGCCACCCAATCCGGCATGATCATCGAGAAAATACCCGCATGGCCGGCAATCATGACGTTTTTTCCATCATAGCGATTGGCGATTAGCCGCAGGCCACGGTTCAACCGTTCGCGAATCTCAAAAAAGTTTTCGCCTCCGGGGAACCGTCCCTCCGGATTGCCGCTGAACCAGCCCTGAACGATATCCGTATAAAATTTCCAGGCAGCGACCGTTGCCGGCGTACCTTCTAAATCGCCGACCTGGACTTCAATAAAATCAGGCATAATTTCAACCGGTAAATTGAAATGATCGGCTACAACCTGCGCAGTCTCACGCGTCCGCCGCAATGGCGAACTGATGATTACATCCAGCGGGTGATTTTCAAACCAGACTGCGGTCTGCTCAGCCTGCAAGCGGCCCTTATCCGTCAAAGAATAATCCACTTTCAAACAAGAAAATTCTTTCGTCACATTGGCCGGATTTTCGCCATGACGAACGAGATACAAATGCAGCATTTAATAAAATCCTTTCCGATAAACGCTTATTTCGGCAAAATACATGAAACGAAAGCGATCTGTCCACCCTTATCAGGGAAATAATTATTTTCTTGTTTGGATTCTAACACCTTCATTTTAAAATTATTTAAATAGGCGGTTAATGCGGGAAACACCGATTTAAAGAATTTTTTGTCCAACAGCTTGCAAAATTGTAACTTAGCGGTTTTAATAAAAAAATGGAGGAAGCTGATGGAAAATGATTATCAAGCCATACGTCTAGAAAAGGACACCTTTTTCGCGCAGGATAGTCACAGCCCTTTAACCAAGACACAAAAGCAAGATTTTAAGGGCCTTAATTACTTCGCTCCCGACGAAGCCCTCCGTTTAACGTTAGAGCTGCACCCGCTGGCCCAACCGGCCGCCATAGAAATGCAGACTTCCACCGGTGACCTGCGTCAATTTTACAAGGTCGGAAAGTTCACCTTCCAAATTGATGGCGAACCCGCGGAGTTGACTTTATACCAGAATGAGTTTGGCTATTTCCTGCCTTTTGTGGATGCACAGGCTGGCAAAAGCACCTACCCGGCCGGCCGCTACCTGGACCCTGAGCCTGTGGGGGCCGGCAAGTTTCTGGTTGATTTCAACCTGGCCTACAACCCTTATTGCGCCTACAATGACGCCTGGTCTTGCCCCCTGCCCCCGGCCGAAAACCGTCTGAAAGTCGCTATTCGGGCCGGAGAAATGCTGTTTCACGAGCCTGAAGGCGAATAACCCCGCGCCTCATGTTGCGCACTCTGGACATCAAGCGGATACCCCCGATGAAAGCCGATTTATGATTGCTTTACCGATTGCACTGCAGCAAGCCTTTCTCCGTGCAGATTCGCTGCGCAGCGACCTGGAGACCGTCTATTTTGAGTTATCGAATCCGCTGGCCGATTTTCAGTTGACATCCCTGGAAATTGAGGCAGAAAATCTTCCGGTCAGCCGCGCCGCAGTGAACGTTCGGCATAATGGAAATCCGTTAGATTTCGCGGATCTTCCCGCCGAAGGCTTGATCTTCCGGCGCAATAATTGCTTGCAGTTTGAAGTTCGGCAGGTACCCGCCGCGAGTCATCTCAAAGTGCGGTTGTCCGGCCCGCGTTATGCTCCCATTGAAATTAACATTCCAGCTGACCTTTCGCGTCAGCCAGACCATCCGCAAAGCATCAAAAAGGTCATCCAGCAATCCGGGCGTTCTCGGCTGATGAGCATTCTGCGCGGAGGAAAGCTGCAGGCAGTTGTGCGTCTGTACGCGCAGGACACCCTCGGTGAAACCTCCAAACAGATCCTCGGGCATACCCTGGCGCTGCCGTATGAACCGCTCGACCAATTGCCCGGTCTTGTCCTGCCAGACGCCGTGCTGAGGCAGTTGCAGCCGGTAAAACCGGCTTTACTTCGTTTTCCTGCGACGCTGGGCGGCTCAGCCAGCTCACCCGCTGCGGAATCCCTTTTTCAGCATATTGACCAATTCTTCGCCATTTGCCAGCGTTTTAATGCCACCGCGGTTTTTCCGCTGGATGTTTTCGCTACAAGCCCGGAACAAGCCACCGGCTGGGTCAACGCGCTTTCTAGCCGTAAAACCCGATTTAACCTGCCGGTGATCTGGCTGCTGCTCAATCAGGACGTATTCAGTCTCAGCGGGCCATCTATCAACGCTTTCCAACTGGCTGAAAAGATCCGTCCGCTGATTGAAGGCATGCGCACGGCGGATCCAGAGATAAAAATCAATGTGCGCGGGAAGCCGCTCACCAGCTATGATGACGAAGCCGCGCAATGGAACAGGACGCTGATACAGCAACTTAATGGGTCATTCGATAAATTGAGCCTGCAAAGCACACTGCCAGGATTTGAAAGCTGGCAACAGCCAATTTCCGGCAGTGACATCGGTTTATACGCTGCCGCCGCTCCCGCAGCCTTGCAGCAGGTTCTCGCGCAATTTGGCGAGAGCCTTCAGAGCGGTAAAAGCGCCAGGCTGGCCATAGACGATTGGAATTTCTGGCCGGCCGTGATTCCTGAAAATAACCAATCGATATTCCCATTGCCTTCGCTGACTCAGGCCTTGTATACAGCCGCCATGCTGAATGGATTTTCACGCCAGCCGAGGGTAATTGCCTGGGCCGCCCATAGCGCCTTATTAGGTGATCTGGGTTTGATTCAGACGGATGGGCAGCAGGCATATGCCGCGCCAGCGGCCGCAGTATTTGCCATGCAGCAAAACATGGAAACCCTGGCGCTTAAAACCGCTGTTGAATCGCCCGCCTTCCAACTGGATGCTTACGGCAATATACCGGCCTTGAAAATCCCCTACGTGGATGTCGCCGCCACCCGCTCGCGCAGCGCCAGACGGGTGGTTTTAAGCATTGTCAACTGGCACCCAACCTCACGGCTGGATCTATCTGTCCGCCTGTTTGATTTCGAGAGTTTGACCCCGCGCAAAGCCTGGCTGTTAAAAGGCGAAGAGCCGGATGACCAGAACAGTTTTGCCCACCCTGATCAGGTTCGCTCAAAGGAGGTAGATTTGCGTTCGATCGGTAATCGTTCCCGCTTCACGCTGGATCTGCCGCCTTATTCTTATTCATTAGTCACACTAGAGGAATAATTTATGGATACCCTGCGGATTGCTCGCCTGCGACCAGATGCAACCCTACCGACTCGTAAACACCCTGAAGACGCTGGGCTGGATCTTTACGCGGTTGAACCAGTTACGGTGGCCCCACACTCGTTTGCAATCGTCCCCACAGGGATCACCATTGAAATCCCGCAAGGTTTGGTCGGGTTGATTAAACCCAAAGGCCGCAATAACCATTTAATGGGGGCAGGCGTAGTTGATTCTGGCTACCAAGGGGAAATTTTCATCAAAGTCGCCAATACCACCACGCGCCATATCACTTTTCTTCCGGGCGATTCAGTCGGGCAGTTGGTTTTGGTACCGGTATTTACCCCGGCAGTTGAAGAAGTCTCGAAAGAAGAAATCCATAACCGAAAATCCGCACGCGCCGACAGCGGTGGAATTGTCAGCGAATATAAGTATCAAAAACCGGGCTGATCAGCATCGGTCAAAACAGATTGTCGCTGGTGAAAATTAGCGGCAGTAAAAAATCAGACTCGGGATCAAGATACCGGGTCTGATTTTTGTTTCCGCGTTTTATGCAGGTATAAAGCCTGGTCTGCCAGTTGGATTAAATCGGCCAGGGTAGTAGCTTGCTGTGGATAGAGGGCCATCCCATAAGAGGCGGATAAATGGGTCACAATTCCGCCAGGCAAATTCAAGTCGGTATGGGTTAAACACTGATTTATTTTTTCCGCTACATACTGCGCCTGCTCGGGCGGAGTATCAGGCAGCAAAACGGCAAATTCATCCCCGCCAATGCGGGCTAAGAAATCGGTCTTCCGAATATTGTTGCGCAAACAGCGTGATATTTGCCGCAAAGCCTCATCACCACTGGGATGCCCATAGGTGTCATTGACCTGTTTAAAATGGTCAATATCAAGAACCATCAAGGTGAAGATGCGCTGCGAGAGGTGTGAATAATCAATTTGATCTCCAACCTCTTTTTCGAAAGCGCGCCGGTTGAACAAATTTGTCAGCGGATCGGTTAACGCCTGCGCGCGGATGTGCGTGTGCAATTGCGCATTTTGGATGACGATCGCCGCCTGGTCAGAAAGCAAGAGAATGTGGCTTAAGTCATGTTCTGTAAATTGATGGGGTTTCAGGGCTGCCAGAGTCATGACCCCAATTACCCGTTCATGGAAAATCAACGGTACACCGACAATAGACCCTTCCCAGCGCGTATCATCTTGGGTAAATAATGCGTGCGTAGCCATGTCCTCTACAGAAATCACATTTCCTGAACGGGCTACTGTGTAAGTCAGACCATTTTCGCGCGGCTGAGTCCAAATTCGCTGCCTGCTTTCATCACGGAAGCGGGCTGCGCCGAATTTCAGCACTTCTTCATCATAAAAAAAGATATGGGCATCGGCAGCCTGCGGGAAAAGGACCATTGCCTTTTCGAGAACCACCTCCAGGGCGTCACGCAAATCCAGATGCGAGGCCATTTCCTGACTGGTTTCCAGAAAGCTTTCCACCTGTGAAAGACGCTGCAAAAGATGATCGTAACTGACTTTAAAATCAGCTACTTCGCCCGTTATTTGGACCAATTCGTGGGTCAAGGCAATTCGATCCGGCGGCCAATCAGCGCAATCAGATTTGCAAGCCAGAATCAAGACACCATAATTTCCATAACCGCCAGCATACGGGATTAACAATAAGTTTCGGAAAGCCGTCCTGGCGAGGTAAGCTTTCATTTTCGGTGAATCGTCCGCGTTGATCGAAAAATGACAGGCTTTTTTTTCTGGGAATAGACAGTGGATATCCGTATCGGTTAATTCCGGAAAATTAACCAGCGAGGGAATTGGTTCACCTAACTCAACGAGCGGTTGGAATTCTCCGGGCTTTTCCGGCAGCCAGGCCACAAAAGCGCTCCCGTCACAAGGAAGCAACTCGACCACCGCGCTTACCAGACCATCTAAGCGGTGAGTCGCGGTGAACACTGCTTTCAATTTTCTCAGCACGCTGGTCAATCGCTCAGCCAGAGATAATTCCTGAATAGCTTGAGATATTGACTCGTTGGATAAATCCGTCATCGAAGATTTTCCTTGAAACCAAACGAATAGATGATATTCATTTTACCTGCACCCGCAAAGTAATTAAAGTTAAAACCACAACTTCATCCAGATAGAAGCGATTTAGCCTATAATGGGAACGCAAAATCATCTTCCGAGGAATTTCGCATGTCAAAAAGAGAGCGTCTGCGCCAATTTACCATTGATGAAATCAAGACATTTGCACGCCGTCAGATTGCTGAGAATGGACCAGAAGCGCTGTCTTTAAACGGAATTGCCAGGCAAATGGGCATCAGCGGCCCGGCCATGTACCGCTATTTCTCCAGTCGGGCAGAGCTGGTACAGGCCATCAGCCAGGATGCACTCAATGAACTGCTCAATATGTTATCAGCGCAAGCAGAGATCCAGACTGGCTCTTGCACAGAGTCAATTACGCAGCTCTCCGCAGCCTACCGGCATTGGGCTGACACTCATTTTTCAGAATACCTTCTAATTTTTTCGGCAGCGCCTGTTCAGAGCAGCTCCTATGCAGCCGAAATTGCACAAATTTTTTCGAAAATAATCGGCAAATCTGGCCCAGAAGGTGATCTTATTTGCTGGTCCCTTTTGGCCCAACTGCATGGTTTAGTTCTGATCGAAGGTTTCCATACGGCAACTGAAATGGACACACTCTTTGAGCATGCCATTGCGAATTTTATCCGCGGGATGCAGCATGATTAACTCGCTGCGCCTGTCCATTTCGAACGCTTTTCTCATTCAGGAAAAGGGAACGATTCTGGTCGACTGCGGTATTCCGAATGATTTTGACCGGCTGACCGCGGCATTGACGAAAGCCGGGCTGACTGCTAGAGATATAGATGCCGTCATCTTAACACACGGGCACCAGGACCATATTGGCTGTGCCGCACAGTTTGCTCAGCTTGGGGTAACCATCGCAATGCATCGCGGTGATGCGGATATGGCTCGCAGCGGAAAAAACCGTCCTTCGCAGGCATTGGGTTGGGAAGGCCGGTTGATAAAACGCTTGCCCTCTTTTTCTTCCGCGCCTTTTGAACCCAATTCTTTTATTGACGAGGGCTTTGATCTATCGGTCTGGGGAATTTCCGGCAGCATTCTGCACACGCCCGGTCACACCTCTGGCTCGATCAGCCTGCTGCTGGAGGATGGCAACATTATCGTCGGGGATGCGCTGCGCGGCGGCGTACTCATGGGACTGGTTAACCCAATGCGGGCCGGTATACCGATGGTCGCTGAAGATGAAACGTTGTGTTTGGAAACGATCTGCCGGCGTTTAGCTGCCCTGCCCGTGGAGCGCTATCTGGTTGGGCACGGCGGACCATTAAAAAAGGAGGCCGTCACCCAATTGGCGGCGGCCCTTCAATAACGAATTCAAAACCTTGATTCTGATTAGGTCTAGTTTACTTTTCCCATTGCGTATGGAAAACACCCTCTCGGTCCACCCGGCGATAGGTGTGCGCTCCAAAGAAATCACGCTGCGCCTGAATCAAATTCGCCGGCAAGGTAGCGCTGCGATAGGCGTCAAAATAAGCCAGAGACGCGGAGGTCGCCAGGACGGGCACACCAGCCTGGATGGCTGTTGTAACCACGTAGCGCATGGCCTCCTGACGGCTTTCCACCGCCACCCGAAACGCTTCATCCAATAAAAGATTTTCCAAATCAGCGTTGCGATTATAGGCAGCCGTGATGTCATTCAGCAGCTCAGCGCGAATGATGCAGCCAGCCCGCCAGATTTTCGCGATCTCGCCCAGGTTCAAATCATATTGATATTCCTGCGATGCCTTGCGCAGCATGGCCATTCCCTGTGCGTAGGAAATAATTTTGCTGGCATATAAAGAATCGCGCACGGCCTGGACCAATTTCGACCGGTCACCCTGAAAAGCAGGGACGGGGCCATGAATGATTTTTGCGGCAGTGACCCGTTCCTCTTTAAGGGAGGATAAAATGCGGCTGTTGACCGCGGCGTCAATCGTCGGAACCGGTGCGCCGATATCCAGGGAATTCTGGCTGGTCCACTTTCCGGTGCCTTTTTGCGCTGCTTCATCCAAAATAAGATCCACCAGCGGCTTTCCAGTTTCCTCATCCATTTTGCCGAGTACTTTGGCCGTGATTTCAATTAAATATGAGGTCAGCTCGCCTTGGTTCCACTCGCTGAAAACGCGCTGCAGCTCCGCAGTGTTTAAACCACCAACCCGATGCAGCACATCATAAGCTTCTGCAATTAATTGCATGTCGCCGTATTCAATGCCGTTATGCACCATTTTGACGTAATGTCCGGCGCCGCGCGGTCCGATATGGGTTACACAGGCTTCCCCGTCTTCCGCTTTGGCAGCAATCGCTTTCCAGATCGGCTGCAAAGCCTCCCAGGCCAGCTGCGGGCCGCCCGGCATCAGCGAAGGTCCCCATAACGCGCCTTCTTCACCGCCCGATACGCCCATACCCACATAAGCGATGCCCGTCCCTTCCAATGCTGTACTGCGCCGCTCAGTATCCAGGAAATATGAATTTCCGCCGTCGATCAGCATATCGCCGGGTTCCAATAACGATTTCAACTCGGCAATCGCATTATCAACCGGAGTTCCTGCCGGGATCATCAATAAGATCTTCCGCGGCCGTTTGAGAACTTTAACCAGCTCCGCAAAAGAATGAACCCCGATCGCCTGCGGACCAGGCGCAGCGCCTTCAACAAAAGCAGTCACCTTTTCGGGCGAGCGATTATACGCGGCTACAATGAAACCATTGCGTTGAATATTGCGGCCGATGTTAAAACCCATCACGCCTAAACCAAATACACCAAAATCAGCTTGTGTCATGCAAATCTCCTCAAACCGCAGATGCGGTGCAATCGTTTAAGAAAGCGCACCTCAGGTCGCGCTGTCAGTCTCCATGCTACCGCAAATCAGGGCTGAAAATCAAGGGAATTTGACCGCTTTCAGCGAATTTGCTGCTCGATTTCAGCTGCCATTTTCAACGCGTGCTGCGGAGCAAAGCCAATATATCCCTGAACCTGAGCCAATTCGCTGATTTCTTCTGCGGAAAGATAGCGGCGAATTTCATCATCAGCCGCCACACGCGCCAACAGATCGTTAGCCTGCCCCTGCTGGACGACCTGCCAGGCATCCAGCGCATGCTGGCGCAGACGCTCATGCATTGCCTGACGGCTGGCGCCCTTGGCTGAAAGCGCCATTAGGATGCGTTCGATCGCTGAGAACGGCGCGTAATTGAGCAGATTGCGCTCCACCGCCGCTTCATTAATCACAAAGCCCTGGATCAAGCGGGTGCTGACTTTGAGCAGCTCATCACTGATCAAGAAAGCCTCCGGCAAATCTGACCGGCGATTCGCCGAATCGTCCAGCGTGCGTTCCAGCAAGGAGGTGGCCGCGTTGGACCAGG
Source organism: Bellilinea sp. (assembly GCA_036822575.1). Taxonomy (GTDB): domain Bacteria; phylum Chloroflexota; class Anaerolineae; order Anaerolineales; family Anaerolineaceae; genus Bellilinea. The sequence goes on along the minus strand of DAISHK010000001.1, from coordinate 522,951 downwards.
CTACCTGCGGCAAAACCGACAATGATCGCGCCAGTGAATCAATTTTTTCGGCATTGATCGGGTTGCGCTTGAAAGGCATGGCCGAAGAGCCGACCTGTTTTTTCCCGAAGGGTTCGGACCATTCGCCAAATACTGGCGATTGGAGCAGGCGCAGATCAAAAGCAAACTTATGCAGCACAGCGCCCATCCCGGACAGCGCGCTGATGATCTGGTAGTCCTGCAGGCGCGGATAAGTTTGCGAAGCAATGGTGAAAAACGGCAGATCCAGACGTGCGCTCATTTTGGCTTCGAAAGCATCCAGGTTCTCCGCGCCGAGCAAATCGCCATACGCCGCCCCGACGCCCACCGCCCCTTTGAACCCTTTTCCGCGCAACTGCGCCAACAACGTAGAGAGCTGAAGATAGACGTTGAGCAAATCCTGCGCGTACAAAGCCAGACGGTAACCGATCGTCGTCGGCTCGGCCGGTTGAATATGCGTAAAAGCCAGCGTCGGCGTATGCGCAGTGGCCTCAATACGTACAGCCAGCGCCGCCAGAAGGTTTTTGTATTGGTTCAAGATCAGCCGCAGCGACTGCTGTACCCGCAGCGCGTCACAATTATCTTCGATATCCATAGAAGTCGCCCCCATATGCAGCGCACCGCCGCCGATTGGGGCCTGTTCTGCAAAGGTGGTTAACTCGGCCATTAAATCATGATGAATTTCAGCCTCAATTGCCAGGGCGCGCTCAATATCAATCCGCTCCATCGCGGCGCGCAGGTCAGCCGTTTGTTCCGGTTTGACCAGACCGTATTCCTGCTGCACTTCAGCAAGCGCGACCCAAATCCGGCGCCAGATCTTCCGCTTATTTTCTTCACTCCAGATAGCGCGCATTTCCGGTGAGGCATACCGCCAGGAGTATGGCGATTGATAATTTGAATAATCTGTCATGAGTCTGCTTTCTCAAATGGTATGATTAGATGCGGTTTCGCAAGACTATCCGCGGACTGATTATAATAAGAAATACCGACATTGCGGGGCGATACAAAATCAAAAGGCATAATTTGTTCAGACAGGATCCTAAATTTTGACCAATCCAACCGTGACCGCACAAAAGAAACCTTCCGGATTTGAACGGATCATGAATGCGTCAGATTGGCAGATTTTTTTGATCTGCTTCAGTTTTCCCTTTCTGGTAGCAGTTTTTGTTCAATTCATCTTTTTGCCGCATATTGCTCCGGCCTGGAATGCCGGACATGGTCTTTTGGTCGGGCTTGACTCCGTCAATTACCACCAAATGGCGGTCGAGTTAGCGCAAAAAATTCATCAGCAAGGCTGGAGCGCCTGGACTTTGCACACAGAGGACTCCGCTCATTTTGGCCTGATGAACATCACTGCCGCGATTTATGCCTTGACCATCCCGCAGCCCTGGGTGCTGATTCCACTTAACGCGTTTTTGCATGGGCTCTCGGCATTTCTGCTGTTCAAAATTTTCTGCCGCTTCGTGAAACGATCCTGGGCGATTGCGGGCATGCTGCCGTTTCTGGTTTTCCCCTCGGCTGCCATGTGGTACACCCAGATCTTAAAAGACACCTACTCCATCGCCGGCGCATTTCTAATCTTTGCCGCCTGGGTTGACTTAATCTATTTGGACCAGACTTCCGGGAAAGGCAAGCAGCTGCTGACCGTCCTGAAAGCCTTGCTATTTTCCGTTGTGGGGTCCTTCCTCAACTGGATTGTGCGTCCGCATAATGTTCTGATGCTGCAAGCACTCACCGCGCTGGTTTTCGCCATTACCCTGGCAACCATGCTGGTGCTTGCCTTGAAGAAGCAGATCAAATGGACCCAGGCCGGGTTTATCGCCGCGATGGCCGTCCTGGTATTGCTCGTGATGACCCCGTTCACAAAAATTGAACTGAGTTTCAATTTGCTCGGCTTAAGTCAGCCGCAAATCGCAGCGGCGCAAAGCCAGCCGCCCGGCAGCGAAACTGCCCCCGCCCCAACCCCTGACCCCGGCAAACGCTTTACCTGGTACCCATCCAAATTACCCGGGTTTATTGACAACCTGGCGTATGAGGTCGCCGATTACCGCCATCAGTTCACCGAATGGTTCCCCTGGCAGAAAAGCGGCATGAATTTAGACACCAATTTTGAATCTGTCAGTGATATGCTCGCCTTTGTGCCGCGCGCCCTCTTAAACGGCTTTCTAGCGCCATTTCCGGCCATGTGGTTCGGTGAAGGCAGTCTGGAAGCCAACACCTTCATGCGGCGGGAATCGGCCTTCGAGATGATTTTCTGTTATCTGGCGCTGTTGGGGTTGCCTTATGCACTTTGGCATTGGCGCAAAGAACGCGCCTTATGGGTGCTTTTCATTTACTGCCTGGGAATGATTACTTTTTATGGGTTGGTCGTTTCAAACGCCGGCGCTATTTACCGCTATCGCTACGGCTTCTACATGCCGTTCGTCGGATTAGGAATTATGGGTTGGCTATTACTGATCGTCCGTTTTCGGAAACCCAAACGGACGGCGTGAACACCGCCAGACAATTTATCAGGATATTCCCCTTAGCCGTTAAAAACCAACAATCAACGGAACTGTGCTAATAAGCGCCGGTACCGCTGAGCACCGCGAAGGGTGTATTGACCAGAATATACAGGTCCAGCCAGACTGACCAGTTGCGCACGTAGGTGTAATCCATCTGTACGCGCAGCTGGTAATCCACGTCATTGCGGCCTGAGATTTGCCATAAGCCGGTTAGCCCGGGTTTCACCTGCTGGTAAACCTGGTAGTAACGGCCGTAATTGGCGATTTCAGCCTCGACAATTGGGCGCGGGCCGACCAGACTCATTTCGCCTGTCAGAATATTAATCAGCTGCGGCAACTCATCCAGGCTGGAACGGCGCAGGAATTTCCCCACGCGGGTCACACGCGGATCATCCTTCAATTTATGATTATCGTCCCACTCCCGTTTGGCAACCGGATTTTGTTCCAGGTAATCTTCCAGGACCTCGTCCGCGTCGCTAACCATGGTGCGGAATTTCCACACACGGATCGGTTTGCCTTCCCGGCCAACCCGTGTATGCCGGAAAAACACTTTACCCGGGGAATCGATGATGATAATTAAGGCCAGCAAGGCAAACAAAATCAAAATCAATGGGCTGAACAACGTCACCGCCACCAGATCGATCACCCGCTTGGTAAACCGCTGACCGTTGCTGAGTAAATTTTGCGTGACATCCAACCCGACGATTCCGCCAATGTCAAAGGGGTTGTACCAGATATGGCCGTCAGAAGATAAACTGGACACCAAAATGATATGCTTGAAATCCCACGGATTTTCATCCATCATACGCTGGCGAAAGAGCGCAGGGACTTCCTGCGGCACAATGATTGCCGTTGGCGTGGCATCCAGCAAGGACTGCGGCACGCTGCTGAGTTGTTCATCACTGATCAGCTGCCGAATCCGGCGCATATCCAATTCTTCGGGCGGCTCGCCGTCATTAAACTGCACCAGGGCAACCGGCACCATGCCTAAACGCGGCCGCCGTTCCAGGTAACGGAATAGCACCGCGCCAACTTCATAGTCGCCAAAAATAATCACCGGCTCGCCCCACCATCCATGCGCCGCCAGAAAGGACCGGATGATTTTCCTGCCGGCCGGTAAAGCCACCAGCGCCAGCATCCAGCCCACAAAAAACGAGCCGCGTGAATAAGATTCCGCATTGCGCAGCCAAAACGTCAGCGTGGCCAGCGTAAGAAAACCAATTGAGGTAGCAATGGACAGGCGCTTAAGTTCTTCAACCCGGCTGACTCCCACCGATGGATAGAGGCCCATCAATGCGTACAATACAATGAATTCCAAAAGAAATGGAATCAATGAAACATAAACGGCCGGAACCAGGGTTGGATTAATGGTGCGCCAAAAGAAAATCGCGATCAGACAAGAAATAAAAACCCCCAACAGGTCAGTAACAACCAATACCGAAGCCATCCAGGAACGCTGATGAATTAAGCCGTCAATCTTTTTGATTAATTGAGTCATATTCTTCACTTCGGAATGTTCTGACCAGAATTTTACCATGCCGGGCCATTCAGTTGAATGGTTGCCGGAAACAGAATCGAGTACAATACAGGCATTCATTAAGACCGAGGGCAGGATGGCGAAAAAATTCCCGAAAATTTTATTGTTAGGAAAATACGGCCAGCTAGGCCGCGAGTTATCCAGGACTTTATTGCCGGTCGGAGAACTGGCGGTATTCGACTTGCCTGATATTGATTTCACTAAACCGATGCAGCTGCAAGCGATGATCACCGAACTGAAACCGCAGGTCATTATCAACGCCGTTGCTTATACCAATGTTGACCTAGCCGAGACGCAGCAGGATTTATGCCGATTGATTAATCACGAAAGCGTCGCCGCGATCGGTGCCGCCGCGCAAGCGATTCATGCCGGCGTGATCCACGTTTCAACCGATTACGTTTTCGACGGCACGGCCAGTACCCCATATCAGGAAACAGACGCCACCCACCCGCTCAGCTATTATGGCAAGACTAAATTAGACGCAGAAATCAGCCTGCAGGAAAGCGGTGCCGCCTATTGGATCTTCCGCACAGCCTGGTTATACAGCCTGACGCGCGAAGATTTTGTACGGAAAGTCCTCAATTGGAGCCGTGCCAAGAAAGAACTGTGCATTGTAGATGATCAAATCGGCTCCCCAACCTGGGCGCGTATGCTGGCCGAACTGATGACTATGGCTTTAGTTCGCGGCGGCACAGAGGACATCGTGCAATTTATGCAGGCAACCAGCGGAATTTACCATTTAACCGGCAGCGGGGCCGTCAGCCGGCTGGATTGGGTGAAGAAAATTCTTGAACTGGATCCCCAGCCACAGGAACAAATCGTTGAGGTCTTGCTGCCGGCAAAAACCCGTGAATTTGTCACCCCGGCTCAGCGGCCGCTGCATTCCCCCCTGGATTGCAGTAAATTCGAAAAGACCTTTGGTCTGCGCGTCCCAACCTGGGAAGAAATGCTGGCTTCGGCCATGGAATACGCGGCCTAGGCTTTTTTTTCACCTTCCTGCGCCGGGTCTTCCCAGACAATATTCCATTTCTCTTCAAACTTCAAGCGATTTTCTTCAAACAATCGCTTGTATTTTTGCTGGTCAATCTTAGAAAAACTGGTGCGGCCCCAATGGTGAATGAATACGCCATGTGTACAAATCACCTGGTAACCTGCCCGATGAACCCGAATGCCGTAATCATCGTCTTCGAACATGCCCATTCCAAAGCGCTCATCCAGACCGCCGATTTCATCCCATTTCTCACGGCTGATGGCTACGCAGAAGAACGCCAGCATAGATTGTTCGACCCGTTTGTTGCGATGAGCGATTACATATTTTCGAGCAAAATCTTCCATATCGCTCAAATCTTTATATGAAACCGGGATGCGGCTTTCATTGCCCGCCCAATTGGTAGCCGGCCCGGCCATACCAACTCCCGGCTCATTCAATGCCAACAGTAAACCATTAATCCATCCGGGCGTCACGACCGTATCGTTATTCAGAAAGATCAAATAATCACCATGCGCCGCGCGAGCCGCTTGATTATTGGCCGCTGCAAAGCCGAGATTTTCTCGGTTAAGTATTACCTGGTGTTCGGAATGTTCTCTGGCAAAGCCTTCCAGAAACGCGGGGGTTTCATCCATTGAGGCATTATCGACCACGACAATCTCGTAATTAGGATAGGCCGTTTTCTGTAAAATCGAATCAAGACAGAGCTGGTTGTATGCCAAATTGTTATAAGTAATGATCAGAATGCTGACCGGCGGATAAATTTCCTTAAGAGTCGCTTCAATTTGTTGGAAACGGCGCTCCCAGGTATTTTGCTGTCCAACAGCAATCCGTTGAGCTTTTACTGCCGCATCCGAGTCTTCCAGTGCCGCCTCGACCGCTTGAATCCATTCAGCCGCTGTCGAGCATAAGGTGACCGTATCTTCATAATGCTCTAATTCAGTCAGCCGTGAGGCGATCACTGGCTTTCCGGCGCTCAGATATTCAAAAAGCTTGACGGGATTGGTCGCGTCAGTTAATGGCGTGCGCCGAAACGGAATAATAGCTGCATCAAAATGAGCCAGGTAAGCTGGCAAAGTATCGTAGGGCTTTTCACCCAGCAGCAGTACCTGCGGCAATTCCGCTACAGGCGAAAGATCTGCGCCGTGGGTATTGCCAATTAATACAAAATTCCACTCCGGGTGAGCGGCCGCCAGTTCTGCGATAATACCGGCGTCAAACCAGGCGGATATAGCGCCATAGTATCCGATAATCGGGCCACGCAAACCGGCAATCTCACTTGGTCTGGCCAGGTCAGTCTGAGAAAAATGCGAGAATTCGCCTGCATTTAATACCAGGCTGACGCGTTGGGTAAATTGCTGAATGCGGTTGATTAATGGCCGTGAAGAAGTGATCACCCAGTCGCTTTGCAGAAATAATGACTGCTCTTGCGCCAGCATTTCAGCCGTGGTGTCGGGGAAATCCGCATGCGAATCCATGCAGTCATAGATGACTTTCCACCCCAAGGATTGGCGCAGCGAAAATGCCAGGGGACTCCAAAACGGCAGATCAACAATTTGAACCGCCTCGTTTATCTGCGCAAGGTCCGCCAAGACAAGACAGGCCTGCCGCAGCTTTTCCTGTAACTCCAGCTGCATGGCTTCCCGATAAATGTTGGTGCCCGGCGTGCCGGGCAGAATAACTTCATACAGGTTCGGTTCAATTTCACGCAGCACAGGTCTTGAACCATCCTGAAAATGGGCGGCAAAGTAGAAAACGCGATAGCCGTTCTGGGCAAACTGCTTTGCCAGCTGCTGCGGGCGCTGAAAGCGGAAATCCCAATCTATGATAGGGAAGACCAGAATATCCACGCGATTGTTTTGAGTTTTGCTAAGCTGGGATAAAGATTTTAAGGTGCGAAAAGCATTCGCCGGAGTGAATCCCTGCGGGTGGATTCCCATCCAAAAAAGGATTTTCCGGGGAATAGCCGTCAAGAATGGGCCAAGGCCCTCTTCCCGCAAGACCTGGAAAGCCCGGCGCACCAACCTTGCCATTTTAACTGGGAAGTTTTCTGGGTTTAAAACCCACCAGCGCAGCTTTCGTATAAAGGTTGCCCAATTTTTCTCATCAGCCATGAAGTACTTCCACCACCTGATCAACAGGCGCCGCAACCAGTGAGAAAACCGGCTGATTGGCGACCACCTTGAACAGGCGAACATTTTCAATAAAGTCGTAATACTGCGGGATGGCATTGCCGCGGTCTTCCACATTGACCACCAGAGCATAATCTCCCGGAGCCAAAATATTCTTAAGCTTGAAGGTTGCACGAACGCGCTGCCCGGAAGTCAAAGCCGGCAGACGATTGCCTGCATCAAAGGTGGTGCTGATAATCACGTCCAGGCCTTTTTGGTTGCGGAAGCCGATGCCGATGCCAATTTCTTCGGAAGCAATATCTTTTTCCGCAAGGACTTCAACGCGTACTTCGATTGAATTGCCCAGTTCCAGCATGTTTGTGGATTGTCCATCTTGAGTAAATTCAACTGACTCAATCCGAACGCCGCCGCTGCCCCAACGCACCAAATCGCTGCGCGCCAACTCGTCTTGCGGTTTCCCTTGCAACTGCTCTGGATTCATCGTCCACAGGGATTGGATATAGCGCGAGGTGACATCTCCCGGCTGGCCATACCCCTGCACCGTGCCCCGATCCAGCCAGAGGACCTGATCGCAGAAACTGCGCACGGTTTGAACATCGTGGGTCACCAAAAGGATGGCCGTGCCCTGTTCTTTGAGCTGTTTCATCCGGTTCATGCATTTGATGACAAAGCCCGCATCACCAACCGCCAGCGCTTCGTCCACAACCAAGACTTCCGGTTCCAGGCTGGTAACGATGGAAAACGCCAGGCGGACATACATCCCCGACGAGTACATCTTAACCGGTTGATCGATAAAGTCGCCAATGCCGGCAAACTCGGTAATCGCATCAAAACGCTTTTTCATTTCGCGCTCAGGGATACCCAACGTAGCGCCGCTGAGGTATACATTTTCGCGTCCGGTGAACTCCGGATGAAACCCGGCGCCCAGTTCCAGCAAGGCCGTCAGCCGGCCATTTACGCTGACTTCTCCGCTGGTCGGCTGAAGTGTCCCGGCGATGATTTGCAGCAAAGTGCTTTTACCGCTGCCATTGCGGCCAATCACGCCAAGAACTTTGCCGGCTTCCAACGAAAAATTCACATCCGACAAAGCTTCAAACGGGCGCGCAAAATCTCGTCCGAGAATGGGAGAAAGGAGCGTTTGCTGCAGGCGCTCCCGGTATTTATCAAATAACCAGTAGCGTTTCGAGACATGTGAAACGGAGACGCGAATATCAGCGGTCATAGGAAATCCGCAAATGATTTTTTGAGCTTCATGTACCAGACGTATCCAAGCATGAAAAACACCACACAGATCACGCCGGTAATCAGGACATCGAATCCGCCTGGAACAATCCCTTCCATAAAAACAGACCGGTACATGTCAATAATTCTGGCGATCGGGTTAATTTGATAGATCCAGGCCCAACGGGCAGGAATCACATCCTTGGAATAAAAAATCGGCGTCAAAAACATGAGAACCGAAGTGAAGACCAAAGTGAATTGCTTCAAGTCCGGAATATAAACGGCGATGATCGTCCAGATCCAATTGACGCCGGCAATCAGCATTATCTCAAATATTAAAATGATCGGGATAAAAAGCAGGCTGGCGCTTACCTGGCGTGTCACCAGAATGCTGAGCGGCAGCAGCAGAATAAAACCGATCATCTGTTGAATGATCGACACGAAAGTCAAATTTAAGGGCAGAACTTCGAGCGGAAACACAACCCGCTTGACCAGGTTGGTATTATTGCGGATCAAGGTTGTAGCGCTGTTCAACCCTTCAGAAAAAGCCGTCCAGGGCAGCAAACCGCATAATAAATAAACCGCAAAGGTGAAGGGAGAATCGGTATTTCCAAAACGCTGCTTAAGGAATGTAGAAAACACCACCGTATAGATGACCATGGTAAAAAGCGGCTGGATAATTGACCAGAGAACCCCGCCAATCGATCCCCGGAAACGAGCCTGAAAATCACGCCAGGTTAGAATGCGAATAACTTCGCGATGACGGTATAAATTTGCCGCCATAGCCGGAATATTGATCAGCTCCCCAAAGAATTTAACGACGTTATTCAAGGCATTCCCTGTTTCAAAGCCGCTGGGATTATACCATAGCGAGATTTTCAATAATCAATCGCGCGCGCGCCGCCCAGGTATTAACCCTGGCGGTGTCGCGCAGCGCTTCTTGGAAGCCAGGGGCTTTGCCAGCTTCAAATGCCTGCAGCAGCTTTGATTGAAACGCCGCCGCCCCTTCAGCGGAAAATACATGGGCAATCTGGCTGCTTTCCCGCATTGCGGTGATCACCGCCGGTTTTCCAGCCGCATAATACTCAAATAATTTTAATGGTGATACAGCGTGCGTTAATGGCATTAATTTAAATGGGATTAAACCTGCGCTGAAGGTTTGGATGTAGGCAGGGATCTGTTCATAAGGTTTTACGCCTAACCAATGCAGGTTTGCGTATTCGAGCAGGCCGCTTTCAGCCAGGTGCGCGCCTTCACTGGGACCAATCAGCACAAAGTTCACCTCCGGTAACGCAGCGGCTGTTTCCTTTAACAAATCATAGTCAAACCATTCAGCGATGGCGCCGACATAGCCGGCAATTGGTTTCTCTTGCGCCATCAGCTCGGCCATATCCGCCGGAACAGGCAACTGGCGCTCAAAATCAGCCATGCGGACGCCGTTTGGACAATACAAGATATCCTCACGCTCTTGTGAAAATCGCTCGACCAGGTCCTTAGCACTGGCCAACACCAGACGGGCTGTTTGCATGCGCTGCTGGTGCAGCTGCATCAGCAGCTTCTGATTGATTCGAAAAGTCGAGAAGTCATCCACGATATCATAAATTAACTGCGCGCCTGCCGGTTCAACCCCAAGCGGATACGTCCAGGGCAATTGGTAAATCACTGGGTGCGGAATAGCGGTCAGCACGGCTGAAGGCAAATCCACCCAGAATAGGTTTTCCGTAAATTGGTGGATTCCCGTGTATGGCGGCCGGTGCGGGGGTTCCCAATAGAAAACCAGCGCATCTTGCTGCGCCAAAGCCCAGGCCAATTGCTGAGGGCGCTGAAACAACTGCTTATCCCACGACAAACCAGGGGCAAAAATAAAAATGCGCTTCCATCGCGGTTGCAAGCACACTTGCTGCAGGAATTGCCGTCCTTGAGCAATCTCGCCAGCGTACTTGCGGTTAGCGAACCATTCACGGGCAAAATACGGCCACAGACGCAACCTTTGAAGGCTTATTTGAAATGGCGCTGTCTGGACATATTTCATTGCGGAACCCTCATCGCTGGATCAATTTCAAGGATTAGGCGATACCGTCACCTTTTCAATCGCGACGCCAATTTGACCTTCTGGAAGCATTTGCGTCAATGGGATCGTCTGGCATACATCTAAAGACGCGACGTAGTATTGATCAACGCCATGCTGCCCGGCAAAATCATTCCAGGCCTGTATCCCCGTCCGAGTCGTTGAAAGGAATATTTGATTCCAATAAATATCCGCAATATGCAGCGGCGGGTCGCAGTATTCCGTAACAATCGGTAAATCTTGATATTGTCTGAGGATTTCATCAGCGGCTTGATAGCGCTGCAAATAACTATTCCAGGTCCAAAAACCGCGCGCCTGGAACCCGGCAGCGACCAGTATGCCAAGGGAAAACGCGCCAATCCAGGCAATGCGCGAAAAATGGCTGCGGTCTTTCAACCCCTCAAAATATGAAGCGATCGCAAAAATCCCGATTAAGGGATAAAACGCCAGCAAATATCGGGGACCCCATTGCAAACCGCCCGCTGAGTTCCATGCCTTTGCCAGATAGACTGCCAGGAAGATTACACCGGCAATTACTGTGATCCCCACCAGCGAGGATTTTATTGATTTTTTCCAATCAACCACAGCAAACAGAGCAAACGCCAAGAACGGCGCTATTTCCAGAAAGCCGTGAATTGCCGTATATTGAACTGAAGATAAAAGAACGACACAGCCAATCGTCAGTGATAATCCTGCCAGGGGTAAACTGGCCCAGGGCCGCAACCTTTTAATCAGCAGCATTACCAATGCAGCCAATAAAAATGCAGAACATAGCAACAAGTACGTGTTGGTGGGCGGCAAAGCGGCATAAACCGGTCCCCTTTGACCAAAAAGAATCATGGGCAAGGTTTTAAGTGCATGCGAGCCAACGCCGCCGAAATTGCCGCTCTCTGCAATGATCTCTAGATGATGATTGATCGGGTTTCCTAAAACAATTTGATTCAGCAGCATCCAGGGCACACAGGCTAAAACAAAGCTGATTCCAAAACGAAAGGCGCCGCGCCAATTACGAATCAGCAAAAACAGACCGGCGCCGAAGAAGATGATGACCATTTCTGTACGAATGAAAGTTGCCAGAGCTGCGAATATCCCAGCAAATACCCAGAATTTGTTTTTTCGCTCATGGATAGCTATCAGCAGCGAATAGATTCCAGCCAGCATCAAGGCTATTGAGAAAGTATGCTCATGGAAATTAGCAGAATAGAACAGAATTGGGGTTGCCAGACCAATGACGGCGGCTGCCAATGGCGATTTTCCTGCAAATTGCGGAAACTCGCTTTCAAATAATTTTCCACTTAAATAGGCAATCATTCCGCCCGACAAAGCAGGCAGGATAAATAATCCGATCCAACCGAAGAGCTTATAGAACGGCAGCGTCAGCAGCGGAAAGCCAATTTGCCACCAGGTGTATACCTCGCTGCCGCTTTGTAAATGCCAGTAGGTGGGAAAAAAGCTTGCATCCGGATCGATCGAACGCGCCGGATAAATAAACGGCGCAGACGGATCACCTGTTTTCAGGACATTCTGGATATACAGCAGCTTCCCCCCTTCATCCACGGTAACAAAATAACCATGCGGAAGCAGCCAGGCCCACAGCAAATAAACCAGAACCAAAAGAAACGAGACGAGAAGCAATCCCTTACGTTTCAGAAAGGATGCATTATTCATGAATCGCAATGCCTGTCAATTCCGGGAGAATTTCTTTTTCAATATACGCACAACCTAAGGGCAGGATCACAATGAACAGCGGCATCAGCAGGCGCACCTCAATCCATACCGCCCAAATTCCGATCAGCACAAAATATACCGGCAAGATAATGGTCAGCTGCCGGACCTCTTTGGCAGCATAACGATAGCCCTTTGCGGCCCACAGCCAAAAGAGATTATAAAAAAGAAGCCAATTGAGCAACGCTTTCCACAAAGCAAAACCGGAAAAATTGGTTTGAATAATATCCGCAATAGAAATAACTGCCTGTGCTGACCCGCGCCAGAAACGCAAGCCAAGGAAAACGCCCAGCCAGATCAAGGCATATATCGCCGTCCACCCGATATGTTTCCAATCCACCAACAGCTTTTTCCCTCTAATCCCCGCGAAAAATTCACTCAGGTCAAAATTGATTAAGAAATATATGATAACGGTGAGGAATCCCGTTTCACGATTGAACGAGGCAAATAGAACAATAAAAGCCGCAGCTAAATTTGATTTGCGTTTGGCGGCAAAGACCATCAAGATTAACAAGAGTACTTCAGCATAAGACCAAGGCTGAAAGTACTGGTTGATAAACGTCATGGGAATGGTCAGCGCAGCGAATAAGGCGCCAAATAGCGCAGTCAAGCGCTGATACCATAAACGCAGCAAGCCATAAACACCGATCAGCGTGGCCGACATCATCAGCGCTTCAAGAGACCAATACGCCAGATCAAACGCCTGGGGGTTTGAAAGAAACGGTATCTGACGGAAAAGCCAATAGATTCCGTGGGCAATGACGGGAATCAGCAGGCGATAACGATATGGCGACGGAGCAGTTCCTTCAATAATTTGTAAATGCAACTGCATCCGGTCCGAAGAGAAAACGGGATGAACCATATAATAAAAAACGGTGGCCAGCATCATCCCTACGCAGAGGAAAAGGAAAAAGATGATGCGATTATCTTTTCGATTCCATATTGCATGAAGCTCAGAAATATCAGGCATAACGTTCATCGGCAATCGTAAGCAAAAGATTAATTTGGCTTGAGTATAACATAGGCGTTATCAGGCATATCCTGAATCGAAACAATAAGGTCCCTTGCCTTAGCCCACAAAACGATAATTTTTCCTAATAAAATCCTAAAAAACAAATTCAGGCGCCAATCCTTATAATTAGATAATTAAAATCTTATTTATCCTTATGGGGCCATGAAAATTACACGCTTCCGCCGGGTTTTGCCATTTATATTTCTGACCAGTCTGTGCGTTGTTTCCGCATTATTACTTGCCCGGCCCAACACAAGGATCCGGGCAGACGGCGACGCTGGCTGGGCGCTGCAATTTAACGGCAGTGATAACTTCATCCGGCTTACGCGCACAGTGGCTATGTTTGGTTCTGGGGTATGGACGGACACCAAATCGGTCAGCCTGTGGGTGCGTCCGCAGGGCAGCGCAGTTGCCTGTTATAACGATTCTCCCGCCTGGTGCGATCTGATATTCGGGGACCGGCCAACCTCCTGGGGCGTTGCGCGCGGAATCATTGATGGGAAAGACCGGCTTTGGGTGTGGAATTACAGCGGCGAAGCTACCGGGTTCCAAAAAATTGGCGTCGAATACATCCCTGATGAATGGGTTCATATTACACTGGTGCATGCTGACGGGGTATTGCATGCTTACCGGAATGGTTATGAATTCGCCGCAATACCCAGCGGAACCACGCAGCCGCCGCCGAACAGCTCTGAAGAGCCATACATGCAAATTGGCGGCTTTTTTACCTCGGACAGCCGTTTTTTAACATTTCAGGGCGAAATTGATGAAATTCGGGTGTTTGCGATTCCAATTGATGAAGCCAGTGTCCGCGCCAATCTGCAAAACAGCCTGACCGGGACTGAAGCCGGATTAGTCGCTTACTATCAGATGTCGGATGGAATCATCGATTCGATTCCCGCGGCGCAGCTGACAGACGATAGCCTGCACGGAAATACCGGCGCAGCCGGGAGCAATGGTACTTTCCCCACCTGGGTTAATTCTTCAGCGTTTGATCTGCCGGTAATCTACCCCACCTTGACTTTTACACCCACTTTTACCCGTACCCGTCTGCCAACCTTTACGCCAACTGCTACGGCCACACAAACGCTTCTGCCCAGTCCAACGCACCAAGTCGTTGCACAGCCTTCCGGATATCAAGTATTTCTGCCCTCGATCAATCGATGATTTCGATTTCGTTGTGATTAAACGGCCCGGAACAAAAGGGCCGTTTTATGGTTTAATACACATAAACGTGAATCCACCAGTGTTTGGAATTCAATCGATTTCCACAGAGGACAGGATGATTACACAAGAGCAGTTTTTTGATTTAATTCAGACAGGCAACATACTTTCAGTAAGAACGGCGTTAGAAGAAGATGCATCGCTGGCTAACGCCCATGACGCAAACGGACAATCCGCAGCCTTGATTGCTGCCTATTATCACGAACCGCTTATCGCCCGACTATTGGTCAAATTCGGAGCAAACCTAAACCTGGTTGAAGCCTGCGCGGTAGGCATCGCCGATATCGTCCGCCAGGAAATTGAGAAAAACCCAGATGCCATTAACCAATTCGCTGAAGACGGGTTTCAGCCGCTTGGATTAGCCTGCTTTTTCGGGCATGAAGATATTGTCCGCTATCTGCTGCAAGCAGGTGCCGAAGTTAACCAGGCTGCACAGAACCCAACTCAGGTGATGCCGATCCATTCTGCTGTTGCTGGGCGTACCCCCAGTGTCGTTCGCGCGCTGATAGACCAGGGCGCTCAGGTGAATGCCCGCCAAAATGGCGGTTTTACACCTTTGCATGCTGCCGCTCAAAATGGAGATATCGAAATCGCTACGCTGCTGTTGAACGCCGGGGCGGATGCCACAGCCCGTGAAGATAGCGGTAAAACCGCTTTTGATTTTGCCCAGGAGAGCCACCATTTTGCGATCATGGATTTATTAAAAAAACAGGCCTGAGGCTTTTCCCAAAATGGAGAAAACAATGAAGCAATCCCCTTTGCGAGTAATGCTGCTTTTTCTGCTGACTGGCAGCCTGCTGCTAACCGGGTGTAATTTACCCAAACCCAACAGCGCGCTCACCCCGACCGGCGATGCCGTCAGCACAGCGGCCGCTGAAACGGTAGCCGCTTTTTCAACGCAAATGGCCGTGCAAACGACGGTCACCCCGCAGCCGGCTGCCGCCACATCGACATTTGCGCCATTGCTGCCGACCAACACGCAGATGGCGGCTGTCAACACAGTAGCACCTTCTGCCACGTCAGCCCCTTGTGACCGCGCTGAATTTGTCAGCGACGTCACCATTCCGGATGGAACAGATTTCGACCCAGGTGAAAGCTTCACCAAGACCTGGCGGATCAAGAATACCGGCTCCTGCACCTGGAGCAACAGCTACCGCGTTGTATTTGATTCTGGCAACGCCCTTGGCGCGCCAGCCAGCTTTAATTTACCCTCATCTGTCGCACCCGGCAGCACGATTGACCTTTCGGTGAGCATGAAAGCGCCGGACAGCACCTCGGCAAAATCTTATGAAAGCTACTGGAAACTGCAAAATGCTTCGGGAGTCACTTTTGGCCTCGGCGCGGATGGCAGCAAATCCTTCTGGGTGAAAATTGATGTCGGTTCGTCTGCGCCGGCTTTTGCGGTCACTTCGGTCCAATATGATGCTGAACATACCAATGTGGAAGGGCAATGCCCTTATACCTTCAAAGTGTCGGCCAGTATCACCACCAGCGCTGCCGGAAAAATTACCTATTATTGGGAACGCTCGGACGGAATAAAATCGGAAACCAAAGAACTTAAATATGATGCCGGCGGCACACAGAAAGTAACCTACGAATTCCAATTGAGCAGTTCTTATGATGGTTGGGTGCGCCTCTACAACGACACCCCCAATCACCAGACCTTCTCAAACTTTAATATCAAATTGGTGTGTACACCCTGATCAAAAACCGTACGCAGAAGGATCATCAATGACGATCCTTCCAATAAAAAAGGACTGACTGCGGTCAGTCCTTTTTTATTGGAAGTTGCTGATACCTTATTCCGGTGATGAATCAAATGGATGCGAATTTTATAGCGATGTTCGATTCGGTAAAAATATCTTGAGAATTATTTCACAATAGGTTATAATAGATATTAAAGGTAAATATTATCAGCTATGAACCCAATCCTAAACGCTTCCTATCTGCCGCATGTGGTAATAATCGGCGCCGGCTTTGGCGGATTGCACGCTGCAAAAGCGCTCGCCAAAGCGCCTGTGCGTATCACCCTGCTCGACCAGCATAATTACCACTTATTTCAGCCGCTTCTTTACCAGGTAGCCACCGCCGGCATTTCCGCGGATGAAATCGCCTACCCGGTACGAAGTATATTGCGCCGCCAGAAAAATTTTGAATTCCGGCTGGCGCAGGTCCAATCAATTGATCCGCAATCCAAACAGGTGCTTACGGCCTCCGGACCAATTCCGTTTGATTACCTGATCGTTGCCGCCGGTGGGGTTACCCAAACCTTTGATCTGCCTGGAATTGAAGATTTTGCCTTTGGGCTTAAGAATTTACAGGATGCCGGCGCAATTCGCAATCACCTGCTGCGAATGTTTGAACTCGCCAATGAGACTGATGATCCTGAAAAGCGCGCCTCAATCCTGCGTTTCGTCATTGCCGGCGGCGGTCCGACTGGCGTGGAGATGGCCGGGGCAATCGCTGAACTGACCCGCATGGTATTGAAAAAAGATTATCCGTATGTATCGCCCGCGGATGTTCAGGTCATTTTGCTCGAGGCAGCAGACAGCTTGCTGCCCGCTATGCCCGCAGCGCTAAGCGCGCACGCAGCCAGTGTTTTGCACGACAAACAGGTCGAGATTCGCTTCCAGGCCGCAGTCGCTGCCTACGACGGACGGATCATCACCTTCAGAGATGGGCAAACGCTCGCAGCCCAAACGCTGATTTGGGCGGCAGGCATAAAGGCTAATCCGCTCGTATCCAGCCTGGGCCAACCGACGGGCAGCCTGGGGCGCGTCCTGGTCGAACCAACCCTTAATCTGCCTGCCAACCCAGATATTTTTGTCATTGGTGATGCGGCCCTGCTCAAGGATACCCACGGCGCGCCGCTGCCGATGGTTGCGCCGGTTGCCATGCAGCAGGCCGAGACAGCCGCCAGGAATATTATGGCTCTGATCACCGCTAGCCCGCTCGTGGAATTCATCTATCACGACCCTGGCTCGCTGGCGACGATCGGGAAAAACCAGGCTGTCGCCCGGCTGGGTCCATTGCAATTCACCGGGTTCTTTGCCTGGCTGATTTGGCTTTTTGTGCACTTGATGCAGTTGGTCGGGTTCCGAAATCGATTGATTGTCCTGCTGAATTGGATCTGGGACTATTTGTTTTATGACCGAGCCGTCCGCCTGATCGAGCCGGCCAGGCGCGGATAAAAGCCTAACCAGCCGGGAACAATCTACGGCGCTACAACAACGGGCAGGTAAACTTTAGATTGCAGCGTATTCGGTTGAACCAAAGGCGCGTCGAAGGCATCGGAACTGACCCACTGAGGCGCGTGACCGTCCGTAGGCACTGAACCATTGCCGTCCCGGAGTATGCCGCTCCATCCAAACAACCCATCGTCATCCAGGTTCAACCCGCTGCCATTGGACATTTGATAGTACGCTTTCAGTCCGCTGTCACTGGCCGGAACGGTATTCTGGATGTTATTTTGGATTTCACTTTCGCTTAAGGCACGGTCATAAAAACGAGCCTCATCGATGATGCCTTCAAAGGTCGTTACCCGCGAGGTACCGGTAATCACGCCGCCCAGCATTAACGTCCCTGGGAAGCCTTGCGTATCGTACGAAGCCGTTTGCAGGTCCGGGCCTGTTTGCCCGTTGACATAGACCGTCATCCAATCATTGGCCTGCACAACAGCGATATGAATCCACTGTCCGGGTGTATAGACGATTCCAATCGCACGCTCGTTGTAAGATCCATCCGAAGAGTCCTGGTTATAGACCCACAGCCGGTCCACCGCCGGCTGACCCGCAGCCGGAGCGCGGATGCCGCGCGCTAACCCCCAATAGCGGAATGAATCCGCAATAATCAAGTCACAAAATGCGACCACATTGTTCTGGCAGACCGGAGCAGCGCCCATTGGCTTTATCCAGATGCTGTACGACTTGGTCAACGCCCAATTCGCGCCGATGATATCCGCCGTGTTGCCCAATTCCACATAATCGTTTGCGCCATCCAGATATAACCCATATCCGGTACTTCCAGGCGTTGGCGTACCCGTTGGGAATGGCGTGGTGGTTACTGTGGGGGTAACCGTAGTGGTTGGTGTGGTTAGGGTACTGGTTGGTGTGGGTGTAATCGTGCTGGTCGGCGGGGCTGTTGGCGTTGGCGGAAGGCTGTCAAAAGCCGTGGAAGTGACCCATTCCGGCGCATGACCATCCGCCGGCGCGGAAGCATCACCATCATAGAGCGTACCGGTATGCCCATTGCCGCTGTCATCGGTCAGGCTCAGGCCGCTGCCGTCGGACATTTTGTAATATGCCGCCAACCCCAGCTCGCTGCCGGTTAATTCATTCTGATAATTTGCCGAAATATCGCCGGCTGTCAGCGCGGTTGAATACAACCGCACTTCATCCATTTGCCCTTCAAATGTGGTCACGCGGGTCGAGGAATTAATCACTCCGCCCAGGTGCAAATGCGGCTGCTGATCGGGGTTATCCGGCGATTCAGTTCCGCCAGAAGCCATCGTCCAGCCCGGATAGGTTACCCCATTCACGTAAACGGTCAATTGGCCGGCGTCATGGACAACCACAAGGTTCATCCACTCGCCGGGTGTATAAGCCACCCCGATGACATCCGCCGCCGTATACCATTGGTCAAAATTCCAAATCCAGATCCGGTCAACTTCCGGCTGGCCGGCCGCAGGCGCACGCACACCGCGCACAATGCCCCAAAAGCGCGGCAAATCGCCCAAGATCACATCACAGAAAGCCACATCCCCCATCAGGCAGGGCTGAGCTTCACCTTCCGGTTTGATCCATAGGCTGATTGATTTGGTCGTACTCCAGGTAGGGCCAATGACGCTCAGGGTTGTTCCCAAATCCACATAATCATTCGCGCCATCAAAAGCTAGTGCGTACCCGGCTGAATCCGCTTTTACCGTAAACGGCATTCCAAAGGAGCCGGCTAGAAACGCCAAAATCATGAAGATCACAGGCGCTTTCTGGCTAATAATGCGCGGGGCAAGTTTTTGCATGAACATCTCCGGGTGCGGGTGGCAAATGATTAGGCAAAGCCCAAGATAATACTATAAATATCATCTTTATTATTGTATTTATGGTTATACCGTAAACCGCCGGGCCAAATTCCATGAAATCCCTTTGAAATTTCCGGCTATACAATTTTTTTAAATCACTATTCCCCGGCTCAATCCATACACCGCCCACCAGGCGAGAAAACAGTATTTTCAGCCCTTCAAACGGCGGCGCCCCATCCAAACCAGGCCAAATACAACCCCCACGCCGCCGGCCAAGGCCAGCGGCCAGATAGCCGCGGGCGTGGAGCCGTCCGCTGCTTCACCTGATGTTGATATTGCCGTGACTGCGCCAGTCTGCGCTGGCTTTTGCGTCTGTGTTGCTGTTTCAACCGGCGCAGCCGCAGTGGCCGGCGCGAAGGTAGCCGTACTGGTGATAACCGGCAGGAAAAGATCATGACCCATTTCACCATCCTGCAAGAACCAGCTTTTCGTTGTCTGGTCAGTGGAAAAGAAATTCCACAGCATGGCAGCCACTTTGGCGGTTCCCGTTTCCGCGGGATGGGTGCAGTCATCGGTCAGATCCTGCGGCAGCCAGGTCAGCCCATCCGCGCGCGGCTGGGTACCATTCGCCCACAAATACGGCCCCCACAGCAGCAGCGGGGCTTTCACCGTGCCGCGCGCCGGATCATAATTCAGGTCCGGGTCGGCATTGATCTGGTCCTCGATCAGCCATTTAACCGCAAACCCGGTTTCATAAGCCAGCGGTTCTGGGCTCAGGCCGCGCTCATAGGTGTAAGAGTAAATCCGGCTGGAAAGATAAACGATTTTTAACTGCGGGAAAACCGCCTTTAAATTGGTCACAATCAACGCCAGGTCAGATTGCAGGTCTTGAGTCTTCGCCGGGAAATCTCCCCCGCGCGTAAGCGTTTCTTTAACCCAGGCCACCTGCACCTGCTGATCCGTCAGTCCGTAGCGCTCCAGGGTATTGTGCAGTTCCTGCCAGGCAATCGCATTCGGATCCACCCATTTATCGGCAGTTTGCCCGCCCAACGCGCCGTTGACCAGCACCAGCTGCGGATTAATGGTTTCTTCACCGCCTGCCAGTTTTTGAAAGGCATCGAACTCATAATTCGTGTTGGACATCCCCACCGATACCAGCCCAATTTTTCCGGAATTCAAATCTACCTGACCGTCGCCAGCGCGTGGCACAATCTCACGCGCTAAAGACAGCGCTGCCTGCGCGTGCGCCAGTGGAGGCGTGTTCAGGCCGCCGGGATATAACCCGCCGGTAAACGTGGTCACCTGACCATCCATGCGAGTATAGGTTTGTGAACCTAATTCCGTCAGCGGAATGGCCACCGATTGGAATTCGGCCGTACAGATACCGCTTTGCGCCGCGGCGGAAGTGCGTGGATAAAACCAGGCAAGCAACAACACAAAAGCCAGAACGATCCGCAGCCGGGCCGTGCGCCGGCTGAAAGCATGCTGAGTCGACCAATAAGTATGTGTATGGAATTGCAAATCAACCTCCTTCCATACCCGTGAGCATCCAGACAAAAATAGCGCTGTATTGCAACATTATAGACCTTTATTATAATAAATTAACCGTAATGATGATCCTGTCAGAAACAGACCCGTCGCAAAACCAGCCAATCAGCCCAATGACCGCGACAGCGGAGTACGCAAGAAAGATTGCCAATAAATATCATTTCTGCAAATCGGTTGACAAGATGAACTTGTGCTGTTATCATCGTGCCAATTCAAGGTATCCCCATGTTAACCATTCGACCTATTCTCCGCGCCCGTCGTAAGCCACAGACTGATTTCCGTTTGGGAAGTTCGGTTTGCTGGTCTTTTGGCAAATAGGTCAGCGCAAAACTGAGGGTTCACCCCCTGCTCCGTTTGCTGAATCGAAGCTCTCCCAAAACCGGGAGAGCTTTTTTATTTCATTATGTATTCAAAATAAGGAGATATTGATCATGACCAATGCAACTTGCCCAGAATGTGAAGCCGAGATCGAATTGAGCGACGTCGAAGTCGGCGAAATTGTTGTCTGCCCAGATTGCGGTGTTGACCTGGAAGTCACTTCCCTAGAGCCGGTAACCCTGGAGCTTGCTCCCATGGAAGAAGAAGATTGGGGCGAGTAGCCCGAGGTTTGCGATGAAAATTGGCGTATTATATTCCCGCGTTCGCGTGGAAGAAAAAATGATTTTTGAAGCCCTGGAAGCGCGCGGGGTAGATTACGACCGAATTGACGATCGGCAAACCATTTTTGATATCAGCCGCCCGGGCGAATGGCTAAAATACGATGCAATTCTGGAACGAAGCATGTCGTTCGCCCGCGGCTTATATGCCCTGCAAATCCTCAACAGTTGGGGGATTCCTACCGTCAATCGCGCCTCAGTAGCCGCCGCCTGCGGAGATAAGCTGGTTACCACCAGTATTCTTAACCGCGCCGGTATTGCCCAGCCGCGCAGTCTGGTGGCTTTTACACCGGAATCGGCGCTGGATGCCATTGAAACCCTGGGGTATCCGGTGGTGATCAAGCCCGCCGTCGGTTCCTGGGGCCGGCTGCTGGCAAAGATCAATGACCGAGATGCAGCTGAAGCAGTGCTTGAACACAAAAGCACGCTCGGTTCTTATCAGCATTCCATTTTTTATATTCAAGAATTTATCGAAAAACCCGGGCGGGATATTCGCATCGCGGTCTTGGACAACGAACCTAAGTGCGCCATCTATCGCTCCTCCAGCCATTGGATTACCAATACGGCGCGCGGCGGCGATGGCGAAGTCTGCCCGATCACCCCGGAACTGGGTGAATTATGCGTACGCGCCTCCAAAGCGGTCGGCGGCGGTGTACTTGCCATTGATGTATTAGAAGACCCCCACCGCGGATATCTGGTGAATGAAATCAACCACACCATGGAGTTCCATTCCTTAGCGCCGACGACCGGCGTTGATGTTGGCGGTTTGATCGTAGATTACACCTTAGAAACTGCGGCGAAAGGCCGGTGGGTACCGGCTCAGCCCGTAATGACGGAGAACTCATGAGCATAAAAGCCTCCATTGTTGGCGCTTCTGGATACGCCGGCGGAGAAGTCCTGCGCATTTTACTGGACCACCCGTCCGTAGAAGTTGCCCAGGCGACTTCTGAACGCCATTTGGGCGAGTACGTTTATCAGCAGCACCCTAATCTGCGCAAACGCACCAACCTGAAATTCACCTCCAGAGAACTGCTGGAACCCTGTGACGTACTGTTCCTGGCGCTGCCGCATGGTGAAAGCCAGAAAAATATTGACCATTACGCCGGGCTGGCGCCTAAAATCGTCGATCTGGCCGCCGATTTCCGGCTGCGCGATGCCGCTTTATATGAAAAATATTACGGCGAACCGCATGCGGCTCCGCAATGGATGAATAAATTCGTCTATGGCTTGCCGGAACTGCATCGCGAAGAAATGATGACGGCCAGCTACATCAGCGGCGTTGGCTGCAATGCCACTGCCGCCAACTTGGCCTTGCTGCCGCTGGTCAAAGCCAGCCTGCTCGACCTGGACAAAGCGGTGATTGTCGATATCAAAGTCGGCTCATCTGAAGCTGGAGCTTCGGCCAACCCCGGCTCCCATCACCCAGAACGCAGCAGTGTTGTACGCACGTTCTCCGCGTTCGGTCACCGCCACACAGCCGAAGTGATTCAGGAGATGGGCCTCGCCAATGTCCATCTGACCATGACCTCGGTCGATATGGTCCGCGGCGCATTGGCGGCCGCACATGCCTTCGTCAAACCGGGTGTGTCTGAGAAGGATTTATGGAAAGCCTATCGGGCTGTCGCCGCTGCTGAACCTTTCATCCGCCTGGTGAAAGATAAGCGCGGTATTTACCGGGTTCCGGAACCGAAGATTTTAGCCGGCACCAATTACGCTGATATCGGCTTTGAGTTTGACGCGGAAAGCGGCCGGGTGATTTCGATTGCGGCTATCGATAACCTCATGAAAGGCGCGGCTGGTTCAGCCGTCCAGTCCATGAATATTCTTTTCGCCTTCCCAGAAACCAGCGGCCTGGATTTTTGCGGCCTGCACCCCATTTAAAAAGAGGACGGCATGATTACGATCAAAATTGGCGGCGCTTCAGGCGTCAACCTGGATGCGGTCTGCGCGGATATTGCCGAATTAATCAAAACCGGCCAGCAGGTGTTAATTGTGCATGGCGGCTCCGCTGAAACGAATGAGATTTCCGCTCAGCTAGGCCACCCGCCGCGTATGGTAACCTCGGTCAGCGGTTTCACCAGCCGCTACACAGACCGCGAGACTATGGAAATTTTCGCGATGGTCACCAGCGGGAAAATCAACACGCTGGTAGTTGAACGCTTGCAAAAGGCCGGGGTGAATGCCTTCGGACTTTCTGGTCTGGATGGGCGCGTGATGGTCGCCAAACGCAAAGACGCCATCCGCATTGTTGAAAACGGCAAACAGCGCATGCTGCGGGATGACTTCACCGGAAAGCTCGAAAACGCCAATGGTGAATTGCTGCAGTTGCTGCTGGCCAATGGGTTAACCCCGGTGGTCGCGCCGGTCGCCATTTCTCCCGCGGGAGAAATGCTGAACGTGGATGCGGATCGCGCCGCGGCAATTTTAGCCGGAGCGGTGCAAAGCAGCCAGTTGATTATCCTCACCAATGTTCCCGGATTAATGCGCAATTTCCCGGACGAATCGACCCTGATCGACCGGATTTCTCAGAACAAACTGGAAGAAGCGCTCAGCTATGCCGAAGGCCGCATGAAAAAGAAGGTCCTGGGCGCCAGCGAAGCGCTCAATTTCGGTGTGCAGGAAGTCATTTTTGCCGACGGCCGCACAGAACATCCACTGATCGATGCGCTGGCCGGCAAAGGCACAGTCATCAGCGCCGCTTGACCCAGAAAAAGAGTTTAGTCCGCCACTCAGGTGGATTGAAATGATAAGAAGGTATGATGGATCCACTAAGTTTGAGCACAAACCAGATCTTTGACCTGGAGAACAGCCACACATCCGGCGTATATTCTAAACGGCAAGCCGCCATTGTTCGCGGCGAAGGCGCGCACGTTTGGGATAGCGATGGAAACATGTACATCGACTGCGTCGGCGGCCAGGGTACAGGCAATTTAGGCCACGCCAATCCGAAAGTGGCGCAGGCTTTGTATGATCAGGCTATGCGCATCGTATCCTGCCCGGAAATGTTCTACAATCCGCAGCGCGCAGCGCTTGAGGAATTGCTGACCGGTTTGACCGGGATGCCGCGCGTTTTTCTTTGCAATTCTGGCGCTGAAGCTGTTGAAGGCGCTTTCAAGGCCGCCCGCATTACCACCGGCCGGAATGGCATTGTGGCCGCCATGCGCGGTTTTCATGGCAGAACTATGGGCGCACTCTCGGCTACCTGGGAAAAGAAATACCGCGAGCCTTTTCTGCCTTTGGTGCCCAATTACAATCATATTGCTTATAACGATATCGCTGCCTTAGACGCGGCTGTCAGTGCGGATACCGCCGCCGTAATCTTAGAAGTTGTCCAGGGTGAAGGCGGCGTTCGCCCGGGCGATCCGGAATTTCTGCGGGCAGCCCAGGCAATCTGCAACGAACGCGGCGCAATGTTTATTATCGATGAGGTGCAGACCGGCTTTGGCCGCACCGGCAAACTCTTTGCTCACCAGCATTATGATCTGAAACCTGATTTGCTGACCCTGGCCAAATCGATCGCCGGCGGCATGCCGATGGGCGCTGTTCTGCTGGGCGAACGCATTGGAACGCTGCCGGTTGCCTCGCATGGATCAACCTTCGGCGGCAATCCGCTTTCCTGCGCCGCTTCACTGGCCGCCATCAGCGAAATTCAAGCCTTAGGCTTACCCGAACGCTCTGCCGAATTGGGCGCGTGGTTCCTGGAGCAATTGCAGCAAATCCAATCACCATTAATTCGCGAGGTGCGCGGCCTGGGGCTGATGGTTGGCATCGAACTCAAACAAAAAGTGACACCCTACTTACAGGCGTTGATGGGCAAAGGCGTGCTGGCGCTGCCTGCCGGGCTGACCGTGATGCGGTTTCTGCCTCCGCTGGTGATTGAAAAATCCGACCTGGAGAAAGTCGTTCAGGCGGTAACGGAGGTGCTGAACGATGGCAGCAGCAGCCTCTAATCCGGTCGAACTCCTTGCCGGCCTGCTGCAGCGCTTCAGCCCCAGCGGCGAGGAACATTCGGCCGTACGCTACCTGACCACCCAGATGCATAACCTGGGTTTTAAAGCCTGGGAAGATGAAGTCGGCAACGCCATTGGCGAACTCGGCGACGGCCCGAACGAAATTATCCTTTTAGGCCATATCGATACCGTCAGCGGCTACATCAACGTCCACCAGGAAGATGACACACTGTGGGGTCGCGGATCGGTGGATGCCAAAGGGCCTTTAGCCACCTTTGTCTCGGCAGCCGCCCAGGTTGGGGTACGCCCAGGCTGGAAAATCACCGTGGTAGGGGCGGTCGGTGAAGAAGATGATGGCCGCGGAGCACGCCACATCCGCGCCGCGCACAAACCGCAGTACCTGGTCATTGGTGAGCCCAGCCAGTGGAATCGGGTGACGCTCGGATATAAAGGCGACGCTTACTTCTGGTATGTCGTACGCCGTTCGGTAACGCATACAGCCACTCAGCTGGAAAGCGCGTGTGAAGCCGCGGTCAACTTCTGGAATCAGGTCGCGGCGCACTGCGCAGAATTCAATACCGGCAAAACCCGCTCGTTTGATCTGCTCATGCCCAGCCTGCGTTCGCTGGCCTCCAGCAGCGATGGCTTTACGGAAACGGCTCAGCTTACGCTTGGCTTCCGTCTGCCGCCCGGCATTGACGTCCCGGACGTGGAAGATATTCTGGAAAGTTATGCCGGCGACGGCGTTGTGGACCTGATCCGCGGTGAACCTGCCTACCGCGCTGACAAAAACAATCCGTTGGTGCGCGCGTTCCTGGCGGCGATCCGCCGCGCAGACGGAGAACCTTCGTTTGCCTTGAAAACCGGAACTTCCGATATGAATACGGTCGCCCCAATTTGGGCCTGCCCGACGCTGGCCTACGGTCCCGGTGATTCGCACCTCGACCACACAGCCGAAGAACATATTTCCATTTCCGAATATTTGAAAAGTATTCAGATTCTGGCGGATGTTCTGACGCAGCTTACGCGCTGAAACAATCCTATCTCCTTATTAAACACACGCCCCGCAATTTATTGTCCGGGGCGTGTGCAGTTTAATCGGTAAATTGCCGCTCAGCCAGCGTTCAGCCGTTTTGAAAACGCCGCGAAATCCAAACCAGTTGGTTCCTGGAAAACCCGCAAATCGAAATTATCCGCCGCCGCCAGCAAATGATCAAAAATCTCCGCCTGGATGGTTTCATATTCCGCCCAATCCGTGGTTCGGGTAAAGATATACAGCTCGATCGGCAGACCGGTTGGATTTGGCGCCAGCGCACGCACCAGAAACGGCAGATTTTCGTGATGGATATCCGCGCGGCTGCTCAGGTAGGCGCAAATATATTCCCGGAAAACTTCAATATTGGTTACCTGCGGGCCATCCAAAGGCGAATCGTAATGTGCGCCATGTTCACGCTGATAGCGCTGTAATCCATCGATTTTCTCCTGGATATAAGTCTGGATCAGATCAATTTTTGCCAGGGACGTCAGCAAAGCGCTGTCACAGAACTTCACGCTGATCATATCGACATTGATCGAGCGCTGGATGCGCCGTCCCCCGCTTTCTTTCATCCCGCGCCAGTTCTTGTAGGCGACGTCCACAATCTTATAAGTCGGAATGATGCTGTAGGTCATATCAAAGTTACGGATCTTAATGGTATGCAGGCCAATATTGACCACATCGCCGTCCGCGCCGTAACTGGGCACTTCAACCCAATCGCCTTCTTTGATCAGATCATTAGCCACAATTTGAACGCTGGCCACCAGTGAGAGGATCGTCCCCTGAAAAATCAGCAGCAAAATCGCGGTAATTGCACCCAACCCGGTTAACAGCACCCAGGGTGTTTCACCGGTGATCAGCGTAATCGAAAGAATCACCGCCAGACCCATGACCACCAGCTTTACGATATCTAAATACCCTTCGATGCTGACGCCATTGTAATTCGGGTTGTTCTCATAAATCTCGTTAACCGCCTTCATCAACGAATTGATGGTCAACGCCAGCAGCCAGAGCAGTAAAAACAGGCTGACTTTTTCAAGCACCCGTTCCTGAACCGGGAACAAATAGGCTGTCAAATAAATTACCAGCAAAGGCGCAGCCCAGGAAAGCCGGTAAGGATGAAGATGACGGACAAAAATATCATCATTGCGCGTGGAAGTACGCGCAGCGATATAAAACAATCCGCGCGCAATAACCGTCCTGGCGATCAGGTAGGCGCCTGCGCTGGCAACCAATACGCCGATGACGGCTAAAAACACATTCGCCGAGGCCCATACTTTCAGATCAAATGGGTTCATCATTCACCTTTTCCTGAATCATTCCCGCAGGCAAACCTGTATACTGATCCCCTTACGGCACTGCCATTCGCAAAGGATTAACAAAGGCTATGCGAAATCGCGCAAACCAATGCCGGGCGAAACCATTCCAATACACTTTCATCACCCCGTCCAGAATCGGCATAGGATGGGTAAGTTGTTCAAATTATATATGATAAATTTAGTCTAATTTGCAATTATTTAAATATTCATAAAAACGGCCGAAATTAATGCAATTTCCTTTGAAAATCACTGCCGGTACTTATATACTTGATTTGCACATATCTGCTTAATGGATAAAGCCATTCCAGGCAAAAAACGCCGTTTAACCGCGTTGAAGGCCTCAACTGAAACTGAATATCTGCGGATTATGATTTGAAAAAGCTCTAAATCAAAGCCGCTCCAATTGTAAACCAGATCTAAATACCTGTATGTTAATCTCAGGTCTATCGAAATACCTGACTGAGAGAGAAATTATGAAGACAATTCTGGTTGTGGATGATAAATCAAGCGTTCGCCAACTGCTGCAAGACTATTTAAGCGAACAGAACTATCGTGTCATCACCGCTGATAATGGTGAAAATGCCCTGTATACTGCGCGGCGCGACCCGCCGGATTTAATTCTGTTGGATATCATGATGCCCAAAATGGATGGGTATCAATTCCTACGCCGTTACCGCCAGGAACGAACTACCCCGGTTATCATTATCACTGCGCGGCAGGAAGAAACCGACGCTGTATTGGGGTTGGAATTAGGCGCTGATGATTATATTATCAAGCCCTTCCGCATGCGTGAATTATCCGCCCGCATTCAAGCCGTCCTGCGCCGCGTGGACCCCAACCAGGTTACCAACCAGGTCTTGCGCTCCGGTGAGTTAATTGTTGATCCTGGCGCGCACACTGTCACCCTGTCGAACGAAACCGTCTCACTGACCCCGATTGAGTTCGACCTGCTGCTGATTTTAATGAAATCCCCCGGGCAGGTATTTACGCGCATTCAATTGGTCGATCAATTGGTGGACAGCGGCTTTACCGGCTTAGATCGCACGCTGAATGTGCATATTCGCAACCTGCGCAAGAAAATCGAACCCGACGGCGACGAACCCTATTACATTGAAACTGTCTTTGGTGTGGGGTACCGTTTTCGGAAATAGCCATGAAAAAAATCCACTTCTCTCTCGCCTGGAAATTGATACTTTCCTTCTTAATCATCGCAATCACATCCGTAGCGCTGGTCATTTTTCTGATTCGTCTGACGACCATCGACCGGTTCAATAGCCTGATTGTTGATCAGCAGCGCAATTACCTGCAAATTGCAGCCGCAGATTATTACACTACCAATGGATCCTGGGATGGGATTGACCAGGTCTGGGCAAATCTCATTCCCCCTATCCCAGAAAACAACCCCGACCCCAATTTAAGTAACGTGCAAACGGATATTCAGCAGCCGGCAGACAACAACAATTCAATACCGCCGGATAAACGGGACGGCATCGACCGGTTTCGCCTTTTTGGTCTGGCAGATGCCAATGGCGTGGTGATTGTCTCGCTTAATCCCGAGTACCCTGCCGGAAAAGTGCTCAGCGCCAGCGAGTTGAAGTCCGGGGAACCGATCGAAGTCAACGGCGAAACCGTTGGAACGATACTTACCGCTAATCTACAGCCCAAGCTTACCCCGGCAGAAGACCGTTATCTCAGCCGCACCAACCAGGCCATTCTGGTGGCCGGATTGGCTGCCTTGGTCATCGCACTGGTATTCGGCATTCTTCTGGCGCGCCAGTTGACCAAGCCCATCCAGGAGTTAACTTTAGCCACCAGCAAAATTGCCGAAGGCGAACTGGAACAGGAAGTCCAGGTACGCTCCGACGATGAAGTCGGCCAGTTAACCACTTCCTTCAACCGGATGAGCAAGGAGGTAGCGCGCGCAAACCTGCTCCGCCGCCAGATGACGGCTGATATTGCCCATGATCTGCGCACTCCTTTGACGGTCATCAGCGGATACATCGAAGCCATGCGCGATCAGGTGCTGGAACCCAGTGAAGCACGCCTGACCATGATTTATTCAGAAATTGAGCACCTGCAAAAGCTGGTTGACGACCTGCGGGTTCTTTCACAGGCAGAGGCCGGCGAGCTGCGGCTCAATCGCCAATGGATCCAACCGGAGGAATTGATCGAACGAGCGGCTGCGCTGTTCACAAATCTGGCCGAATCCAAGGATATCCATATGCTGACAGATATTAAGCAACCCCTGCCAGAAATTTGGATCGATGAAGCGCGCATCATGCAGGTGCTGGAGAATTTAATCAGCAACGCGCTGCGGTATACCCCCGCCGGCGGCAGCATCACGGTCAGCGGAGAGGCAAGCGCTCAGGAAATCATTATGGCGGTTCAAGATACCGGCAGTGGAATTGCGCCTGAAGATGTGCCCCTGGTCTTCCAGCGACTATACCGGGCTGACTCTTCCCGCACTGAAACCGAAGGATCCACCGGATTAGGTTTGTCAATCGCCAAAGCTTTTGTCGAATCGCACGGCGGGACCATCTCCGTTGAATCGGTACTTAATCAAGGCACGCGTATGGTGATTCATTTGCCAGTCAGTAAGCCCTGAACCGTCCATTAAGAATAAAAACTAAGCCCTGGTGCTTTCGGACCAGGGCTTTTTATATCAACTTATAAATTATGGATAATTTGTGGGTAATCGCTTGACAAATGTAATAAAATAATATATTATGTTCACGTGTGCATAACCCAGCGGGATGGTATTGCTTTTGGCTGCAAATAAAACGGTTTCGATTCAAGATATAGCGCAGGTGGCAGGCGTATCTCATACGACTGTTTCACGCGCCTTGCGCAACAGCCCGTTAATCAGCCAGGAAGTCCGCGAACAGATTCAGGAATTGGCGCGCGAAATGGGGTATATCCCCAACGCGGTCGCGCAGAGCTTGCGCGGTTCGCACACCAATACCATCGGCCTGGTTGTAACCACCATCGCTGACCCCTTTGTTGGCCGGGTGGTGCGCGGTATTGAAGAAGTCGCACAAAAATATAATCTCAGCATTTTCCTCAGTGAGTCAAAAAACGATCCAGAACGAGAAATCAACGTTATCGAAATGTTCCACCGCCGGCGCGTGGATGGACTGATTGTCGCAGCCGCTCGCCTGGACGCCAATTATGAAAAACGCATCGCGCGGGTCAACGTCCCGACCGTACTGATCAACCAGCAAACAGAAACTGAGTTGGCCTTGCTGCACACTGTTTCTGTGGATGATTATTCCGGCGCGCGCATGGCCGTGCAGCATCTGATTGACCTGGGCCACCGCAAGATAGGCTATTTAGGCGCCGGCAACCGGCCGCGCTCAAATCGTGTGCGTCTGACGGCCTATCGTGATGCCCTGGTCAGCGCTGGCCTGCCCTATGACGAGTCCATTGTAAAAATCGCTCCGCCAGAACGGAAGTTTCATTCTGACGACGTTTCGGACGGGCAGAGCATGCTGCGCGCCGTCTTGCCCGAAAACATCAGCGCTGTCTTCTGTTATAACGATATGCTGGCCATTGGCGCTATGATGGCCTGCCGCTCGGCCGGTGTGGCCATCCCCTCACAATTGAGTATTGTGGGTTTTGATGATATCGAACTGGCCCAATTCGTTACCCCCTCGTTAACCACTGTTCACCAGCCGAAATTAAGGCTGGGACAATTAGCCATCAGTATGTTGATGGATTTGCTGGAAAACCGTCCGGTGATCAATTCAGTTCTGCCTACCGAGTTAATTCTGCGCGGCAGCAGCGCTCCCGCACATGGGAGTTTAACTGCCCGCCCGTAATCCGCCACCTCTGCTCTGGCCAGACTCGTCCAGAGATTTATAAGTTCTCGTCCGACAAAAAAATTACCGGCCAATCAATTGTGCAGAAGTGCACAAGAACGATTTTGTATTGGGTGAAAATAGTGCACACGTGTGCATAACCCAAAGGAGGCCAGATGACCAAACAATACCATCAAGAAGACCTGATTATCCACCCCGTTCAGTCAGATAGCAGTCTGATTGCCGAAGTAACGCCGCAAGTCGCCGGTTGGGATACGATTCATTTTCAGGTTCACCATTTGGCGCCCGGCCAGCAATTCACGTTTAGTTCGCTGGCTGCCGAACTGGCGCTGGTTGTGCTGAGCGGCAAGGTGAACCTGACCGCAAACTGCGGCGTTTGGGAAGACCTGGGCGGCCGTTCCTCTGTTTTTTCAGGGCTGCCTTCAGCGCTCTACCTGCCGGTCGACTCAACGTTTACCGTCAGCGCGGCTGTTGACAGTGAATTTGCCATCGCCTGGGTACTGGCAGAAAAAGCTTACCCGCCCCAACGCATCGACCCGCACGATATCGAGGTAGAAATTCGCGGCGGCGATAATGCCACCCGCCAAATCAACAAGATTATTCCACCCGGTTTTGCCTGTGACCGGCTGGTGGTCGTCGAGGTATATACCCCTTCAGGCAATTGGTCCAGCTACCCGCCGCATAAACATGATGTACTGGTACACAACGCGCAGGGTGAATTGCTCGAAGCGGACCTGGATGAGATTTATTTTTACAAAATTGACCGCCCCGAAGGCTACGCCTTTCAACGCGTCTATACCGACGCCAGCTCGCCTTTAGAGCAAGCCGGCTGCCCGATCGATGCGACCCTGCTGGTGCGCAATAACGATACCGTACTGGTCCCGGAGGGCTATCATCCCGTCGTCGTGCCGCCAGGTTATACCGCTTACTATCTCAATGTACTGGCAGGCAGTCACCAATCCCTGGCGGCGATCGATGATCCGCAATACACCTGGGTCAAAGATACGTACCAGCATCAAGACCCGCGCGTTCCGCTATACCCGGTAGAACAGAAATAAATGGAAACCTTTGATCTGATCGCCATCGGCCGGTCCTCAATTGACCTGTACTCGAACGATATCGGTGCACCTTTTGAGGAAATCACCAGCTTTGCCGCCTACGTAGGCGGCTGCCCGACCAATATTTGCGTCGGCGCCAGCCGTCTCGGTTTACGTACGGCGCTGCTGACGGCCGTCGGTGAAGATAAGGTGGGAGATTTTATTCTCCATTATCTTGAAAAAGAACGGGTAGAGACCCGCTATATTCCACGCAAAGCCGGTTTCCGGACCTCAGCCGTCCTGTTAGGCATCCAGCCGCCGGATCATTTCCCGCTCACCTTCTACCGGGATCACTGCGCCGACAACGAAATCACCATCAGCGATGTGCTGACCTCCCCCCTGCGCAACTGCCGCACGCTGCTGATTAATGGAACCGCTCTGGCGCATGATCCCAGCCGCAGCGCAACTTTGTATGCCGCCGAGACAGCCCGCTCAGCCGGCGCGAAAGTCTTTCTGGACCTTGATTTTCGTCCCGATCAGTGGCTTGATCTGCGTGCCTTCGGTGTCGCCATCCGCTCAGCGCTGCCCTTCGTGGAGGTTATTCTGGGTACCGATGACGAAATCAACGCAGCCATGCTGGAAGACCGCCGGCAAATTCAAATTAACGATTCCCAGGTCTCCGATGCGCGCGTCAGCGGCAATGTGGAGGCAGCCATTGCCGGGCTATTGGCGCTGGGACCGCAGGTCCTTTTACAGAAACGGGGCGCGCAAGGTTCACGCATCCACCGCAGCGGACAGCCGTCCGAAGACGCCGCCGGGTTTCCGGTCAATGTTCAAAATATTCTTGGCGCCGGAGACGCGTTTGTCGCCGGAGTGATTTATGCCTATCTGCAAGGCTGGAAATGGCTGGCCGCCGCCCGTTTTGGCAACGCCTGCGGCGCTATTGTCGTTACCCGCCACGGCAGTTCCAACGCCACCCCCACGCTCAAAGAAGTCCAGGACTTCCTTGCCGCTTTTTCAGATTCGTCCCACCAGTGATTTGAGGAGTAATCATGACCCCAGCAGATACCCGACGATTAACGATGGCGCAAGCGCTGATTGAATTTCTAAAGAATCAATACAGCGAACGTGACGGCATTGAAGTGCCTTTCTTTGCCGGGATTTTTGGGATATTTGGTCACGGAAATGTCGGCGGCGTTGGCCAGGCCCTGCAGCAAAACCCGGATTTCCGTTATTACCAGTCGCGCAACGAACAGGCGCAGGTCCACCTGGCCTCTGCCTACGCGAAAGTAAAAAACCGGCTGCAAACCTTTGCCTGCACCAGCTCCATCGGCCCCGGCGCAACCAATATGATTACCGGGGCTGCCCTGGCGACCATTAACCGCCTGCCTGTGCTGCTGCTGCCTGGTGATATTTTCGCCCGGCGCAATGTCGCCCCGGTCTTGCAGCAGCTCGAATTCCCTGCCAGCCAGGATGTTTCTGTCAATGATTGTTTCAGGCCGGTTTCACGTTATTGGGATCGGATTAACCGGCCAGACCAGATTTTGATGGCCCTGCCCGCTGCGATGCGTGTGCTGACCAGCCCGGCCGATACCGGCGCGGTTACCCTGGCGCTGCCGCAGGACGTTCAGGCGGAAGCCTTTGATTATCCCGAGACCTTTTTCCGCAAACGGATCTGGCATATTGGCCGGCCGCGCCCGGATGCCGCCGCATTGGCACAGGCCATTGCCCTGATTCGCCAGGCGCGCCAGCCCTTGATCATTGCCGGCGGAGGCGTTATTTATTCCGCTGCTGAAGACACCCTTGCCGATTTCGCCACCCGTACGGGTATCCCCTGCGCCGAGACGTTTGGCGGCAAAGGCAGCCTGCGCTTCGATCATCCGCTCAACCTGGGCGCAATTGGCGCTACCGGTACCCTGGCGGCCAATCGCATCGCCGCGGGCGCGGATCTGGTCATTGGCATCGGCACCCGCTATTCTGACTTCACCACTGCCTCAAAAACCATCTTTCAAAATCCAGACGTCAAGTTCATTAATATCAATGTTAGTGAGTTTGACGCCGGAAAGCATTTCGGGCTGATGCTGGTCGCAGATGCCCGCGCCGCACTGCAGGAATTATCCGCCGGTTTGGAGGACTTCCATGCGCCGGCAGAAAGCACCAGCCAGGCGACTGCGCTGCACCACGCCTGGGAACGCGAAGTGGACCGCATCTACGCCATTCGGAACCAGCCGCTGCCCAGCCAGGGTGAAATTTTCGGCGCGCTGAATCGCCTGTCCAGGCCGGACGGGATCATGGTCAACGCTGCCGGGTCGATGCCGGGTGATTTGCATAAATTATGGCGCACCACGCACACCAAGAACTTCCACCTGGAATATGGGTACAGCTGCATGGGTTATGAAATTGCCGGCGGATTGGGTGTAAAAATGGCCGCGCCGGATAAAGAAGTATATGTTATTGTCGGCGACGGCAGTTACCTCATGCTCTCTTCCGAGCTGGTGACTTCTATCCAGGAGGGTTACAAATTAATTGTGATCCTGCTCGACAACCACGGTTTTAAGAGCATCGGTGCGCTGAGTCGCTCAATGGGCATGGCCGGTTTTGGCACCCGCTTTACCCGCCGTCAGGAAGGTATGCTGCCCGGCGACAATAGCGGCGGCGCCGTGGAGCCCCTGGAAATCGACTATGCCAGCAATGCCCGCAGTCTCGGCTCTATTGTTTTTGAGTGCCAGACACTGCAAGACTTTGAAGAAGCGCTCAAGCAAGCGCATACCACTGACCGGTCAACGGTCATCACGGTTGAAACCGATCGGCTAAGCTCCGTCCCCGGCTATGAAAGCTGGTGGGACGTGCCGGTAGCGGAGGTCAGCCAGATGCCAGCAGTTCAACAAGCGCGCCAGGAATGGGAAGACCATCGTGCGCGAGAAAAATACTATTTTTAGAAAGGAGCCAGGGTTTGGAAAACACCACCGAAACTTCTCAAAGCTCAGGGCCGGTTCTGCTCCGGCTTGAAGATATTTCCAAATCATTTCCGGGCGTAAAAGCGCTCCAGCATGTCCACCTGGAAGTTTATCCTGGCGAAGTGCATGCTCTCTTAGGTGAAAACGGCGCCGGCAAATCTACCTTGATGAAGATTCTTTCCGGGGCTTACACCAAAGACAGCGGAAATATTATTTGGGAAGGCGAATCAATTGAAATTCACGATCCGCATTCCGCCCAACAACGAGGCATCGGCATTATTTACCAGGAGTTCAATCTGGTGCCGCAATTAAGCATCGCAGAAAATGTTTGGATTGGCCGTGAACCTTTCCGCAACCCGCTGCTGAAATTGCTGGATTGGGACAAGATGTTTGCCGACACAGCCACTATTTTGCAGGAATTGCATCTGGATTTGGATCCGCGCCAGCCAGTTGCCGGATTGGGCGTCGCCATGCAGCAAATGGTCGAGATCGCCAAAGCCCTGTCCCTTAATGCGCGCCTGCTGATAATGGATGAACCCACCAGCGCATTATCTGAGAATGAGATCAACCAGCTTTTTGATGTCATTCGCAAACTGCGCAGCAAGGGCGTCGCGGTGATTTACATCTCCCATCATCTGGATGAAGTTTTTCAAATTTGTGACCGCGGAACCATTCTGCGGGACGGGCAATACATTGCTACGGTCAATGTCGCAGCGACGACCCACGAAGAACTGATTCAATTGATGGTCGGGCGCAGTCTTGAGCAGCAATTTCCCAAGGTAAGCACAACTGCTCAGGAAGAAGCGCTGCGCGTGCAGGGCTTGACGGTTAAAGGCGTCTTGGAAGATATCAGCTTCAGCGCCTATACCGGAGAAATCCTCGGCATTGCCGGCCTGGTAGGCGCCGGACGAACGGAATTGATGAAATCGATATTCGGCGCGAATCCGATTGATGCCGGGCAAATCTTCGTTTTTGGTCAGCCTGTAAAAATCAATTCACCCGAACAGGCCATCCGCGCGGGCATTGGCTTGCTGCCGGAAGATCGCAAACAGGAAGGACTGGTATTGCTGCTTTCAGTGATGCAGAACATCACCCTGGCCAGCCTGGATAAGCTGAGCAACGCCAATGGTTTGCTGCGTTTGAAGGAAGAGCGCAATAAAGTCAGTGACTTTATCGACCGGCTGCGCATCCTTACGCCTGGAATGGCGCAAAAAGTGGAATATTTGAGCGGGGGTAACCAGCAAAAAGTCGTACTGGCGAAATGGCTGGCCAGCCAATCCAAAATCTTAATATTTGACGAACCGACCCGCGGAATTGACGTGGGCGCAAAAGTAGAAGTCTATAACCTGATGAATCTCTTGATTCAAAATGGGGTCGCGGTCATCATGGTTTCTTCCGAAATGCCGGAATTGTTGGGAATGAGTGACCGGATCATCGTGATGCATGAAGGCCAGATCGCCGGTGAGTTCACCCGCGACGAAGCTACCCAGGAAAAAATCTTATCTGCCGCTATGGGAGTACAAGAATATGGCACGATCTGAAGCCACTCCAGAAGAATTAAGACCCGGCAGCCGCATCTTCAATGGGGCTGCGCTGGGTAGTTTTATTGCACGCTTCGGGGCCTTGTTTGGCCTGCTGATTTTGATCATTTATCTTTCCGTTTCCTCGCCGGTGTTCCTGACCGCCGACAACCTGTCCAATATCGCCCGCCAGGGAACGGTAAACGCGTTGCTGGCGCTGGGGCTGCTCCTGGCCATCATAACCGCCGGTATTGACCTCTCCGTTGGCTCTATTCTGGCGGTATCCATGTGCACCCTGGCCTTAATGGCCATTAAATGGCAGATCAACCCGTTCATTGCCATGTTCTTGTGCCTGCTGGTCGGCACCTTTGTCGGCTGGCTGAATGGCATTCTGCTGACCAAGCTGCACCTGCCGCATCCGTTTATCGCGACCCTGGGCACGATGAATGTCGCCCGCGGCGTGGCCTTGATCATCACCGGCGCTTCGCCGATCTCCGGCTTCGACCGCGCTGGCGCAGGCCAGGTGCTCGTCCTTGGGGCTGGCTCCCTCGGCCCTATTCCGGTATCGCTGCTGGTCATCATCGTCATGTATGCAATCTTCCACGTCATGCTCTCGAACACCTCTGTGGGCCGCCATATTTATGCGGTCGGCGGCAATATCTCTGCTGCCCGCCTCTCGGGCATCAACGTCAGCCGCACGCTGGTTATTGTCTATAGTCTGAGCGGTCTGATGGCCGGCATGGCTGCCCTGATGCTGGCCGGACGTACCAACTCCGGCTATCCGCTGGCCGGCAACGGCGCGGAACTGGACGCGATTGCCGCAGTCATTATCGGCGGCGCTTCCTTTGCCGGCGGCTCCGGCACGGTTGGCGGCACGGCCATCGGCGTCATCCTGATCGCCGTTCTGCGCAACGGTCTTGTTTTGCTGAATGTACCCACTGAATGGCAGACGGTTGCCATTGGCCTGGTCATTATCGGTGCGGTGTACGTCGATGTCTTGCGGCAGCGTACCCGCCATAAATAATCGTTTATCCCCATCAGATTCGGTAAAGGAGGTGTTCCCCCCGCCTGTGCTCAAAATGCGCAAGTCACCGATCCGTCGATTTCAAGAAGCGAATGTTTTGGAGGAGTTATGCACGCGAGTTTAAAGAAAGTTTTGTTTGTTGGGCTAATTTTGACGCTGCTGCTGGGCGCATGCGCCCAAACGACGCCTGCCCCGACGCAGGAACCGGCCGCACCCGCCGCGGACGCCACCAGCGCCCCGGCCGCCAGTGCTGACAAAGATGTCAATATTGCTGTGATCGTCAAGGCTGTCACCAGCGACTACTGGAAACTGGTTGGTTCAGGTGTGGACGAAGCCATGGCCGAAGATCCGACCATCCATGCCACCTTCCTCGGCCCGAATGAAGAAACCGATATCGAAGGCCAGATCCGCTTCATTGAAGCTCAGATCTCAGCCAAAGTGGACGCCATTGCTGTGGCTCCCAGCCAGGCCGATCAGGTCCAGCCTACCCTGCAAAAAGCAGTTGAAGCCGGCATCCCCGTTGTCCTGATTGACACCGATATCTCCACTTTCACCGCCAAATCCGCTTTTGTCGGTACCGATAACCGCAAGGGCGGCGAGTTGGCCGGTCAGTTTATCGCCGATAAGCTCGCCTCTGGCGACGAAGTCGCCATCATCCGCGGCGCTGCCGGTGATCCCGTCCACAACCTGCGCGAAGAAGGCGCGACGGAAGCTCTCGAAGCCGCCGGCCTCAAGGTCGTGGCTGTTCAGCCCGCCAATTCTGACCGCGCTATGGGTCAGTCGGTGGCTGAGAACATCCTCACCGCCAACCCCAACATCAAGGCCATTTATGCCACCAACGACGAGATGGCTCTGGGTGCTTATAACGCCGCCAAAGCCGCCGGCAAAGACTTGATTATCGTCGGCTTCGACGCCTCCCCGGACGCCCTCACCTCCATCAGCAATGGTGAAATGACCGCTTCCATCGCTCAATTTGCCGCCAATATCGGCAAGCTGGGTACTCTCACCGCCGCCGCTGTCGCTCGCGGCGAACAGGTAGAATCCTTCGTCAATACCGGCGTGGAAGTTGTCTCCGCTGACAATGTCGCCGACTTCATGTCGCCGCAGGCCAGCACGGATGAAAAGAAACCGGTCAAGATTGCCGTTGTCGTCAAAGCGGTGACCAGCGACTACTGGAAACTGGTTGGTTCAGGTGTGGACGAAGCCATGGCCGAAGATCCGACCATCCATGCCACCTTCCTCGGCCCGAATGAAGAAACCGATATCGAAGGCCAGATCCGCTTCATTGAAGCTCAGATCTCAGCCAAAGTGGACGCCATTGCTGTGGCTCCCAGCCAGGCCGATCAGGTCCAGCCTACCCTGCAAAAAGCAGTTGAAGCCGGCATCCCCGTTGTCCTGATTGACACCGATATCTCCACTTTCACCGCCAAATCCGCTTTTGTCGGTACCGATAACCGCAAGGGCGGCGAGTTGGCCGGTCAGTTTATCGCCGATAAGCTCGCCTCTGGCGACGAAGTCGCCATCATCCGCGGCGCTGCCGGTGATCCCGTCCACAACCTGCGCGAAGAAGGCGCGACGGAAGCTCTCGAAGCCGCCGGCCTCAAGGTCGTGGCTGTTCAGCCCGCCAATTCTGACCGCGCTATGGGTCAGTCGGTGGCTGAGAACATCCTCACCGCCAACCCCAACATCAAGGCCATTTATGCCACCAACGACGAGATGGCTCTGGGTGCTTATAACGCCGCCAAAGCCGCCGGCAAAGACTTGATTATCGTCGGCTTCGACGCCTCCCCGGACGCCCTCACCTCCATCAGCAATGGTGAAATGACCGCTTCCATCGCTCAATTTGCCGCCAATATCGGCAAGCTGGGTACTCTCACCGCCGCCGCTGTCGCTCGCGGCGAACAGGTAGAATCCTTCGTCAATACCGGCGTGGAAGTTGTCTCCGCTGACAATGTCGCCGACTTCATGAAATAGATTCCGTGTATTCGTGGAGCTGGCCGGTACCGGCCAGCTCCACATCTGGTATTTTTCTCCCCCTCCAAAACCGCATGAATTTTTGCAATCATCTCTTTTATCTGCACACGTGTGCATCTTGAGAAAACAACCAGATTAGATGCCGGACGAAAGGAGAATCCGCAATGGATAAAAGCCCGCTGCAAATTACTGTTGAGACAACCGCCACCGATACCTGGAATGATTCATGCTCGATTGAAGAGTTGACCTACGCCATCCGCAATGGCGCGACCGGGGCGACCACTAACCCTTCAATTGTCCTGAATGTCTTAAAGAAAGAAATGCCCTTATGGCGAGAGCGCATTCTGGAAATTATCGCCCAGCACCCCACCTGGGCAGAAGACCAGGTCACCTGGCAGTTAATTGAAGAAATGGCGGTTAAAGGCGCCGATTTGCTTTTGCCGGTTTTCGAAAGGGAACAGGGACGCAAAGGCCGGCTTTCCATACAAACCAACCCCACTTTCTATCGCAATGCAGAGGCGATTACCGCACAGGCTGTGCACTTCCACACGCTGGCGCCCAACATCCAGGTCAAAATTCCGGTGACCGCCGCCGGCATTCGCGCCATTGAGGAAGCTACCTTTCAGGGTGTCAATATCAACGCGACCGTTTGTTTCTGCGTTCCGCAAGCGATTGCCGTCGCTGAGGCTGTAGAACGCGGCCTTAACCGCCGCGACCAGGCTGGCCTTGAAACCAGCAGTATGACGCCGGTCTGCACCATCATGGTCGGAAGGATGGA
Source organism: Bellilinea sp. (assembly GCA_036822575.1). GTDB lineage: Bacteria > Chloroflexota > Anaerolineae > Anaerolineales > Anaerolineaceae > Bellilinea. Next base: position 481,888 of record DAISHK010000001.1, on the reverse strand, counting down.
CGATTGGATCCATATTCTTGAAAAACGCGACAAGGTGCTTCTGCCGCCAGGATACGGCGATTGGGCGGGAATTGCCTGCCTGAAAAAAGCCTATCCGGTTTTCCACGAGCGCGGATACCGGGCGCGTCTGCTGGCCGCCGCCTATCGCCATCAGTGGCATTGGAGTGAACTGATCGGCGGCGATATTATTTTGACAATGCCCTATGAATGGCAGCTGCTCTTCAACGCCTCGGATATTGAAGTCAAAGAACGGTTCAACAACCCGGTTGATCCGCAAATCATCGAACACCTTTATCGCGCATTTCCTGATTTTCGCCGCGCCTACGATGAGGACGGCATGCAGCCGGCTGAATTCGATCAATTCGGGCCGGTCGTACGCACTTTGCGCTCTTTCATTGCCGCTTATCACGACCTGCAGGCAGTTGTGCGCGATTTTATGCTGCCCAATCCAGATATCCGCTGATCGAGAGGGATGATGAAAACTTTAGCTAATTATTACAATGCCGCCTGGCAGAGCGCAGATACCCAGGAATTCAAAGAAGTGCGCAACCCGGCCACTGACGAACTGCTTGCCCGTGTCCCATTAACGACAGCCGCTGAGGTGGATCAAATCGCGCGTTCCGCCCAAAGCGCTTTCGATGGGTGGCGGCGTACGCCCATGACCGCCCGCATTCAATACCTGTTCAAACTGAAAGTCTTGCTGGAAGAGCACCTGGAAGAACTGGCGCAGTTAATTACCCTGGAAAACGGCAAAGTCTTAGATGAGGCCCGCGGCGAGCTGCGCCGCGCGATTGAGAACGTCGAGGTCGCCTGCGGCATTCCGACGATGATGATGGGAGATTTCGTTGAGGACGTAGCCCGCGGCGTCGATGAATATATGATCCGCCAGCCGGTCGGGGTTGCGCTGATCATTGCGCCGTTCAACTTTCCGGGCATGATTCCCTTTTGGTACCTGCCTTACGCCCTGGCAACCGGCAACCCGGTCATCATCAAGCCATCCGAACGGACTCCGCTGACCATGACGCGCGCGGTGGAATTGATGGACAGTCTGGGTCTGCCGCCCGGTGTCCTGTCGCTGGTAAACGGCAGCGCGGATACCGTCAACGCCTTGCTGGATCATCCCGCCATTCAGGCGGTCACCTTTGTTGGCTCAACGGCCGTCGCCCGCCATATTTATGCGCGCGCCTCAGCCAACGGCAAACGCGTGCAGGCTCAGGGCGGCGCGAAAAACCCGGTCATCATTCTGCCCGATGCCGACCTGGATATGACCACTAATATTCTGATGGATTCCGCCTTCGGTAATGCCGGTCAGCGCTGCCTGGCAGCCTCGCTGGCGGTGACCGTGGGCGACGCCCACCAAATGTTCACGCCGCACCTGGCAGAGACGGCCGCCCGCCGCAAAATTGGGTCAGGTTTGCAGGCCGATGTCCAGATGGGGCCGGTCATCAGCCCGCAAAGCAAGCAGCGGATCGAGGGATTGATTCAAACCGGGATCGATGAAGGCGGGCGGATCCTGCTGGATGGACGCGATATCGCCGTTCCGGGTCTGGAGCGCGGGTACTTTCTTGGACCGACCATTCTTGACGACGTCCCCGCCGGCAGCACCCTGGCGCGCACGGAAGTCTTTGGCCCCGTACTCGGGGTGATGCGCGTCAGCACAGTGGAAGACGCCATCCAACTGGTCAACAGCGGCGAGTATGGCAATATGGCCTGTGTATTCACCAGCAGCGGCGCGGCAGCGCGCAAATTCCGTTATGAAGCCCAGGCCGGCAATATCGGCATCAATATCGGGGTAGCCGCGCCGATGGCTTTCTTCCCATTCAGCGGCTGGAAAAACAGCTTTTTCGGCACACTCCACGCCCAGGGCAGCCATGCGGTGGAATTCTTCACCCAGACCAAGGTCGTGGTTGAACGTTGGTTAGATGAATGGACACGCAAATTTTAACCTGGAGGGATTGGCATGATTAAGATTGGCAACGCACCCTGTTCGTGGGGAGCCCTGGAGTTCGACCTGGAAGGCGAATCGGCCGGGTACGTTCAGGTACTGAACGAAATCCAGGAAACCGGCTATCGGGGAACGGAATTAGGTGATTGGGGCTTTATGCCTACCGATCCAAAAACCTTGAAGGACGAACTGGCCGCTCGCAGCCTGAATCTGCTGGGCGCGTTTGTCCCGGTTCTGCTCAAAGACCCGCAGGCGCACGCGGCCGGCGTCGAGGTGGCCGTGCGGACGGCTCGTTTGCTGGCTGAAACCGCCGGGAAAGAACCTTTCATCGTCCTGGCTGACAATAACGGGGCCATTGCAGAGCGCACCCAAAACGCCGGGCGGGTTACGCCGCAAATGGGGCTGAGCGAGGCCGAATGGGAAATTGCCGCCGATGGAATCCACCAGGTAGCCCGAGAAGTGTTCGCTGAAACCGGTCTGCGCACCGTGATCCACCACCATTGCGCCGGATACATCGAGACGCCGCAGGAAATTGCCAGGGCTATGGCGCTGACCGACCCGAAAATCGTCGGTTTGTGCCTGGATACCGGCCATATTGCCTTTGGCGGCGGTGATCCGCTCAGCATTCTGAAAACCTACGCCGATCGCGCCTGGCATATCCATTTCAAAGACTGCCACCCCAGGCTCGCCGAACAATCCCGCGCAGAGGGGTGGGATTATTTCACCTCCGTCAGCCGGGGCATTTTTTGTGAATTAGGTCAGGGCGCGGTAGATTTTCCGGCCATCAAGGCACAATTGGATGCGATGCAGTACACGGGTTGGATCGTCGTCGAGCAGGACGTACTCCCCGGCATGGGCGCGCCAAAAGCCAGCGCACAGCGCAACCGCGATTATCTTCATTCCATCGGTTTATAAAGAGAATCCTATGTCACCCAATTCAGAAAACCTCCGTTTTGGAATTATCGGCGCAGGCCGCATCGGAAAAATTCACGCCCAGACTATTTGCAAAGTGGTCAGCAACGCCAGCGTCATCGCAATCGCCGACCCGGTTGAATCAGCCGCACAAGAAACCGCCTCGAAATTCGGCATTCCGCATTGTTCCGCCCATTTCGAAGATGTCCTGAACAATCCCGATGTCGATGCGGTCGCCATCTGCTCCAGCACCAACACCCACGCTGAAATGATCACCGCTGCCGCCGAGGCAGGTAAGCACATCTTCTGCGAGAAACCCATCGCTTACGACCTGAGCGTAATCGATTCAGCCCTGGCAGCCGTTGAAAAGGCCGGCGTAAAATTGCAAATCGGATTTAACCGCCGCTTTGATCCTAATTTCCGTGCAGTGCGTGAAGGCATTGCCGCCGGTCAGATCGGCGCGCCGCATCTGCTGCGCATCACTTCGCGCGACCCAGAACCACCACCGCCCGCTTATGTCAAAGTTTCCGGCGGTATGTTTTTCGATATGACCATTCACGATTTTGATATGGCCCGCTATCTGATGGGGTGCAACGTGACCAGAATTTTCGCAGCCGGAGCGGTACTGGTGGATGAAGAAATTGGTCAGGCCGGCGATATCGACACCGCGGTCGTGACCCTCTTTTTTGAAAACGGGGCAATCGGCACGATCGACAACAGCCGTAAAGCCATTTACGGCTACGATCAGCGCCTGGAGGTTTTCGGTTCCGGCGGTATGCTGCAATCGCTGAATAACACCCCGCACCGCAACGTATTCAGCGGTGCCGGCGGAATTATCTCCGCTAAACCGCTCTATTTCTTCCTCGAACGGTATATGGATTCATTCATCGCCGAAATGGACGCCTTTGTTAAAGCCGTGCGATTGGATCAGCCAACCCCGGTCTCTGGCGCTGATGGCCGAGAGCCGGTGGTAATGGCAATAGCGGCGACCCGTTCGCTGAAAGAGAAACGGCCCGTCGATCTCTCTGAAATCCGGTGATTTATTCAAAGAAAATCGGCCTGTTTTTCAGGCCGATTTTCTTTATAGCCACACATACGAGCAAAGGTTCGCCGGCTGAGGTGCCGTACATAACGAACCGCTGTTTTTAAATGACCCTTCAGGCTGTCGTTTTATCTGCGTTGTGGAACTGAGTCTCGTACAAATGAGCGTATAGACCGCCGCGCTGAACCAGATCAGCATGAACACCTGATTCGACGATACGACCCCTGTCCATCACCAGGATCAAATCCGCCGCCAAAATGGTACTGAGCCGGTGCGCAATAACAATACTCGTTCGCCCGGCCATCACATGGTTGAGCGCGTCTTGAATCAGCGCCTCTGATTCGCTATCCAGATGCGAAGTGGCTTCGTCGAGAATGAGAATCCGCGGATCCTTCAAAATAACGCGCGCCAGAGCAATCCGCTGTTTTTCACCGCCCGAAAGGCGATATCCCCGCTCACCGACCACGGTATCGTAGCCCTCGGATAAATGACTGATAAAGTCGTGGATATTGGCCGCTTTACAGGCGGATTCCAGATCGGCCTGGGTCGCCTCTGGTTTCGCGTACAGCAGATTGGTTCGAATTGAGTCATGGAAAAGATGCGTTTCCTGAGTCACCATACCAATTTGGCCCATCAGATTTTCAAGGCGGTAATCACGCAAGTTGTGCCCGTCAACGCGAATTACGCCCTCAGTCGGGTCGTACAGGCGCGGGACCAGGTAGGTCAGCGTCGTTTTACCTGCGCCGCTGGGGCCGACCAATGCCGCTAATTGCCCGGGTTTGACCACAAAGCTGATATCCTCAAGCGCACTTTCGCGGGCCTGATGATGAACTTCACCCTCGGCTGCGGGGGCCCCATCCGCATTCGCAGGGGCAGAAATGGTCGTCGCAACTGAATCAAGCTGTCCAAAACGCCGGACACTTTTCAGATATTCATTGATTCCTTCATCATAACGGAAAGAGACGTGCTCGAAAGCCAGCTCACCGCGCACCTGGCTGATTTCCAGGGGGTATTCGGCTTCCGCAATTTCAAGCGGCAGGTCCAGCACTTCAAAAACCCGTTCAAAGCTGACAATGGATGTAGCAAAATCCACTGGCGCGCTGGACAAAGAAGAAAGGGCGCCGTACAGGCTGCCCAAATAAGAACCAAACGCCACGATGGTTCCGATCGTAAAGGCATTTTGAATGACCAGATAGCCCCCGAAGCCGTAAATCAGCGCGTTGCCGACAGCGCTTAATAAGCCGATGATAACGATAAACACCGTCCCGGTAATTGCCCGGCGGATGCCGATATCACGCACATTAACCGCCCGATCCTCAAACCGAGCCACTTCGTTTTTTCGCTGTCCGAACAATTTAACCAGAAGCGCGCCGCTGATATTAAGGGTTTCATTCATCAATGCATTCATGCGCGCGTTGGCGTCCATCTGCTCTCTGGCAATATCGCGCAGGCGGGTGCTCATTTTCTGCGATGCGAAAATAAACAGGGGCAGAATAATGACGCTGATCAAAGTCAGCCGCCATTCCATCGCCAGCATCACTGCCAGCAGCACTGCCGCCTGAATAATTTCGGTTACGATTCCGACCAGCGTATTCGAAATTGCTGTTTGTGCCCCAACTACATCGTTATTCAGCCGGCTCATTAACTCGCCCGTGCGCGTGTGGGTGAAGAAGCGCAGCGATAAGCGCTCAAGGTGATCGTACAAAGCCACGCGCAAATCAAATATCACACCCTCGCCCACCCCGGCATTGATCCGGCGCTGAATAACATTGACCGCACCTGAAACTAAAGGCAGCAGCAATAACGCGCCTGCCAGCAGCAAAAGTCCGTTTAAATCCTTTTCTGGTAATGCATGGTCAATCAATTGGCGCAAAATCAAAGGGTTGATTAACGAAAGCCCTGAGGAAATCAGGATCAAGAACAACATCCCCGCAATTTGCGGCCAATAAGGCCGTGCGTAAGTAAACACACGCTTTAATAGCGCTCGGGTAATTTTTGGTTTTTCGCTCTCAGAAAATATACCGGCCATCCGGCCGCCGCCATGAAATCCCATTTACTTGCCTCACTTTATAAAAAATGTCTGCCAGAGTATTAATACCATGAACAACCCGACCTGCTCAACATCTCGGGTATTTAATCAAGGTAATTAATATTCAGTTGGATAACTATTCGGGATCGCGATTCACTAACAGCCAGTAGTAGCCGAGTGATTGCACTGCCTCAATAAATTTTCCGAAATCGACCGGTTTAACAATATAACTGTTAACCCCGTAATTATAACTCGCCAGCCGGTCTGCCTCTTCCGTGGATGAAGTCATTACAACCACCGGAATGCGATGTAAACGCTCATCGGATTTGATCGCTTTCAAGACATCCAGTCCATCCACCTTGGGCAGCTTTAAATCCAATAAGACGACCTTGGGCAGCTTTTCACCTGCGCGGTAGTGGAACGACCCTCGTGCGAACAAAAAGTCCAGTGCCTCTTCGCCATCTTTTACCCAAACAATCGTATTGGCCAGATGGCGTTTTTTTAATGCTCGTAAAGCAAGTTCTGCGTCTGACGCACTGTCTTCAACCAGCAAAATCTCGACAATGTTTTTTTCCATTCGATCACCCCGTTCTAATTGGAAGAGAGAAATAGAATGCCGCACCTTTGCCAATTTCAGCTTCTGCCCATACACGGCCGCCATGCCGATGGATAATCCGCTGAACGATCGCCAGGCCAACCCCTGTCCCTTCAAATTCATCGGCGCTATGCAAGCGCTGAAATACACCAAATAATTTATTGATATAAGCTGGGTTAAAACCAACGCCATTATCTCGGACGGAATAAATTTGCATGCCGTCTTTTGTTTCACAGGCAATCTCAATCCGGCTGAACTCCTTTGGCCGGGAATATTTCAAGGCATTCGAAATCAGGTTAATCCAGACCTGCTGAATCAAGTTTGGATCGCCGATTGCAAGCGGCAAATCTCCCAAAACCAACTCGCTGGGATGTTCATCATAATTATATTGAACCTGGTTGAAGACACTCTCTGCCATTAAACGCATGTCGATAGGAATTGACTTCATTTCAAGGCGGGTAGCCCGGGATAATGCCAACAGGTCTGTGATTAGCTGATCCATTCTCGATGTGTTTTCACGGACAATCCCGAGCAAACGCTGCCCCTCTTCATCCAGTACATCCGCATATTCATCCAGAATAATTCGTGAAAAGCCATCGATTGCCCGCAGCGGAGCGCGCAAATCGTGCGAAACAGAGTAAGCGAAGGCTTCCAATTCTCGATTTGCGACCTCCAACTCCTGGGTGCGCTGCTGGACGCGCAATTCAAGCTTTTCATTCAGTTGACGAATCTCTAATTCTTTTTGTTTCAGTTCAGTTAAATCGATAATAAAAGCAATAGATTCGTCGCGGTTATCTCCGAACAGGACAAACCCGACCAGAACCCACACGCGTGAACCGTCTTTGCGGATATACTGCTTTTCGTAGGGCGCACATGCCCCACGAATTTTGGCCTCATTGATGCTCTCCATATCGAGCTGCAAGAATTCTTCTGGCGTTATCGAATCCCAGCGCAATCGCCCGGAGTTAAAATCATCACGAGTATAGCCAATAATCCGCAGGTACTCGTCATTCACTTCAAAGATATTGCCGAACACATCGCCGAAAAGTGTTCCGAACAAATCAGAAGCGAAGAAACCCTTCAATCGCTCCTGGCTGTTGCGCAGCGCCATTTCAGCCTTCTTCCGGCCGGTGATATCGTTTAACATGACCATTAAAGCGGGTTCGTTTTGATATTCAATCCTTGCCGCGGATGCTTCTGCATAGATCAAATCGTTATCCAGGCGAACCAAACGCTCCTCAATGGCCTGGGTATCGATAGCCCCAGGAGCGGCCTCCATGCCTTGCTGGGCAAGTTCTATGATCATTGGCTGGTCTTCGGGATGAACAAATTCGATCACTGACCGGCCGAGTAATTCTGATTGCTTTGTCGCCCCAATTAAATTGAGCGCGAACTGGTTGGCAAACACAATCTGGTTGTACCGGTGAATAACGACCCCCAAAGGCAATGATTCAACAATCAATCGGTAGCGCTCTTCGCTTTCACGCAAAGCAAGTTCAGCCTGCTTTTTACCGGTAACATCGTTAAACATGATCATCAGCGCAGGATCGCCGCGGTATTCGATTCGCACAGCAAACGCCTCAACATACCGAATTTCCCCATCCAGGCGAATAATCCGTTCCTCAATAGTAGCCTGGTCTTTTTCTCCAACCGGCCGGGCGAGGCCCGATTTTGTCTTTTCGAGTATTTTTAATAAATCCTCTGGATGAACAAGATCTTTCTCAGAAAGTCTAAGCAGTTCACTTTCATCATAGGCGCCGAATAGTTCGCAGGCAGAATGATTAACATAAATAATTTTATCCTGGCTATGGATAAAGACGCTCAAAGGCAATGACTCGACAATTAATCGGTACCGTTCTTCGCTTTCACGCAGCGATTCTTCAATTTTCTTCCGGTCAGTAATTTCCAGAAACGCGCCGATCAATCGCAAAGGTTCATCTTCATCATCCAAAAGCAATTCGCCGCGGCCGCTATACCATCTTTCCTTAGTCGGATCGGTCTGCAAACGGAATTCAATATAGTAATTACGCCGTTCTGTAATCGCATTATTTAATTCATCCAGAACGCGCTGCTGGTCTCGGGCATCGACAGCGGAGATGAACATTTCAATATTTCCAGGTTTCAACGGCTCTGTTTTTTCGTAAAAAAGCCCTTCCAGCGATTCATCCCACCAGATTTCATTTTTCTTTAGGTCCCATATCCAGGTACCCATTGAAGCGGCTTGCAATGCGGCTCTTAATCGGATTTGGGAATCACGCGCCAGAATTTCAACCAGTTTCCGATCCGTAATATCGTTGATAAATCCATGCCAGGTGATGCTGCCGTCTTTCGCATCAAAGATTGGTGAGGAACGCCCCTCTATCCATATTTCTCCACGCTTCGGATGCTCATACCGATATTCAACGCGCCAGGTTTTCATCGTTCTGGCAGATTCCGCAATCGTTTTCTGCACCATTTGAACGTCATCAGGATGAATATGTTCAAATATTGGCGAAGCGTCATCGATTAAGGTTTCCATTGGCAGGCCGTAAACTTCATCAGTGTTTCCAATGGCAAACGGCAGTGAGGCCTTTCCTGTCGCGTCTAAATGGAATGAACACAGTACGCCGGGAGTCGACTCCGCCAATCGCCGGATCTGTGCCTCTAATTTTAATTTTTCCTGGCGTTCCGCTTCTGCCTGGCGATATTGCGTGGCATCCTTGCTTACTGCCAATACGCCGCTGACCTTATTCAACTCATCTTTAATCACTTTTAATGTGGTGATGACACTAAAACGCCGACCGAATTTATCAGTTTGAATAACTTCCCCAGACCAGACACCCTCTGAAGATAATTTTCTAAGCATTTCATCGCGCGAGATGGTTACATATTCAGTTGGGATAATCTTCCTAAATTCTTTGTCAATCACTTCTTCGCGCTGCCAGCCATACATTTGAACGGCGCCGTTATTCCAGGTCTTGATTACAAATTTCTCATCCACCAAAACAATGGCATCAATGATGACTGCATGTAATTGCGCCTGTTCCTGAAGCTGCGTTTCAATTTGTTTTTTTGCAGTAACATCATTGAAAGTTAACAACAGGCAGCTTTGGTCTTGCAGCATTACATAATCAGCCGAGAAAATCAAGTTGATCTTTTGTTTATCCGGCGTTTCATAGTCAGCGTCACGATGAAAAACCCGCCCGTTCAAATTCACAATGCTTTGAATTTCTTCAAATAATGCAGGTGGATTGGAAAATATCTGATCGAAATTTTTGCCAATGATTGCGGCTCTTGGCAGCGCCAGGCATGCAGCCAGTGATTGATTAACTTCAATGATTACACCGTCGCTGATCCGAGCAACCATCATCAGATTCTGTTCTGATTGGAAAGCTTTTGAAAAATTTACGCGGCTGATCTCTAAAGCTTTTTCAACTTCCAAATGGCTTGAAACCAGAATTCGCCGCTGGTACTGCAGGATAAAGGCAAAAATAATCCCTGCAATGATCAAAATTCCTGCGATTATACCTACCGTTACCCAAAAGGTTCTAAATAATGGTTGAGATACCTCAGATTCATCCATCCTCACCACCAGGCCCCATTCGGGCCCGGTGACATGGCTGGTATAGGAGAGCACCTGGTGCTGCCGGTAATCAATCCCGCTATAGATGCCAACACGCCCACGGAGTGCTTCAGCTGCTGGCAAATTTAAAGTATCAAACGGCAAACTATATTTGAGCGCGGCATCAGGTTGAAAACGCAAATTATTGAGAAACAGAACCCGATTCCCCTCTTGCCGGATGATTAATGATTCCGAAGTCTGACTGCTATCTGGCCAGGAAGAAATAAAGGGATAAAGATAGATATTCGGATCAATCATGATGATCGTATATCCAATCACTGATTCATTATCGTCCGCGGTTACCAGCGGGACAATAAACGCGCAAGCAGGTTTTTGCGAATCGGTAAGCAGAAATAGATCGACAAATTGGATATTTTGGTTCTTCGAGGATGCTTGAAGCATACGAACGATATGCGCATCCACCTGCCCTGAAAACGGGTAACGAGTGTTGATGATCTGACCTTGCTCATCTAACAAGATGATGTCGGTAAAGAAATGGGTATCTTTAATCTTTTCTACCCACTGTGTAACCGCAACCGTTTCTTCCGAAGATAAATTATCCTGTAATTGCTTCTGAACAAAATCCGTCATGATGGGATTATGATAAAAAAGATTTGCCGCCTCTTTTTGATCATCATACCATTGCTGAATCCCGGTATTTTTCAGCGTTCCAATCGAGGTTAATTTATTTTCCGCATCCGCATACACGCTGGAACGCTGTTCCAGAAAATTATAAATTCCGACTGAAATAATCGCCAAACTAAAAACCAGATAAATCAGGCCAATCCGTATTCCGCCGATCATCCCACTTTGATCATTCGTACTCATAGGCTTATTCCCCTGATGATGCGATTGAATTCGAGAAATCGGGAAGCTGCTGCTCAGATGAATCTAGCTGCGATGAAACCATGCCCCCTCGTGAACCCGTTTAACTTTCGCTAACCATTATTAATGGTCACTTCTACTTGTTGCTATAATAATATTATATTAATTCCGTCATAAAAGATACGCAAATTTTCAAAATTTAATCCATCAACATAGTGAATGGAATACCATCATGCGAAAAATTCTTTTCGCCGCCGACTCTTTTAAAGAATCACTCTCCTCTCAAGCCGTCAATGAAATCATGGCAAAGGCCGCCCGTGATGTCTTCCCAAACATTATCACGACCCTTATTGCCATTTCTGACGGCGGTGAGGGTTTCAGCGAGGCATTTTTTAGCGCTCTTGGCGGGCAGCGCACCACTGTAGCGGTCCATGATCCGCTCAACCGGCCGGTCTGTGCCCGCTATAGCCTGCTTGCGGATAAAACGGCCGTCATTGAACTGGCTGAAGCTTCTGGTCTGGCACTGTTGAAACCCGATGAGCGCAATCCGTTGCTGACAACTACCTATGGAACCGGCCAGTTAATCAGCCATGCACTGGATAAAGGCTGCCAAAAAATTTTTTTGGGGCTGGGAGGCAGCGCGACGAATGACGGTGGTGTTGGCCTGGCAGCGGCGCTCGGAATTCACTTTAAAACCGAGGATGGGCAAACCGCTCTTTGCGGACAGGACCTGAGGAATATCACCGCGGTAGATACCCATCTGATTCACCCGAAATTAAAAAACTGCCCGATTCAAATTGCCTGCGATATATCCAACCCATTTTACGGTGAACAGGGAGCGGCCAATATCTTCAGCCCGCAAAAAGGAGCCACACCCGAACAAGTAATCCTGCTGGATCAAGGCCTGCGCCATCTGGCCGAAGTCATCCATTTGAATACCGGCGTGGATGTACACACGCTGCCAGGCAGCGGCGCTGCCGGCGGTGCTGCCGCGCCGCTGGTAGCCTATGCGCATGCAAAATTATCCAGAGGGTTAGACCTTTTATTGGATTCTTGTGATTTTGACGCAGCCTTAGCCGGATGCGATCTGGTCATCACCGGCGAAGGCGCCAGCGACGCCCAAAGCGCGATGGGAAAAGCGCCCGGTGGAATTGCCCGGCGCGCAGCCGCTCAGGGAATACCGGTCATCGTCCTTTCAGGAAGCATCCGCCCGGGCAGTGAAGCGCTCTATCCGCTGGGGGTCAGCGCCTTATTTCCCGCAGTTCGCGGGGTATCCACACTCAGCGAAGCTTTATCCTCAGCCAGTGAAAATGTATATCAGACCGCCTTGAATATTTTCCGGCTGATCAAAGCTTTAGAGGAAAAGGGATCAATCGTTGCCTGATTTCATTTTCTTTAAGAAATTATTGCGATTCTAAATGAACTATGATAAACTAGCCTTGCGTAAGTTGTGAATTGGATTGACCGCATTGAAAAGTGGGCGCCCCCCACTTTTCTTCTTATGTAACAGGACAGCTATTTTGGAGATTGCTAAGGCATGAAGAACGAATTTAATCTGGCTTTCAACGAAGTCCTTGAAGAAAAACAGCTCCCAAAAGAGATTATCCTCAAGGCGCTCGAATCGGCCATGGTCTCTGCGTATCGGCGGGCCGTAAACGCGTCTAACGCTCAGCACGTTGAGGCCAAAGTTGACATTGAAACCGGCAAGGTAACCATCTATGCGGAAAAAGAAATCGTGGACGATGTCCAGGATGAACGCACTGAAGTTACTCTGATCGATGCCCAAAAAGTGGACCCTGAGGCAGAACTCGGTGGAATGGTGGTTGTCGAAAGCACCCCGCGCGATTTCGGCCGGGTTGCCGCCCAAACTGCCCGTCAGGTGATTCAACAGCGCATCCGCGACGCCGAACGGCAATCTCAGCTTAATCACTATCAGAAACAGGTTGGCGAAATTGTCAGCGGTGTTGTCCAGGCTGTCAATGCGACCGGCATGACCATCGGTCTGGAAATGAAAGCCGAAGGCAGCATGCCACGCAAAGAAATGATTCCCGGCGAACGCTTTCATATTCATGATCGCGTGCGTGCTTTGATTGCTGAAGTAAAAGACAATCCGCGCGGCCCGCAAATCATTCTCTCGCGCACGCATCGCAACTTCCTGCGCCGCCTGCTGGAAAATGAAGTTCCCGAAATTTATCATGGCGTTGTAGAAATTCGTTCCATTGCCCGCGAACCTGGTGAGCGCGCCAAGGTAGCCGTCTCCGCTACCCAGCAGGGTATTGACCCGGTCGGCGCCTGTGTCGGTATCCGCGGCGTCCGTATTCAGGCCATTGTGCGCGAACTCCACGACGAGAAAATTGATGTCATCGAATGGAATTCCGATACGTCCATTTTTATCGCCAAGGCCATCAGCCCGGCGCGCGTCAGCGGCGTCTATCTGAATGATCAAAACAGCGGCGGGAAAACGGCTACTGTGGTCGTTCCCGAAGACCAGCTCAGCCTGGCAATTGGCCGTGACGGTCAGAATGCCCGGTTGGCCGCCAAGCTGACGGGCTGGCGGATTGATATCAAGAGCCTGCCCGAAGCTGCCACCGATACCCTTTACCGTCTGCAAAAAGAAACTGAACTGGCCGAATTAGCCACTCAGGAAGCGGCCATGATGCATACCGTTGAAGATATGCTGGCCCGCAAAGCTGATGGCAAAGCGTTATCACCTGAAGAATATGATCAGATGAGCCGCTTTGTTGACCGTGTGGAACGCCGTCTGACTTCCCGCCCGGCCGAAGCCAAAGTGGATGTGGATGCCCTGGAAATTGCCCGCGGTCAGGTGCCGAATTCATCTTTCGAAATCAGCATTTTAGACAGCGGCCTGCCCGAGCACGTCGCTTATATTCTGCAGGAAGCAGGTTTCAGCACAGTTGGCGAAATGGCGGTCCAGATGAAACTGGATGCGGATGTAATTTTCGCTCTCAATGGAGTCGGTCCGCGCGCCCAGCAAGAGATTAAAGCCTTGATGGACAATTTGGACGCTCACGCCGCCAATGAACAAGAAAAACGCGCGGCTGCTGAAGCAAGCGCAGTCGTCGTCGAAATTGTGCCGGCCGTTGAAGAGGTTGAAGAACCAGCCGCAGTTGAAACCGCAGCGGTCGAAGAAGCGCCAGCCGAAGCCGAACCGGCTGAAGTGGCTTCTGAAAGCCCGGCTGCTGCCGCCGAGGAAGTTGCCGAACCGGCCAGCGAAGAAGAAGAACCTGCTTTTGACAAACTCTTCGAATTGCGTCCAGAAATTGTTGACGGCGCTCCCTTTGAAGAGGAAGAAGAGGAATCAGATGATTCTTCCGCTGCAGGCAAAGACAAGAAGAAGTCTAAGAAGAAGAAAAAACACACGACCGTCGAATACGATCCTGAAAAGGATCAGGTAATTGTGAAGAAGAAACACAAGCGCGGCGGCGATGAGTGGGATTGGGAACTGTAAGTCACTAGACACGGAACAAAGAGAAAGAAAGGTGGCCAAACAACCTGTCAAACGCGTAAAACATGTACCGCAGAGAACCTGTGTGGGTTGCCGCCAGGTCCTTGCCAAGCGGTCGTTAATCCGTGTCGTGCGGACGCCGGAGGGTATTTTGATCGATACCACCGGCAAAGCAGCCGGACGCGGAGCTTACGTGCACGATGACCGTTCCTGCTGGGATCGTGCGCTGAAAGGCGCACTGGCCCATGCATTAAAAACTGAATTTACCGAAAAGGACCGGGAAACGCTTCAAGCTTTTATGAGCAGCCTGCCGGAAAAAAGCGATGAAGACTAGACCTGGCGCTCCTATTTCTGGGATAAGCCGCGTATAAGAGCAAGTTCAACCGTTCAAGCTCACTTACACCCGCAGCAAAATTCCCCTCGGTGAATTCACAGCGATCAACCTGCCGTAATGAGATTATCAGGGGATGCAGGCGAAAACCAGAAAATCGAGGTGAATATGAGCGAAAACGGATCAAAGACGATTGAACTGCCTTCCAGTTTAACGGTACGCGATCTGGCGTCCATTACAAAATCCAGCCCCATTCAGGTCATCAAAATCTTGATGGCCAATGGGGTTATGGCCAATATCAACCAGATGGTTGACTTTGATACGGCTGCCATTGTCGCCTCAGAGTTAGGCTTTGAAGCTAAAGCGGAAGTTTACGAAGAAGAAATCGAAACCGAAAGCGGCGAGATTCCGCTCTGGCGGCAACTGATTGCCCGTGAAGATGTTTCATCATTGAAAGACCGTCCGCCGGTTGTGACCATCCTTGGTCATGTCGATCATGGCAAAACCACCCTGCTGGATGCCATCCGCAATACCAATGTTGCTGGCGGCGAAGCCGGCGGCATTACCCAGCATATCGGCGCTTACCAGGTTGAACACAAAGGCAAACTGATCACCTTCCTGGATACACCCGGCCATGCCGCGTTTACCGCCATGCGTTCCCGCGGCGCTCAAGGCGCGGATATTGTTATTCTGGTCGTTGCCGCTAATGATGGCGTCATGCCGCAGACCCGTGAAGCGATTGCGCATGCCAAAGCCGCGCACGTGCCCATTATTGTGGCTATGAACAAAGTGGATTTGCCGGACGCCAACCCGGATTACACAAAAAATCAACTGGCCGAAAATGGTCTTGTTCCCGATGAATGGGACGGCGACACCATGGTGGTACCTGTTTCAGCCAAGTTCCGCAAGGGTATTGATGACCTGTTAGAAGCTATCCTGCTGGTCACCGATTCAATCGATATCAAAGCCAACCCGAACGGCAAAACTTTCGGGACGGTGGTTGAGGCAAAAGTTGAGCGCGCTAAAGGTGTGGTTGCCACCCTGCTGGTTTATAACGGAACCCTCGAAACCGGCGATGTGGTCATGGCTTCAAATGCTTACGGGCATATCCGCGCAATGTTTGATTTCCGCGGGCGCAAAGTCCGCAAAGTCGGCCCCTCTACACCAGTGCAGATTATGGGTTTGAACGAAGTTCCGGATGCCGGTGATTTGTTCGTGGTTACCCCGAGCGAACGTGAAGCGCGTACCGTGATTGAAGAGCGCCGCTTGAACAAAGCTCAGCGAGCCGCCGCACAGCCTAAGGCTACGTTGGAAGAACTCTTCTCGCGCGTTCAGTCTGGCGAAGATCACGAGCTGCGCCTGATCGTTAAAGCGGATGTGCAAGGTTCATTGGAGCCTATCGTTTCCTCGCTGAATGAGTTGGGCAAAGGCGATATTAAGATTAATATTCTGCATGCCGAAACCGGTAATATCAGTGAAAGTGACGTGATGCTGGCCACCGCCTCGCGGGCTATTGTGGTTGGCTTCAATGTGCAGGCTGATGGCGCCGCCCGCCGTCTTTCGGAAACAGAAGGCGTTTCCATTCGTCTTTACAATATCATTTATCGTTTGACCGAAGACATTGAAAAAGCCATGAAGGGCTTGCTGGCTCCCGAAGTCAAAGAAACCGTCGTGGGCCGCGGACGCATTCAAGCCGTCTTCCGTATTTCTAAAGTCGGTGTGATTGCCGGCTGTAAAGTGACCAGCGGCGAGTTTCGCCGCAATGGCAAAGCACGCATTTATCGCAACGGTACCATGATTTACGAAGGTGAATTTTCATCACTCAAGCATGAAAAGGATGATGTTAAAGAAGTTCGTACTGGTTTCGAATGCGGCGCCGGTTTCCGCAATTTCAACGACTGCGAGGTCGGCGACGAGATTGAGTGCTATATTATTGAACGCGGGGCGTAATTAAAGTACAATGCCTTTTACGCCTGATTTATACTGTCCCGTCGGGCGATGGGACGGGAATTTACTGAGGTGAACGAATGCCTTCAAAATTAAGATTGCAACGCATCGGTGACCGCATCCGCCAGGAACTTTCCGAAATGCTGGTGATGGGCGAAATCCATGACCCGCGCCTGACCGGCGCAAATGTAACCGATGTCAAAGTTGACCGCGAACTGGCCTACGCAGAAGTTTATGTTTCTGCGGTGGAAGGCGCGGAGCGGGCTGAAGAAATCTTAGCCGGTATGGAATCGGCGCGAGGCTTCATCCGCAAGGCGCTGGCAGAACGCATAGAACTGCGTGTGTTTCCACGGCTGCGTTTTCATTGGGACCCCACCCCGGAACGCGCGGATCGCATCGAACGGATTTTAGCGACATTGCGCCCGTCCGATGAAGGGGAACAAGACTTACCTGTAGAAACAGAAGATGAGGACGAGGAATAAATCAGCCATGCTGGATGTGACTGTACTGGATCCGATTAAAGCGCGCCTTAAACAGGCCGATCGCATTTTAATTGCATCACATATACGACCCGATGGCGATGCCATCGGGTCACTGATTGGAATTGGTCTGGCGCTGACCAATGGCGGTAAAAATGTAACCATGGCGTTAACCGATCCGGTTCCGCCGAATTACCTTTTTCTGGAAGGCGCGCGCCAGATTAAACATAGCGTCGAAGGCGATTTCGATACTGTTATTGTCGTCGATTGCGCCGATCAACAGCGAACCGGCAGCATTCTCGGTGACCGCCCGGTCGATATCCAGTTTGACCATCATGTGACCAATCCGAAATTCGCCAAATTCAATTATGTGGATGGATTGGCTGTAGCCACTGCGGATATTTTGGCAAACACCCTTGAATATCTGGGGTTTGTCATCACGTCAGACGTCGCCAGCGCATTGATGTACGGGATCATCACCGATACAATCGGCTTTCGTACTTCCAATATGACCCCCGATTGCATGCGCACAGCCGCTACGCTGATGGAAAGAGGCGCAAATTTACCCGACCTGTACTACAAGGGCGTTGTTGAAAAGTCATTCAGCGCTGCCCGCTATTGGGGTATGGGCCTTAACACCTTACAAAAAAGCGGCAGAATAATTTGGGCAGTCCTAACCCAGGCAGATCGAAAAACTGTGGGTTATAATGGCAATGATGATGCTGATTTAACGCATTTGTTGTCCAGCATCAGCGAAAGTGATATTGCAGTGCTTTTTATTGAACAAAAAGTAAATCGGGTAAAGGTAAGCTGGCGAGCACAACCCGGTCTGGATGTTTCTCATATTGCGATGCAATTTGGCGGAGGTGGTCATAAGGCCGCTGCTGGCGCAGATATTGAAGGGACACTGGAAGAGGTAAAGGAAAAAGTATTATCCGCCACAGAAACTTACCTTAAAAGTGTCTATCCTGCTTAATCACCTTTTATCGATGGTTAGAGTACGGAAAATAGTTTATGGGGATATCGGAAATGAATGATGATATTGACCTGAATAACGCGATTTCGGGGGCTTTGGTCGTTGACAAGCCGGTCGGGTTAACCTCTCACGATGTGGTGCAAATCATCCGCCGCGGGACCAATATCCGCCGAGCCGGGCATACCGGCACACTGGACCCACGCGCTTCTGGCGTATTGGTCGTTCTTTTAGGTCCGGCCGTGCGGCTAAGTGAATATGTTTCCGCCTCAGACAAACGGTACCAGGCTGTTATTCAATTAGGGACAACAACCGATACCTATGACGCGGATGGGCAAATACTGACCACCAATCCGGTTAATATTTCTGAAATGCAGTTCGATACGGCCCTGCAAGAATTTACCGGTGAAATCGAGCAAGTACCCCCGCCCTATTCGGCCGTCAAGGTCAAAGGCCGCAAAGCCTATGAAATGGCGCGCAACGGGGAAGAAGTTGATTTGCAGCCGCGAAAGATAACGGTGTACAGCCTGGAACTGTTAGAATGGGCTCCGCCCGAAGCCGTGGTTGATGTGTATTGCTCTTCAGGCACTTATATCCGCTCTCTGGCGAATGACCTTGGAAAGAAATTAGGCTGCGGAGCGCACCTGGTCGGTTTGCGCCGCACCAAGAGCGGCCGTTTCACGCTGCGAGACGCCGTACCTCTGCGCAAACTGCGCGAGACCTTCGAAAATAACACCTGGCATCAATATCTGATCCCGGCCGCCGAAGCCCTTTCCGATTGGCCATCCATTGAGTTGACCGATCAGCAAGTCGATAGCATCCGGCACGGGCACCGCATCCCGGCCGAAGCTGGCATCGGGAAAATGGCGCGCGGTATCAGCCTGCAAGGGGAATTAGTTGCTCTGCTTGAATTTGACCCGGCCGCCTCAGAATGGCAGCCCAAAAAGGTCTTTTTCTCATAAATTTTCTAGTAGATTGGTAATCGATCCTTCATGCAACATTTCCAAAAACTTGACGATGTCTTTCTGGAACCTCACCGGATCGCCATCGGCGTCTATGATGGCGTACATCGCGGTCACCAGGTAATTATTAATCAAATGGTCGCCGAGGCACATGCCGCCGGCGAAAAATGTGCCGTGGTAACTTTTTTCCCTAACCCGGCGGTTTTATTTGGCCGGGCAGAAAAAGGGAATTACATCACTTCTCCGGCTGAACGCGCCGACCTGTTAGGCGCTTTAGGCGTAGATGCGGTGGTTACCCTGCCCTTTACCCTTGAACTGGCGCAGCTTTCAGCGTTGGATTTCATGCAGTTGATGAAAACGCATCTGCAAATCACCCATCTTTACGCCGGGGATGATTTTGCCCTCGGGCGCGGCAGAGAAGGCAATATTTCCAAACTGAAAGAAATCGGCCAGGGTTTGCATTTTGGCGTCAGTGTCATCAGCGCCGTCCAGGGTGAAGGTGAACGGATTTCTTCCAGCCGCATACGCAGCCTGATTCAAGCCGGTAAAGTCCGCCTGGCCGGGCAACTGCTTGGCCGGTATTATCGCGTATCCGGGCCGGTAGTCCACGGGCAAGGCCGCGGCGCTGGGATGGGTTTTGCCACCGCCAATATTGATTATTGGAGCGAGCGCGTCATGCCGGCTTTTGGAATTTACGCGACCTGGTTATGGGTAAATGGCGTCCGCCAGGATTCGGTTTCAAATTTAGGCGTTCGTCCAACCGTGGATGCAGTTCCCAGCCGGGTGCATCTGGAAGCCCACGCGCTCGATAAGGCTGAGGACTTGTATGGCGCTTCCGTTGAATTAGAATTCGTGGAATACCTGCGGACAGAAATGCGTTTCGAAAGCGTTGATGAATTGATTGCCCAGGTCAACCGCGATAAACAAACTGCCCGGGAGGTATTACAGGATGCCCCAGACACGCCAGGTTTACCTGCTTGATCCGAAGGATTTGTCGCCGGAAACCATCGCGGTTACCTTCGCCAAAACCTCCCGTTCGCCGCAGCGATTCTGTGAAATCGCCGCGGAATTGAGTGACGAGAAAAGCGCTGAATTCAACGAAAAGTGGGTCGTCGGATACGGTCACGCCTCTGTGGCTGAACATGCCGTACTGCACCTTGCAGTAGAAAATATCTCTCGTCTGGCCGTCGAGGCGCTTGAATCATGCCGCCTGGCCTCTTACACCGAAAAATCTACGCGTTACCAGAAATGGTCCACAGATGCCTTCTACACGCCTGAAAATCTCACTGAGCCGGGTTTAAAGGCAGATTATCAGAGTGTCGTCAAAGCTTTATTCAAGGCATACCAGGAAGCCCTGCCGGCGGTAAAGGCAGTGGTAGAAAACGAATACCCCCTGCAAGACCATGAAAGCGCCCCGGCCTGGGAAAGGCGGATTCGTTCCGCCTACGTGGATATTTGCCGCTATTACCTGCCGGCGGCGGCTTTAGCCAACGTCGGTGTCACCATCAATGCGCGCGCGCTGGAACACAGCCTGACAAAAATGCTGTCGCACCCGCTGGCGGAGGTGCGCGCAATCGGCGCAGAGCTGAAACAGGTCAGCCAGGCGAACGTACCCACGCTGGTAAAATATGCGGACCAGAACAGCTACCTTGAATCTTCCCGCAAGAATTTTCGTCAGGTTAATCTGGAATTCGAATTACCGGCTGAAACGCCCGGATTATGCCGTCTGATCGAATGCAGCCCCGGTTTTGAAGAGAATATCCTGGCCGCCTCCCTTTACAGTCAAGGAACCGCCAGTTACGCTCAAACCCTGCAAAGGGTCCAGCAGGCTTCGCAAGCGCAGAAGCAGTCATGGGCTGATATGCTTTTAGGGAGCTTGGGATCGTTTGATATTCCCTTGCGCGAACTTGAATACGGAGACTTCACCTTCGAAGTCTGCCTCGACCAGGGCGGATACTTTGAGCTGAAACGGCATCGCATGATGACCCAAACACCGCAGCGCTTCACTCCTGCGCTGGGCTACGCCCTGCCGCTCGGCATCTGCCAGGCCGGGCTGGAAGAACACTTCCATCAAGCCATGCAGCTGGCTGGGCAGGCCTATCAGCAATTATCCGTCTGGGATGCGGACGCCGCCAGCTATGTACTTCCCAATGCCTATAACCGGCGCGTCTTGCTTAAATTAAACTTCCGGGCGCTGCTGCACCTGCTGAACCTGCGCAGCGCGGCCAACGCGCACTTCTCGATCCGCCGGCTGTCACAGGCTATGGCGGCCGAAGTTCGGGCGCGGCTGCCTCTGCTTGGTCAATACCTGCGGGTCAATCCAGAAGAGGATGCGGACAGTATCACTCAGGCATATTTTCGCCGCGTCTGAACGTTTGACGATTTGGGCAGCTTTTCCGTTATACGCCTAATAAATTGGCTACCTCGCAGACCGTCTCGCTTTGCAGGTCCGCATCGTATGCGGCTTCCATATCTACCAATAACTGATCCATGACGGTTTTCAGCAAGGCCCGCTTTTCATCCGAAGAAAGGTCGGCGCGCTTGCGGGTAATTTCAATTTCCGGGTGCTGACCTTTCCAATTCGCCAGCCAGGTATGCCCCGCCGCCGGCCGCTCAATCCAGCAGGAAATCACCTTGAAGTTCTCATCCAGAAAACTAGCGACCGGAATACTGTGGATATCCTGGCTGGTGTAATAATCGCGCAGCTGCGGCCATTCGCGCCGCACATAAATACGCAGTTCCATTTGCGCCGCGGCGGCAGCGATCTTCGCCAAAATCGGCAAGACCATCAGGCAATCGGTGCACCATTCCTCGGTGACCACCACCATTTTTACCGGTTTTTTGAGCGCGGCAAACCGTTTTTTCTCATCTTCAGTCAGCTCCACAGTCTGGTAGCGCCGCTGCATGGCTTCTTTATGATCCGTCAATCGCTCAATAAAGGTTTGCATCGTCAACCCGGCCTGCCAGGTTTCAGAATTGATCGGATATTCGCTCAAACTTCCCTCCCAAACAATATAGATTACCGCAGCACGGCGGTACGGTGAAACTGTGGTTATCCACAATTTTAACCGCAAAATGGTGATATACTGCCAAAAAGTGTGGATAAAACTTCAAGGAATTGTGGAGAAACTGTGGATAAGCCGGAAATAACCAAAGAAAACCTGATAGTAGCGCTTGAGAATGCACATGCCGCATTTCTTGAGGCGCTCGCTGGGGTATCCGTGGAAGAGATGTGCCAACCGAAAACGATTGGAGATTGGTCGGTCAAAGATATTATGGCCCATCTCAGCTTATGGGAGAGTCAGACCATTCAGCTGCTTTTTCAGGCGAAGCAGGGCGTTAAACCCACTACGCTGCATTTCAAGAAATTTGACGAAACACAGCAGAACGATCTCTGGTACCAGCAAAGCAAAGAACGCTCTTTTGACCGAGTCTGGGAAGATTTTTCGAATATTCGTGACCAGACCATCCAGCGGCTGGAATCGTTCTCCGACAAAGAGATCAGCCAGCCTGGCTTCTTCCCCTGGCTGAAAAATTCCAGCCTCGGGCAGCTGGTATTCGATTATGTCGTCGAACATGAAAAGGAACACGAAAACAATATCCGCGCCTGGCGAAACCCGCCAGAGCAGCCGTGATCTGAACCGATTAACCAATTAAATCAAAAAAGACACCGGCCGCACAGGTTTCTGCCCAGGCCGGTGTCTTTTCAATAATGCCCAGTCGAAAATTAACTGCCGAAAGCCTCATCGTAATCGGCGATAGCCGCATTCACTACTTCCTGAGCTTTCTCAAAGCCGTACACACTCTCAATATAGGTCTGATTCTCTTTGCCGGGCACCAGTTTATAGGTGCTGAAATAATGGCGCAGCCGTTCGACCAAAACCGGCGGAAGGTCACTGACATCGTTGGCCTTCTCCCAGAAGATATCGTTTGCCAGCACGGCAATGATCTTATCATCCGCTTCGCCGTTATCAATCATCAGCAAGCCGCCGACGACACGGGCGCTCAGCAGAATTTCAGATTTCGATATCGGCCGTTCGCTGATGACACAAATATCCAACGGATCGCCATCCCCGCGGCTGGCGCTGGGAGATAAATCGCCTACCCGTTTTCCGCAGTAGGTGCGGGGAATAAAACCATACAGCGTCGGCGGCTGAGAAGAGCTGCGCTGCGGACGGTCAACTTTAAGATAGCCGGTCGTTTTTTCGACTTCGTATTTAACCAGATCGAATGGTGTAATTTCAATATAGGCAGTTACAATCCGCGGCGGATTGGGGCCAATTTCAAGGCCGTGCCACGGATGAGGTCGCCAGCGGTAAAAAGGGTTTGGAAAAGCCAATGGGACACCTCAATCGTTAAGTCTCGATTGTGACTATTATATCCTAATCCATCCGGCATACGTGTAAGTATCGTCACAAGTCAAGATTGACTGATATTGCAGGCATTTTCCCAGGGAGTTTGCCCAAGATGATTGCGATGATTAAGCCCGAAAAACCTTAAGAACCGCCTAAATTCATCCGATCAATTGCGAAATCCATTCTAAAGGGCTTGACAAACCATTTTTTCTCGCTATAATCGCATTAATTCAATCACGAAATACTGTGACGAGGACGAGTAAACGCCGTGATTTTGGCACAGAGAGCAGGAAAAGGTGAGAACCTGCCCAAACAACGACGTCGAATGGACCTCTGAGTTGCAAGGCGAACGCATAAGCAAGTAGTCTGAGCCGGAGCTGCCACCGTTATCATGGCAAAGGGTATCGTCTTAATCGACCGTACTCGCAAAGAGTGAAGCTGGCTTTTTCCCCTGTGTGCATCACCAGGGGATTTTTTTATGAAAGCGGCTTAACCGGGGTGGCACCACGGATCAGAATTCGTCCCCGAATTCTGATCCGTTTTTTGTTTAACCCACCAAAGGAGTCAGTATGCAATCATTTGAACGCCCAAGAATTTTGACCGGACACCGCACAACCGGCCCGCGCCATATCGGGCATCTGGCAGGCACGCTCACCAATTGGACTGCCCTGCAAGATTCTTATGAATGTTTTTTCCTGCTGGCGGATTTGCACGTCCTGACCACAGATTTTGAACATACCGGCGGCATTCGCAGCAACACCCTGGAAGTTCTGACCGACTGGCTGGCTGCCGGTATTGATCCGCAGCGCAGCACCATTATTCTTCAATCGGCCGTGCCAGAACACGCTCAGCTATCTCTTTTGCTGAGCATGCTGGTCACCGAAGCCAGGCTGCACCGTGTGCCGACCTACAAAGAGCAAATCAACAACCTGCACATTCAGCCTTCACTCGGCCTGCTCACCTACCCGGTGCTGCAGGCGGCGGATATCTTGCTCTACAAAGCCCAGGCGGTTCCGGTAGGTGAAGATCAGCTGCCGCACATTGAGCTGACCCGCGAAATTGCGCGGCGCTACAACCAACTCTATGGACAGACCTTCGCTGAGCCGGATGCTCTGCTCTCCAATACCCCCCGTCTGCCCGGGCTGGATAACCGCACGATGCATAGTTCCTACGGCAACACCATCCTGCTGCGCGATACGCCCGAAGAGACGCAGCGGAAAATCATGAGTATGTACACCGATCCGGCCCGCATCCACGCCAGTGACCCGGGGCATATCAAAAATAATCCCTTGTTCACCTATCTGGATCTGTACTATCCGCATCCAAACGAACTGGCTGAAATGAAAACGCGCTACCGCGCCGGAACCATCGGGGATGTGGAATTGAAGCAGATTTTAGCCGCCAGCCTGAACGCTTACCTCAAACCGATCCGCGAAAAAAGAGCAGAGCTGGCCCCGCAAACCAGTTATCTGCGTGACATCTTGCTTCAGGGCAGCCAGCGTGCCCGGCATATTGCCCGTGAAACATTGGAAGAAGTACTGGATGCTATGGGACTTTCACTTGGCCTGTCTATGCGCAGTGAGCAATCCACACAAACCATTCCTTCCGGCGCATTTTGCTGATTCATTTTTTGAAATTCAACGCTTTTTCAAATTTCAAGTAGGAGAAAAAATCATGTCCGAACAGACCCGCTACCAACTTTCTGAAAATGACTTGCCGAAATTCTGGTACAACCTGATGGCCGACAGCCCGGTTCAATTGCAGCCCTTCCTCAACCCAATGACGATGGAACCCGTCACGCCGGAATTCTTGAATGTGCTCTTTCCAATGGATTTGATCGAGCAGGAAGTCAGCACAGAACGCTATATTCAGATTCCAGACGAAGTCCGGGAAGCGTATAAGCTCTATCGCCCCACGCCGATGATCCGCGCCCTGCGCCTTGAAAAAGAACTCAATACCCCTGCCCATATTTACTATAAATACGAGGGCGTTTCACCCTCAGGCAGCCATAAGACCAATACGGCGCTGCCGCAGGCCTTTTACAACAAAATTTCCGGAACCAAAGCACTGACCACGGAAACCGGCGCCGGCCAATGGGGCTCCGCTCTGTCAATGGCATGCAGCTTCTTTGATCTTGATCTGGAAGTTTATATGGTTAAAGTTTCCTATCAGCAGAAACCCGCCCGCCGGCAACTGATGGAAACCTTCGGTGCGCAGGTATTTGCCAGCCCAACCGACCTGACCGATTCAGGCCGCGCCATCCTGGCAGAAGACCCGAACAGCCCCGGATCACTGGGTATCGCCATTTCAGAAGCCGTCGAAGTTGCCGCTAAATCAGGCGGGTCGAAGAAATATTCGCTGGGGTCTGTTCTGGGGCATGTGCTCATGCACCAAAGCATCATCGGCGAGGAAGCCCTCAAACAAATGGATATGGCGGATGAATACCCGGATGTAGTCATCGGCTGCGTGGGCGGCGGATCGAATTTCGGCGGGATTGCCTACCCCTTCCTGCGTGAAAACCTAAAACAAGGCCAGCGCACGCGCTTGCTGGCAGTTGAACCCACCGCAACGCCGACGCTGACACGCGGCGTCTATGCCTACGATTACGGCGATACTGCCCGCATGGCCCCGATCATGAAGATGTACACCCTCGGACATTCCTTTATCCCACCAGCCATTCATGCCGGCGGATTGCGCTATCACGGGATGTCACCCTCCATTTGCGCCTTATACGACGCCGGTCTGATTGAAGCCATCGCTGTGCCGCAAATTGGCACTTTCGAAGCTGCCATCCAGTTTGCGCACACCGAAGGCATTGTCCCGGCCCCAGAATCAGCCCACGCGATTCGCGCCGCAATTGATGAAGCCCTGGCTGCTAAGGAAACCGGCGAAAAGAAAGTGATTCTGTTCAACCTCTCCGGTCACGGCAACTTCGATCTTTCATCCTATGACGCTTACAACCATCACCGCCTGGAAGACTATATCGTTCCGCAGTCAGATATTGATCATATCAGTGACCGCCTGCCGGTTATTCCTGAAGCGGTTCTCTGAACCAATTTCCAATAACAGCGACCAACTCTCCTTCGCCAAAGGTCATCTTTTACTGGTATTTTAGTGGTTGAAATTAAACGAAAACAGCGGCCCTTGTAGGGCCGCTGTTTTCGTTTAATTGGTCAATGTGATTGCCGTCAGGCGTCTTTATCTTTCAAGTCTGCGAGGAGCTGGTCTTCCTGTTTAAGATTCTTCCAACGGATAATCAGGCTGACCACGTACCCCAGCATGATCGTGAAGATAATGCTGTAACCGGCGACGAAATAATTAAGTGTGTTGGCGGTTTCTTCCACGAAGTTACTCCTTTCAGGATTGCAAGCGCAGCTTGAGCTGCTCAACCGATTGCGCCAGTTTGCCCAGGCGAATCCGGTTCCATAACAGGTCCACATAAATTACGGTAAAGGTGAACAAACTGAACAGGAAGGTTTGCAGCATCAGCGGCGTCATATCAAACGCGCCGGTAGCGGCGGGGTCACTGCCACCGACCACAACCGGATGAATGGTACGGAATAAACGAATGGAGAAAAAGGTAAGCGGTACACTCACAAAACCGATAATGGCATAAACCGCGCCAAAACGAGCGCGGCGTTCTGGTTCTTCAATACCATTGCGCAGCATCAAATAAGCAAAATAGACCAGTTCCATAATGGTGACGGTGGTCAGGCGCGGGTCCCAGGTCCACCAGGCGTTCCAAATGGGACGCGCCCAGATTGAACCGCTGATCAGGCAGATCATGGTGAAGACCAGGCCGATTTCAACCGAAGCGACGCTGATCAAATCAAACCGCTCATCCTTTTTGATCAGGTAAATAATGCCAACAACGGCGGCCAGTCCAAAACTGACCATACCGACCCATGCCGTGGCCACATGAAAGTAAAAGACTTTCTGAACCAGGCCCATCACCTTTTCAATCGGTGCGTAGAAAAACACCATTCCAGTTGCAATCAGCAGCAGGACGATGCTGGTGACATCCAGAATGCGCAGTGCAGCAGGTTTTTTGGACATCTTACTCCTCCAGGAGAAATGAAAACTTATTCTTCAACAACGCTGTCAAAAACCATGAAGGCGATTGCAGTGAAGACAACGTCATAGGTCACCAATAAAGTAAACCAGGGCTGGATTTCCGTCCATGCGGCAGCAGCTAAGAAACCGCTGGTCGCCTTGACAGCCGAAATCACCACCGGAATAGCGACTGGAAACAAAAGAATCGGCAGGAGAATATCGCGGGTACGCGCCTGAACGGCCATGCTCGAAAGCAATGTACCCACAGCGATATATCCTTCACTGCCCAAAAATATCACCAGAAACAGTCCCGGATTAAATAGGTTTACCCCATACAGCAGGCTGTACACCGGCAATATAATCGCCGCCATCACCAGCATGAAGATCAAATTGGCGGTCGTCTTGCCCAGATAAATAGCAGCCCGGTCAACCGGCGCCAGCAGCAAACCATCCAGACAGCCGCGGTCTTTTTCCACCGCCATCGAGCGATTCAACCCAAGCTGGCCGGCGAAGGCAAAAGTCACCCATAACACGCCAGAGGTGACAGTTTCACGCAGCCCGGTTTGCAGTTCAAGCGCAAAATTAAAGATAAAAATGACCAGCAGAGCGAAGACCAGCATGCCCGAAATCAACTCACGGCTGCGCCATTCAGCGCGCAGATCTTTCCAGACAACGGCCCATAAAGCACTGAGGAAGGGAGTCAAACCGCTCATGGCCGCACCGCTTCCGTTACTTCCAGCGCGGAGCGATAGAAAGCCAGCAAACCATTGCGCTGCATTTCGCTGCGCGGCAGGCTCGCGCTGATCTTTCCGCGTGCCAGAACATCAAAGCGCGATGCCAGATCCTCCACTCGCGCCAGGTCGTGGCTGGTCATGACCACCGTCCGGCCGCTGGCCGCCACCTGACGCAGCACCTGATCGAGCATATCACAGGCGTCCTGGTCTAATCCCGTATGCGGCTCATCCAAGAGCAGTACCTGCGGATCGTGCAAGATGGCGCGGGCAATTGCCAGCCGCTGCTGCATCCCGCGCGAGAAGGTACGCACTAAATCCTGCTTGCGCTGAATCAGTCCGACCAGAGTCAATACCTCATCGATCCGCTGGTTCAAGTGCGGGACGGCATACATCTTTCCAAAAAAGAGCAGATTCTCGCCGGCGCTCAGCTCGGTGTATAACAGCGGCTGGTGACTGACCACCCCCAACTGCCGGCGGACGGCGGCGGCTTGATCGGGCAAGGTGTATCCGGCTATACGCACTTCGCCCAGGGATGGGCGCGCTAATGAGGATAGAATCCGCAGGAAAGTAGTCTTCCCGGCCCCGTTTGGTCCAAGCAAGGCAACAAATTCACCTTCCTGAACCGAAAACTCAAGCTGCCGCAGGACAATCTTGGGTCCAAAGCGCTTCACCAGACGGTGAACAGCGATGAGCTCGGCCATCCTACGCTCCCAGCGTTTTCTTTAACCGCTCTTTTAACTCCGCCCGGCGGGCTTCGTATGCCTCGGCAGATAATTCTCCAGCCTGGTAACGGTCGTCAAGCGCAATGATGGCGTCCATCAACCCTTCTTCTGTGTCTGGGCTTTCATGGACAGACTGCTGTTCGGAAAACCGTTTGACCCGCCGGCGTTCGATCAGGAACCAGGTAAAAGCGCCGATCAGCGCCAGCGCCAAAACAATAGCGCCAATCAAAATACTGGTGGAAAGCGAAGCTGAACCGCCCAATCCAGTCGAGCCGGAAAGCTTCAGTGCGAGCGCGGATCCGGCGGTCAGGTTGGTTGCGGCATAGAAATCATAATTTGCGCCCTGCACATCGCTGGTGCCCATCGGCTGAACCTGGTCTGATTGAATAGTCAGCGTGCCCTTTGGAACCATCACCACCGCAGAATCTACAGCCAGCGGAATGGGAATATCCACATTAAGCGACTTGTTATAAGGCAGGTCAAAGGCAAACAGGAGCTGCATGCCTGAACCGGGAGCGATGTTTTGTGTATCCGCGAAACCATTTTCGGTCGGCAGATACCGCTCTCCCAGCATGCCCTCTTGAAATTGCAGATTGGTGGCCCCAGCCGGCAGATCATAATTGACTACCGGGCCATTGGCCTCAGCGCTGGTGATCACCTGGCTGCCGGTATTGTTGAGTAC
The DNA here is from genome assembly GCA_036822575.1 of Bellilinea sp. Taxonomy (GTDB): domain Bacteria; phylum Chloroflexota; class Anaerolineae; order Anaerolineales; family Anaerolineaceae; genus Bellilinea. The sequence goes on along the minus strand of DAISHK010000001.1, from coordinate 452,235 downwards.
GAACAACTCCGCAACCTGGATGTACCCGGCTTTGGTGAAATCGAAGAAGATATGCATGCGATCCACTTTGAGAGCGCTCAAATCCGTGGTCGTGTCGTAGATATTAATCGGCAAATCAGCCAAATCAGCGGACGGTTGGTCCGCACTGTGGTAAGCCTCAGAAGTAAACGGCACTCCGTTATATTCCACCATGGTCATGAAGGTGCGCGTATCACTGTTCTCAACATCGTCAAAGTGATAGCGGCCGCCAGCGTCAACCTCGGCTGTATCGGTAAAAGCCTCGGTCATCCCATCATAGGCCAGCAGCGTCACGGACAGCCCTGAGGGCAGTTCCCCGCCCGAAGCGTTGCTAACCTGCCCGCTGATCGTTATCGTACCGCTGACCGGTTGAACCGCATCCGCAGTAGCTTCGGCGGTCTCTGCCGGGGTAGGTACGCCAGTTGAAGCCGCCTGGGCAGTTTCACCGCCGCCGTTATAGCCCATCCAGCGAATATACGAGGCCACCGAATTGATCTTGCCTTCGTCCAAAGTGCTGGAGAAGGATGGCATGTTGCCGCGCCCGGTAGAAATTACCGCGGCCATATCAAAGATCGATGTTTGCGCCAGTAACCCGGGGTCGTCCCGCCAGCCAGAGGCCTGGCTGCTGCCCTCGCCATTTTCGCCGTGGCATTGAGCGCAATTAGCTTCGTAGATGGCTTTTCCATCCGCTACTGTTTGATCATCCACGGAGAGTGTTAAAGCGTATGCCACCACGTCCCAGCGGGTACGGTCGTCCAGGCTCTTGAAGGGCGGCATGAAACGCTCGATATTGCCATCCGTTACCATGTTGTACCATTCCACCGGGCGGACGCCGCGCGCCACCGTGGAGTCACCCAATGCGGGCACTTCCACTGACAGGTTGCTGCTTTGCGCGCCATCACCCATGCCGGTTACACCATGGCAGGGCGCGCATTTTTCTTCATAGACAGCTTTGCCATTCTGAGCGTCCGGGGCCACAATCGGTAAATCAGCTTGATCGACCGGTGCCTGAGTGGTGGAGGCATTAAAAGTTTGGGAATCCGGCGGAGGGGTAATATCCGAAGCCAGAGAAACGGAACAGCCGGCCATCAGCGCAGCGACGGCCAGGAAAACGACAACGGAAATACGCGAACGGAATTTATTCTTCATGAAAAGATACGCTCTCTAGCTTTCTTTACCCACCGGCAAGCCGCATTTTGAACAAAATACATCCGATGACTGCAAGGGACTGCCGCACTTCGGGCAGAAGCCGGCGCTTTTTCCTTCACGGTTCAAACGGCGGTTGACAATGGCTGTTTCAATATCATCCATGTCGCGCGCCACCCCATCTGCACGGCGCGCCGCAATAGCGGCTTCCATGCGCGCTTCCGCAGAAGTCTCGCTCTGGCCGGCAGCCGGTTCCAGCTCATCCAAACGGCGCAGCACATCCGCGCCGGATTTCAATAACACAGCCCGTTGAACCGGATAATCCTCTTCGGGGATTTTCCCGAGGGCATTGTCAAAATCCAGCTCCTGCAGCGCGGTCAGCAGCCGGTCTCGTTCAGCCAGCAGCGCCGAGCGTTCGTGGTCTTGATCGGCAACAGTTTTGCTCGCCGGGACGAGTTCAGCCTTTTCCTTGCCGTTTAAAAAAGGCTGACCGATAAATATGGCCGCCAGAAAAGCGATGGCCGCAATAACAAAAATTGATCCCAAATCCATGCGTTGACTGCTCCTGAGGATGCTTTATTCCAACAATGCGTCCACCGCAGATTGAATTTCTGCTAATGATTCAAACGGGCCTTTTTTTACAAAAGCCAGTTTTCCCGCCTGATCAATGATATAGGTTTCCGGCACACCGGTGATCCGAAACATCTGCGATACCTTCGTGCCCAGATCCGGTCCATTGGGATAAGTCAGCCCGAATTGATTGATAAACCCCAAAGCCTCTGGTTCGGTATCCACATAATCGATGCCGAGGAAAACCACGTCACCGCGGTCCTTGTAGAACTGGTAGGCGGATTCAAGTTCAAAGGCTTCCTGTTCACAGGGCTTGCACCAGGATGCCCAAAAATTGATCACAATCACCTTCCCGCGCAATTCGCCTGTGGCGTATTCTTCACCCTCAAATGACTGCACGATGAAGTTCGGCACCGCCTGACCAATGACGATCGGGCCAGATTGGGCGCGGCGCAGTCCCATCCCAATGATCACCAAAAACGCCAGCAATGCCAGGAATGCAATGGCAATCACCCACGGCGGCAAGCTGCGGTCACGAGTTTTCGTTTTTTCTTCTGTCGGCGTTGACATAGCCAGCTTCTCCTCTAGCCGTAATTTCAACTTTCCTGCTCTCGCTTGTGGAGCTCTTCTTCCAGGCGCTGCATATATTCATCGGATACCGGTGCATCGGTCTGAGCAGCGGCAACCGTCTGTGTGCCTTTGCGGCGCATTGAGCGCATCACCAGATAAACCAGCACGGCGCCTCCGGCGATCAATACGGGCGGAAGGACATAAATCAGCCAGTTCAAGCCGCGCCGCGGCGGCTCAGAAAGTACCCGGTCACCATACTGAACGGCAAAATATTGCTTGATTTGATCGTCAGTCCAGCCAGCGGACAGCTTTTCGCGAATCAAATCGCGCCATTGAGCGCAGGCAGTGGTTGGGCAGACGTCCAGCGGGGTATTCTCACAAACCGGGCAATACATCTGTTTGGCAACGGCGTTAACCTCATCATCGGTCGGCGGCTGACTTTGCGCCTGGGCAGGCGTAACTGTCAGAATTAACGCCACCGCTGCTGCGGCCAGCAAGATCCGCCATGAATATCGAGCCAGAATTTTACGCATTCTCTCTTCCATCCAAAGTGCTTTTTTATGCACGAACGGCTGCTCGCGCTGTGCGCCGTTCAGCAGCTGGCGCAAGTTCCTTTTCTTCATCCGGCCAGACGGCAACCAGCGTTCCCAGGATAAAAACGAAACCGCCTAACCAGAGCCAGTTTACCAGCGGATTATGATACACCTTAAAGGTGACGCCCGTTGATGAAATCGGCTCCCAATCGACCAGCAGAACATACAGGTCGTCTTCCATCGTGCTGCGCACGCCCGGAATTGTCATCGGCTGCTGCGAGTCATAGTAATAATCACGCCGGGGATGCAGTTCACCCAGATAATCATTGCCGCGATAAACCGATACTGAAGCGCGCGCCACATTGCGGCCGTCATTGGTGTCAAAAATATCCAGTTGATCAAATTTGACCGTGTAGCCGGCCAGTGTCATTTCTCCGCCGGGCTTGATGGTAGCCTGTGTCTCTGTCTGGAACAATTCAATCCCGATAATGCCCAATGACATTAAAACCACGCCAAGGTGAATGATATACCCGCCGTACCGTCGGCGGTTGCGCGCCATCAAGTGCAGCAGCGCGACGAATACATTCTCACCTGAGCGGCGGTGGCGCGCCATGGACCCCCGGTAGAATTCATAAGCCGTTACAAAGACCACCAGCGACCCCAGGGTAAATCCAACCAGCGCCGCTAACTGGCGCACGCCACCAATAATAACCACAATCAGCACGATCACTGAAGCAATCAGGGGTTTCCATAACGATTTGCCTAGCGATTTGACCGTCGAATGGCCCCAGGCCGAAAGCGGCGCGATCCCCATCAAAAGCAGCAGGCCGGCCCATAAGGGTCCGGTCGAGCGTTCATAAAATGGCGGGCCGACCGTCACTTTTTGCCCGGTAAAGAGCTCTGAGACAATTGGAAATACCACACCCCAGAAGCAAACCACCAGAATACCCATGAAGAGCAGGTTATTTACCAAGAACAGGGCTTCGCGCGAAATTACCGAGGTCATCTCCCCTTCTGATTTCAAGCTGTCCCACCGGTACAGCAGCAGCGCCAGAGAGATGATAAAGGTAATCCCGATGAAGGCGAAAAATAGCGGGCCGATGGCGCTCTGCGCGAACGCATGCACGGAAGAGAGCACGCCGGAGCGGGTCAGAAACGTACCGAAAATCACCAGGGAATAGGTCAGAATGGTCAGCACCATATTCCAGCGCTTGAACAGACCCTTCTTTTCCTGGATCATGACCGAATGCAGGAAAGCCGTACCGGTCAGCCAGGGCATCAAGGCTGCGATTTCGACCGGATCCCAGGCCCAATAACCGCCCCAGCCCAGCACATCATAGGCCCAGCGGCTGCCCAGGACCAATCCCAGTGAAAGAAACAGCCAGGCCATTAACATCCAGCGGCGAGTCAGCCGGATCCAGCGATCATCCGTGCGGCCGGTGACCAATGCAGCAATGGCAAAGGCAAACGGGATTACAGATGACACAAAGCCCAGGTACAGCATAGGCGGATGAATCACCATGCCCGGATGGCGCAGCAAGGGGTTAAGTCCCTTGCCGTCAGTAGGCGTAATCATCAAAGCGTCGGCGGCCGGGCGGAACATCGTGCTGAGCTGCTGACCGTCAATCGTATGCCAGAAAGTCACAAACGGATTTTCATAGAAAATCGACAGGCCGACGAAAAAAGCCAGGGTAACGAGTGAAACGATAATAACCCACGGTAAAAATTCGCGGTCACGATCCCATTTGCGCAAACACACGGCGCTGGCAAAAGCCGACATCAGCCAGGACCAGAAAATCAGTGAGCCTTCCTGACCGCCCCACAATGCCGTGATCTTTAAATACAGCGGCATGGTGCTGCTGGTAACGTTATACACATATTGGTACTGGTACTGTCCGGTTACCAGCAAAACAATAATGGACAGGGCTGCCAGAGAGATTAATGGGAAGGTCAGCAGCATTGCCTTGCGCGCGCTTTCAACCCAGGTCAATCGATTATTCCGTGCACCGTAATAAGCGGCGAAAATTCCAAAAATCGCCGTAAGGAAGGTAATTACCAGGGCGCCAAAGCCGATATTTCCTACCATTCCATCTCCTCCAAAGGTTTAAAACATGCCGCCGGGAAATTCCCGGCGTATGTATCTTATTTTTTGTCCGTCGCTCAGCCTTCAGCCTGATCAGGAACGGCGTCTTCATAACGGGTTGGGCATTTCAGCAGCAGCTCATCTGCATAAAATACGCCATCTGCTCCAAGTTTTCCCGTCATAATCGCCTGAGCTTCGTTGCGCAGCAAGTCCGGCTTGACTCCGTTGTATACAACTTTGAGGCGCGGCAGGCTGGTATCTTGAGTCGCCTGATAAAGCACTTCAGCTAACCCGCCCTGTGCAGTGATTTCATCGTTATCACCAGTAATATGCGCCACGGTAAACGCTAGCGTCAGGGTTTGCGGGTCATACTGGATGGTTTCGCCCAGAATAGCCCCAGAAACACGCACTTCCTTACCGGTCATCGCGGTGGCCTGGTCTTCCAGCTCACGCACAGTCAGGTAATATTGTGCGTTCGCCTGCGTGGATGAAACAATAAGATAAATAATAGCGGCTATTATCATTGCGCCGCCGACTAGAAATTTCGTCCGATTCTTCTTAACGGGCTTAACGCTTTCCTCAGCAGTCGTCATAACGGGTGACCCTCCTCCTAGAATCCAGGTAGCAATAATAACCTTGCAATTCTCCCTTTTCAATTTTTTCATATCCAGATTAATGAAAAATGAAAAGGCGTAGAAATTTTGATGAGTCTTTGTGCAGCAAGCAAAGTAGAGAAATTATACCTTATTAATTTCTCGTAGTAAGCCGTTGAATTCCGGCGTCCGGGCGCAATGAATACTGGTAAAACGCTAAATATTTTCGGGTTATTGATCGGAATCAATGGTGGAATTTTCAGTGTAACGGATGTGATTATTAGCCAGCAGTGTAATCAGGTTGCTGCGGCCAATCGCCTTGCGCTCTACGGGCTTGGCCAGCATCAAATCAAGCGCCAGTTCCGCCACCTGCATGGCTGCCTGCGGACGCCCGATCTTTCGCGCAGCCGCCGCCCAGTTCTTCATTAATTGTCCATCATTCAGAGATAAATGCGCCAGGGCTTCCAGCATTGATATTTCGTCCTGAATCCAGGCGCCAGCATGATGATCGACCACATATTCCATATTTCCGGTTTCCTGCCCTGGAATCACATCAATCAGCAGCAGCGGCAAACCGCTGGCCAACGATTCAGTCACAATCAATCCGCCGGCCTTGCAAATCATCAAATCAGCGGCGCGCATCAGTTCGGGCATATTGGTCACGAAATTATAAATATGCGTGGGAACATGCCACTCTACCTGATGCAGTTCATTGTAGAGTTCCTCGTCTTTTCCGCATACCACCGCCAATTGCAGCGGGGTAAGCGCGCCCACATGGTTGACGATGTTCAAGGCTGCCTGCATCCCCTTAACCCGTTTGCTTCCCACCGCCAGAATTGTGCGCAAATTTGGATCCCAGCCAAGGCTTTGGCGTATCTCACGATCGCTGCGTTCTTCCAGCGAAATTTGCGGATGAACCGGTATGCCAGCCAGCAAGATCTTTTCTTCGGGAACACCTGATTCCAGCGCCAGTGCTTTAACCGTTTCGGTGGGGACAATCAGGCGGTCCACGCTGCTGTTAAACCAAATCCGGTGAACCGTGGCCAGGTCGGTGACAACCTCAATTAACGGGATGCTGATTTTGTAGAGAGCGAAAAGCGAGATCAGCGGCGCCTGGTACAGCGGGTAGGTGGAAATAATCACATTGGGACGAAATTTTCTCAGGACGTCGCGCATCACTTCAAAGAGCATCACTGTCAGCGCGCCTTCCAGAAAGACACTGGAAGCGGTAGTATCCGAAGCTTCATAACCCAGCCGGTACAATTCCGGCGCACGGGCAATTAATTTATCGTAATCACTCTGGCTTTCTCGCAGAAATATGGGCGTGCGCTTATCATCCAATGGATTAAGCACAACGATCTCCACATCTTCACGGCCAATTGTATTCAACGCTTCTTGAACCGCATTGGCTGCGCTGCGATGTCCAAAACCAGCATCGGCTGTCAGAATCAATATGCGCTTTTTCATATCCATTTCCTTGTAAAAAGGCAAAAAAAGGCGAACAAAATTGACCGTCTCCGGCTAGTAATTTTCAGCCGGAAGCGTTCCGTTCAGGTAATCGAGCAGTACTCGCAATGCCTGGTCCGCGGAATCTTCCTTATTCGCGATGCGATCTCCCGGCCAATGGAAGCACCAGGCAAAGGAGCCATTAGCTGCGCTCAAACCAATCCACACCGTTCCAACTGGCTTTTCCGGCGTTCCGCCGCCAGGGCCGGCAATTCCACTGATGGAAATGCCAATCACCTCATCCAGAGACAATTCAGATCCAGAAAATGTACTGCGCACACCCTGGGCCATTTCGATCACCGTCTCACGGCTGACCGCCCCATAGGCATCCAGGGTCTCAGGTTTGACCTTCAGCAGCATCCGTTTGGCAGAATAGGCATACGCCGTAACACTGCCCAGGTAATACTCGGACGACCCGGGAACATTGGTTACCCGATGGCCAACCAGGCCGCCAGTACAGGATTCGGCGAAGCAAACCTTCAGCCCACGCGCTAATAACAGCGACCCAATGGCCGTCTCTAATGTCTCTTCCACGCTGACTCCCAGCAAATTAAAAATGAACCGGCATGCACCGGTAAATGTTTTGGATAACCGGAAAACAATACCGGTTTCAGCTTCCGTATTGAGGCCAATTATAACCGAGTATAATTAATCGTCATTCGATTGATTCATACCAGGTGGTCTGTGAATTGTTTGTGCCAGCAGCCTGTGAGAAAATGACCTGAAAATCTTCTGCCGGAAACCGACATCAAGGAGGACTTCGTGCCGCAAGCGACATTTCATTTCCCTGTAGGCTTTTTGTGGGGAACCGCAACTGCCTCGCATCAGGTTGAAGGCAGCAACCAAAATAACAACTGGGCGCGCTGGGAAAGTGAACCTGGGCGAATTATGCAAGGACAAAAAGCCGGGTTAGCCTGCGATTGGTGGGGCGGGCGCTGGAAAGAAGATTTTGACCGCGCCGCCGAAACCGGCCAGAACGCCCATCGCCTGTCCATTGAATGGAGCCGTATTCAACCCGAACCCAATATTTGGGATGAAGACGCCCTGAATTATTACCGCCAGATGGTGCGCGGACTGCATGACCGCAATCTGATGCCGATGATTACCCTGCACCACTTTACTGACCCGCTCTGGCTGGTGGATATGGGCGGGTGGGAGAACCCGGAAACGCCGGCGTTATTTGAAAAATACGTCAGCAAAGTCGTCTCAGCGCTGAAAGAATACACCAATTTATGGGTAACGATTAACGAACCCAACGTTTATACCTATTCCGGTTACCTGGGTTCAGCCTTCCCGCCAGGCAAGAACGACATGAGCACGGCCTTTACCGTCATGGCGAATATGATTCGCGGGCACGCGGCGGCTTACCGCACCATCCACAGCCTGCAGCGCGAGGCGCGCGTGGGCATCGCGCTTAATTACCGCAGTTTCGCGCCCTCAAAACGGTACTCGCCGGCGGATATCTGGCTGGCAAAATTCTTCTCCGCGAATTTCAACGCCAGTTTCGTCAATACCCTGGTGAACGGAAAGTTCAGCTTCGCCTTTAAAAATCAGATGATTTCCGAGGCGATCAAGACCCAGGATTTCATCGGGATTAATTATTATTCACGGGACCTAGTCGCATTCAAACCATTCGCATCGAAGACGCTTTTCAGCCGCCTGTATTACCCGCAAGGTGCGGATCTGAGCGATACCGGATTCATCGCCAATATTCCTGACGGCCTGTTCGAAGCGCTCAAGTGGGCGCATGGTTTCGGCCTGCCCATGCTGGTCACCGAAAATGGGGTGGAAGACGCCGACGATGACCTGCGCCCGCGCTACACCATCGAACATATTCATCAAGTCTGGCGCGCGGTGAATTTCAATTGGCCGATAAAAGGCTATTTCCACTGGTCTCTGGTGGATAATTTTGAATGGGAACGCGGCTGGACTCAGCGCTTTGGCCTATGGGGCCTGGATACAGAAACCCAGGCGCGCATCCGCCGTACCAGTGTGGATGTTTACGCGGCCATTTGCCAGGAAAATGGGATCGCCTCTGATATGGTGCAAAAATATGCCCCGGAAATCTTCTCAAAGCTGTTTCCGGTATGACCGAATCTACTGAAATTTGGCTGGTACGCCATGGCGAAACTGATTGGAACGTCGCCTGGCGCATCCAGGGACATACGGATATCCCCTTAAACGAGCATGGACGCGAACAGGCGCGCCAACTGGCGGACACATTGGCCGCAGAAAAGTTTGACGCGCTCTATGCCAGTGATTTGGGCCGCGCTCAGGAAACCGCGCGAATTTTAGGCGCGGCCGTCCATCTGCCGGTTCAAACGGAACCATTGCTGAGAGAAATCTGTCACGGCGAATGGGAAGGTAAAATCGCCGATCAGGATATTGATGTTCAATTAGGCGTATTATACGCAGACCCGCAAAATGCGCACGCACCCGGCGGAGAAACTTTACAGCAAGTAGCCGAACGAACCGCGCGGGCATTGGATGATATTTCCAGCCGCCACAGCGGCGAACGTATTCTGTTGGTATCCCATGGCGTCAGCTTGGCAACCATTATCTGCCAGGCGGAAAAAATCCCCCTGACCCAGGCCAGGCGGGTTCGCCCGGAAAATTGCGCCGCCCGTGTGGTACACTGGCCAGCCTGAAAAAGTCCCCCAATTTGATAATTCAAACAAAAAACCGCCAAATAAAGGCGGTTTTTTATTGTTCATATGTTCTATTTTACTACTTGACAAAATAGAATACGCGTTCTATACTAGAAGAAATTATGTTCTAGTTCTCAATTCCACTTACCCACAGCTTGTAACCCAGAGGTGTCCCATGAATTTCCCCACCACCCATTCAACCGGTAAAAATTTCCCCTTCGCGTTCGACAAGACAAAAGTCAACCCGGGTATGCTCTTTGGACTGATCATCCTCTCTGCGCTGGTTGCTTTTGAACTTTTCAACTACTCAACCACCGACTACGCTCTCCAGGATCTATTAGGCGATTTACGCTTCGCAGGCGTGCGCTGGTCGACGATTTTATCGCTGGCATTTTGCGGTATTGACTTTGCCGGCATTGCGCGCCTCTTCACCCCGCAGCAAGGCGCAGACGAACCGAAAGAGGTCTGGTATTTGATGGGCGCCTGGCTGCTGGCAGCCACAATGAACGCTATCCTGACCTGGTGGGGCGTTTCCATGGCCATCAGCAATCACGCCATGAGCAGCACCGCCGTCGTTGACTCCAGCACGCTGACCAATGTCGTGCCCGTCTTCGTCGCCTTGATGGTGTGGGTCATCCGCATTCTGGTCATCGGCACCCTCTCCAGCGCCGGTGAAAAGATCTTCACCGAAGCCGTACGCCCTGCCGCGGGCATGCGTCAATCCGTTGAACGGCCAGCGCGCACCGTTCAGACCAATGCCAGTGTTCCAGGGTTCGCCTCCAATGCCACTGCACCGCGCCCGCTCAGCGCCCGCCCGGAACCGACTTATCAAGGCTTGCAGGCACGCAGCAGCGCCACGCCCCGCCCGGCCGTCCGCAACGCCAACCGTGATAACGATGGACAGGGTAGCTACCGCCTCTAGAATTTACAGCCAATAGCGCGTACGTTTCTCCGCTTAGACCAGGACGAACAGCCATCGTCCTGGTCGTTTTTAATCTTCAAATTCGATGCGTAGCGCAATAAAACTAGTTGTCATCCTCGGCTGGCGGCAGCGCTTGCGCCGCTCCGTGCAAGGGGATTTTTACAAGGAAACACGAACCTTCGCCCGGCGTGGAGGTGACCTCAATTGTGCCACTATGGCGGGTGACGATCCATTGCGTGATGGATAAGCCCAGGCCGAAACCGCCCGAACCTTTCCGCTTGCGCGACCGTTCCGCCCGGTAAAAGCGCTCAAAAATATGCGGCAAATCCTCCGCAGAGATTCCCGGCCCGCTGTCTTTCACTTTCAGTACAGCCTGACCGGCTTCTTTGGAAAGGGCCACATGCACCGTTCCGCCGGCTGGTGTATATTGAATAGCATTGGAAATCAGATTAAGAATAACCTGTTTAAGCCGGTCGCGGTCGCCTAATACCTGGATTTGATCAATATCATCCAGAATAAGCTGCACTTTTCCGGCCGCAAGCGTGCCCATTTGGTGAAACACATCTAGCAAGACGGTGTCCAGCGCCAGCGGCTGCATATCCAGCGGGAGCTGGCCGGTCTCGGCCTGTTCCAAAGTCAGCAGGTCGCCGACCAGGCGTGTCAGCCGGTCGACCTCCTTCTCGATATTGGAAAGCGATTCATCGTCCAGGCTGCCGGTCAGGCGCATCAAACCAACTTCCCCTTTGATCACCGTCAGCGGCGTGCGCAATTCGTGGCTGACATCCGCCAGAAAGCGCCGTTCCGTATTGAACAGCCGCTCAAGCCGGGCTAATGTATCATTAAACGCGGTAACGAGCTGCCCAACCTCATCATTGTGACTGGTGATCACCGGAATACGGCGGGAAAGGTCATCAGCCTGAGCGATCGTGGCCGCTACCGCGGTTGCCGCAGTCAATTGTGACAGCGCTTCACCGGTCAAGATCCAGGTTCCAATCCCTACCAGACCCATCAACACAACCGCCAGAATCAAGATAACGCTCGCCAGGGTGCGCTGCGTGGTTTCGATCAGGGCGGTTGACTGCCCGACTTGCAAAAAACCAACCGGTGACCGGTTAGTGGTCAGCGGAATAGACAACACCCGCAGTTGCGTGCCGTTTATAACCTGTGTTGAGTAAAAGGATTGTCCCAGATGCAGACCAGCGTCATTGAGCGGTTCCGTCCACCCGGTCGGGCGTGAGAATTGCAAATTCCGATCCTCATCCCACACTTGAAAAATGACGATATCTGTCGGCTGATACCCGGTAATCGAGCGCGTATCAAACTGGTTTTTAGAATTAACCTGCAGCAATTCAATGATCTGGTTCGAGGTCTGGTACAGGCGGGCGTCTATCTGCCCAACCATCACCGTGCTGATAATTATGTAAACCAGCGTGCCAAAAACCAGTAAGACCCAGCCCCATAGACCGGTGAAAAGCAAAGAGAGTCTAATGCGTAAGGACATACCTTAGTCAGGTTCGCGCATCACGTATCCAACACCGCGAGCCGTATGAATCAGACGCGTTTCACCTTCCGATTCGAGTTTCTGGCGTAAATACCGGATGTAGACATCCAATACATTACTCTCGCCGCCAAAATCGTACCCCCAGACTCGATCGAAAATCACCTCGCGGGTAAGCACCTGGCGCGGGTGACGCAGGAAAAGCTCCAGCAGATCATATTCCTTGGCAGTCAGCGAAATCACACGCCCCTTGCGCATCGCCTGGCGAGTGGATGTATCCAGCGTCAGGTCAGCGAAGGTTAACAATGCGACCCGGTCAGGCTGCGTACGGCGCAGCAAAGCGCGAATCCGCGCTAAAAGTTCATCCAGTTGAAAGGGTTTAACCATATAATCGTCAGCACCGGCGTCCAGGCCATGCACCCGATCCATCAGGGTGTCTTTAGCGGTCAGCATTAAAATCGGCACATTGCCGCCGGCACGCAGCCGTTGGCAGACTTCAAGGCCATCCATGCCAGGCAGCATCCAATCTAAAATTACCAGATCCGGGCTGACATCCCGCGCCTTGCCCAATCCCTCTTCCCCATCCATTGCAGCATCCACGTTGTACCCCTCGTAGGCAAGGCTGCGCTGTAATACGCGTACGATCGCTTCGTCGTCCTCAATAATTAAAATTCGTTCTTTCATGGCCCCTCCTGACAAGATTTACTTGCGTGAGATTAACGCCGGTAAGCATGAATGCCATATGCTTACTTTTACGTTATAGAAAATTCTAATAACCCCTATTCAGGCAACAGCTTTCGTTTAGGGCGTTACGTTCATTTTAACCTAAACCGAAATAATTGTTTTAATAAATGGATAAGTGATTTTAATCTTTGAGAAGCAAACGCAAGGTTGGATGATCGTCAGCGCAGGTCAGCTTTACATTACTGCTGTTTTCCTGTCAGTTTGCGGCCAAAAAAGCAACCCTGAGCCTGATTAATTACAAAATCGTCATTTTTTTGCGCTATAATCGAATTCTATGATGCAGTCACCAACCAAACCTCCCGTCTGGGTAGCGCGGCCACGAGCTCTTGAGCAGATGGCTGTTGAACTCTCAAAACACGGGCAAATCGCAATTGACACCGAATCGAACAGTTTGTTCGCTTATAAAGAACAGGTCTGCCTGATTCAAATCTCCATTCCAGGCACAGACTATTTAGTCGATCCCCTGGCCTTGAGCGATCTCGATTTGCTGAAACCAATATTCGCGAACCCGGATATTATAAAAATATTCCACGCCGCGGAATACGATATTATCTGCTTGAAACGCGATTTTGGTTTTGAGTTTGAGCATATCTTTGATACCATGCAGGCCGCCCGCATTCTGGGACGCAAGGATGTTGGCCTGGCCAACATGCTAAAAAACGAGTTTGGTATCATTTTAGAAAAAAAATATCAGCGCGCCAATTGGGGTCAGCGCCCGCTGACCGTGCCGATGCTGGCGTATGCCCGCCTGGATTCCTATTACCTGATCGATTTACAGAACCGGTTAGCGCCCGAATTAGAAGAAAAGGGCCTGCTCGACCTGGCCAAAGAAGATTTCCAGCACCTGGCCCATCTGGATGCGGCCCCTACCGAAAGTCAGCCGCCGGTTTGGTGGCGTCTGGTAAATGGCAAGGAGCTTTCCGCGCAGCAATGCGCCAGCTTGCAGGCGCTATTGGAATACCGTGAAGTCCAAGCGCGTAACACGGACGTTCCTCCATTTAAAATACTGAATAACCAAACATTGATCGACATCGCTGCTGCCAACCCGCGCTCGCTGGATGACCTGAAAACCGCAGGACACCTGACCCAAAAGCAAATTGAACGGCATGGTTACAATTTGCTTGGTGCACTGGCCCAATCCGCCAAAATCAATCTTCCCGCACGCCCGGTAACCCGCAAGCCTTCGGATGCAATCCTGACACGGATGGATTTATTGAAAAACTGGCGCAAAGAAACCGGCAGAAAGTTGGAAGTCGAATCTGACATTATTCTTCCGCGTGAAGTGATGGAAGCCATCGCTTATCGCGGTCCTGCATCTCAAACGGAACTGAACGAGATAATGGTAAATTTTCCCTGGCGCAGCCGGCACTTCGGCGAGCAAATTCTAGGGACCATTCAGCAACTGGAGAGAACATGAGAATAACCTTTAACGGCGCCGCGCAAACTGTAACCGGATCGCAACACCTGATTGAAGTCAATGGAGCCCGACTGCTGTTAGATTGCGGGCTATTTCAGGGCCATCGCAAGGATTTTTATGCCCGCAACCAGGAATTCGCCTTTGATCCCGCCAAATTAGACGCCGTTATCCTCTCTCATGCACACATCGATCACAGCGGCAATCTGCCCAATCTGATCAAGCAGGGCTTCCGCGGCCCAATTTATACGACCCGCGCTTCCGCCGACCTGGCGGATGTGATGCTACTCGATTCAGCGCATATCCAGGAAGCGGACGCGCAATTTGTCAACAAAAAACGAGCGAAACGCGGTGAACCGCCGGTAGAGCCGCTTTACACCCAGGCCGATGCCATGCTGGTCAGCGATCACTTTGAACCGCTCAATTACAACGAGGAATTCCATCCTGCGCCGGGCGTTACCGCCCACCTGGTCGATTCCGGCCATATTCTGGGCTCAGCCGCCATTGTATTGGATATCGAAGAACGCGGCCGACAGTTCCGTTTATGGTTCTCAGGCGATATCGGCCGCCGAAATCTGGCTCTGGTGCGCGATCCGGTGCTGCCACAAAACGCAGACTACCTGATTATGGAATGCACCTATGGCGATAAGACCCATCGCGATCCCGAAGAAGCCTATATGGAACTGCGCGACAGCGTACAGCGGACGATTGAACGCGGCGGCAAAGTCATCATCCCAGCCTTCGCTGTGGGGCGCACCCAAGAATTAGTTTACAGCCTCAACCAGATGATCAGCGCCGGGCAAATCCCGCCCATTCCGGTGTACGTCGATTCACCCCTGGCAGTAAATACTACGCGGATATTCCAGAAGCACGCCTACCTCTTTGATGAGGAAACCCAGGAATTTATCCGCACCGGCCGCCACCCGGCCTTGAATTTCCCGCAGTTAACCTACATTCAAAACGTGGATGAATCCAAAGCTCTGAATACCCGCAAAGACCCCATGGTGATTATTTCCGCTTCAGGCATGGCCGAAACCGGACGCATCCTGCATCATCTGCGCAATAATATTCAAAATCCGCGCAACACCATTCTGATCGTATCCTGGCAGGCGCCCAACACCCTCGGCCGCCGCCTGGCCGACCGCGAGAAGATCGTGCGCATTTTTGGCGAATTGTACGACCGCAAAGCTGAAGTGGTCACCATCGGCGGCTATTCCGCTCATGCCGGGCAGGATATGCTGGTGCAATACGCGCAGGCGACCCAATCTACCTTGCGCCAGACCTACCTGGTGCACGGCGAAGAGTTGGCCGCTAATACCCTGATGACCCATCTGCGCGACGCCGGCATCCGCTCGCTTTCTTACCCGGGGTGGCACGAATTCGTGGATATTTAAACCATTTCCTGCTATAATAGCCCCTGCCGATTTGGAGAGGTGCCGGAGTGGCCGATCGGGGCGGTCTCGAAAACCGTTGTAGTCTTAGGGCTACCGTGGGTTCGAATCCCACCCTCTCCGCTGCTACAACTTTTTTGTTCGACAAGAGGTGAAAACGCTTCCGTTGGTTGAAGAGCCACAAACGCGTCGCCTCGGATGAAAGCTGCCCGGATGGCCGTCCGGAGCAGCTTTTTTCTTTCGGTTGGTAAAGTACTGTCCCAAGCCTCTATACCTGTCAAAATCGCCTGGGCCAATGTCATTGTAGCATTGATATTGGTGTTTTGCAAGCTATTTAAGGTCTTTTCGTACCTGTTTTTCTCCTCGGCGAACATTTCACGGGTTATTTCACCAGCGATGTAAAGCTCTTTCGCTCGTTCCATTCTGCTCTCTGCATCCAGCTCTTTTTGGTGCTGATCGTAGATTTCGCGCGAATTTTGCCAGTTGTAGCTGTTGTCTCGTATCCATGACAACAGCTGCAACTCCAGTTCATTCGCTCGAGTTGATTTCTGTTGG
The DNA here is from genome assembly GCA_036822575.1 of Bellilinea sp. Taxonomy (GTDB): domain Bacteria; phylum Chloroflexota; class Anaerolineae; order Anaerolineales; family Anaerolineaceae; genus Bellilinea. The sequence continues at coordinate 436,044 of DAISHK010000001.1, read as the reverse complement.
CAGGTATGTGTCCGATCAATCAATGCGGAATCTCGATAGTATCGCCGTCCTTCGGAAGAAACACCGCGCACCGTAGAACCACAATAACCACAGAAAAGTGATCCGGTCAGAGGGTAGACCTGAACTCCTCTTTCTCCCTTTTTCTTGCAATTGAATCCATTTAGAGACCGAAGTTCAGCAGCTCTTTGGAAATCTTCCGGTGAAATAATCGCCGGATGTTTCCCATCGAAGAGTTCCATTTCTCCTAATTCGCTTCGTTTCGTATGGCGGCTGCCTAGCTTTTTTGAGCTTAAGTATGGAACCTTGCCTATGTAGAAAACACGAACCATGGTGTTTCGCACCGTATCTTTGGTGAACGGGCCTGGATTTGAAAAGCCCGGATGGCCACGCTGCCGGATTTTCACGGAGTAACCGTCGGGAAGAGTAAGGGTGTAATCATTCAAACGATCGGCAATATCCATGAATGAGGTAGTGCCCTCGAGATACCATTTGAAGATGAGCTTGACCACCTCCGAATCGATTGGATGAACAATCAAACGTTTGCCATCAGTTTTATTCGGGGTCCCATATTCTGGGCAATAATCTTTCCCATTCGGTTCCAGGCATTCGGCGCATAACCCCCGGCAGTATCCTAAAGGAGCAAAGCCATTCCACAATCCTTCCCTGGCACGTTGGCGTTTTCCCTTGATCGTTTCCTGGCGGAGGTTATCGAGATAAATTTCCGCGAGGATCCCGAGAACCGTGAGCATAAGCTTCCCCCAGGGTGAAGTGAAATCAAGCCTTTCCTGTACCGAAACGAAAGAAACATTAAAGCCGCGCAGCTCATCTAATGCGGTCAGCAGACCGGCCAGGTGCCGGTAGAAGCGGTCAACCTTATCAACGATAACCACATCGAATTTTCCAGCTTCTGCATCTTGCATCAATTTTGCTAGAGCGGGACGGTGACTATCCTTTTTTGCTGAAATACCCGCATCGGTATAGATTTCAATCAATTCCCAATCATTGTGCTTTGCATAATCCCGTATGTTCTTCTCCTGTGCATCTAAACTATGACCATCGACTTGTTCTTTCATCGAGACCCGACGATAACCGACTGCTCTTAACTTGTCTTTCTCCATATAGAGGCTCCTAATGCTATAATGGAATTGATGTTATGTAATTGTACTCCATAGTTCGTTATTTTGTTCTATTGAGGGAATCCATGGAAGAACCAATTGCCAAAGCTCGTCGAGAAGCGATCCACGCCACTTTTGATCCCGAACCGCTGATCACCAGAATAAAAGAGCTGCTCAAAAAACATAATGAAAGTTATCGCGAGGCATCCCTTCGGTCTGGACTGGATCACCAGGCAATTCGCCGTATCTTGTCTGGACAGAAACCGCAAATGCATGTATGTATCTTGTTGGCCGATCACTTTGGGGTAAATCCAAACGAGATGCTCCATCTGGCTGGTTGGCCAACATTGAAGGCATTTGATGTTAGTGTATTGGATGCGGTTAATCTTCCCCCAGAAGCGACAGAAGTTGCCCTTGCTGTGGCAAAGATCTCTGAACCAGGGGTTCGCAGAGAAGTCACTGATGCGATCCTCATTCTGATGAAAAAATATTTTACCGAATAACAATATGGTTAATATCAAAGCGCCCTGACTGGGCGCTTTGTTTCTGATAGAGGTGCTCTGGCTAAGTTCCCTGGATGATCGGCAGCATTCGATCAAAAGGCTCATGGGCCAGGACGAGTTTGATTTTTGATGTAGGGTCAAAATAGATCGACAGGAACATAACTTTCAACAACTTTTTCCTCTCGGTTGTATTGAAAGTTGCCCAAACATTAGGGAAGTTTTTCAGCATAGCCACAATGTCACGCGCTTCCGGCTGTGCACTTGGTTGATAAGATTCCAAACTCTTTCCGATCGTCAGAGCTTTTTCTTGGAAATCCGCCAGGCTGATGAACCCATTGGAATATAGCTCTTTTGCCCGGTTCAATTCTTGACGAAGGTTATAGCTTTCCCGTTCAAACTCTGCCATCCCATCATCGCTCAGGTAATAAGCCGCGATCGTTTCATACCAGGTTTCGGGGATGGTAAAGTTCGAAATGAGATGGTCTACCTGTGCTTCGACTTTTTTCGCCCTGAGGTTGGTGGTGTGTGCCTCGACCAGTTCGCGCCAATTCTTGTTTTCAATGCTTTGAACGCCTTCATTGTCTAGCACTTCTCCCAATACCTCCTTACTGGATTTTCCTTTCCGCTTATCGAGCATTACAGCACAACGGTAGTATTGGTTGTGGTTGCCTCCTTGCGATCCGCGCAGCCCAACTTTGTGCAAGCCATGTTCGTAGCATATCCAGCACCGCCCTATGCCGCTGAGAAGATACTCGTGTTTGTTTTTCGTGGTTTCTGTTGTAGGGGTATTCGCTTTTGCCTGTCGACGCTGCATATTCCGTTTCCATAAATCAACGGAATAGAGTGGTTCATGGACGCCCTGCGTGAGAACCTGAGGATTACGCCGGTTCTCTAGAGTAACACTGGCATTTCGTTTCTTGGGATTTTCCGGGTCGTCTTCCATATCCAATGGGCGGGTAGGGTAGTGCGCCACCAGGCCGACATAATACGGGCTCCGAATGATCACGCGGATGCTATCTCTGCTGAACGCTCCAGGCTTTTTCTGGTTTGGCAAACCCTTGGTACGGAAATGAATCATGGATCCATCTGGCAGGCGGAACAGATGACGGTTCAAATCATCGGCAACTTCCAGATCGCTCTTCCCCTGGGAATATAGGTTCACCGCCATACGGACCCCATGCGCTTCGACTGGGTGAGGAACAGCGATCCGGCCGCGCTGGCTTTCGACGCGATCTGGGCCGCCATATTGCGGGCAGTAATCCTTTCCATTCGGGTCGGTACAAGTTGAGCAGAGGCCATTGCAGTAACCGAAGCGAAAGGATGCATTGGACAGCCCGCGCATTACCCGTTCGAGTTTCGCTTCCCGAGTGCGGGCGGACGATTGCCAGATGTACATTTCCGCCAGGGCGCCAAGAACATAGAGCACCAGTCTCCCCCACCAGTTATCGGTGTCAATCTGTTCAGTCACCGATACTAGGCGCACGCGATAACGCTTGATCATTCTCAGAAAGCGCAGAAGCGATTCGAGGTTGCGATACAGGCGATCCAGACGATGGACGACCACGATCGTGATACGCCCGGCTTTGATGTCATTGATCATGTGTTGCAGCTCAGGCCTGCGGCTATTACGGCCGGTCCTGGCCGGGTCTTCGTATACCTGGTAGATTTGCCAGCCCTTTGTTTTGGTATACTCCTCGGAGCGATCCGGCTGAATATCCAACGAATAACCGTGGGCGCGGTGATCGATCCGTGACACGCGTGTGTAAATCCCTGCCATTTCCGCGCCATCAGGCCGGTTCAATTCATTTATGTATCCCTGGACTTTCCTGTTCAGATCATCCAGGCTGTTTGGGATAAAATCCAACATTGTCAGCCTATCCTAATCGTCCGATTTCTTTTCCGGTGCTGTTTCATCTTGAGTGTCGGTCGGTTGATCTTTCTTTTCACCCAAAAAGTCCAGATCGTCTTCAACCACCTTACCTGTAATCCTCCGGAGAGCTAAAGCCAGTTCAAAGCAAAACTCACGGATTTTCTCCTGCGTGGCATGATCTGCTCTGGGTCCTTGCGGCTTGTCATCTGGTGCGCTGGCATTCATCGGCCACCTCCAAGAGCTTTTCCGCTAATTGCCCCAACGCCGCATTAATAGTTCGCCTCTGATCCGATTGATCTGCCTGCCTGGTTTGCACAGAACGCACGCTTTGAGCCAAATACTTCACTGCTACATGTAAGCCATCGATTTGGCGAAGGAGCGTGGTATGTTCATTGCCGTTAGGCGCAATTTCATTTGTCGACATTACGCTAACCACATTTTCGATCGTTGTGCTGACGAACAACGAACTCCAGGCGATCCGCTGAAGCTCTACGCTCATTACTTTCATGCGAGATGAATTGAGTTTTGCATTTTCATGATCAAATTGATCCGCAAGTTTATGCAGCGACTCTGACACACCTGATACCTTGGTGTTCAGCACCTGGTCGATATCGTAATCACGATCATTCATGGATACCTCGATGAGTAGGGTAGTGGTTTTGACGTGAAGCTTTCTCGTTTCAACCGGACGAGATTATAGGTTCACGGGTCGATTTTGCTAGCTGTCCAAACCCGCAAAAAACGTTGCGGATTCCCGCAAAAAATCGACTTTAATTGCGGAAACCCGCAAATGCCAGATAATAAAACAAGCCCCAGCAAAAAGCGCCGGGGCCTGAGTTTGTAATTCGCGTAAGCTAAAGTATGCCGTGTTCTTGCGCCCAACGCACCGCGCTGGGTCTGGTAGTGACTCCTAATTTGTCGTAAATGTTAGATATGTGGAATTCGACAGTTCGCTCCGCCATATGAGTGCGAGAAGCAATGTCTCTTGTACTTAAGCCATCCGCAATCAACCGGATTACTTCACACTCTTTTTCTGTCAGGACACCGGAATTCGTTTCTGATGGATTTTCGCGAAATTTTCCCATCATCAAGGTTGCTACGGAAGGGCCTACCCAATTCCTGCCTTTGGTAACAGAACGAATCGCTTCTGGGACTACAAATGGATCTTCTTCTTTCAGAATGTAGCCGTGTGCGCCGGCTTTCAGCATGGACGTGATCGTTCCTTTATCTCCATGGGCTGTCAGTACCAACACCTTTATGGCAGGATGGCTTTTCCCTAGCCGTTTGATAACGTCCACGGCTTTGATCCCTGGCATACTGATATCAAGGATCACAACATCAAGCTGCGCTTCACTCACCTTTGCAATCACCTCGTCGCCATCGACTGCCTCACCCACGATTTCAAAGTCGGTATGACGGGACAATTCGGTTTTTAAGCCGGAGCGGAAAATCGGATGATCATCCGCTATCAAAATACGTGTTCTCAAATCTGCCTCCAATAAGGTTATTAAATTGGAACCTGGGCTGACAGGATACAGCCCTGACCCGGACTCGATGAAATCGACAAACAACCATTCACAGCTTCAACCATTTCCTTGATGCCTATCAGACCGTAGTGTCTGTCTGGAACCAATAGCTCCAGGCGATTGGGCACCGTGAAACCCTTTCCGTTATCCGTTACCATCACTGAAACCTGTTCCGATGTGACTTTGACCCACACCTCTACATGATCAGCATGGGCGTGTTTATGAACGTTGACCAGGCTTTCCTGAACCAATCGGTAGATGCATAGCTTTACGTCCTCGCCCATTTCCTGATTTTCATTCCCCTCGATGAAGGCGCGGACCTTGAAATCGGCGTTTTCTTCAACCTCAGAGATTTTGGACTGAATGGCCTCAAAGAAATCGAGAACATCTAGCGTTGGTGGGCGCAAATCATTACAGATTTGCCTCAACACACCGATCAGCTCTCGAATTTCCGTCTGCGCTTTCACGAGGTTTTCAGTTTGAGCGCCATTCAAATGAGTCCGAATCTCAGCCATCTGGTAATTTAAGCCGGCTAACGATTGGATAACCATATCGTGCAAGTCGCGAGCTAATCGCTTTCGCTCCTCTTCACGGCCGCGCAAAACTTGCCGGTGCAGCCGGCTTATCTTCTCTAAATGCTTCTGGGCTTCGTCCAACAGCTTTACGTTCTCAAGAGTCACCTGGGCCTGGTGAATGACGACCTTCAGTATTTCAAAATCGGGCTCGCTCAGCGGTTCTCCATCTTGTTTTTCACCAAGAAAGAGAACGCCTATCATATGCCCGTCTTTCCCTTTCATAGGAACCAGGTGTGTTGGGTGGACCCCATTCTTCAATATGGCCAATGGATAGGCAGCGGCATATTCAGGATTCCAGGGTAGAAAATCGTTTGGTGCATTCGTGAAAAGTGCCTCTACATCGGCAAGGTTACATATCTGATCATCCGGTAGAATTTCTGTCCGGAGGGTAAGGTCATGTTCATACGTGAACCTTATCCTGTTGGACAAAATTAGACTTACCGTTTCCAGGCGCATGGATTGCCCAATCACCTGGGCTAAGGATGCCCCGATCGATTCTTGATTATGCTCAGTTGTGGTCAAGGAGTGCCTCGTTTGTTCGACTACAGTGCGGAAATCGTACCATCCACCATACAGGATCTGGTTGACAAATCGGGTCAGGCTGCCGTAAAGTTTGACTGCGGAACCGGCGAGAATGACCGTGGTAACCAAACCCCACGCCGGAGATTGGGTTATCGATGCAGAGATGAACCTTGATGATATAGAGAAGAAAAGAGAATAAAAACCGGTGAGCAGCAATAAAACCAAAACGATAGCTAACCCCCGGTTGATGGTTTCTTTTACGCCAATCAATTTATACCGGTAGATCGCGAAGCCATACCCGAGGGGAATGGCCAAAAGGGCAAGAAACGCCAGGTCAAAGGATACCCAGGGATGCCCCAGGATGAGCTGAGGGATCAGGATCATCGTGACGACCGGCAGGATACCAATCAAACTGCTCAAGGTGATGATCCCCACCTGGTTGCGTTCGATCACATTAGAAGATTTTCGATAGGATTGCGCCAGCATCCAAATAACCACGATGATATCGATGGCGAAAACAGCAATCGTCGCAGCCCACATGAGCGAGACTGGCAAAAGAACCATGCCTGAGATTTTCTCCGTCAGGTAGATAGAGCTGATCAAGGCCGTAACCAAGAGCAAAGCGGAACCGATTTGACGCTTCTTCAACAAGTCTATTCGTTTCGGAAAAACCAGATGGAGCTGGACTGCCGCCAGTCCTAACCATAAAAGGCCGCAGTGGAGTCCGATCTTAGTCCACTCAGGGCCATATGCGCTGATTGCGCCAGACGTCAGGGTTACCACTGCGATCTGGCAAAGTAGAAAGAAGAGGATGGCTTGCTGTCTGGCCCGACTGAATGCCAGCACATAACTGCCAGCAATCCAGAAGCCCAGTGCAACAAGAAATGGAGGGATGCGTCCTAAGATGGCCTTTACATTGGATTGTGCGATTTGGACATCTAATTCATGCATTTGTCCATCACGCTCTACTTCGATCGAAAGATTTTGCCCGGGCGTTGTTCCCGGTAATTTGTACCAGTCTGCGCGGGGTATCTTTCCAATCTGAATGATCTGATCGCCAACCCGGAACAGTTGTGAAGAGGGATGTCCGGTGTCGATGGCATATATGACACCGGACGGATATCCCCAGTATGCCCCAATACTCGGTTTCTGCACGGCCAGCGCAACAGCCCACCCAATCAATACGAGTGTGAACAGAGAGAAGACGTGCAGAAACACGAGTAGGGATTTTCTCAATTTACACTTGCTCCTAACCAGGAAAGATGATTCAAGATCGCCAGGATTTGTTCGCGAGGACCCAAAGCAAGATGAATGGTGTTCAATTCATTTCTGGCCAATTCGGCGTACTTCAAGGCTTCCAAGCGCAGATACAGAATCAAGCTGTCATTCAGGGGAGGCGTCTCTGGCTGATCGGATGAGGATGGAGGTCGTGATGCCCCATGATATGCACTGATATGAGCAAGATAGGCGTTGGCCAACGGGCTCAAGATCGATTTTCTATCATCATGATGTGGGTTCCGGCCAAGATCCTCTATATCATCCGAGATTTGGATAATCGTTCCCAGACAGCGCCCAAAATTCTCCATCGCGCGCAGACGTTCGGGTTGGTTAGTGGCAGCGCGGGTTCCAACGTAGCAGGCCAGGGCAAAAGCTGAGCCTGACTTGGCTTCGGCGATCTGCCAACAGGTGGATAGATCGGGGCTGGCTACCGAAAGATCCAGATGCTGGCCCGAACACACTGCAAGCACCGTTTCTTGAAACGCTCGTTGGATATCCCAGGCCGCGCCGGCATCCACGCAATCCAGTTCGAGGTGATTGAGGATCCACTCCGCCACAAAAATCATACCGGTGGAAAGGTTTGTGTAGATACCGCGTGCACTCAGAGGTACGCCGATCAGCTCTAGCTCTTGATCTTCGACCTTATCTAGCAGATGCGCCGCTAACTCAAGCAAATACCAGGCGCTGGCAACGCCAATAGCACGTTTAGGATCCACTCCGTTGGCTTCACAACACAAAAAAGGGATATAGGCTGGCGGTTTGCAGGCTTCAAAGTGTTTGAATTGTGCCGTCAAGTGGCGTTCTGCCACCGTTTGAAGCAGTTGTCGGTAAGTGGGCGTCAGGTCCAGGCGACCGAGGGCGAACTCCACACGTTTGATGATCAGCGCATCTACGTTCACGGTCTCAAATAACCCAGGGTTCAGCTGTGAGCATCACATTGCCGGCGCGGGAAATATGACCGGGCAGAGCCAGAAGGGTTTCCAGAGCCTTCTTCTCTGTCTTTTCCAAAGTGATGCCGGCTTGCTGAAGCGCTTCTTCCGCGTTTTGCTGCAGCAGCGCAGCGAAAGAAACATCTGTAGAAATCCGATAAGCAACGGTTGCGAGTGTCATTTCAATACCTCTCAAAGTGGGTTTGGAATTACTCGCCAAGTTTATCCGCGCCCTTTGAGATCGATAACTGGGATAATCCGCAAAAATCGTTGCGGATTCCCGCAAATTTCGGCAGGTGATTGCGGATTCCCGCAACATCCAATTGAGATGAAAATTGACCAAGCACGATGAAATCGGAGTGGTCTTCGGAATTATTGGTTGTTCAGTTAGTTTCTTTTCTTGATTGGGATATAAAAGAGCAAGCACCAATAATAACTATTCCTCGTTTTCTGCCAAGACACCAACCAGCTTTACCGCTCTCTTTCGGTCACGTTTAGAGAGCTTTCCATAATAAAATTTCAAGTGCTCGAAATCCTGGTCTAATTCAGGGGGAAACGGAAGTAAACCAGCTGCGCAAAAAACCTCAACCGGATCGACCCGTAAAGCACGAGCAATTTTTAGGCATATGTCCCACCTGGGGAGAACGCCTTTATTCCGAGCCTTGCTGAAACTAGAGTGTGATATGTCGGCTCTTATGGCAAGTTGATTGTCGGTGAGATTATTTTCGGCCAGTACGCTGTCCAACCATTTAACAAATACATCGGCTTTATCTTGTGTCATAATCTGTCCCTGGTGGAACAAATTATGACATTCAGGGATGTCGTTGGTAGAACAGGATATGTTATAGAAGTGACATCCACCTGAATTGAATTGTCTGGTAAAACAAAAAAGAGAAGCCAATGCCTCTCTTCTTTGCTATCGAGGGTGTGAGCGATTGTCGTTTACGAGTCTTATCAGAGGTAGGTAGAGCCTTAAAACTTCCGAGAGCAATAAGGTAGGTAATCGAGGTTATTATCTCGAACTGCGTCGGCCGCAGATTTAATATGATACTGGCGGCAGTGTGAGCAGTAATACTTTTCCACCCATGCCGTCTTTCCACTTTGCGCTCCCAATGTGTAAAAGCGCTCGCCACGATCAATCATCTGGATGACCTGGCTCAAGGTCAGCCGTTGATTATAATGATCAGTCGTATTACCAATCCCAACAGCAACGATATGGGCGTGCTGAGGAGGTTGAGAAGCAGGTTCTTGTTCAGTGCACACGATGCGATAACTCGCCATTTTTTCTCCTATGTAGAAAGGGAACAATTAACTCGTCGACAATCTTTCCACCACCCGCTCAGTGCTTTTTGTCTTCGGGCGGAACCGGATCATTTCCATAGCTATCTTTATCCCTGATTTTTCCATCCTTTCTATGGATCACTACTTCTGATTTTTGCTTCTTTGCGATGTCGCGGGCGACATCGATTGCCTCGGATTGTGTCGGGGTCTTTTTGGTAACTTTCGAATTTCCTTCACCACGAACTCCCCAATTACCATCTCCGGTTGGTACGACATGTTGGTTTTTCTTAGCCATTAGATGCTCCTTTAGCTCATTTCAGTATTCAATTGCACACCAATTCTAGCATTAAAGCTTTTCTTGCGCAAGCTTTAGTTTGCAATTGCATTATTTGTTGACATTTAGAGGTGGCTCTTGTACAATTAAGAATAGGAGATAAATCCATTCAACAAGGATCAATCTCATAATCTGGAGGAATTTATGGACACCAAGGAACTTGGTCGTCAGGTTTTGACAAAACGTAAAGAAAAAGAACTAAGCCAAGAAGATTTAGGAAACCTCGCCGGAATCTCTCGTAACTATGTTTCACTTATTGAGCGTGGTGAAGCTCACAATATATCCATGAAAGTTATCAATCAACTAGCGGTTGCCTTAGGGGCGTCGCCTGCCGAACTGACGGGAGAATCTTCTTGGGTGATGATTCCTTCCTCTTTGCGTGATTATGGCATCCAAAATAACATGCCTTATGAGGTTATTGATACTCTTGCACACATTCCCAAGCGTGGAAAAGAGCCAACATCAATAGAAGGATGGGAAGATCTGTACAATGCGATCGCACCTTTTTTGGGGGGAGAAAATAAAGAATGACTTTTGAACACCCAGGCCAGCTCTATTTTCGAAAAAAGAAAAGGATTGAAACGATAGATGACATTTTGGAATATTCCGATTTCCTTCGAGCGGAAGCTGGGGTGGATGGAACCTTACCAGTAAATCTTAAAGCTATTTTCGACCATTTTGGAATTCCAGAACCAAAACCTAGACCTCTTCCAAATCTTCAGGGATTGTTAGTTGATCCGGAACGTGGACTAATTGTGGTCAACTCGAACGATCCAATACTGCGGCAAAAATTCACGAAAGCACATGAATTAGCAGAATTATTGTTTAGCCAACTTCCTTCATCCCTCAATATTCTCGGGCAGCCCAATCGTCCTGGTGGGTTCAATGAAAACACAAAAGAATCTTTATGCGATTGGACAGCTGCGAATTTATTAATGCCACCACAGTTTATCAAAAACCACATCACCAGGTATGACATTACGTTTGAAAGTGCTCGTATTGTGGCTAGCACGTGTGATGTATCCCTTACCGCCGCATTAGTCCAGTTGGTTAGAACGGGATCAAATTGTCATTATGTAGTTTTGTGGCGTTTGAAAAATAAGCCCACCGAGCTCAAGAATAAAAATAGTGAAAACCAGTTAGTTTTTGAAGGTTTCGGGGTGCCAGCACAAAACCCGCCCAAGAAATTGCGAGTTGAGTGGGTTCTAAGTAGTCCTAATTCAGGATATATACCAAAAGATAAATCGGTCGACAATGGTTCTCTGATTTTTAAAGCTTGGGAAAGTGGAGATTTCACAAGCGGAACGGAAAAATTGGCTTTTGATAGCAGATCTTCTTTTTGGTACCACACCGAAAATCTCCCATTTGAGATTGAAAATGAACAATTGGTCCTCTCGCTGGTTGAAAAGCTTGTAAATTACCAACCTTAATCGACCTGACACGCCTGGTTCGTGGAGGATAAGCCGTGGATACATCTTATAAAACCAATGAGGGCGAAGATACACCAAAATGGAGACAAATGATTTTTGGCGATTCTTTTTTTACGGATTACGCTGGTATGTTAGTTGCGAATCCAAATATTGCTTTGGTAGAGTTAGTCGCCAACTCATTCGATGCGGGAGCTGACAGGATCAATATCACTTGGCCAGAAAACTTTACCCAAAATTTTACGATCGAAGATAATGGTGTTGGAATGACCGCTGACGAATTCCAATACAGATGGTATCACTTGAATTACAACCGAACTAGAGAACAAGGCTTTGAGATTCAATTCCCTACAGGAAATCGCATAAGTCAGCGAAAAGCTTTTGGAAAAAATGGAAAAGGTCGATTCAGTGTCTTTTGTTTCTGCGATGAATATCATGTTGAAACCTGGAAAGATGGAATCTCATCCGTTTTTCAGGTTATTCGTACCACAACAGATCGTTCAAAGCCGTATGATATTTTTCTTGAAAGGAAATATCCGAAACTAAAGCATGGCACTATACTAACAGGTAAAATCGAACGACATTACCTTGGTATAGAAACTGTAAAAACACTGCTTTGGTCAAAATTTGTAGCAGATCCAGCAGTTGAAATTTTCGTCAACAACCAAAAAGTTGACTTAATTCATTTTGGTAACCAATTAGTAACGCGTTCTGTTAATACAAAATGGGGATCGGTCCCGATACATTTTATTTCTGGTGAGATAACTGGGAAAACGAGCCTTCAACATGGAATTGCCTGGTGGGTAAACGGCAAAAGTGTAGGAGAGATATCTTGGGAAAGAATGTCGGAACGAGGACTTTTTATAGATCGCCGGACAATTGAAGGAAAACGTTTCACTTTTATTGTTCAGGCGGATATTTTGGAGAATTTTGTAAAATTTGACTGGTCTGAATTCCAACGAAATGACATCATTTCTAGAGAAGTGCTATCTGAGGTTGAAAGTTTTATTGAAGCTTGGCTTCGAGAATTAACTTACGGATCTCGCCACGAAGACAAAAAATTAATAATTCAAGAAAACAGGGAGAAAATAAGTACTCTACCAAAATTTTCCCAAGAAATCGTCGGTAATTTTATTACTAGTGTTCAAGATAAAATTCCAACTATTGGGCATGATGTGTTATCAAATGCCGTTTCAGTGTTATGCACCATCGAATCTGCTCGCAGTGGACGGGAATTATTAGCGCAGTTAGCCAAAATCAAGCCTGAAGATGTTGACTTATTAAATGACCTCTTAAAAAAATGGAGTATCCGGGACGCGAAGATTGTTTTAGATGAACTGTACTGGCGCCTCGACATCATAAAACAGCTTCAGGAATTGGTCGAAGACAAGCACACTCTTGAATTGAAACAATTACAACCCTTATTTGCGCAAGGATTATGGATTTTTGGACCAGAGTATGACGGAGGTCTATTTTCATCGAATCGGAACCTTAATACAGTAATCCAAAAATTATTACTTCCTGGAATTGAGGGAAACGTATCAGAAGAAATGGCCAAAAAGCGGCCTGATTTTGTCATATTGCCTGATGCCACAATAGGATCTTATGCACGTGTGGGGTTTGATCCTGATACATCAGAAATAAATGGCATCGAAAAAGCTATCATTGTCGAACTCAAGCGAGGCGGATTTGTAATTACAAATGAAGAAATTCGCCAGGCAGAAAATTATGCAATTTCAATATTAAAAAGCGGTAAGGTTATTAGATCCAGATCTTGTATCGCGTGTTACGTGCTTGGTGCAGAGATTGATCCTATGGCAGAACCTTCTAAAAAAGGTAACAACGATGAAATTATTGTTACACCTCTCCCATACAGCACAGTACTTCTAAAAGCACACAGTAGAACATTTAACCTCTTAAGGCATATTCGAGACAATAAACCAGATATCTTTTATGATGAAGATATGGAAACAGTGCTTGGAGATCCATATCAGCATCCATTGGATTTAGATTCCAGTGGTCTGGAGAATGTCTTAATTAGGCATCCAAGTCCCGACACCGATCAAATATCAGAGGCTATCAAAGATTAAGTGATGAACTCTAGATCCAAGATATCTGAAAGATTGATCACTCCCGAAAAGGTTGGGCGCTTACTTCAAGAACAAGAGAGCGTAACTTTAGAATTTAAGCAAACGATGTACCAGATTTACTGTGGAAAAGAACAGGGTGAAGCCTTTCATAAGGGAGAATTAATTAAGGATCTTCTTTCCCTGGCAAATCGGAATGTGGCGTATGTGGGAGAAACATCTTATTTGATTATTGGGGCTGCAAATGATCAGGATGATAATGGATATCGAGAGAAATTCAACATTACTGATCGAGTTCCCAGTAAAAAAGAATTGATCCAACTGGTAAATGTGTATTGCGAACCCTCGCTTGAGAATCTTGAAAGCGATTCCGTTATGATAGAGGGAAAGCAGCTTTGGGTAGTAGCGATCCCACCTACTGCGCATTTACATGAAACGATCAAAGGGGTCATATCTGAGAAAAATCAGGACACAACATCAGATATTAGTGAATTAATCGACAAAAAAACTGAAAGACCCTGGTATTCTGCCAGAACAGTATTCATTCGGCAAGGAGAACACGTTCGAATTGCCACGATGAAAGAACGTGTAGCAATCGAAAAAGCCAAGGTAAATTTTATGAATCGCCGGCGGGGAATTAAGCCCGCTTTATTAGGGATTATTTTGGGTGCGATGATCGGCAGCCCATTGGCAGTAAGCAATGCAAAACTAACCGGCTTTAACCCAACTATAATGTTCTTCGTTGGGATGGTTTTGTTTGGATTTTTTGGTGGAATGATTGGAGGATTCGTCGATGATATTATTCAAATATCGACATCTTTTGGTGAATTCTCTTTTGGCAAAAAAGTTCTGTGGGTGGTCACCTTGCTTTTTATTTCCATCGTTTTGATTATCCTTTACGGCAGAACCGCGATAGGTTTATAGAGAGGTTCGATCATGCTCACACTCGACTGGATCGGTTATAAAGCCGTATTCACCGACATTTTCAGAGTCCCGTTGCCTGCTGTACTATACATAGTGAAGAGGAGGCTACCGAGTTATGTGGTTGCCGAAAACTGAAGCGGATATCATTGGGGCAGTAACATCAGGTGCGTTAGAAGAGAGCGCCATCTTTGACGCGAAAGAGCAATTATCTAAGAATTCCGAGATTGCCAAAGATATAGCTGCAATGGCAAATGATGGTGGTGTACTATTATATGGTATTGGTGAAGATGACCACGGTCGAATATCACGGCTTGCTCCAATCGCAATCATAGGTCAGGCTGAAAGAATCGATGCGATCGTACGGTCTTCTATCTCTGAACCGCTTGTTATCTACATTTCAACCATCCCAACCGAAGAAAACCCAGAAGTTGGATATTTAGTTGTCCACGTGCCGCCCTCCGAAAGAGCCCCCCACATGGTTGTGGTCAAAGGCGACAACCGGTTTTATGGTCGAACCGCAACCGGAAACTCCCCTTTGACCGAAGGGGAAGTTGCGCGTCTATATGCTAGGCGCCAGCAGTCAGAAGTTAATCGAGAGAGGCTGATAGATGCGGAAATAGACTCTTCTCCTTTAGAGTCGGACGAGAATTATGTATATCTCTTTCTCTTTGCTCGACCAGTACTTGCGAAAGAAGGTTTTTTCGATAACTTACTGAATGATGAAACTGGATTTCACAAAGTACTTAGTGATCTCGTGAGAGAAGTAAGTAGTGGAAGTGTTTTTCGACAGAGTTTTCAACCAGACTTCAACTCGCCCCCCACGTGGAAACATCGAGCCGAAGGGCTCTGGGGAGCAATGGGCTATCCTTCAGCAGAGAAATCCGAAACCCCAAAGCGTACGCTCAATCTCCAAATTGATTTCAATGGAACCGGCCACCTATTTTGTGGTAGGGCAGGTGATAGGTACTCACCGGAAGAATTTTCGGTTTTTCCAGAAATAATTGCCGGCCTCACGGTTCGATTTTTGAATTACATGGGGAAACTCTACGAAAAAACCGCCTATATTGGCATGGTCGATATAGGCCTGGCCTTGACTGGATTAAAGGGAAGTGTGGCTCACACCAACAACTTACGCCTTCACTATGTAAGAATTCCATATGACCGCCCCGAATATAAGAAATCGGCCAGGTTTTCGGCTATCCAAATGCTGGATGACCCAATAAGCGCATCAAAGTACTTGGTCATGCCTTTTGTGAAAGCAATATCACAAGGCTGGATCGATCCATTTTCACAAAGATAACGCTGTCTTATTTAGGAATAGAATTCTTATGCCAACACTCGACTGGATCGGCAAAAAAGCCGTACTCAACCATCACAACGAAGTCCCCTTCCACTTGTTACGTTGCAACCCAGAGCTTTCGGTGGGCGAGGTAAGCGGCAATTTATTGGTGCAAGGCGATAATCTTTTGGCGCTCAAGGCATTGCTACCCTACTACGCCGGCCAGGTGAAATGCATTTATATTGATCCACCATATAACACTGGAAATGAAGGTTGGGTTTACAACGATAACGTCAACAGTCCAGAAATGCGAGAATGGTTGGGTAAGGTAGTGGGGAATGAGACGGAGGATTTATCAAGGCACGACAAATGGTTGTGTATGATGTATCCTAGAATGGTGTTACTTCGGGAGATGCTGAGCCAGGATGGAGCAATTATAGTAAGTATTGATGAAAATGAGGTTTCTAACCTAAAGTTATTGATGGATGAAGTCTTTGGTGGCAACAATCTAATTACTATTATTACATGGCAGAAGCGTGTATCTCCTGCTAATGATGCAAAGTATTTTAGTAGCGATCATGAATTCCTATTGATTTTTGCAAAAAGCAAAGTTGATTGGAAGCCGAATCGCCTTAAACGAACAGAGCAACAAGAAGAAAACTATAAGAACCCGGACAACGATCCGCGAGGCCCTTGGAACTCAGCCACTTATACTTGCAACAAGAGTATTGATGAACGTCCCAACCTTTATTATGGAATAGAGAACCCAAATACTGGAGACATCGTCTATCCTAAAAAGACTGCCGTATGGAGGTACAACCAAGAAACCCATCTGCAAAATGTTCAGGACAATTTACTTTTTTGGGGAATGGATGGTAAAGCCAGAATGCCAAGGATGAAAAAGTTCTTGTCGGATGCAGGAAACGTTGTTCCTCGCTCTATTTGGTCTTATGCAGAGGCAGGTCATACCCAAGAAGCTCGAACTGAAATTTTACAGATTTTAGGTGAGAACCCATTTATCACTCCAAAACCGTCTCGGTTAATTCGTCGAGTATTGGAAATATCGACCAACAAGGATGACCTAATATTAGATTCATTTGCTGGAAGTGGGACCACTGGCCACGCAGTAATGCAAACTAATCGAGGAGATGGAGGGAATCGTCGGTTTATCTTGATTGAAATGGATAGAAATATTGCTCAAAATATCACCGCAGAACGCCTTCGACGTATCTCCCAAGGATATAACTGGGTAGATGCTAGGGGAAGTACTCATAATATTGAAAAATTGGGCGATGGTTTCCGATTTTGTGAATTAGGACCCACAATGTTCGATAGTTTTGGCCAAATCCGCTCCGAGGTGTCTTTCGCTGACCTAGCCCGTCATGTTTTCTTCACCGAAACTGGGCAGCCTTTACCTGGTGGTGTCGAAGAAAATGCATTGCTTGGTACTTCCAACGGATCTGCAGTTTATTTGCTATACAATGGCGTGATGCGTGATTCTGGCAACGTACTCACTCCACAAACTTTGGCCGAAATCCCCTTTTATGATGGCCCCAAAATAATATATGCCGACGGTTGCAAGGTTAGCCGCGAGCGGCTGCGCGAATTGGGCATTACCTTCAAGCAAATTCCTTACGAAATCAAGGTGCGGTGATTATGCTTCCCCTCAAAGAATACCAACAACGCGCCCTCGATACGTTACAATCTTATTTCCGTCTCTCCCAAAAGCTGGGCAATGCGGATGATGCTTTCTACCGTCTGACGCGAGAAACCTTCGGACGCGGTGTCCCTTATCAACCAGTTGACGATCTGCCCGGGCTGCCCTACGTCTGCCTGCGCATCCCCACCGGTGGAGGCAAGACCTTAGTCGCCAGCCATGCCATTGGGATTACGGCTCACGACCTGCTGCACACCGATCATGCCCTGGTACTCTGGCTGGCACCTTCCAACGTGATCCGCGACCAGACGCTGCGCGCTCTGGCCGACCCCAATCACCCTTACCGTCAGGCAGTTGAGTCGCGAGTTGGAGCTGTCACCGTCATGAGCGTCAGCGAGGCGCTATATGTCCAGCCGGCGACGCTAAATTCCTCCACCGTTATCATCGTTGGCACCATTCAAGCTTTCCGGGTGGATAACACCGAGGGCCGTAAGGTCTACGAATCTTCCGGCGCATTGATGAGCCACTTTACCGATTTACCTGAAAACCTGCGTAGCGGATTAGAAATGCCCAATGGAGAGCCAAAAAAGTCACTGGCCAACGTGCTTTACATGCGGCGTCCGATCATCATCGTTGACGAGGCGCATAATGCCCGAACACCGCTTTCCTTTGAGACTCTGGCGAGGTTCCACCCGGCCTGCATTTTGGAATTCACCGCCACCCCTGCCACCCAGGATCATGCTTCTAACGTGCTGCACTCCGCCTCCGCCGCGGAACTGAAATCCGAAGCTATGATCAAGATGCCGATCCGGCTCAAGGTCCGCCCACAATGGAAGGAACTGCTTTCGGATGCGATCGTGCAGCGCAACCGGCTGGAAGCGGCCGCCCGGCTGGAGCAACGTCAGTCCGGCGAATATCTGTACCCGATTATGCTGTTGCAGGCCCAGGCGCGCAGCCAAAATAAAGAAACCTTGACCGTTGATATCGTCCGGCAAACTTTGATCGACGATTTCAAGATCCCCGAAAATCAAATCGCCCGCGCCACAGGGGAAATCGACGAGATCGGCGATAAAGACCTCAGCCAACCGGACTGCCCAATTCGGTACATCATCACTGTTCAGGCTCTACGGGAAGGATGGGATTGCCCCTTTGCTTATGTGTTATGTTCGGTTGCGGAGAGCAAGTCCAGCACAGCCGTTGAGCAAATTCTGGGTCGCATTTTACGTATGCCCAAAGCGGCGCGTAAAAAGACTGAAGCGCTTAATCTGGCCTACGCCTTCGCTACTTCCGAGAACTTCGGCGTGATCGCCAATCAACTGCGCGACAGCCTGGTGCAGAATGGGTTTGAACGATACGAAGCCCAATTGATGATCCAAACGCCGCCTGAACAGCCCGACCTGCCTTTATTTGGTTCGGGCAATTCGTCAACTTTGGCTGCACCGGTGTCGATTTCTGTGTCTACGCCGCCGGCTCTTGACGATTTACCACTCGAGACCAGCGCAAAGTTGCGCTACGACGAGAACACACAATCTCTGATTGTGCTGGAGCAACTGGAGCCGGACGAGGCCGATTTGCTGGTAGCGATGCTGCCAGCAGCGGTTGTTGAAGCTGGCGTGAGAACAGCCATTGAGCGTGCGACACGGCCGCAGGCGATCCAAACAACAGCCTCGCCGGCTGAGCGAGGAGATACCCTGGCCATCCCCCAACTCGTTGTCCGGCGTGGCCAACAATTGGAGTTATTTGAAGCTACTGCCTTCCTCGACCACCCCTGGGATCTTTCGCGATGCGAGACCTTGTTGAGCGAAAGTGAATATTCCGGTCAGCGCCTTGGGGGGACCGAGATCGAGTATGACGTAACCGACAAGGGCAAGTTGAAAGAAGAGTTCATCAACGAACTGCAACAGACGATGACGTTGTTTGCCACGGATCAGGGATGGACGCTGGCAGAACTGGTTTACTGGTTGGATCGTGCCATCCCTCACCCCGACATCACCTTCCGTGAGTCGAACGCCTTCCTCACCCGACTGGTTATGCACCTGATCGATAGCGAAGGTGGGCGTGGTTTGACACTCGACCAGCTCGTGGCGGATAAATATCATCTGCGCGATGCGGTCGCGGAGAAAATTCAGGCCCACCGCCAGGAAGCACGTAAGCAGGCTTACAACCTGTTCCTGCTGCCCGACAGCCAAACTCCGCTCGAAGTGCATCCCGATATCTGCTTTACCTATCCGCGCGACGCCTATCCTTACAATATGCTCTACCGCGGCGCGTACCCGTTCAAGAAGCATTACTACACCCAGGTTGGCGATCTGGAGGATCACGGCGAAGAGTTCAACTGCGCTGTTTACCTGGATAGCCTGCTAGAAGTAAAAGTCTGGGTGCGCAATCTGGAGCGCCGGCCCAACCACTCCTTCTGGCTGCAAACTTCGACCGACCGGTTCTACCCGGACTTTGTGTGCTTAATGAATGACGGACGGTACCTGGTGGTCGAATACAAGGGAGAAGACCGCTGGAGCAATGATGATTCGCGCGAGAAGCGGATCATTGGAGAGGTATGGGCGAAACGAAGCGGCGGTAAGTGCATGTTTTCCATGCCAAAGGGGCAAGATTGGGGAACCCTAAAACAAAATCTCCAGGAGCAGAATACCCCAGCTATTTCGACATAATTAATCTCCTTTTGTAAATAGGATACTTGAGATGAATGAACATGAAATTTATGAGCGAATCAACACCAGCGTAAAACTGGATCAAGCAAAATATATGATTGCCAAGCAGTTCTTACTCAGCGCTGTGATCAACGTTCGCATTATAGATATCCTAAATATTCTCAATCGATTCCTCGCTACTAACGAAGCAATAACACCTTCAATTATTGTTATTAACCCTCAATGGGACTCAACCGCCGAGATACAAAAAGCTATACTTTCTATAACGTATAAAGCTTGTTTTTGTGAGGCAGTTTATTCTCTGATACATTCCGGTTTTTTTCTTCCTGACGGAGACTTAATTTCTGTTGAGACTCACATTAGCAATACGACCATTCGCCCAGGATACCGTGAAGGGGGAAGTAGTGGTGGGTGGTATTTCCAGGATTGGGTTTTCAAAATTCCTGGCAGATTACGTGTTTCAGGATTTGTGCAAGAGGCAGATAGCGTAATCGCGGTGCCAGATATTTTTTTAAAACAGCTAAACATACCAAATTTACATTCTACAGTTCAGGATGCTCTTTATGATGCTGTTCGATGCTTTCGAGCCGAGTTATATACACCTTGTCTCGCGATGCTGATGAAGGCAACTGAAGGAGCATGGACCGAGCTTGGTTTATCTCTAATAAACTTTTTGCCGCAGGAACTGCAGATAAAACATGGAAAACTTAAGGATAGCATTATCAGCCCATATTCTTCCGCTGCAAAAATTATTAAAGAAGTTGTAGAGCTTTATGAAAAACAAGACTTGTATGGAGAGCTGAGGAAGAAAAGCGGGGTAAATACCGAAAAAATTCGGGATGTTTCAGAATGGTCAAATCGGGTACGGGAAAATCGCAATGCAGTTCATTATGGTGTTTCGCTAGATTTTCCCAACAATTACGAGAAAGTCGCAACAATGCTTCTCGGTGTGCCCACCCATTTTAAAACGATTTATGGGCTTATAGCCTCGTGTAATCAAATGCCAAATGCATAGGATTCAAGATCTTGGGGAATATCCTTTGTTTCTGTAGCTATTATGATTTGTAGGTCATTTTTATATCGAATACCCAGGTTTGAAAAAAGCTTCATAACCGCTAAGTATCTATCCTTACCCATTTTTTGCTGTTCGGGCTCATCAACAATTATGAATTTCGGATGCCCTGTTCTTACTTTTGGTTCATCTACGCCCATGGCAAGCAATGCGTAATGAAAAGCCAGAACAGTCAATACCAGATCAAATCCAATCATTATTTTATAAGATTGCCCATTAATTAATGGCAGACAGCTTTTCTCATCCCATGCCAAAGAGTTTATTTGCTGATCTAAATTTAAGCTTGTCAAGAACAGTCGAAAATGAGAAAGGAAAGCATTGTAATAGTTGTTTGGATTTCCCAAACTGATTTTAAGTAATTCTAATTGTTGATTAACCTCTCCCAATTGGGACAAAGCATTTGGCAGATCGACCTCTTCATAATGGATAGCCATTTCCCGTTGCTTTTTTTGTAACTCCAATTGACTCAATTCCCTCTCAATTTTAATTTTTTCTATCGCTATCAGTTGTAATCGTTCTATTGTTGGACCAACATATTGTACAATCTCTTGGTCAAGTTTATTTTCAGCTGTCCCAATATCTACTGACAATACAGGGATCTCCTTGGATAACAGCTTTTCTTGCTCATAATAATTAATCAAGAGTTCATTTAACTCAATAATAGATTGCCTTGCATCTCTTAACCCTTTTTCTAGACCTTCAGATTTATTGTCTTCATCAAGAAGGATTCTCCCACAAAGCATACAATTGCCATTTTGTTCCTTCTCAACCATTTGCTTTGTTATTTCTTGCATACACCGAGGACATACGGTAAATGAAAAAGTCGAAATAACGTGATGAGAGGATAGGTGTCTCTCTATCTTAAGTGCTTCTTCTTCAAGGATAGTAAGTAACTCTCTTTTTTCGCGAATTACGTGTTTTATATTCAACAAATCACGCTGTTTTTCATCGAGGGATTTACGTTTAAGAAGCAAAGCTTCGCGCAACGATCTATAACTTATCTCGGATTTTAGTTTTTCGGCCTGTTCGATATACTCACGGGTTTCACTTTTTAGATCCTTTTCTTCTTTTTGTAAGTTGTCCAATAATGTAACTAATTCAACTTCACGATTCTCAATTCGAGACAAACCAGGAACATCTAAACTACTTAAAAATTTCTGGATCGATGCAATGCTTTGCCGTAAATTACTTAGTTCGGCAGTTAAATCCCTGATTTGATTTTCGGTTGCAGCAACTTCCTTCGAAGTAAGGCCTATCATGACTTTCACTGTCTCTTGTATTGTTCTATCAAATGCTCCTGCCATGATCCCTGAATAACTAATGTCTCGATCGACCACAAATGAGCGGGCTAAATCAGAGAAGCTTAACGGCACATCGCTCTTCGATCCATCAGGACGTGTAGTTGGCAAATAAATTTTTGGAAATTCTAATGTGTTAATCAAATAAGCTGACATATCTGATGATGTGAAGGTATGCTTACCCTCTGAATCGAATAAGTTAAATTGTCCACTGGGATGTTTACAACTTCGTACAACAGTTATATCCTCTTGATTCGCTTGAAATTCTAGGATTACATTTTCAGAGGTGTTCAATATGGCATCATCTATTCTGTCAGCTTTACCACCTAAGGCATATCGGATTAAACGAAGAAGAATTGTCCTTTCCGCCTGTGTTTTCCCATGGATGATGTTTAAACCTGATGAGAATGGGATTGTTAGATTAGAGGTTTCCCTTTCCCAGGTGAATTTGTTCAATATTAAACGAGGAGACTTCGCATTATCATTCATAGCTTGTTGATTTCTTCTCCTAACTTCAGAGAGACAATTTCAGGAAAATTCTCATAAATAAATTTCTTAATTCCTGAGCCCGTTTCTCCACCAAATATATCTGAAATGAGTTGGCACCGCTCAATCAATGGAGCGAATTCCGCCCCCTGCATTTCGGATACTGCATAATTTCCTCTCTTCGTTAATTCAAAGACATCCCCATCTTTGCTTGACTTGATTTCTATTAAACCTTTAGAAATTAACAAGGCAAAAATGTTATAGTATTTTTTATCCCATGGACCATAGCGATATCGAATCATAGGCGATTCGGGGCGTACTATCGTTTTGCTGTGAATTTCAAAATTCCTTATCGATGCTGCTTTATTGAGGTATACAGGATAGCGGGCAAAAAAATCCAATTTTGCTAATTTTGTCCGTCCTACAATCTTTGATTTTCGTCCGCCAACGTACTTAAGTAAAAGTAGTATACGTGCTGCATGAAACTCAATGCTCTCTTCACTAAAAGGAATTTTTGGCGGATTCCGTGTATCAATTACAAGGTTACCAGGAACACCATTCCCCACGTAATCTTTGTGATCTTCGGGAGGAAGTAACATTTGCTTATTCCTTCCTAAAATGGGCTATACATATACCAGCCATATCAAAGAAAACACCTTCTGCAAACTCGGTGTCTAATCTGCTATCATCATAACTTTTTTGCCATTCACATCCTACCTGTTTTAGAATAGACCGTAATGCACGCCAAAGTTCAATGCCTTTGGTTTGTGAATGATCTGCGCGATATGAAGACCACGACAAATGGATGTTAGTTTTAAAATCTTCCCAGACTGAAGCAGGCAAATCAAGTTCATATTTCAATCCAATAGCTTTTGTTCTCAATTCCAACGCATATTGATGTCTATCTCCAAGGCCGACTGAACTCAATTTATCCTGCAGAGTCAATGTATGCTGTTGATTTAAAGTTGGGTATGGGTATGTAATGCCAGAATCAACTAAATCGTAAATGTCGCTACGATTTATTGCCTTCTCTCCCCATGATTTGCTTGTTGATATAGCTGCATTTTTCACCCTCATGAAAATCTCATGATATATCCTTCTTGCGGCCTCAAATGTTAAGCTTACTTCCCATATCCTTTGGGTTATTTGGATTAATCTGCTTATATTTTCTAATTCAATTGAATCAGGGGAATGAAAATTAAGGTCTATGTTCAGAATATCGATCGCTTTTTCAATGGTTTCAATATCAATATCTTGTGAAGATAATTGATCTGCTAAGAAACCTCTGAATATTGTCTTTTTCTGATGCCACCCTGCATCTCGTTCTGCAATCGGAACTTGTAATAAGTCAATAAATTTTGCTAATGAACAATCATTTTTCTTTTCGGCCGCTATACCACCACATCCCATTAGACCCAGTCTATAAACCTTTTTTCCATTCTGAATGGGAGTTACCAATTTTCCTAGAATACCTAATTTCTGTTTTTTGGCTGGTTTGATGATATCTTGAAAACTCCATGGACCATTTTCTTTCTTCTTAATCTGAATATATTCGACTTCAGACGTTTTCCAAACAATCTGAAGGTCATCTTCAAATTCATTTATGATTCGAATAATCTTATTGTCGGACAACATTGTAAGACAAGAATTAGCAGCTATATGCCATTGATAATTAAAACCGGCTCCAGCTTGACTCCCCCCATTATCTACCCCGGACCGATCTACCATGAATACCCTCTCTCATGGGACTTGAAGTTTTAGTTAAAAAAATGGAATTGCAATAATTAAAAAGTATAGCATAAAGGATGGAATGGGTTATCCAGACATGAAAACAAAGAACAAAAACCGGGCCTTGTTTTTATTTTGGCCCGGTTTTTTGTCACTACAATCCCAATCCCATCTGACCTTCCAGAATCACCTCCTTTCTCCTGGTTCTCCGAACAACCACTGTCCTCTGAGTCACCCATTCATCCCAGGTCATCATCTTCGACCCCGGCACAATCGCTGCGCTTGGCGCCGTAAGACTGCCCATCGGATTGTGACTCACCTGCAGATCGTCGGCGAACAGGGTTTGCAGATCCGGCAACTTTGCCCCATCCAGCACATCGCGCGCCAGTTGAGTCAGGAAGTCGCCTTCATCCTCAGGCACAATTGCGCCGCCGACCTCATCGCCGTACACGAGCTGCGCAGCTTTCATCTTGCGACCCATCAACCGGAGCGCGGTAGCCTCCATGGTCGAATTGTAAACGGAGAAGATTGCCTTGACCGGTTGTGTTTGTCCCAACCGCCACACCCGCCGGACACTTTGCCACAAGGTGTACAGCGAATACTCCGGCTCAAAAAAGATGACGGTCGAGAATTGAACCAGGTCCAGGCCGGTCTCCACCAGGCGCGGGTTGCAGATCATCACGTCGATGCCGTTCACCCGTTTAGCGATCCATTCCTCCCGCTTGCGTGGGTTGATGTTCCCGCCCAGGATGGTCACGCGCAGCCCAGCCGCTTGCAGTGGCAGTTCCACGCGATCCTGAATGTCTCGCGTTCCGGTTTGGCGCAGGTACACCAGCACTTTTCGTCCCTGCTGTTTTTCGGTTTTGCAGAAGCTGGCCAGCCAGTTTTCCTTGGGCAGCCATTTATGGCCGTTGGGGTTGATCGCCGGCAATTCCATCAATGTGACTTTTCGCACCGCTTCGTCGTCTTCACCGTCCACCTCATCGACCATCACCGCTTCATCGCGGAAGGCCGAGTTTGGCCGCGCCAGGCTCCATTGCAGCCAGGTCGAAAGATAGCGCCGGGACTGAATGGCGAGCTGCTTGAGCGCGGTATCCATGCCGCGGTACTGGTCGCCCTGATCCTCCAACATGTCGAGAGATACTACTTCCTCCTTGTAAGCCGGGAGTGCCAGGTTCAGATCTTTGAGGCTCAGGAACACGGTCGTGTCCAGCAACCGGCTGACGATCGCCGGGCTGACACCCGGTTGTTCTTTAGCCTGGTTGCGATAGCGCCGGTTACCCGTGAACACACCATCATCGTCATCTTCATCTCGCCGCCGGCGGCGCTGTGTTTCCAATACGCCGTACAGCCGAGCCCAGCGCTTTTCATCCTGGAAGGCGAAATCACGGCGGACACCCGCGTTCAGGCGATGCAGCAGCCAAAAGATCGAAGTGCTTTTGCCGCCGAAGAACGTGCCGGTGAGGGTCAGCGTGCTTTTGCAGGATGTGACCAACTGGTGAAATGCTACGCCTCGGTCAGAGGCCTTGGCCTGGAACTGGTGGACTTCGTCCGCGACCAGCAGCTTGAAGACTCCCTTCGCATGTTTAGCGATGTATTCGGCAATCGAGTGCCGCCGGGCGCCGGTGAACTCAAACAGGGCCTGCCCGCATTTCCGCGTTCCCCAGATCGGATTCCCATTGTCATCCAATTTCCTTTGCTGGCGGTTGTCCAACTGCCAGCCAGGGATCTGGTTGTTACAGAAGCGGCGTTTGTCGGCCAGGTCTTTCAGATCCGTGACCGGTACAGCGAAGCCATCTTCCTCCTTTGTGATGATCTTTCCACAAGCCGGGCAGGCGCAGGCATCGACCCTTTTACCGGTCAGTGGGTGTTCTGTCTTTCGCATCACAACCGCCGGCTGCCAGCCCGCTCCAAACTTGGCCGAAGTATGGGCCACTACTGCTACCCATTTGGGCGTCGGTATTTCTTTTTCCTTCGCGTTTTGTGCGGCTGCCTGGTATTGTTCCAGAAAGTTGCGCACATCGTTCGCATCGGCCATCTCATTCGCGTTGCGCCCGATCCGGCGTAGTTCCCGCGCGCGTGCGCCGGGAATGACTTCCTCAATCTCGCGGATCCACTTTGGAACCAGGTGGGGTGGGCAGACGATCAGAGCCGGGTAGGATTGAAGCAAGGCAATCACTGCCGCTCCAACACTGGTTTTTCCGATCCCCATTTCGCCTTGCATGTTTCCCACACCGTTCTTACGCACAGACCGTGCCATTGCGGCGGCTGCATGCCGTTGGGTTGGCAGTAATCCCGGTCGTTCTTGCCCGGGCAAGGGCTTTCGCCCTGTTCCGAGCGTATCCAGGATAGCAGTTTCATCAGCAGTTGGATCCAAATTGTAAAGCGGGCGGTAGGTTTCCAATACATGCGCGGCGATCTTCTCGCCGTGCGCCTTCATGAAATCTGATAGCCCCTTCACATCCTGGATCACCTGCACGCCGTCTTGTTTGAGCACGGCCACAGTTGTGACAAACCGGTCTTTGTAGGTTTCTACGATCACGCCGCTGTCTTTGCTATCAGTTTCTTCGCTTTTCTCGACGACTTTGATCACCCGCCCTTTGATCAACATCGGGCGGCCTTCTTCGTCAGTCAGCCGGACCGTTCCCATCATGCCGGAGGCCATCAGCATCGCCACGTGGCCTTTCTTGAGTGGCATCACCGGCTGGGTAAGCTGCGCCAGGCCACGGGAAGGATTGATGAGATCCAGCCATTCGGACGTGGTTTGCACGCCGTCTTTCTGAGTCGCTTCCACCACCTCTTCCGGTTCCCAGTCCATGCGCTTGAACACCACCGGCCGGCTATTTGCACCGCGGACAGGGGATGGAATGAGCTGATAGACTGGCTGCGGAACAAGTTGGATCGGCGCGATCTCGCCTTGTGACTGGCTCGTGATTTCGCCGACTTCCCGATCACCGGGGATCTTGTAAGCCAGCCGGCGAGTGGCGAACACCACCACTTGCTGGAATTTTTCGAACAGGCCGTCTGGGAAGCGGTAGATGCGTATGTTCTCGTAATGCCCACCCAACAGCCGGGCGACTTCGGGCATGCCCAGGATGCGCTTGGGGATGATGTAAATCAACAAACCGCCGCGAGCCAGCTTTGGCGTTGTGGATTTCAGAAATTCCAGTTCGAGCCGTTTTTGATCGTCAAATCGGTCGTACTCGTAGGGCGGGTTCAAAAAGAGGCACGAGATACTTTCATCGGTCAGGAAGCAGGCTTGCCAGGGGGCCTGATAAACCTTATCCATGACTTGCTCAGCTTTTGCTGCCCGTTCCGGCGACAGCTCCACACCCCAGGTTTCACAGTTGAGAGCCTGACCAAGCTGAGAAGCTGCCCGACCCTCACCCGCGCAGGGATCAAATAGCCGTGCTTTAACTTCGGCAGGGGTGATGTAGCTTTGTATGACTTCGATTACGGGTTCATCGATGGGGTAGTACCCCATCTTTTCGATGGCAGGTGGACGCATATTCGACTCCTTTGGGGAAAATAAAAAGACCCCGCAGGAGTCGCGCTTCACCCCCAGAGGGGAAAACGCGCCCCTCTGGGGTCAGTTGGGTGAAATAATTATCAGGTCGGATCAGGCGGTGAGCCGGAGGGTTTCCTGCTGGAGAAGATCGGCGATCAAGCCTTTCCAATCCGCTTGCAGATCGATCCTCGCTCCGAGAATGCAATCGCCGCCAGTGGTGAGATCATGTACGTACCGCTGGTTGCGAGCCTGTTTCCACAGCTCAATACCCCATTCGTCAAGGATGGGGATTTCAAGGGCATCTTTGAGCCGGTCTATGAATAACTGTTTCAAATCCTGATCCGGGTTGTGTGCTCCTTTGAAAACGAGCAGGTAGGCGTAAATGTCTTCGGGTTCCCACTTACGTGGCAACGCATTCCGCGCCATAAAAGCCGCGTGGTGGCTGGTGTAGTCCGGCATCGGCTGCCAGGCCTGTTCGTACTTTTCGACTGGCAGCAGGCTGACGTCACCCGCATCTTCTTGTGACATGCTCATAGGCTTATTCGCCATCAGCGTCACGCGCAGCGATTCCAGGCTGGTTTTGTACCCAGTCAGACCGACATACACCAGATTACGATCGCTGTCGTAGGCATAACCGCTGACATAGCCTATGGCCTGTCCGTTACGCAGCTTGGGTACCGCGCCTGGAAATAGCCGCTCCTGCAAAGCCGCACTCGGGTTCTCCTTTTTGGCGATCTTCCAAACTACGATTCCGGCATTGGTGCGAAGCAATTCCTCGTTCACCTCACGCAGGATTTCGTACAGCCCTTTCCAGGGCTGCGCGCCAGTGAACGTAACCAACGTCTCACCGGTTTTGATCTGAATGGTTCGCGTTTCGGCGTCCAGCGTTGCTTCACCCAGGGTGAGTCGCCGGTACTTGGCCAGAACCAGTGGCAGTTTTGCTCCTTCTTTTGCAGTGAAGAGGTAGGCTCCAAGTTCCGAGTCGTACTTGAGAAACCCGAAGCCGCCCACACTATAGTCATAGGGATAGGCTGCCCGGTCCAGCGCCGCGCCGAGGTCTTCGCGCGCCGGCAAACCGCTGCCGTCTTTGTATGCCGCGATGATGATCTTTCCCTCCCGCTGCTTGGCGATGATCTTGTTCACTTTTTCTCGCAAATACTTGTCTTCGTAGACGTTCATTTGATCCTCCTGTGGAAACACCTTTCTGAAGAATTACCGACGTTTTTGAGACGTAAATACAAACCAAGGTGATGTGTCCAGGAAATAAACTTTCCAAGAACAACAAACGCCGATCTCTCAACTCGTTGTTGAAATCAGCGTTTGGTTTTCTTGGTGGTAAATAATTGAAAGAGGTACAATAGGTGCTAGAACATTTGTTTATAGCATAATGATGTATTCGTATCAGTGTCGGCAAAGGAGAATTTTGAATGGATCGAATTCCTTCCCTTTCTGATGAATCAATGAAGTGGTATGAAAAAATGATCCACGTATACAACAACATCCTGTCTGAGGATGAAAAAAAGGAGCTTGAAGCGTGGGAAAAAGAATATATTGGGAAAGACAACCTTGCTACTTCTGATTGGCCAGGCTGGCAAAAACATATTGGTTTACCGCCCTGGAAGCTTCATGCCAATTAGCCGATTACTACTTTGAGAGTTGTGATATGGAAAAAAACCAAATCAACGACCTTGGGAATGGGATTTTCGAGATTCGATTTCCGCATCCCATGAAAGTTTCCAAAGATATATTTGTCACTTTAGGAACACATCGGATTGAGATAGTTCTGGATAAGGCAGAAAAGCATGTTGTCGCTATCCGGGGGGAGGCTTCAACCCTCCTGGATCACATGCGATCTTCTGGTATTGATGAGAACGCAATCAATGAGTACAAAGCACTAATGAAATAATGCTGTATAATATAGGGGGAGCATCGCGCTCCCCCTATATTTACTTCCCGTCCACATGCATTGGCATCAAAATATACTGATAATCCTCCTCTCCCCCTGTTGGGGATGCTTCGTGTCCAGCCGGCCGGATAACCGCCGGTGTCTTATGTGAATTGGTTTCGATAACCACGTTTTGCGTGCGGATCGCCTCCAGCCCGTCTTGCAAGAACTTAACGTTGAATGCGATGGTCAATTCCGGGCCGGTTACGGTCGCCGGCAACTCAATCTCGCTCTCTCCGGTATCGCCAGACTCGGCCAGGACCGTCACTTTCCCGGTCCGGTCCACACCAGGAGTCACGCGCAGCTGGATCACATTGCCGCCTTCGCGGGCGATGATGCCAGCCTGCTTGCAGGCCTTGAGCAGATCCGCAGTGGCAATCAC
Organism: Bellilinea sp.; assembly: GCA_036822575.1. GTDB lineage: Bacteria > Chloroflexota > Anaerolineae > Anaerolineales > Anaerolineaceae > Bellilinea. The sequence continues at coordinate 405,652 of DAISHK010000001.1, read as the reverse complement.
GGTGCGCGTTTTATAATCTTTCGGCACGATCACCTGATAATCGGGAAAACGGCCATCGATCAACTGCGACACGAGCTGCACATTCTCGGTGCGCAGCACCACCTGCGAGCCAGTCGGAGGGATATATAACCTCACCTGCTCAGGTTTAGTGGCGCTCAGAACCCGGACTACCTCCTTGAGAGAAGACGCCGGGATGATCACTTGCTTCTTTGTCACCGCAGATGGCAGAGATGCCCTCTTGATCGCCAGGCGAAAACCGTCGGTCGCCGCCATCGAGAGCGTATTCCCTTCGAAGGAGATCTGTACTCCTTCCAGCACAGGCCGGGCTTCGTCTGAAGCGGCGGCAAAGGCGGTTCCTTGGATCATTTCACGCAGCAGCGAGGCTGGGAGTGTCACGCCATTGGAAACATCATGTTCAGGGAGGGGAGGGAACTCAGATGCTTCGGTTCCACGCACCACGCCCTTAAACGTTCCACTCTTCAACGTTGCCTCCGGTTTGCCATTCACCGAAAACTGCACTTCGCTATCCGCTAATGAATTGACGATATCGGTCAGTGTCTTGGCCGGCAGGGTCAATGCAATCTGCCCATCCAACCGTGCGTCCATCCAGGTGGATACACCCAGGGTCAGGTTCGTCGCTGCGAGCCGCAGCTGCCCACCTTCGCTGGTGATCAGAATGTTCGCCAGGATCTGCAGATGAGGGCTAGAGGCTACCGCCCGTCCTACAATCGAAAGGCTTTCTGCGAAAGCGCTTTTTTCAACGATCACTTTGCTGCTCATCGTTTGGTCCTCCTTTGAATTACTCGCGAACGTTACTTTGTTTGGATTGCCTGGTTGTCAAGCCAGGTGCACAGCGCCTGCACGGCTGCCCGGTCTTCGGACATCCGGGTCATCACATCCTGGTTAGAAAGTGGCTGCCATTGCTCCGCGATTCTTTTGATTACAGCTTCCAGATCGTCCAGAGAAAGGACTTGCGGTACGGCCGGTTGGTTGTCCCCTTCCCATTGCGAAGCCAACAACCTGCTGGCCTGACTGGATGGAAGGATGTAAGCAACTCGGTCTACGCGGTCGATCACCAGCCGGAAGTCTGCCTCACACTCCGAAGAGCCCAGGTTGAAGCCGACCAGGTGCGGGCAAATGTGCCGGTGCTGAACGTAGGCCAGGTAACCCGGCCAATGACCGGTGAAGGAAATGCAGCCATCTGAAACCATTACCTCATCGCCGCACGGCTCCCACCATAAAGCCAGATATCGCGCCTCATCGCCTCGCCGGTAGCCCACCGCCTGTTCTAATAAGGAAGCAGGGGGAACGGGTATTGAAAGCGGGATGAAGTTCCATCCATTGGATTGAGCCAGGTCTCGTATCTTTACATCTGAAACGGCCATTTGTATTCTCCATGTTCTAATTTTGAGGGGTTACAACAGCGAACCTCAGGATGCAATTCCATCCTGAGGTTCCTTTGCTTTCTTTTGAATGCTGCTACTCGTCGAAGAAGCCAGCCGATTCGCCGGCATCCACCCAGTACGCCTCGTCGTCACCCAGGCGGGTGGCATTTTCGTACTGTTCTACGAGGGGGCCTTCGTCCGGCTCATAGTCCGGTTCCCACAGCGCCGGGTTGATTGCTCTACAGGTCATCACCCGGTCAAGCACGGTTTCGCGCCAGTTGAGCGGGTCGATTTCCAACAAATCCTTCCGGATGGTATCTGCCAGGATCACCGTGGTTTCCTCGGTCAGCGTATCGGTGGGCAGATTGTGAGCCAAGACCGTCTGTGCAATGGCTTCGGCAATCTGCCCCCAGGTAACCGCGAACGCAGGTGCATCCGTCGGGTATCCGCTGTGAGCCAGTGTCTTTGATATTTCAAAACCCAATTCCAGGTTTTCGTTCACCTTGGTTCTCCTTGTGATTAGCGCGGTAGAAAGGCCGGTTGGTAGGATTCCAGCTCCGGTAGGTACACGCCGCACATGCGTTTGTACAGTTCAATCAGCAATGCTAGGTCATTTCCGGCGTATTTGCGCAGCGTGTCGCGATCCATATTGGCGACCTGCGAACCATCCAGATCAGGCAACGGGTTCTGAATTCCGTAACGCTTGCAGACCCATTTCAAGCTGCGCGCATTGCCCCAGTTGTAAAGAATCCCCATCAGATCCACGACCGGCTCGGTCTGGTACTTCGCCAGGCGTGGCATCAGCGGAACTTCGATGTTCAAGGCAAACGAGCGGCGGAGCAGGTACGGCAGGTCAAAGCCCAGGATGTTATAGCCGCACACGCGCCCATTCAGCTGGACGAAATTACTCCAGAAGTAGCGCAGTAACGCCTCCTCATCCGGTGTTTCAGGGTCGCCCACGAGGCAGACTTCCGCAGGATTTTCCAAACCGCGCTGCATAGCGATGGCGATCACTTTTCCCAGGTCGGCGTCCAAGGGTGCCTGCTGGAGCTGTTCGGTCTTCTTTTCGGTAACGTATTGCGCGATTTTTTCAGCATCTTTGTAGTTGGCCGGAGCAACGGGTTCCGGGAGGAACCCAAGCGTATCCGGGTTGGTAGCCGTTTCAATTTCGAAGAATAAAATCGGCTTCATCTGTTTCTCCTTTGCTTGGTTGGGTGCACACCAGAGCAAGAGCTATTCGCTCTGGTGTGCGATGATTACGAAAATCCCATCCCTTTTTCTTTGAGCGATACCCAGCGGGAAAGGCCGATCACCAGGTGATCCAGCACCGAAATGTCGAGCAGTTTACCTGCCTGAACGATAGCGCGGGTCACGCTGACGTCCTCCGGGCTGGGGGTCGGGTCAGTCGAGGGATGGTTGTGGGCGATGACCACTCCAGCGGCATTGCGCTGTAGGGCCGGCTTGAACAGCTCTCCGACACGGACCATCGAGGAATTCAAGCTGCCGTGGTAGACCTCCACCACGTCCAGCACGCGGTTGCGCGTGTCAAGCACGACCACCACCAGGTATTCTTGCTCGCGGTGGGCCAGGAGCGGCATCAGGATCTGCGCCGCGTCGGATGGGGAGTGGATCACCGGACGATCATCTTCCGGCTGGAGCAGCTTTCGCCCCAGCGCCAGCGCGGCCTTGATCCGCAGCGCAGTCTGGTTGCCAATGCCATCCACCCGGGCAATCTCACTGACATGCGCCTGGGCGATCTTCTGCATGGTGCCAAACTGGCTGATCAGGCGTTCGGCGTGCTCAATCTGGTTGGAACCTCCGATGATCACTGCCAGCAGTTCAGGTAGATTGCAGGCATCCGGATCTCTAGCGACCCGGTAGCCCGGCTGCTCGCGTACCGGCAGAAGTTTCAACCGCGTAAGCGCGTAAGTCTGGCCTTTGGGGTCTTGCAATAAGGGCATTTGGGTTTGAGTCATTTGTCTGTCTCCACTGAACGAGACGTGGGAGACAGCCACCCCCGCGTGGGGACAACGTCTCCCACGTCTGGGGTCGGGTAACTGCGTCAGGCAGTCGGGTCATAGCCGGTCTCTTCGAATACCCGGCGACTGATCGCCGCGCACTCTTCCCAGGTCATGATTTCATCTCGCCGCACGCCGGGATATCCAGGCGCGGGCGGGAAGAGCCATGGGTTTTCTGCCAGGTTCTTTTGGATGCGTTGCGCTTTGGCTTGCAGAAAGTGGCTTAATCCGCCAGTCTGACAGCGCCATCCGGGTGTTTTGGTGTACTTTCCGTCCCATTTCGGATCTCGGAAGGTTTTTGCGCCGCAGATTGGGCAGGCAGCAGGGTCAGGCGATTCTGGTGCACGCGTGCCGCCGGCTTGTAAATACCGCCGGACCGCGTCGATCGCTTCGCAGTATGGTGCGCCGCAAGAGCAGGTCTTGTCTTTGCTTACCCGGTGATAGCGATTATTGTCTTGCCGGCCCAAGTCCACCAGGTACTTGTATCCCTGAATGGAAACGGTGGGATCCGTTGGATCTGGGCCGCGGACTGGAGCCGTGGACAGACCCTTTCGAAATGCAGCGCGCAGGTTTTGCCTCCTTTCCTCTGAGCGCGAATCAATCGATGCAGGTGCGGTCTTCATAGGCCATTTCCAGGAACCAATCCACAGGGATCTGTCGATCTGGCGCAGGCTCAACTTGTTCAGCCGGTGTAAGATCGACTACCAGCGGCTGATCTTCTTCAGCCACGACTTGCACATTGCGCACGTGTGGGATAAACCAGACCGCTGTGTCATCCTGATAGGGACCACCGTGGCTCATCTTGGTAAAGGGGGTGAGATTATTCAAGGCCCGCACCCAGACTGTTCCGGGGCGCGGCCCTTTGGCATAAATCTCGACTGGGATATCAGCATCTCCATAACAGGTTCTCACGGTGATTTCGCCCGTGACCATGTGATCCTCCTTTGGTGTAGAAACGATCAAAGGGCACGCCTATTCGGCAGTGCCCTTTGATCCTCTGGTGTTATCGGTTGACGGTTGGGTTAGAAGGGAATGTCGCTGTCGGCCACACCAGCGCCGATGGCTTCACCTTCCTCTCCGTCCTCACGGCTGGACAAGAAACGAACGGTTGATGCGGTCACTTCATAGGAAGCGCCATGCTTGCCGTTGTTTTCCCATACGTGCGGCCCGCCCGTTTCCGGGTCCGGCGTCAGCCGGCCTTCGACCAGCACCTTGCTCCCCTTGTGGAGGAACTGATTGCAGGTTTCCGCTTGCTTCCCCCAGACGGTCACGCGGAACCATGCGGTTTCCTTCACCGGCTGGCCGTTAGCGCCAGAATAGCGACGGTTGGTAGCGACGGACAGCGTGGTCACCGGCTGTCCAGAGGGAGTAAAGCGCATTTCAGGCTCTTTCCCCAGGTTTCCGATCAGAATCAGCGTTTGAAACATTTGGTTTTCCTTTCCTTGACTTCGATTTTATGCAGCGGTTGGGATGCGGTTGGCGGAAATCCAATTCCGCAGGTCGGTCTTTGAAGCCGGCTGTTTACCCATCTTCTTGATGTAAGCGTCATAAGCTTCCTGCTCGGGCGCATTGCCGTTCACACTCGTGCCATCCATGTACAGGCGAGAAGGCGCAGCCGGTGCCGATCCATTCGCAGGACGATGATCGGATGCTCCTGTGTTGCCTGTGTGGCTCTGTTCTGTCCCGGCAATCTGGGCAATTTCCTTGTCGTACAGGGTATTTCCAAACTGGTCACCCAGCTGGCGGAAACAGCGCTTCAAGCAGTCGGTCACTGAACCAGCCAGAGCCATATCCAGCGCCTCGGGTGTATCGCCGGAAAAGACACAGCGCCCAAGATCGGCATGCGAATAAACCGCGCCTTTCAAGGTAATACTGACTTTCCCAGTCGCGTACACAATACCCACATCCTCGACTTGAAAGTTTCCGTTCGCGTCCATTTGCGGAACCTTGCGCCGTTCTTGCTGGTTCCAGACCATGATTTTCTTCTGCCAGCGCACGACCACCGGCTCACCCAGCAGATCGAACGACCAGGCGAAGTCGAAAATGGCGTTGGCGCGATCAATCACGTCATATCCTTCCAAATATGGAACGGTTCCCTGGCCTGGCGCCTGGCGGCGCTTGACTCGGGTCATATCCAGCGGCTGGCGCAGTTCCCACAAGACACGATCCAACCGGTCCTGTAAGCTTTCTTCTGTGTTTACGTTCGTCTGGTCCATTTGCGTCTCCTGTTGCGATATTTGTTGTTGTGCTGCCTCTGACAGGCGCACCCCTTCGATATGTTTGCAGCGCAGTTCCGGCCCGCGCTGCTGAAAGTCTTTACAGGTGCAGCTCCACACCTCACCCTGCAGGGAAACCACGTAGGGCAGCTTGTCTCCGTTCCTGACCGTCCATTGGAATGGACTGGTCCGGGTAATTTGAAAGCTGCCAGCGTGTATTGCAGCGTAAGCGCGTTCAGTCCGTTCGGTTTGAGCCTGTTCCTGCAAATGTTTCGTGGTGTCCTTGCCATCCTGATCCGTCATGTTCCTCCTTTGATGTGTAAAATCCAACGTTGAATAAAGCTGATGTTTGAACAACAACCCAGGTAACTTCAACCACTCTGAATTGGAAATTCAGAGCAGCAAACGCCAGCCGGCTAGAAAACTAAGCAGCTTGCATTTGTTGCTCTGGAAAATCGTTGTGAGGTGAGTTGCCCCAAATCTACGGGGCAACTCACCAATATCTTTGTTTTCGTATGTGATATGAGCCTTCCAGGAACATTTCTGGCGAACAAGGCTGTTTGTTAAAGTGCAAAATAAAAAAGGAGGAACCACAAACCACCCGATAAACGGGTATGCCTGTGTTCCTCCTTTGACCCCGAAGCGTTGTGCTTCAGGAAGAAAAACCGAACCGGATCCGCGCGAGGTTAAGTTTTATCGCATATGCGGCCGAGACCTGGTTGCCCAGGGATTGTAGCCGGCGGCGAGATTATTCAGCGGTTAGGGATGGTTTCGGTTTTTTCTCTGTGTTATTGCCGTTGTCCATGACGATCAAACGGCGGGCAACGATTTCGATGGCGTTGCGGTCAATTTGCACCTGGTTCGGCTTGAGCCCGGTGGCTTCCACCTGAAACTCGTTATTGCTTTGCTTGTGAGCCTTTTCGAGAAACTCTTCCAGGCTCTCCTTGAAATCGCGGGATTGGATGAATCCGTGCACCCGCAGGCGCATCCCACGGTGGATCTGGATCAGCCCGTTTGCGCCGCCGCTCACACGCACGTTGACGTAGTCGCCGCTGTCGCGTTCGGCATCCAGTTTCTTTGCGGGCATATCGCTGTCGCGATACACACCCAGACGGAAGAAGAGATCATCCGTGTACTTCCACGGTTCGCGGACGACAATACCTTCCAAAATGACTTCGTTGATCAATCGCTCCTCCAGTTGGTGGCTTTTTGGGCCTTGAAAATCGGTTAAACAGGTTGGCCGGACGGTTGCTCAGGGGAAAAGCAATGTCCGGCCAACGGGGAAAATAGCGTGCAATAGAAGAGGTATTCAGTTGTACAAAATCATTATATCGATCTGACAGGCCTCATCCTAGATAGCCCAGGAAAACAGGTCAGTGTGTCAGCGCCCTCAGTTTGGCGATCCCTGTTTGAGACACGATCACGTCTGGGACTACGGAGGGGAAGAGTATGGAAAGGTCGGCGGAAACCGTGACCTGCACCATGTTTTCCCCGCCACTCACCTGAATGCCGGTGACATAAGCATGAACACCCTTGTTGGAAAGGCCGGCTGAATTGAGCGAGGCGTAGGATTGGGCGTTGGACCAGGTCTTTCCGGTGGGAACCAGGCTGCCGCTGTCTTGAAACGTCCGTGCATTGATTTCAGCAGATGCTGCCACGGCAGCTGCATCGGCGGCTTTCGCCACTTCGGAGATGGCGTAGAAATACCGCCCCAGTTCGATGGCGAGGGCAAAAGTGGGCACGAGCACAAAACCGATGAACACCGCCCAGAAAGTCATGGTATACCCGCGCCGGTCATGCAGCAGCCGGTTCACTACCAGCCCTCCTGGCGGAAGGTAGAATCCGCGCTGACAACAAAGGTCTGGCCGGGAAGTCCGGGAAACAGGCTGGTTAGCGGTGAAAGGAAGTTGGTCACCGAGCCGCTGACCTGGATCTGAAGAATGCTGCCGGCGCTGCCGCCGGGTGCAAGCACAGACACAGAAGGGTTCTGGACGATCCCCGCCGCTGAGATAGATGATCGGGCGGCGCTGGTAGCGTAACAGGCTGGGCAGGTTTGGGCCACACTGCCCATTCGAGCACCGTGACGCGCGGCAGCCTGAACCGCCTGCTGGGCATAAATCACCATTCCCAGGTTGACGATCGCCAGCATGACGAGAATGGCAATTGGGGTCGTGATGGCCGCCTCCAGCATCTCAATCCCGCGATGATCTTTTAGAAAACGCATAAACCTCCGTTTGGGTTCTGCCGGCGTTTTCTCTTTCACCGGCAGAACCGCAGGGATTAGATCTTGCCGGCAATATCGGTGACGATTGCGGCGATGTTGGCGCCGAGCAGGCGATATGCGCCATAGGCTACTAAAACGACCACTGCGATGATCAGGGCAACTTCGGTCGACTCGATGCCCCGATGGTCTTTCAAGAAACGCAATTGAGATCACCTCCTTTCATTTCAGGATGAGGGGAACGACGGTGTAAAGGAGCGTTCCCAGGAATATTGAGAAAACGTAAGGGACGGATGATTGTTTGCGAAAGTAGGCAACCAGGCCTTGAAGTCCGCCAACCAGGGTGATGGGGAGCAGGACCATCGGGCTGCCAAATGCCAAAATGACTGCGGTCATCAGCTTCATGTCCGCTCCACCCATTTTGTCTAGATCCCATAGAAACCAGATGGTAAAGAGCGCCAGGCAGAACAAAGCGGAAGCAGGTTCGAAAATGGCAGCGAAGGCTGACAGAACAGCTGCGAAGGATCGCCGCTGAGCTGGTATTGTCATTTCTGAAACCAGGCAAAGAATAACGGTCAGGAGCGCGGGCATCCAGAGGCCATGAAAAACAGCAAAAACACCCGAACCAAGCAGCGCGGTTAGTGTCAACCAGGCCGGGACTTCGCGGAAGCGTAGATCAAAGTATGTGGCAATGAGAAGGAGGGCGCAAATCAGCACGGAATGAGCCTTAAAAACAAAAGGCCAGACACCACCTGCGTGGTAAATGTCTGGCCAACGATTGAATGAGATATTTCTATTATATAGTGCCTGGATGTTTCATCCTAGTTTTGGCTTAATTCACTTAGCTGATTTGATTGGGGGTTATTACATATGTTAATTCTCGATCATCCCTTTGCGAGATGGTGGAATGCGATCTTAATCGCGTTGATCGACTTTTCTATTTCTATATTCCCATGCACACTGGACAGAAAACCCGCCTCAAATTGAGAAGGGGCCAAATAAACTCCCTCTTCTAGCATCAATCGGAAAAATTCCGCATACTTTGAGGTATCTGCCAGCTTTGCACTTGACCAGTCTTTTACAGGTAGGTCGGTGAAAAAAGTCGTAAACATGGTTCCCACCTGTTGCACTACAACTTTTATACCAGCATCCTTTGCAGCTGCGCACACCTCATTCCCAAGACGGGTGGTCGTATGAGCAATATTATTCCAGATTTCAGGATTTCTTAACTCTTCCAGGGTTGCGATGCCTGCCGCCATCGTCAAAGGATTTCCGGAAAGTGTCCCTGCCTGGTACATAGGCCCAGAAGGAGCCACCATTTGCATGATATCTTTCCTCCCGCCGTAAGCTCCTACAGGCAAACCGCCGCCAATCACTTTGCCCAACGTTGTTAGGTCAGGTTGAATGCCATATAATGCCTGAGCCCCGCCCAGGTGAACCCGGAATCCGGTCATCACCTCGTCAAAAATTAATAAAGCTCCGCATTCAGTCGTCAAGCGGCGCAAACTTTCCAGAAATCCGGGTTCGGGTGGCACAACCCCCATATTTCCTGCGACCGGCTCGACAATTACGGCTGCGATTTCATGCCCTTTTTGGTTGAAAAGCATTTCCAGCGCTGGGATATCATTAAAAGAAACAACCAGCGTATCGCCTGCGCTCGCGGCTGGAACACCGGGCGAATCAGGCAGCCCAAGCGTTGCCACACCGGAACCGGCCTTCACCAGCAGCATATCGGCATGCCCATGGTAACAGCCCTCAAACTTAACGATCTTTGACCGCCCGGTATAGGCCCTTGCCAGTCTTAATGCCGTCATGGTTGCTTCTGTGCCCGAGTTTACGAAGCGCAGCATTTCCAGGTTTGGCATGAATGCCTGTATCAAGCGCCCCAGTTTTATTTCCAGTTCGCTGGGTGCACCGAAACTGGTCCCCCGCAAGGCTGTTTCAGTAATTGCGGCAACGACGGCGGGATGGGAATGACCCAGAATGAGCGGGCCCCAGGACAAAACGAAATCCACAAACCCATTCCCATCCACATCGTAGAGGTAAGCTCCCTGGCCGCGGTCGATAAACAGGGGTTGCCCTCCCACTGCTCGGAAAGCCCGCACCGGCGAGTTGACACCGCCCGGAAAAAGTTGCTGGGCGGCAGAAAATAGTTGCTGTGATTTTGAGGTATCCATTACATCTCCATCATTCAACAGATTGGAAAGACCACTCGTGCACCAAATCGACCACGCGTTTAACCTGATCGACAGGCGTGTCCGGCAGGATGCCATGTCCCAGGTTGAAGATATGCCCCGGACGCCCACCTGCCTGGCGCAAAACCTGTTCCACGCGCTTCTCAAGCTCAGCTTCGGGCGCATATAAAGCCACCGGATCCAGGTTGCCCTGCACTGCCACCTGGTGACCTAAGCGTTCCCATGCCCAATCCAGTGGAGTCTGCCAATCGATTCCAATGACATTCCCTCCCGCTTCTTTCATCAGAGGAAGCAGCGAGGCAGTGCCGGTGCCAAAGTGAATCGTAGGTACATTCGTTTTTTGAAGGGCAGCAAATATGGATTTTGAGTAAGGTAATACGTACTCGCGGTAATCGTCTGGGGTGAGTGTTCCGACCCAGCTGTCAAATAGCTGAACGGCTTGAGCACCGGCTTCTACCTGAGCAGTCAAATAATCGGCAATAACTTGAGCCAACTTTTCCATCAACCGGTGCCAGGATTGCGGGTCTGAATACATCATGCGCTTGGTTTTTAAAAGGTTGCGTGAAGATCCGCCTTCAATCAGGTAACTGGCCAGGGTAAATGGCGCGCCGGCAAAACCAATCAAGGCTGTTTTGCCATCCAGTTCCTTCTGCACAATCCGGATCGCCGCGAGAACGTGGGCGAGCGTCTCGCGCGGCTCAACCGGGCGAAGTGCATCTATGTCGGTTCCGCTTTGAACAGGGTTGTGAATGACCGGCCCTTCTCCCGCGGCAAATTCCAATTGGATCCCCATCGGGATTAATGGTAAGAGAATATCCGCAAACAATATCGCTGCATCCACCCCCAGCCGAGTTACAGGCTGAAGGGTTACTTGCGCAGCCAGTTCGGGTTGAGCACAGATCTCAAGCAGCGTGTGGTTGGCCCTAATCGCGCGATATTCGCTCATATATCGGCCAGCTTGCCGCATAAACCATACCGGTGTTTTGTCCACTGGCTTTTGCCAGCAGGCATTCAGAAATCGTTGACTGGAAGATAAGGAATCCATAGGATTACAGGGTCTTTCGCGAAGCTTGAAGTAGAGTGAAGGTTTTAAATTCAGGCATTTTGCAACCAACGGGCGGCGTCTTTGGCGTGATAGGTAATAATCATATCGGCTCCGGCCCGGCGAATACCGGTCAGAATTTCCAATGCGACTCGTTCTTCGTCCAGCCAGCCCTGGGCAGCAGCCGCTTTCAACATCGAATATTCCCCGCTGACGTTGTAGGCGACCAGAGGGAGTTCTGGAAAGTGTTCGCGGACAGTGCGGATTACATCCAGATAAGCCAGGGCGGGCTTGACGATCAACATATCCGCGCCTTCTGCCACGTCTAAAGCGGTCTCTCGCAATGCTTCCCGGATATTGGCTGGATCCATCTGGTGACTGCGGCGGTCGCCGGATTTAGGGGCTCCCTGGGCCGCCTCACGAAACGGCCCATAGAAACCAGAGGCGTATTTGGTGGAGTAGGAAAGGATAGGCGTATGCTCGTACCCGCCCGAGTCTAAACCTGTACGAATGGCCGCGACCATACCATCGATCATTCCAGAAGGCGCGACGATGTCTGCCCCAGCCGCTGCGTGTGAGATGGCCACTTTTGCCAGGATCTCCAGTGTCTCGTCATTGAGCACGTACCCTTCGGGGAGATGAAGGTTGGGGCGATTTTGCCCGCCAACGTTCAATATTCCACAGTGACCATGATCGGTATATTCACACAGGCATACGTCGGTGATTACTACCATTTCGGGAATGGTTTCTTTGATGGCGCGGGTGGCTTGCTGGATGATGCCGTTGTCGGCAAAGTTTTCCAGCCCGATCGGATCTTTTTCGGCCGGGATGCCAAACAAAAGGACAGCCGGGATTCCCAATTCGGCAACTGAATGAATTTCTTCTGCGAGCATGTCTGGGGACATATTGTAGACACCCGGCATGGATGAGATTTCTGTTTTTACTCCCCGCCCATGGGTGACAAAGAGCGGATAGATCAGGTCGTTAGGAGTCAGGTTGGTTTCTCGCACCATTGCCCGGATTTGTGGAGAAATTCGTAAACGCCGCGGGCGAATTGTTGGAAAATTGGCTGCCTGCCCAATCTTCACATTTGGGTTTTTAGTGGTCTGGTTTTGAAAATTCATAGGATATTCCTCGCCGAGTTTTTTGGGTCATGGTTGAGCAGTGCTTCAATCAATCCATCCACTGTATAGTCTTCTGCCACAATATCGACCATAAGACCCAGTTTTTTTGCTGTTTCAGCTGTAATTGGACCGATGCAGGCAATGGCTGCCCCTTTCAGTAAGTCAAGCGCGCGATCCCCCAAAAGATCAAAGAAATTTTGCACTGTCGAGGAGCTGGTAAAGGTAGCGATATCTACTCCCTTTTCGAGTTCGGCCAACGCTCGTACATCAGGGTGTGTCGGCAGGGTGCGATAAACTGCAATTTCCTCAGGAAAGGCCCCTTGATTTTGGAGCGCTTCAACCAGCGCTTTTCGGGCGATCTCCGCCCGCGGCAATAAAACCCTCAGGCCGCGCACATCACCCATGCCAGGCAGTATGGCTTCTGCTACATGTTCATCTGGGACAAAGTTAGGCTTCACGCCCTTTTCTACGAGCGCATGAGCGGTTGCCGGCCCGATGGCAGCGATTTGGATACCGGTAAACACATCGTTCCCTTTTCCAAGGGCATCCAACCTTTGCCAGAATGCCGACACTCCATTCACACTGGTGAAAATGACCCAATGGTAAGTATCGAGGTTGGCAATGCTCTGGTCAATTAGATTTGTATCTTCCAGAGCAGAAATTTCTATGGTGGGAAAAACGACAGGTACAGCCCCTAGAGCGGTTAACCTTTCGAGAAAAGCCGCTGCCTGTGCTCTTGGACGAGTGATGAGAACGCGCTTACCGGTTAAATTGTTCATCCTAACAATTCCGCGGCGCCCTGGTCAAGCGCTTTTTGGGCAAGCAGTTCCCCTATCTTTTTCGGGTCTTCTCCAATTGCCGCAACCCGAATGACTTGCCGGCCATCGATTCCCGCAACCAGGCCGCGCATTTCGATTTGCGCGCCTTCCGTCTTTGCATATGCTGCCACTGGCGCAGAACAGCCCCCGCCAAGCGCTGCCAGAAAGGCGCGTTCGGCTGTGACAGCACGGTACGTGGGGAGGTCATGAATGGGTTGGAGGAGCTGGAGCAGTTCGGCATCATCGGACCGGCATTGGATTGCCAGGGCTCCCTGGCCCGGGGCTGGAAGCATGACCTCATAGGGAAGGTATTCGGTGATGTACGTCCCAAGGTCAAGCCGTTCAATCCCCGCTGCAGCCAGGAGTATCGCATCGTACTCGCCCTCCAGCACTTTGCGCAGGCGGGTATCCACGTTTCCGCGCAGCGGTAGAATGATCAGATCTGGCCGGGCAGCTTTAATCTGGGCTTCACGGCGCAGACTGGAAGTTCCCAACCGGGCCCCCATGGGTAAGGCTCCAAGGGTTTCACCCTTCGCCGAGATCAATACATCCTGAGCGCAGGCACGCAGGCCTACTGCTCCGATGGATAAACCCGCCGAATTTTCAACGGGCAGGTCTTTTAATGAGTGCACGGCCAGGTCAATTTCACCGGAGAGCAGAGCGCTTTCTAGCTCTGCGGTGAACACGCCTTTCCCACCAATCTCCGGAAGGGGGCGGTCGATGATTTTGTCTCCGGTTGTAACCAGGGTAACCATCCGGCAAGAAAGATCTGGCCAGGCTAATTTTAGCTGGGCAAGGATGTGCTCAGTTTGCCAGCGGGCCAATTTTGAAGGCCGACTCCCCAATGTTATCGTCCGGGTGGTTAAATTTTTCATATTGCTTCCTTTTTGAGTGAAAGGTCCGGCTCGCGTTCACTGAGATCAAATAATCGGGCTAATGTATCCACATAATCGTTGAGGGTTTCTTGATTCGTTTCGGTGCGTAAATGCATGGTCGGCTCATGTAATATTTTCCGAACAAGTGCCCGGGAAAGAAGATCAATTTGTTCAAGAACTTCAGGATCCGGATTGGATAAATGCTTAAGTGTTCTGGCAACCTCACTCTGCCGGATATGCTCCACTTTCTTATGAAGCTCTCCAATAAACGGAATCACACGCAGCAGCTTCTCATAGTCTGCTACTTCTTCTTCCACGATTGATTTTGCAAGAGTAATATTCTGATGGCTGCCAACCCCTGAATTGGTAACGTATCTTTGCAGATCGTCCATATCAAACAATTGGACATTCGCTATTTCCCTGACCCTGGTTTCCACGTTCCTGGGTACAGCCAAATCAACCAGGGTCAGCGGTCTGTGTGGACGGTGGGACATAACTTCACCAATCATTTCCCGATGAAGGATTGGTTGCGATGCGGCAATCGAGGTGAATACAATATCAGCATCTTTCAAACCATCCGGCATGTTGTCGAAAGGTAATACTTCCCCGCCATATTTCGCAACCAATTCGGTTGCACGCTGATAAGTGCGGTTGACGAGGATGAGCTGCTGAACGCCATGCTCCCTCAAGGATGCAATGGCATGTCCGCCCATTTTCCCCGCGCCAATAACCAAAATTTGTTTGTTGGTCAGGGAACCCAGGGTTGTTTCGGCAAGATGAACAGCGATGGAGGAGATGCTGATGGGGCGGCGCCCGATTTCCGTCTCGTTTCGAACTCGTTTCCCAGCATGAATTGCCGATCTGAATAATGAAGCCAGAACGTGCCGGGCGCTGCCACTCTGGAGCGCACGTTCCAGCGCCTGCGAGACCTGCCCCAGGATTTGAGTCTCCCCGATGGCAATCGAATCCAACCCCGCGGCTACTTGAAAGAGATGTTCGACCGTTGAATTTCCGCGATAAAAGCGCAAATATGGTTCGATAGGATGAGTCGGAATTTCCAACACCTCTCTGAGATAGGTCAAAACTGGTTGAAAAATCATATTCAGATTCTCATCCAACTCTTGTTGTAAAGACACCAGAGCATAGATTTCTAACCGGTTGCAAGTGGAAAGGAAAACTATCTCGAGGATCGGTTCAAAACTGCCCTCTCGAATTGGGGATTTCGATAAGGCGCTGTCGATCACATCTGAAGTCAAGCTCAGACTTTCGCGCAGCTCAACCGGCGTGTTGTGATGTGAAACGCTCAAACAGATCAGGCGCATGGTTATAATTCCATCATCCTAAAGTCGTATTTCTGCTTTTGTTTCACTTAGAAACCCCATCACTTTTTCGGCGGCTTGCTGACCCTGGCGGATGCAATCCGGAATCCCGACCCCCTCATACGCGCTGCCGGTTAAATAGAGACCAGGGATTTCCTGGCATTGGTCAAAAATCTGTCTCACGAGGGTAAGGTGTTCCACGTCATATTGCGGGTTAGCTTTTTCCCAGCGGTAGATGCGTGTAAGAATGGGTTCAGCATCCAAGCCCATCAGCGCCTTAAGTTCCCGCCGGACAACTGCGACCATCTCGTCATCCGAGAGGGAAACCATTTCCTCCTTACCCGGTCCGCCAACAAAGCAGCGAAGCAGGATGGTATCTTCCGGCGCTCGATGATTGAACTTGATCGAGGTCCAGGTGCAGGCGGATATATCGCGTTTTTCCTTGCTTGGAATGACGAATCCGAAACCCGAAAACGGGCGGCGGATATCCGATTTCCGATAAGCCAGTGAGATCGTAGCAGTAGATACATAGCGGATCTTTTGAAGCTCAGCAGCAATCTGCGGGGCAAAGCTACGGACTAAACCGGACGCGTCATGCGCCGGGATAGCCAGAATCACTGCATCCACTTCCAAAGGTGTGTGCCCGGAGAGAGAAATGCAAAAGCCGGTTTGTGCCTGCCGTTCCAGTCGTGTCACCTTCTGTCCGCAGAGTAATTGCACATCTTGTAAGGAAGTTTCAAGCTGATTGACCATCTGGCTCAAACCGCCGCGCAGCGAGAGGAAGAGCGAAGTCGGGCCGTTTCCACTTACCGGTTTCTTCTTGGCTGCCAGCTTGCGTTCCTTCAGCATTCCTTGAATCAGGCTGCCGTGGTTTTGCTCCAATGCTCGAAAGCGAGGGAAAGTCGCCAGCAAGCTCTGCTTTTCCGGGTCGGACACGTGAATTCCGGACAGCAGGGGCTCAGCGATCTTTTCCAATGCCTCCTTGCCCAGGCGACGGCGAACAAAATCACCGATGCTCTCGTCGCACTCACCTTTAAAGGGCGGCACCAGCAGGTCAAGGCCCATACGGATTTTTCCCAAGATGGAGATTAGAGGGGAGAGGGCGAAAGGCATGATCCGTGTAGGAACAATCAACATGACGCCGTCGGGCAGTGGGACCAGCCTGCCCTTATTGACCACATAAACTTTCCGCTTCTCGTCATTGGTACCGATCAGGTCATTCTTCAGGCCAATCGTTCCAGCCAGTTGGGCCGCCCATGGCTTCTGGCGTAAGAAGCAGTCCGGACCGCCTTCGATGGTGTACCCATCTACCTGCTCGGTAAGGATCTTGCCGCCCAGCCGGTTTTCTGCTTCGATCAGAAACACCGTGGTATTCAGGTTTTTTGCTTTGGATGCTTCCTGAATGGTGTAGGCGGCCGCTAATCCAGAAATTCCACCCCCGATGACTGCTATTTTGAGCGCCTGCTCTCCTTCTACGATGTTCACTGCATGCCTCCAAGTTTGATGATTTGTGCGAGAGCCTCAATGAATCCAGGTGACGTATTGAGGGCTTCCGTCCGTTCCAAATGAATCCCGGCTGCCAGTGCCTGCTGCCTGGCTTCGATGTCAATATCAAAAAGAATTTCAACATGATCAGAGACAAAGCCGATCGGGGTGACCAACACGTTTTTGGTTTTCTCTTGCGCCAGTCTGGCCAGCGTCTCTCCGAGAGACGGCCCCAGCCAACGCGTGTTTCTGGCCCCTGCGCTCTGGTAGCAAAATTCCCAACGGGTATTCGGAATATCCAATTGCGCGGCTACCGACTGCGCAGTCTCTCGAAGCTGCTGTTCATACGGGTCGCCCTGATCGATGATGGCGGCTGGCAGGCTGTGGGCGGTAAATAGTAACTTCCCGTTTGTCTCATTCGCTTCGGGGAACTTCTGAATCCCTTGCTCTAGCTTTTCTGCCAAAGCCTGGATGAACAGCGGATTGGAATACCAGAAAGGAATTTTTATCACTTTCGGCAGGACAATTCCTTCATCTTTTTCAATCGTTGCCATAGCCTGGTCGAGCTGGTCAAAGTATGCCTGGGTGCTCATCCTGGAAAAGTAGGGAGTCATGCAAATAGCAATCACTTGTTGGTGGCCGCCATGTAGGATATGCCCAACCGCTTCGCCGATGTAAGGGAACCAATGGCGCATACCTACAAATACTTTGTAGGCATCATCAGAGGCTGCCAGGTTTAAGCTGTTCTCGAGTGCCCTGGCCTGCGCCTGGGTGATTTCTAACAAGGGGGATTTCCCGCCGATGGCGGCATAGCGGGCTCTTATTTCCTCCACTAGCTCAGGAGAGGTGGCCCTTCCACCGCGCACATCGAGCAAGTACGGTTCAACATCCTCCAGGGATCCTGGACCGCCGTATGCCATCATTAAAATTGCTTTCGGTATCATATCGGTGCGCCTCAAATAAAAAGAGTCAAGGTGTCTTGGGTAGGGTGATACACGGCAGTGTAAATGGGTGTGTCGCTCAGAGTATATGGGCGCGCGTCGCTCGTGCGTAATTCGGAGACGAGAGCCGAAAAGGCCGATAGGTCGTCCGTTTCATACGCCACAATGAATTCTTGATCCTGAAGGCCGGTCGAATAGAGCAAAAGTTGAGAGATCTGTGGATATTGGTGCCCGATCCGAATATGCTCATTCATCATTCCCTGGCGGGCGTCGCGGCCAAAGCGATACCAATCGGCCGTCTTGCTGAACGGATACACGATCAGATATTTCTTGTGCTCGGAACTTAATGGATCGATCTCCTGGCTAGATTTCGCTTTCGAGTAATCAGAAGGGCGGGTAAAGCCCCAATAAAAATGGGTGGGCCGCAGATCCGCTCGATGGGCATTGAGTAGTCTGGCGATGGTTTCAAAAATCCCGGCAGATTGATCCGGCGCTGTGACTAAAAATGAACTCCAAAGGAAGAGATCCGTTTCACTTCTTGCCGGAAAAACCTGGTAAAGAGCATGATTCGGCAACCCGGCCTGAAGTTCGGCGCTGAGGTTGTCGGCCCGTTGTTGGCGGGCATCGGGTGATAAAGACCAATAGTGCTCGGTGTATTGCAGACCAGCAAAATGGCATAGAAATAGATCTGGCATGGTGAAATACCTCCAGTTAGGTCAATCGTCTAATATCAGTTGTCGCTCGAATTTGGCCTAAGTTACGCTCCAGATATTTCTGGAATTACGTGGCTGAATGGGAATGTGCCAGGCTGGTAGGAACAGTACGGCTCTTCAGCCAAAGCATCACCTGTCATCGCATATGCGCGCGAGCGGGAACCGCCGCACACAGGATTGAATTCGCACTTTCCGCAGCGTCCCTTCAAGCTTTTCTTATTTCTCAGGGATTGGAACAACGGGCTGAGTTGATAGATTTCGCTTAAGGGAGTTGTGCGTACATTCCCGGCGCTGACCGGAAGATATCCGCTCGGAAAAACTTCGCCCATTAAGGAGATAAATACGAACCCATCCCCTGCATTGACGTGCAGAGGTGTGCGCCGCATGCGGTCGGGGTTATGGTGAGTGGGTGGCGTGGGCGCGACCCGGTGGAGACCTTCCATCAAAGCATCATAGGTACCGTTCAAATCCATGTATTGTCTTAACGGCAAACCATTGGCCTCCAAATAAGCTCGTTGCAGCACGACCCGTTTATAGTGATGTCCCTCGGTAGTTTTGATCCCAATGTATTTTGACGCGTCGTACAGGAAATTCATTACGGCTTCATAATCCTGGGGCGTGATCTCGTCTGCGGTCAATCCTCGACCGGTTGGAACGAGGAAGAACACGCTCCAGGTCATCACACCAATTTCTCGGACGAGGGCAAAGATATCCGGTAAATCCATCAGGTTATAGCGCGTTACGGTAGTGTTGACCTGGATTTTTAACCCTAGCGACTGGGCAATTTTCCACCCGTTGACCGTCCAATCGAATGATCCCGGAACCCCTCTGAAGGAATCGTGAATATCAGAGTTCGACCCATCCAGGCTGAGCGAGATCACCTTGCAGCCAGCGTCTTTCAGCCTCTGCAGGTTTTCTACATTGAGCAGCGGGGTTCCGGATGGAGATAAGGCGACTGGCAGTCCCATTTCAGAGGCATACGAAGCCAGGTCAAAGATATCCTCCCGCTTGAATGGGTCGCCCCCGGTCATAATAAACAAGGGGCGCGGCTCTCCAAATGCAAGGACCTGATCCACAAGATCTTTGCCTTCGTGAAACGAAAGGGCAAATGGATTGTGATCCTTCTGCGATTCGGCCCGACAATGTTTGCAAGCCAGATCACAGGCCTGGGTTGTCTCCCATATAACCATGAAGGGTCTTTGCTTTAAATCATACTTTGGCTGACGAATAAGCTGCATTGGTACCTTTACTGTGAATGAGATATGGAATTCGTTGTCGATAGCAAGAAATATTGACTAACAAGTGCCATGAGCATCTCATCGAAGAAAAAAGATACTCTCTGATAGAGCTGGTGGCTTTCCGCATCGTTAATTTCGCCCAGGAAATCTGTTTCATGGACTGCATCTAAAATTGACCGTTGAAAAAATAAGTACGCCTGGATTGTATGGGTAACAGGAAGACCTGCTTGATAACACAAGGTTCCATAACCGGCGGAAAGACGTTTCCCTTCTTCCAAAAAGGCTCCCCCATTTTCCGCTCGGTTGGAATATTGCATCATCAGAGCAGTTAAGCGGCTGCCTGTCTGGCGGAATTGTAGCTTCTGCTCATCGCTGAATTGAAGCATCCAGGACTCGGTGATGGAACTCGATATTTGTAAATCGCGGCGAGTATGATCGATCAGGCGATTTTCGATGACTGTTGGTAGATTTGAAATAGGCGCTTGTTGGTGGTGTTGAAGAAATTGAATGACCACCTCTGTTTTGAACCGCCGGCGACCACCTGGGGTACGCATGCATTCAATGTCACCCGCATCTGCCCATCGCCTTAAAGTGGTGAAATGTACACCCAGAATATCCGCTGCCTCGGACAGGTTTAACCAGGTTTTTGGTTTTTTCGAAGGAAAAGGTTTAGTCATAGCTATGTATTTCTATGTATAGATTTATATTTCTAAGTATAAGACTCAAAAAATAACCCGTCAATATGTATGAGATTAGGGTTTGTTAAGAGTATGATATGGGACAGGTGACGCGATGATAGTGAAAAAAGCCTTAAGTCAAAGGCGATACCACTCCGTGGGGTGCGTATTTTTCTATAAAAATATGAGTGAGAAATAAGGTAAAAATACCTATCATCCAAGAGGCATTATGCGATGAGTATTTACAGAAATCGTCGCATAAATGGCTTATTTGAGCCATTTATCTTCTTAAAAACTGGTCATACAATATTTCAAGTACTTGGCATCGTCGTGAAACAATAAAGCATCCAAAGCGAGCCTTGAATGCTTTATTGTTTATCGGAATCCCTATTCAAAATTCCAGCGTGGTTTTTAGGCAAAAGGACTTACATTTGCATCTCCGTTGGTGTTGCAACCAGGATGGTCATTCCCTGCGTTTTACAGCCTACTGCGGACACATTCACTTGTATGCTTCCTGCCTCCGATCCTGCACGAATCGCTGCTATTGCCGGGCCGTAATAGGTAGAGTGTTCAGAACCTATGAAGCTCTCTTCTGTAAATGGCCTTGCGCTGCCAAAGCCCTGTAATATTCCAGCACCTTCCACTGTAACCGAAATGGAACGGTCTTCCAGCATTTTCACAGTGCCTTGATCATCCGTAATTTCAATCGTCAGAAAAGCCAGATCTTTGCCATTCGCCTGGAGGACGGGACGATCAACCCTCACATTGAGCTGGGTGGTTTCATTGGCAGACTTCAAATAGCTTCGGGAACATTCATTACCCTGTGAATCATACGCAATCGCTTCCAGAATGCCGGGGATGTATTTCGTCTTGAACAGCGCCTTCATCTTCCGGACTTTCTTTTTCCCGAGCGACCTGCCGTTGAGACATAATTCCACCTGGTCCGCATTGGAATACACTTCAACGAGTGCGGTCTTGCCTTCACAGCCGGCCCAACTCCAGCTCGCGATGGCATCGGTACTGCGCCATACCGATTTCGAGGGTCGCTCGCCGGAATGGTTCACCGGACGCACACAAATATACGGCTTTTCTTCCAGTCCCCACACCACTTTGTTGTAGTACGCCCGGGCCGTGACATACCCGGTGATATCGATTAGGCCCTGTTCTGCCAGGATGCAGGGATACTCCTTATAGAGTGCGCCTTTCTTCTTGCCATACTCCCACATGCCGGAGCCCGCTTCACCCAGGTAATCCCATCCCGCCCATTGAAAATCGCCAATCTTTGTTTTCGGAAAAGTACTCTTCGTCTGGCCTACTCAATTGCAGGCTTCATTGAAAGACCGAGCTATAACGAGATCACCTTCCCCGCTTTGCTCATTGCCTCGATGATATCCGGCATCCCGCCGACGATGCCCACTTCGACACACTCACCTAATCCAAAATAATCAAGACAGGTTTTACACAAGACCAGTTCGACACCTTTGGATTCTAGCTGTTTCAAAAGGTCAATAATTGGAGAGCCGTTGCAAGCCAGCTTCACGCCGTCGGTATAAAAGAGGATTTTTGCTGGTAGCATGCCAGATTCATTAATTAAGGTCAGGAATTTCTGGGCCAGCTTGCCCTGAAGGTCTACGGGGGCATCACCCAGGCCATTGCGTGTAAAAAGCAAGACAGTCTGACTATCCATTGGTTTCACCATTGCTGTTGGATTGAATAGATGGAAGATCATCGCGGGAGAGAATGTCGATAACATCCGCGGCCACTTCACCAGTAATTGTAATGCACTGCTGGATGTGCTCGGGCGAGCCCATCTGGAATTTGCGGATCAAAACCCGACAGCACACACTTTTTCGGCGGGCTAAGAAACGGTCATGCAGTTCTTTAGCGGCCTCAAACATACCTGGCGTTGGCGCAGCCGCCTGCGTCCGGCCGTATTTCAACCCCAGTGACATAACACCCCCGGTTAGAGCGCCGCAAGCGCACCCAGCCAATCCCATGCCGACGGGAAAGCCGGAAGCCAGCTTGACTACTTCATCGGATACCGGTTTGCACAAATATTCGTTGGCAACCAGGAATACGGCTTCCGAGCAGAGAAACTGGCCATTGCGGTACATTTCCTCGGCTTCTGTCCTGGCTTTTTGGATTGCTTCATCTCGATCCATAACCTTTCCTCCTGATAGATTTGTTTCCGGACGGTTCATCCGCCCGGTGAAAAACAAAAACGCTGCCGGCACATGGGCTAGCAGCGATCAAGAGGATTCTTGAAATTAAATCTCAAGTCTGGCTCGACGTAGTGTTCTGCCTGTGCTGGGCGTTTGTAGGCAACCAACTGGTTGCCTGTTTTAAAACGGCTCAAACGTACTGCTGCATAAACGCTTCTCTTTGTTTCTCAAAAAAGATAGGATAAAGCCCGAAAACTCAGGGTTATTATACATCGATTTTTTTAAGGAGAAGTGGGTATGCCTTATTGACATTCTTGAAATTATTTGTATAATACAAATTATAGGATATACAAGTAATCTATTATGGATAAAGACTCTTTTCAACTTCTGTTCGCTGAAACGCTTCAACGGTTAACCAATGATCTGGTCCGTTATGCCGGGCTGCTGGATCGGGTCTGTACCGAAAATCTCAACATTACCGGTTCGCAAGGCTACACATTGCTGGCCATGCCAGACGGCGAGAGCATTTCCATGAATGATCTGAGCCTGAAGATGAAGCTGGCAGGCAGCACGATGACTCGGACGGTCGATCCGCTGGTCAAAAAAGGTCTGGTGGATCGCTACCCGGATGCGGAGGACCGGCGGGTGGTGCGGGTACACCTGACGGACGATGGCATTCAGGCCAAACGGCAGCTGCATGAGACGCTGCAGTGGTTCTTTTCGAGTGTCATGGAGGCAATTCCAGAGGGTGAGCGAGCGCAGGTCATTCAAACCCTGGAACGGTTGAATGGGGCGATTATGAATGCTCTGCAGTGCTGCTTTCCATCGACGGAACCATAAATTCGTCTCTTTTTTTGTGGAAATGGTTGTAATATACAAATTTTGCTAATAGCAAGAATAATTAGGAGACCAAGATCATGAATGCTTCAACCGGTGTGGATGCTCGTTTATCACAAAAGGAAGTGCGGAAAGTATACAACCGGATCGCGCGGGTTTATGACCTGTGGGGAACGCTGACTGAGACCCGTGCCCGCCAGCGGGGGATTGAATTGGCAGATATTCGGGATGGGGAACGGATTTTAGATGTCGCCGCCGGCACCGGTATGATTCTGACGGAGATCGTCCGCCGAAATCCAACCGGCATGACCGCGGCGATTGATATTTCCGAAGGGATGCTGCAAAAAGCGCAGGCCAAGCTGAAGGATACCCGGGCGCAGGTGGAACTGAAACAGGGCAGCGCGTTCGAGATCTCGTACCCATCGGGAACTTTTGATCTGCTCATCAACGGCTATATGTTTGACCTGATGCCCAATACTGCTGTTCCTCAGCTTCTAGCCGAATTCAAACGCGTGCTGAAACCAGACGGCCGGCTTGTGCTAATCAATATGACGGAAGGAGAACGCTGGGGCAGCCACTTCTATGAGTGGATTTACCGCCAGTCACCGGCGCTGATGGGCGGCTGCCGCGGCGTAAAACTGGCTGGTCCACTTGGACAGGCCGGGTTTAGGGTGATGGTCAGGGAATACCAGCAGCAGTTCTTTTTCCCTTCGGAAGTCATTCTGGCCAAAGCCAGTTGAGGATTGGAAACGAAAGAAAGGAAATGGATCAACCTATTCAACCACGCATAATGGATCGCCAGGCTCGCCGGGCCATCCTCCTCTTAGCTGGCAGCGTGATGCTGATGGAGACAGGCTACGGCATCGTGATGCCCATCTTTGCCAAACGGTTAGGCGAGCTGGGGGCCGGGGTGGAAACCCTGGGTTACATGGCAATCGCCTTTGCCATCGGGCAGCTGATTATGGCGCCGATTCTGGGTTCACTGGCTGACCGGGTCGGCCGACGCCCGGTCATCCTAACTGCGCTGGCAGGTGTGGCGCTGGCCAACCTGGGCTTTCTACTGGTCAATTCATCTTCTGGGTATGTCCTGATCCGCATGGCTCAGGGCGCGGTCACGGCTGGCCTGCTGCCAGCCTCGATCAGCTTTGTGGCGGACGCGGTACCGGATACCCAACGGGCGCGGTGGGTAGGTCTATTGATGGGCAGCTATGGCGCGGGATTTATTTTTGGCCCGGCGCTGGGCGGCTTTCTATACGATCAGGGAGGATTTGCAGCGCCGTTTACCGTGTCTGCCATCCTGGCCGCGGTTGGTTTAATGGCTACCCTGATATTGGTACCCGAAACGCGCAGGCAGATATCGCCCGACAAAGAACCTGCACCAGCAATAGACCGGAAGCTTCCCGACCCAAGGACCTGGTTCAATGTTGATTTTCGCATCCTGCCGCTGCTGGTGTTAGATTTCCTTGAGGTGTCCATCTTTGCCTTTGTCGAGCCGCAGCTGGCCGTGTATGCCTACCAGGGGCTGCACTACACCTCCAGCCAGTTCGGCCTGATTGTCAGCCTGTATGGATTGTCATTTGTGGCAGGTCAGTTTGGGCTGGGCCGGCTCAGCGACCGCTTTGGCCGCCGGCCGCTGATTGTCCTCGGTTTTATCTTCAAAATCATCTTCTACCTGGGCCTGACCCTGGCGAATGAGTTCTGGCTGTTGGTTCTGGCGGGTGTTTTTGGTGGCGTTGGTGGGGCGCTGATTTCCCCGGCGCTCAGCGCTGCCTACCTGGATCTGACAAGAGAGACTAATCGTTCCCGCGTGATGGGGCTCAAAGAGTCGGCCGCGGCGATGGGCGGAATCCTAGGCCCGATAGGGGTGGTGATCGCGAGCCAGTGGATGCCACCGCTCGATATCTTCCGGGTTGCTGCCGGGTTTACCCTGTTCGGTGTCCTGCTAGCCTTCTTTGCACTCGGCTGTTCCAGGAAAAATGGAGCGGTGCGTTCTGGTCGGCCGGTTCGGATCGGCTGCTACCAGCGAGCAGCCGCAGATTAAGCGTGATCTCAAACCAATAAGTGAATTAATCGAGAGGAAACAACGATGATAAAGGCTCACGAATACCAACCGCAGACCATCAAACAGGCCTACAACCGACGGGGCTGGATTTACAGCAAAACCGTCGCCCCAATGGAATGGAAATACCACTTGGAGGCATTGGAACAGGCTAACCTCCAGCCAGGTGAGAAAGTCCTGGAGGTGGCCGTTGGCCCTGGGCTCACTGCTGTAGAAATCGCCAGGCGGGTCGGAATAGAGGCCGTCTTTTCTGGTATGGACATCTCGACCAGTATGCTGGCCCTCACCGAGCAGCGCCTACGATCAAGTGGGTTTTCCCAGTTTGTATTGAAAGAAGGCAGTGCCACCCAGATCCCGTATTCATCCAACACCTTCGATGTCCTCTACAATGGCTATATGCTCGATCTCATCCC
Source organism: Bellilinea sp. (assembly GCA_036822575.1). Lineage (GTDB taxonomy): Bacteria > Chloroflexota > Anaerolineae > Anaerolineales > Anaerolineaceae > Bellilinea. The sequence goes on along the minus strand of DAISHK010000001.1, from coordinate 379,914 downwards.
TGAAGAGGAGATGCCGGGTATCCTGGCGGAGTTCAAACGGGTGCTCAAGCCGGGGGGACGGATGATTTTGCTCAACATGAGCAAGGCAGATCAAGAGACCGTTTTATTTCGAGAGAGGCTTTACCAGTTCCTGCCACCAAAGCTTGTTTTGTACCTGATGGGCGGCTGCCGGCCAGTATTGATGGAAGATCTGACCTTGCGAGCGGGCTTTCATCAAGTGCGGCGGACGTATCTGGGCGGTAAAGCACCGTCCGAGATTGTTACCGCAATGAAGCCGGCAAGCGAAAACTAAATTTGGAGCGGTGCATACTGTTTTTTAATGAGCTGTGCGATAATCTCTTGCTGAGGTGATTCATGCTGCCACAACTCTCCCAAGAGGAAATGATCCGGTATTCGCGCCATCTGCTGATCCCGGAAGTCGGGCTTACTGGTCAGCGCAAGCTCAAGGACGCTTCCGTACTGCTGGTGGGCTCTGGCGGGCTCGGTTCGCCTCTGGGCCTGTATCTGGCTGCGGCAGGTATTGGGCATATTGGTATTGTCGATTATGACGTTGTGGATTGTTCGAACTTGCAGCGCCAGGTCATTCACGATACCAGCCGGGTGGGCAAGCTCAAGGTGGAGTCGGCGCGTCAGCGAATGCTTGATCTCAACCCCCACATTCAGGTCGATGCTTATAATGAGGTTTTCAGCGCTGAAAATGCGGAGCAAATCGCTGGCGGTTACGATATCCTTGTGGATGGCACGGATAATTTCCCAACGCGTTACCTGATCAACGATTTGTGTGTATTGACCGGCAGGCCATATGTATACGGTTCGATCTTTCGATTTGAGGGCCAGGTCAGTGTTTTTGATGCGCGCAGCGGGCCGTGCTACCGCTGCCTGTTTCCAGAACCGCCCCCGCCTGGGTCGGTTCCTACTTGTGCGGAGGGTGGTGTGTTTGGCGTACTCCCAGGCACGGTTGGGACACTCCAGGGCACGGAGGTGATCAAAATAATCCTGGGCATCGGTGAGCCGCTGATCGGTCGCCTGCTGCTCTATGATGCACTGGATTTGACCTTTCATACGGTTCAGCTGCGCAAGAACCCGAACTGTAAGATTTGCGGACCCAACCCACAGGTGACTCACCTGATCGATTACGAACAGTTTTGTGGCGTTCCAACCCGCGGCGTACACACACCGTTGGGCATCCCGGAGATTAGCGTACGGGAGCTGGCAGCGCGGCTGGATCGGGGTGAGGCGGTTCACCTGCTGGATGTCCGCGAGGAGCTGGAGGGACAGTTTTCACAGCTTACTGGTGCAAAAGTAATCCCATTAGCCAGGCTGCAAACATGCCTGGACGAGTTGGATCCCTCTGTTGAATGGGTGGTGTTCTGTCGCAACGGGGTGCGTTCAGCACGCGCTGTAGAAGTATTATTGCAGGCTGGCTATTCGCGCATCTCCAACTTGCATGGCGGCATACTTGCCTGGGCAGAAGAAATAAATCCCAGCATGTTTGTTTTGTAAATATCCATCCACGTCTGCCGATATACTCAGAAATATCCCCAAAATAAGTGCCTCGTTACGTCATTGATGATATAATTCAATAGCGATTGAAATATCCAGAAAGGAACCGCATGGATAATGCAGAATTCTCAAAAGAGCAGGTGACAGATTTAGCCCGCTGGCTGAAGGTGCTCGCCGAACCCAATCGACTGCTGCTTCTGGAGCAGATCATTGAGGGGGTGCAGTGTAACTGCGAGTTGGGGAATGCGCTACAACTTGCGCCAAACCTGATTTCTCACCACCTGAGTGTTTTGCGTGAAGTGGGGTTAGTCAATGTCGAACGGGATCCAAAGGATGCGCGATGGGTATATTACTCAATCAATTTGAAGGCATTTGAGGATTTCCGGCAAACTTTTAACACCTTCTTTGACCCAGATCGCATTCAATCCCGCCGCATCATGTGTGGCCCCCAGGCATTTGAAAACCTACGCTTTGGCATCGAAAAACGTACTGATTGAACGTTTTTTAGCTTTGATACTTCAATGGAGATAGAAATAATATGAGCGAAAATAGTCAGAATTTCAAACGCACCTTTACGTTTTCAAAACCCGGGACTCGCCCAGATGTGGAAATCTTTGATCCGCCCATGTGCTGCCCAACGGGACTGTGCGGGCCGACCCTGGACCAGACCTTATTGGATCTCAATGAAACCATTTTACGGCTGCAGCAGGAAGGCTACCAGGTGACTCGTTACCAGATGGCCTCTAATCCGCAGGCTTTTTTAGGGAATGCGGAAGTGATGCGCTTGGTACGCGAGAAAGAAATGGCGGCGCTGCCGATCGTGGTAGTGCGGGGTGAAATCGTTGCCGAGGGGAAGTATCCGGGTATCTTTGAGATCTTGGGTAAGCGGAACGGTGGGAAGTAATATGGCAACTTCCTATCTCTTTTTTTCGGGCAAAGGTGGGGTCGGAAAGACCTCGATGGCATGCACGCACGCGGTCCGGCTGGCAGAGCAGGGCAAGAAAACGCTGATTGTGACCACCGACCCGGCCTCCAACCTGGCAGACGTCTTTGAGCAGTCGATAGGCCACCAAATCACCGCGATCCAGGGCATTGCCAACCTGTGGGCCATGGAGATCGACCCCGATAAAGCTACGCAGGAGTACATCGACCGGGCCATGGCGCCCCTGCGCGCTGCCTTCCCACCCCAAATTGTGCAGGTGATGGAAGAACAGATGAGCGGCCCATGCACCGCGGAAGTTGCCGCTTTCGACCGCTTCACCGACTTTCTCGAGGCTCCTGAAAAGGATGCTTTGGTTTTCGACGTGGTCATATTTGACACAGCCCCAACCGGCCACACGATCCGCCTGCTGGAACTGCCGGCGGAATGGAGCCAGTCGATCGACGCCGCCAGCGCGGGCAGCGGGCAAACCTGCCTGGGACCTGCCGCAGCGATCCAGGATGCCAAGCACAAATATGAGCGTGCACTGGCGGCCATGCGCGAGAGCGATCAGACCAGCTTTATCTTTGTCCTGCACCCAGAAGCCATATCAATCAAGGAAACCCGGCGAGCTATCAGCGAGTTAAGCAAGTTAGGCATCCATAACTACCGCTTGATCGTCAATGGCGTTATTCCACCCGAAGGCACGCAGAACGCGCTCTTTGCTGCCCGGGCGGAAATGCAGTCCCATTACCTGGAACAGATTAAAAAGGATCTGCCCTATTCCAAGCAATTCATGACCTTGTTGTCTGGGGAAATTAAAGGCATTCATCGGCTAAGCCAGGTTGCGAAAATCTTCTTTGATGGGAACCCCGCGGAGAAAACCTTTCAGGCCGAGGCGATTGAGCCCCAGGTGATGCCCGTGATAACACCCCTGGAGGATGTGCGGTCGCGCCTGCAGCCGAACGGCCACCAACGCACGGTGTTTTTTGCCGGTAAAGGCGGCGTGGGCAAAACGGTAGCTTCCTGCATCACGGCCGTCTGGCTGGCACGGCAGGGATACAAAACGCTCCTCTTAACCACTGATCCAGCAGCACATCTGGGCGATGTACTCGACAGCCCGGTGGGTGACGAAATCGCGCCTGTAGCCGGCCAGCCCAATTTGTGGGCGGTCAAGATTGACCCAAAAGCCGCGGCGGAAACCTATAAGACGCGCATCCTCGAAGATGCCCGCCGGCGCGGACGGCCGGAAAGCGCCATCGCCGTGATGGAAGAGGAGCTTAACTCACCCTGTACCGAAGAGATGGCAGCCTTCGATAAGTTCATTGAATATGCCTCTTTGGAGGAATGGCAGGCGGTGATTTTTGATACTGCTCCGACTGGCCATACCTTGCGCCTGCTGGAACTACCCGTGGATTGGTCGAAGCAGCTGGATGTAAAGATCTTTGCATCGGTCGATGCCACTGCTGCTGACGATGTGGCTAAGCAACGCTTTAGCAAAGTGATCGAGATGATGCGCGATCCAGCGCAGAGCACGTTTGCCTTTGTGATGTACCCCGAAGCTACGCCTATTCTTGAAGCCTGGCGTGCTGCAAAAGAACTGAGCACCGTCGGGATCCGGCCAGGTCTGGTGGTCGCCAATCAGGTGATTCCAGCGCAGCAAGCCAATACGCCCTTCACCCATGCCCGCCGCGCCATGCAGGAGAAGTACCTGAGTGACATCGTGGATCGGTTTGGACTGCCGCTGGTACAAATTCCCCTCCTGCCGCAGGAAATCAAGGGGCTGACAATGCTAGCCGAATTAGCTGAGCAAATTTATCAAAACGACTTTGCTGTTGAAAATACAATAGGTCAGTAAAAAGGAGCCTCGGAATGGTCGAAACAACCTGGAATGATTTAGAAGTTGCTTCCAAAGAAGTGGTGATGCAAGCTGCCAGGCAGTTTGCCGAGGTCCTTGCGGAAGCGCCGCAATTTCAGGCGTTTGAACAGGCCCTCTTCACCTTCCGACAGGATGCGGAAGCTCAAAGCGCCATTCAGGAATTTCAGAAAAAGCAGGCTTCTTTGAAAGCACTGTTGATGTTGAATGCAGTGAGCGCTGAGGATCGCCAGGAACTTCAGACTCTCCTCGACCGGGTCAACCAGCAGCCATCCGTCATTGCCTACAACCAGGCACAAGGAGCATTGGTGGCTTTGTCCCAAGAGCTTGGCGATCTGTTATCGAAGGCCATCGGGCTGGATTATGCCAGTGTCTGCCGGACAGGAGGCTGCTGTGGCTAAGGAGATCGAAATGACATCGAACATCGCCGGGGTTTCCATCACCTTACTGGAAGCAACGTCCAGTCTGGCGGAAAATTTGACCCAATCTGAACCATTTCTGCGCTATATAGCCGCAGTACAAAGGTTGCATGCAGATCCGCAGGCGATGCAATTGCTTTCTGACCTTTCTGCATTGCAGCAGAAAATTCGGAGGCAGCAAAATACAGGCGCTATTTCTCAAGTAGACCTGACGCAGCTGCGCGCACTACAAAGCGCGGTCGGCACAAATGAAACCATTCAGGACCATCTGATGACGCAGGAACTAGCTGTCGCCTTCTTGCGCGAAGTGAATCAGGAGATCAGCCAACAGTTGGGCGTGGATTTTGCCTCACTTGCCCGCCGTTCCAGCGGCTGTTGCTGAGCAAGCGGATCGGAGAGGAGGTGCTCTGTGCATCAGGTTGTTATCATCGGCGCGCCGGTGGCCTGCAAAGAAGGCATTCAAGAAACCTGGCGGGAGGTAGCCGAGTGGGCAGCTGGGCAGATCAAAGCAAGGTATGGGAATGAAGTCACCGTTCGGTACCATGATTTGTTTGACCCTGAATGCCCAGCGCTTCCAGACGAGGGTCAATTGCCAGTCGTTATAATAGATGGAATTGTAATTAGCTGTGGCGGAAAAATATCGATCCCACTTATCTGCAAAACGATCGATCAATCGCATTAAAAGCTTGGTTTAAATATCACTATATGGCATTTGTATAGTAAAGCAGGTCCCGCCTTTTTCTTGCACTGAATTAGAATAAACCGGAGACTTGACCAACACCTTTCCACCATGCGCTTCCACTAGCTGCTTGACAATCGCCAGTCCGATCCCCGATCCGCCACTGCTTCGACTGCGTGACTTATCTGCCCGGTAAAAACGATCAAACACATAGGGGAGGTCCTCAACGGCAATGCCTCGGCCGGTGTCCGTAACATTCAGGATCGCTTCCCCATCCTTTTGAGATGCGTGGACGACAATTTCCCCATTTTCCGGCGTGTATCGCAGCGCGTTCGAAATCAGGTTTCGAAGTACCATATTCATCCTATCGGCGTCTACGAATACCGGCGGTAAGCCATCCGCCACGTCTGTCACGAGATTAACCTTCTGTTCGGCAGCCTGCATCTGGAACCCTTCGATAGCTAGTTCGACGATCCGTCTGGCAGGGACCATCGTTTTTTCGAGCTTCAACTGGCCAGCCTCCGCCAGGGACAGCAAGCGCAGATCGGCGATCAGGCGGGAAAGCAAATCGACCTCATCGCGTAGTGAAGCGATTTCTTCCGGGCTGGATGGCAGGACCCCATCCAGCATTCCTTCCAAATTTGCCTGCAGGATGGTGACTGGCGTGCGTAATTCGTGGGCGATGTCCGCGATCATGCTCTGGCGCAGGTGCTGGTCGCGTTCCAAGGAATCGGCCATTTGATTGAAGGTGCGCGCCAGGGTGCCAACTTCATCATTGGATTTTACCGGAACACGCTGGTGGAGCTTGCCGTTCGCAATGTTTGAAGCGGCCTCGGTTACCGTCCGGATCGGCGAGACAATTTGCCTGAACAGGAAAAATCCTAGAAGAAGCCCTAAAATGCCGGTCATTAATCCAGTGATCCAGGTCGTTCGCTGGACCGCATTGAGAAAATTGGCGCTAATCGAATTGCTGGCCGGTGTGCTGGAGACGGCTAGCAGGGTTCCAACTGGCTGTGAATTGACTTGCAGTGGAATGCCGGCCTGCAGATCATTGGCGGAGAGTTGCTGGTTCACCGCAGTTTGGGCGGTATCAGCGATGACCTTACCCTGGTTATCTGCCAGGATCAGGCGTACATCCATTATCCCCCACATGTCGCCCATCATGCTGCTTGACCCCATCCAGTCTTGCATTCCCCCGTTCCACATCCCGTTATCGCCCATCATGCTTGGTCCCATGCGTTCCGATGGGGAAGTGGTTTCCCCGGTTCCACCCATCATCATTGAACTGGAATTGCCCAGGTACTGATCCACGCCCTGCCAGGTGCCATTTTGCGCATAATAACTGGCCAGCGAAGGCGCCAGGCGTGCTGCCCAGGCCTGTCCGGTAGTCGTCACATACTGGCTGAACTGGCTTTGTGTGAGTTGGTTGATCAACAGCGAATTGACTACGATCCCCAGTAGGATCACGCCGGCGAATGCACTGACCAGTTTTACCCAAAGACTGCGCATGGCTTCCTCAATCACGAAACGAATTTATACCCAACGCCATAAACGGTCAGGATATAACGGGGACTGCGGGCATCATCGCCCAGTTTTGCGCGCAGGTTCTTGATATGTTGGTCTATCGCCCGCTCGTAACCTTCGTAGGCTGCATCCTGGGTGTTTTCTAGAAGCTGCAGGCGGGTAAAGACTTGCCCCGGGTGCTGGAGCAGAGTGGCCAGAAGGTCGAACTCAATCGGGGTCAGTTCCACCGTTGTTCCATTGATCGCTGCCGCGTGCTGCTCGATACTCAAGGTGACCGGCCCGGCTTCCAGCATTCGGGGCGGCTGCACCTGCCCCTGGGTGCGTCGGAAGACCGCCCGAACCCGCGCTACCACTTCCCGCGGGCTAAAGGGTTTGGCGATATAGTCATCCGCGCCTAATTCCAACCCAACAATGCGATCGGTCTCTTCGCCCTGTGCGGTGAGCATGATGATCGGGACCCTGGACGTGCTACGGATCTGCCGGCAGATTTCCCAGCCGTCTTGATGCGGCAGCAAAATATCCAGGATGACCAAATCCGGCCGTTCATGATGGAACGCTGGCATGGCCAGCGCCCCATCTTGGACGGATACAGTTTTGTACCCGGCCTGCTCCAGATAAAGCTTAAGGGTGCGGGTTATTTTCGCTTCATCGTCGATCAGCAAGATCTTTTCCGGCATGTTTCCCTAAGCATACGCGATCATTGTGTAGAAGTTATGAGGATGAGCTGTTGGCGCAGCGACTCCTGAAACGAATAACACAGATTCTCGCTAACCCTTCATCCTGCTTGCGGCATGACTGACTCTTCCAAACCGTATTTATCCCTTAACTTCTGACGCAGCATTTCTACGCTTGGCCAGCCCTTTAATCCGTTTGGGGTAGCGTAGACCCGGCAGCTCATTGAAAAGCGATCCTGGTGCGTGGGCCAGAAATCAACACCCTCTACTTGGAAGGAAGGAGAGCCAAGAAACCGGTGATCCACCGCTTCCTGGCCAGTTGTCACCTTGATTAATTGCACGGATGCATCCAGTTTCTCTTCCGTGATCGCCGTTTTTAGATTCGTCAGCGCCTGTTGCCAGGATGGGCACCCGTCAAAGTACAGCAAATTGATTTTCATCCGGTCGAATACCTCTTTACATTTTCATTGTTCTGTTCCGCTCACTTCTGCCGTAAAAGCCGGGAAGAGTTTCCAAGGATACCCAGATCGGGGAGTGATTGAGCTGCCGCCGCCAGAATGGGCGGCAGAATGCCAATGGCAGCCAATGTCAGCCCAACGATGTTGTAGATCATCGTAAATCCCAGGTTCATTTTGACCACGCGCATGGTCCTCTGCGCAATTTGGAAGGCGCGTGGTAGCAGAGTCCAATCCTCTCGCATCAAAGCAATGTGGGCGGCTTCGATGGCTACATCGGTGCCACCGGCCCCCATCGCAATACCCACATTCGCCTGTGCCAGGGCCGGCGCATCATTGACGCCGTCGCCGACCATCACGACGGTATGACCTTGCGCCTGGTACTCTTTGACAATGCGGATTTTATCCTCTGGGAGCAAGTTGGCGCGATAGTCAATCCCCAACTGTGCCGCAATGGCTGCCGCGGTGCGCTCGTTGTCGCCGGTCAGCAGCTCGATTCTCCGCACCCCCATTCGTTTGAGTTCCGCTAACGCTGCCGGTGTTTCTGGCCGCAGAGTATCTGAGGCTGCCAATATGCCAGCCAGTTCCTGATTGGCACGGACAAAGAGCAGCGTTTTGCCTTGCTTTTCCAACTCGGCTGCTGCAGCAGGGAGGGGTTGATCTCCCAGGATGCGCCAGCTGCCCACTTCAACCAGCGTTTCATCGACGCGAGCCCGGACACCGCGTCCCGGTTCGGCTACAAATTCTTGTGGTTCCAACAAGCGCAAGTCTTGATCGCGCGCCGCCTGGCGCACCGCCTCCGCCAAAGGATGTTCGGAATAGCGTTCCGCCGAAGCAGCCAGCGTGAGCAGGCGTTCCTCGCTCAACCCATTTAAGCGGACCACATCCGTCAGGCGTGGTTTACCAGTGGTGAGCGTGCCGGTCTTGTCAATTAACACCGTATCGGCTTTGGCTAACAGTTCGATGTAACGGCCGCCCTTGATCAGCAGGCCGTGTTTTGCCGCGGCGCCGATGGAAGCCAGCATGGCAATCGGCGTAGCCAGGGCGAATGAGCAGGAACAGGCCACCAGCAGCACCGCGGCTGTCGAGAGGGGATTGCGGGTGACCAGGTAAGTGATCAAGGCAATGCCGGCCACAACCGGCAGATAATACGTGGCAAACCGGTCACCGATGCGCTGCACCTCGGCCCGGTTCGCCTCGGCCTCTTCGACCATGCGCACCACCCGTCCAAAGGTAGTGTCGGATCCCACCAGGGTCGTTTTGACCCGCAGGCTGCCCATCTGGGCAATGGTCGCGGCAAAAACTTTCGCGCCCTGGCTGGCTTCGACAGGCATCGACTCACCGGTTATGGCAGCCTGGTTGATGGTCGCCTGCCCATCCAGCACCACGCCGTCTACTGGGATCTTCTCTCCAGGCCGAACGATGACCACATCGCCTGGCTGCACTTCGCTGATCGGCACGTCTACTTCGCTGCCATCCCGTTCCAGCCGGGCCGTTTGCGGGGCCATAGCGGTCAGGTCGCGGACGGCTTTGCGCGCCCGGTCGGTGGTGAACTTTTCGGCATAATCCCCCACCCGCATAAAGAATACCACTACCGCCGCGGTGGCCCATTCGCCAACCGCCAGCGCCGCGATGACGCCAACCGTCATTAAGGTGTGCGAGATGATCTGCCGGCGCAGGGTGGCCTGTACCACGTTTTTGAAAACCGGGTAACCAAATACCAGCACCAAGGCGAAACCGATCGGCCAGGGCACCAACGTGGTAATCTTTTCAAACCAACCCAGCCATTCGCCAAAGACGACCACAAACAGCACCACGCCGAAGACGATGCCAAATATGGTCAGAACTGGTCGGGTAAAGTCCTGGAGGGTGCGGGCCGGTGGTGTTTGATCTGGTACGCTTTCCGGGACTTTATATCCGGCCCCGGCAACGGCTTTGCGGATCATCGGGAGATCGACCAGAGTCGGGTCAAACTGGATCGTAGCTTTCTCCGCGGCCAGCAGAACATTGACCGACTTGACGCCGGGCAGATCCTGTATGGCGTGGTGGACATGCTGGGTGCATTCGGTGCAATCCATCCCCTTGACGGGAACTTCCATCGTCCTAAGATTAGCCATTAATTTGCTCCTTGGATAAATCTGTCAGTAATTTGGTTTCTGGTTCATAGCGGGTGCATTCGTACACGCCGCGCGCGACATCCGCCAGCAGGCTGCTGGACAGGTTTAGGATTTCGTTGACGCGCGGGTCGCTCAACTGGTAAATCACAAACTTACCCTGCGATTGGGTACTGACCAAACCGCAGTCGCGCAGACAACTCAGGTGGCTCGAAACGTTGGGTTGGCTTAATCCAGTCGCCATGACGATTTCATTGACTTTCCTGGGACCATCTAATAAGGTTTCCAGGATTGAAAGCCGAGATGGGTCGCTAAACCCCCGCATTAATTTTGCCTTCGTGAATAAAGCGGTCTTGTCTGTAATTGCAACCATGTGTTCCTCACGATCGTTATATAAGCATATGGTTATACAATTATAAGACTCTATTTCATCGTGTCAAGATAAACCGTTAAAATCGAAGTGCCCTTTATCGAAAAGGACACTTCTTACAGGGGAAGGAAGATGGCGGTCTTCCCGGCAGGAGTTGAATCTGCCCAGAGCATTGCAAAAACAGCCTACTCTGAGGGGGATGGAGAATCCAATGATATTTTACCCTCCCGCCTGGTATGCAACAGCGATTGTACCCGGCCCAACATGGGTACCAACCACTGGGCTGATCTCAGACAGGATGCACTCGATTGGTGAAAAGCGTACTCGAGCAGTTTCGAGCAAATCTTCAGCAGTATCTCGCGCCAGGGCATGAAAAACTGAAAGACGCACCGGTGAGCGCCCGTTAATACCTTTTTCCACTAAGTGAAGCATACTCTCGATTGCTTTACGCCGTGTCCTGACACTGCTGACCAGTTCGATATTGCCGCCGCGGATCTCGAGAATGGGTTTTATATTCAAGGCTGTACCTAACAACCTTTTTGCACTGTTGATACGCCCGCCGGCGGAGAGGTACTTGAGTGTATCAACAGTGAAGTATACGCCAATATGCCCGTAAGCCTGCTGCGCAGTCTGTTGGCATTCTGCCAGGTTCGCCCCTGCAGCGGCAGCGCGTGCCGCCTCCAGAACCTGAAAACTCAAAGCCATCGAAACCAGTTTTGTGTCCAGCACAGCCACACGTTCAGCAGGGAAGCTTTTTACTACGCAGGCAGCTGTCTGGTAAGTGCTTGAGATACCCCTGGAGATGGGCAGCAGCAGCACATCGTAATCTGCCGCTAGAAGTTCGGAGATGTTTCTTTCAAATTCGCCCGCTGAGATCTGGCTGGTGGTCGGAAGACTGCTCGATTTCGAAAGGCGGCTATAAAATTCGGTTGCCAGAATATCAACGCCATCGCGGTATGTTCGCCCATCCCAGTTCAGTGTAAGTGGGATGACGCGGATCGGTTGGTTGGCGACCAATTCCATAGGTAAATAGGCGCTGCTATCTGTGACAATCATGACAGAGTTCATGATGGGCAAATCCTTTCGAAAATAATTCGATATCCAAACAATCAACCCGAAAATCGACCCCACCCATTCTTCAGCGATTTTAGCACAAATCGAAATGGATCTTAACACACGATGAAGTCGACCCCGATTGCTTTATTTGTCTGCGAGAGTTAATTTTGAACATACAAGTCTGTTCGGCTTATCGGCAGGTTGGTCTTACCGACTAGAGGCTTTGCCAATAATCGACTACCGGCTCTATTGTTATCATAGTAAAGTGTGACATTTTTCCTCCTTAAGCGCTTGTTTTGAACTGATTATCCAATCCTGTCATCCCAACCGAAGTTGAACCAGCATGCAAGGCTTGAAAGGTCTTGTAGTCACCGGACGGGATGCATATCTTGCGTGAGTCAAGATGCTTTACTGTGTAGTTGCTCTTCCAGGTACATCCTGGAATGGGCTATACCCGGCATGAATTGGTCTTTCGATAACCAATCTGCCATCGATTGACGTGCCGTCTCATAGCCAACCCGGATCAATTCCCGGTGTTTACTGAAGTCCCAGATCGGGACGGGAGGGGAACTTTTTAGCAAAATATGTTGGACGGTCACGTTACGCTCCGCTGCCAATGCCATTTCAACGACCGTTTGACGACGGGTGACTGAATAAACGAGTTTCTCCATGTACCGGTTCTGGCGATTGTCAAGATCGAACATCCCGTTTGGATCGTTCAAATCGAGAGCAATGATCTCGGTAGCTCCCAGCGCCATGGCAGGCTCAACCGGTAAACAGCTCACCGCACCGCCGTCCACAATGCAATGACCGTCCTTTTCAATGGGAGAAAACCAGGGTTGCAATGCAGTTGAAGCAAGTACACCCTCTAGAACAGATTGTTCGGGCTGCATACCATAAATAACCGGCTCGCCCGTATCCAGGTCAGCCCCAATCAACCCCAGGCGTACATTCGTGATCTGGCCAAAGCGCAGATCCGGTGTGACCCCTTTCGAGATCAGAAACTTTGCAACCTGGCGGCTGGCGCGCTGATCCGAATGTAGAGAAATGGCTTTTAGGGCAAATCGGGCGAGGCGTGGATCCATTAATTTTGAGACAGCTACCTCCTGGTAGGCCTGTTCCAATGCGCTCACCCCAGTTAGATTTACGCCCCACAACGCTAATCCAGTAGCATTCACAGACCCGATCGAGGTGCCCACGAGCAGGTCGGGTTGATAGCCGGCCTCTAACAAGGCGCGTAACGCGCCCACCTGCAGCGCACCGCGCGCCCCACCGCCTCCCAGTACAAATGCCAGACATGTTTTCATCATAACCTCGTCAACTCCGTCACGATTGGCTTCCGTAATCATCCGGTAATAATCTCCACTGGCCCTGATCTAAAGACTGCGGCAACTCACAATGCCCTTCCGGCTCAGGGACATGTGGTACCGAGCCAACAATTCGTCTCTGGCTGCCTTGCGGTGCTGGACTTGGTCTTCTGAAATGCTGGCAATAACCTTTTCATATTGCTTCCTGCTTCTCGATCAGACGCGAGATGTCCGGAAGGTCACCGATAGAATGATCTGCCGGTCCTACCTCACGTAGATAATGCTCCTGCCAGATGACGCTTGATAAGGATTGGTACTCTCGATCATAGTGGTCCATGCCAGCCGCATAATCCAGGTCAAGGAGTGCCTCTCGGGCACTCTCATCGGACGGTTCTGGTTGATGAACGGCGATCATCTTTCGCAAGTCGGCATGATGATCACGGATGGGACAGGGCATAAGCCAGTTGCCATTGCCGTCCTTATAGGTTTTCTGCCAATCTCGCAATGATGCAAAAAACGGTTCCTTCCACACGTCGTTTAGTGTCTGGCCGCGTTGGTATGCCTCGTTTATATTGACCGGTGAATAAGGCATGAACACGCAGGGACTGACCGTGCCATTCCAATCGATGTAAAAATAACCGCCACCGGTATCGCTCCCCGCAGAAAGGCATCCGTCGCAAACCGTGCCGTGGTTCCAGAAATCCGCCAGGAAATAGCTCTTTTCCCGGATCAATTCCCAGGATTTATGCCACATCCACAGGCGCTGTTGCGGCGTCGGCATCAGATTCAGGGAAACGGACCTGCCGATTGGCATGTAGTGGAAGATCCAACTGTAGATCACTCCCTGCTCTTTGTAGAAATAGTCCATGAATTCATCGGACAGGATTTCCTCGGCGTTTTCGCAGGTAGCGGTTAGCGACATGCCATAAGGAACGCCAGCTTTCCGCAGGCGTTCCATCCCGGCAATGACTTTGTCGAACACGCCTTTGCCGCGGCGGGCGTCCGTCCGTTCGCGCCAGCCTTCCAGCGAAAAAGCAGGGGACAGGTTACCAATTTTCGCAAGGCGTTCTGTTGCTTTCTCGTTGATCAGGGTGCCATTGGTATACATCATGAAAAAGCAGTCGTTATGTTTTTCGGCCATGTCGAATAAATCTTTGCCCTCAGAGCGATACGCCATGGGTTCGCCGCCGCTGATGACAAAGAAACGCACGCCCCATAATATTTTTGCTTCCGTGATGATCCGATCAAAGATTTCCCAGCTCAGCTTTTCGTTGGTCATGATCCCTGCGTTGGCGTAACAACCCGTACATTGCAGGTTACACGCTTTTCCTGGGCTGATGACCATAAAAGTCGGCGCATTGCTTCCTGTTTCTATACGGAATTGTTCGGCAATGTTCCTGTTTTCTCCTTGTTTTAAGAACAAATCCTTGGCAACGATATCAAATAACGTACGCATCACCTTATCAGAAAAGTATCGATTCTCTATAGCCCGGTCCAGGGTATTTACAATGGCTAATCCGAACGCGGTTTTGTCGTCATCAACTCCGGGTACGGTATTGCCTTCCTGACGTTTCGTTTTTAGATCTTCAAACATCTGCTTCTTCAAACGCTTGACGATCATTTTCCGCAAGGGCTTGTTTTGGATTAATTGCGGTCCTGACTGTGCCAACAAATTGGCAATGGGTTTGAAGGTCGTGTTAATCGTTTGGGCTGAGTCTCGCATCTTTTTTCCTCTTTCTCAAATTGCATTCATCCAGATCAGACAGGGCCCGGTCTACTCAAGCGGTTGGTCTCTTTCGAAACCGGGCCCCTATTCACTTGTTCTTTCAGTCACCGTACTTGTAAGCCACAGCCCGTAAACTCGGGAGCATTCTCGAAGATCCATTATCAGGATGTCGATTTCCGCTATGGCGTCCAGGGGGGATTGTCTAGTGGGCACCTACGGATTGAGGTGACTTCGAGCCGAACCACTTGATCCCAGTCCAGACCGCGATGATGGCGCCGATCACCAGTGAGGTCCAAAGCGCGCCTGGGATTGCGCTGAAGCCTAAAATAAACGGGGAGATAAACACCCAGACGCCCAGGACAAAGGCGGCCTTATACCACTTGCCGATACCGGTGACCAACAGTGCGACACCCACAATCAGGCTGGTCCACAAAGCGGCGACGCTGCTACTGAACCCCAGCACGAGGGGTGAGATGCCGAGCAGGATGCTGAGAATGATGATGGTCCAATACATGATTTTTCTCCTTTCAAAAAACGTAAATGGTTTGAAATACGATGGAAGGCGTTCAAATTTGTAGCTGCGTATGTCTGATTCAGGTGCTAAAGCTCGTTGTAGTGGACCAAATCCACCTGCGGCGTTTGAGCAAGCTGTTTCATCAGCCATTGCCGCCTGCGGCAGTCTACGGTGACCAGCACCCGCCTTCCTGGATCACGAGTGAGCGTTTCAAGAATGTTTTTGAAAATTGTGTCATTTGCCTCCTGCCAAACTTTTTTGGCCGTTTGTCCACCCAGGTTCAATTCCGCGGCGCAGGTCAGATTACAGCAAAACGAATAAGCAGCTGAGTTGATCGCAGCCGGGTGGTTGATGACCGCCCACGAGATTCGCTGCATGCCATTTAAGGCACGGATGACCTGCGTCTTCAAGAAACGATCCGCCGGGGGGACACCAAATTCTTTGAGCGCGGACCCTCCCACCGGGATGATGACCATATTCGTACGCCGGCACAGCGGAACGATTGCTTCGCGAATGGCACGGGGTGCAGCCGCTAAATTGCCGGACAGCCAATCGACCCATTGGATTTCAGCGCAAATCAGGTCCGGTTGGATCGCTAATATCAACCGGCGCAGCGGCTTTAGATCGTATTGAACAGCCTCGCCATGAAGATCGGCCAAAACGCCCAAGACTGCGACCCGGTTCGTTGGTTGGTTGTTTGCATCTGCCGTAATCACAATCTCAGGATAGCCGGATCGAGACCTTCCGAAAAGCGTAAGGCTGCTGAATTTCATCCCAGCATAACTACCGATAAAAAAAATCCTACGGATGGCAGGCATCAGTAGGATTACGGATATGGGCGTTTCTATTTTTAGATCAGGGAAGTCTTACACCAGCCCATGCTGCACGGCAAGCAGGGCAGCCTCGGTACGGCTGTGAACGTGGAGCTTTTCATAGATGTGGGCGAGGTGAGACTGCACCGTACGAACGCTAATAAACAGGAGTTGCGCAATCTCTCGATCTGTCAATCCGCGCGAAAGGGCGGATAAGATGTCTCGTTCACGCTCCGTCAGATCATTCGGGGTGGGTGAAATCGGTTTACTTTGTCCTGCCTCTACTTGTTGGATTATCGCAGGTAACATCGAAGGGTGAAGGGTCAGCTCTCCCCGACTGACCGTGTAGAGGACGCGGACCAGTTCATCCATGTCGACCCCCAGCGGGAGATAGCCGGTCGCGCCCGCCGCCAACGCCATTTGTACCCGCGCATTTTCGACATGAGGTGAAATTACAAGAATTGGGATTTGGGGATGATCTGCCTTTATTTTCTTGACGATGTCAGCGCACGAGCATTCTTCTCCGCCCCAGCCGTCCGCGACGATCACCACATCGGGGTGAAGTTCTGCAACGCCAGCAATCCCAGCCGCATCATCTGCTGCATCTCCAACGACCTGTAAATCCTCATCCTGTTGGGTTAGAAGGATTAATCCTTCCCGGGCAAGGAGCTGAGAGCAGATGATAAAAAGTCGGAGTTTTCTATTTACTGGTTTTTTCATGCAAGCGCCTAATCATCCTGATACATCAAGGTAAAACGGGCAGCATAGATGGCAAAGACTCGCGCAGACGCGCTAGCGAAATCGCTTTTTGAACAGAAGCAATGGCAGAAAGAGTAACGCTGGTCTGTGCTACGATTTCTTTCTCAGTCAATCCATGGTTCATTCCCCATAGAATCGCGTCCAATTGTTCATAGGTCAGCCCAATTGCGCTTTCGTTGGGCAGTCCGGCAGCCAGATCACCCGAGGAGGGTTTATTCACGATCCATGCAGGAACTCCGAGGTATTTCGCCAGTTCCCGGATTTGGGTCTTGTATAAATGCCGAAGCAGCTGGACATCGCTTGCCCCATCGCCATACGGATCATAGAAGCCAACGCTCCACTCCGACCGGTCCGTCGTCCCTACCACCAGGCAGTTATTTATCATGGCGTAGAAGTACAGCGTAACCATCCGCTGGCGGACCTTTGTTATTGCAAAAGCATGGATGCGTCCTAATGGTTTCCAGAAGATCTGGCGAGCCAGGCGCAGCCAGAAATTTGCCCGGCTGTTATAAAGCATTGCGATCCCCTCGCTGAAGGCGGACGGGGCGGACGATAACCGGCAGATCCAGCGGATACCACGTTCGATGAGCTGTCGGTCACCTGCCTGTTCAATGGAAACCAGGTCATATACACCCAGCGTCGCCAGCACTGGAGAAATATCGATGTGCGTCGCTTTCAGACCCAGGGTCTTAGCTACCAATTCGGCATCGGCCATGTTTTGAGCATCCGTATCCCGCTCCGGAAGCATGTAGGTAAGTACATGTGCTCGCCCAAGGGCGCGCACACATAGAAATGCGCAGGTGGTCGAATCAAGACCACCGCTCAAACCCAAAACCACGCCGCGTTTCCCCAGGCGGTGAACTTCGCTGCGAACGAATTGTTCGATATCGTTCACAGCCTGCGCAGCGTCAAAGTGCAACCCTTCCTGAATGCTGAGCATTTCACCTCCTGCAAAATTCCTTTCGGGTCCGGCAGGGGATTGAATGCTCCCTGCCGGACCGAGGCGTTGAAATGATTACGACCGCAGCATACGCAAGCCGCTGCCAATGACCACAAACTCACTGATCTCATGAGCCAGCACGGCGATTGGCAAGGTGAACCAGCCGCCCACAGCACCGATAACGAGCACGCCAATCACAACTGCCGAAAGGACCAGGTTCTGGTTGACGATGGATTGATTACGCTTTGCCAGGCGTAACGCATAGGCTAACTTCTCCAGGTCGTCGGCCATCAGGGCCACGTCAGCGGTTTCCAGGGCTACATCCGTACCCGCTGCACCCATCGCGACACCCACCGTCGCCTCGGCGAGCGCGGGGGCATCGTTCACCCCATCTCCGACCATCGCCACGTGTCCATAGCGGGAAGTCAGCTCGCGTACTTTGACCGCCTTATCCTCCGGTTTCAGGTCCGCATATACTTCGTCGATCCCCAGTTCACGGGCAATCGCCTGAGCGGTACGCTCGTTGTCGCCGGTCAGCATGACCACTTTTTCAGCTCCAGCAGCGTGCATCGCATCGATAGCTTTCTGAGCATTGGGGCGGATGTTGTCACGGATAGCAATCATGCCCCATGGGGCTTGTTCATCGCCTAATAACACCACAGTCTTCCCTTGGCTTTGCAAGTGATTGATGTCCTCCCAGGCGCTTTCCAGGGAGATTCCCAGCTTCGAGTGGAACAGGTCCGGGCTGCCAACATAAACTGTGCGACCGTCCAGACGGGCAGACGCGCCCGCCCCGGTCAATGAGCGGAAGTCAGCCAGTTCGGCTGGTTGGACTCCCTGCGTCTCCACATGCCGGACGATAGCTTGGGCCAAGGGGTGGCCGCTGCGCCGTTCAATGCCGGCAGCCACCGCTAAGAATTCCTGCTGAGAGTTTGTCAGCCGGTCCGGGTCTTTTCGGAAGAGAACAACATCGGTTACTTCCGGTTCTCCACGCGTCAGCGTGCCGGTCTTATCCATCGCAACGACCTTCACCTTGGCCAGTTCTTCAACATACACCCCACCTTTAATCAGCACACCATTGCGCGCGCCGGTGCCAAGTGAAGCCACCAACGTAATCGGGATGGATATGACCAGGGCGCAGGGTGCGGCCGCGACAATGAAGACCGTAGCACGGGTGATCCACATCACCCAGGCTGCTCCGAAGAACAGCGGCGGCACAATGGCAATGAGAATGCCGATAAGTAAAACGATGGGACTGTAGCGCTCGCCGAATCGCTCGATGAAGCGCTGGCTTTTGCCTTTCTTCTCCTGGGCTTCTTCAACCATGGTGATAATGCGGGCGATGGTGTTATCGGCAAAGGTTTTGGTCGCTCGAACTTCCAAAGCGCCTTCGCCGTTGATGCTGCCGGCGAAGACCGGGTCGCCCACCTGCTTTTCCACCGGGACGCTTTCGCCGGTCACCGGAGCCTGGTTGACGCTGGAAGCTCCAACCAGTACTTCGCCATCCGTAGCCATGGCTTGACCCGGTTTGACGATGAACACATCCCCAACTACCAGCTCCTCGACCGGGATCTCTCGCTCGCGGCCATCTCGGCGCACCAGAGCCACCTTGGGTGCCAGGTTCATCAGCGCCTTGATCGCGGCGCGAGTCTTCTCCTCTGTATAGCCTTCAGCGGCTTCACTGATTGAGTAGAGGAAGACCAGCATGGCTCCCTCCAACAGCTCGCCCATTGCCGAAGCGACCACCGCGGCAACCATCATCAATAATTCGATCCCGATCTTCCGCTCGAAAATCAATTCTTCGATGGCCTCGCGACCAAAGTAATACCCGCCGATCACTATCGCCGCAATAAAAATAATGGTCGATATAAGAACCGGCGCGCCAGCCAGGCCAATGAGCCAGCCGGCCAGAAGCAGGACACCGGACGCCACTGAAGTCAATACTTTCGGATTGCGCCAGGGTTTGACTTGTTCGGCCATTTCCATCCCTTTTTGAGGCGGAAATCCGATGGCCCCCAGTTTTTCTTTCAAGGCATTTGGATTAGTCTGATCTGGGTCATAGGTCAGAGCTACCTTGGCGGATTTCGGATATACCTTCAGTCCTACGAGACCCGCAAAACCTTCTAACCCTCGTTCGATGTTGGCTGCGTCATGTTCGCAGTCTAGATTGCTTACGCGTACTTCGATCTTGTTCGATTCCATAACTTCTCCAATCAGGGTGAATTATCTGGCTTCTTCTACCAGACTGATAACAATCTTTTCCACTTCGCCCGCAAGCTCTTCAATGCCCAGGCCGGGGTAAAAATCGGATAGGACTCGCGGTTTGAATGCGGTGATATAGGTCTTTCCTTCCTCGGTAAAAACGCTGATCGGGCAGGGCAACATGAGAGAGATTTTTTTATCTTTTGCCAGTGCTTGATTCGCAAACTTCGCATTGCATATTTCAATGATTTTCATCGGTTCGATGTCGAACCCTTTGGCGGACAGGGTTGCCTGTACGTCATGAACATACAGTACGCGAAAGCCCTTTTCCTGCGCTTTGGCCTCAACAGCAGCCACCGCCTCATCCACGTTCTTGGTGGTTTCCACCGTATAGTCGAATTTCTCCATTTTGTTTACCTCCTTGGAATATGATCCCTTTCGTTTAATTTTTGACTTTTCAACATCATTGGCCGTAGGGCTTCGCTCCCATTGGATGGATCATCCGCGGCAGAAATCGCCCGGTGCGTTTCATATACTCGCGATACGCGTCGCCGAATTTTTCAATCATCGCGCGCTCTTCACGCGGGAGGCGCATCAGCAAAATCACACTCAGCCCGATGAGCGGAATACCGCCGACGAGCCAGTTCCGCGTGAGCAGCAGGATCGCCGACAGGGACAGAAATAATGCCGTATACATCGGGTGGCGCACGGTGCGATAAGGCCCGCTGGTCACCAACGTATGCTCCTGGCGCACGTGGAGCGTCGGGGAAAAATTACTCCCCAAAGCTAGCTGCGTCCATACGAGGAGTGGAATACTGATCCCACCCAGCACAACGCCCAGCCACTGTACCCATTGCGGTAATGGCAGTTCCGCCCATGCCAGGGTATATGGACGAACAAGGTAGACCAAGACGCCGAGGAAAAATATTGCTCCTATGAGAGCGCGCAAGGTGGTGTTCAGCCTGCTTTCCTTGTAGTCAACCTGTCCTTGCACCAGCCGGGCGCGCCACTGGAAATACACACGGATCGCAGCAAACAACACGAAGTAGATGACAAAAATGCTGTGGAAAAACGTTTGGCTCATTCTCGAACTCCGTGTCAATTGGAACTACTGATCAGCACCAGCTATGCTTTCGCAAAGTTGGCCGTGAAAAGGTACCACGGGCCGAGCATGGCTTGCAGTCGAAAGCCAGCAGCTTCGGCTAACCGCTGCACCGTTGCGCGCGATTGATAGTGCGGGTCGGGGAAGATTTCCGTAATCGAAAGTATGCCTTCGGGTTTGAGCGCTGCGTAGCACTGCTGGATGGTCGCCTCACGATCTGGGATTTCGCCCAGCACCGTGCAAAGATAGACCACGTCGAAACTCTCAGGTGGGAATTGCGGTTGGGAGGCATCGCCTAGTAAAGCGATGAGATTGGATACTCCAGCGCGCGCTGCTCTGGCGTTCAAACGGTTAAGCATCCCTGGCTGTATATCCAGCCCAAACACCTCGCCTCCTGGCTGCACGCGTTTTGCAGCCGGGATCAAGAGACGACCTGGCCCCGGGCCAACCTCCAGAACTTTCTGGTCGGGTTTCAACCCGATGCGATCCAGAGTCGTCTGGGTGCCAAGCAACCAATCAGACCAGGAGCTATCCAGTAAATTCGCCAGCCAGGTCGGGCAGGGGAGGGATCGTTTTCGACTCGTCCAACGCCAGATCAGGCTCACTCCGACCAGAGTCAGGATGGATAGAAAAAGGATCTTCAATATTTTCATGCCTGCTGCTCCTGATCAAGGGGTTTGATACTCATCATAGTCCATAGCAGTATGGCGGCACCCACAATGATAAAACTATCAGCCAGGTTGAAGGTCGGCCAGCGCGCAGAGCCCAGGCCAAAATCCAGGAAATCCGTCACCCGGCCATTTGAAAGGCGGTCAGCGAAATTCGCTACCGCACCGCCAAGGATCATCCCAATAGGTAGATGCGTGGCAGCTGGAAATTCGCCGCGGCGTAATTCCCTTACGAGCCATATGACTAGTCCAACAATGATGACACCGGTGACGATGAGTGGAAAGGCCCCACCATTGGCAAACAAACCGAATGCAACGCCCGTGTTGTAACCGAGGGTCAGGCGAAAAGTCTGACCCAGGATTGGAATGGGCGTGGTCAATGCTTGCTCAGCCCAAGCCTTTGTCAACCCATCCAGAAGAAGGGCAACGATAACGGTAGCGAAAATCCGTAGACCCGTTTTCATCCTATACTTTTTCCTGACTTATGTCGCGCGGGAGGTTATATCGGGTGCATTCATATATTCCTCGAGCGACATCGGACAATAGGGATTCGGCCATTGCCAGCAGATCGCCGACACGGTCGTCGCTAAGACGATAGAGCGCATACTTCCCTTGTTGTTCGGCTGCAACTAAACCGCATTCGCGCAGACAGCGCAAGTGGTTGGATGTGTTGGATTGGCTCATCCCCGTGGATGCTACTATCTCGGTCACGGTCATGGGGCCGTTGCGTAACACCTGTAAAATGTTCAGGCGCGCCGGGTCTCCAAAGCCACGAAAAAGCTTGGCTTGCAATTGAACTCCTTCTGCGTTTGTAATGGTTAACAATTCCTACGCCTCCCATCGATATATTTATATATCACAATATAATGATATGATATTCCCAAGAAATCATTCTGTCAAGGTGTTTTTCTCTGTAAATCCAAGTTTGTGAAATAAGTGACGAAATCCACCAGGGAAGGATGACGATTGTTCATTGCCCACTGATAAAAACAACGTAATATTATGGCAGGCAAGAAAATAATCCCTATTTATTTTAAGGCTCAGCATAAAATATGGTGACCGAGAGCGAAGAAATGTATTTGATAACGGCTGTGCTCCTCAAAGAGCGCGGCCTGGAAGAACCGCTGCCTGTCTCGCAGCTGGCCGAAGCGTTATCCATCCAGCCGGTCTCCGCCCACCAGATGATTCACCGGCTGGCGGAAGATGGCTGGGTAACGTTTACCCCCTACAAGGGTGTTACCTTAACCCCAAATGGTGAAACGTTGGCCTTGTCTGTGCTCCGCCACCGCCGTTTATGGGAAGTGTTCCTGGTTGATCAACTACAAATCTTACCGGACGTTGCGGCTGAGCTGGCCTGCAAACTGGAACACACCGTACCCGACGATATTGCAGAACGTCTGTCCCGCTTTTTAGGCCAACCGACCCAATCTCCTCTGGGAAACCCCATTCCTGCTGCGCAGTCCTCGGCCCTACCCCTGCCAGAACGATTTTTGACACAGCTAAAAACCGGTGAAGAAAGCCAGGTTGCACGTATTCAGGCGGATGAAGCGACACACTCATTTTTAACAGCGGAAGGCATTGGCCCTGGAACACTTGTTACCGTATTGGCCATTGGAAGCAACGGCGCAATCCTGGCGGCTTTTGGTGAACGTAACATGTATCTTTCTGAAAGAACTGCCCGGTCGATTTTGATCTTCCCTTAATCGGTAATAGATTACCGTCCCTAAATCAGGAGTTTATCCATGCAAGAATCCATTGCGAACCCCAGGATCCTCCCAGAATCCAACGGCGCCAGTTGTCACGGGGGTCCCAACGTAGATACCAGCGGGCTGCCGCTGATCGCGATCGTCGGGTCGCCCAACGTAGGCAAGAGCGTGCTGTTCAACACCCTGACCGGAGCTTACGTCACGGTCTCCAATTACCCTGGTACGACGGTAGAAGTCAGCCGGGGAAAAGGCCGCCTGGCGGGCCAGCCGGTCGGCGTGGTCGATACGCCGGGGATGTACCGGTTGGTTCCCGTGACGGAAGAGGAGCGGGTCGCCCGGGATATCTTGCTCCAGGAACGACCAGCGGTTACCTTGCATGTGGTCGACGCCAAGAACCTGGAGCGCATGCTGCCGATGACCCTGCAATTGATCGAGGCCGGCCAGCCGGTCATCCTGGTCTGCAACCTCATGGACGAGGCCGAACGGCTGGGTGTCAAAATCAACACAACCGCCCTCGAACAAGTTTTGGGAATCCAGGTTGTCGCGACTGCGCTGACGACCGGTCGCGGCGCAGATCGCTTGAAAGAAGTTGTGCTTTCTTCCCTCAACCGGAACGGCCATTCGGCAGCAGGCTGCGCGAACTGTGAATCAAAGCCTGCTCAGGTAGCCGTCGTTCAGTATCCACCCGCCATCGAAGACGCCTTACAACAGATCGAAACCCAGATGTATGGTTCCTACCAGTTAACCCATCGGTCGATTGCCCTGCTGCTGTTGCAAAACGACGCCGGAGTGGCCGCGCTGGTCGCGGCGCAAGAAGGCGCTCAGTACGCCGACGTCCAGGCCACGGTGAAGGCCGCCCAGGGCCGTTTTAGCCAACCGCTTTCTCTGGTGATCGCCCGCTACCAGCGCGAGGCCGCCAGCCGGATTCTGCAAAAGGTGCTCACCCAGCCCGTCCGGCGGGTCTCGCGCTTCGCGGAAAAGGTCAGTGAAGCCACGATGAATCCGCTGACCGGGATCCCCCTACTTCTCCTCTCGATGTACCTGTTGTACCAGTTTGTTGGGGTGTTCGGGGCGCAGACCCTGGTCGATTTCTTCGAGAACAGCCTGTTTGGAGCTTACGTCAACCCCTGGATCAACGGATTGCTGGCAACGTACGTTCCCTGGCCGGCGATCCGGGATTTGATCGGCAACCAATACGGTGTGATCACCCTGGGAGTGCGCTATGCCATCGCCATCATTCTCCCCATTGTCGGCACGTTCTTCCTGGCCTTCTCGGTCATCGAAGACAGCGGCTACCTGCCGCGCCTGGCCATGTTGATCGACCGCGTTTTCAAAAAGATCGGGCTGAACGGCCGGGCAGTGATCCCGATGGTTCTGGGGTTCGGCTGCGACACGATGGCGACGATCGTCACCCGGACGCTTGAGACGCGCCGGGAGCGGGTGCTCAGCACGATTCTCCTGTCGCTGGCCATCCCTTGTTCGGCGCAATTAGGCGTCATGCTGGGCATGCTTTCCGGGCGGAACGACCTGCTACTGATCTGGGCTGCTATTATGACCGGCATCTTCCTGCTGGTGGGGTTGGTGACTGCGCGGCTGATGCCCGGCGAGCGTCCGACCTTCTACATGGAGCTGCCGCCGCTGCGTCTGCCCAGTCCGAAAAACGTATTCGTCAAGACCTACACCCGCATGGAGTGGTACTTCCGAGAAGTTTTCCCGCTGTTCATCATCGCCAGCCTGGTGATCTGGGTGGGCCGGCTGACCGGGCTGTTCGACCTGGCTATCAGCGCGCTTGAACCTCTAGTACGTTGGCTGGGCCTGCCTGACCAGACGGCGGTGGCCTTCCTGTTCGGTTTCTTCCGCCGGGATTACGGCGCGGCCGGCCTGTACGATCTGCGTAACACCATGACAGGCGTACAGATCCTGGTTTCGACGGTGACCATGACACTTTTCGTCCCCTGCGTGGCCCAGTTCTCGGTCACCGTGAAAGAACGTGGCTGGAAAACCGCCCTGGCCATCATCGTCTTCATCTTCCCCTTTGCTTTCTTGATCGGCGGGCTGCTCAACTGGTTGCTGATGGTCCTTGGAATCAAGCTATGAAGTGTGGTTTCTGCGGCTACGAATTCGATCCTGAGGAAGCGGGAACGGCCTGCGGCAGTTGCCCACTGGTGAAAGGATGCCACCTGGTGCGCTGCCCGCGCTGCGGGTACGAAATGCTGCCCGAGGCGAAACTGATCATCTGGCTGCGAAACCTGAAGAATTCGACAATTAACCGTGCGGGAAAGACCGTGAAGGAGAAATCGACATGATGGTCAGTGAACGGGCGCAAGAACAACTCGAACAGCTGTGGATGGCCGAAGAAGACGGGCAAGTAGGAGTGCCGGTAACTGAACACCCGGGCGAGAATGTGCAGGATCTGCTGGATGGCGCGTGGATCGTACAGGATCAGGGGATTTGGAAGCTGACCGCATCCGGCCGCGAGGAAGCCGCGCGCGCCATCCGCCGCCACCGGCTGGGAGAAGTCCTGCTGGCAGACGTGCTAAAAGGAGACCAGAACCAGGTGGATGATCAGGCCTGCAGGCTGGAGCACGTCTTGTTCGATGGATTGGATGAGAGTATCTGCACCCTGCTGGGGCATCCTGCGTTCTGCCCGCATGGGAAGGCCATTCCGCCCGGCGACTGCTGCCGGGAAAAGCGCGCCAGAGCCGACGCGGAGATTGCCCCCCTGATCGAACTCCAGCCAGGGCAGGTGGGCCAGGTGGCGTTCATCCAGATGAGTAATCCGGGCCGGTTGGAAAAGCTCATGGCGATGGGCGTACTTCCAGGCGGCAGTATAAAACTGCTGCGTGCTTCGCCCACGTTTGTCTTCGAAAGCGGCTACAGCCAGTTCGCCGTCGACGAGGTGATTGCCTCTGGGATCTACGTGCGGCGGGATGTGGTTTCTTCATAAAGCCCTGATAGGTTTCTCACAATTTCTACACAACTTCCGGGTATCGTTAGTTCATCACGGAATGGATTAGAAAAAGGAGAAACGTCATGCGGAAATTATTGTTGGGTAGCCTGTTATTGATCTTCGGCATCGGTCTAGGGATTGGTGCTGCTTATGGTTTCAATAAATTCTGGCGGCCAACGCCAGTTTACGCGGTTGCTCCGGTGAATGTTCAGGCGGCCTCGGTTGTCCCGCCGGCCAAAACGCCTGTCGCGCCTTCGGCAACCCAACAAACGCCCGACATTACCCCTCCTTACCA
Organism: Bellilinea sp.; assembly: GCA_036822575.1. Lineage (GTDB taxonomy): Bacteria > Chloroflexota > Anaerolineae > Anaerolineales > Anaerolineaceae > Bellilinea. The sequence goes on along the minus strand of DAISHK010000001.1, from coordinate 353,344 downwards.
GGGTTTGAGAAACAATGGTTGGGGAATGGGCAATGGCATGATGGACGATTGGGGCTGGCAGGGCAACAACACTCCTAACCAGCAATACCGGGGAATGGGTCCTGGAATGATGGGGGGATGGAACAATAACTCCGGACAGGGCAATTGGGGGATGGGTATGATGGGTGGATGGAATGCAACTACCCAAAATGGACAAAGAATTGCGATCGATCTGGCCATTGCCAGCGCAAAACAATACGCCGCCGGGTACGGTCAGGGTCTGACCGTTGCGGAAATCATGGAATTCAATAACAACTTTTATGCTTCGGTAAAAGAAACGAGCACAGGTCGAGGCGCTTTTGAGTTGCTGGTGGATCCCTACAGTGGCGCGGTGTATCCTGAAATGGGTCCGAATATGATGTGGAATGTCAAATACGGCCATATGGGCAACGGCCAGGCCGTTGAGAACACCCTCTCGATCGAGCAGGCTATCCAACAAGGACAGCAGTATTTGGATGCGAACCTGGCCGGGGCACAGCTCCAATCAGACGGCACAAGTTTCTATGGGTATTACACCTTCGATTTCAAGATCAATGACCAGGTTGCCGGTATGTTGAGCGTCAATGGCTTCGATGGCAGCGTCTGGCTGCATACCTGGCATGGTCAGTTTGTTGCCGAACAGGAGGTGCAATAATGCGTACCGCTTGGAAGTGGGCTTTGGGGGGCCTTGCCGTCGCCTTGATAACTTTCACAGTGGCGACTTCACTGTTTGGTGGATTTGGCCGGATGGGTTATGGTTGCGGCGGCTTTGGCATGATGAATCCTCAATTCGGCGGGATGGTCGGAAGCTGGGGTATGTTTGGAGGATTTATGATGCTCGGGATGTTCCTTATCCCTTTGAGTGTTCTCGCACTGCTTGTATTGGGGGGAATTGTACTGGTTCGAAGCTTAAGCACGTCAAGAACAGGTGTTACAACTGGTGCCACCTGCCCTGGCTGCGGCCGACCGGTGCAGAACGAATGGACAACCTGCCCTTATTGTGGAAAACCAGTACACTAAGAACGCCTATGTGTTGTCATAACCCTCTTGGTCTATTAATTGATAAACTTGAATTGAAAAATGATGTGTCGCGGACAGACGTGGATTCTTCCCCGCCTGAAACTTGTCCTAATTGCCGAAATACCATTCACCTTTCCTACGTTTGGTGCCCCGTTTGTGGAAAGGTGCTCAAACCATTTCCATGCAAATATTGCGGTCAAACCGTCGAACCAGAAGCAAATTTCTGCCTGCACTGCGGGGCGCCGCAGCTCATAAGATCTTATCCGTAATGTATTTGTCATCGAATCCCCGGATACCCGTATCTACCGATCAGAATTTACGTCTTAAAGGTTACGGGATGAATCCGGAAACTAGATTACTTGAGCAGGCACGATGTTTTGACCTGACGGCACTGGGGGAAATATACGACTGCTACAGTCCAGGTGTATTTCGCTATGCTATTCGTCTCCTTGGAGAGACCGATCTTGCCGAAGAGTGTGTTGCTGAAACTTTTAGCCGCTTTCTCAAAGCGTTGCATAATGGGGGCGGACCAAAGGATTACCTGCAAGCCTACCTCTACCAGGTGGCGCATCACTGGATCACCGATTATTATCGTCGCCAGCCGCTCCCAGACCTCCCTTTAGATGAGGCATTCGCGAACGATCAGGATGACCCCGCAAAAACTGCTGTGGAGAACATTGATCGCGAACGGGTCAGGGCGGCATTGCTACTTTTGACGCCTGAACAGCGCCAAGTCATCGTGTTGAAATACTTGGAAGGTTGGGAGAATGAAGCGGTGGCGGCTCTATTAGAGAAGCCTCTTGGTTCGATTAAGTCACTACAGCACCGGGCGTTGGAAGCGCTGCGCCGGATTCTGCTTCCCGCAAGGGAGGAAAACGTGTCAGGGAGGAAGGCGTATGAATAGCATTTCTGAAGAGCAAGATTTTGAGATTGTCTCCCTGGTCAAAAAGCTCCAGCAATCTCCAGAGCGGGACCAACGCGCGGCTACAGGCGGGAGAGCTATATTCCTGGCCGAGGCGCAGATGTACCCTCTGCCCGTATCCATACCACCTAAACGGCGTCATATAGAGTGGAAGACATTCTTTTTCCGAAAGGCAAATCCAAAGATGGCAACCATTTCCACTCTGATATTGATTTTTACTTTACTGTTTGGGGGAACCGGAGCTACAGTCTATGCAGCGCAAAACAGCTTGCCGGACGAAACGCTTTATCCGGTAAAATTAATGACCGAAGATATCCGCGTTGGCCTATCGCCCCGGTCAGATGATCGGCTGGAATTGGCGCTCCAGTTTGCACAAAAACGACTGGACGAGATGCTGGCAATGAACCAGGCTGGTTATCATCCGGCAACAACAATTGGCGACCGCTGGGAGTATCAGGTGCAATCGGCTCTTCGGCTGACAGCGAACATGAATGAGACAGCGTTCACGCAGACTTTGAACCAGGTACGCGAACGGTTAATGGAGCAAGAAAACCAGCTCGGCCAGCACCTCGAAACGCACCCCGCTGATCCTACCTTAGAGCGTGTCCGCGAACAGCTCCGCGATCATCTCGGGCTATTAGATGAGGGGTTAGCCGACCACGATGCCTTCCGTTCCCGCGTTCATAACAATGATTTCGGGCACCATCCCGAGCAGGAACCAGGAGATACTCACCAACCAGGGATTGGACCTGACAATACACAAACCCCATTCTTGCACCCGGCGGAGCCAGAACATCTTTCGACAGATGTTCCCCATCAGTCGGCAACTCTTCAGCCAACGCACCATCCAGAAGAGGAGCAGCATCAGGCAACCATGCAGCCGCAGCATACCTCGCAGCCCCAGCAGCATCAGAACAGCCCGGATCCTACCTCACACCCTTCTGAGCCGGAACACAGAAATGATAGCGGTGGGAATGGTGGTGAACATCAAGGCGGCCACGATTAGGTGAAATACCAGTAATAAAACAAAAGCCCAGGCACAAGCACCTGGGCTTTTGTTTGCTAAAACTTCACCAGGAAGGCCGTGAAGTACATAATCGCCAAACCAAGCATGAAACCGGCCAGGTTGAGCCAGGACACCCAGTGCATATTTTCTCGTTCTGCGTAACGGCGGAGGAGAGCGGTCACCTCCACGATCACCTGCCAAATCGCCCCCAGCCCGATGCCCAGAAAGATTGTTCCTAACAGGGGTGAGAAGGCAAATCCACCGATCCAGGTTCCGAGCACGGCCGGGAATCCGGCCAGCAGCGCCAGTCCTGAAAATGTAAGCAAAGAGGGTGCTGCCCGAGCCGGCTCTTCGTCACTGCGCCGATTAGAAACCAGCGGCGCGGCAATCCCGATCCCTTCGGTAATATTATGCAGAATGAACCCAATCACCAGGAACGAGCCGAGGGCAGCCTCGCCCAACGCGAATGCAGCCCCAACCGCCAGCCCCTCTCCGAAATTGTGCAGGCCGATTGACAGGGCTATCAGGGTTGCCAGGAAAGCGCCCTTCGCCCGTACATTACCTGCGGCCGCATTCCTGCGGTTTTGCATCGCGCTAACCGCCATAATCGCCAGCCAGGTCAGGAGGGCGGCGAATAGGGCCAAGGGCACTCCCTGGAAAACTCCAGGCAGCTTTGCTCCCGTTTCCAATACTTCTAAGAAGGTGTCGACAAGAAGGAAGACTAGCAGCCCAACCGTCAATGCCAGGATAAATCCTAACCACTTACGCCTCATGCGTTTCATGGCAGGGTACCAAAGCAGCCCGAGAGAGACCGGGATCACGCCAACATAGATGCCTAGCAATCCATAGTTGGCAAATTCCCGCAGTCCAGGGCGAGGGGTGAGTGTTGCTATCGTTACTTTTCCTTCAAAGGTAAGTCCGGTGTTCGTGACCAACAAAATCCGGTGGGGTTCGGCATAAATCCATTGGTAAGGGATGGTCACGACTGCTCGCCCAAAACGAGGCAGTTCGCCGGAAGGCTCCACATTAAACTGCCAGTAAGCATCATCCACAATCACTTGTGCGATTCGAACGGGTTGGGGCCCGCTGTTCATCACGCTGACTTCAAAACCGTTCTCGACCACTCGGATGCGATCGATGGCGAGGTTTTCAATGGGAGGCAGGTTATTATTAAACATGGCCAAAGGATTGACCAGGGTGAAGAGTAAAAGCATTAAACCGATGGCAAGCACTGGGATGAGACCCGTGAGCCAGGCGGGCACTCGGGGTGTTGTTGTCACGGAAATTGTTTTCTCGTCTTTTTCTACATACATACCTTATCTCCTATGCAACCGCTTCAAAAAATCCCATCCAACCCAGCTCTGTAAACTCACTCTGATGAGCGTGGAACATATACTTGCCTGGATCATCAAGTGTGAATTCCAGCACAGCTCGCTCGCCCTGGCCCATAATGACGGTATCCGTCAATTCAAATTGTTCGAGATTTGTGCCTGTGCGATAGAGCCGGAACATGCTGGCGTGCAGGTGAAAAGAATTGATCAAGTCGAACTCGGTCATATTGATCACATACACCCGCACCAATTCCCCGACCTTCACCTGAATGGGATGCCTGGCATAATGAAAGGCGACGGTATTGACCGCGTAAACCTCGTTTTCGTTGTCAAAGGTTGTATCGAAGGCGTTCATCACCATGATCATTTCGAGCGCTGGCTTCCGGCTCTGCGGTGGATCGATGATCAGTGTTCCGTACAATCCCTTATGAATATGTTTCTTGAGTGACATCACATGGCAGTGATAGGGATGGACGCCAAAGGGACGGGCTTTAAATTCATAGGTAAACGATTCACCCGGCTGGATGATCGGCTCAACACCATCCATCGAAGGCGGGTGGAAACCGTGGAAATGGATCGTGTGTGGGTGGGTGCTGCCATTAGAGAAATGAAAGCGCAGCAAATCGCCTTCCCGGCAGCGAAAGGTGGGTCCGGGAACCTGGCCGTTATAGGTCCAGGCTGGGAAGAATACACCCGGCGCAATCTCTATTTCTCTTTCGAGAGCAACGACATCCCATTCGCGAACGGTTTGACCTGATTCGGTTATTGTTTCACTTCCCCAGTCAAAATTGTATAGAAACTGACTGGGGTCGAATTGTGTAAGATCTACATCCCCGACAGTTCCGCTGTTGTCTCCATGACTCATTCCCATCCCTTTATTTTCATCCAAGGTTGGGTTGGTCAGCGGGTTATTATGATCGGGTCCATTCCCCGAAACGGTATTGATAAGCGGACCGCCGGCAGCCAATAAGCCAGCGATTCCGGCTGCTGCGCCAAGTTGTAGGAGCTTACGCCGGCTGATTTCTGTTTTTTCCAGATTGGTTTGTTCATTCATACGAATGGTCCTAACGTGTGTTGGATGATGGTTGGATAAGAATTTTCTCGGCCACTTCCCGCCCTAATGCCAGGATCGTTTCCGATGAATTGACGATCCGAATGCTAATCGGCCCGTTAAACGGGGCTTTCGAAATCACCTTAATGTGAGCTGATAGGACTAAACCTTGCTCCGCTAGGTAGCGTAACAAATCTGGCTCTTGCCCGATAACGCGCCGAATTGTGCCCGGTTGCTCGACCGCTAATTGTGTGAGCGGAATGACGTTCAGTTGGTGAAGATTACCTTCGCGGTCGGGAATGGGATCGCCATGCGGATCTGAAATCGGGTTTCCGAGTGCCTGAGCCATCCGGTCTTCCATCGCCTCTGAGATCACGTGTTCGAGCCGTTCTGCTTCTTCATGCACTTCGTCCCAGGAGTAACCCAGTGCCTGGCTTAAGTAGCACTCGATCAGACGGTGGTGACGAATGACTTCTAATGCTATTTTCTCGCCGGCATCTGTAAGCACAAACCCTGTATATGGCTCATACTCCACAAGTTTTGGATCGGCAGATGAAAATCGCTTTACCATACCCGTTACAGAAGCGTTTGCCACGCCCAACCAGGATGCCAGGGTGGAGGTTGAAACGGGTTCACCGTTTTGCATTTCCTGGAGCTGGTAAATTGCCTTCAAATAATCTTCTGTTGATTGTGATTTCATAGATTGATAACCGCCAAAATTATTAGCCTGACCTAAATCTTATTTTTATTATAGGTGTTATTAAAATTAAGTCAATACAGATAAATGTTATCCCATTAACTAATTCTCTCAGCCGTCATAACTAAATATTTCTGGCATATTTAACTCTTGACAGTTTAATAGAGTCGGGTATAATAGTGAATATATGAACACTAATTCATATAAACAAGACCGTGTTACTGCGTATGATGAAGCATTTTCCCTCGATGATGAGAAAGCTTCACAGCTTGCAGAGCTATTCAGTTCTTTAAGCGATCCAAATCGCTTGCGGATCTTATCGGTTTTGCTGCGAGGGGAGACGCATGTCCAGCAGATAAGTGAGACCGTAGCTATGAGCCAATCGGCTGTCTCTCACCAGCTTCGCGGCCTACGCCAAATGCGAATTGTTCGTGCGCGTAAACAAGGTCGGATGGTCTTTTATAGCCTGGACGATGATCATGTAAAAGAATTGTTCCTTTTGGGACTGGATCATGTGTGCCATGAATAACGCGCGACCATCTTATCATCACGTTATTGTTATTTTGCTTATGTTGGTCACATTTAGCGTTGGCGTCCACTTTGTGCATGATATGCTGCCCGGGCATTCAGATGTGATCGGAAGCGGTTCTGGCGTTTGTAGCGGAGTCGTTCATTATGGCGTTGTTCCGGGTGTAATTACTGGAATGATTTTCATGGTGTTGACGATTAAAATCTATCCCCAACACAAGTCGTTTCTACGTTTACTCAAACTTCCCGTCTTCGTCCCTCCCCCCATTCGTTAATACAACTACAAACTATTGAATAACAGGTGCAGTATTAGCGCATCTGGTTATTATGTGTTCTTTCTTATCATGTCGAGGAATTTAAAAAGGTTAAACAGATGGCTGAAAAAACGGTTGAAATCTCCTTACCAGTTCTTTTACCAGAAATTCGAGATGCGCGAGACATTTGTGTGGACCGGCTTCAAGCGAGTCTGCAAGGTCACAAAGGCATCCTCCAATCACATTTACATATGGATCATGATCCAATTGATTTATGTATCCATTACGATCCAAACCTGATTTCTTTGGCGGCTGTTAAGCGTATTGCGGAAGATATTGGATCAGAGTTCCGCAACGGTTACCGCCACGAGCAAATATCTTTTAGTGGTCTGGATAGCGCCGATTCGGCCACGATGATCGCCTCTGAACTTGAAAACCTCAACGGAATGCTGCATGCGAGTGTGAGCTACGCCTCGGGGCTCGCAATTGTGGCTTACGATACGAAAGTTCTTTCTCTAGAACAAATCCAGCGCACCATGAAACGCTATGGCGCTCGGCCGTTAGCTCAACCAAAGGCACAAGAAGAAGAGGAAGCTCACGACCACGATCACGGAAGTGCTCCCACATTCCTGCCACACTGGCTCCAGGAACGATGGACGCTGGTTTTGATAGCGGTTGGCGGTATATTTCTGCTTATGGGCTGGGTTGGGCAGCAATTCCTGGGATTACCGGATAGTATTGCTTTAATTTTTTTCCTGCTTTCTTATGTCGCCAGTGCATATGATATAGGACACCACGCTATTCCGGCACTACTGCGAGGCAAGTTCGACACGGATGTGTTGATGTTAGCTGCCGCGGTTGGCGCTGCCTTTCTAGGGGCGTGGGCTGAAGGTGCTTTTCTTCTATTCCTGTTTGGGGTAGGACATGCTGGAGAGCATTATGCCCTGGAGAGGGCCCGTAACGCGATCAATGCATTGGGAGAATTAATGCCCAAGACCGCTCAGGTCAAGCGTGACGGCAAAATCATTGAAGAACCAGTCGAGCAGCTCTCAATCGGTGACTTGGTTGTTGTTCGCCCAGGCGACCGGATTCCAGTCGACGGGGTGATTTCTCAAGGTGAAAGCGCCATCGATCAGAGTCCTATTACCGGGGAATCCGTCCCTGTTCAGAAGGGTATTGGCGACGAGGTATTTACTGGAACGATCAATCAAGAATCAGCACTTGAAGTAAACATCACTCGGCTGGCAAAGGACAACACGTTGAGCCGGGTCATGAAAATGGTGGCTGAGGCACAAGGACAGCAAAGTCCTACGCAGCAATTCACCGACCGGTTTACCGCCCGATTTGTTCCGATTGTGCTGATTTTGGTTGTGTTGGTCGCGGTAGTACCTCCTTTGGTGGGTTTAATGCCATTTTCAGAGAGCTTTTATCGGGCAATGCTTCTTCTCGTTGCGGCTTCCCCTTGTGCGTTGGCTGTCGGTACCCCGGCAGCGGTTCTGGCTGGGATTGCCCAGGCGGCGCGCAATGGGGTATTGATCAAAGGTGGCGTTCACCTTGAAAACCTCGGCCGCCTAAATGCGATGGCTTTTGATAAGACCGGGACTCTGACTCAGGGAAAATTTCAGGTCACGGACGTAATCCCATTCAATGGCACAAATCCGGATGAAGTCTTGCGATTAGCAGGTGCTGTGGAACAGCAGTCAAATCACCCATTGGCATTAGCGGTCGTCCGTGCTGCTAGAGAAAAGAAACTCACCCTACCCGTAGCAGACGGTTTGGAGAATATCCCCGGTCGTGGTGTACGCAGCCAGGTCGAAGGCAAACCAATCTGGATTGGAACCCTCAAGCTTTTCGAGGAAAATGCCGGAAAGGCTGTGGATACCAGTATTCGCCAAACTGTAGAGCAGTTCGAGAGCGCTGGTCGCACGACGATGACGATTGGCCGCGACGGTATATTTCTGGGTGTCCTGGCTTTGGCGGATGTGCCCAGACCTCGTGTGGCGGAGGTCCTTACTCAGTTGCGCAACCTGGGCGTGAAGCACTTGATCATGTTAACGGGGGACAACCGGAAGGTAGCACAACAGATTGCGAAAGAGATTGGGGTCACTGACGTTGAAGCGGAATTGCTGCCTGAGGATAAATTAGGCACGATACAGCGTTTGCAAAAAGCGTATGGGGCAGTTGCGATGACGGGAGATGGCGTAAACGATGCGCCGGCACTGGCGACTGCTACGGTTGGAATTGCAATGGGGGGCGCAGGGACAGCCGTGGCTCTTGAAACCGCTGACGTGGCCTTGATGGCTGACGATCTAGGAAAGCTGCCATTCGCAGTCGGCCTGAGTCGCGCCAGCCGGCGAATTATCCAGCAAAATCTGGCTATTTCCCTCGGTGTGATTGCTTTGCTGATTATCACATCCGTACTTGGCCTGGTTCAGTTAAGCTGGGCCGTTGTTGCGCATGAGGGCAGCACCGTACTGGTGGCTATGAATGCCTTGCGCTTATTGGGCTACCAGTTGCCAAGGAAAACCGGCTAATACGTTTCCTTGGATGCGAGTTTTGGAACGAGGCATCCCATGCACATCGAGACACTTTCGTCTTATTTGCTGTTTATCATTTATGGGCTAATGCTGCTCATCCGTTTACTGTATGGCTTGCTGGCCAACCGCCGGGGTGGGAAAGCGATCCTCCGGAAGGAGCCAGGTTGGTCGCCCATCCTGATGACCAGCCTGATGATTCTGTCCAATGGCATTCTGCTGCTGGCAATTGCCTGGCCAGAGACGCTTCAAGCAACCGCTGTTCCTCTGCCGGAAGGCTGGCGCTGGTTAGGGTTGGCACTTGGACTGTGCATGGATGCCTTGTTCATGTGGGTTCACCAGGCGTTAGGACAGAACTGGGCGGTGGGCGTTATGGTGAAGGAAAACCACTGCCTGGTGACGGCTGGTCCATACCATTGGGTGCGCCATCCCATGTATACTGCCTTGTTTGGCTTTAGCGTCGCGTTTTTCCTGCTCTCGGCGAATGCGATTGTTGGCGCTCTCTGGCTGGCCATGACCACTGCCAGCGCCTGGCGAGTTGGTGAAGAGGAACGACTTCTAACGGAAACCTTTGGAACCGAGTATGAGCGTTATATGGCTCGAACGGGCCGTTTTCTTCCAAAAGCATAGGGGGTATTATGAAGAATACGACCAATCTCAAGATATACCGCCGCTATGCGCCGATCTACGATAGCCTGATGCGCTTTTGGACGGCCGCCCCGAGGCGGAAAGCGGTTGAACTGCTCAAATTGAAAACGGGAGAGCAGCTGCTCGTCCCTGGCGTGGGGACAGGTCTTGATTTGCCCAATCTTCCTGCCGGTGTCTGCGTCACGGCCGTGGATCTCAGCCCGGCGATGCTTCAGCAAGCACGCCATAAACGCCAGGAACTGGTTGGATTCAACGTGATGGATGGTCAGGTGCTGGCGCTGCCGGATGGCTGTTTCGATGCGTTGCTGCTCAATCTCATCCTATCCGTGGTCCCGGATGGCCCAATCGCGATGCAGGAGGCCTGGCGCGTTTTAAAACCGGGAGGGCGTATAGCAATCTTCGATAAGTTTTTGCCAGAAGGAAGTCGGCTTTCGGGCTTTCGGCGCTTTGCGGGCTGGCTGATTCGCCAAATTGGCACGGATCCCAACCGCCGGTTTCGCGAAATGATCCAGAACATACCGGATGCCCTGGTACCGGTTGATATCCCTTCTGTGCTGTATGGGCAGTACCGTTTGATACTCATGATAAAACCGGTAACTACCACAAAGTGAAGATTCCATGAGTAGAAGCATGGTGCTCTTCCTGGCAATCGCTGTACCTTTTCTGTCGTTGGTATTAGCCTGCCTAGGCGTTGCAACATTGGCGAACAATCGCACCGGGTGGATCCTGTTCGTTACCGGGATCGCATTTTTGGTTGGGCCAATCCTCTACTATGCGCGCACGAAGCAACCCTATTGGCTGTCGGGCAGTGGAGAGGTTTCTCAAGAAGAAAAGGGAGACTTTTCTTTCTGGCTGATTCTACCTGGTTTCCTGCTCGTGTTCTTTGGCTCACCGCTCGAATTCTCCTATCTGCCGGTTTCGGTCCCCCACGGGGTTGCCCTCGAAGGTTTGGGGCTCCTGCTGTTTGGCCTGGGGTTGGGGCTGTTCATTTGGGCTCGTCGAGTCGCGCGTGACCAGTATTCCGGTCATGTTCAGATTAAAGTCAATCATATCCTGGTGAAAACAGGACCTTACCACTATGTGCGACATCCGGCTTACAGTGGCTACTTGTTGATGACGCTTGGTATTGCAATCGGTTATTCCAGCGTGGTCGGAGTAACCTCTGTCTTGCTTTTGCTTCTTCCGGGGCTTCTATACCGATTGCGCCTCGAGGAAAAATTCTTAGCAGACCGGTTTTCAATGGAATACCGGCAGTATGCGCAGAAAACGGGTTGTTTATTTCCAAAGGTATTGTGATACTGCCATGCACACTGCTCCCTGCCAAAATTCCCACCCCAACCTGGGATCCTGTCATACCCTTGAAGTGGAAGGTATTTCAATCCATTTCGTTTCGGAGGGAAAAGGCACCCTCGTTTTCTGTGTGCATGGCAGCCAGTCCTGGGCCTTTACCTGGCGCTATCAGGTCAAGCCCTTTGCTGAGGCAGGATACCAGGTGGTGGCGATTGACCTTCCTGGCAACGGTTACTCGGCAGCGCCCAGCCATCACGATTATTCTGTGGCGGGGAATTCACGCTTGATTAGCCGGGTGCTGGATGGCTTGCATGCCCAGCAGGTAGTTTTTGTGGCTAGTTCTGCCGGCGGTCTCCCTGTTCTGGATTTTGCTATCCGCCATCCGGAACGCACCGGCGCGTTGATCCTGTCATCCACTTGCGGCGTGCATCATTCGTTACCAGGGCTTTGGAACCTGGTTCGCCTACCACTGGTAGGTGAAGCAGCGCGGCTGTTTTTAAACCCGCCCTTGATCCGCAAAAATCTAGTCGAAGCTTTTGCCGATCCGCAGAAAGTAACCGCGGAAATCGTTGAGGCCTACCTGCGACCGCTCCTCCGACCTGGCAGTTGGACGACCAACCTGCGCACCGAGCGCAACTCGGATCCCACGTTTGTCGAACAACATCTTAAAGATATTCACAGCCCGGCGCTGATTATCTGGGGCCAGGAGGATGCCTGGCATCCGGCGACAATGGCGGAAGTGTTTCACCGGCAGCTGCCCCAGGCAGAGGTTGAAATACTTTCCAACTGCGGTCATCTCCCGCACGAAGAACAGCCTGAAAGTTTCAACCAACTGGCCCTTTCATTCTTAGAAAGGATTGGCAAATGAAAGCAGTAAGCTTTGATCTATTATATAAAGATGTTCCAGTTGAACAGCGCGAACGGCTGCAAACCTTTCGTGCGACACACCCTTACCAGACGCTCCATGCCGATGGCGTTTCGTGGGAATATATTGTCAGCGGTGAAGGTTCTCAAGCCATGTTGCTCCTGGGCGGCGGCCTTTCTGTTGGAGAGACATCTTTCCAAAACATTCTACGTCTGGAGAAGCGCTTTCGGGTGTTTTCGCCTTCGTATCCGCCGGTTGGAAAAGTGCGCCGGGTGGTGGATGGGTTGGCAGCCATTCTCGACAGAGAAAAGATCAAGCGGACGAACATCTTTGGACATTCGCTGGGCGCTGGGATTGCGCACGCTTTTGTCCGCGCGTACCCAGAGCGCGTGAATAAGCTGGTGTTGGATGGTTTTGGGCTATATAACGCCTCCTCGCTGAGAGCGGCCAAGTTCTTTTTCAAACTTCCGGCTGCCTGGCTGAAGGGCTATTACCGGCGCAGGTTTGGTACGCTTTTGGCGTCAGCAGATGAAGCCACCCGAGCTTTTTACCAGGCCTATGTGGAAGAACTCTTTACCCGGCTGCATACCAATGAAACCCTGATGGGGCAGATGAAGCTCTTGCTCGATTTTTTTGACCATCCAGACGAATACCGTATATACCAGCCAGTTGAGCGGCCTGGGCAGATCTTGCTTATTTTAGCGGAGGATGACCGCGGCTTCAAGTCAACGGAGCGGGAAGCGCTTATAGCCAGTTACCCAGGTGCGCAGGTGTATTCATTTCCCAGCGGCGGGCATCTGTCCGGCTTTACACACCCAGAAGAATTCAACGGGGTTCTGGATGGTTTTCTGGAAACCTCAACGATAAAACAGCAGGTTGATTGAAATAAGAGACTCACATGCAACGTGCTATCCTTGATCTCCTGGCCTGCCCGGTATGTCACGGGCGGCTCGAATCCTCAGGCACTGGTGACCTGGAAAGCGGCGCGCTTTGCTGTACCCGCTGCTCCAGATCCTACCCAATCGTACGGGGCATCCCCCATTTCATCACGCCCGAAGCGCTGACCGGCTCGAACGGCCGCTTCACCCGCCTGTACAACTGGTTTTCATGGGTCTATGCGCCGTTCTCCAGGGCGGCCCTGGCTTTTCTAGGTATGAACGAGGACCAGGCTCGTCGAGAAATCCTCGACCGGCTTGACCCGCAAGGCGGGCGGGTCCTGGAAGTGTCCATTGGCCCGGGTGTAAACCTGCCCTATCTTATCCACCGCGCCGATGTGGGCGAGGTCTATGGGCTGGATATTTCCCCCGGTCAAATTCGGCGCTGCCAGGCGTACACGCAACGCAAGGGGTGGGATGTGGATTTGTTCCTGGGCAACGGCGAGCAGTTGCCATTCCAGGGTGAAGCCTTTCACAGTGTCTTTCACATCGGGGGCATCAATTTCTTCGACGACAAAAGGGCCGCCATCGAAGAGATGATACGGGTCGCCAAACCAGGGACGCGCATCCTGATCGCAGACGAAACCGAAAAGGGCGCGCGTGGTTACGAGCGCTTCCTGCCTGGATTCAAGGGGTCATTTAAGGACAGGCGCGAGGTTGTCACTGCGCCGGTAGACCTGGTACCGGCGGAGATGCTGGAAAGGCGCATCTATGAAGTCTGGAAAGGTTGGATGTATTGCCTGGAGTTCAGAAAGCCTTAAATTGTAATTCCTGAAACATTCAGAATTGGAGATAACCATGAAAACACAATTTGTCCTTCCATCTGTACAAAGCTACTGGCGGTATTCCGCCGCCGGGTTTTCGGCTGTGGCAGGGATTATCCACGCCTACTTCATGTCTGAACACTTCGAAGCTTGGGTCGGCTATGGCGGGTTCTTTCTAGTTGCAACCGTCTGTCAATTGCTGTTGTCGCACATCCTCGCCGCTACCCGCCCGGTTCGGCGCGAAGTGTTATGGGCAGGTATCCTTGGCAATGCGGCGATTATTGCCCTTTGGATCGTCACGCGCACACTTGGCATTCCCCTTGGCCCAGAGGCGGGAATGGTTGAAGAAATTGGTGCATTAGACCTGACTTCCAAAATTGCAGAATTGGTGGTGATCGTTTGCCTGGCAGTGTTGTTGCGCGAGAAAACAGAGTTGGGTGCACATAGCCGCTTGTCCAACTCATAAGATGTATCAGCATTCAGTAGAGCGGATTGGCAGCATTAGTCACATTTGGCGGCGAAGAATTTCCGGCACCGAGACACATTGGTCTTTTATAAGGCTGTTCCATAGTTCTATTGGTAGGTCGAAAATCAGAATAGTAGGAGATTATTTTTATGCAACCTCCGGTTGACATGCTTAAGCGATTGCAGGTATTTTTTCACGCTTTACTATTTGTCCTCGGATTCTCCCTGGTTTTTGTTATCGGCTGGGGTGGGGCAGCAACATTTTTGGGGCAGATTTTTGGACAATTCAAAGATGTAATTGGGCGAGTTGGGGGCGTTTTTGTAGTCATCTTGGGGTTAACGACGATTGGGATCGTGAACATCCCATTTCTAAATTATGACACCCGTCCCCGATGGGCAAAAAAGGCACAGCCAGGTTGGATGGCATCTTTTACGATGGGAGTTTTCTTTGCTGCGGGCTGGACGCCTTGTATTGGTACGACTCTAGGTGCAATCCTTACGCTTGGGGTCAGCCAGGAAACCAGTTCACAAGCTATGTTTCTGGCAAGTGGTTATGCCTTGGGACTTGGCGTTCCGTTTTTGATATTGGGAATTCTTATGGAGCAAACCCGACGAGTGGTCCAAAAATTTCGTCTTCACATTCGAAAAATCCAAATTATCAGTGGAATAACCATAGTCATTATAGGAGTATTGCTCATTACCAACCGTATGTTTTACCTGGCTATATGGGCACAACAAAAAGGCCTTTTCTTAGATATTCGACCAGGGATGAGTGCGCAACCTGACTTGCTTCTAGCATTTTTGGCAGGGATCATATCGTTTCTAAGCCCGTGTGTCTTCCCTCTTGTTCCTGCGTACATTGGTTATTTGAGCGGACATGCGCTTCATGAAAAAGAAGCTGATCAGCATTATCGGGAAACACTCAAATGATGAGAGACCTCGGAAAGGTAATATGTACATACGGCCATAAGAGCAGATTGGCATGGATGGGCCAGAGCCTGATTTTTTTAATGTTCGCTGTTGCCCTAACGTTTACATCCGTTATGGATCTGGATTGTGCCATGAGAAAAGCCCTAATATGTTGTTGTAGCGAGGGGTGTTCTGTTCTGAATTATGGGATGCAGCCCGACACTTGTTTGCATTGCACGAGTGTATTTCCTGAGACTACCTATCAGGTCATGCCGGCACGTCCGTCAATGGTAATAGCATCTTCTGCTCCCTTCGTGCAGATTTCTAGGGCTTCGCAATTGTTACGTCCCCCCATTGATACATCCTTGAATCAAACTGCCTGACATCTCCACTTCGATGAGGAGCTGTTCGCCCCAGGTTATTAATAATTGGCTTTAGTAAACGCCAAATACACACATAGATATTGTTTTTTTGATGTGAATAAGGATGCAATATGGAAACAACAACCACTTCAGATGAGACCATTACTTTCAAGCGCACCCATTTTTATGCAGTTTTTGTGGTGCTGGCTTTTGCTGTTGGAATCTTACTCGGCTATGTCGTTTGGGGGCGTTCGCCTGATCCCGCAGAAAATAAGGCGGGACTTCAGGGGCCTCAACAGAATCCTGTTGCCCAATCCCCCGTAGCGACTCAAGCACCTCAAGTTACCAGGTATGATGTCCCAACGGAAGGTTTTCCGAGCATTGGACCGAAAGATGCGCCTATCGTGATCGTTGAGTTCAGCGATTTTCAGTGTCCTTACTGCAAACGGTTCTTCGATGAAACGTATAAGCAATTGCTCGCAGATTATCCGGGGAAAATCCGGTTTGTTTTTCGACACTTGCCATTAACTTCCATCCATCCTGAGGCTTATCCTGCAGCAGAAGCCTCTATGTGTGCGAATGAACAGAATTCGTTTTGGGAGTACCATGACAAAGTTTTTGAGAATCAAGATAAACTGGGGCGAGAGTTGTACCTACAAATCGCAAATGACCTTAATTTGGATAAGCCTGCATTTGAGAACTGCATCAATACGGGCAAGTTCAAAGCAGTGGTTCAACAGGATTCCGATTATGCGGTGAATTTGGGTATTCAATCTACACCGACCTTCTTTATAAACGGCTTAGCATTGGTGGGGGCGCAGCCAATTGAGGCATTCAAGCAGGTAATTGACATGGAACTCGCAGGCGAAATCCCCAAGTAGAACGAGCATCTTCTGATTAGCGGGATTTCCGCATGCATATTCCAAACAGGTTATGCAATGCAGCCTATTACGAAAACAATCCCTCTTTGAAGAAGCATATGAGTGCTGTATCGAGTATCCTTATGATATTTCCTGAGCTAAGGCGCCGGATGTTCGATACAGCACAAATCAGCGAAAAAGGTACCAGGAGATGGAAATGCGACACTTCCGAGTTGGTTTATTGATAACTTTGCTTATGCTTGCCTTGTACGCATGTGCGAGCGCAGGAGAATTTAAGATTATGGATGCCTGGGTCAAGCCGGGTAAAATCGGTTCTACGAGCGAAGCATTTCTGATCATCAGCAACGCTACAGACACAAGTGATTCACTTCAGAGCATCAGTTCTGATGCTGCTTCGTCTATAGAGATTCGTTCACAAGATCAAGATAAGAGTGGACGGATAACCATGAAGGTAATAGAGTCTGTGCCCGTGCCTGCCCAGCAGGAAGTGATTTTTAAACCCGGCGAGTTGGCGATTGCCCTGACCGGGCTAAAGCAAGATTTGGAACCGGGAGATACCATTGATTTGACTTTTAATTTTAAAAACGCCGGGATCATGACGATTCAAGCAAACGTCAACGACCATTGAGAGTGGACCAGGTCAACAATTTTTTTGACCTCTAGGAAACCAGTTGGCGGCCTTAAAATAAATATTGACATGGAGATTTAAAATTATAGACGGCGCGACCTTGTTTAATTTTCGGCGTCGATTTCCTTCAGGATCTGTTTTATATCTTGTAATATATCTTCGTATGGCGTTCCAAAAGCATAGGTGAGGCGCAACCGTCTTTCATTATCAATCAGGTAAACGCGGGCGGTGTGATCCACTGTGTACCCTATGCCAGACTTAAGTGGAACCTTTGCCGCATAGATTCCGTAATCCTCGCGAACTGAGGACAACTCTTCCTCGCTGCCGGTTAACCCGATTATGCTTTCATGGAAATTTTGAACATAGGTGTTTAATTTTTCGGGTGTATCCCGTTCCGGGTCCACTGTGATAAATAAAAACGCAAGACGACCTGATTTATCTCCAAGTTCCTCAATGATCCGTTTCGCAATGCCAAGTGTTGCAGGACAAACATCTGGGCAAGATGTGAATCCAAAGAAAAGCAGGACGATCTTCCCCTCCAACTCGCTCAGACGCAATCGCCCACCATCAGCACTTGTTAGCTCAAAATCAGCAGCCTCTGGGGGATCTTCGTAAAATGTGCCTTTGAATTGATAGGGTTGACAGGATGCTAATAGGAAAAGCATCAACATCCCCCCAAAAACGATCGGTCGAATTGCATCTTTCATGCTTTATACTCAATAAACAGGTTCATGGTTCTCTAACCTTTACGGTCTGGACAATTTCACCGGCCTTTTCAAAACGTAGGGTTAGGGTAACTTCATCCCCGACCGCCAAAGGTTTTTTCAGATCCACTAACATTATATGTAAGCCGCCCGGTTTAAACTCAACTTCTCCACCCGCTGGAATTTCAATGTTTTCTCGAGGTTTCATGCTCATCACCCCATTATCGTCAGCCATTGATTCGTGAACCTCGGCTGCCTGGGCTGAAGGAGTTTCTGCTCCGAGAAGGGTATCGGTTTCATCGCCGTCATTCATGATCCGGAAGTAGATTGCGCCGTTCATATCAGCTCCTGCTGAGGGACGTGCCCACGCATCTTGGATTGTAATTTCTGGTCCTTTAGCTCGTGGAGTGCAGCCGGCTAGCAACAAAATGACCACCAGAGAAAGAACAATACTTTTTTTCCACATAAAATCTACTCCTTGACTGTAGCGCTGATCCTGAAATCCCATCGGTCAACCATTTTTGCTTTCCCACTGAAGATAACGAGACAATTATACTCAAACCAACACCTTTCACCAGCCGTGTCGAAACTTATGCACCCCATAAGTTTAACCGTGGGAGTGACCGCTGAACGTAGTACGATGTTTTGTTGGCCCTATTGGAATTAGTTCCCCATACCCCCCGCGGTCGCCGGCGTACTTATTATGTTGTTGAAATAGTTTTGCAGCACACTTTCAAACAACACAACGTTGTATTGTGTGAATAGCTTTTGTGAAAGTTGGGACAACAATTGCCCATGTTTCTGCTGGGTCATATATTCTTGAAGGTAAGGTTTCGCCTTTTCGAAAGAAAGCTTCTCAGGCTCGGTTCGTTCGAGGACCTGCACGATGTATAAGCTGTCATCCACTTGAAAAGGACGACTGATTTCATTCAATCCCAATGTCAAAATCTTTTCGTGAAACGGATGGAGTTGAATTTCAGTCATTAAATCTTCACTTTCCCCAACCCAGCCCGGATATTCGCCTCCTTTCGCGGCTGATTCTGGATCCTCTGAGTATTGTTTAGCAATTTCCGTAAAATCTACTCCTTTTTGTAATAATCCAGGCACTAATTTCTGATAGGCTTCGTCTGCTTTTGTTTGAGCAGCCTTCATTTCGTCTTCGCTTGCTCCAAGGCCGATTCGAATATATCGGATGCGAGCTTTGGGTGGCAAAGTTAATAGATTCGCGTTCTCGTTATAGAACTGAAGCATTTCCTCCTCAGATACTTGGATTTGATCATCAATCTCTTCCTGGTGAAGCATCTGCTTAATGACCTGAAGCCTGGCCTCATCGGTTAATGGCTTGTTTTGTGTATTAAGCAGCTGATCATAGCTATCCTCGACCAGCAGCAGTCGTTCGATCAATTGTTCAGCCAGGTCTTGCATTCCTTTGGAGCCGCTGTATTGTGTTTGAAGATCCATCGGAAGTTCCTTGTACTCTTTGTAGAAGGACCCAAGACCATACTGCTTGCCTTTGAGGGTGAACAATGTCTTCATGCCGTTAGACTGGAACCATTCTTCCATTTTTTGCTGCTGAACGATTGCGCGGATAGTTGAGCGGACTTCATCGAGGCTCTGTGTACGAGCGGGTTGTAACTCATTTAATCGAACGATATAGAATGCATCTGCGGCGCGAAAAACGTCACTCAATTCTCCCGCGGTTAGCTCCAAAACTGCGCGATCCCAGTCGGGATCACGATTCCCTTCGGACACCAACGCACCAACTGTAAGCGTACCACCTGTTGTATCCTGGGAGATCTCTTCAAAAGTTGCACCAGAACGCAGCTTCAAGAGGGCATCATCCGCGTTTTTCCGACTGGTCGCCTCCTCCGTACCCATCGCAAATCGAAGCTCATCGATATTAAACTGACGCGGAAGTTTGAATTGATCCAGGTTTGCATCATAATATCGGCGCAGGTCGTCTTCGGCCGGATCTGGCACGTCCAGCAGCTCAAAATTTCGTGTGATAGATGCATTATCTTTGAGCCGCTGAATATAATCCTCAACGTACCCTTTTTCCTGTTCTGCGACGAGCTGCTGGCGGATTTGTTCGCGAACAGCATTGAGCGGCTGGTCACCGAATTGGGTTTTATTCAATTGGTAGTAATTCTGAATATCACTTTCTGCAACAGGGATGTCACTCTGGTGCAATTGAACATCCAGGGATTGGAGGTTGATTCCTTCTGAAATATGTTGCATAGTGTGACTAAATTCTTCGTCCCGGTCTGGCTGGCGTTGTTCGGCCCAGCGACGGGCGAGTTCATCCATGAGCAGATCATCAACCACCTGGATGAGTAGATCAGGCGATCGGACAATCGCCTGATATTCCTCTGGCACAAGAAGCTTGAGATGTTCTTCGAGGTCGGTTGTTGTTATCTGGCCACCGTTAAATGTGGCAATAACATCCGGAGCTGGAGGAGCAGGAGCCAGCCATCGGGCCAGAAGCTGATTTCCGCCTGAAAACCACAAGCCGACTATCAGCAAACCTGCAAGGATTGCATACAAAAAAACGTTAGACCCCCTCCCTCGACTACCGCCCGAAGTTTGTGGGGCGGGCGAGATTTCTGATCCCTCTAAATCTTTATCGCTCTCTATCAGCTGGATTGTGTCAGCAGAGGGTTCTGCCGGCGCAGGCTCCATCAGAGCAATTTGCTCCTCTTGCGATGACTCCTCCCCAAATGCGGGATCTAAAGTTTGGTGATTTCCAGGGTCTTCTGACGGTGGACGTTCATCGCTTTCGAGTGTCGGTTCGACCTCTTTCGCATTCTCGCCTCGTAAAGCATTGAGGATGTCCTTCCAGGTTTGCTTCCAATTATCAGCCATATGCAACTCACTCTCCTGGCGCAGGCGTAGCGGTGGATGCAGGGTTGCCGAACAGGCGCAGGTTGATCTGGCCTCCATCGGTGGTATCCACTGTATAAACCTGGACGCGTGGCAGGATCTTTTCAATCGTTTCCAGGTAAAGTCGATATCGTGTTACCCCTTCTCCATATATTTTTGAATTGGTCTGATATTCAGCCAGGATGGCGTCAAAGGCCATTGCAGCGCCGTTCGCTTTGGATAGTGCGTCAGACCTGTAAGCGTCTGCCTTCGATCGAGTTCCCTCAGCCTGGCCACGCGCCTCGGGTATCAGACTGTTAGCATAGCCATTGGCTTCATTAATTCCCCTGGCCCGGTCCTCTCGGGCGCTGTTTACATCGGTAAATGCAGAAGCCACTTCATCCGGTGGATACGCCTTTTGTAAATTGATACCTACTACCAAAAGTCCACTGCCGTATTCATCCAATCGTTTCTGCGTCTCAGCACGAATGTCGTTTTGCAATGCCTGTCGTTCGGTGGTGAGGATCATATCCACTGGCAACTGGCTAACCAGCGAAGTGACGGCCTGCCGGACGGCATCCCGCACCAGACGGTAGGGTGCATATTGGACGTTGACGAGATAAGCTGCGGGGTCACGCACCTGGTATTGAACAACAATTTCAACATCGATCACGTTGGTGTCCCCAGAAAGCACCTGTAGTTTTGTCGGCGGCTCAGGGTGATCGTGTCCTTCTTCCGGTTGTGGCACGCCAACGATTTCCCGCCTGACATCACTGACATTGATAATATCCACCCGGTCGACCGGCCAGGGTAACCGATAGTGGGCTCCTGGAGTGGCCCGTGGCTCGATAACCATCCCAAAGCGTCGCACAACCGCTGCTTCTCCCGGATCTACTACATAAACTCCTGTGAGTAGATACACAGCAATTGATAGGCCAAATATTCCCCAAAATATCCGCTTTGGCCGGAGATGACCAAAAGTGGCTTGTAGATCTTCCCAAGGGGTTTCGCCATCGCCAATAAGAATTTGAAAAATTTTTCGGATGGCTTGTCCGACTTGCCTTAGCCCGGCCCGCCAATCCAGCGGTTTTCTTTCTGGAGGTTGAGATGAGTTGGTTGTCATAGGGCACCTAATTGGATCCCGAATCTGATGTCGGGGTCGTAGAATCGGTCTGAGGACTGTTCGTCTCTTGCAGATTTGTGATCGATGGGTTAAGGTACCTCAGTAGTTCAGAGTTGGATGGCAAGATCAGTGTTGTATTGCCATCGACAAAAACCTCATAGGACTGCAGAGTGCGCAGGAATTGGTAGAATTCAGGATCTTTCCCAAAGGCAGCCGCATAGGTGGCTATTGCTTCGGCATCTGCCTGGCCGCGAATTTCGGCCGCTTTTTGGTTCGCATCGGCCAGAATTTGTGCTCTCTCCGTATCCGCTGCAGCTCGAATTTTGGCTGCCTGTTCCGTGCCTTCCGACCGGAACTGGCGAGCAATCGCTTCGCGTTCGGCTTTCATACGCTGAAAGACGCTGGTTAAATTTGCCTGGGGAAAGGTAAGCTGTTTGAGACGTACATCCGTGACGGTAAAACCATACTGCTCTGTCCGGCTGGCGGATGCTTGCGCCACGGTATTCAAGGTGTTGGATAGTTTTAACTGCTCGGTATTCACGGTAACAAGCTGGCTTAATTCCACCTGTCCAAGCGCTACGCCCAACTCGGATGCGATCATATCAGCCAGGCGGGTTTCCGCACCGATCGGGTCGCGCACCGATTTTAGGAACAGCAGTGGGTCGGTTACTTTCCAGGTTGCATACGCTTCGAGAACGATGTTCTTTTTGTCAGCCGTTAAAAATTCGGTTTGGGGTAAGTTAAAAACACTCAGCTGGATGTTTATA
The DNA here is from genome assembly GCA_036822575.1 of Bellilinea sp. GTDB lineage: Bacteria > Chloroflexota > Anaerolineae > Anaerolineales > Anaerolineaceae > Bellilinea. The sequence continues at coordinate 330,783 of DAISHK010000001.1, read as the reverse complement.
TGGGTGACGCTCTGGATCGGGTCGGGTAATTTGACGTATAAACCAGGGCTGGTAATCACCCGGACCGGCTGCCCAAATTGTGTAACGATTGCATTTTCCGTCGCGTCCACCTGGAAAAAGACCAAATTGGCCGCAAGAAATACCAAAGCGATCAAGAAAAGTACGAGATTTCGGAAGAGTTTCATGAGGTTTGCTCCTGAAGGATGATCTGAGATAAAACGAGAATTACGAGTTTCAGCATGGTCACTTCTCACGGCTGCGGTGGAAAAGTGCTCGCGCCGTTGACGCCCGGGAACCATAAATCGGTGGACTGCATGCGCACAGCCGAGTCCAGCACGAACTTGCGTGCTCCGGGCAGGACTCGTTCGACAGATTCCAGGTACAGGCGCAGGCGCGTAACGACCGGAGCCTTGGCATATGCCCCCTGCTGGCTGGCGAACCGGGCTGCTTCACCGCTCGCCAGAGCGATTTTTTCAGCCTGGTAGGCATTGGCTGCCTGAATGGCCTTTTCGGCATCACCACGTGCGACTGGAAGAATTTCGTTTTGATAAGCGAGCGCTTCATTGATAAAGGTATTTCGGTCTTCCCGAGCACTGGCCACATCACGAAATGCTTCTGCAACTTCTGGCGGCGGACTGCTTTCAAGCAGTTGAATGCCGGTGATCTGTAAACCGGATTGATAACCATCTAGTGCGGATTGGGTCAGGCCTGCGGCTCGTTGTTGAATGGTAGATTTATCCATTGTGAGCAGCGCATCTACGGATTCACCGGCGACAACTTGACGCATGGCGGCTTCTGACGCCCGTTCGATCAAAATTTTCGGATCAACGGTATTGAGAAGGAAATTGACCGGGTCGTTGACTTTGTAATGGACACTCAGCCGGATGTTGAGCTGGTTTTCATCCCCTGTCAGCATCAGGCTGGCCGGTGTTTCTAACCGGCGAATTTCGTCTAACTGAACGATATCTACGCGGTCTACTGGCCAGGGCAGCCGATAGTGCAAGCCAGAACCCTGATTCGGTGAAGCTACTGCTCCAAACCGCCGGACAACAGCCGCCTCTCCGGGCCTGACAATGTAAAACCCAGAAAATAGATACACTCCAAGGAACAATGCCAGTCCAACAGGCAGAAATACCCGCCAAACTGTATGAGAATAATTGTTGTGTGCATGGCCAGCATGGCCTTCTACATCAATCTCGGTACGGTGACGAAGCGCGTGGATGGCTGATGAGGCGATTTCATAACCTGAAAACAAAATAAACACCACCACAATGGCGGCAGCTGCCCGATCCAGGTTCGGCAGCCCCAGGGCAGCCCCAGCTAACCCAGCAACCACAACAACAGAGGCATAAATGTCCATCTGTGAGTGGTACCCTCCGGCGATGAGCGCCGGTGAATTGGTCTGGCGGCCTACGTAGAGTTTATAACGCGCAATAAAATAAGCCGCGGCGACGGTGACCAGTGAGGCCAGGGTAATGGGAACCAGATTTCTCAGCTCAGGGGACTCGCCGCCTAATACTTCTCGTACGATGTCAAACCCCACATAGAAAATTGCCCCTGCCACCGCCAGTGCTACCCAATTCTCGGCCATATTGACGCGGCTGCGTGCCTCGTTGCGGTTTGTTTCCCACCGGCTGATGAGCAAGCCGACGAATACGAACCCCCCAATGACAGCGTCGGCAATTGAGTGAAGGGCACTGGCCCGTAAAGCCAGGCTGCCCGAAGCACCAGCCAACCATAGCTTAAAGGCAATTAATAGCAGGTTGATCACAATCGTGATCAGAACAGTTCGTTCTTTACGGTTCATAGCATTCCATTCCTCCTGTAGGTCAGAATCTAGCGATTGTTCTTCACGAAAACTCGTGCAGCGACTGGAAAAGTTTGGCTCAAGGTTATTGACTTACATGGTCCCAAGGACTGACTTTTCCGTAAACCTCACTTCGCAACTCGAAATGTAGATGTGCACCTGTAGAATTGCCGGTATTTCCGACCGCTCCGATTATTTCTCCTTGCGCCACGCTTTGTCCACAGCTCACATTTGCTACACTCATATGAGCATATGCAGACTGCCAGCCATTCCCATGGTCGATGACCACCAGATTCCCATACCCGTATTCGCTCCAACCTGCGAAAACAACAACGCCGCTGTCGCTGGAATAGATCGCATTTCCTTCTGCGCCGGCAATATCCAGTGCAGGGTGGATACTGGAAAAATCATAGCCTGAGAGTGAGCGGGCGATGGTAGGCCAAACAAAAGCACCAGTGCCAATCGCCCCCTGGTAAACTTTTCCGCATGACCCCGAACCGTAATACGCCGCCACTGCCGGGTTGCTTCTTGATATGGGTGGGGGGCCCCAATCTTGAAGCGCTCTGCGGCCACCTGGGATGATCAGCCAGTTTCCTTCCTGAATAGAGGCCAGAGCTGGTTCCGTGATAAACAGATCCAGGTTGTTTTCAGGCCATAAAAGTATTTCTTCAGGCTTGACCTTGAAGAAATTTGCGACGGACTCCAGATTATCGGATTGTTTCCACTGGTAATACACGCCATCGACAGGAAGGATCTTTAGCTCTTGACCTGGTCTTAAAAATTGGGGGTTGTCGCGCAGGATTTCATAATTTCCCCACAGCACAGTCTCTGGTTGTAAACCATATTTCTCGGCGATGAGGAACAGGTTGTCGCCGGGTTGTACTTTGTAAAGAGTAACAACCCTAGATTCTTCTGAAATGATGGTTGTCAATAAAGCCAGACGTCGAATACCATTTACGAATTCAGTTTGTGAATATGAATAATCGGGCATTTGAACTTCTCCCGGCTGCTGTGTCGCTGTGCGCGCGGAATTTGAATTCAGTTCTGACAAGTCGTGTACATTCTGAAATTCATTGGACTGTGAATTCGTGGAGGCGGAAAATCCAGGAACAATCCTGAACGGTATTAGTACTACGATCCCTATCAGTAAACTGGTTTGAAACCATCGCCTTTTCAACAAGAAACCTGCCAGTTTACATATTTTTCTAAATATAATAACGACCTGCCTTTCGTAGTCTCTTGTCATAGCCTTAGTATTATTAAGCGATCTTAGTGCCTGCCAACGTTTGCCCGCATTGGGGACAAAACTTAGCATTTGGGGGTACCGTTGATCGACAGCTCTGGCAAGTGGTTGTTGTGTTCATCAGGTTTAATCCACAAGCCTGGCAAAATTTGCTCCCAATTTGATTCCTCGCTCCGCACCCCTCACAAAAAATTCCTTGCACGTTTTCTGTTTCCGGGGTCAAATCGCTTCCACAGGCAAGGCAATATTTATTTTCGATTGGATTGTCTAAGCCGCACCTGGTGCACACCGAAGATCTCTCATAGGGAATACCCTGGCGATCATGGTGGTCAGAACCAGTCTTGTGACCTCCCCTCGTGTTCCGGCGATTGCGACGATCGAAAAAGTTTTCGAACAAATCTTCTAGAAAATCCATTTCCAACCTCCACATACTACTTTGAGGATATTATTTATCCCGCTATACGAAGGTTATCCATTCGCGTCATGGATTGCGACCCTTCTGCAATATCTCTCGGGATCCTGATCAAACGTAGTCAGGCATCTGCGCGTGCAAAAGTAATACATCCGACCGAGATACCGGTACGACCAACGCGCCTTGCGGGGGAAAAATTCTCTTCCACACACTGGATCTTTTACTTTGTGTTCCATTGCAGACGGTTTCCTCCGTTCATGCAGATGTTCAATGCCATGATCATTCCCAGGCATTGAATGTCGTTACTCCACTGTCTCTGGTCTCGATCCTATGAGAAGGTCAATGTCACTTTCCTTGCCATTGCGAACAATGGTTAGTGTTACCGTTTGCCCCGGACGCGTTTCCAAAGCGATGTAAACCAGCAAGTCGTTGAATGTATCGATGGATTTTCCATCGATTGCAATAACAAGATCTCCGCCTACTTCCACAGCCCGGCCATTGACAAGCTTTTGTTTGTCAGCACCGCGAATGCCCGCTTGCTCTGCTGGTCCCCCCGGAGTCACCTCTACCAGGTACGCTCCAGTAGCGATAGGCAGGTTCATCGCCTCGACTAGACTGGGATTCACATCGCCCCCTCGAACCCCTAGCCAGGACCACTCATACTTTCCTTTTGAAATGAGCTCTGGCACTACCTGATTGACAATGTTCACGGGGATCGCAAAACCGACCCCGCTATTACTTTGGGATAATCCGTTCGTTTCGATTTGCGCATTGATTCCAATGATATGGCCGTGGAGATCCAGAAGTGGTCCACCGGAATTTCCGGGATTGATCGCGGCATCGGTTTGTATTGCTTCGGGTATCGAGAATGGGGTCAGTGCAGGGATTGTTCGACCCAACGCGGAGATAATCCCTTTCGTCAATGTTCCATCCAGGCCAAAGGGGTTTCCGATTGCCACCACCGTCTGTCCGACTGCCAATTCCTGCATATTTCCAAGGGGTAGAGGAAGAACCTTATCAGGTACTTTTTCTACTTGAATAACTGCCAGATCACTATTTTGATCTATTCCAATTGTTTCTGCAGATTGGATCTGACCATCAGAAAACGTTACATCGATCTGATCAGCATCTTGAACGACGTGCGCATTCGTTACAATTCGCCCTTTATCATCGAAAACAAATCCAGACCCCGTTCCAACTGGCACAATCCCTTGCTGTGCCTGCTGGTAAACGGTAATATTCACAACGGATGGGCTACTGCTGCGATATAAATCAACCAGTAAATTTTCTTCATTCTGTGATGTATTGGCAGAGGCTTGTTCCGGAACAGGTGTTAATTGCGACCCTATGGGGGCAAGTTGCTGGGTTGGAGCTTCGACTTTCTGTGCGGAATAAGTGAAGGCTGCACAACCGAGTAAAGGGGCTATGCCCAGTAAGAGTAATATCAGCTTGAAAATTTGTTTCATTGATGTGTCCATTTGCTTCTTGATGAAATAGATAGGATGACTGGATCATAACGGCCAAGAATGAGAAACTATTGAATTACTTCTGACAAAAAGATTAAAAGCGCAAGAAATCTTTCTTCAGGCCATTTAAAAACCAATCCTTGCCGTTAGGTTTGGGCAAGGATTGGGAGAGGAGAAGGAGAAGGAGAAGACAGATTTAGTGTAGGATTTTTGTTTAAGAAAATACTGAAAAAATTCTGACAAACGAATGAGAAATGCTTGTGCAGGGTTTGAGAAGATTACTTTGCTCGGTGCTTTTATCGAAATTCAGCTCAAAATTAACCTTATCCCTCCATTGCTTCTTTACCAATGTGGGCATAGGCCATATTGGCTCAGTTGAGAAGAAACATTGTTTAAGTGGAAAAATTGTGCTGTGTCATTTGACAATAACCAATGTCCCATAACCCGTCTGTTCCCAAATTTCCGGGGCTGATACAGGCGTAGTCCAGCGGAATATCCATTTAGCTTCCTCGGTCCGCATATTGACACAACCATGGCTCATCATCATTCCAAAATTATCATGCCAATATGTACCATGAAACGCGACTCCGTTGGGAGCAAAGAACGTGGTCCAGGGGACACCAGGTAATTTATATGCTTCGAGATCGGATGTCAACTGCCCATCGCCCATATGTTTCGATGGCATTTTTGAGTATACATGGAATTCGCCTGTGGGCGTGTTTGTCGAGATCAGCCCTGGGATATTTCGCCGGTCAGGGATCCCCGTGGAAACTTTTGTTTTCAAAACCACCCGGTCATTTTCATAAGCGGTCAGGGTCTGCAATGCAATCGAGACGTCAATTCGTTTGTCGGAAGGATTTACCTCTGGAGAAATGGGCTCAAATTCTTCGGGTTGTATGAACCGTAAGTGAATTGCCTGAACGTGATACTCGATCTCGGTCAACTCATCATGTAAGCGGTACCATGGGGTCCCATCTGGACCAGAGTCTACTCCTTAAACCCAGTGGGTAGAACCATAATACAACCGGTAAAGGGGTTCCCAATTCTTTCTGTACGGCAGATATCGCATCGTTTGGGTAAGAGGAACGGTCACCTCAGCCAGTTGGCCGCTGTTTATTAGGATGTCTGTGATCACTGGATTGTAACGAAACTTGACTTGTTGCAGGTATGCGCTGTGAGCGTAACCGCGCCAGACCCGGTACCATTTCGGGTTATAACCTGGGCCATCTTCAGAAAGGATCTCATCATAGATGTTGACCAGCTCATCTCGGAAACGCTGGTATAGGATCTTGCTTTTGTCCGACGGCTTGCTATAAACGCTGATGGATTTCGTTGTTACTCGGCCTATTTTCCCTTCATCCACATCGGGATCTAAACCTTTCAGAGGCCGGATGGCAAGACCGCCTAACCAACTTGCAGAACTGATCAGAAACTTCCGGCGAGTATACATGGTATTTTTACATTCCTCCTCTCTTGGTGTGTTTTAGAAAGTTTTTCGTTTAGATTTACTATCTCAAAGCCCCATATCCTTCTGGTGCTATTTGTTCGGGCAAATCAATGCTAGCCGTTGTTCCCTTTCCAACTTGGCTCTCGATCCTCAAATCCCCCTTATGTTCGCGAACGATCCAGCGTGCGATTACCAGTCCCAGTCCTGCGCCCGGGAGTGTAGATGGTGCGTTTCCACGAGAAAAGGGTTGAAAGAGACGCTCCATACTTTGCGTGGAAATTCCGGAACCCTGATCAGAAATTTGGACCAGCACGCGGTTATTCTGGCATCGCAATGCCAATGCTACCGGCGAATGGGGAGGGGAAAATTTTATAGCATTATCGATCAGGTTCAAAAGAACTTGTCTGAGTCGGTCCGGATCACCCAGTATATAAGAGGGTTCGCAAGCGATGAGTTCAACCTGGTTGTTGCCCCAGGATGAGCGACTTGCCTCGTACACTTCCATAAACAGGTCATCAAACCACATTGGTTCTAACTGAAGTCGCCATCCTGCATCCGCCTGGGCAAGGAGAAGCAAATCATCTAGCAGTCGTGAAACATGTTTACCTGTGCGTCGAAGTGCTGCAATGGCCTCAGTACGGCGTTCTTGATCTTCGTGGAATCGTGCCAGCAAGTCAATGTTCCCGATCATCGCCGCCAATGGCGTTCGCAGTTCATGGGCAGCCTCGGCCAAAAACCGTCTTTGCCCTTCAAATAATGCTTGTAAGCGGTCGAGCATTTCATTAAATGTCTTTGCCAGTTGGCCGATCTCGTCTTGTGGGCCTGAATACTTGACCCGAGCGAAAAGGTCTTCCGCTCGTACGATATCGCTGGCGGCTCGTGTGACATTGGCAACAGGGCGAAGCCCCATGGAGGCAAGCACCCAACCGCCAACGAATCCCAGAACGATCACAATAAGAATTCCCCCCATATAGATCATGCGAAGACGGCTTAAAGTTGCTTCAAGGCTGGCAAACGACTGGCCAACCTGTACAGCGCCGATAATCGCACCGTCCCGAACAAGCGACTGGTGAAACAAGCGTACAGACTGTCCAGATATGGATATGGTTGTATATGGATTTAAATTGTTCGGCAGCTGACCATTGTTTGTTAAGTTAAGGGGAAGTTCCTGGGTCCCTAAATTATATGAATGGGAAACAACCTTTCCGCTCGCATTTGTTATCTGCAGATACACGCCTGGGGAGCGAAATTCGTCCGTTCGATCCGCCGTAATTCCTTCAATTGGCCGATTGGGCACGACTGCAATCGCATCTGCAACGTGATTGGCGCGCTCTACGAGCGTTCGGTCGATTTCTTCTCGTAAAGAAATGGATAAAACCTCGTATGAAACGATCGAAAAAATAACAAGGCTCACGATCATCAAGCCCAAATGCCATAAAGTGAGCCGCCAGCGTAAGGATATCATCGCTCATCCTCTTTCAGTATGTACCCAACTCCAAAAACTGTGTGGATCAGCACAGGCTCGCCCAATTTGCGCCGTAATCGCCCCACATACACATCAAGCACATTACCACCAACGCATTGATCAAACCCCCAAAAACGATTTAGAAGCACTTCCCGTGAAATCACTTCTCGGGGATGGGAAAGGAAGAAAATGAGCATCTCATATTCTGTCTTTGTCAGCCAAATACTTTTTTCGTTTCGGTGAGCTGTCTGCATAGACAGATCCAAATCTAGATTGGAGAAAGACATCACCTTTTCGCCTGCAATTGTCCGCCGCAATAAAGCTCGAATTCTCGCCAATAACTCCTCAAATTCAAAAGGCTTCCCTAAATAATCGTCAGCGCCGGCATCCAATCCCGTCACCCGATCTCCAATCGAGTTGCGAGCGGTGAGCATCAGGATCGGAAGGCTATAATTGCTTTCCCGGAACTGCTTACACGCTTCAATCCCATCCATTCCAGGCAGCATGAGATCTAAAATAAGTAGATCGGGATGGAACTCGTTCTGGATGGATAAACCGGTTTCAGCCTCGGATGCAAATCGAACCAGATACCCTTCGTAAGTTAAACCTCTTCGCAGGTAATCAGCAAATTCGAGGTTGTCTTCAATAACGAATATTTTTGTAGACATTGGCCTTCCTAAAACCCTTACACCAACCTTTGTCTTCCGGCCTAACCATGCTGGCCAAATTGAAGCCGAAGCATTTTTAGTCTTCTTTCACCTCAACAGAGGTCCCGCCGGGCCAAGGGATGGTCTCATCCCCTGGATCTAATGATATGGTGGGCAATGTCCACCTAAAAATCCATTTGGCATCATCCGGACTCGCATTCACACAACCGTGCGACATGGGCTCGCCAAAGTTGTTGTGCCAGAAGGTTGAGTGGATCGCCACCCCATTTTCTGCAAATAGTGATGTCCAGGCAATAGCAGGCAGATCCCACCCCCCTCCGGAAGATCCCCCGCTCATATGGAGCGAGATGAGTTTGCGCCAGATTGGGTATTTCCCCAAAGGTGTTGCCCAGGCATCGACTGCATTACCCCAGGCGTCCCACAACGCGCCAGATGAGATCCGGCAAAAGTAGACTTCATTTTTCCCCTCAAAACAAGACAGGGTCTGCCTTGGGATATTGACCTCAATCCGTTTGTCCATTGTGGTTGGATTAATAGGTGAGATCTCTTCGGTTGTAAGCGGCCGAAAAGCTTCACCCGATGCCCAGTATATATCCCCATAACTACCAAACGGTTCGTTGACTCTATAGAGGATTCGTCCATCCTGAGCCAACCTCGTCTGGTCGACCCAGGTGATCTGGCTGTAATATAGCCGGGATGGCAAGTTGTTCTCTATTCGATTTCGCAGACCCGGTGAACGTGCAGGGGGATTGGCTAACGTAAGATCAACGTAAGGCACGCTTACTTCTACCCACATCCCTGGCCCGCGGCTGCTATCAGGAAGTGATTGATCCGGTTGATTGGGGATGTTGCGGACAGGCTGCAAGTAAGGAGCCCATATATAACCTTCGGGCGTTTCCACATACCTTTGGTTATTTCGGTATGCATTGGTTCCAACGACTTCACAAGCCCATTCAACAATCGCGTCTTCGTACAGGACACTCACCGTCTGGCTATCTACGTTTGGGCGATGCTTTACCTCGACCTTGCCAACGTTGACACGCCCAAGTCTTTCTGCGGCAGGAAATTCAAATTTATCGAGATATTTACTCGCCGGTCGTAAAAGAAAGCCGGCAACCATCAAGTATGAATCTTTGATAAATTTTCGACGCGAAATGAACATAGGTCTTTCCTGCTTTTATCGATGTGGTTAGGTTACCATTAAATAATCTTCAGATTGATATTGACAACTGGTATTTCACCGAGCGGCTGCAGCTTACAGGATACAGGCTCCATATCGTTAATTGTTCCGAACAAAATCTAAGGCGTATTCAGCATCGAAATAATCCGGACGCACAGCCAATGCTTCGTTGAACAACTTGATAGCCTCCTCTTTGTTCTCCTGGCGATACATTGCCCAACCGCGCCAAAGTTTCGCTTCTTCCGAATTAGGGGTTCGTTTTAGCGCATATTCGGTCAGCGATAAAAGGTCTTCAATTCTGCCCGAATGAAAGTATGCAAAGAAAGGTCCGAATTGATAACGCAGCATACGTTGTGGCAGTCCAATATTTCGAGCATTGTCATATGCCCCTGCAGCCTGGGCATAGCTTTCGAAGTAAACCATGTTTGTCCCGACGTTGAACCAGGCGAATGCGTCGTCTGGATTTTGTTCTACTTCCCTTTTTGCCAAATCCAATGCGTGTTGTCGATTCGTGTCAACGTCCCATTGGTCAACTAACAGGGATTGAACTAATTGGCGTGATTCAGGTTTATAGACCAGGATATAGACATAGTTAAAAGACTTCCATCGCTCCTTGAGTGCTGCATAAGAGATTTGCATATCAGGTCCAAGAAATGAATCCTGAACCTGGAATGCCTGTGCCCTGTCGTCATACCCGGTCAACAGCAGATAATGACCAGCCCAGCGATCATCATTCAGCCAATAACTTTCTTCCATGATGAAAGATTCCTCGATCATCACGGGAAAACCGGCTGCCAAAAGACGTTTCAGTGTTTCCACATCCCCACCTACTCGGAATTGGATCTCATACCCTGGCGTTTGGGTATTCACGTAAGCGACCAGTTCCTCAACGTTCACATTGCGATCTTCACTTTTAGGTTTGGTGTTGCTGGCGATGGTCGCCTGGTCTCCTTCCCAGCCGTAATAGCGTAAATACATGGCCAGAGTGGCCGGCCCGCAGTTGTTGATCTCCTGCTTTTCATAAGCAGGCGGGGATAATTGCACAACTCCAGGAATTGGGGTCGGGGTAAGGGTAGGCGTTAGCGAGGGTGTTGGTGAAGATGTGGTCACGTTGGTTTGTTGCGTCGCCTGCTGGATACGTGTTTCCATAGGGGGATCTGTGGGTTTAATTTCCAATTGCTCATCCGTAATTCGGGTTGTTCTTATTGCGGGCAATGGTTTGACCGGATCCACCAAAGAGCGGAGAAACGTGAGAGCAAAGTCCACCCGCCAACCGTACCGGTCCCGGACTGATGGGATTTGGAACAGAGCAACCGCGCCCAGCGCCAGAACAACGCAACCAAAACCGATTCCTAACATAAATCCTGACACTTGTCTTTTCATCGATAACTTCTCATTCATAAATTTGAAACCTGTTGCTTGGGGCCAGTTCTACGATCATTACGCCCCACCTGCGCCATAGAAACTGGGATCGGTGGGTGTCTGACCTGAAGCATCCCAGACATACACCCAATCACCCTCTTTGGCCCATTGGAATAACCAGTTTGCATCCCCCAATGAGAAGTTCACACAGCCATGCGAACCGGCTACCCCAAACCAGGGTCGCCAATACGCACCATGTAAAGCTCGGGCTTCGTCGAAATACATGGTCCATGGCACATCTTCCAAATAATAATAATCCGATTTATCAGGTTCGAATGCGCCGGTCATGGTTTCAAAAGGTTTTTTCTGATAGATTTGGAAAAGGCCCGGCCTGGTATAGAACGGCTCACCGCCAGTCGAGACCAGTGTGGCAAATACCAATTGGCGGTTCTCATACACCGTGACGATTTGGTCATACAAATCTACGGAAATCCAGCGGTCTCCGGTTACCCCTTGTGGTGGCGTGGTATCTACCCTCGCACGGCGAGCTTTGAGATAAGGGACCCATTGGTCCATCCCAATCAGATACCATTCCATCCCTTCCGCTTCAATCACTTGATAAATTGGAACAAAAGATTCTCGAAAAATGACATCACCCACTTCCGGGGCGGTAAAACTGGGCCGGGACCGTGCCCTGATCGTATCGATCACCCAGCCAAAGCCGGTAGATGGTGTTTTTGTAAATAAAACCCCCTGAAATGTGGAAGAACCGGCTGGTGATGCGCGCACCCATTCACCGCTTTTCAGCATAACAAATGAGTTTCCATCGATGCGCGATTCCTGGATATAAGAAACGTAACGTAATCCATTCCCGGGCGCAATTGACCGAACCGAGTTTACCCCACCAACCGCATCATCTAGCGTGGCATATAAGCGAACGGGTTCAGAGGGATCGATGTTGATCTTGGCAATAAATGCCGGATTCCTGGTTAGATCTTTGGGGGGAGACACCACCGGCAAAGGTCGCAATGGATAGCTCATTCCCATCTGTGCCAATTGAGTCAAAGTCTGTGACGGCCCTAATGGCAGGCAATCTTCAGGCGGAAGCAAGTAAACATCCGGGAGGCAGAGAGGCATGCCCGGATAAGGCTCGGTGGGCTCCTCAGACCTTGCTTGTGCAGTTTGCCCGTTGTGTGGGAAGACGACAACGATACTGATCAAAATCAGCATCGTTCGAAGAAATTTCATTTCAGATTTTCCTTTCGGATGAGAATAATTCGGCAATAGCCGTTCCACACAGCGGGCTTGTTTTCCATGTCATCGAGACTTTCGATGACATTGATAAGTCCTTGGGAGGGATGCAACTGACCACCAATCTTGAAACTTCTGTACCATTGGTAAAGACGAGACGGCCAATCCTTGCCTTTCAAGGAACGCTCCAAAGAAACTAGCCGGCCCCCTGGACGAACGACGCGCCATGCTTCGCGCAATGCTTTAGCATGATCCGTTTCGTTGCCCAAAATTGGGCTAAATATCACCGCGTTAAAACTGCGATCTCCATAAATAAGCGATAACGGATCCATTATTTCCAGCGTGACGTAATGACCCTTCGTTTGCACACGCGCTTTTTGCAGTTTTTGAGCGCTGGAATCGATACCAGTAATCCATAAACCTGGTGGAAGTAATGGGATATCCTTGCCTGCACCCACTCCAACAATCAGCAGCCGTTCCATCGGTTGAAGTCGAAGCATGTGAATGGCTTGTTCGCGGGAGGATCGGAATAACAGATGAGAAATCCATTCATCTGCAACGGCGAAAATATTCGACAGGATTAGACCAAAAAGCTTCTTCATCACTCATTGTCTACAAACGATCCCTGCGCCGTTATCCTTCGGGGTTGGCAGTTAATCTCTTCGCTCAAGGGGAGACACCTCTTCGGGAAAATAACTCAAAGAACATGATCGACACCTCCCATCATTCATGGCATAAGGCTCCAAGGATTTACCAATCCACCAAGATAGCGGGTTTCAAAATGTAAATGCGGTCCGGTAGAATTGCCAGAGCTTCCGGATGAGCCGATCGCAGAGCCTTGATAGACGCTGCTTCCGCAGGAAACCGAGACCTGACTCATATGTGCATATAAGGTTTGATAACCATTCCCATGGTCGATCATGACCATATTCCCATACCCGGTGTTATTCCATCCGGCATAGACTACCAATCCACTATCTGAAGCGAACACGGGAGAGCCCATGTTTGAGGCGATATCCAGGGCCAGATGCCCCGACCAATAATCATTCCCTGACAGATAGTTATTTACAGCCGGCCACACAAATGTACCCGTGCCATAAGCTCCGTCGGTAGTATCGCAAGCGCCTGGGCCTGCCAATGTTTTGGAGACCCCTGATTTTCCCCGTGGGATGGTCGGCATGACCCAGGAGACCATCTCGCGCGTCCCTCCTGGGATCATCACATATGTATCTGGGGAAACCTCCGGATCGATTATGTCCAATCCGTTTTCTGGCCATAAGAGAATCGCGTCAGGATCGACCCGAAAGCGCGTGGCAACATCGGGGATCGTGTCTCCTGATTTCCATTTGTAGTAAATCCCATCCGATGATGGAATGTTTAAAACCATACCAATGGTTAACAACTCCGGATTATCATTAAACGTTTCCGGGTTTGCCCACAGGATTGTTTCGGGTTTGATGTTGAACTGTTTAGAAATTTTGAATATCGAATCGCCTTTCATGACAGTATAAGTGATGGCATTGAGATGTTTCCCTTCCTGGACAACAGTCTGAAGGATTGCCATTCTTTGAATCCCATCGAATTCGGTATTAACCACGAAACCAGGAATGGCAACATCAGGCGGAGGTTGCGTGGCCAACATTATTCTCTCTGTTTCACGATTGCCTGTTTCCGTGACTGGTTGAATCCCATACAATTGGAGCCAGGCAAACCGTATCAAACCGGATACAACCACAGTGGTTATGATCCAACTGATGGCAAATGACAATTTCTGAAGTTTGCTCTTCGACAAACCAAAAGGTTGTAAATTGGCCGATTTCATTCGTTGGCTGACCTGCTTTTATCCCATGTTTCTCTGCATTATGAAAGAAACTCAATTCGATTTTGAAAGCGCGCGGCGGATTTCCTGGCTTAAAATATCAAATTGGCTGCCATTTTCAACCAATTTCCCATTTACGAGTAAAGAGGGTGTGCTCCGAAGTCCAAGGTTTTGGGCTTCCAGGGTTTCTGCTTTCACCTTATCGGTGTACTTACCGGTTGCCAGGCATTCGTTAAAAGTATCGGTCTGTAATCCTAAATCAACAGCAAATTTCTCTAAGTTCTCTTTCCTGAATGCACCCGCATTTTCACCGTCCTGGGAAGAATACAGTTTCTCATAAAACTCCCAATACTTGCCCTGTTCATTGGCGCATTCCGCAGCTTCAGCTGCCCAGAAAGACTCTTCGCCAATGAATTGAAAACTACGGAAGACGAAACGTACTTGTCCGGAATTTACAAATTCCTCTACAAGTTTAGGTTTGACCGTTGACGCGAATCGTCCGCAGGCCGGACACTGATAATCGCCGTACTCGACCACTACAACCGGGGCTTCGACTTCACCCATGCTCTTATCCTGGCTGGTTTCGACCGGCTCGGCTTTCGCTTTATTCTGGTTTTGTTGCAGTGCGATTACACTCACCCCAACGAGCACCACAGCGACGATTAACCCAATCACCCACCAGTTCGCCTGCTTCGGCGTGTTTCTTGACCGTCTGCTTGATTTTGACTTTGCGTATTTCTTAGCCATCTCATCACCTTCTTGTGTCGTGTTCTTATAGAACCCAAATTAATAGGACTAACCCAATGAGCGCCATCACCCCGCCTGTGATCCCGCGCACCTTATGAGAAGAGGCGCGTTCCCACGCTTGAATCTTTGCTCCCATGACTGGGTTTAAGGCGAGGATCAGGATGATCACCAACGGCATAATAAACATCAAGTTATATAGCGCCAGGTATCCAAAACCCTCCCAGAAACCGGTCTGGCTGCCCAATAATCCTAAAATAGCGACGTATGGCCCACCAGAGCATGGGAAACTCTCCAGACCCATGAGCGTACCCAAGACAATGGTGGCGGGTAAGGTTGCCCGGTACATCCAGTTCTTGAGTCCTTCTTTCCCGATTTCGGGGAGCTCCAAACGAATGGGAAACTTTGGGAATATGGCCCCCAGGAGATTGGTCAGACCAAACAGGATCAACAAGCCTGCCCCTGCCTGCCCGAGCCAGTGCCCTTGCACCAGGGAAGTCGCGCGAAGCAAACCCAGGCCGACTAGAAAATAAACGATGTACACACAGGCGATGTAGACCAACCCCATCCGGGCAATCGCTGCTCTTGCCTTTCGGATCGTAAACAAGAACGTGATAAAAAAGAGCAAAATGGCCATTGCACAGGGATTGATGCCGTCCACAAGCCCAGTTAATAGAACAGCCGGAAGCAGCTTGCTTTTTGCCCCGACGCTACTTGCGCCAGCAAAAGATGCTTGGTTTGCCTCAAACCAGGTCAAGTAGGTAGTGATGGGTTCATTTACTCCGTAAGTCTGCACGGGGCCAGCAAACGCCCAAGCCTTGTATCCATCGCTCTCGCCCTCTTCGCTGTAAATCAGGATCCGATCGGGTAGCTCTTGGGCGGATAGCAAGCCTTCAACCACGCGCCTGGGCGGCTCGCCCTGCAAGATAATTTGGCCCTCGTCGATAAAGGTAACCAGGTGACTTTGCAATTCCAGCGGTACACCCAAGGAATCGTTCATTTGGTTCAATTCCTTGCGGTTCTCCCGCTGGTTGATATAGTCTTTTCGAACCATCTGCACCTGGTTGGCCTGGAGGATTTCCTGCAGTTCGCCATTGATATAGGTCGCGCACTCGTCGCACGCTTCGTTGTAATAGATCACCGCCTGCCGTCCGGTGCTATCGGCGTTGACCGGCAGTGCCGAGAGAAGGAGCACGAATAGGGTAATGGCAATCAATCGAAGTTTTTTTATGTTCATTCCGATGTCCTTCTTAGCAGCACGTTAACGTTTTGGGCAACTCGCCCTCGGCAAGCGGTCCGAAGGGATTGCCGTACTGGCGGATATTGGTAATCATCATCTGATTGGCTTCCGTTTCGATGCCGGCTGATATTAAGCCTGCCCGAATGATCTCACCACCCGGGTCGTGCCCAACTGGACAAACGACCCGGCAGGCTCGACATAGGGTGCATTGATAAAAGACCAGGGTCTGAATGCCAGCGGAACCCAGTATCGCGCGACCACGGGGGCTGTACTCTTCCTGGCGTTGGATCTGAAAAACCGGGCAGACCTCTCGACAAAGTCCACACTCGGTGCAGGCAGGGTTTTCGGTAAGATCAATCAACATAACTTCCCTCGGTTGAAAATATGCTGTGGGTCGAACTGCCTTTTCAGCGCCAGAACTTCCGCCTTCAATGCCTCACTGGCCCACTGCCGCTTTTTCAGCCCCATCCCGTGTTCTCCACTGATTTGCCCACCGGAGGCAGAAACCCGGCGGTAAAGCTCCGCGATGCGCGCATCCTCCCGCAAAAATCGGGGGTGCAGGATACCAACCCCAAGATGGCCGAAGACGGGAATATTTTGCACCGTCAGCCAGTCCAGGTTATCTTCCAGGGCTTCGGGGGGGAACTGGGGATCCTCGGAAATGGGGAATCCCGCCTGCGTTAATCGGGCAGACAGGCTTTCTCGCGCTCCCCATAGGTTTGCCATCTCAGCAGGTTCACGAATCTCCCCTTCAGCACTATGGTACTCGGCCAATACACAATGTCTTGCCTTCCACCCGACCAGAGCAGCCGCATGGGGATTGAGATATTCCAACGCGGAAAGGGTAGAATTCGTTTTCAATTGTTTGACTTGCTTCAGCATTTCCGCCAGGTGTTCAAACGAGAACAGAGTGAGCGAGCGACTCTCGGGGATCTCCGTCAGACGGAGCGTAGCCTGTACGATCATCCCGGTGATCCCTTCCCGGCCAGCGAAAGCTTTCCGATCGCCGGAAGACAGTCGCTGAACCTCACCCTTCCCATCCACCACAACCACTTCCTCGACCCAATCACTCATCCTGCCGTAGCGGACGGCGTGCAGCCCCGCAGCGTTGGTGGCGATCATCCCACCAAGGGTCGCCGAGCGATGGCTGCCAGGTATCACGGGGAAGAATAATCCATCTGGGCGAAGCATTCGGTTGAACTGGTCCAGGGGGACGCCGGCATCGACTACCACCATTTTTGATTGAACATCACGAGTGCCGATTTTCCGCAGACAGGAAGAATCAACCACGATCGAGTTTTGCGGTGTTGCTCCGCCACACAGTCCCGTACCTGCCCCGCGCGGCACCAGATCGATCCCAGTTTCGGCAGCCCATTGCGCCAGGCGGACAACATCGTCAACTGTTTCGGGCCAAACAACCCCCTGGCACGGACCCTGAATGCGAGATGCATCCCGGCTGTAGGCCACCTTCGTTTCTGCACGCGTGGACACCTGACCGGGTTGGAATAAAGATTCGAGCGATTCCATGGGTTAGCGCCTCGCTTCCGCAGCCTGCGTCAAGGCTTCACTGAACTCCATCACCTGAATATCGCCGGCATTTTCCTTGAAATGGGCATAACACAGGGGGCAGGCGGTACATAATCGGCCATTGTTCACCTGGGCCAGGCGGGCCTGAGCGATTGTGTTGGATAGATCTGGGTAGTTTGATTTAACGCCACCCCCAGCCCCACAGCACAGGCTCATCTCCCGGTTATCTGGCAGTTCTACAACCTCCCAACCTGCCTGATCCAAGAGACGGCGGGGTTCTTCGTAAATATCTGACCAGCGACCGAGATGGCAAGGATCATGATAGGTTATTGATTGTTTTCCATCCGGTTCGTATTGACCGGGCGGGATCCTGCCTTTTTCAGACAAAACCTGTGTCGTATGATAGACATCGAGCTGGTACTCGTATTTCAAAGTGTGATAACAGCCAGGACAGTTGGTGATGATCTTATTGACGCTGAAGCGAGCAAATATCTCCAGGTTTTTGGCCTTCAACCGGTCAAAATCCTGTTGATATCCGGCCCGCCTGACGGGACTACCGCAGCACTGAAGCTCACCGGGTAAGACGATAAAGTCGATTTTGGCCTTGCGCAGCAACCACTCGTACCGCTCTTGTACCTCGGGTAGAGCATAGCGAGTAACGCAGCCAGGATAGTACAGGGTATTTCCAACGCTCAACTTCTTTAACCATTGTTTGAGCATTGAGCTATCCTTCCGGCTTTTGGATGATGACTCGAAATTCTGCTTCCGCTTCCGGGGTTGCCGGGTCATTACTACGCAAGTAAATAATGCGTTGGATATCGCCGAATAAGTTATCTTCTGCCGGGTCAAACCTGACACGTAGTTTGGTTGATTCACCGGGCAAGATGGTGTTTGTTTCCAACTCAGCCGTTGTGCACTCACACGAGACACTTACTTTTTCGATCACCAGGTTTGCGTTACCAGTGTTTTTTACCTCGAATACGAGATCGATCGGTTGTTGAGGTTGAGTTCCCAGATCTTGTAAAGCGGGATCTACGCTGATCTGTGGAGCCTTCCCGCCACATGCTGCCAGGATCCCGGTAATCAGTAGTAACAGTAGGAACAGAGCTGGACGTATGGTAGATTGTTTTTTTTGTAGAGTGATCATTGTGTCATCTCTTATGCAAAGTTAAGGACCCGTTTCCACCGGATAACCGGCATTCTGCCAGGCACGAAAACCGCCAAGAATAGGGGTAACATTCTTGAAACCGTTATCCAAGAGAATTCGCGCCGCACGGGCGCTCGATTCTTCTGACGGTCAGGTACAGTAAGTAATGATCCATGCATTCGGATCAAGGTCTTTATATTGGCTATCCAATTGAGCGAGTGGAATGGATAGCGCATTTGCGATATGTGCTTCGGCATATGCGCTATTGTCTCTGACATCGATAAATACCGCATCGCCCGATTTATTTGCGGCGAGCGCATCCTCTAAGGAAACTCGGGGAATCTCGGGGAACGTCTCTTCCTCAGCCACCAAAGGCTGAGTAGTCGGAGTTTGAGCACGTGGTTGAAGGCTGATCGATATGGATGTTATCAATATCGCAACCCCAATTATGATCAGGAGATAAGGTAAAACAGATCTTTTTTTCATTTATGAAATTCCTTCTATAAGGTAAATGCATACACAACGGATGGCAGCAATAAGATTGTGCCTGAACCGGTTAACTCGTTCACTGAGATACGCAAACGAAACAGCCATTGAATATTCAATGGGTTTTTCAAATGCGATTATTCAGTTGTATTTAAGCGATAGGGGGATGGAAAAAGTTGAAGACGAATCCGGATGGAACAAATGGATTGTATTTGACAATTAGATCAGGAAGTTGAATAGGTTTTAATGCCACTAAATCAGGCGTCCAGACTCCAACCTGTAACGTACATACCAGGCAATCCGTATCCCCGGCATTATCAAAGGTTGCTGGCACCGAACAACAGGATGCAGGCGAAGCAAAATGACCAGCCAGATTTATGGCTGTCATAATCAACAAAATCAATAAGAGAGACCGCCGAATGGTAGGTGCCATATTTTGAGAAAGTATATCCGGTTTTGTTTGTTCTGTCAAATTCATGGGCCCATTTCGGCATACCCCTTTTTTGTTTTCTTTTGGATGATCCGTTTGGCTATTTTCTCCGCTTCATCTATTGACTGTGTTTTGATCATTCGCACCCGATGATAACCATTCTTGATACTCCCCCAGGTGCATACAACGGCATGACTATCCAGAAGGGTGGACTGAACATGCACCTCATAAAAGCGAGCCATTTTCTGTTCAGGAACGAATTTTATCATCAGCATGGATAAATTGTAGCACAAACGTTCGCCTGGAAGGTGCATATTTTACCTCCAGACCCAATGAGCGCATAAACCGAACGATCAGCCCGTTACCTCATATCCGTTGGATGATTTGTGATGAAATGACTGCCAGAAGCATAATCGGCAGACCGGGCAGCCGGTGTGCCTTTACCTTCCGCTCCGTTTTGTAGGTAAACGCCATCAAACCGAATGCGACAATAGCATGACACCCGAAAAACGCCAGGAAAAAGCCCGGTCCCGGCCAGACCAGGCTGAGGGCCATCGCGCTAACTGCGTCAGCACCACCCCACCAGCCCAATTCCCAGGCGACCCAAAAGCCGACAATGGACATCGCAGTGATGGGGCTGTTTTGCACCGACCAGAACAATGCCAACAACAAGAACGGCAGCCAGGTCAACACCCGCCCAATTTCCTCAAAACCAAAGAGTTTGGAAATCCGCTCCCGTTCGCTGATCAGCGCTACCAATCCCGTCAGGACGACAAGTTGCCAGTCCCCCTGCCAGAAACGGTAAGCGCCAGCCAGCGCCAGAGGAATAATGACCCACAGGCTGTGCGGAACCTCGCCTTTCCGCAAGTCAAACCAGGATACCGCCGCCAGCCAGAGGATGACAATGCCAAGGATTATCCAGTCCATACATACCTTTTAGGGAACGATTTGCTCTTCAATCCTGCGAATATATTCCGCGCCGCTGCCACAGCCAGTCGGGAAGTTGATCGCAATCGCGCTCCAGGAGCTGGGATTACCGGTATGGCGCAACGCCTGGTAGATGCAGCCAGTTCCTATGTGATAATTTGCCAGCGATAACCGCCAGAAGTCTTCATAACTCAGAAGTTCCGCCGGCCGCTTCCCGGTCGCCAGCCAGAACGTCCGGTTAGATTGCCGGCAGCTCGCATTCAACGATTCTGTGAGCACAGTAACTGCCTGGTCGCCCCTGGTCGGATCCACCCCGCCCGGGCAGGTTGGGCAGGTCGCATCAATGCTCTTCAACATCAGACCGCGTAGGATACGTTGAGCGGCGAGGTCGAGACCTCCATAACCTTTGGCGCAAGCCGCTTTATCCAATCCTTGACTGCAGATCGCTAGAAAATAATCAGGCCGCCATGCCAGAACCAGGTCTGCGCCCATCTCGGTCATCTGTCCCAGGCCAATTTCCCCTTTCGCCCAATTGGCGGCTGGCCAGAACTGCGATTCAACCGCGATGACCGCCTTGAGTACCTTCGCAGGCATGTTCTGCTCCGATGCTGAGGCCTGAATCGACGCATCGTAACGGTTTTGCCAGCGAAACACTTCTTCCCGAGAAGTTTCTAATCCGCAGGCATTGGGTGATCCATCCGCATTCAGCCCGCCGGAGGGACATCGTGAACCATCCACAATGGCGCCCTTCAGCAGGTGGCCGGCCAGGAGTTCATAAGACTGAGCGGTCTGTAAATCTGCCGGTTGCTCAACAGGCTGTAACCAGCCTGGCAGGGGGTCAGGCAAGTTCGCGCCATATGTCTGGCTGCATGCATTTGAAGAAATCGGAAGCGGGGGTACAGCCGCCGAAAGGCAAAACCAGACCAGGATTGAGAGGATCAAGGTGCGCCGCATTATGGCCTCCCATGAACGGGGTACCAGGAAACCGTCCAGGTATTGCTGTTGGTGCGAAAGGTACGCCCTGCAGAATCGGTCAGATCCGCCCAAACGGTCCAGGTTCCTTGCTCCGTTGTGCCAAAATTGATATCCCCAGCTGCTGAGGGTGACAACGACCAGGCCGAACCACTTCGCGAATAGGTTGTAACCGCCCCGGAAGGCGCACGGACTGAAACCACCACAAGATAGGGTGGTTCGCCGCCTGCTACCGTTCCGGTCAGGGTCTGTGCCGGCAGGCCAAGATTAGGGCTAAACAACACCAGCCTGGCAAAGGTCGGTGAGACTGTTCCGGACAGCGGCGCAATCACATACACGGTGACTGTGTCGCTCCGCGTTCCTGAGACATTCGAGCAGGTAAGCGTGTACGAATGGGTTCCAATCAGCGCTCCGGAGATAGGCGCGCTACCGGAGACAGTTACGCTTCCGGTCCATAGGGCATCCGAACTGGCAGCCGTGCAGGATGCGGCATACTGGCTGGTCCAGGTCAGGGTATAGCTGCCTGGCTCAACCTGGGTAATCGGCCCATTGCCACCCTCAACTTGCAGATCCACGATCGGCGGAGGCGGGTTGACATTAACAACCACCGTGTCGTTTGCAGTCGTTCCGGCCAGGTTCATACATTGCACGGTGTATTGATAGGCGCCCTGCAGTACATTGCTGAGAGCTCGGTTGCCACTCGTGCCTACTGGCCCGGAAAGATTATTCAACGCGGAGCAGGAAACGGCATTGGCGCTGGTCCAGCTAACCGTGTAACCGGCCGGTTCCTGAAAAGTGAGCGGCCCATTTGACCCGTTCACCCGCACGTCGACAGATGGCGCAGCCACAACGATCATTCGCACCGTATCGCTGGCGGTTGCCCCGGCAGGATTCTGGCAGGTCACGCTGTAATCGTAGGTGGTTCCTGCCGGTACGTTTGCTTCCGAACGCGTACCCGCAAGTCCGGAATATCCTGCCAGGCGGGCAGAACCCGTGCACAGCGTGGCATTACTGCTGGTCCATGTGGCCAAGTAGGTGATCGGACCGGTGCGAGTCACGGTAGGCCCGTCCGAACCGTCCACCTTCAAGTCAACGGAAGGGGCAGCATATACAACCGTTCGTTTCGTGTCGGTTGCTGACACGCCGGCCGCGTTGGTGCAGGTAACGGTGTAATCATAGTTCCCTACGGGGAGAGCTGTCTCGGCCCGCGAGCCTGTCAGTCCACTTAACCCTATGAAACGGTTTGAGCCTGTGCAGGATGTGGCGTTGCTGCTCGTCCAGGTTGCCATGTAGCTGGCTGGAGCGGTGGCTGATGCCGGCGCATTGACGGTCACCGTTGGGGCAGACAAGACATTTACAGTGACGCTGTCACTGGCGCTGCCGGATGGATTTGAGCAGGTCAGTGTGTAAGTGTACGTGCCACCACTTACATTATTAATACCCTGGGAGCTACCGGTTGCCTGCGCCCCACTCCAACTCCCCGACGCGGTGCAAGATGCGGCGTTGGTACTCGTCCAACTCAACGTATAACTTGCCGGTGCACTGAGGCTGATTGGGCCATTCGACCCATTGACCCGCAGATCCACAGTCGGCGCGGGGGTTGTCCGGTAAGTGGTTGTTACTGCGCGGACATCCACATATCCACCGCTGGCGGAGATCGACCAGGTACAATCGCTCGCGGTTGGCACGTTCCAGGCCGGGTTCGGCAGGTTATTGAACCCGGGAACGCTCTGGTTTGCCAGGTAGAGGTCATCGGTAAAGATGACCTGCCCGCAAGCCCGAACAGTCACCGTTCCGACATTGGAATCGCCGCTGTAGGCAGCCTGTACATTGAAGGTCCGGAGATATGTGAAGTTGCCGGAAATCGAACTGCCGCTTTGAATGCGCGTGACTTGTTCGGTGCAACCGCTGCCACAGAATGCTCCCCCTTCGCTAGGCGGGAGCGAAGTGCTATCCCGGTGAAACAGGTTTATGTAAGATACCGATCCATTCCACTGGATGTAGGTGCTTTCCTGATCATACGTTCGCCCATTCCGCAGATACTCAGGGGAGATGTTGGCGTAGGCCAGCCGGTAGCCAGCCAGTAGCACGGAAAGAACAACCATAAAAGCAGCGGCTTTCAGCCAACTGGTATTCTTCGATGATCCAATTTTCAAAGTAAATCTCATTGAGCCACTCCCGCAGAGGCAAACACGCGCACGGTTTTTTCCTGGACATTCAACATATCTAACATCAACCAATCCACCGGAACTTCCAGATACACCCCAACCGCCGGTTCATTGCTGCTCCACTCACCAAGGCTCTCACCCAGACGTACGGGCCGTAGTGGAAAGCCCGGGATACTACCGCCGCCCGCATCCGGTAGAACACGTACATCCATGGTGTAGCCGCTTATTCCGCGTGAAGCCATTTCTGCGATCAACACCCTTTCTGCCTCAGCTTTCGCGGTTGCGCTGTCCAACCTCATTTCAAAGCCGGTCATAAGGGCGCTCCAATCCCGTCCGCGGGATGCCCCGGCTAAAGCCGCTTCCTGGGCTGCCGAATAGGCCCAAATACGGGCAGCGTACAGCCGATAGATATCCACCAGGCCGGAGGCGATCGCGATCAACGCCAGCATGGTTAGAAATCCCCATAGGGCCGTTTGGCCTTTTCGCTCAGAGATCATGGATAACGCTCGACAATGCCCCAATGGCGGACACGAATGGTGATGGCCGAATCTGGCAGAAAGGGAATGTCTGTCTGAAATGGAGCACTGGCCTCGACCACAAAGGCGGTCCCGAATGGGCTACCCGAGAGCCACGCAGCGCTGCGCAGAGAGTTGGCAGAGTCGTAAACCTGCAGGGTGATCGGCGCATTGCCGCCCATCACATTCTGGTCCACAGTCTGCTGTACAAGGGTCTCCGCGAACGTCCAGCGGGATGGATCCAGTGATAACGCCCTGGAAGCCGCACCGGACCCGCTGTCTAGGGCCTGGCGGACCGCGATCCCCTGGCTCAGCTCAATGCCGCCAAAGATCACCAGGGCGAGGATCATCAAGACCAGCAAAGCTTCCACCGAAGCCTGTCCTTGCTGGGCATGTTTACGATCCAATTTCGACGTTGACATCATTGAACTTGGTTTGCAAGGTCGTAAAGATTTGCCACAACGCGCCACCCACCAGGCTGATGAATATCGCCAGGATCACGATGTATTCCACGACACTCTGTCCATTTCGATCGTGTAACATAAACACTCCTTACCACACATCCTGCGGCCGGTAATGCCAGCCGCAGGATGTGTTTCACTTAAGTCGGATTACGGGTGCGCGGCCGGCACGGCGATACTGTCGATCCAGGTGGCGACGCCATTTCCCTGGGAACCGATGTTGCTGAGAATACCCCAGACGGCGGCAGCACCAAGAACGATAGCGATCGCCAGAACGACCACGAACTGCGGAATTTCGGAAGCTTTCCGATCAAACAACATAGATGCTCTCCTTCAAGATTAGAATCCGCCGCCGATTGCCGTCCCCGAGAGGGTTTTGAGAATGCGGTCGACGAGCGGGTAGAAAAACAGGATGACGATGGGACCGAGCAGGAAGGGCATGGCCAGGAGCGTGATGCGCAGCGGCAGGCGCTGCATTTGCTCTTCGGTCTGCCCGTTGATATCGTCGGTCAACTCTTCGATGGATTTTGCGACTGCCTGATCTACACCCAGTAAACCGCCGGATTGCTGGGCGGCCTGGATGCGCTGCGTGATGCGGGTCAGGTGCGCCGATTTGAGATCTTTTGCCATCTGCTGGAAAATCTCTAGACCACTCTTCACCTGCCCACCGGACATGCGCAACCGTAAAAGCCGGTAGACCAGTTGGTTCTCGCCCGTCGTACTGGCAATGCTCTCCAGGCCAAGCAGGAGCGAACCGCGCAGGCTCATGTGCAGCCTGACATCGATCAGCAACTGGCGCAGCTGTCCCAACAGGAAACGCCTGCGCTGCCGGATGAGATAGCCTTTGAAAAGCCAAACCAGGGCCGGGGCGGTGAGAAAACCCAGACGGATGGATGGAACGGCCTGCCCAATCCAGAAGAACAAGGCCAATCCAAGGATGGCTGCTCCTGCATACAGGTTCGTCCAGGGGATCCGGGTCAAGCCAAGAATCTCATCTTCACTGGTATGCCCCTGGTTTTGGCCGTTAATGCCCAGCGCATGCAGGTGATAGCGCCGGCGGCCCAATAATCGTAACCACCTCCTTCCTAACTCATAAAATGAAGACAATGTGGCGTTGACGATCAAGCCCACGCCGATCGCCAGTGAGAAGCCGACCATCAGGGGGTAGGTGTCCATTTCTAGAATGCCTCCCCGCTGCCCAACTGGTGGACTTCAAACTCGAAATACAGGCTGGCCAGCACTGCGCAGGAAAGCAGACCGGTCAGCAGCGTGCGATGAGGAATGTCCTGCAGAAAAAATGCACGCCAGTCGGGGGCCATCAGAACGAAGGCGGTCGCCGCGACCGCGACACCCTGCAACAATCGGATCGTTCCCTTGACCAGGGCCAGGGTCTGGCGCATTTTGGAGCGGATCAACTTTTGCCGGTGGGCCTCACCTTCCAGTTCCTGGAACAAATCCATCTGAACCTCATCGGTGATGCGCGCGCTGTTGGCGATCAGGGCCGCCAGGCGGGCTGTGACCGTTCCGGGCAGCGCTTTCAAGGCCAGGGCGGCTTGCTCAGGCTGTTGGTGCATTTGTAACCGGGCAGCTACATCTCGAATGGCATTTCGCAGCGCCCCATCTGGCAATTCCAACCCGTTCAGCGCGTTAAGCAGGGAGTGATCCACGTTCAGCAGCGAACGCATCTGGAGCGTGCCCAGCTCTGCGTCTTCGTTGACCCGCATGCGCTGCGCTTCACCTGCCTGGTAACGGCTCCACGCAAATGCAGCCATGCCAAAGAGCAAAATTAATGGAGAAAGGAGCGCGTCGTGAACTGCAGCAGCGATCAGGAGGATGGAGATGAAGATCATGATTCGCGCCCAATCCACCGCCAATCGTTGCCGGCTCTTCTCCTCACGCAGGATACCTAAATCGCGCAGCCGCAGTGTGGTCCAGGAGGCAAACATTCTCCGCCATAAATTGGCAAGGGTATCAACCAAAGTTCGCAGCGTACTATATAGAATGAAGAAAACACCAACTGCAAACGCGAGGGAAGCACCCTCTGAAACCCACCGAAAGATACTCATTCCTCCACCTCTTTCGATCCACGGATGTGGATCCCAAGCGACTGGCAGCGCTTTTCCAGCTCCCAGCGGGAAATGCCCAGCAAGTTGGCGACATCGCCTATGTCCATGCTCTCTACCAACTGCTCCAGATCTCGTACTTCCCAATCCTGGTACGAAGAATCACGCCGGGATGGTCTGCCCAACAACCGTCTGCCACATAATGGGCAGCGCCCTCGTTGGGGTGGCTTCTGTTGCGATGGATGGGTATTACCCGTCTCAAAATCATCTGATGCCATTGCCATCACCACTACCTGGTCGAAGCCTGGACTGGATGCTCAACCGCCGGCTCTATCGACCAGCACAGGAAACCGTACATAGGGTAAGTAGGCGGCTCCCAACCGTGGCGGATAAATCCATTACTCAGGCCGGTGCCTTTGTCATCCAGGATCAGCATCGTATCGATGGTGTTGGCCAGGCGACAGTACTCGCTGTCACAATCAGACCAGTCTACGCCCCACTGGCCAACGTGTTTGCCGAATAACCGCACAGCTACGATCTGTCCGGGTTGAACTGTTGAGAGTGCGGCAGATTGGTAGCCATGACCCGGAATCTCGACTCCGGTGGTTACCCAGGTGAAGGTCAGGTCGCCATCGGCTTGCAGGTAGTAGACCTTGATCAGGTCGAAGGTTGTCATGAACTTGATCTGGCGCGTTTCGCCTGTCCAGCCGTAAAAGCGCCATTCCTGCTCAGTTGGAAGAAACCGCAATCCCTGCCAGGGCACGCCGAGCAGCTCTTTCGAGATTTCTTCATCCTGACCACGCAAGTCCACCGCTTCTAGGGTTGGCTCTGAGGTTGCTTGCGGCAGCATAATCCCCCGATTCACGTTGACAAAGAGAAATGCCAGGCAAGCCAAAGAACAGGCAATCAGGATGGCGATAATGAACCAGCGACGGAACCTTTTCATGTCCCTGCTCCTGCCAAATTCTGATAGGCCTGCCCAAGGATCTGGTTGGCCTGCCCGCTTTGAGCGCGGTAAAGGAAATCCAACCTGTACTCTCCATCCTCATCCAGGCCATTGACCACTGCGATGGCCTGCAGGGACCGTTCTACTCGTCCGGCGCAGTGAACGCGGCCCATGAGTGCCACCACGTCCACGCCCATAGAGACCATCGAGCGAACGGCGGGCAAGCCCAATTCCGGGGCGGATGCCAGCGCCAGTTGTTCCAGGCGCATCAGCGCTTCTTCAACGGTTCCGCCATGGATAGTGGTCATGGCTTTGCGACCCAGGCAGGTCGCTTTTAGAAATTGCAACGCCTCTGGGCCAACCACCTCTCCGACCAGTACCGCGGCCGGATTCATGCGGGTGTAGATCACGTTAAGCACCCAGTCAAGAGTTACCCCGGGCGTGCCTTCGGGCAGTTCCGCTGGCGCAACAGCACGCAGCAGGAAGGGGTGCTGGATGTCCAATTCGCGGAAAGTTTCAAGTGCCGCGACCGGCGCCAACACGGGCAAGAAACCGGATAAGGCATTGAGCAGCGTGGTTTTCCCGGAGCCCATCTCGCCCGCAACCAGGATACTTCCTGAAAGGGTGGCTACCATCCAGGCCAGGAAACGATCCGGGCCGTTTTGCAAGCCGGCGATCCTTTGCCGCAAAGATGGATCGGCGAGATCAGTCAGCGAACCGGTCATCTCAAAGGCCTTCTTACGAAAAGTTCCGGTCTGTTCCATCTCTTCCAGCGTCTTCACCCGCCGGCCAAAGGTGCGGATGTTGATGGCTGTGCCTTCAGTGGACAGCCTGGGAACAATCGCGGTAAAGCGCTCACCATTGGGCAGGTCGATCAGCACCGCCGGGCGGTCGCCACGCAGCGTTGCCCCACCCTGATCAGCCACGTGGATGGACAGATCTTCGAAGTAGCGATCGTCGGCCAGCTTTCCCAAATAGTGAAATGCCCCGTCATATTCCACCGCTACTTCGCCTTTGCGCACGAAGATCTCTTCCACATACGGGTCACGAAGCAGTTGGTCGAGCAAGCCCACTCCGGAGAGGGCATCCGTGATGATTTGGGCGCGCCGGTTGATGTTCGACCGGTCGCCGCCCTGTTCGATCAGCACGCCGCGCACCTCGTCAAAAAACTTGCGGCGTTTCTCCGGATCGACATCGCGCCAACTGGGTGGCTTGATGGCTCGCGCCACCAGGACATCCCGAACTCGGGCGATCATCTCCAGATCGGCCTGGCTCAACGCATCCAAACGAGGAGGAGACGGGCGCGTCGTTATGGCCTGGCTAGCGTTGTCCATAACAGACCTCCCTGTTTTTTCGCTGTGGCCACTGCGCGTAAAACCTCCTGGACCTGATTGGGAGGCAGTGCCAGGGTAAGAATTTGGGTTTGTTCTACCTGCTGGCTGCCGGAAAGGGACGCACTCTCTTGTTCCTGGTCTTGGAGGGAATCAGCAGCCAGACCTTGAGATGAGCGCACGTCTACAACCAGGATGCCGGCGGCAATCTGCTTGACCTGCAGCCTTTGTTCGATTTTCGATTTGTCGGTTGCAGCGGTTTCAGATTCATCTTGATCTATCATTTGATACAGGTTCACGCGCTGGCCAATGTGGATTTGACCGCCCACTGCCGAGACCGGCTCAACCGGGATGGAAACGACTTCAAAGTCATTGTCTGCCAGGCGAAAACTTTCGGGCATGACAGCCAGGCTTTTAGCAACCGGCAAACCGGCTGGTAGTTGGACCGTAGAGATCAGGCCGCTCATCTCTTCTGGATTTTGGAAGTACGGAAGAGTTTGCATCGCCCGGGGCACTTCCCGTAGGGAGAAGAGGTCGGGTGAAAGCAGGGTATAGGGTACGATCGGTAGTACGGGCACCGCAATCTGTACGGTGGAAACTTCCTTTAAATACGCGTTACGACCGTAAAAGCCTGCGCCGAGCGCCAGCACCAGGGCAATCAGACCAATTGTGAATTGTATGGGGCGGTTCATTTTGACCTCCTGGACCAGCCTGGATAAATCAATTCGAGGATGGGATCTGACAGGCGGGGATCGAGCGTATTTGCCCAAGTTTCATTGAAGGGCAAAGTCACCGCAGCCTGAGCGCCTGCCCGGTCCGCCAGTGAGCGGACCATGTTGAGCACTAAATGGGCGTTCTCGTCCAACTCATCGGCCAATCGCTTTGCCTGGAGCAAGGCGTCATCGCGTGGAGAAGAGACGATTAGATTTATCCTTCCAGGCTGGGGAGTGGATAATTGACCGAATAACGGATGGGCCGGGTTAGCATCTACGACCAACAGCGTATGCTGTTTGCGGGTTTCTTCGATCACGCTCAGCACCCGTTCCGGCTCCTCGCTCCACATCACATCCGCGGTACGCCCATCCATCGGGTATAGGCTTACTCCATGCCAGCGCGCCGGCGGCACATTTTGGGTGGCGATCGCAAAAAATTCAGGAACGTCTGCGGAAACTCGTGCGTGCAGTGCGCAGCCGCCCATCCCCAGTTCGAGCAGGGCGGCAGGTAGGCTGGTGCGCTCGACAAAACGCTTACAAATCCCCATCGCCAGAGTCGTTTTTCCAACCCCGCCAGACCAGTTCACCAGGTTTACCTGCCGTGAGGGCAAGATGCTCACCTGACGGGCACTGGTCAACCGTGCCTGTGCCATCCATTCATCCGGCCGTTCCAAAAAATCTTCGGCTGAGGTCACCGGTATACCGCTGGTCTCGAGGGTTCTGGCCAGAACGTCCGCGGATAATCCGGTCATCGGCATAACTTCTCCCAGAATGACCAGGTTCACACCCACCAAGTTCTGTAAGACTCCCTGAGTGGTGAAAGCTTCTCGCAGTGTCACCATTGGGCAACTTGCCAGAACGTCCAGCAGTTTTTGGTCCGGTTGTTTCGCGGCCAGAAGAACAATCAGGTCTTTCTGGCGCTTTTGAGGTGAGAGGATTTTCGAGAGGTTAAAGTTCAAGGGACTGCTTCTCCTTTACGGTGGATAGATCGGCAGAAATTAGCAGAACGGTTGCGGCGATCTGCAGAACGGCAAGAAAAGCCAGCAAGCCGGCCAGGGTTGCTGAAGGCACGGGCGCGGAGCGGAAAACCAGGAGCAGGCCGCCAATCCCAATTGCCATCCCGGTGGTGCGAACCAGTATAAGATTGGATAAGACCGCGCCAGTAATCATGAGAGCCACGACAAACCCGATGAGAGCATCTGGTAAGTGGGTAACCTTCAGCGAAAAAGCTGAACCGATCGAGAGTGAAAAGAGAATATTGGAATACATCCTAGACATTGGATATTGGCGAGCCTTTCCGCATTTCTGGTATGTGCAGCCTGGTTTATTGATTCACACTGATCGAGAATGTGGAATCAAAAACGACCGTCCCGAAAACGAGCCCAACTCCAGATTGGGTGGATCTCTTTTACGAGAGCAGTCGCTCTAACGATGAATGAAGGATTACCTAACGATGCGTGCGACCGCGATTCGATATTTCAAGTTCTATTTTAGCATCAGGAAGCCTGCATTCCTAGTTATTTTACAATTCGATGGATTGCCTCTAAGGCAAACAAAAAGAAGGGATCCAAAATTGGCTCCCTTCTTTTTAAGAAATCTGGCTTACGAAACTACATTTGGGTTGCTGCGAAAATAGAGGGGTTGACCATTCCAAAAATCATCGCAACATGAGCGACCACAAGGAAGATGGCAACGAAAGTGGCATGCAGTTTGTGCTTGTAAGTGTCTTCTTTCCCGCGGGCGACAAGACCAATCTCCAGCAGCGCCATCCCAAACAGGGGAACAACTCCCAATAAGTAGAAGGTGACGGCAATCACATCCGCGAATCCGCGCCACCCGCCGTTGATTGTCAGCGGGATCCAGGCGGTTGTGAATAAATAAGCAAAGATGCCCAGGAAGTAGAAGCCGACAATAATTCCGGCAATTTTGTTCCACTTCCTGGCAGAGCCATTGAAATTTTTGGTGAAAAGGATATACAGTTCGGTGATCGCGATGAACTCGGCGAAAATCACCGGAATGGCCATAAAGATGATCAGGTTCCAGGGCTGGTTGCTTGCCAGCAGCTCCATGTAGTGCGTCATTGAGTTTTCCATCGATCTAATTCTCCTAAAGTTTTTCTGTGTCTGGATGGTTGGCTACGATCGGGAAGTTTGATGTTATTTATGCTATCTTGTAATAGAAACCTCCTTATCGAGTCTGTAGAAATAGGTCGGCTTACACACCACAATTATTTCCACCGCCAGGTGCATTTTCGAGGTATCCATTTTCATCCAGCCATTGGTGTATTTGTTTGAAACCGCTTCCTGACGAATATTGCGTTCCAACAATCTGTTTTGCACCGACCTCTGCGTAATCCGTCTTTAGTACAGTGTTGATGTAAATCGCCTGCTCAAAAGTTTGCTGGGGGAACCAGTAAGCGTTGGCATATTTTGCGGCTTGAAACATTTCAGCGGTTGAGGCATTCTGGGAGGCCATTAGTTCGAGCAAGCCAAGCATCGCCATGCCGTGATTGCAGTCCGGGAAATGGGTGGGATTGTCACAGCATGGTCTGTAGACTGCTTTGGCTACATCCTCAACCCGGGCTTGCTGCTCAGCAGTCAGTCGGATAATCTCGACGCTGGAAAATAGCTCTCTGACCGGCTTTGTTCCTATTGTCCAACCGCCAGTCGAAGCAAACTGGTCAATCTGCCCGCCGCTGGCTTGATGAATAGGTCCTTCATTCAGGACAGCGTTCTTGTTTGTCAAACCTAAGGCCCAGAAGTAGTTCAGGAGAAAGTGAGCATTTTCCCGTGTTATGGCAATTTGCTCCGGGCTACCCCTGGTTAAAACATCCATTTCTTGTGCGGAAAGCGGCTGCCCGGCTTGTTGGTACAGTTGTGTAAAGGTTACTAGATCAATAGCCCCGGCCGCGATCAGTCTTGGGCCGACGTCGCCGTAGATTGCCTGGATTATGATGCCATCCTTGGGGTTGACTGCGTTCATCAATGCGTTCATCTCAAGAGAGGCTGGTTGATTTGAGCGATTGTGTCCCCAGATGAAATAGCCGCTCCCCAGTCCAGATACGAAAATTATGCTCGCCAAGGCGATGCGTGCAATAACCTGCTTCCATGTACTTGATCTAGATATCCTTTGATCCATAGGGATATCACGCGCCTCTCGATTGACGTCGTTCCGTCCCGGGGCTTGCGTTTCTTCAGTCATGCAAATTGACTCCTTGTCAGGGTCGGGGATGATAGCTATGTGCCAATCTTCACAAAGTGTAATCAACCCAGCCTGGTTAGGTTAGCGTAATTTAGCGGTATTCCAATCAGGCATTTTGGCCTATTCCGAGAAGAAAAATGGCATGGTATCCTACCCGAACCGATTGCATCGATTTCAAGCGACGATCAAAATGATTGAGCTCCGCCAATTAAGGAGAGTATAGAATGCAGAGAAATCCTCAGATAGAAACCCTCGCGATTCACGCCGGTCAAGGAGCGGATCCAGCCACCGGGGCAGTGATCATGCCGATTTACCAGACATCAACGTTCGCCCAGGCAGAGATAGGTATTACCAAAGGTTTTGATTACAGTCGCACAGCGAACCCAACCCGTCTGGCCCTTGAACAATGTCTGGCAGCGCTTGAAAGTATAGGGTTGAGCCAACCTGCCTACGGATTAGCCTTTGCATCTGGTATGGCAGCCACCGACACGTTGCTGCGCCTGATTAAGCCAGGTGAGCACGTTCTGGCCTCGAATGACGTGTATGGCGGGACATTTCGCCTCTTCGAGCGCATTTTAAAAGAGTACGGCCTGCAATTTTCCTACACTGACATTAGCGATCCGGTTCTGGTGGAAGCTAATCTGCGTCCTGAAACGCGATTGGTGTGGATCGAGACGCCAACCAATCCGCTATTGAAAATCGCGGATATTACCGAAATATCCCGGCGAGTCAGGGCCCGGTCAACAAACATCATGATTGCGGTGGACAATACTTTTGCTTCCCCCTATTTGCAGCAACCGTTGACACTGGGCGCAGATTTTGTCATCCATTCAACCACAAAATATCTGGGTGGCCATTCCGATGTCATTGGTGGGGCAATTATTGCTCGTGAGAAAAGTGCATATGATCGATTGAAATTCCTGCAAAATGCAGTCGGCGCTGTTCCCGGACCAATGGATTGCTGGTTGATCTTGCGTGGGATCAAGACGCTGGCAGTGCGTATGGAGCGCCATTCCGCCAATGCGGCCAGGGTTGCTGACTATCTCACCGGGCATCCTGCAGTCGAAAAAGTGATATACCCAGGCTTGGAAAACCATCCAGGACATGCCGTCGCCAAGAAGCAAATGAGACTATATGGCGGAATGATTTCGCTGATTTTGAAAGGTGGTGAAAAAACCACACGCAAGATAGTGGAAGCTACACGGGTATTTGCATTAGCCGAAAGCCTGGGCGGTGTAGAATCCTTGATTGAGGTTCCGGCAGCTATGACACATGCCTCGGTCTCCGGTAGTGCACTCGAAGTACCCGCTGGTCTGGTGCGGTTATCCGTGGGGATTGAAAATATCGACGATTTACTCGCTGATCTGGAACAGGCCTTGTGCAGATTGTAATATCCATTGGGGACTAGAAATTAAAAAACAGCCGGCGTTTCCAAGTAGATGGAAACGCCGGCTATGGTTTGGGCACTCAGCCGATTTTTCCGGTGAGGTAATCGATCAAATCGATCTTCGTCAGCATCCCAACGGGCCGCCCTTCGTTATCTGTGATGACAACCACTTTGCCACGATCGAAAGAAGGCAACACACTTTCAATGCTGGCATCTGGCCTGGCCGTCAGTACACCTGGATTGATGATCGAGGTGATGGCTTCCAGTGGATCATGCACATGATTGGAATGCAGAAGGTGATCGAGAATATCTGACTCCCCGACCATCCCGATCAATTTACCATCATTGTCGATCACCGGGAGCTGGGATATATCATACCGGGTCATTTTCTCTACGACCGTGTTCATTTCTTCGTCTGGGTGAGTTACAACCAGGGAGAGCTTCCTGTGCGATTCAAGTACTGATGAGATAGGATCGGTGACTTTACTATCCGGGAGAAACCCATTCTCCCGCATCCAGTTGTCGTCAAATAATTTGGTCAGGTACCGGTTCCCAGAATCGGGCAAGATAACGACAACAATTTGTCCCGGCTTTAAGGAACGTACGATCTCCGATTTCAATAGCCCGGCAACCGCCGACCCGGAAGAACCGCCGGCAAAGATCCCATCCTCTCGGACAAGCCGCCGGGCCATTTGGAAAGACTCCCGATCATCCACTTGGACGATCTCATCGATAATCGATAGTTCCAACGTAGATGGCAGGAAATCCTCACCGATTCCCTCGATTTTATAGGTCTTCGGATGCGGATCAACAGGCAGATGTCCGAGTTTCCAGGTATCGTAGAGTAGAGAACCCTGAATATCTACCCCTACCACTTTGATTTTCGGATTCTGTTCTTTTAGAAACCGTGCAGTTCCGCTAATCGTGCCGCCGGTGCCAATGCCTGCTACGAGCACATCGATCCTACCTGAGGTCTGCTCCCATATTTCGGGTGCTGTAAAGCGGTAATGGGCGCTTGGATTGGCCGGGTTGTGATACTGATTGGCTAAAATACTATTCGGTGTCTCTCGGACGATCCGAGCTGCTACGCTGTAATAACTTCGGGGATCCTCCGGTGCTACAGCGGTAGGTGTAATGACCACCCGTGTCCCAAATGCACGGAGGAAGCGGACTTTCTCATCGCTCATTTTGTCAGGCATCACGAAAACGCAGCGGTATCCCTTTACTGCGGCTGCGAGAGCAAGACCGGCCCCGGTATTTCCAGATGTTGCCTCCACGATCGTTCCACCAGGTTTCAATCGTCCTTCCGCTTCGGCGTTTTCGATGATGGACAGGCCGATACGGTCTTTAATCGAGCCGGCAGGATTGAAAAATTCAACCTTGGCGAAAATATTAGCGGTGGTACTTCCAAACACAACCTGGTTGAGACGCACCAAAGGGGTATGGCCAATGGCCTGCAATATGTTTCGATAGACTCCAGCTTGTCGTTCCACGATGGTGGAGTTATTAACTGCATTCGTAGTTGTCATTGCTATTCTTCCTTGAAATGAAAAAGGCCAACTGCAACAAAAAACGGCAGACAGATGCACGTTGCACATTACGAAAAGTGCGGGGTGACTGTCTGCCGCCTGCGGCAGTTGGCCTTGAATTTACGGGCTAGGTTCGCGGCGGTGAAGACAGTCCCCGCCTTAGACAGATGCACAGTTCCATTTTGCTGGTTTCAGATCTCATTTCCATGGTGGCCCAAGTATACCATCATCAAATCAGGTGTTGATTCATAGAAGTAAGCGGGTCAAGAAACCCCGAGGGTATCACTCAACGATCAGTTTTCCCCGCAGCATGCCCATCTGGCATTGAAAGCCATATTCGCCTGGCTTGTCGGGTGTAAATTCTACCGTCACTTCCTGCCCTTCTGGCAGCTTAGCGCTCTGGCTGAAGTCTGGAAACAGCACCATTTCTGAACAGGTCGAGCTTTCCTGGCGCGTAAACCTCATGCGCAACGGTTGCCCAGCTTTTACCACAATGATATCCGGGGTATACCCTCCTTTTACTGTGATGGCCACTTCCTGTACTCCACTTGCACCGGCATTCACTCGGGTCTGACCTTTGGGTGCTAGCCAGAAGAACCAGGCAATGAACAAACTGAGGGCAATTCCTCCTAAGGTAATGAAAATTTGAATAGGTGTCATTTTTGGTTTCCTTATTTTTCCTCATTCATAAATAAAGGTATCTCAAAAGATTTTCCATCTTTGCCTGGTGAAGTTCATCTGGAAGTGAATTTTGGGCGGAAAGCTCGCAGTCGATTGGCGTTGCTAACCACAGTTACGGATGAGAAAGCCATAGCCGCGCCAGCCAGCAAAGGACTGAGGAGCACCCCAAAGAAGGGGTACAAAACACCCATGGCGATAGGGACTCCTAAGATGTTGTAGATGAATGCGCCAACCAGGTTCTGCTTGATATTGCGCATGGTGGCCCGACTGACCTCAATGGCAGTGACCACGCCCTTTAGGCTGCCCTTGATCAGGGTAATATCAGAGGCTTCGATGGCCACATCTGTCCCGGTGCCGATCGCTAAACCAACATCGGCCTGCGCCAGCGCCGGGGCATCGTTGATGCCATCCCCAACCATTGCAACCTTTTTGCCTTCGGCTTGCAGCAGGTGAACGTTGTGGGCTTTATCTTCTGGCAGCACTTCAGCCAGGACGCGATCCAAACCCACCTGGCGGGCAATCGCTTCGGCTGTGCGGCGGTTATCGCCGGTAATCATCACCACTTCAATGCCCATCTGGTGCAATGCAGCGATAGCTTCTTTGGAGTCTTCTTTGACAGTATCGGCAACGGCGATGATTCCGGCTGCCTTTCCATCCACGGCGGCAAACATGGGTGTTTTTCCATCATTCGCCAGGATTTCAGACTTGGCTTCCAGGTCGCCGAGATCGACGTTCAAACGCTTCAACATCTTTAGATTACCGAGTGCCACCTTACGTCCATCGACTATTGCAGTGACGCCATGTCCTGGGATCGCTTCGAAGGCTTCCGGCTTACCCAACGCCAATCCTTTGGCCTTCGCTCCTTCCACAATTGCTTCGGCCAGAGGGTGTTCACTGACCGTTTCCACTGAAGCAGCCAATCTCAAGAGTTCGTCACTCGGGATTGATTGTTGAGCTGCAACGATAACATCGGTTAGTTCAGGCTTGCCCTTGGTAATTGTGCCAGTTTTGTCCAAGACGACGGTCTTGATAGATTGTGCGGTCTGCAGCGCTTCTCCGGAACGGATCAAGATACCGTTCTCAGCCCCTTTGCCGATGCCAACCATCAGACTCATTGGGGTGGCCAAGCCCAGGGCGCACGGGCAGGCAATGATCAGTACCGATACGGCGGTGACCAGGCCGTAAACAAGCGGCGGCTGCGGGCCGAAGTCGAACCAGACTACAAATGTCAGAACGGCCAGGATCATCACGATGGGTACAAAGTATCCCGAGATGGTATCCGCCAGACGCGCGATGGGCGCCTTACTGTTTTGGGCATCCTGCACCATCTTGACGATTTGCGCCAGGGCGGTGTCCTTTCCGACTTTTGTGGTGCGGAACTTGAATGCTCCGGTCTTGTTGAGCGTGGCGCCGATGACCTCATCCCCCACTTTCTTAGAAGCCGGCAGACTTTCCCCTGTCAGCATGGATTCGTCAACAGCCGAGCTACCATCGATGATCACACCGTCGACCGGGACTTTTTCGCCGGGACGGACCTGGACGACATCTCCGACAAGAACTTCTTCAACTGGAATATCCATTTCCACGTCATTGCGAATAACGCGCGCGGTTTTCGCCTGCAGGCCCATCAGTTTTTTGATGGCTTCGCTGGTTCGTCCTTTTGCCCGAATCTCCAGCGCCTGTCCTAAAACGACCAGGGCGATGACCACCGCTACCACGTCAAAGAAGGGCTCGGATGTTCCTTCTGGGAAAATTCCTGGGAAAACAATTGCCACGACTGAATACAGCCAGGCAGCGCCTGTTCCCAACGCAATCAACGTGTTCATATTGGCGGCGCGATGTTTGAGCGCAGCCCAGGCTCCGGTGAAGAAATCACTACCGGACCAGAAGAGGACCGGTAAGGTCAGCAGAGCGGCTCCAAACCAGGTGATCCGTAGAGTTTCCATCGACCAATCTTTTACGATGGGGATGAATTTAGGGTAGGCGGTGATTAATACCGGGATAGACACAAGCGCTGCAAACCAAAACCTGCGCATCAAGCGTTGATATTCTTTTTCGTGAGCTGCCTGCTGTTGGTCGACGGGTTCTTCACTCACTGCGGGGCGGGTTTTATACCCCCAACTCTCGATCGCGGTGTTCAACTGCTTGAGGGAAGTTTGTTCGGGCAAATAATCGACCGTCGCTTCCTGTGTTCCCAGGCTGACCGAGGCATTTAACACGCCAGGGGTAGCTTTCAGCTCATTCTCGATGAATCCCACGCAAGAAGCGCAGCGGATGTTTTCGATGCTAATCCGTTTTTGCGCACCGCCTACCTGATAACCGGTTTTTTTAATTGCCGTCACGATGTCTAAGATTTGGATCGTTTCAGGGTCATAATCAACCACGGCGATTCCCGCTTTCGCATTCATCACTACTCTCTCAACTCCGTGCAGCTTTTCGAGTACCGAACGGATCAAAACTCCACCGGGCTGTCCTTCCTTAGCGAGGCCAAGTATGGGAAGCTCGACCTGCAGCAAGGAGGAATCCGGGTTGAAGCCGGTCGTTGCAGAGGCAGCGGGTTGGCTGGAATGATGGGCATATTGGTGGGGATTGGCATCGAATTGTTTGACGCAATTTTCCGAGCAGAAATAATACGACTGCCCCATGTGTTCTCGCGTGGCAAAAGCCGTGCCCGGCTCTATTTCCATTCCGCATACTGGATCTTTTACCATAAATCGCCTCTTTCCAAAAAATCGTTGTTGATGTCTACCTCATCATCATAGCATGCCACTCAACTGGCTTGAAGCGTTAAACAGCGAGGGCATCGCTAGGCCGATACCCTCGAAAGAAAATAGGCCATTATGCCTATTCCGCAGGCTGTTGAAATCATTCGGCTGTCTCAAGTGGCAAGCTATCTGTCAAATCTCAAAGGTAATAGCATGTTCATGTGTCTCTTCCGGAAGTTGAATTAATCCCAGGGAGACTCCGCGCATTACGGCTTCTGTGCGGCTGGCGGCCTGCAGTTTTTCAAAGATCCGCGCAATATGGCCTTGCACCGTCCGATCGCTAATTTTGAGTTTGATACCGACGACCTTGTTGGTTAATCCCCTGGCAACCAGGGAAAGGATTTCGATTTCGCGGTCCGTCAATGGCTCGTAAAAAGGTGCCGGATTCGGGTTGGCGATCTGCGCCATAACTTTGGGTAATATCTCCGCGTCTAGAACAGATTTGCCTTGATAAACGTCCCTGACCGCACGAATAATTTCATCTGGTGAAGCGGTTTTAAGGACATAACCATTCGCGCCGGTCTTCAAAACGGCAGAAATGTACGGGTCATCATCATAAGATGTAAGAATGAGAACCCCAATCGGCCACCGGTGAGCGCGTATCACGCGCGAGACTTCAATTCCCGTGACTTTTGGCATCTGGATATCGAGGACAGCGACGTCCGGCGCCATCCTTTCGATCATTTCTACAGCCATCTCGCCGTCGGAGGCTTCGCCGATCACCTGAATGTCACCGGCTCGCTCCAAAAACTGGCGAATGCCAGCACGCACAACTGCATGATCATCTGCCAGTAATACTCGAATCGTAAATTTCTTTTCTTCATTGTCCTTCATGGTCATTCACTTTCATTTCCCGGTCATCCACCACATTCGGATTTCCAGGTAAATAGAACTGCGAAGCGTAAACTCTTGCGAGATGTTCTCTTCCCACTTGCAACAACTTTTGTTGTTGGCTTTTATATTTTACGACCTCAGCCGAATCCATTGCGGCGGTTTGGATATAGGGGAAACCGAACCAGACGATGCCCAATCCAAAGAATATGCCGGTAATCAGGCGCATCCAAGCGTTGAAGGATCCCCAGGCATCTCCCGCGTAGAACGAAGGCGCGAAGGAATGATTGGTCAATACTGCCAACCAGGCATTGCTATCCCGAAACCCTTGCCCTAATCCGGCCAGGTCACTCAAGAAATGCGTCGTGCCATCGATCGCCATGGGCAAAAGAAAGAGGATCAGCCCCCACCAGGGCAATCGGCGGATCTTCTTCTGGAATATCCCCCACAACATTCCGAAAACCCAAAGACTGGTAAACATCGACACCATCCGGTCGGACCAGGCCACCTTCCAGCCCATCTGCGGATCTCCCACAAACTGCCGGAGCACGACAATGTCGTTGGTGTTTTTCCAGGCCGATTGGATTTCTCCGATGGAATAAGAAATTTTGGGGCCGAACAAGAAATACGAGCGTTCCGGCAGTTGGTGACAGAGGTAAGAATAGATCCAGTAAATAACCTTTCCCGGAGCAGTCAAACCGGCCTGCATCAGGGCCGGCGCAAGAAAGGGGCTTATAACGTAAATCCCGATCAATATGCTGACAAGCAGAACCCAGTGCCGGCTAGACCAGAGAATGAATTGGTCGGATTTATTAAGAGGGTGAGTTGATAATTGGATCGAGGGGTTCATCGGGAAATTCTCCATTCTCTGGCGCGCCCGGTATACGGACGCGCCAGAGAATCTAAAACAGCATCCGGATCATGGAATCTTCAAATCAAAATCCTTTTTCACATCCAGTCCTTCTTTTCGTACGTACACAGTAATTTTCCATGTTCCCGACATGCTGAAATCTGCGGTAATGGCATACTTGCCACCTTCTTGTTCTGTCGCTGGGCCGCTCATCGTCATGCCAGTCATATCGGTGTGATCGGCGCTAACGTCCACGGTCGCTCCAGTCAGAGGCTGTCCATCCTGGTCTTCCAGCTTCAGGATGATTTCGTTTTTCCCGGTGACCGGTGGGGCGGGAGTAGTTTCCAGGGTGAATTTCACCGGTTCGGTTGATTTATCTTGCGTTTGGGCAGCACTCGAACATCCTGCCAGTAGGGCCGCCACAATGATGAGCATTCCAATCCAAATAAAGCGCGGTTTCATGTTTTCTCCACTTAATCGGTAACGTTAATCATCAGCATCAAACCACCGGGTTCGACGTTGTCGTTGGTGGTATGGTGCAAAATGTGACAATGCAGCATCCATTGGCCGGTTTCAGTAGCGACAAACTCTATATCGTACCGCTCGCCTGGTGATACCAGCACAGTATCTTTGGTCAGCTGAGCTGCTTCGGGGACCG
The DNA here is from genome assembly GCA_036822575.1 of Bellilinea sp. Lineage (GTDB taxonomy): Bacteria > Chloroflexota > Anaerolineae > Anaerolineales > Anaerolineaceae > Bellilinea. The sequence continues at coordinate 289,091 of DAISHK010000001.1, read as the reverse complement.
GGTGACCATCCGTTGCCACAATTTTGAATGGAACCCCATGCAAGTGGATGGGGTGAACGAACTGCCCAATCCCTGTCAGACGTAGACGAACGAGTTGCCCCTTTTTGACGTTGATCGTTTCTGTTTCCGGGAAAGACTTCCCATTGATGGTGAAATAATTCGGTTCCATGCCTGCCATGGGCATGGCGGCAAAGGTATTGCCATTCTTCACCAGCCACTCGGAGATCATCAGGTCGACATCCACATCCGGTTTGGGTGCCTCTGGCTCTTTGGGGTCAATGATAAACGGTGCATACAATCCTGCCGAAACCTGAACGTCACCCTCGTAATGCGAGTGGTACATGTAGGTGCCTGCCGGCTTAGCGAGAAACTCATAGGTGAAGGATTCCCCCGGTTGGATCGGCTTTTGGGTAACATCCGGTATTCCATCCATAGCATTCGGCACCGCAATGCCATGCCAGTGGATCGTGGTTGGCTCAGGGAGTTCGTTTTTCAGGATGATGCGAACTTTTTCGCCTTCGGTCACCCGAATCATTGGCCCGGGTACAGTCCCGTTGTAAGTCCAGGCGGTGACTGAAACATCTTTGGTAATCGGCCAGATAACTGGTTTGGCGGTCAAATCGAAAACCTTGATGTCGCCGTCCATGTGATAAGTCAGCGGTTGTCCGCCAATCGTTTCAGTCGCTTCTTGGACATTCTCGCCGCTGATAGGTTGCATCATATGAGAACTTCCCGGCGCTGCCATCATTGCGCCTGGGGTTGCAGTAGCATTCATCATGTTCCCCGTTCCCATTGCGGTCCTAGAACTAGGGGCGCAAGCGGCTAACAGGAAAACTCCTACGATGGCAATTGGCAAAAACCTGAGTGGTCTTCTCAAATGGTTCCTCCTTGGGATCGAATTTTTTTGTTTGTTTCCCAAGGGTATACGAATTGACATAGAAGATGAAGCGCCGAATGGCCTGTGGCGAGTGGGCAATTATGCCTAATGTCATCTGATTTATGGTCAAATGTCATGTTAGGCCTCGACATCATTCGATTCATCGCTGCTGCTTTCAGCGTTTACATCAGATGTCACAGCAATTGGGGATAACAGGGTGGTAAATTTTGCGCGAAAGCTGCGCTCGGGTTCGTTCTCCAGGAAAATAGATGTGGAAATATCATTTCCATCCAGAATGATTGTTGCAGGCGGTCCATCCTTTCCATAGATCAAGAGGACAACCAATTGACAGATGCATCGGGTACGAGTGTCCATCGCTGAAAGCAGATCGAAGGATTGGACCACCGCATATCCGGCCGACGTGAATTGTTCAGTCACCTGGGTGACGGTACAGCCACATGCCTGATTTACTACCAGGATTGGTTGCTTTCCTGCGTTCATTTCATATCTCCGATTTGAGTATAGAAGGTCGGAGTATTCGTGCGAAGGGCAGAATCACGGACTCAGACGTAAGTGATTCTGCCTATCAATGGCAGCCATGCTTGTGTTCGTTCTCTACCGGGACGGGGCTGAACTGATCGCCCGTTTTGGACAAGGGAGCTTGTTCTTGGTGGTCGCCGTGGCCAGTATGACCTGCGTGCATCCAGAAATGGCTCAAGATCATCGCTCCGATCAAGCCATAATTGATAACCAGGCCAACAGATACTTTGAAGACAAATATAGCAACCAAGGCGGCCAGCAATCCAGCGACTGTGACCAACACGAGTGGTTGGATTCGAAGCTTATTGGAGGGGTTCGTTTGGTCCATAAAAAGTCTCCTTTGTACTTCTACTATAGTGAAGGCTGAGACTTTCTATAAGCGCTGTTTCACGTGCCTTTGAGCTAGCATAAATGCCTAGGCTGGCGCGAGCTGACTTAACAAGTTCGTCGCAAGGGGATATTGATTGTCCAAGATATTTTGCAGTTTGTCTCGGAGGTTATTCGTATTCGCTATTTTTTCGCTATATGGGAGTAATAAGGATTGGGTGATGGCCAGGTCCATTGCGATTTGTAAATTCTTTTGTGGGTTTTCGTCGAAGAGGCCGGACCCCATTTGTGACCATGAATTGGAGAGATAGATCATTCCCTCAAGCAGCATACTGCTGGAATTCATGGCAGAAACTTTCTGAAGAATTTTTTGTACACGAAGTAAGGGAAACAAGGCCGAGGGAATCCTGCGCAGAATGATCAGCAACTTCCGAAAAGCTCGTTGTGGATCTCGAATGTAAGATTGGATCAAACGTTTCTCTCTCAATGGATCTGGCCTCGCACTGCCAACCAATCGATAACCGGGTAATTTCGTTGGCGCACAGTCAATGACGGTTGTTTGCGAGAGCAGATCCGCATCCGACCAGGGGAACGTGAGCGTGTCCATTGTGCCAATGATGGCGAGGTTGGGCGGAAATGGAATTGGATTTGAGAAATGGGAGGTGGGCAAGCGCATCAACTCACCATGGCGAAGTTGAAAGGCTGTTTCCGAGAAATACTCCTGTAGTTCACCAGGGCTGATCCTCTTGATATTGGCAATATAGAACCGGTCCCGATTTCCTGGCAACCCGGCTTCTTCGATCATCATTTCTAGTTTGAGGGTATTGAACCGGGATTGAGTTTGTGTAAACATGGCGACGTCTGCGGTTTGGGATGCCCACCAGGGATGTCCCACCATCGGTTGATATTGATTCGAACCGCCGCCTGTTATAACTTGGCAATAACTTTCGACCAGCGCTTCTTTTTCGGCTTCGCGTGGGCCAATCAGAATCATCAGAGGCTTGGATTTGAAGGCGACAAGAAAGTTAACCGTCCATACTCTCGGGAGCAAAAAACCGCGCTGGAGAAGTTGTTCGTCAACCTTATTAAGCAGCATGATTTCAGGATCAAGCATTTGATAATTTTCTCGTTTCCTCATATAGCCTCAGGCAAAATACGATAATGGACCAGTTCTCCAAAAATGGTTTTAAAGCGCCAAATCTCAACGATACTGGTAAACCCAGCCCGGCGTAACATCTCCGGGAGCAAGCCCTGAATATTATCTCCGGCTTCCTCGAGGCGGGCAATTGGGATGGATATCATCCTCATCACAAGATTAGACGGTTTCCCAAAATCCAACAGATGAAATTCACCGCCAGATTTTAAAACCCGTAAGACTTCCTGGAATGCTTTAACCTTATTCGAAGCGATGAGATGGTGCACCATTAGGCAGGAAACGACCCGATCAAATGAGGCATCAGGATAGGGTAGGGCTGTAGCCATCCCTTCCCTCCATTGGATGGACAGGCCGGCAGCCTCGGCTTTCTTTTGGGCTATGTGGAGCACGGTGGAGTCGCCGTCCAGTCCGATCAATTTGAGCTGCGGGAAACGCCGCTTTATCTGGATGGTCAATGTGCCCGTACCGCAACCCAGGTCAAGAACCTGCTGATCACTCGCAAGGTTGGAATACTCGACCAGATGGCGCTTAAACTCATTCTCCCGCATGCCCCATTTAAGCAAGGGGTCATACAGTGGGGTCAACCAGTTTTGGTTAAGTGCCGGAATGTACTTTTCATTCTTTGCCATAGAGTTACACCGTTGCCAGAATGATCAGCCCCATAATTACCACTCCACTTCCAAGCGCCAACCGCACCCATTCTTTGTGATGAAGATTCCAATGGGCCAGCCGGTTAAGTGTTGGGCGAGCAGAGGCCAGGATCAAGATCACCACCAATGGCATGATGAAGATGACATTGTAGAGAATCAGGTATGCATAACCTAACATAGCGGTTGGTTGTAGAGCCAACAGGCTGAGGACGCCCAGGTAGACAGCCCCACTGCAAGGAACCGTGCAAAGGCCAATGAGGAAGCCGCCGACTACAAGGGCGGGGATGGTGGCTTTCTGGGCGGACTGGCGGGCAATCTCACTCACTTTGCCGGGAGCCTGTAACTTCCACCCCCAACTTGGGAGGAAATAATCTTTGATCATCCACAGACCAATCAGAATGGCAACAAGAGCGCCTAACCGCGCTGGCAGATGCTGGCGGGTGAAGAAATCTGCCGCCTTTAGCAGGCCAACGCCCAGGGCCAGGTAAGTCAGGAATACCGCGCCAATATAAATGCTGCCCATCCCAACCAGGCGCGCCCGGGTTATTGTGATGTTTTGTTCTCCTGCTTTGAGTGTCGTAAGCAGCGCCGTGATGAATAGAAGCAACACAGTGAAGGCACAGGGATTGATGCCATCCACTGCCCCGGCGATGATCACCGTAGGAAGCGTAATCACTGGCAGGTAGCTCTGCATGGCCGCCTCAGGGGCATTCGGGTGCCAGAAGCCGGCGAGGCCTACGGCTCCGAACGCCAGAATGCCTAAGGCTAACAAGATCAGGTTGCGGCGAAGTATCGTGGATGACATCAAATTATCCTTCAACGATCAACTTGCCGTTCATCGTTGGATTGGCGCGCCCACCGCAGCAAATGTCACAATAAAAAACGTATGTTCCTGGTTTGGTCGGTGTGAAAGTCGTCATCGCGGTTCCCTCTGGGGGAGCAACAACATTGGCTTTAAATTCATCGACGGCCCATTGGTGTTTTCCGCCACCGTCCGTGTGATGCGAGTTATCCAGGCTACGCAGCCGGATCGTGATCGGATCACCTAACTTCACCCGGATCACGTCTTTATCGAATCCGCCCATATCCGCGGCAATGTCGATGACGTTCCCAGCAACCGGCAGTGGAGCCCGATAAAAGGCATTGAACAGCAATACACCGGCCAGGCCCAGGACAGTCAACACGATCCCCGTAAAGACAAATTTGTTCAGACGGCGATTGCTGTGACTTGTTGAAGCGTGATTTCTTTTATGCTGGTTATTTTGACGCATCTAGAATCCTATGCTTGCCAGAATGTTGAGAATTCCTTGTACGAGGAAATAGACGCCAAATCCCAAGAGAATGCTTGCCAGTAGGTAATGTGCCACCTTTTGAGATTTGGTTGGGTGAGATAAGTCGACATACGGCTTTTCCATTTGAAACCTCCGATATCAGGCATTCACGGAAAGTTGCCGTTTCTTCAGCAACGTAATCGCGAGGAGCGGCAGACTGATCGCAAATACAACAATGCTAATAAGTTGCGCCTGGTTCATACCCAGAGCAATGATCTTATACGCGCTCGTAAAAGCGATGAAGAAGCGGGCAAAAGAGTAAAGCGCCAGATAGATCAAGGCCAAAATTCCATCCTTTAAACCTTTCTTGCGCAGGCTCCAAAGCACGGCGAAGATAGCCAGGTTCATCAGGATCTCGTAGACCGGCGTGGGAGTGTAGTAGACACCAAGTTGGGGAACCATCGCGTTCGGGCTGACATAGGCAAAGCCAAATGGACCATTGGTCGGTTTGCCCACAGCATCTCCTGTGATGATGCATGCGATTCTTCCAACAGCCTGGGCTAGAACCACGCCGGGAACAAAGGCATCTAGCAGGCGCGTTAACTTCCAGTGATTGATGCGTGCGAGCACTGCGGTGGCCGTGAGCCCTCCCAGTACGCCGCCCCAGATGGCCAGGCCGCCTTCCCAAATATACAAAGCGCGGATTGGATTGGCGGCGAATTCATCCGGCCAATGATCAATCACGTGGAATAGCCGCGCACCAACCATGCCGGCAAGAACAATCCACAAAACACTGTTCGCGAGTTGTTCGGTATTGAAGCCTTTTCGTCCAGCTTCTTTAAGAGCCAACCAGACGCCCAAAATCACGGCGGCCGTTACGATCAGGCTGTACCATCGGAGATGGAAATGACCTATTGAAAACAGAATGGGGTCGATCGGAATGGTGATCATAATACCTTTTAAGACCTTCCCCGTTCGCTTATTTGCCAAACGGGGAAGGGAGAGGAAGTTTTAGTGGTGTCCGGAGTGGCTGTCCTCAGCCTTCCCCACATATTTCTGGGGTTCTTTATCAAAGGCCTTCTTACACCCTGACGAACAAAAGTAATATGTCGTCCCCTGGTAATCGGATTTCCCGGCCGCCGTCTTGGGGTCGACATCCATGCCACAGACTGGGTCTTTTGCCATCGATTTCTCCTTTTGGTCTACGTGATAGACCGAATTAATTTGATCTCACTTACAAATAAAAGTATAAGGCGCTGTTCGAACAGTGAACAGCGCCAAGTAGCCGGATTTGAGGTAAGCGTTAATGCCTACCTTACTTGTAAGGTGATAATGGTACCTTGACCTGGTGTAGAGAGGATTTTTAACTCGGCATTGATTATTTCGGCCCGTTCCTGCAGCCCCAACAAACCGAAATGTCCCTTTTCTGGAAATTCAGCCGGATTGGCCGGAACAACGAACCCTTTTCCATCATCTCGAATCTGAACAAAGACTTCCGAGTCGGTGAAATCCAGCTCTACCCAGGCATGTTTGGCCTCGGCATGGCGGATCACATTATTGAGCGACTCCTGGACGATGCGATACACCGACATCGCCTTTTGCGCATCCATACCGCGTTCTTGCCCCCTTACTTTATAGGCAATTGGGATGTTGGCGGTTTGCCCCATCTCCTGAACCAGCATTTCTAAAGAAGCGACCACGCCCAGGTCTTCCAGATAAATCGGGCGCAGCCCGCGGATCATGCGGCGCAGGTTGGTCATGGCTTGCTGGACCAATGTTTGTAGTTCGCTCAGAGATCCTTGCTGCGCCTCAGGGGAATTGATCGAGATCAATTGAAGGCGCTGGTTGAGCGCAATCAACGCCTGGATGGTGTCATCATGGAGTTCGCGTGCCAGGCTGCGTCTTTCATTTTCCACTCCAGCAGTGATTGCGCCGATGTAACTGCGCAGGCTCTGTTGGGCAGCCTTTAATTTATCCGCCATATCGATCAATTCAAACTGCAAATTACGGATCTCTTCGATCCCACCCACTTGCTGCCGGATAGCTTCAAAATCCCCCCTGGCGAGGCCCGCGGCCAGTTTTTCTAGTTTTTGTAACGGGGTCACAATCCTGCGCGCCCCAAACCAGATCGTGAAGATTGCCAGTATGAAAACCGGAGCCAGTACCAAAGGGGCCGACTGGGTGCTGATTAAGTAAGGGCTGGCGATATCTTCCCAGGCTTCTTCAATCACCAGTCCCCATCCAACCGGATGGATGGGGGTAAAGGCGACGACGTGCTCACCCTCGCTGCCTTGATAATAATTGATCCCACTTTCACCATTCAGTGCCTCGGTGATCCCTGGATGCGATTGAACGTACTCATCCATTTTTGAGGGACCGGCGCGATAGAGAACGTCGAAATCCCCTCTCGTTTTCTTTGGACTGATGACCAGGATGGTGACCTGACCAGAATTTGCCAGATCGCCAATCGTCACGTCGATCAGGTTTTTTGGAGAAAAAGCCCCAAGAAGCACGTTGCCCATTTCTGTTTGTGTGGCAAGAAAGATATACGATTGGGTTGTTCCTGGCGGTGTGATCGGGCTAGAAAAGGTCGGCGCGGGTTCATCTTGCGCTGACGCTTTGAATGGATCGGGAATCAGGGCCGGGATGGTCTGCCAATCCAATTCTGTTGTAGTAGCGCGGATCAAACTCCCATCCCGGGTGAAAAGGGCGATACCTCCTTCGAAGGTGGAGGCAATTTCGTCTGGCGTGAAGCGGATAGAGGAGAAATCAGGCCGGTCTCCCATTTCCCGTGCAATCAACTGAATGGTGCCAGTCAGATGGGTCACTTCCCGTTCGATAGAGGAGGATGCCGCACGGACCGTCCTCAGATCTCGATCACCCACCAGGCTGCGCATGGCTTCGTGATGAAGCGTCTGGCTGCCGAAGGCCACCACCAGAAGTAAAACGGTCAAAGGCATTATGGTAATCAAAAATAATTGGAGGGTAAACCCCCTCCAATTCGATTTTTTCACGGTAGGGTGATCCTGCTTAGACAATGCGCGCCTTTTGTTTCATCTGGTCACGAAGCTCACGATCCCTCATCAGCGATATTGGCTGAGATCAGACCAAGTGATACCGCGCGCATAACTGCTTCCGTACGGCTCTCGGCATTCAATTTCTGAAAGGTGTTGGCCAGATGGTTCTGAACGGTCCGATCGCTGATACCCAGTTGTACGGCAATCGCCTTGTTGGTATATCCCTTTGCAGCCAAAGACAGTATTTGTAATTCGCGATCAGTGAGGGATTCCACGGGCGCTGTTTCATCCTGCCGGGCAAGTTTCGCGATTAGTTTTCGAGCCAGGGCAGCGTCCAGCACGGATTTACCGTGGAATACGTCGCGGATGCCCTGGATGATCTCACGTGGATCCGCAGTCTTTAGCACGTAACCATTCGCCCCAGCTCGCAGCACCGCCTGGACATAGGGATCGTCGTCGTAAGCGGTCAAAACCAAAATGCCGACTGGCATACGATTGGACCGAATCCAGCGCGTCACCTCGATCCCGCTCATCATTGGCATCTGAATATCCAGAACAGCCACATCGGGATTAAATTGCTTCAGCAGCTCGCAGGCTTCCTGTCCATTAGAGGCTTCTGCAACAACCTGGAGATCGGGGCTGAGCTCCAAAAATTGCCGGATTCCAGCGCGCACAACGATGTGGTCGTCGGCTAATAAAATTCGGATAATCTGTTGGTTTTCTGAGGTCATGACGATTTTATTATACTCACGCGCTTAGATTATGGGTATTGAAAAGTGGATGTAGTAAGTGCATTTATTTTGCGTCAGGAGGGGGCCAGGCGAAGGTATATAGGTAACCTACCAGGGCTTCGATCTGTTTACTGGTGAAGATCGGTCCCCAATAGGGCATGCCAGTACCCATTCCACCGCGGATGATCTTCCCTTCAAGCAGCGCCGGGCTTGCGCCGAGCAGAACGTTGGGATCTGTGAAATTCGGTGGGCTAACCAATCCTTCGCCTGTCGGCTGGTGAACCGTCTCTCCAGAGGCGTGCGAGCTCGGGTCCCAGACCGGCAAGCCGCGCACCATGACGCCATCTCCCTTTCCACTTTCACCGTGACATGCAGCACAGTTTGTCGCATACAACTCCCGGCCGTCCGCCAACGCTTCAGGGCTGCCTTGCTGCTGCCAGATCCAGGCGACGGCATCCCACAAGTCATCATCGCTTAAAAAGGAAAGGGTTGGCTCGGCGCGCAGTTTGAGCCAGACTTTTGCCGGGCTGTTGGCAAGATACGTTTCTTTCTCCAAAGCGTAGGCAGGCAGCCGGCTGGCGAACAATGCGCCACGTTCAGGGGAAACGGTGGTAACCGGAGCAACTTCGGCGGGATGCGGCGCGTCGACATCAATGCCTAACTTGAGGAACAATGGCTGTGGATCGGGCGGCACAGGTTCACCATTTCCCGTGACTTCGATGGTCCCGCGCATGCGCCAATGGTTGGCGCCGCACCAACGGTTACAGTAAAAGATATACTTTCCGGGGCGGTCAAAAGTCAAGGTTGTTTCGGTGAATTCACCCGGAATAATATCCAACCCCGGCTGGTCTGATCGACCAACCGCAAAACCATGCACCACATCATCACTGGTGAGACGCAAATGGATCGGCTGTCCAACCTTTGCCAGGATGGTATCAGCGCTCCAGCCGCCGTTCTCTGGCATACGCGCGTGCAGCTCGATTTTCGTTGCCTGCTCTCTGGACAGCCACCAGCTACCCAGTGGGACAACGATCGCGGCCAGTACTAGAACAATGACGATCCAACGGGCAAGTCCTTCTTTTTTCATCGGATTTAACCTACCAGCAGCCATAGCATGGCCAGTGTGAATAAACCTGAGAAGGCTATCAACGGTGCGGCCTGGCGAATGGTTTCACTGATGCGGCACGCGACCCGGCTGGACCAGAAAAGTCCAACCATCAGTATAGCTACCTGTAAAATCAGGCTGAAGGAAGTGGCTTCTCCCACCCCGGCTGTCTTGGAAAGACCAATCAAATTCCAGCCCCAACCCAGAGGATCTGAAACCACCGGGAGGACGTAGCCAAATTTAACAAAGGCAAACGAGATGGTAAAAGCGATCCAGGCCATCAGTCCAAGTGGGACGAGCACCTGGCTGTAATGGGCCAGGGATTTTCGCAAAGAAGCGCGCGCAGAACCAAGCCGGATCGCAACCCACGTCGAAGCAGTGTAGATGCCGGGCAAAACCCCAAGCGCTGTCACGAGGAAAACTCCTGCAAACAGGAACCAGTCCGGGCTGCCGATGCTGTAAGCAGCCGATTTCAACTGCCCCCAGGGCCCCAAGAAAATCGCAGAGTCGACCAGCGCGGAGGCCAACATGACCAGTCCGAGAAAGGCTTCATCCAGGCGATGTTTGGTCTTTGGGCCCAGATCGCTGCCCCACGGGCGCAGGTTGACCGCGATATTATCTGACGGGCAAACGCGCAGGCATTCCATGCACAGACCGCAGTTGGCGCTGGATTTTAAAGCCAGCGGGTACTGCCCCCACGGGCAGGCGGTGTAACAGGTCTTTTCGCTGTGAGCAGCGCAGATATCCGCGTCTTTTACACGCAGCTCTACCGGCCCGGCCTGCGCATACAGTCCGGTAAACCCACCGATCGGGCATAGGTAATTGCAGAAGGAACGGCGCTCAAAAACCAGGCTAAGGATCAGCGCCAACACCAAAATGAATAGTAAAACAATCGCTGTGATTTTTGCCGAGGTCAGCGTCAATGCGCCGAACAATCCGATCAGCAAGAAACCGCCGGCCTGCATCCAGGTTCCCCTGAGGAACTTTGGCCAGCGTTTCCCGAGGCCGATGCCAGCGCCGCCGCGCTGCTGCAAGATGCCGCCGTTTTGCAGCCATTCGCCGGGCATGGGAATGGGACAGATGCTGCACCAGGAACGACCGCCAAATGGGATGAAGACGAGTTTCAGGGCTGTCCACCAGGCAATCCAGACAAAGATGATGGCGAAATTATGGCTGCCTACCACCGAGCCCATCAGACCGGCAAGAATCGTAAAGATGAAACCTGCCAGGGTGATGGCGCGCAGCAAGAACTGCGGCCAACGGCTGCGCAGCAGCGCCAGCGCATGGGGGGAACGGGTCAGATCCAGACGGGTCATGCCGACCCCCTGGAGACATTCTTGAGGGAAATGAGGGCTGCCGAAATGGCCAGCAGCCCTAAAACGATCCCTCGAACGAAAAGGAGGTTGGGGCCTACTTGCAGTTTACCGATCATAAAGGGATGCAGGTTGCCGCATGCTACCGAACAACGAAAACGGAAGACCCCGGCCTGATCCGCAATGAAGGTCCCTGTCGCGGTTTGCCCGGGGTCTGCCTTTAATTCAAAACCATAACCGTCCAGCGAAAACCCGTGTACCACGTCGGTCGATACCAACTCAACGGTCACCCGGTCTCCGGGATTGATCTGGATTTCGCCTGGCGTGAACTGAAAACTGCTGGCCTCGATGCGAAGCAACCTATCCTGCGGTGCATGAAACGGCAATGGCAGCGGAACAAAGAGGATCAGCAAGGCCAGACCGGCGAAAGGGAATACCCTGGCCCATCTCTTCCAGTTTATGAGAGTAGTCTTGTATGGCAGCGATTCCATCGGCATTATTGGGCTGGCGGCATATTGGATGGGCCGTATTGTGAATAGGTCTGATCGATTGCCGCTCGTATTTCTTTGGGCGTTTTTCCGTCTCGGGTCATTTTCATCACGTCTTGAGCGATATCCACACAGATTGAACAACCCAGCGCGTGCTGATCAAAAACAACTTCGCCCGAAGATTTCACTTCCTTGACATAACAGGAATAATTCGAAGTATGCCCAGCCGCGCCACAGCCGCAGTAGCACGGAACATTCTTTAATGCATCTGGATTCGCAACCGCGAATTGATAGGCCTCTTGCACAGACACTGCTGCCTTTTGGACATCAACCGGCATATCTGACATGGGGGCCATATTCAAATCTTGACCTGCGGTTGAACTGCTGGCGCTGCAACCAGACAGAAGAGAAACGATCGGGAGCAAGGCCACCAGGAAAATGAACCAGCGAAAATTACGAACGTTTGTAGAAAGCGGATTACTCATCATTAAGCACCTTATTGCATGATATGGGTAAGGATCTATGCCTAGTATAAAGATGTAATTCGAAAGCGCAGAGGGCGATTTCGCTTGGAATAGAATAGGTAATATTGCCTATTGATGAGTTTTTTAGGCTGGTGTTATGAAATAAAAAATGGTCACAAGGTTCTCAAGAAAATTTTTCGCGGAACCCTGTGACCATCTCGGAATAAAGCGATTGGTTTTCCTAAAGCTGTTCTGTAACGCCGCTTAACTTTTTTCGGGAGGCTTCTGTCCAAATGCCTTTCCTGGCTGCCAGGGCGTCCCTAAAGCCGGCAATAAGAAGCGGTCTAATCCCCACCACCCCGCTGTTTTCCACGCGAGCACAAGCAGGATGGACAGAGTGAACAAAACCGGATTGGTACTGGCTGATCCGGCCATCATGAAATTCCAATTCATGAAACCGCCGAAGAAAGCCGCGATACCAGTAAACAAGCCCAGGATCAGCGCCACCCCGATCAGGATTTCCCCAATATAAATTATCTTTGAGAACCATGTGTAAGCCCCGGCATCAATCATGGACTGCAAGAATCCGCGATACCAGTCAAAGGCAATTAATGGACGGGCTGGCGCATCAGGGATGGCCACTGCTCTCTCCCAGAAACCTTTCAATGCTTCGCCCGTTTGGGTCCAGGCGGGATTCGAGAGCTTGCCAATTCCCGAGGTCAACCAGGCATAACCCACATAAATGCGCGCTATTACCCATAACCAGGCCCATTTTGGGCTGTTGAACAGGCTTTGCGCAAATGGAGGATCAGCGAAAACCTCTGTTGTACTTGGAACTTTATTTGACATATAAGACTCCTGAAAATTGAGAGTAAAGGTAGAAGATCCACATCAGTCCAAAACAATCCGGAACAGTTAGGGGATCCAATTGGAAAGTACAGTAAGGGTCATGTCCTTTTGAATAGGATCATTTGAAGGAAGGTGAACTCGAAAGTCGTGTTTTCCGCCCATATCGCCGTGCATCATGAACTGCATTGATAAGGTTGTCGTTTCACCAGGCTTGAGGGTCATCGAACCGATGACAGGAGTGGGAGGTCAACACCCCTCCTTGACTTCGATAAAGGGGGCCTTGGAAAATTTGAGAGGCTGGTCACCCACATTCCTGATTTCAAAGGAAACCTCAACCGTTTGCCCTAATTTGACGTCCCCTAAATCCACCTTCTCTTTGTCCGCCTTCAGACTGGGGCTGCCTGTAACCTCGGGGGTAAAAGATGTCGGTTTCTTTTGGAACGCAAAAAAGGCAGCAATGAGCAGGATCGCCGCTCCGGCCAGCGCCATAATCAGCGGCAACTTATTATGTTTGCGCTGAACCTGGCGACTTTTCGAAATACCTCTATTTACTTTAGACATTCAAATTTCGTTCCTTTGAAGTTGAGATAACTCTGATGAAATTGTAAAAGTGGGGGAGACAAATCACAATAGGCCATTCTGCCTGTTCAAGTAACAGCATTTTGACGCATGTTCGATAGATTTGGATTGCGTATGATAAGAATATTATTGAAAGGGCCAGTTTATGCCAACTCCCATTTTTCTAAAAAATACAAAGCAACACCTAACTCGACATGAAGTTTTCGATAAGATCTGGACCATCCTGGTGATTTTAGGTCTGGCGTCTGCGATCGTATACAGTCTTTTGATCCAAATTTTGCATCACCCCTAGGATTCAATTTGGAAACGACCCAGACAACCCATAGTCAAAAAGCTAATGGCATGCGTCTTCGCTTGAATACTTTCTTCCACGCAGTGCTGTTTGTGCTCGGTTTTTCAGTGATATTTATTATTGGTTGGGGCGGCGCGGCCACCGCTCTCGGCCAGGTGTTTGGTATCTATAAGTCCATTTTGGGGCGAATCGGCGGGGCGATCGTGATCTTGTTAGGCCTATTCACGCTCAAACTCATCAACCTTCCCTGGTTAAACTATGAAACGCGTTCTTACTGGACCCCTGGCAAGGGCGGTCCAATCCTATCTTCAGTGATGATGGGTGTTTTCTTCGCCGCTGGTTGGACGCCTTGCATCGGGACAACGCTTGGAGCCATACTCACCCTTGGAATGAGCCAGCAATCCGCGACCCAGGCCATGGTGCTGTCCAGCGGTTATGCCATCGGCCTGGGACTTCCCTTCCTGGCGATTGGATTTGGGATGGAAAAAGCCATCCGGTTCATGGCCCGTTTTAGAAGGTACGTGCGGTGGATCGAGATCGTCAGCGGTTCGCTATTGATCATCGTCGGACTGCTGATGGTGTTCGACCGGATGACTCTCATCGCCATTTGGGCGCTGCAGCGGGGTTATTTTATCGACTTGCCCCTGGGAGGCGCGGTTACGCCGACTTACATCATTGCTGTTTTTGCAGGTCTTCTGTCGTTTCTTTCCCCCTGCGTTTTACCATTGGTGCCAGCCTACGTGGGATATTTGAGCGGACGGGCAGTCAAAGACCTGCCTTCGCCGGTGAAAGAATCTATGATTTAGGGAGGATTTCCAGGAGGAATCCTTCAATTTTTTCGGGCAGCATAGCCCCGACTTGAATTCGCCGGAGTATGCCTTGTGTATCAATAAAATAGCTGGTCGGCAGTCCGCGCATACCGTATAACCCAGCACTGACATCACCGCTCTCATCCAGCAGAATGGGAAAAGTAAGTTTTAGTTCTGTCACGAAATCTCGAACATCCTGCAAATTATCCTGTGCCGTGAAATTTATTCCTAATACAACCAATCCTTTGCTCTTGAATTTCTCATAAGCCGCCTGAATTCCTGGCATTTCATAACGGCAAGGTGGGCACCAACTGGCCCACAGATTGATCAACACAGTCTTTCCCCGGAGATCCGACAGTTTTATTTCGTTACCATCCAATGTTTTCAATCGAAAATCCGGCGCGGGTTTTCCCGTTTGGGCGACGGCAGAAGTTGTGATTGCAGGAGTAATGTTGATAACCCTGGGAGTGTCTGTCGTTGAAGGTACGATCGCTGCCGGGTAACTTTCTGTGGGAGTAGGAGATGGGAGAGTTGCGGTAGGGACGGGTGCAAGAGCTAAATTGCTGGCCAAAGCAATTCCCAGGATGATCCCTGCCAGCACAATATACGGTAGCGGGTTAAAAGGTTGTCTTCTTTTGAGAGAGTATTCGGGCATAAGCCACCATGGTCAATCCGGCTTTAATATACCTCCTGAATAATCCAAGAATCAACGGTGCGACATAAGCAATATTGCCCTACCCCTGAGGGGCAATAGAACCTATTCATAAAAATGATCCTTAACGATAGACTGGTTAGAAGGAAATTCACCCATATTTATGAGTGTCTAGGAGAAACCAGCCTCGTGGAGAGAGCTAGCGATACTGAACCCCAATTCGCAAATCCGGCCCGATCCGGGTCCAGAATACTTATTTTCCTTTCCCAACTTAATCGACCTTTGACCATAACGCTGGAACAAGGAATAGCACTCACGCTCGCATGCGCCGTGATCCTTACCCGTTTGATTGGCCTGGGGGAGCGCGTCATGAGCCACGATGAAAGTTTGCACGTCTATTATTCGTGGCTATTGGCAACTGGCAAAGGGTTTATCCATACCCCCATGATGCATGGGCCCTTCTTGTTTGAGTCGACTGCGTTGATCAACATTCTTTTGGGGGCGAACGATTTCACTTCGCGGTTGATCCCGTTGATTCTTGGTTCATTCATCGCGATTGTTATTCCTCAACTGCTCAAACCCTGGCTTGGAAGATCAGGAACGCTGATCGCCTCCTTGCTATTTTTGATCTCTCCTTACGTGTTGTACTACTCGCGTTATATCCGGCACGATATTCTGGTGATTGCTTGGATGCTGCTGGCGGTGTACTCAATTTTTGGATATCTCTTCCAGCGGAAAGAACGATACCTGGTCATATTTGTGGCAGCATTGGCGCTGATGTTCTCCACAATGGAGATTACCTTCATTTACCTTGCGATCTTTGCCAGTTATCTTCTTGTCCGCATTGGGTGGAAATATGGTGTACGGTGGAAAGTGATAACAACATCGCCGGAATTTGATCTACTCGTACTGATGGTCACTTTAGGAGCCTTCTTTTCGTCCACAATCGCGCTGCCAATCATCAACCTGTTTTTCTCCCGATTGACTGGCGCTGCATTTGTAGATCTATCTGTCCTGGGGAGTCAAGGCACCGAATGGATGTCCAATCCATCTGGTGTCCGACTGTGGGCGCTGTTCGGTGTTTTCTCTGTAGTCTCTACCGGATTGGGCATAGTCTGGGGAAGCCAACGTTGGTTAAAACTGGCATGCCTATTCCTGGGGATCGACCTGCTTTTGTTTACCACCTTTTTTACCAACCCGACTGGAATTGCCAGTGGGTTTATCGGTTCTTTGGGGTACTGGTTGTCTCAGCAAGGAGTGGCGCGAGGTGGACAACCCTGGTACTACTTCCTGATCGTCTTTCCGATTTACGAATATCTTCCTTTGATCGGTGGGATTGGTGCGGCTATCTTATTTTTTATCCGCCGGAAACAATTGCCGGAATTGGCACGCAACTTCATCCCCTTCGCTTTATGGTGGGCCGCGGGAATTTTCCTCGCCCTCTCCCTGGCTGGAGAGAAAATGCCCTGGCTTTCCACGCATATTACCGTGCCTTTCCTATTGTTGGCAGCGTGGTGGATTGGTCAGATGGTGGAAGGGATATGGGTAGATGACGTCATCCATTCGAAACCGAAAGGCTTTTTCAAACGGATGGGGTTAGTTGCCATCGGGATAGTTACTCTACTGACCATGCGGACTTCCTTTTTTGTGAATTACATCAACTATGACGATTCCACCGAGTACATCGATTACGCTCACGGCGCGCCGGGAGTTAAATGGGTACTGGATGATATCCAATCCATTGCCACCCATACGGGTACCGGTGAGGATTTGAAAATTGCCTACGATTCAGACGTGTCGTGGCCGATGAGCTGGTACCTCAAAGATTACCCCAACAGCTCGTTTTATGGCTCGCAACCAAACCGGGAGGCCCTGGATGCGCCGGTGGTATTGGCAGGTCCGTCCAACTGGAACAAGGTCGAACTGATGCTTGGTTCCAGATATCATCGTTTTGAAGTAATTCGCATGTGGTGGCCTATTGAGGATTATAAAAACCTGACCTGGGGCCGAATCCGCAAGGCGTTGGCGAATCCCGATCTACGCGCTGCCCTTTGGGATATCCTGTGGAAACGGGATTACACCCGTTATAGCTCACTGACTGGAACTTCGCTCAAGCCACCCACCGACTGGCCATTGGCAGAGAAAATGCGGGTCTATGTTCGCAAGGATATTGCTTTACAAATGCTTTCTCTCAGCCTGGGGCCAAGTATCCTGGCAGATATTCCTCAGCAAGCGGATGCCTATGCAAACATCCAAAAAACGATAAAACCGGAATTTGTTATCACCACCGGCGAATTGAATGCACCCCGCAATCTTGCGATCGGAACGGACGGCAGCATTTATGTCGTAGATAGCGGTAATTCAAGGATCGCGAAATATAACTCCCAGGGGGAGCTGCTGTTATCCTGGGGCAGCCGGACTCCTGATGGACAATCACCGCCCGCGGCGGGAACGCTTAACGAACCCTGGGGAATTGCCATGGACGGCGCTGGCAATGTATTGGTTGCAGATACCTGGAATCATCGCATCCAGAAATTTGACCCACAGGGAAAGTTCTTACTTGAGTGGGGATCCTCTGGTCTTGCAAGCGATGGGTTGGATCGACTGTGGGGACCACGTGGTATCGCGGTTGCCAGGGATGGCCGCATCTATGTCACAGACGCCGGCAATAAGCGTGTGGTGGTTTTTTCCTCAGAAGGCACAGCCTTGTTCGAGTTCACCACTGGGGGCGATGGTCAGTTAGATGAACCCGTGGGCATCGCGCTCGGCCCGGAAGGGAATATCTACGTAGCCGACACCTGGAACCTGCGCGTGGTAGTATTTTCTCCGGAGGGTGAATATGTTTCCAGCTTTAACGTTCAGGGCTGGGGGAGTAGCTCGGTAGACAACAAACCTTACCTGTCGGTTGGACCCGATAATCGTATCTATCTGACCGATCCGGAAGGATACCGGGTGATCGTGTTCTCAGCTACGGGCGAACCTTTGGCTGCGTTTGGCCAGTACGGACCCGAAGATGGATCCTTTGGTTTACCGAATGGATTGGCTTTAGGTCCAGATGGCAGTTTGTGGATTGTCGACGCCGGCAATAACCGGGTCGTAAAATACCCGCCGATCCAGCCTTAGGCCTATGACATCGAGTAGGCTTGTCAATTTCCTCTCCTGGGTGGTTGTTTCTTTCGTTTTGATGATTGGCGCTTGGGTTGTTTACAGGTTCGCAGCACCTGTTCAGGCGAAAGCTGATCTGGAGAAGAGTATCCCACCTACACCGAATACCAATGTGTATGGCAGGCGTATTGATATACCCACGTTTTCTCCATCTACAAAATTGAGCTCAATAGGCCGTTTGGCGGACCTACATACTTACCGGCCAACCCAGCCAAGATTTGCTGTAACTCAACATACTGTGGAAAAAGGAGATACAGCCTGGACGATTGCCAAGAAACATAATATCCAGCCTGAAACGATTTTATGGAGCAATGAAGGATTAAGTACCAATGCTGGTTCGTTGCGTGTTGGGGTGATGCTAAATATTCTGCCGGTCGATGGAGTCTTGCATACTGTTCGCGAAGGAGACACCTTGGAACGAATTCAGGCGTTGTATGGTGTTTCGATCGATGAGATTGTCAATTTTATTGGGAACAATTTTCGAGGAGCGATGCCTGATAAATTGCTTGCAGAGAGTCAGATCATTGTTCCTGGAGGAAAAAAACAAATCGTGTGGCAGGAGCCAGGCCCCAGGGTACTCCCAGGTAAAGGGAGAAAATCTCCGGGTTATTATTCGGGGCCTCTGGCTTATATTGGTAGTGGCTATTTTTCATGGCCGATCTCTCCAATCGTAATTACCCAACCTTATTGGAGCGGCCATCTTGGGATTGATGTAGGCACTTATGAGCGCCAGCCCATTTTTGCGTCCGATAGTGGAACCGTGATTTTCTCTGGCTGGGATACAACTGGTTTTGGGAACCTGGTAATCATCGACCATGGAAATGGATACTGGAGCTATTATGGGCATAATTACGCCAATCTTGTTCGCGAAGGTCAAGGCGTAGTAAAGGGCCAGCAAATTGCAGAATCGGGTAGCACTGGTAATTCCTCTGGGAATCATATTGATTTCCGCATACGCTTAGATGCCGGCGGATTCCTAAATCCCGCGGATTTTTTACCATAGTTATCGTTAGTGTAGGAGGATAGGTGGAAGACCAAGGTAATCAACTAGAAGGAATGAAAACTGCGTGTGGCGGTGTCATCCGTAATCCGGAGCGTTTCCCTTCGGCGATTTATCAGGGTGTCCGGGTGTATTTTTGCAACATGGCATGCCTGAGAGTTTACGAGCAAGCGCCGGATGCTTTCATGCGAGGGGAAGTAGAGCACCCAACCGAAGAGGATTGAGGCTGTCGAATCGAGTGAACCATAAGCAGAGTCAAAAAATCGCAGCCTCAGTTGTAATCGAGAGGCTGCGATGATTTGTTTGCGGCACCGTTCTATTGAATGTCTTTCTGCATTTGTAGGAATTGTTCCTGTGTGATCTCACCTCTGGCGTATCGCTGTTCAATAATTTCTAAGGCTGAAAGAGGAGCATTCGCATGGTTGTTGCCGACTGATTGCTTCGATTGGAACAGGCCTCGTACCACTAACACGGCCAGAACGATCAGTACGACCCAGAATAAGAACATGCCACCCAGCATTCCAAATCCCATCATCACACACCTACCTTAGCGGCCCAGATCCGATAAAATCTGCTGGTATTCTTCCCGGGTAATTTCGCCCTTAGCGTAGCGAGCCTGGGCAATATCGCGGGCCGACTGCCCGGTCAAATTTTGGGAACCAGGCTGAGCATTATTCCCGCTCATCCGGCGAACCGCCCACACAACCAGTAATACCAGGCCAATGATTACAGCAATAGTAATCACCAGACCCAGGATCATTCCGATCCAACCCATACCACCGTATCCAAAATTACCCATCATAGTGTTCCATCCTTTTTTCGGATCTACTCCGTTGTTCAAATTGTATTTTCTTGTTCTTACTTTTAAATGATAACTTAGCGGGGTAAAGTTTCTTTGAAGCAAATGTAAAGCTTTGATGAAGATGTTCGTAAAAGCAAAAATGGATTATCCAACCGCCGGGAGCGTAAAATGAAATGAGCTGCCTTTTCCTTCGCCTGCGCTTTCTGCCCAGATGCGACCATGGTGCGCTTTGACTAGCGCTTGCGCAATGGTCAATCCAATCCCGCTTCCCCCGCTGGCGCGCGTTCTGGATTTATCAGTGCGGTAAAAGCGATTGAAAATGAAGGGCAGATGATCCGGAGCGATGCCGATGCCGGTATCCGAAACGGAGATGAGAATTTCGGATTTGTCCCTGGCAGCTCGGATTGATACCTTTCCACCACTCGGCGTATATTGCAGTGCGTTTCCGACCAAATTCGTCAGCACTTGAAGAATCCGATCTTTGTCAACCATGATATTCGGGAGATATGGTTCCACTTGCGTTTCAAGCTGGATACCTTTGTCCTCAAACTGATGCCCAAGATTTCCCTTGATGGTTTCGATGAGGCCAGGAAGTGAGATTGATACGGGCATTAGTTGGAATGCCCCAGCTTCCACCCGGCTGAGCTCCTGCAAATCGTTCACCAGACGCTGCAGGCGATCGATTTCTGTGTGGACTTGCTGGTAGGTTTCCGGTTCTGCCGGCAGAACTCCGTCCATCAATCCTTCCATATAGCCTTTGATTGCCGCAAGGGGAGTGCGCAGTTCGTGGGTCACATCGCCAATCAACTGCCGGCGCATGGTTTCTGTCTTTTCGAGCTTGTCCGCCATCTGATTGAAACTCAATGCCAATTGGTCCAGTTCATCCAACTGATTGGACCGCACGCCTCTCGAGACTGTGAGCCTTTCTTCGTATTCCCCTTCCGCGATGCGGTGGCTAAGCTTCATCATCCGTTGTACCGGGGTGACGACCTGGCGGCTGACGAGGAAACTGGCAACCACCGCCGCAATCAGCGCTGCGATCGCAGCCATAGAAAGTGCCTCAGTGACCGATGCCGTATAGTTAGTAAATAATTCAACCTCCATCGGTTGAGCATTTCCCATCATATCCCCACCGGACATCATTGCGCTCATCCCTGCCATATGTCGATCGAAAGCGGCTGGAACGGATAAACTGGTGGCAGTGGCGAGAACAACGACGCCGACCAGAACGACCACCACGTACGAAAAGAATACTTTCCAGGCGAGATGTGTGCGTAGAAGTCTCATCATAAATTCACCTACTTGTCTTCGAAGCGATAGCCAACCCCACGGATGGTTTCGATAAAGTGGTCATCTCCCAATTTCTGGCGGATATGACCGATGTGGACATCCACTACTCGGGTGTCCCCGTAGTAATCATATCCCCAGGCTTTTTCCAACAACTGTTCCCGGCTCAGCACCATGCTATGATGCTTTGCAAGCGCAACCAACAAATCAAACTCTACCGCTGTCAGTTCAATCAGACGCTCCCCCACCCACACTCGTCGGGCAGAGAGGTCAATTTGAAGGTGGGCGAAATTGAGTATGGCAGGTTCGCTTACTGTGGCAGAGGGACTTTGCATGCGACGCAAGGCTGCCTTGATGCGGGCGATTAACTCACGCGGGCTGAAAGGTTTGGTCAGGTAGTCATCTGCGCCAACAGAGAGGCCAACAATTTTGTCGGTCTCCTCCGAACGAGCTGTGAGCATGATTACATAGACGTTCGACTCGCGTCGCAGGTTTGCCAGAATCTCGATCCCATCCATACCGGGCAGCATCACATCCAGGATGATCACGTCCGGTTTGAAGGAACGGGCGGAAGCGAGGCCGGATGGTCCATCCATAGCCGACTGGTATTCATAGCCCTCTGCTTTTAAATACGCAGTTACGACATTGTGGATCGAGGGTTCATCGTCAATCAGGAGTATCTTTGCTGCCGGCACTTTCGATTCCTTCCGAATAGGTTTGCTTATCCATTTTACATACAAACAGGGACCGGCGGAACGGCCGATCCCTGAAGTTGGGCAAGCTAGATGTGATTACTCAAACATTTCAATAAAAGTTCCATGCCAGGTGTGGAGGAAAACCTGCCCGCTGAAGCCGTTTACGCTGAGCATCCCGGTCAGCTGACCATCCTTTATGATATCGATAGTGTAGTAGCCATAGAACGGGTCGGCATCTTCGGCAGGCTTATAGCCGGGGTACTGCTGATCCAGGTACTGCTGTGCAGCCTGAAGCGCTTTTTCAGGGGTTACCGTCATAGTTGCCGAGACAGCACCGGGGGCGGTGTTATAACCGCCCATCATGCCGCGGCCGCCCATCATTCCACCAGTACCACCCATCATCCCATTCCCACTCATTTGACCGTATTTCAGATTCCACATCATGTTAGGGCCATATTCAGGGAAAACGGACAGGCTGGAGGGATCAACCAGTAATTCCATCGCGCCAATCCCGGTGCTCTTTTCGGTGATGCGAGCATAGGCGTTGTTATCGAAGATCATGATTTCTTTGATCTCAAGGTCGGAATTGTCCAGGCCTTTCAAATAACTTTCCACGGCCTGTTTGGCCTGATCAATCGTGAGCGGTGTCGTGTTGGCCGCACTACCGTTGGTATAACCACCCATCATATTGAAGCCATAGGCCATCATTCCATTGCTACCCATCATGTTCTGGCCATTTCCCATCATCGAATTACCTTGGTTGGTGAAATTCCGTCCCATCATGGTGGAGGGGCCAAAATTGGTCGACCCATAATTCGAACGTCCAACAAGCAAGCCTGCCCCAAAAATCAGAGCGCTAAGGATGACTCCGGCAATTACCACTAACGCGATACCTAACGATTTATTCATCAGTAATTTCTCCTAATCAAGCTGGTTTCTAACTTACATCCCCAGTATACAGGTCGAGGGTAAAGTGACCGTGAAGCATTTCTAAAGCTTTTGTAAAGATCTAGCCGGTTTCAAATGAAAATGTGGTTCAACAAGTCTATCAACATGATTGAACCACGTCCTGCTTTTCTTAGGAGCCTCGAAGGAAGAGCGGCACCGAATACCGTTATCCAATCACTACTGCGGAGTAACGGTGAATGCCATCACTACCTGCTCTTGAGACGATTTCCATGAAATTGGTCGGGCGGATCAGATCAGGATTATATGAAACCTCTGCCAGTCCATCGATGTGATCGACCAACGCGTCGGTCACCCCCAAGGAGCTTATCAACGCATTCCTTACTCGATTAGCGCAATTTGGGCAGTTTAAACCAGAGATAGCCAGGTAGGCTTGCAGAGTTTTTGCGTTTTCCTCAGCAGAGCTTATCTTTTGGTTCGGCGTAACTTAGCAGTGATCTTCCATTGTTTATATCCTTTCATAATAAACGATCCAAGAGCGCCATCCATATATCCCGAATATGAAATGGCGCTCTTTTCACGTAGGAGGAGGAGAAGAATAAACAAATAATACCGGGATGGAAACACGATCAACAGCGCTATCTCGCCCAACCACAGATAGGCTTTATTGCTTAGCCAGATTCGGGCAACTCGGCGCATGACAACCATATCTGGACTTCGTATCATTTTATGAAATTGTTTCTATCGTTATTCGAGTATGAAATGGAAAACACCTTGACCTTCAAACAAAAAAAGATCCTTCTGCCCATAGGAGCTGGATTAATCGGCGCAGTCCTGCTTACAGCACTCTACTTTGGGATTGTGTCCTGGGCCGAGAGCCCGGCCCACGCTGCTGAGTTTTTCTGGCAGGATCGTTGGATTGTGTTTCCCATCATCATCGGATTTGGGGTGCAGGCTGCCTTATATACCATTTTGAGATTAAGACTGTATTTGCCAGTAACAAAGCTAGGATCAGCTGTATTGTCGCGCTTTCCAGCCACAGGAACTAGCATGGGCGCCAGCGGAACCACCTCGACTGTGGCGATGGTGGCATGTTGCGCACACCATGTTACGGATGTGCTGCCGATCCTGGGATTGACCGCAGCAGCCACTTTTCTGGCAAAATACCGCCTGCTCTTTATGGGGGTGGGTCTGGGCACAACTCTTCTAGGCATCAGCTATATGGTCCATCTTATCCTTCGCGAAAGGCGAAAAGTAATGCCGTTACTGTTCGATGCCCTCCAGATAAAGGAACCATTATGAAACTTCGGTCAATTGTCATTATCGCTACGATCGCTGCTTCTATACTCACCGCTTGTACCGGACAAAACCCATTACAGGCTCCAACGGCTGAGCCATCCATTCAATCCGGGTCAGCCCAGTCAGAACCCACGATTGTTCCAACCCAAGAAATTGTCGCAACCCAGGAAGTAGATATCTCCGCGAATCTGACAAAATCAGACGCTCAGGGCGCTGTGACAATGGAGATTACACCGATCAATTTAGGAAATCCCGGCGATGCTGTGATCTTTGAGGTCTTAATGGATACCCATTCGGTCGATCTCAGCATGGACCTTGCTCAACTCGCTGTTCTTTCCACAGATACCGGAAAAACCGTTCAGGCAACCTTATGGGATGCACCGCGGGGTGGTCACCACGTGGAAGGGAAGCTCTCATTCCCCTCTACTAAAGATGGATCTGCTTTGCTAGACGGCGCGAAGAGCGTCACAATCACCATCACCAATTTGGACGCCCCGTCGCGTGAGTTTACCTGGTCAGTTACAGGATAAAAGGAGGAACGAATGTCTAAAAAACATGCACTCATCATGGTCGCCTGCTGCTTGATTGCCCTGGGCGCAGCTGCTGCGGTTTTGCTTTTCAAGGTTCCATTCAACAACGTCTTTATCATCCTGATGGTCTTGCTCTGCCCGCTGTCCCACCTTTTAATGATGGGCACAATGAAACATGGTGAGCATGAACACCATCAGGCTCCTGATAAATCTGTTTTGGCTCTGCCAAAAGAGCAGGAAAATATCTACAAATAGATGAACGGCAAGTCATCCGCCACTACCTCGAAAAAACGGACCTTTCCCATCCTCGGCTTTCTGCGGCTATCGGGAAACAAGAAATGGGATTATGTGATCCTGGGGATGGCTGGAATCGTTGTCTTGGCTTTCATATACTTCGGGATTCTTGGATTGAGCCGCGCCGGTCAGAAGCTCCAATATACTCCCGCAGACGTAGTGTATGGGAAAAAGATCCACGCCGTGCACGGAATGGACATCGATCGCAGCCCCCAGGTTCTTGAAACCATTCCTGCGAATCTGAGTGAGGAACCGGTGATCCGCGTCTCTGAGTCCTTCTTTGATTTCGGTGAAGTCAATGCTCATATGGTTTTGAGGCGCACATTTGTCATAGCTAACACCGGTCAATCTGCTTTGATCATCGAGCGCGCTTACACAACATGCGGCTGCACTATGGCAGATTTCACGGCAACCGAAATTCCACCTGGAAAAGTTGTGTTGATGACCCTGCAATTTGATCCAGGCTTTCATGAGATGCGCGGAACGACGGTGCGTCGTGGCGTGCTGATCGAGACCAACGACCCTAATCATCCCATTCAGGAAATCTGGGTTCAGGCATCCGTTCGGTGAATTGGTTGTGATTTCCCCATTGGAAATTGTCGTGACAACATCTCCCATGATTTCCCGCCGTGAATTCCTGAAGAAAGCAGCAGGGGGATTGGCTGCAATGGCCATGACCCCTTCCCAAAAGTGGCTCTCCCAGATTTCATTTCCGCACGAAGAAAGATTGGGTAGGGTAACCGTTGGAATGGCAGAAGTCAAAGCCAAACCTGATGCAGACAGCCCTACAATAGCAAAAGTCTATGAGGATGCCGTTGTTCCCTGGTTGCGTGAAGTGGTGGGACGCCGGCCCTATCGGAGGAACCAGCGCTGGGTAGAGACTCCTCAGGGATATATCTGGACACCTTATCTCCAGCCAGTAAGAAATCTACCCAATACACCGATTAACAAATTGCCCGAAACCAGTCTAGGGCTCGGAATGTGGGCCGAGGTAACCCAACCGTATGTCGATCTATCCCTGGCAAACCCACCAGCTCGTTCGCCCTGGTTGAAGGAAGACCAAACCCCTCGTTTATTCTACTCCCAGGTCTTTTGGATCGACCAGATCAGGAAAGCCGATGATGGTCAGATCTGGTATCGGGTGAACGAGCGTTATGGTTATGGAGATATTTTCTGGGCCAGGGCCGAGGCGTTCCGCCCAATGACCAACGAAGAAGTTGCGCCTATTCATCCAGAGGTGGAAAACAAACGAATTGTCGTTAACATTGCTCGTCAGACAATTTCTTGCTTTGAGGGAAACGCGGAAGTCCATTTCGCTCTGGTCTCTACTGGGATCCGGTTCGATATGTATGGGAACCGGACCGAGAACTGGGAAACGCCATTAGGTCTGAGACCCATCTGGCGTAAATTGATTTCGGTCCATATGTCTGGGGGTTCAACTGGTGGCGGGTATGATCTCCCAGGGGTGAGTTGGACGAGTTTATTTGAGGGCAACGGGGTAGCGATCCATTCCACTTTTTGGCATAACAACTTCGGGGAGGAAATGTCGCATGGATGTGTGAATGCTGCTCCTGAAGACGCCAAGTGGATTTTCCGGTGGACAAACCCGGTAGTCGCATACGATCCGGGTGATTTAACGGTTGGTATGCCAGGGGGAACTCTGGTGGATGTCGTGGAAAGCTAATCAAGAAAAGGAATACCAATCCGGAGCCAATGAACAATCCTATTGATACCCCAAGTAAAGAAAAACCTGAGACAAAGTGGCGTTACCGGATAACAGCGTTTATTGCCTTCGCCTTACTAGCTGCATTGCTAGGCCTGGTTGGATGGGGATTGGTGAGAGCTCAACGAGGCCAGGTTCAGAATGGCATGGCACCAGATTTCACGCTGACTACTTTTGATAACCAGCAGGTATCTCTGAAAGAACTGCGCGGCAAGGTGATTGTGCTCAATTTCTGGGCTTCCTGGTGTCAGCCGTGTCGATTGGAGGCGGCCTATCTCGAACAAACCTGGCGGAAGTACAAAGATCAGGGCGTCGTGTTCATTGGCGTGGATTACGTCGATACAGAGCCGAATGCATTGGCTTATCTGAAAGAATTCGATATCACCTATTTCAATGGGCCAGATCTTGGCACCCGTATCTCACAAGCTTATGGGATCAAAGGAGTGCCGGAGACCTTTTATATCGCGAAAAACGGTGAGTTGCGCGGCGTCAAAATTGGCCCCCTCGAAACCCCTGAACTGGAACAAAAGATAGAAGAGCTATTAGCTGAGGATGAGAATTGAGCGCATGAATGAATTTGGGTTTTCGCGAAAAAGAAGATGATTGGTAATGTCGGTAATCCAGAATTTTTATTTTTACCTATACGGTGCATGTTCATAAAGCTATGGAAGCAGATTGACCTTTTCTCCTTACAATATCCATGACACCTCCCGGAATTAATGTTCGGGAGGTGTTGTGATTTAAGGGATAGAAAAGGAGAAGACCTTCTGGTATTTTTGATCTAGAGCAAGACAAAAAAGCAGGAGGTCTTCTATGGAAGACAATACGATAAAAGGCAGAGAGGGTCAAGTATCTGAACGGAATTCAACAGTGCTAAGTGGCCTGTGTTATCAATATGTGAAGCCATTGCTAAAAAAGATGAACGAGGGGCTAGACCGGCGGCTGGTGAAGACGTTCATCGACCTGATGTTGGTGATGGTGATCTTGCGCAATCGGCATCAAGGGCTACTACTGAGTGAGTTAGGCGGGCAGTTGATGGGGGGAGGGCGAGCGACAGCAGGGACGAAGCGGATCCACAATCTGATCGCCAGTCCGGGCTGGAAAGCGCAAGACGTAGAGAAATACCTATGGGAAAAAGCGGACGAAGGGGTGAACGAACGCTTGAACCCCCGGGATGAGGTCTATGTGATCTGGGATGAAAGCGTGATTGAAAAGGCAGAAAGCCTGAAAGCAGAACGGCTGTGTGCGGTGAGATCGAGTAAAGCACGCCGCTTGAGCCGGATCAAGCCCGGTTATTACAACCCACCCACGGGGCGCCCCGTCTTTGTACCCGGAATGAACTGGTTACAAATCCTGGTAACTGGGCTGAAAGGAGCACCTGCCTTAGCCCACATCCGCTTTTGGACAACCCGAGGCAACGCCAAGACGACCAAACGAGAAGAAGAACACCTGGTGCTACGAGATGTGGCCAAACGGTGGGGCAACCTGGTGATCCACCTTTGGGACCGCGGTTTTGCCGGGGCTCCTTGGCTCGGATTGGCCATTCTCTATAAAGTTCGGTTCATTGTGCGCTGGCAGAAAAACTTCAAACTGATTGTCCCGGATGGTCGGATACTCAAGGCTTGGGAGTGTTCGCGGGGGAAACGTTCTCTGGATCACCGCATGATTTATGATGCCCGTCGCCGCTGTGACCGTAAGACTGGCATCGTTTTTCTGCCGGTTCGCGCCCCAGATTATCCCAACTTCCCTCTTACCCTGGTGGTCTCTCGGCCGGGAAAAGGGCGCAAACCCTGGTATCTGATTACCAATGAGCCCATTTACTCCCCAGATGATGCTTGGCGCATCGTCCTGGGTTACAACCGCCGTTGGCAG
Organism: Bellilinea sp.; assembly: GCA_036822575.1. Lineage (GTDB taxonomy): Bacteria > Chloroflexota > Anaerolineae > Anaerolineales > Anaerolineaceae > Bellilinea. Next base: position 260,398 of record DAISHK010000001.1, on the reverse strand, counting down.
GTCGAGGTTTCTATCCGCTACAGTAAATCCGAACTCGCTTTTGAGAGCCCTCGCCTCCTCTCCTGGGAACGCCGTGCTAAACTCTTCGCCATTGCGTCCCTCGTCCAGGCTTTCCTTTTCTCGCTTTTGCGCGATCTGTTACGTCCTTTGGCTTCCTGGCTTATCGATCATTGGTGTCATAGAACCAGCAAGCGGAGCCGCTCTACTGCAGCTCCGCTTTACCGTTTACGTCTCGCTTTGAGCCTCTTATGGCTCGCTTTTCGCCCACCTTCCCTTCCAAGATTAATTTAGGGAGGTGTCATGTTTTATATCTTGAACTCGGACGGTATTACTTAGAAGTGGGTGTGGTGGTCACCATATTCCTGGGAGAAGTCGCCAGGCTACAGTCCTGGCATAACAGGCATAACCGGAAATCCACCTCTCTTCACGGAGAATCCGCACACTTTGGATTATTGTCAGTGCAACAAGCAGGATGATATCTACCACCAGATTTGTAGAACTAAACAAGAGAGCCCCCCGGAAAATGAGTTCTCCCAGATACATCGGGTGCCTGATAAACCGATAAGGTCCCCGGCTGGTCAGGCCCCGATCCGCCGGCGCGATCCCGAATCGCTTTCCTAGAGTTGTTAGGGACCATAAAATCAGGCCATAGCCTGCCAGACCCGGCAAGAGCAAATACCAGGGCGAAGAACCGCTGTGGACAGCGGTCGGCAACAGCGCCGCGATCATTCCCAGCCATAACCCAACCCGATCGTACTTCTTCGCCGGCTCGCGCCTGGCATAGAACCAGGCCAGCAGCAGGTTGTGAAACGCGTACAACCAGGCCAGGATGGATGGGTTCTGCCAGGCGGCAACTCCGGCGATGATCGCGGCGAAGGCGAAGAAAGCAAATCCTAACCGGTCCCGAATAGTATCTCTCAGCATCACATGCTCCCCAGGCCGGACACGATCGGCCACCCGATCACCACCAATAGGGTCGCCAGGAATGGCAGGAAGTAAAAGATCACCATCGGGATCACCAGTTCCGATCCCACTTTCTCGGCTCGCTGTTCTGCTGCGCCGATGTAATCCGCGGCGATGCTGGTGGCCAGCTGTCCCATCAATTCCTGCTGGGCGGTTCCCCGCCGGATAAACTCCAACTGTACAGCCATACCGATCAGCTCCGGGAGTTGGGTTTCCTGCGCCTCCCGTTGCATCTGCTCGATCAAATTTCTTCCCTGCGCCATTTGCAGTACTTTCCGCATCCACTTGCCAACCATGCTTTGCGCCTGGGCAGTTCGGCGGAGTGCTTCTTCCATGGAAACGTTCGCCGACATCTGTGCTGACACGAGCTGCACGTATTCCGGCAGCTGGGCGATAAACTGCCGGCGCGTTCGCCGGGCCACGCCCCCCATGCGCATCGCCGGAAACTGAAATCCCACAACGGCCCCGACCAGAGCAAATACCGGCTCGCCGATCGCCACCATACCGAGACCTAAGCCGGCTACCGCCAGGGCAAAACGCAGCGAAGTGAATTGAATTTCGTTCCAGTCTCCCCATTGGTCACCCACTTGCGCCCAATAGAGATCAGCCCGCGTTTTACGCAGAAAACCCGCGGGAGTCCAGCGCGAAACCGGTTTGTCCAATACGGAAAGAGATCTGCGCCAGCCAGATTGCGGAGCAGAATAGTCGGGTGAAAGCGTTTCAGCCAGCCGGCCGGTGGGTATGCTTGGCGCCCATTCCAGGGTCAGGTAGATCACCAACGCAAAACTGGCGATCCCGGTGAGGAATATCAAGGCTTGCATTTAGACAGCCTCCATGATCATCGAGCGAATGATTAGATAACCGGCCACCATAGCACCCATGGCCAGGCCAATCACGATCTGCACCGGGAGTTGGGTGAGCGATTCGCGTACCATTGGGTCAGAACTGAGATACGCCAGGATCAATCCCAGCACCGCTGGTAAAACCTTGGCTGATACCAGAGAATCCCCTGCCTTGGCCTGTGCCCGGTTGCGGGCCATCAGAATCTGCTGGACGCGGGTAGAGATATCCATCAAGACCTGGGTATAAGATCGCCCGCCGGCTTCCGTAAATCCTTCCAGCAGCTGCGCGAGATTGGCCAGCGAAACGGAAGGCGACCTAGCAGCCAGGCTGTGCAGAGCATCCAACCGATCTTTCACCCGCATCTCGGTGGCGGTCAGGATGAGTTCGGGAGTCAGTGGATTGTTCTTCTCCAGCGCCAGCGACTCTCCCACCTGCTGCAATACATCCGGCACCGAGCCGCCAGCCAACAGCCCCGCCGAAATGCGCCCTATGGCAATCGGCAGCTGCTGATCAATCATTCGCCCGCGGCTTTTGACTTTATCGTCCAACCAGGCATTCGGGACGTAGAACGCAATCCCACCGACGACCAACGCCGGAAGCCCAGGCAAAAACACCCACATGCCAGCTAACCCGGCCAGACCAGCAGCGCCGCACAGCAACCGGAACGTGACTGGACGCAGCTTCAGGCCGGCGGCCAGCAGCTTATAGTCCAGGGATTTCGGATTCAGGCCGGCCAGCGTGCGCACCGAATCGGCGGAGTAGAGATCGGATAACTTTCCGGTCTTGACCTGGTTGGGATACAAAAAGAACAGAACCAATGTAGTGCACAGCAGCCCGATCACGGGAATTATGAATATCATCTGCTTGTCTCCTCAATCCTGGCTGTTGCGGGAGTGCAGCTCCCCCAGCTTTTCCCAGGCCGGATTACCTACCGGTGATTGCTCGTTGTAGCGAAAAATGGGCTCGAACCATACGTCCCCGCTTTTGAGTTCCTTGGAAACGTTGGCGACTTGCACTACCCGGCGAATTTCGTGGCGGATGCCAATCTGGACCAATAGATCGACCGCATCGGCGATCATCTGGTTGGCTTCATGTGCCCGCACGCCGGCGTCTGCCCCCATCACGGTAGCCAAACGCCTGGCAGCTTCGCGCGGGCTGTCGGCGTGAAAGGTACAGGCTCCACTGTGGCCGGTCATCAGCGCGCGAAACAGGCTCATTGCCGCTGCCCCATCGCGCACCTCGCCGATGATCAGGTAATCCGGCGACATACGCATGGCGTCGTCCACACCATCGGCCAGCTTATAGGGCCGCACCTCCGTCCCGACCGCCTGTGGACGTGCCTCAACCGTTTGCACGGTTTGCCGGTCGATCCAGATCTCCTCCGGATCTTCGATCTTGACGATGCGCCAGCCGCCCGGCAGGAAGTTGCACAACGCGCTAAGCAGGGTGGTCTTCCCGGTGCGCGTACCCCCGGAAATCAGGATGCGCTGGCCGTCTTCCATCGCCTGGCGCAGCAGATCCATCATTTCCGCGCTCATCACCCCGCGCTCCAGCAGCCATTCCGGCCTGACTGGTTTTTGCTCGTACAGGCGGATGTTGATGCAAGGATTCCGCCCGGGTGGGACCACTACCGGATGCAAGGCCTTGATGCGCCCACCTCCCGGATTGTGAGGAGTGGCGGGCAGCTTGGCGTTGATCGAAGGGTTGGTTTCGTTGAGGGTCTTATTCTGCGGTCCTAGCAGGCGGTCCAAGACACGCCAAATTTCTCCCGCTTCTGGTTGCAGATCCACCGTTTCCCAGCGCACCGAACCTTTCTTCATCACCTGGATCAGGCCGGACGAATAGATGCCGATCTCGGAAAGATCCGTCCGCGCCGGCGGCAGCAGCAGGTCGAGGAAACCCAGACCCACAATTCGCCGGGTCAGGTCCTCCGCAATCTGTGCTTCAACCTGCAAACCGGGGCGCAGGTTACGCTTGCGGAAAGCGGCTGACACGAGCGCTTCCACGCGCTCACGAATCTGTTTGCGCTCCGTTTCGCCCGGGCTTTGCAGCACCGTAGGAGCAAACTCCTGGTTGATCTGGTCAATCACCTCATTGACCAGTGCGTTGCGCTCGACCGGGCTGAGTTGCACTGCTTCAGAAGGGGTATCGTACAAACCTAAGATGCCTGGCATGGATGTTTCCTTTTAAGTAAAGCGGATCTTTGGCAGGCGCAAAACGCTACGCTGGCCTGAGTTGTTACTTTCCAACGAGCCGACGTTGGGAAAAAGCACGCCAATCAGCGAGCGGATCCCGCGTGCAAAACCATCCACGCGCGTCACCGGCGGAATGCCCTGGTCCTGCGCCTGTGTAATAGCCAGGTCGTAGGGAATGACGGCCGCGATCGGCGGAGCCCAGCCAACCGTACCGGCCAACTCATCCTGAAAACTGCGCGCAGTGAAACCGCTGCGGTCGGTGAACTGGTTGAGCACCAGGTAGATTGACTCACGCGCCAGGCGCTTTTCGCTCTTGAGCCCGGAGAGCAGCAGGTTCAGCGTGTGGCGGGTTGCGGCCAGGTCGGCCAGTGTTGGCCGGGCCACAATTAGGGCGTAATTAGCAAAGATAATCGAGTGCGCCATCCACAAATCTTCACTGGAGGGAACGTCCATCACGATCGCCGCATAGCGTCCATCTTCTGAATCAATCAGCATCCCGTTGATGCTGCCTTCTCCCGTTCCGCGGTTGGAGCTTTCCAGGATTTTCATATACTCGACCGATGCTTCCGGCGCGACCAGCACCTCCAGGTTTTCTCGGCGCTGCAGTGCAGCCTGAAAGGAGGCCTTGCCGGGGCGGTCGAAGTACTCGGTCAGGTTGGGCAGGTAGCGCAAGCGCAGGTGGGGCGGGGCGCTGGGCGGCAGCCCCATCGATACCAGCAATGTCTTGATGCTCAATCGTGCCGCCAGCTCATAGGCCAGGTTCTCCGCCACGGTCGAGCAGCCCGTCCCGCCGGCATGAGATATGACTGCGATACGTTTGGTGCCGGTGATGAAGGCAGCGGATCCACCGACGACGGGACCGGCGACGCTTTGCTGCATGGGCGCTGTTTGAGACATATTCGCTCGCGCCGTCATGGCTGCGCCATACCCGGCCTGTGCGATCTCGGTCCAGTTGACCGGCGCGATAAACACCCCGCGCACCATGTTCAGGCCTTCGTACGCGCCGCGCAGATCCTTCTGCCCCAAGGGCAGCACCACGACTGCCACGCCGTTCCAGGCGGACAGGCGCTGTAGGAGGCGCTTCATCGCCTCCGGATCCGGGGCAATGTCGGTCTGGACAATCAGCAGTTCCGGGTGCAGGTCGTTGACGTTGTTTTCCAGCACCTGCCACTGGGTGGCATGCCCGGCGACGATAAAGCGGGCGTCCGAAAGCAGCGGCGGCTGCATCTGGTAGTAAACCAGCTCATGGCCGGCTCCCGCCAGGAGGACGGAAACCTTGTTGGTCTGATAGGAGGTTTCAGACATCGCCTAATCCTTCTTGCGGTGGTCGTTCATTTCCTCATACAGCTCGCCCAGGTTGAGGGTGACCACGTCCGAAACGTCCAGGTTCACTCCGCTGACCGGTTCGAGGGCCAGATGGATGATTCCGTACTGATCGAGCGCCGCCAGCAGGGTCGGAGGATCCACCTTGAAGCCCGGGGTCACCTCCACGGCGGTGGTCGGCACCTGCACCACGATCACGCTGCCGTCCTGCGAAGCCGCACTCGTGCGGGCGGAAGCAAATAACTGCTCCTCGCTGGCACCCGCCGGGACCTCTTCATAGCGGAAGGGCTGAGGAACCATAAGCACCTTGAGACCGGTGATTGCCAGACGCGCCAGCGGAGCGGAAGGCGGCGCAGGCGTAGGTGTCGGGGTAGGCGTGGCGGTGGCCAGGAGCGGCGCAGAGGGGGTGAGGGAAGGGGAGGAAAATTCCGGAATCGCGGCCGGCAGCACGGTGGTTGGATTTTCATTGATTAAGTCGGGCGAGATCATCCCGATGACGGTTACCGTTTGCCCGGCGCGCAGGAGCCCCGCTACGCCACTGGCCAGATCCACGTGAATGGCCATGGCAATATGCCCTTCGGGAAGTTCTGCCGGCAGACCGGCGCCGGCGATCTCGCCCAGTATGGACTGCACAATCATGTCGCCTGGCGCGCGGCCAACCGCGACCATCTTCCCGGCTGCATCTTCAACTTTGGTCAATGCATCTGCCGGTTTCGCCCCGGCCGGAATCGTGTGCAGTTCGACCAGCTCCGCGGTAAGTAGCGTGCCTGGAGAGATTGGGACACGGGCGACGACTACCTGGGTCGGGCGCACGACGCCGTTCAACAGGGCGATAACCAGCAGCCCGATGATGACGGCCAGGACAATGGCGGTGAAGGGGGAACGTTTCTTGGTTTGCATGTTTTCCTTGTCTGAAATTTGGTTTCTACGAACGGAGGATTTCTTCGACGGTAGGGCGCAGGGATACTCGCCCCAGTTCTTGAATGATTTCTTGCTCGGACGGTTCATCGCATTCGACCATCATCGGGCGAATCAACACCGGTTCCAGTTCATGTACATCCGCGCTGTAACCCAGCTTGGCAATCGCGTAGGTTCTCGGGATGCGCGCCAGGTAGCGCTTGTACTCGGTGTTGACCAACCCTTTTTCGGAACGGCCCAGATGGGGGAGGATCATGTCGCGATCTTTGGCATCTTTGGTCTGGAAGACGAACAGGTTGGCGCAGGAGGAGAGAATCCCGGACGGCAGTTCGCTGACGGTCTGGGCCATCAGGTGCAGGTACACGCCGTACTTGCGCCCATCCCGCCACATGGTTTGGAAGATGTGGCTGACCGGGTTTCCACCCTCGCCAGCATTCTGATCGGATGCTGCACCGCCCGACACACCGGTCAGAACCTTGTTGGCTTCTTCAAAGAAGATCTGCATTTTTGGAAAAGCGCGGTAGCCATCCAGCGCTTCCCGCCGGCGGGCAACGGCATCGAAATAGAGGATGCTGGATAAGAGTGAGAGCAGGGCTGCCTTGGGATACTCATCCATCTCTGCCCCGCCCTCGATCACGGTGATTCCCCAGCGATCCTCCGGATTTCCGAGCAGCCCCAGGTCTTCCACCGGCTCCGCACTGCGACCCGGCCCGTACTGCCTGGCCATGGTTTCTTCGGCAAACTGCTCCAGCCGAAGTAGCACCCCTTCCAGACTGGTCCGGCTGGCCTGGTCGCGCTCGAACTCTTTCTGATAAGAGCGTAACCGTTCCACCCAGTTCACCACGCTGAGGGTAGCGCTGCGATAAACAGCCAGCGCCTGTAAATCCTGCGGGTCAAGCCGCTCCAGGGCGGTTCCAACCGCTACATCATCCATTGGAAGGGAACGAACGCTGCGCACCTGGCGGACTACGTTGACTTCAGCAAAGTTCAGCAAGCTGCCCATCTCCCCGCGCTGCACCTTGGGATCGCTGGTCAACACCCCAGCCTGGGTGTAGATCTCGGTCAGCGCGCGGCGCATAAAGCCCAGTTGGCGCGGACCCATCCGCCCGGCATTGGCAAATAATTCTGCGATCATGCTGCGGTAGCGAGCCGGGTCGATGCGCTGCGGCACCTGCAGGATGTTCCAGCGCAGTGGGCGCGGCGAGGCGGGATACAACTGGCGGATATCGATGTGTTCTTCATTGCGACCTGGTTCGCGGTAGATCAAGCCAGGCCAGCGCAGTGCTTTGCGCCAGCCCTGCCCGAAGTCCAGGACGATTGTGCGGTAGTGCCAAAAACGCGTTGTCTCGTAGGCCAGGCGTTCGGCGGCGATGGATTTACCAAATCCGGTGTCGCCAACAAAAGCGGTATGGAAGTGCCGCTGCGGATCGAGGCGTAAAAACACATCGGTGAGCTGCCCGGTTTCGGTTGACCACTGGCGGCCCAGGGTCAGGTCGCCGGCCATCTCGGGATAAAAAGCAAAGGCGGGGGTTTCCTCCTGGATGGTCAGGGCGGACCCTTGCTCAAATGTACCGGGGGCGGTATAGGCTGCCAGTTGCAGCATGGTCAGCAGGGTTGAATCGGCGTAACCACTCATTGCTTCCGGGATTGTTTCGACTCGAGTGGATGGGGTAAAGGCGCGCGCATGCAGGCTGATATAAGCCTGCTCTTCCTCGTTCAAGCTGCGTGTTTGGACACCGGCCACCACATCTTCCGTGCCATGAAAGGCTTCTGGGATCAGTCCCATCAGGGCCTGCGCGCCCTGTTCGCTGCGCGCCAGACCATAGACATCGGTATAAAAAGCTCCTTCGCGGCTGGCAATATCCAGCAGCTTGCGCTGGGTGCGCATGATCTCGGTGAGCAGGATATTGGGATCATCCTGCCATTGGTAGCTGTTGGACAACGAGAAAGATGGCGCGACGCCAACGCTCATCCCGGAGCTGAACCCCCGACCGATCGCCTGTCCGATGCCGGAGCCTTTGGTATCTGACGTGGCCGTGCTGTGCGAATCGGCATGACTTTTGGTGGTTGAGGAGCTGGCCGTATCAGCGACTGAATCCGTTTCTGATCCTGAGGTGGTCCAGGCCTCCGATTGGGTCGTTGAATGACTCTGAGAGTTGGTGCTGGACTGGCTTTGGGTGGTGCTATCTGAAACTGTATCCGCCTGGCTCGATGTGACCGAGTGCATGGAGCTGTCCGCCGACCCGCTGCTATTGGTTATACCGTCCGAGGATCCCCAGCTGGCGTTACCGCCTACGTTGGCCGAAAGGCCTACTCCAGCCGGCGCGATGCTGCCGCCCACCCCTCCGTTTACGCCATAACCGGAACTATCCGAGTGGGAAACCGCAGTGGAAGACGATTCTGTGTGCGACGAGCCATCGGTGACCGCTGTGCCTTCCGTATGGGCGGTACCATGACTGACCGCCGTGCCTTGGGTAACAGAGTTCCCGGTAGTGTCGGTTTCCGATACGCCAACGGTATGCGCCCAGCCGCGTGTGCTGGCGTGACCCACTGTATGCGCCTGACCTTCGGCATTGGCAACACCGTCCGTGGCGGATTGTCCTTCGGTCAGGCCGGTGGATTGGTTGGTGTTGTATGAATGCGAAGCATTTTCGGCCAGCCCACCGGTGAGGATGGCCGGCAGGCTGATGCCAAAGGATGCTGCGCGTGCCCCGGTTTGGCGCGAGGCGTAAACAGAGGTATCCTCCAACAAACCCGAAAGCATGGTGGTAATGTCGGCCAGGTTAACGTGGCTGGCCATCACCAGCAGCATAAATTCTTCACCAAGACCGCTCATGCCGCGGAAGAGCAGCTCGTTTTGCTGCATGGAATACTGCTGCGCGCCTGGCTGCCCGGATGTCAGTGGATCGCGCAGAGATGCATCCCCGCCGCGCGCGTTCTCGCGCGGATCGGGATGACCGACAGTCACCAATGCGAAGCGCATCTGGGTAAAGGCATTTGCGACCCACTGCGCAATTGTGGGGGTGAGTGGTTCCAGGCGGATCTGGCGGTAAGCGCCGACCATCGCGGCCTTGAGCGCCATCAGCATTTGGGCCGATCGGCGGATAGCTTCGTCTTTGTTGGGGCAAAATGCCGATATGCCATAACACTGTACGATGCCAATGCGTGGCTGCTCGAAAATGCCGGCAGCCAGATAAACCAGGTCGACATTGGATCCATACAGACCGCGCAGAATCGTGCGCATCTTTTGCAGCAATCCCGCATCCCGGCGTGCTTCGAGCGAGATGTATTTCAACTGAAGCAAACGCACGACCCGGTAGCCCTCATAGACTTGTCCGCCCTCCCGTTCCTGGACGTGGAAACACAGGTACTCCATCTGCTCGCGATTTGGGGTAAAGGACAGATCAATCTCACCCACCCGCAAATCGTCGGGGACGTGCAGGGCGGCCGCTTTTTGCAGCCAGGGAATTTTCTCAGTCAGTCGATCGATAATTTTTGCCAAATTTCCTCCGCATGTCTCGTGAAAGGATCAATGCTCTACTGATCCTTTCACGAGACACCTCCTGCTTTCCGCAGAAGATGTCACGCTTGCAGGTTTACTGCGCTGTCTCGTACCACCATTCCGCGTCGATCACCTCCTCCTCTTCCTGTTCGCGAACCGAACGCTTCGGGGAACGGGGGGTCGAGTAGGAAATGGGTGAATCTGGGACGGTCTGCGGCTTTGCAGCCGGTTGCGCCTGCCAGGGGCGCAGGCGCAGCAGCAGGCTGACCTGTGCGATCAGCGCCGCGAAAGCAGTGATGACGATGACGCCGGCCAGAGCAAAGGTCATAACGACCACGCCCAGCGCCGGACCACGCAGTATGTCAAGGATCGAATTCATACATTCCTCCGAGGTTGGAATAGAGACCGAGGTTGACGACAAAAACGCCCGAGGTGTAAAAACAGTTCTCATCCAGGGGGTGAGAAAAGCAAACGGAGCGCGACCACAAAATATGAAAGGGTTCCATTTGCGTTCCTCATCGCCTCATCCGGTAGCGTTGTATTAATTCAGTCGCATTGGCCAAGGGATTGACCAGCGACCAGGGATTGAGTAGCGCTTGCTGGAGCAGCATAGCGAAATAACCCAGCGGGATCACCAGCCACAGCGCCCAAAGGATGATCGTTGTCACGTTGCTGCGTGTATTTGCGATAACCTGGGCAGCGCTTTCGGTGCTGCCGATCAGCGCCGCCCATTGTTCTGGGGAGAGTTGAGCGGTAGAAGCCAGGTACAGCCGGCTGCCCAGTACCGCCAGGGCATAAATAAAAATCCCAGATTTGACATTCCAGAGAGTGGTTGTTTCCTGCTGGCGAACCAGAAGCGCCACTCCGAGTCCGGTGACCCACATCGCCGCACCTATCCATGGCACCGGTGCGCCCATCCCCCACTGGCTGGCGATCCAGAAAAGTAGGGCTACACCGGTGATCATCTGAGCCGTGTGAGTTTCAACAGATATACCCTGTCCCTGTCGTCCGTTTCTGGTTGGCCGGAAAGCAGCCCTGCTTTGCATATGAGCGTCGATCCAGACTGCTATTCCAACAGCGCAGGCAAGGCTGATTAGCGCAGCGCCGGAATCGGCCAACCAATAGAGCGTCGCCAGTAACCCATTGAGCAAATAGGTTGGCAGCGTTTCCAGGAATTGGGCAAACAGGACGAAGTAGTCGGTCATAAGGAAATTGTTCTGGATTTCAATCCGGCTCGTGTAAAAAAACTTAAGGCACCAGAGTTGGCAGCGTAACGTATACCTGCAGTTCGCCGTCCGCGCTCAGGTTGCGCGGCTGAGTGATTGTCACCCCACGGAATTGCGTCCCTGTGGTGGTAATGCGGAGTCGGAGGTTGAATTTTCCCGGATCGGCAAAAGGTACCTTTAGGGCGTTAGCTGTCGCCGTGCAGGTGCCGCCGCTGCACCCACCGGACCAGTTGGTGATTCCTGGGACAAGTGCAAAACTCTCTTTATGAATGTAAGCGCCATAGTGGGTCTGACCCAGGTGGCTGGTGATCCAGGCTTTGCTGGCTCCATCTAATGTAGCGGTGGCTTGCAGAGTCGCCACAGCATCGGGTAAGAGCTCTACGTGGCGCAGGCACTCTTTGAAGACCTGCCGGGTATCATCAACTCCGTCGTTTACGGCGCTGGCATCGCTGGTCTTACAGTTGGATATCTCGCCGGCATTTGCAGCCCGGCAGAAATCCTCTTCCTCGTAAATAGGTTCATGCCAGACAAAGATTACCGGAGGGATGGTCACCATCGCCTGCACATCCGCTCCTCGCTTTTCCGGATCTTGCCCGACGACCAGCGGATTGGCCGGCGCCAGTTTTTGGATGGTCAACGTCGGTTGTTGGACGGTCACTTCTGGGCCAGGACAAACCGGAGGTGGTGGTGGCTGGGTTGGGATCACCCCGGAACAGCCACCCGGAATCGAGGCGCAGTTCTGCACGCCGTTAAGGTACATCAGGTAAGCGCTCCGAAAAGCTGCATCATTCCATGACATGGAAAGCAAGTTGGTAATGAAACCCCAACCAGAAAACCAGGTCCAGGCGCTTTCCTGTCCGCTTAGCACCGCGTTCCAGAACTGACTGGGATCCTGGTACTGTGGGCGCTCCTGTTGGAGCCGGTTCCAATCCAGGCTGTCGCCGGCCACCAATCCCAGAAAGGTGATCATGCTGCCGTAGCCGTTGCTCATCATGCCGGCGGAATTGGCCAAACCGCTTTCCTGTGGGTTCATCGCCATAAAGAAAAGGGTCGAGGCCGATGGGAGGACAACCATGTTCCCGTCTGCCGTTTGGAAACGGTGGTAATTGGCGTCCAGCTGAAGCGATTGCCCTAAAGGCAGATCCACATTCATCCAGGAAGGTGTTTCGGTAGTAACACCGAGGTCGACTACGTCTGAGCGCAGGTTGCCGTTTTCATCGAACACTTCGCTCCATGGGCTTGGATCCTGTGCGGAGACCGGAGAGAGCGGAATTACGCTCAAAAGGATTGCCAGGATGAGGCATATACGGAGAACATTTCTCATTGCTGACCTTCCTTGCCTACCCGTTCTTTCAACACCTGCACTTCCGGTTCAAGCAGGAAGCGGTCGAACTTCCACCCATCCTCCGTTTTGAGAACCAGAACGTAAGCCTCATCTTCTGTCTTGTTGCTGCCCGGCAGTGGCTCGGAGAGTTTGATCGCAACGCGCCATACTTGCTCTTTAGCTGTCGAGGAAACACGCTCAAGCGCATCGACTTCCGCCTGAACCTCCGCGTTCGTTTCTTGATATTTCTGCCACAGGCGATCTGCACCCATGCGAACGAGCGCGCAGCCGCTTTCCGTGCTGGCGGCGCAGAAACGGTTCAACCAGGCGTCCTTTCCCTCGTTCACGCTAATTTGGAAGAAAGCACGCGTTCCAACGACTGCCGCGTTGGTTATCTCGCCTTCTTCTGGTGAGGGAGTGGCAGGTTCCCCTGAAGGTTGGTGAGAGAACTGCTGGATCAAAAGGATCCCGGCTCCTGTCAGCAAGATGATCAGGAGGATAAGCAAAGTATTGCGTTTGGAAAAGGTGAATTCTTTCAAAGAAGCTCCTTGCAAGGGGATAAAAAAGAGCGACCACCCGCAAACATCTTTGAAGAAGAGTTTGCGGGCGGTCGCTCCAACGGTAGAAAGAGTTGCGGCCCAGGGTACTTCAGGCGACCGGTAATCTTATGACGTCATCACTGGTATTGTAGCATCCTGAAATGCGGCTTCCTAGCAAAAGCCGGATCATCCATCACTTTTACGAAGGAGCGGATGAACCTGGTCGACAAAATAGTGATTGAATCCGTATGCGTTTAGATGTGTGAAATATTTGAAATAACCAAGATTAATGTATCCATAATATGGTAAAGGAAGGATTATAGAAAATTCAACCATTAACTGTGCGCTAGAGAAAAGGAAGAATCTACTTGCGAATTTGTCGTAAAATCTCGTAAAAGGAAGGCGAATGCTTTGTTAGGCGCCGTTTACATAAGAAGCCACCGCACGAAATCAGTTGGAATATATTCAGCCCCCATTGTTGGGTCAAGAGGTTTTGCTTGAAAACAATCTAATATTACAGAGGATATGGGCTGACCCTTTGGGGCGGGGATAATAACCTTAGGCGGAAATTGTCCATCTACTCCATAATCAAAGGGATTCCTGCGTCCATCTATTAGTGGTTCGTCTCTGGTTGAACTTAGGAGTTGATGTAGGTGGCGTACAATTATCACGCTATCCAAATTTTTGAATTCGATAGGTTGGTTATTTGAGTCTTTTGCAAACGAATTAGGGGTAAAAAGTCCAGCAACGGGATGAATTAGCGAAGATATGGGTTCATATATATGGTCATCCCACACTATTACAAGTAAGCTTAAAAAGGCAGGATTCTCAACCTTGAATTGTTCAAACTTGTTATTTGCACTAATCAGAAAATCTTTTATGGGATTATCTCGTGGAAAGGTTACGCTTTTCCCTTCCTGAAAAGCCTTTGCATAAGGACTTCTTGAAACGATTTGTAAATCTGTGGATTTGCGAGCTCTTATATGACTAAATAAAGATGGTGCTTTCACTTCAATGCCTACACTGAAGTCTTTAGTTTTAACAACAATTTCTGGATTTTTTTTGCTACTACCTGCGGTTGGTTCATAATCTATCGCAAAATCAGTACCCCAATCGAATGTTACAACTTGTCGAATTATAAGAAGTTCAGCCAACTTCTGTAATAGTTGCTCGTAATGGGGTTCAAATTTTTCATTTCCTGATAAAGCGGCAATATCATCCACCATCTTATATGCAAAACCATGAATTTTCTCGTCACATAAGAGGCATGACTCAATAAACGACTCTACTAATGGGTGTTTGGCGCCATGAAGCCTGTGTGAAAAATGGTAAGTAAACCAATGCCACTTTTTAAAAATATCAGATTCCAAAATGTAGGTATAGAGTTCAGTATCATTCATAATTAGTTGTACCTATTGTGTCAACCTTTGCCAGTTTTTAGAAAGAATTTTCGGTGAATCATAAAATTCTACAAATAATCTGAAGTTAACAATCATACCCGTTTAGTTGATTATGAACCCATCTGAACGGATACTTGATTCCCGAATTATCCTAAAGAATCGCGGCGAATCCCGACATCACGATATGGTATAGAAGCATGGCATCCATATATGCGTTTCCCAATTGCCTTAAGGAATTTAGCATTCTTTTGGATCTACTTTTTGTTTTGCTCGATTAGCCAGATCTGGCTTGCTTTCCGTTCTTCGGACGAAACGAATCGTGATTCTGCTCGCGCCTCATGCATTATGACTAAAAGCTTTTCATCACTTATGGAATCCTCCTGCAGACCCAGGTATTCTCGTAACAGCCCAATCTCAAGGGTATTAAAAATAGATAAACGCAGTGCAAGCTCTTCTAAATATTCCTGGCGAGTTTCGTTTTTACCCCAAGGATTTTCTGGATTAAAACAGCCGCCTAAATAGACTGTATATCCGGTTTCATTCTCTTTATACCCATACCGGGCACGAACAACATGCCTTGCTTTGAATTGTTGGACAATCAAACTCTGGGACCACAGGCTTTGTGCCTGCGAAATTGCCAGGGTATTTTGGAAAAATGTTACTAGAGAGCAAAACCGACACCAGGCAGTATCTTCGCCAAAAGGAAAGGTTATTTCATACTGGTCCGGATCTAGCTGAAGTTGGTTGGCCAGCTTCACCGGTGTGGTGTACTTTTTATCATACTCGACGATCTCCCCAAATGGGTTTTCACAGGTCTGGCTGCCAATCGCCTTGGTTTCGATATCAATAACAACTTTATAGGTATTACTCGCTGGCTCAAGATCAACGGACTTGATCATCATATAGGGACTTCGAGCCATTTTCTCCCGGATGCGTTGCTGGATTACTTCACGAGGCTCCTCATTTACCGGCTTTTCTTCATCAACAGGCATTTGGTCCAGGACTGTTAATTCCGCTTCAACCCATTCCACGGCCTCTTCCAAGTTCTTAAAGTCGTGTCTGGATTTCCAATCTTTTTTCTGGTTTTCTATACAAGCACACCAGTAGAGAGGCGGATTGAGATACACAACAGCACGAGTTCTTTCGCGTTGGCATAACCATCTATGCGATTTGTTATTAACCTCTGTCCAGGGGAATTTTCTGTTGAGGAAATCTGCTTTCTGTACTTCATTTTTCCTGACCAGGTCAAACAAGAGGTCATATACTCTGCGAAGAGCATCACTGCGCATTTTTTCTTCCATTTTCGCATCCTGGATGAGTAGTTTTTTGTTCTCTTCAAACAGGGAAATTAATTTCTCTCCTGCTTCTGGCGGTAAGCGCAGGACCTCCTTATCAACAAGCACCGATGATGGTTTCTCTTCTTTTTCCTCTGCCTGGATTACTTCAGATGATTTTCCGCGTCTTTTAGTTTTACGTTCGGTAGGCAGAGAAATCTGGTGAACCTGTTTCGTTAGGGAAACGCCCGATTCTTTCCAGTCCGTCGTGTTGATTAAACGCTCAAGCAGTGCCAGACATTCACCAGCTGAAAATGCACTCACTTTTTCTGCTCTATTGTCCCAAATAACGACCCCATAATGGCCGGCATAACTTCTAATATGCCGTTCGACCCATTCTGGAAACTCTGTGGAGCCCTTGTCGGTTCTGGGAAAGAAGGAAGGACTGGACAGCAATGAGACCCCCCAACTTCTATTTTCTTTTACTTGAGAGTTTTCCATATCTGCCTTGGAAGAAAAACTTATGCTTGCCAAATAGACATTGGTCTGATTTTGATATTAGCTCTTCCAGCAATATTAGGCAACAGCCGGAGAATGCCTGCTCATGCTAGGAAAGCCTGATTTCGCGACCTACAATCGTAGTACGAATTGAGAAATGCATATGAACAAACAGCGAAAAACAAAACCCGTCCACTCACTACGGCTGAGCGCTGAAGGCCTCCGACAACTTAGAGACCTTTCCTTGCAAACGCAACGCAGTGAGGCAAATGTTGTCGAAATCGCCATTGATCGGATGTACCGTGAGGAGATCCGTTTTGGCAGCCTCTCAGTTCATGAGGCTGAAGGTACTTACACAATTGAAGAATACAAGGATGAAAAATGAAACTGATCGGACTTCTTTTCGGAATGATTACCAAGACCATTTCACTGGTCGTAATTTTGACTATTGTACTTACCTGCCTGTATATTGGGTACAAGGGCAATCAGCCCATGTCGATTCCTCAAGCTCCGAAGGGGATGTCTTATTTTGAGTTCATCCAGGATCGGGTTGAGGCAGCCAAAGTTGTGCAGCCGGCTCGATGTGGTTGGGGAATGTTTCTTTCCCTCGCTGCTCTGGGACCTGTTTATTCGGCAGTTTATACTGAGGTAGCTTTGCACCCGGATGGTTTTTGGGCAAAGGTAACTGCACCGGATCCCGATATCCCGGTTGGGGTGCAAAACGCCTCGTGGCTGGATGTGCCTGGTATCTGGTGGGGCGTGGTAGAACGCCTTAGCTGGACGATGCTTGGAAAATCGAATGCTGGCTGCCATTTTCGGCCGGTGGCCTCTCAACAATAACCTATCTGTGTCCAGGCACTGGTTCACTTGTAGCAGTTGCCGCGCCCAGGATTATCCTCTTGACAGGTATGTTCAGCTGCTAAAGCAAGATAGGGATATTATTTACATTCATGCTTATTTTGTTTATAATATAAGCATGAATGTAAAAACCAAACAGAAACCGATCGAAAGATTACGCATGATCCTACGAGAACAGAACGGTATCCTTTTTACCTCCGATCTGGCGAAACTGGGCATTCCGCGAACTTACCTCTCCATTTTGGAAGCGACAGGTGAAATCCAGAAGGTCTCCAGAGGGGTTTATTCGGCTGTCAATTCTATGGCCGATGAAATGGCCGGCCTTCAAGTCAGATATAAACGTGCCATTTTCTCCCATGAAACTGCTCTCTATTTTTTGGAATTATCCGATCGAACACCCTTGTTTTACTCGGTTACCGTGCCAGCTGGATATAACGCTACCCCTTTAAAGGCAAGCGGGGCCAAAGTCTATTTTGTGAAACGTGAATTGCATTTATTAGGCGAAAGCATGGCAAAGACGCCGAACGGAAACGAAATCAAAACCTACAATCTCGAACGAACCGTCTGTGACATCCTGCGCAGCCGGAACCAGATGGATATCCAGTTCATAAACGAAGCGTTGAAGCGGTATGTGAGGAAAAAAGAAAGAAACATAGATCTGCTCTATTCTTATGCTCAACAATTCCGCATCCAGAAAATCGTCAGGGCAACCATCGAGGTTCTTCTATGAGTAACGTGATGCAGTTCAAGGCCAGGATCAAGAACCTGGCGATCAAACACCATATTCCTGCCCAAGCAGTTTTGCAGAATTTCTTGCTGGAGCGATTGCTGGAACGAATTTCGATTTCGAAATATCAGGACCGGATTGTTCTCAAAGGCGGCATGCTAATTGCTTCTATGGTCGGGATCAGCAGCCGGACCACCATGGATATGGATGCAACTCTGAGAAATTTTCCTTTGACGGAAGAAACGATCCTGGCGGCATTCCTGGAGATCTGTGCTATTCCCCTGGCGGATGAAGTTCTCTTTACCCTGGATCATGTTGCTCCGATCCGTGAAGATGATGAATATGGCGGCTTTCGAGTGTCGCTGTTGGCCAGGTTTGAAACCATCCAGACACCGCTGAAGATCGATGTGACTACGGGGGATGTCATCACCCCTGAAGCGGTTTGTTATTCCTTTCCATCGGCATTTGAAGACAAACGGATTGAGGTCTGGGCTTACAACCTTGAAACCATCCTGGCGGAGAAGATTGAAACCATTTTGCGCAGGAGCGTACTCAATACTCGGCCGAGAGATTTCTATGATGTCTTTATTCTGACGAAAACTTACAGGCAGTCAATCGACCAAAATGTCTTGAAAACCGCATTGAATGCGACGGCTCAGAAAAGAATGTCCCTTGATGCGTTAAAGAACAACAACGCAATTGTCCGCACGATCCAGGCCGATTCGACCATGAGGGCGCGATGGGATCGTTATTGCAAGGAGTATTATTTCGCGAGCGGAATCTCCTTTGATGAGGTAGTGGATATTCTCCACGCTGTTCTGCAAGATGAATGAACATACCGATTGCATTTGTTCCCCCTTAAGACTCTATGGGAACGTTCTGAGGGAACATTCGGGTTGTTCCTCGGCATTTTGCTCTGGCGTTGTTGTTGAGACTTAGAAGGTTACGTTTATTGGGTTCTCTTGACGGACAACCAAATTCTGCCATCTTGAGCTCGTTTCCCTTTTCTCAATGAATTGATGTTCGTCAGACGTGAATTAAATCGAATTCCTTCTAACGCCTGGTTGATTTCTGTCTGGATTGCCCTCTCGCAGCTGATGTTGTCACAAATGACGAAAATATTCCCATTGGTTGCATTCAAAACATTCTTCCATTTGACAACCCGAGTCCCACGATTTTTTCCGGTATCACGCTCGACTTCAACAAATATCGTTTCCCCTGTCCTTCGATGACGGGCTACCAAATCGGGAATAAAGACACTGCCATCTGGTAATTGTATATCAGGTGCCTGTTCAATCACTTCGTAGTCACCGAATTCGATAAGTGCTTCAGCAGCCTGAATATTGAGCACAGTATGTTCCGGAGATTTGTGCTTCCGAATCAACCGGTCATATTCGTTCTCAAGAGCCTGGTATCCGGCCAAATACTGATAAGCCACTCTCCCTCGTTCTGTTAAACGTAAAAGATCCGGATGATTGCCTCCGGTGCTGGCCCCGGTTTGCTGAAATACTTCAAGAACCTCTACCAGTCCCCCATTGCTGTCAAAGTTAATGAGCCGGTTGAATGTTTCTGGCAAGCTGCCGTTAGGGAGCGTCAGGTTAAGCTTCTTAGCCAGTAGCTCAATCAAGCTGGGGCGCAAACATTTTCCAGTCTCGCCCATCAGGATGATTGCCGTGGATTCTTTACTAAACGTTCGCCCTGATCGCCAATCCTGCATCCAATCCGGTTCACTTGTTGTCTTCGGCGCATCCTCCAGTTTGGAATCTTGGATGGAGTCCGCTTGTGTTTCTGGGGTTGAAGTGATCGTGCGCTGCACTTGCTGGATAGCATTTAGATGAATGGATAACTGTTGGTTATCACTCCTTAATTCCTGGTTTATCCTCCGAAGGTTTTTCTCCTCTTGCTGTAATACTTCGATCTTCCTTAAAGCTTCAGTCAGGTTGTTTTGAAGCGCTAATGTGTTATCAGGGCGAGTAGCCTGCAGGAGCCGGTTCTGTAAGGATTTTATCCTTGCCACAATCCACATGTGTAGGGCTTCATCTTCAAAATCCACAATTGCGTGTCCGGATTTTTGGCAGGCGTCAAAATAATCTGCATCAAGATGACGTACGACCTGGACCAATGCTTCGTGTGCCTTTTTCCATCTCTGTTCTGCATTGGCTTGAATAGTCTGCTGGTGTTCGACGCTTTGCCGGATCACCTCATCCGATATTCGATTCGCCTGTTCACTTTGATGAGCTGCTAACGGATCTCCAACCATTTACTTCCCTCTAACGATTCCAACGAAAGCCTGGCTTGATGCAGGTTCTCTTCCATTTCGGCGCGCTTTGGTTCTTCCGGCGCGCCAATCCAAACCATCATTTTTCGGGCCGCTTCTAAATATTGAAGTGATGTGGAAACGAGTTCCTCGTGCAGGCTGATTGCCGAAGGAGGAAAAGCTGCCCGGTCGATATCTTGCGCCAGTTGAACAGCCAGTTGTAAAGCACTTTGCGCCTCACGAGACTGAGAAAACAAGTCTCCCTGCTGGTTAGCTGTAATAGTTACAATCTGCCGGTCCAGCGTGCGGAAATCTTTAATCCACTGGAAACTGGATCGCCGGTATGCTTCCATCTGTTTGACTTCCGGCAGCAGTAAGATTGGCTTTCCAGTTTCATCATGCGGAGAGACAAAGTAGCCAATAACCGAAAAGATCACCGCCAGGACCAGAAGGAGAATGCCGGCGCGTTGGAGTGAATCCAACTTGACTTCCAGTGTATCTGGATGATCTCCAGGGTTATTCGACTCGAACGCCATTTTCGCTGCCTCCTTCAGCAAAGCTGATCTCCATAGCGGTAGGGTTGGCAATGCCAATGAAGCCCGGAAGTTTACCGCGTGCTTTCAATTCTTCCATGACCTGGTTTCCCCGTTCGTAATCAATGTGACGGATGAACTCCACGTGTTCGGCGACCACTTCAAAGGTTGGGCTCGTAGTGTTCGGTCGTTCCCGCATTTGAATATGACCTTCTACTCCAATGCGGCTGCCTTTCTGGACATGACCATATAAAATCTCGGCCAGGCTTCCGTAAGCCATGATACGCAGCCCGCGCACCGGTTTTGCGTCGCGGTTGCCATCGATCATCATATACAAACGGATAAATGGAATTCGTTCCCCACTTGGAGGGCGCAGGTAATCAAAATAGATGTCGCCAGTAATATCGCCCCGATGCCAGGTAAAGTTGCCTTGAGCCATACGTCTTTTCTCCTTAATCTTGTCATGAAATAATCAAGTAAGTTGTTCTGAAAGTGCCGCTGAGATGATCAATCAAGTATTCAGGTCCACCTCCAGCAGGTCGAGAGGGATGTTGAGAAGATCAGCCAGTAACCGTACTCGATCAAGACTGGTGTTTCCCAGAGCTAATTCCCAATCTTTATTCGATGGACGGGAAAGCGAAATCCGTTGTTGCATCAAGCCGATCAGACGTTGCGGTGGATAAGCCGCTATACGTTCACAGGCACCCCCCGCGCCTTTTCGTGGTGCTTCAGCGAGCTTGGCGATGGCAAGGCTGTATGGATTTTGAATCCGCGGGTTGGATACACCATGAATGAGCCAGGATACAAATGGAATCGCATTTCTTTCTTGCTTTTGCAGCAACGAACGCTGTTTTTCGCTGGCTTTTGAAAGGATGGTATCCAGATTCCACAGATTTTCCGAATTGGTCACCTCCACCGCCACCTGTGTAAGCCGGCGCGCGCGAACTGAAGGCAAAGAATCTTGGTTGGGGGAGGAGTCTTTTTCAAAAAAGGAATCTTTAAAGCCTTTGAGAATCTTTAAAAGTGTCTCAAAACAATCCTCACTGTCGATTTTGAGAGTCTCAAAACAATCATTGAGCCGTGTTCTGAGAGTCTCAGAACAATCATTGAGGAATTTCGACCGTCTCAAAACAATCATTGAGCAGGTTTTGACAGTCTCAGAACAATCATTGGTGACTTTATCGACCCAATCCATCAGTTCGTCCAAATGGTCATCATGGTCTAGATCGGAAATCAGCCGGGCAACTTGCCGGTAAAGTAATTCATGTTCAGGGATCAGAGGATCCGAGCGCTTCACCTTGAACTTCCAGCTGTAAGCCCCGTTTTCGCCAGTGCGGTGGTCAATCCGCTGGGCAAATGCTCCCATTCGTTCCTGAAATTGCGCGCGCCGGTCCACTTCTTTTTGTGTGCTGTGGGTCAAAGTTTCCTTTTGCCGGCTGCGCTCGATGGCTGCTGGGAACCAGTGTGAAATCAGGCGCGGATTCTCTAAACCCAGGCGCTGGGCCAGCACATCGTATCCGCCTTCAATCCAGACCTCATCCCGCATTTCGCCGGTGGTTTCGTTGAAGTAGCAAGCGTTGCGTAAAATGAAAATAAGCATTGCTGCATCGGCACCGAGCAGTGGCAACCAGTAGTGCAAGAAATACCAGGAGACCAGAATGAACTCATTGGGGGTGAGCAGGTGATCTGAAAGCTGGTCGGCCAGGTCTATCAGGTCTGGCGTTAGTTTCTGTCCGGCTGCCTCACGAACAATATCTTGAACAGTTATCTTCCTGGGAGGAGGAGAGATTGAGCCTTCAACAGGAATGCGGGTCGGGTACTTCAAGATATCGCGTGGTTGAGCAGACAGGGCTGAAAGGAGCGCAGACTTAGGATTTTCTTGAATGCCATTGTCAAGTAAAAATTTCTTCAGATCCTCGGCATCGCCTGGTGTAATGGGTATGCCGTAAAGGGTATATTTGTTCGGCGATTTCTTCGCCTTGCCTGTGCGTTTATCTACCTCATAATCAGTTTCGCTCTTTTTCCCAAACCAACCGAAGCCATTATCTGGCTGCATGAGGCGGAAGAACTGTGCCCGGCTGATCCCTGCCCATTGGCAAACCCGCTCTGCCCGGGCAGCCACTTTCCCGGAAGAATTGCCTTTGCCACCCGTCTGGATGTAATACTCCTGACGAAGCGCAAGTACCAGAAAGAGGATTTCCGCATCCACATAGGGAAGCCAACGCAGGAAGTACACTGGCAGCTTGACCACCCGTTCGGGCTCGATCAGTACGCCACGGAGGGTCTCATGCAATACCTGGAGGTGGAATTCTTCTTTCTCACCTTCCTGCTCTTGCTCTTCTTCATCTTCATCGTTGTCTTGACCATCTACTTCATCCAAAACGATGAATTGGACGGTGATGGGTCTAGCGAGGATTCCTTGCAGCAGGCGTTGAACAGTGGTTTTGAGCCGGCTGTCCAACCAGTCACGACCATAGGCGTTATAAGTTCCAAGCGTAAATCTATCGTCAATCAGGGAAATAAATTCAATCGACTTCACCCAGGTGTCAAAGGACGCCTTTGACATTTCTATCTGCAGCTGGCCCAAGACCATCTGCCATGCTCGCTCGGGGGGTGTCGATGTGGTTGTAAGTAAATCCATTCGAGGCTCCAGATCAGCCGAAATTCAAAATCAATTGAAGTACCAGAATCCTTGAAAAGGGCAAAATCAAGGGGTTATTGGCCTTAAGGCCTCTTCTACCTTGAGGTGTAGAAACGCGCCTCTACGGCCTTCCTGGCAAGGGCACGTCGGCGTCAACGTCTGCGACATTGCAGACGTGTCGCTGACGTTGTGCTGACGTGACGCCGACGCGGTCGCAGACGTTGAACTTTTACAGATTCTTCTTGCAGCAATTTCCTTGGAAAGCGAAGCGTCCAGTTATTCATCGAGAAAAAGTGTCTTTCCAGAAGCGCGTGGTGAAGGGCTCAAACGCAGTTCACCGCTCTGGTAATCCCGCAGCCCGTGATCGAGGAAGAAAAGTACGAGTTCTCCAACTGGAACATCGTGATCTTCCGCAATCGCTTTGACTTGTTCTTTCAACGCCAATGGAAGCCGGTATGTGGCTCGCGATTCCCAGCGATCTTTCTTGTTTTGAGCCCTACCAGGTTTCTTCTTTCCGGTAGAGGTTTGTCCTCGCCCTGAAATTGAAAAAGCTTGGTCTAACCAGACCGCCGCGGAAGAAGCCTCTTTTTTACCTGAATACGCAGTGGATGCTTCGCCCGTTGGGAATAATGTCATGCGCAGTGCTTTTGGATAGGCAGCGATCACCAGTCGATTGGATTGGAGATCCGATAGACTGTATTCCAGAAAAGCCCGAACGAGTTCATCCCTGGGAACGTTGAGGCTGGCTGCTAAATCGCTCACTGTTTCCTGCAAGCGTTTCGGGATTCCGCGATAGGTAGCCTTTTCATCGCGGTGGTTACGATCCCAGTCGCGATTTCGTTTGGTCCGGCGAGCTGCAACTGGAATGAGATCCAGCGGTTGTTTAGCGGTCGTTATCACCGGGAGTTCCGCCTCTACCTTTTTTACAGGTATTAGCGGAACATCCGGAGAGGGTTCAGACTGGCGAAGCGAGGAAAAAGCATCTCTTCTAGGCATTGGGATCCCCCTAATATTTGAGTACGGCTTTGGCCAGCGCAGCATATTCTTCAGCCGAACGCGATTCGGGGGCGTGCTCGAATATCGTTTTACCTTCGGACCAGCACTCTCGTAGCACCGTGGCTTTATGAATTGGCTGGAGCACCTTATCGCCAAATTCGGATTGCAGGTCATCCATTGAATTCTTGGATTCCCTTGTACCATCGAAGAAGGTGGGCAGAATACCCATCATCCCACCTCGCCAGCCTTTTGTGTCCCGCAAGGCGCGCAGGGTCTCGGCGGTCTTGGCCAGCGCATCCAGGGAGGCGAATTCGGTTGCTGTCGGAATAATGACCAGGTCGGAGGCCCATAAGGCCCGTTCCTGAAGACCACCCACGGATGGAGAGGTGTCGAATAGGATGTAGTCAAAGCCGTCTCTGACGAACAACTTAAGCAAATCCCGAATGTAAGAGACTGGCCGTTCTTGAACACCAAGGATCATCTGCGCAGAGTTGGTCATCGAATTGCCGGGAATGATTTTCAATCCGTCTCGCCCGGTCTCTCGGACCCATTGCTTGACGAATACGACTTCGGCGGGACTGGATTGCGCTGTGGTTAGAAAATAAAACGCACCCATCTCACCATCCATGCCCAGTTTGGTAGCGCTTTGTCCCTGGGGATCCAGATCGATGAGCATAACTTGGGCGCCGTGCAGCGCCAGGCAGTGTGCCAGATTCACAGATGTGGTGGTTTTCCCTACACCACCCTTCTGATTGCTGATTGTGATTACTTTTGCCGCCATTGTGTTTCTCCTTTGAGGGTCTTGCTTTTCTTTGTTTATGCTTGATCAAGGAAGTGGATTTGGGTTGCGCCTTCATGACCATGAATGGCAATCAGATCTGCTACGCTCTGAAATACACCTACGGCATAAGGTTCTCGCAGCCAGCGCAGGACAGCCAGCCCACTGGTAAATTCGGCCCCTTCGGCCACAATGCCCGTCCCGGAGACTCCGGTAAGATCTCGTTCGCGTACCAATAGGAACCGACGCATACTCATTGGCCGGTCGTTATTCTCAGTTTCCTTGTGGTATATCCCTGAGATTTCCACGCTTATGCCTTCTGAAGCTTGCCCTGAACATAGGTGAGTTTTTCACCGGTTTTGACACTCTGGAAGACAATTCCGTTTGGCCAGGTAGGCTTTTCGCCGGGGTAAATGTGGATATCGAAGATCCGGAACAGCCGGCCGTAAAACAGGCCTGGTTCATCCATGGAACGAGTTGGATCGACGACGACTTTCCATTCGTACCCTTTAGGAGGATGGTAGACTGCTTCGACTGGAAATTCTTGAAAAGTTGGATTTAAATACAAATCACCTCCGATATTTCGAACGCACCTTTATGCGCAAGATTCCGAAATATCCAAGGCGATTAAAAGCACGTGTCCCTCACATGAAGTTGTGAGGGACACGTTTTTAATATGTAATCTTACTTCTCAGCAGGGGATAAGTTTTCGCCATCCAGTTTTCGCTGGATAATCGTCAAACATTCTTGTTTCGAGGCTGTAGGTGGCAGAATAATTAAGTGGTAGGTTGGTGATCCACGCCCACCCTCTCCGCAGTGCATAAAAAGACCCCATTCAGGGTCTTTTTTGTAGCTCCCGTGGGTCCCCATTGAGGGGATGATATTCGCATCCCACCCGCTCCGCTGTGCATAAAAAGACCCCATTCAGGGTCTTTTTTGTTGCCCCCATGGGTCCCCATTGAGGGGATGATATTCGCAGCCAACCCGCTCCGCTGTGCATAAAAAGGCCCCACTTCGGGTTATTTTTTGTTGCCCCCGTGGGTCCCCATTGAGGGGATGATATTCGCATCCCACCCGCTCCGCTGTGCATAATAAGACCCCATTCAGGGTCTTTTTTGTTGCTCCCGTGGGTCCCCATTGAGGGGATGATATTCGCATCCCACCCTCTCCGCTGTGCATAAAAAGACCCCATTCAGGGTCTTTTTTGTTGCCCCCATGGGTCCCCATTGAGGGGATGATATTCGCAGCCAACCCGCTCCGCTGTGCATAAAAAGGCCCCACTTCGGGTTATTTTTTGTTGCCCCCGTGGGTCCCCATTGAGGGGATGATATTCGCATCCCACCCGCTCCGCTGTGCATAAAAAGACCCCATTCAGGGTCTTTTTTGTTGCCCCCATGGGTCCCCATTGAGGGGATGATATTCGCAGCCAACCCGCTCCGCTGTGCATAAAAAGACCCCACTCAAGGTCTTTTTTATTGCTCCCGTGGGTCCCCATTAAGGGGATGATATTCGCATCCCACCCGCTCCGCTGTGTATAAAAAGACCCCACTCAGGGTCTTTTTTAATTCTTCCCTGCGCCCGTCTGCGGATCGAAGCTCTCGCTGGTGAAGCGTAGTTGGTCTTGCCCATTTCGCTGACATCCATTTCCTCAATAACAGAACGGGCAAGACCGAAGCAGGCACACTTTCTACCTATTTCGTCGCTGCCGCAAGGCAATTCCAGCCGCCAAAACAACTGCAATTACCCCAATCCCGACCCATACGCCGCCTGCCGGAAAATCTCCGATTATGCTTTCAGGGATTGGCGTCGGCGTTTCAGATGGCAGCGGAGTGAGTGTCTGGCTGGGGACCGGCGTCAACGTCGCGGCAGGTGTGGAGGTCGCTGTTGCGGTAGCCGTTGCTTTGCGCCGCAGGCGCAGCATTATTTCTCCATCATTCTCTCTCCAAAGATGTTTGAATATCCATAAATGTTCTGAATCAAAGCCGCACAGGTAACCAGACGATCGTTCCTCTGGAAAACCGTAATACGGAGACCAGGTAACGCCATCCCAATGAAACACCATAGTTTCAATTTCTTCCGGATCAATATCATAGGAAATGGTATACCCCATTGCCCAGCCCTCCGTTGGCGAAAGCATCTTAATTTGCCCAATCGCATAATTGCTTTCAAATACATTTACCCATGTTTCCCCATCCCAACGAAATATTACCCCCCCATAATCTTCACCGCGTTTGTATACACCCGAAAGCCACAAATTGTTTTCGTCTAACAGTTCAAAATCAATAAATGAATATTCCTCTTTGGCGATTTCTTCCGCGGTATAAAAACCACGCCAATAGGATCCATCCCAATGATAAAGTTGGATCGCATCGGCTGCCCAGATATCGTTTTCGGATAGGATCTGGATCGCCGTGACCGGTATGACATGATAGGAATAATAGGGAAATATCTCCTTCTTCCATTCCTTGCCATTCCATTTCAGCACCACGCGCGAGGAAGGGTTATCGATTGAGGCTGTTTCTCCGCCAACCACATACCCAAAATTTTCATTCAGGAATGACGCATCCGCAAACAAGCCTTCTAAGGGATAAGAATGCTTCTGCCAACTCTCCCCATTCCAAAAAGAATAACCAAAAATACTAGTAAAAATGTATACCGCTTTTTCTGAAATAACTTCGACTTGCCGAGGACCGGTAACCGGCATGGGATCCGAAGCATCGGTTGGGTGATCACTGCTATACATTTTCCACTTATTGCCATCCCACTGATATGTACTGTATCCACCGCCGGCCGCCCACCCGTATGACGGGCTGGAAAAATCGCACGTCTCAATCAAATATTTTTCATCGGTCTCCTTTACCCATTCCCAGGGGCCGTCCTGTTCTGGGAGACTTGTTGGTTCAGCCATCCAATGAACAGCTCCTTTTATGTCTCCAGGCTCAAAGAAAAAGGATGAAGTCATTAACACAATCGATAATATATTCACGATTTCATGCATGATCGTTTCCTCAAATCGTCATTTCCAATAGATTTTTCCGTTATACCTTCCAGTTTCAGCTATCTGTCTCACCTTCTCGCGATTATTATCAATGTCCTGTTTACTTGTTTCAGCATCATTCATCGCAGCAAGGACTTTTTCGACGTAATCTTTCTGCTCATAATCAGGATATTGATATTGGCCATCAATGAATGTTTTTTGTCTTGTATTGTACTTACTTAAAGCTAATGCGTAGGCCAACCTTGCATAAGCGCCAATTTCGATAGCCTTATTACTTACATCCCCTAAGGTAACCTTAATAAAACCCCAAGTAACTGCTTTCTGAGGATCCAATTTATACAGGTTATCCAGATCACTTGGTTCCCCAAGGTACCAGCCCATGCCATCCTTCAACGTAACTTGCAGGAACGATTTTTCTCGATATTCACCTGTGCGGGTGCGAACACTAGCGTCAGCATTTTGACTATCTAAACGATAAATATCATTCCAAATAAGATTGTATAGATCGGGTTTGACCGTTCCCATTGAGTTTTCTGCATAAGCCACGGCTTTTAGAAAATCTGCGGTAAGCGTATAATCTATGGGCATACCAGAATACTTAGCACGCGATTGCCAATAATCCGCCCAGCCAGAGAATAACCAGTCATATTGATCCGGATCAAATGAATTGATGAACAGTTCAGGGTTATAGCAATGGATTTTTGAACGTGATGGATCAGTTTTGAAATTCCACGTAATCAGTAACATATCCCGTTTATCTAATGCCTTTCGATTGAAGCCGATTGATCGATCACCGGTAAAAATGTTATTATTTAAACCGTGCTGGTACAATTTAAATTGGAACACACCCCAATCTTCCTTCGCCTCATACCCTGATGGATCCACAAACCTGACCGGGTTATCGTACCCATACGCCCAGCGATTGTACGACAAGGGTTGCCTGGCGTCTCCGGCCCAGGTATCCTGGCTGATAAAACGTCCCTGCCCGGCGGAATAATATCTGGCCCGCAGGTAGGCCAACCCCGTCTGCGGATCGAAGCTCTCGCCGGTGAAGGCGTAGTTGGTCTTGCCCGTCCCGCTGGCGCGCAGGATTTCTCCATATGGCGTGTAGCTGCGCTGCAGGGTTACATCCGCGCCGGCGTCGGTCAACTGGCGCACGCTGCCCAAAGCATCCGCCACGAAGTACTCCGTGCTCTCGGCGCTGACCTGCGCCAGGCGCGCCAGGCCGTACAGGTAGGTCTCGTCCCCATACCCGCCCGCGGTGTTTTCGGTCAGCACCTGGGTCAGGCCGCTATTCAGATCCAGGGTGTACTGCGTGGTTACCCCGTTGGCCGTCTGGCTCACCCGGTCGCCCAGCCCATTAT
Organism: Bellilinea sp.; assembly: GCA_036822575.1. Taxonomy (GTDB): domain Bacteria; phylum Chloroflexota; class Anaerolineae; order Anaerolineales; family Anaerolineaceae; genus Bellilinea. The sequence goes on along the minus strand of DAISHK010000001.1, from coordinate 231,241 downwards.
AGGCATAGCTTGCGCTGTACGTCCCTTTTTCAACCGCGCTCAAACGATTGGCGGAATCATAGCGATAGGTGTATTGCCCGTCATTCAAAAGATTGCCATTGGCGTCCCAGGTATACGCCACCCCGTTGGCGCTGGTCTGCCGATTGGCGGCGTCATAGGTATAGGTATTGACCACCTCATCGACCTCCGCCGCCAGTTTCTCGGCCGCCTCCAGACGGTTGCCGGCGGCATCGTAGCTGTAATGGAAATAAACACCCGAGTCATAATCCGCCGCCACCAGCCGGCTGAGCGCATCATAGCTGTAGGTGATTGCCTGCTCCGCGGGCTGGCCTTGCGGCGCTTGAATCGTCACGGTCTGGGCGGTGCAGTCTGGCAAGACACAGGTATTCTCACTGCCGCTCCAATAAGATTGGCCATCGAGATCAATATTGAACCGTTCTTAACCAAGAGTATTACATGGGGTGATGAAAAATTTATTTACCTCGTGGATGTGCAAAACAGGCAGATTTATGATTTTCCCTATCCTTTCAATAATGCTGTTTGGTTAACAGCAAAGGAATAAATTGACCATCGGCTGCACCTGCAACGGGTTAGGCCGCCGGCTCATCCCAATCAAGAACGGCGTGCCCACCTGTTCTGGCAAGACCGTTCCGGCAATTGTTAAATACTCAAAACAACCAGCTTAAGCGGTGTATACACGCCAACCTTAACGGGTTGAAACGGATCAACGCATAGAATTCAATCTATTACTTGCAGGTAAATATTGAAACGACTTCCTGCTTGATCGCTTTTTACAGAAATAGTTCCTTCGTGCTTCACAAGAATTTCCTGCGCAATTGCCAGACCAAGCCCCGTTTGGTCTGGCTTGCTGTCTTTGCCGCGATAATATCGCTCAAAAATATGGGGGATATCCTCAGCAGAAATCTGTTCGCCAAAATTTTCAATTTGAATTTGAGCCACCTCCCCCTTCATGGTCACAGAAACGAAAATCGGCTTGCCTGGTATGCTGTAACGAATGGCATTATCCAATATGTTTTCTATAGCCTGACGGAGATATAATCCATCAAAAGCCACGGGCGTCGGCTTTTCTGGCAAATCCAATTGCAGGCTAAGACTTTTTTGTTCAACTTTTGACTGGTAATCCAAACAAATTTGAGTCAGAAGCACATTTAAATCCTGCCGTTTTAAATCGAAATCAATTTTTCCATCATCAATGCGCACGACAAATAACAAGTCTTTGATCATGTGCTGAATCAGCTCTACTTTCTCCAAAATTTTAATCAGGAGGAGTGAGAACTGAGGATATGCCTTGCTTTCTTCCTGCAGCATTTCAACTGTGACCGCCATTGTAAAGAGTGGCGTGCGGAGATTATGCACCACGTTTCCAAGAAATTCCTGTTTCGCCTGTTGAAATTTGATTAACGACTGATTGCTTTCAACTAACTTATGATTGATCTCTTCCAGTTCTGAAGTGCGTTCTGCGACAATCTGTTCCAGATTAACATTGACCTGACGCAACTTTTCGGACAGGATATTTGCTTCACTGAATTTTCTGGCAAAAATACCGTCAATGGCAACCATATAAGAAATCAGGTAAATTAGATTCGCATATTGCCAGGGATAGTAATAGGCATCCACAATGCCAATGGGGACGATGCCAAGCGCGATAAGCGAGGCAAATACACGGCCGATAATATATCCGAAAACGCCGACGAGCAAGACATGACTTCCGTATCGGTTATGCAGATAGCTTTTTAGAATACAATAGGTTTCTAAAAGGAGCATGGCTTGCTCAACTTGATTGCTATACAAAGCAATTGAGCGAATACCCCACAGCCTTGCCACTGTACAAATTAGTCCGACGATACAGATAATTGTCCCCGCCACCCACTCCTTACGGCCGACTTCTTTCGGGAATACAACGGTTAATAAAAGCAGATTCAACGGCAGGGTTATCCGAAAAAGGGCTCTTGCGAGTTCACTTAATTGTGCGCCAGGGAAAAAAATGGATAGCAGCGGGAAAATCGAAATTTCGATTCCCCGCAACCCAGCTTGAACAATGATCAGCGCCAGAATTAATAAATACCGCTCACTGCGTTTCTGGATAAAAAGCGCCAAACATTGAATTAATAACAGGGTGCAAGCACCAATCGCGATCATACCAGACGAAACCCATACCATTAATACATTAATCAATTGTTCCTGACTGCCAAAAATTAGCCCGTGGTAATGATCCCTTCTGGATATGCTTTCATTCACCTGGATTAATATTTGATATTCATTATTGCCGGCCGTATTAAATTCAGAAAAATGATAGATGTGATCTGATTCGAGATCGCGTTCCGGCAATTCAATGCCATTGATCCAAAATCGAATATTCGTGGGCTGCGACACAAGGAAGCAAATATCGCTCCCATCTGCAATCGAAACCGATAGCCGGTAGGTTTTATTTTCGATATTCGAATCAAAGCGAAGATTGCTGGAATAACGCCAGTCGGCAGTATCGACCTCACTGGGTAAATAATGACCATCGCTGACCAGCAGCTGCCCATCCAGTAAGGTAAAGCCACCGGCGATATCCGCAGCCGATAATGTCATGCTTCCATTATTAATATTAACAACACGAGTATTGATATTTAAATATGATAACCATATAATCACCATCACTGCGGCAATCACCACGCTGAACAAGAAAAACCATTTGCCGACCTTTTTTTTCATTTCCAGCTCTCCTGATTTTTCTGGTTTTTTGGCAAACTATTTTTTGCTGATCAAATGAATGGGGATTATTCGCTGTTCGAAATATAATCGACTGGCAAGGAAAGGAACTGGTATATGCTTGGTTGCCCAAAGTTGCAGCAAATTCTAGTCGCTGGAGGCCGATACCGCAATGGCGAAGATTCTAATTGTTGAAGATGATCCAGAAATCATAGAATCTGTGCGATTTTATCTCCGTAAGCGGTTAGATTTTCAACTGACCGGCGTGTCCGATGCGATTGAAGCGCTGAATATAACCGAAAAGACCGCTTTTGATCTCATTCTTCTGGATATCATGCTACCCGGAATCAGTGGAATCGATCTGTGCGTGCAGCTGCGGCACAATATGTTTTGCCCAATTATTTTCATCAGCAGTCTGGACGATGATGAAACCATAGTAAAGAGCCTGAATTACGGGGGAGATGATTATCTTGTCAAACCATTCACCGGGCCGGTATTGATCGCGCGCCTGGACGCCAATTTGCGCCGCTGCAATCGGCTGGCGGTGCGCAATACCGATAACATTCAAATCGGCGATATTTCTCTGGATTGCAGTACCCACATCGTCCGCAAGGGAAATACAGAAATTTACCTTTCTCCTACAGAGTTTGAAATTTTATATTTCATGATGAACCATCGGGGAGAAATCCTTGAAATGGAAACCATTTACTACTTTGTCTGGCATCGCCCCAGCTGCGGTGATGTGCGTACCATCAGCGTGCATGTGAGCAACCTGCGCAAAAAGATAGAGGATAGTCCGATTAACCCTGTGCACATTAAGACAGTGCGCAGACTCGGTTATCAGTTTGAATAAGCGTTAATCGCAGTTATGCCTGGTTTATAAACATCAGAAACGCCCCATTCTGAAAGAACGAGCCGTTTCTGATGTTGAATTCTACAAACCGCTCAGAAAAGCTTAGATCTTTCGAGCAGAAATATTACCAGCATGGATAGCTCGCTGAATATTGAAACCTTCAGCACAATCACCCGCCGAGTAGACTTCATACCCGGCTGAAGCAATCGCATCGGTCAGAGTAGTGTTCGGCAGCATGTCATAGCACTCGATGATCGTATCATATTCCAAGGTTTTTTCCAGGCCATTATCCATCGTAATTGCCAGACCGCCATCAGTAATACCTTTAACCGCCGCGCCATTCCAAACCTTAACGCCATGAGCAAAAAGATGCGGGCGAATGAATTTTCTCACCCAGAAAGACTGCTCTTTCGCGATTTCAGCTTCCGTCCCACCGTGGACCATTTGAATTTTCTTGCCCAGGGTAAGCAGGTGAATAGCAAGATCAGTCGCCTGAAGACCGGCGCCAAGAATAATAACCTTTTCACCAATCTCGCCGCCTAAGACATCGTTCATCGGAACGATATTGTCGCCAGTCAGCTTGCTGTCGCGAAGACCACCCACCGCAACGACAACGGCGTCTGGGTTTTGGGCTTTTACAAAATCGATATCAACCTTTTGGCCAGTTACAACGGTGACGCCTTTCAGCTCTTGTTGATGCACAAGATAAGCGAGCAAATCCTCAATGCGCTCATGCGGACCTTTGACAGCCGCAGCGAAGGTGAGCATGCCGCCCAGGGCAGGGTTCTCATCGTACAAAGTAACGGTATGTCCGCGTTCGGCCGCGATGCGCGCCGCTTCCATACCAGCAGGACCGCCGCCAATGACCATTACGTTTTTGACAGTCTCTGCCGGTATCAGTTCAAAGCCTTCTGGCATCTCTTCGGTATAGGCAAATTGCGTCGTTGCGTTGACACGACAGGTTTCTGCCTCGCCGTACGGCTTGCCATGGCAGTGCAGGCAGCGGGTGCAAGGGGCGATTTCGTCGCGTTTGCCAGCTTGCAGTTTATTGGGCAGCTGCGGATCAACCGTCAGCGGGCGATTCATGAACACCAGGTCAATATCACCATTTTGGATGGCGTTATTAATCAGATCAGGCGCAGTGCGCGGATCCATATACCCCGCACAACCGACAGGGATACTGACCACAGATTTAATCGCCTTTACAGCCGGAATAAACGCGCCCGCCCCAGAATGAGAGCCATCCAGCATTCCGCCAAAATTATAGGAGAAATCGTACAAGGTCCCGGAACCAGTAGCCCCATCCATTTTCTTGCCGACATGGCTGCTGTCCGGAGCCCAGCAGGTGATCTCCTGCCCCGGTGTGCCCATTCGAATCTGAACGAGGTCAGCGCCGGCAGTTTCTAATATTTTTGCGAATTCCTGAGCTTCTTCAATCGTCAGGTATTGGTCATTTTGACCAAGCAGCGTGTCGTTTTCTTCAACGCCGTTAATCAAGGTGAGAATGGAAAAATCATCGCCGCAATTTGCGCGGATTTCATTGAGTATCTCGACAAAGAAACGAGATCGATTCTCAAACGACTGCGGACCATAATCGTCCTCGCGTTGATTCTGACGTCTGGTGAAAAAGGCGTTTAATCCATCGGTTGTCGCGCCTTTAACCTCAATGCAGTCATATCCGCATTCTTTAAGCCGCAGAGCGATCTCGCCAATTTGTTTTACCATGGTCTGAATATCTTCGACAGTATATTCATTAACCTTGACAGGCTCGATGGGACTGCCAACGCCCACCTGATAACCAATATAAGCGCCAGCCTGGTGAACCCGGTCCGCCATTTTTTGGACAGATGCTTTGCCAGCCTCATAGACAGCCGGATCGCCCCCGAGAGAGAAACCAATTGAACCCAGTGTACCGGACTCCTGAAGAATAAGCGCGGCGCCGCCATCAGCAAATCTGCCATAGTAATCCATTGCATTCTGGCTGACTTCGGTGTCGGTGCGGCCCTGAGTATCTGAACCGGCAGCCGATTTTACGATACGGTTGCGCAGGGCCATATGACCGACCTGGATGGGTGAGAACAGTGCGGCGAAATCCGTTGTAGCGGTATCGTACGTCTCGTCCTGCGGATTCAGCTCACTTGCAGCTGCCGCCACGGGAGCAGCGGCCGGAATCCCCATTGCCTGCACAAAACAATTGTTCACGCCGTCTTTAATAGCGGTTGTGCATAACGTTGCCCCAGAAATTCCATCAACGTTAATCGTACTGCCGGCCGCGACAATGCGATCCTCATATTCCTTGGCCGCGTCCGCAACCTGCGGGAACATATCAGACTCAGAAGTCTCTGTAACCTCATAGCGCACACCGGTCAGGTCGTTGCTGGTGAAGTCACAGGAGAGGACTACGGTGGCAAACCCCGTACTTTGGGTACTGGTATACGTGCCGGGAAGGTAGCGTTCTTTACTTTCAGCGCAAGTCGAGTTTTCCTCAGTCACTGCTGCTTCGGGGGTAGCAGGTGCAGGGCCATTGGAACAGGCTGCTAAAACAGCCATTGTGGCAACTCCAGCAGCACCAAGTTCGGCGTTTCTCAAAAACTCACGGCGCGTGATCGGGCTTGATTTACTCATTGACATTCCTCTATAATCAAATTTGGGCAAGATGAGATCTCGTTAAGAATTATAAGAAGGAACACTTCAATTATTTTTAAAGATAGCCCAAATTTTTCGTGGCGCATTGCGGGGTGAGAATCGCAATACCTTAGGAATATTCGCTGGGGGTTACGCATAGTTCAAGATTAAGCCAAAATGAAAGGAATTTACCAAACTTCAGGTGGTCATATTTTTCGAAAAACGAATCTTCTCCTGGATACCATTTTCGGAAAATAAATCACCTAATATACCCTGGCATCATGGATTGTATTAGCAAATCCAGCAACATCAGTGGGATGCTCAGATGGAATCATTAAAGTACGCTGCTTTTGGGGGATATTCATGCACAAGAATAAATATACGAAAAAACTGATACCAATTTTGTTTGTAGCTCTCTTTATTGTGCTTTTTATTGTCCCTTTTAAACCATCTGAATCAGATGTCCCCATTGTCATGCATCAAATCACTGATCAGCAAGGATTATCCCTAATCTGGCAGAAGGAATCCGCTTTTGGTGAAGATTTGACAGTTGACCCAGTGATAAAGGCAAGAGATGGCCGGTTATATTTCATGGGGGCATTCAACTCAAAGGCAAATTTCCAGATAAGTGCAAGCGACATTCAAACCGGTGATTTTCTGTTAAATTTTAAAATTGGAAAACCGCGACCTTATGGTTTCGTCGTCAGCGGCGACGGCCTGTTCACCGCTATCAGCGGGTCTGCCGAGCTGCGGAAGTATAGTTTGGAAAATGGGATAGAGCTTTGGAAAACGCCGCTCAAAACCCATGCGCTCCGGTCAATCTATTTATTAGATAATGAGGTACAGACCTATTTCACCCCAGATGTGCTGATCAGAGTAGATGCTAATACAGGTAAAATTCTGGATCGAATAGAACCGTTGACTGGGCAGATTTATTTGGAAGAAAACGAAATAACGTATTTTGCACCATTCTTAAATACGATTGCAGCAATGAACCAAGAATCAATAATGGTTCTATGGCAAGCAAGATTAGAGGATTTTGTATACTGGCCACCATTATTCGACAGGGATGATATTTTCGTAAAAGACGGTGAATACATGGGGAAAATATATAAAATTGACAAAAATACGGGCGAACTCGTCTGGAATTCCAATAATGGTTATGTCAGTAATTTGGCAGTATCAACAAACTTTGTATATGGAATAAATATTAATGGTGACCTTTGCGGATTAAACCGTCAGACCGGGGAGGTTGAGAAATTAGTTAAATTTTCAAATCAACCTTTTGAGATTAATGGCAGGCATTTATTAGGAGGATACGCCGTCGCTTATGATGAAAAGACTCATATTGTAGTCGTTCTCCTAGGCGACAGTGGACAGATGTTCGCCTTTATAGAAAAGGAAGAAAATTAAATAGCATTCCTGCAACGATTTATACCGCCGGCTCAGCCAGTTCAAGAACGGCGTAACCACCCTCAACGCCGGCCTCGCCCAGGTACTGCAAGACAGCGCCAATACGTACCTGTCTACGGAGACCTTGCCGCACCGCCCAAGTAGCCGAGGCGCACTCCCAGAGGTGTGGGAAAATACTTAGAAAAACCCACCACAATATTTTGCTTAAAAACATAGCGGCCATCTGGCCGCTATGTTTTCTTGTTGTTCAACTGAAACGGTTTTATTGCCTACGGATAGGATCTGTCAATCAACTTATGCACCAAGCATATGGATAACTGCATGGCGACCAAACGTCATTGACCGCCCTGAAGCGCAACCTACCTGCAACTCGGGATAGTTATTTGAGAAATAGCCGCCAGAAACATCGCCAGCGGCATAAAGCCCTTCAATTACAGAATATTCAGTATTGAGCACCTGCATATCTGGATTGATCAGTAAACCGTCAAGTGTACAAAGAACAGTTCCGCCAAGCGTGACCCCATAAAAGGGAGCTGTATCGATCGGCAATAAATCATTTTTCGGCTTCCCATAATCTTCATCAACGCCTGAAGCAGCCAGTTGATTGTAGCGGTCAACAGTGGCTTTCAATTGATCAGCAGGAATTTGTAATTTCTCTGCTAATTCCTCAATCGTGTCTGCCGTTTGGGTATTACCCAACTTAATATTCGCCTGAATCATCGCGTCTGTAGCGTCTTTTCCAATCCCCTCACCAGTCTTCGGATTCGAATTGCTTGGGACAAGTCGTGAGCATCCCACGGTGTGATAGCTCTCAACCTGCTCCCAGTAATTTGCATCCCAGATCATGCAATAAGTACCCGGACCTTGTTTGGCGGCTGCGTAAATCGGCCAATCGTATGGAGCCGTTTCATTGCAAAAACGCTCGCCGTTTAAATTAACTTTTAAGAATGGCTGGCTGCCAAAGTTGTAGTTGTAATCCATGCCAACCTTGAAGGGTATTCCTCCATGTGTACCCGGTGCACATGAACCGCGATCAAATAGCATGGCAGTCGGAATGATATCCTTCATACCGCCGGCCCATATACCTGCTTTGATTCCATCCCCTGTATTTCCGCCCCAGGAAGTATCCACAGTGGTAACAGCAGCCGCTTCTGGATTCAACTTAGTAAACAACTCATTATCATTGGCATACCCGCCGGTGGCGAGAAGTACGCCTTTACTGGCTGTCACTTTAAGATATTTCCCATCCTCCTTCTTCGCAATTGCTCCAATTACCCTGCCGTTATTATCCCCTTCACGGATGAGTTTGACCATAGGTGTACTGAACAGGAATTGTGCGCCGTTTTTGGTCGCCTCTTCTACAAGGATTTGATTTGTCTCCGGATACTTTAAATCCTTGTCAACAAATCGTGTATGAATGGGATAGATCTTGAAGATTCCATGGTAACCGGTACCGTTATCTGTCTCTGCCACGTGAGTAGCTCCATGCTTAGCTAGAATTCCGGCAAGCCAATCCAGGGTTTCTCCACTCTCATCCGCCCAAACCTTGATGAGCTTTTGGTTAACGTGACCGCTTCCATAGCGCACCATTTCATTCACAACTTCATTTTTGTCAATTTCAGCGCCGGCGGCAATCTGCGCAGTTGAATTGACAGCGCCCAGGTACATTTTATATAGCGCCGGGAAGGCATTTTTTCCAAAACAACAATTTTTGCACCCAATTCTGAAGCTGCCATGGCGGCTGTAAGCCCTGCATGCCCAGCACCGCAGATCAAGATTTCGGTATCGATTGTTTCATTGATATCCGCATCGGCAATTTCTGGCGCAGACCCATACCATGGTTCTTCGGCTGCTGGTTGAGATGGATTATTGGATGCAGCGGGTTGGGCTGTTGGGTTGGAATCAACTGGTTGAGCAGTAGGATCGGAATCAACAGGTGGATCGGATGGCACGACCTTAGGCGCGCACCCAGCGATAATTCCAACACTCGCTACCATCATAGTGCCTTTGATAAAATCTCGGCGGTTAATGTTTTTTTCTCTTGCTTCGTCCTCTTTTTGCATTGGTTCCATCCTTTCAAATATTGTGAGCAGAGAAGGTTAAAAAACTTACTGAAATACTCAACAATTTAAGTGTATAGATGGAAAAAGGCTAGTTCTATACCCTAATCTAGGTATTTTGTTATTATTGATAGAATAGCGAATACAGTGGAACGGGTATAAGATAAAATCTATATCGTGACAGGAGTTATTAACCCATTTCTGCCCAAGCTGGTCATGATGGTAAAAAACTATCCAAAATCCAATAATCCGTTGGACGACATTCTTTTTACGAAATTTGAGATTCCATCGATCTCGAGAAGAAATGTTTCTCGAAAAAGATTATTAGATTTAATATCAAGTTCTATCGAAAATCGAGCCATCTTGATTGTTGCACCGACCGGATATGGTAAAACCACATTGTTATCAGAATGGGTCGCATCCATCCATTCTCATGAGAATATTTTTGTTTGGCTCACGCTTGATGAAACAGATAATAACCCCACAAAATTCTGGCTGTCGATTGGAACCGGGATTCAACGGGTTTATAAAAACATTCAACTGAATCCGAACCTCTTACTGTTCGCAGATGAAGACAGCCGTAAATACTCTCAACTCATGGCGTTTATAAATGAAATATCAAAGGTACCCCAAACCTTATTCTTAATTCTGGATGATTATCAAAGGATTACGGATGAACGGATTAATCAAGGACTGGCATTCCTGATCGAACACCAACCAAAAAACTTAAAAATCATCATTTCCAGCCGCACCAAACCTCCTTTTTCTCTCACAAGATTTAAGGCGAAAAGGCAGGTTTTTGAAATCACATCGAAAGATTTGGCGTTTTCAAAGTTAGAAATCAATGATTTCTTTAAAAATAGGAGCAATATCAGTAAAGATGAAGTCTTGATAAATAAACTATATGAATATACAGAAGGTTGGGTTGCTGGTTTACAATTAATAGAACTATCCATGCAAGGTTCAGCAAACATCTATTCCCTGATCAATGAAAATGTTATTGGTCAGAGTCATATTTCTGAATATCTGTCTGAAGAAGTTTTTAGGCAGCAGAATAAAGAGACCCAAGAATTTTTAATTAAAACATCAATATTAAACGAATTGTCAGCTTCGCTATGCGATGCAGTTCTTTGCAGAGCAGATAGTGCCCAATATATTGAGCAAATTCAATCCAAGAATCTATTTTTTGAACCAATTGGCAACGATCAGGTATGGTTTCATTTTCATAAGTTTTTTGCAGAAGTGCTGCAAAATTACCTGAAAAGGCAATATCCTGATCAAATTACCGGCCTGCACAAAAATGCAGCCAATTGGTTATTCGAAAACGGGTATCCTGAAAAAGCCGTTTCTCATGCGGTAGCCGCCAACGATCTTGAACTCGCCAGCAGCATTTTAGATTCCTGTACCACTTTTGCGATCAATTCATTCGATGGAAATCAATTAATTAAATGGATGAGCCTGTTCTCTGAAGAGATCATAATCAGACGCCCAAGACTGGCACTATATTCTGCATTTGTTTATATGCACGCTTATCAATTTGATCAAACTCAAAAGTATTTAGATTTACTGAATAATATCATCGAAAAAAATCAAAATCAGATGTCGCAGACTGAAATATACACACTACGTTGGAATATTGAATCATATAAGGCATCTATGGATTGTTTAGGAAAAAATATAAACGCAGGAATTTATGCCGCTAATGACTTGCGCAAGCGAGCGCCTAAAGATCAACCATATTTTTGGGGGCAAATGACCGCCTATCTCGCCTTCGCTTATTTTGAAGATGGAAATTATGAAGCTGCTATCGAATGCTTTCGAGAAAGCCGGGAGCGTGCATTTCTAGAAGAGGTCCATTTAGAGTATTTTATTGTTGAATCCTGTATGGCGTACGTATTCCTCAAACAAGGTATGCTCCATGCTGCGGTCGAGTTATATGCCGAATTATTAGAGTACTGTAAAAAGACTTCTTTAGGGACCGAATGCATCCTATTTATTCAAGTCAGTATGGCTGAAATCGCAATCGAACAATACGACCTGACGCAGATCAAAGAGTGGGAAACGGTAATTAAACAAGAAGTTCAATCTCAGTGCATCAATACCTTGCCCTGGATTATCCAGGATTTTCTTGATATCCGATTATCGCAATTCTATCTATTCCAAAACAATATCGAAAAGGCAATTTATTATTTTCGCAAAGCAAAAACTAATTTCAAGAACACTCAACAAGGAAAAATGCTGATTTTATCAGAATTGCTTTTACTTCAAGAACGGATTTGGACGAAATCTGGGCAAATTGCATCTGATATTTCCTGGGTTAGAAGCCAATTAGACCAATTTACCATATTCGATCAACAAAAACCTGAAGAAATGCTGATACTGGCAAAAACCTATACGGCTCAGGGGCAATTTGAGGATGCTGTTAATTTACTGAAAAATCTGGAAATTCGATCCAAAAATATAGGCGCGAAAAGTTTTCTACTCTTGGTTTTGATTCAATTCGCCTTACTGTATTTTCAAAAAAACGAAAAAGAAAAAGCTTACCCATATCTTAAAGAGGCTATGCAACTGGCACAACCCGAAAATAAAAAGTACGAATTTGTAATCAATGGAAAACCGATGAAAGAATTGTTAACAGAATACCTGGTTTATCTCCAGGGAACAGCCAAATACCAAATGGACTTAGTCCACTTAAGTTTTGCGAAGGATTTGCTCAGTATTATTAATTTAGATTTAAGTTCACACGAGAATACGGATAATTATCGATCAATGGCCTACGGTCCAAATTCAATTCTTGCACAGGGAATCAGTCAACGTGAATTGCAGGTATTAAAACTTCTGGTAAATTCCAAGACGCCAAAAGAAATATCCATGGAATTAAATATTTCGATCAACACCACCAAAGTTCATATAAAAAATATTTACCGAAAATTAGACGCTCATTCCAGATTGTCACTTTATCAGAAAGCATCTGAGTTTGGAATTATTTAATCGAAAAAAATTTCTTCCTAACTACCTCTTTCCTAGCAAAAATACGATGATCATTACTGAACAACTTCGCAACTATACGCTCTTCAAGGATCTGGACGAAGCCGATCTGCAGCTACTGGCAGCTTGTATGGCCAAACGCTATTACAAAAAGAACACATACATCTTTCATCCAGGTAATCAGGCTGCGCATTTATATCTGATTGAATCAGGTCTGGTCCGCCTGTTTTTCAATAATCAGAAGGGTGAAGAATTTTTATTGAATCTGGTCAGGCCCGGCGCCTGGTTTGGACATCCTTTGATGCTTGAGCCCCAGTTTCGCTTAATGGGAGCCGCAGCGCAGCAGCCGACGGTAGTGCTCACGCTCGCTTACAGCGATCTGTTTCAAGTTATGGCCACTTCTCATCAATTGAATTTCAACCTGTACACAGAAATGTCCACGCTGATCCGAAAATTGCTCCAACACTATCAATCCTTTCTAACGGTAGGACTCGAAGGTCGGGTCGCTTATCTTTTGCTGCATTTGCGTGAAACCAACGGAGATGAAATTCTTTTGCCCATCAGTCAAACACGTATGGCCAGTTGGCTGGGTGTCAGCCGCGGAAAATTGAATCGTACTTTAATAAAATTTCAAAAACTAGATTTAATCCAGATCGATGGAGCGCTCGTCCGAATTCTGAATGTCAGGGAATTAGCGCGCATCGCAGAAAACCTGCCTGATCTTGCATTGTAACAAACCATACAATAATTTTGTAACCTGGGGGACAATTTGTTTACTTGCTCCCTTATATAATTTCACCTGTAAATTCTTCTAGCAAAGTCACTGAATTATCTCATTTTCTAGCCGACTCCTTAATTTTCTGGTGTCCGCGCTTACTGCGGTTATAAGTGAAAAAACAGCATATTGGGCAAATTTCCACTCCCATCACAAATTCATCCTGCAAGGAGAGCTTTTTATATGAAAACAACATGGCATTCACGCGTAAGTTCCTGTTTTATAGCGATAGTTCTGCTCCTGGCAATCACCAGTTCAACTTTAGCCGCCCCAGGCGACCTGGACCCCACCTTTGGTATAGGCGGCAAAACGACTACACCGTTCTTTGTCGGCGGTATCGTAACTACCCAAATCCAGGGATACGATCGCGGCCAAGCCGCCGCCCTCCAGTCGGACGGGAAGATCATCGTCGCCAGTAATGCGCTTCTCTATGCTTGGGGGTTTCCATACATTGGGCTGGTGCGCTATAGCGCCAATGGTTCAGTGGATACTTCCTTTGGAAATAACGGTAAGATCATCGACAATCTCTCTTACAATTACGGGGGCAGCCCCAATGCGGTCGGAGTTCTTTCCGACGGCCGGATTGTGGTCGTGGGTTATGTCAATTCCCTCGTTTCATACACGCCGTTCACCTTAACCACAGATGGTTTTGTGGCGTTGTACTCCAGCCAGGGTGAACGCGATCTTTCCTTTGGAACGGACGGCATCGTCATTATTGACCTGGGTGGAGAGGAAACGGTCACTTCTGTTCTCGTGCAACCGGACGATAAGATTGTTGTTGGGGTATACAGTTCCAATTACAGCGCCAATAACTTTATTCTGGCCCGCTTCAACAGTGACGGTTCCGCGGACACCACATTTGACACTGACGGTATGGTAACCACGGATTTCGGTGCTGCGCATACCGAAGGTATTCATGCCCTGGCCATTCAGACGATTGGCACAGCGCAGAAGATTCTTGCAGTAGGTAGCTCGCCATCTCACGAGGGCGACTTTGCCATTGCGCGGTATAACCTTAACAATGGAGCGCTGGACACAACCTTTGCTGACAGCGGCCTGATGTTTACTGATTTTGGCGCAGCCGACAGCGCCAGGGCAGTCGCGGTTGCGCCGGATGGCAGTTTTGTCGTCGCAGGTTCGGCCAGCAATGGAACTGACCAGGATTTTGCCGCAGCGCGTTACACGGCCAATGGCGCCCTTGATTCAAATTTCAGCACAGACGGAAAAGTAGCGCTCGATTTCGGTTCCGGTAATGATGCCGCCAACGCAGTTGCAATCCAGGTTGACGGCAAGATTTTGCTTTCTGGCAATCTGAACGGCGACAGCAATATCGGGTTAGCCCGTTACCTTTCAAATGGTACCCCAGACACGAGTTTTGGCGTTGACGGAAAAAAGAAACCCGCCTTTAATAACTCAAAAAGTTATGCGGCAGCTCTGCTCATTCAATCCTCCGGACGTATCCTCGTGACCGGCAACAGCGGTGAGGATAGCTACGCTATCTGCTTATTGCTTGGCCTCAACGAGGATGGTACCTTCGACAACACCTTTGGTCCCGACCAGGCCGTTAGCCAGGCCGAATTAACCTCACTTATTTTGCAGCGTGATCAGAAAATCCTCGCGGCGGGTTACGCATACAGTAATCTGCAAAATAACAGCGACTTTGCCCTGGAGCGTTATGACACGGATGGCTTACCCGATCCGACTTTTGGAAACAATGGGCAGGTAACCACAGACTTCGGCAGTTATTATGACCAGATCAACGTAGTCGCCCAACAGCGTGACGGCAAAATTGTAGCGGCGGGGATTGCCGGAGATGAAGATACTGATTATATGAAGCAATTCGGCCTCATTCGCTATAATGTTGATGGCAATATCGATACCTCTTTTGGCAGCCATGGGATCGTATTAGGATCCACAAACCAAGACGTGGTGAGTATTTCTGATCTGGCGATTTTAAAAACCGGTAAAATTCTCGTCACCGGTTATACAGGTAATGACGAAGAACCGACGAGTTACCTGCTCGCTCGTTATAACGCTGATGGCAGCATCGATACAAGTTTTGGGGAAAATGGCTTCGTAATCACCAGTTTCCCCGATTCGGGTTCTGCCTGCGCAAGGGCAATCCTGGTCCAGTCAACCGGTAAAATTGTCGTTGCTGGGTCAGTAACAAATTCAGGAGAAGACATTACGAGCAGCGATATAGCCCTGGCGCGTTACACCAGCGCGGGCGAACTGGACTCAAGCTTTGGCGTGAATGGCTTGCTGACCACCGATATAAATTATTGGGACTATGGCTTGTCTGCGGGATTGCAACGAGATGGAAAAATAGTTATCGCTGGCCTGACCAACGATATCGGGAACAACGATATTTTATTGGTACGGTATTCACCCGATGGTGCTCTGGATTCGACATTCGGTACGGACGGGGTGGTTACGACTGACTTCAATGGCTCAAACGACGAAGCACAAAAAATGACGATTCAAGCTGATAGCCGGATTGTTATCGTAGGGGATACCCACAACAGCAGTGGCGAGAGTATTTTCGCAGCGGCCAAGTATAACCAGGACGGGTCACTGGACACGACTTTTGGCGACGGCGGCAAATTCTCTTATGATTTCAACGAAACAGAAAGGGAATCGGCCAATGGGGTAGCTATCCAGAAAGACGGCGCGATCGTCATCGGAGGAACCAGCCTGGTGTCTCGAGGTAACACGCTGTTCTACACTTTCAATTTGCTGCGTCTGGAAAATACCGTGGATACGGTTTATCAATCGATTTTCTTGCCTATCATTCACCGCTAAATCAACGAAATTTATCCATCGGATAGAATCTATATCCGGGACCCATGTCACATCATTTTTGGGGGCAACATTGGGCCAGGCAGATAATGCCTGGCCCAAATTTTTTCTATGTTCACCGCACCTGGCTGCCCAACCAGCATCGACATCCCTGTCAACCTACTGTGACTACCCTGGGGAAAAAATTAACAACCTTTATGGGCAATATTGCAGCTTGTTTACCGCAACTTATCTCCGCTTATCGCAATGAATTCGCCAGCCAATTCAAGAATATTGACTCCTCGCCGCTTCGATTGCCACTGTCCGGCAAGGCAGGTGCTGGATACTACAATACTAGCCATTGCACAAGTTGAAAATATCTCTGTGCCGCCTTCACAGGCAAGGTCCGGCCGATCTTCTTGATATTTTCTTGATAGCTTTCGCTGATTTACTTAGGTCTTCTTGAGAATTGACACCCGGGAAAAAAGTATAAAAGAGAGTGCATTCACAAGGAGCAGACAAATATATGGACGTACTCATACTGATCGGTTTTAGCCTTTTTTGCGGACTCACCTATATTCTGGTGGCCGGCTGCCAGAAACTGCAGGGGAAATAAGATGAACCCGTTGTATTTGGTTGCCGGAATCGTCGCATTGGCTCTGATTGCCTATTTATTTTTTGCTTTATTAAACCCGGAGAAATTTGGATGACCGTCATTGGCTGGATTCAAATCGCTGTCTATCTTCTTCTCCTCATCCTGCTGGTAAAGCCGCTGGGACTCTACATGGCGCGGGTATATGAAGGTCAGTCTGTTTTCCTGTCGCCATTACTTGCCCCGCTGGAGCGGATCTTTTACCGCCTTTCAGGTACAAAGCCGGACGAAGAAATGGATTGGAAAACCTATACCCTGGCTTTGCTCGTTTTCAGCTTATTGGGTACGCTGGCTGTTTACCTCCTGCTCAGAATACAAAACATCTTGCCCCTCAACCCGCAGCAGCTTGGCGCAGTCCAGCCGGATTTAGCTTTCAATACTGCGGTAAGTTTTGCCAGCAACACGAACTGGCAGAACTATGCCGGAGAAACCACTTTGAGTTACCTGACTCAGATGCTGGGATTAACAGTGCAAAACTTCGTCTCAGCAGCAGCCGGAATGGCCGTCCTGATTGCCCTTATTCGCGGGCTGATGCGGCACAACGCAAAAACACTGGGAAATTTCTGGGTGGATATGACCCGCTCGATCCTATATATATTGCTGCCGCTCTCGATAATCTTGGCACTGATCCTCGTCAGCCAGGGCGTGGTGCAATCCTTCAGCGGAACACAAACAGTTTCACTGATCGACCCGGCCGTCGATTCGAATGGCAGTTTGCTGACGCAACAGAGGATTGCATTAGGCCCGGCCGCGTCGCAAATTGCGATTAAACAACTCGGCACCAACGGCGGCGGTTTTTTTAACACCAATTCAGCTCATCCTCTTGAAAACCCTACGCCATTGTCCAATTTCATCGAAATGCTTTCAATCCTATTAATCCCGGCGGCGCTGACCTACACCTTTGGCAGACTCGTCGGCGATACGCGGCAGGGCTGGGCGGTGCTCGCGGCCATGCTCATCATCCTGGTCGGGTTTGTTGTCCTGACCTATACCGCCGAGTCAAGCCCCAACCCGCTGCTTGCGCAAATCAATACCGACCAGCGGACCACGGAAATAAACCCCGGCGGAAATATGGAGGGCAAGGAAGTTCGTTTTGGAATCGCCAACGCTTCGCTGTGGGCTATTGCAACTACGGCCGCCTCCAATGGTTCGGTCAACGCGATGCACGATTCTTTGACCCCACTGGCGGGAATGTCAACCCTGGTAATGATGCAGCTCGGTGAAGTGGTTTTTGGCGGCGTGGGATCCGGCCTTTATGGCATGCTCGTGTTTGTCATTGTGGCGGTTTTCGTCGCCGGGTTGATGGTCGGCCGTACGCCGGAATACCTGGGCAAGAAAATTGAAACATTCGAGATGAAAATGGCCGCGTTGATCATTTTGATTATGCCGATTACAGTTTTAGGGCTGACTGCCGCAGCGGTTATGACCACGGCAGGGAAAACAGCCATTTTAAATCCAGGGCCGCATGGATTCAGCGAAATCTTATATGCCTTCACATCTCAAGGCAACAACAACGGCAGCGCCTTCGCCGGACTGACGGGCAATACAGTTTTCTACAACCTGACAGGCGCGCTTGCCATGCTCATCTCCCGCTTTTGGCTGATTGTCCCCACCCTGGCGCTGGCCGGTTCTCTGGCGCAAAAGAAAAAAGTGCCCGCCAGCGCTGGCACACTGCCGACCCATAACCTGTTGTTCATCTTCTGGTTGATCGCCATTGTTTTGATCGTGGGTGCACTCAATTTTGTACCCGCCTTATCTTTAGGACCAATTGTCGAACACCTGATCATGATTGGCGGCTGACGATTTTGGAGATTAAGTTCCATGTCTGAAATTACAAGTAAATCTCAATTTAATCGGGTTTTGTATCAGCGGGCTGCCGTGGATGCTTTTCGTAAATTGGCTCCCTGGGCGATGATTCGCAACCCGGTCATGCTCGTCGTTGAAATCGGCAGCCTGCTGACCAGCCTGCTCTGGCTGCAAGCCATTGGCGGCCACGGCGAGGCCCCGGCAAATTTTATTGGCGCCGTCGCCATCTGGCTCTGGTTCACCGTTCTTTTTGCCAATTTTTCTGAAGCGCTCGCTGAAGGACGTGGAAAAGCGCAGGCTGAGGCACTGCGAAAAACCCGTCAGGAAACTCGTGCCAAGAAACTGCTCGGCGAAAACCGCCTGGATGGTTTTAAATGGGTCTCTTCGGTTGATTTAAAACAAGGCGATCGCGTGCTGGTAGAGACTGGTGATATTCTCCCAGCCGATGGGGAAATCCTTGCAGGGATTGCCTCCGTAGATGAAAGCGCGGTCACGGGAGAAAGCGCGCCGGTCATTCGTGAAGCTGGCGGCGATCGCAGCGCTGTTACTGGCGGTACACGGATACTCTCAGATTGGTTGGTGGTTCGCGTTACCGCCAATCCAGGCGAGGGTTTTTTGGACCGCATGATCGGCCTGGTTGAAGGCGCGAAGCGGCAAAAAACGCCTAATGAGTTAGCCCTTAATATCTTGCTGGCTGCCTTCACCATTATCTTCCTGATCGTTTGCATCACATTGCTGCCTTTCTCAATTTACAGTGTGAACGCCGCCGGGAAAGGATCACCGATTACCATCACCGTATTGATAGCCTTGCTGGTATGCCTGATTCCGACCACCATCGGCGGGCTGCTTTCGGCCATCGGCATCGCTGGAATGGACCGGCTGATTCAAAGGAACGTTATCGCCATGTCGGGTCGGGCAGTTGAAGCTGCCGGCGACATCGACGTTTTACTCCTCGATAAAACCGGTACCATTACGCTTGGCAACCGCCAGGCTTACGAATTGCTTCCTGTCAACGGCGTCACTGAAGCGGAATTGGCTGATGCGGCTCAGTTAGCCTCGTTAGCGGATGAAACCCCCGAAGGACGCAGTATTGTCATTATGGTTAAAGAAAAATTTGGCCTGCGCGGACGCACTTTAACCGCTACCGAATCTGCGCCTGAGGGGCTGCGGTTTATCCCGTTCGCAGCTCAGACACGCATGAGCGGTGTAGATTTGGATCACAGTCAAATTCGCAAAGGGGCAGCGGATGCCATCCTGGCTTATGTACAGGCAAGTGGTCATCAAGCGCCGGCAGAGCTGCGCCCGATCGTTGAAAATATATCCAGGCAAGGCGGCACACCGTTGGTGGTTGCCCGCAATGGTGCGGTTTTGGGTGTCATTCACCTCAAAGACATTGTCAAAGGCGGTCTGCGCGAGCGTTTTTCGCAGCTGCGCCGGATGGGCATCAAAACCGTCATGATCACCGGGGACAATCCGCTTACCGCGGCAGCAATTGCGGCTGAGGCAGGTGTGGATGACTTCCTCGCCCAGGCCACACCGGAAAAGAAATTAACCCTGATACGAGAATATCAGAGCGGCGGCCGGCTGGTCGCCATGACGGGGGATGGCACCAATGATGCCCCAGCGTTGGCTCAGGCTGACGTGGCCGTGGCAATGAACACCGGCACTCAGCCTGCCAGGGAAGCTGCCAATATGATCGATTTGGACAGCAACCCCACCAAACTGATCGAGATCGTTGAAATTGGCAAACAACTGCTCATGACGCGCGGCGCGCTGACGACCTTCAGCATAGCCAACGATGTGGCAAAATACTTTGCCATAATTCCGGCGGCTTTTGCCTCCACCTACCCCGCCTTAAGCAGGCTGAATATCCTGAAATTAGCTACCCCTGAAAGTGCTATTCTCTCCGCGGTTATCTTCAATGCCTTGATCATTGTGGTACTCATCCCTTTAGCCCTCCGCGGCGTGCCTTATCGTCCAATGGCCGCTTCCAGGTTATTGCGCAGTAATTTATTGATTTATGGCCTGGGCGGTTTGATTGCGCCATTTATTGGCATCAAGCTCATCGATATGCTGTTGGTTGTCCTTAACCTGATGTAAGGTCCAAGAATGAATAAAATTTTGCGAAATCTTCTCTTCTTCCTGCTCATTCCAATTGCGGCGGCAGCTTTCTACTGGGAAACCAATTTGAATGTTTCCGCAGTCAACCACGACGTGCTGCAATTTATCATTGTGCTTTCTTTCTGCGGTTTGGCTCTGAATTGGATTCGTTATGATGAAAAATGCCGTCTTCGGGAAATCGCTCAATTAAAACCCGAACGCAAGTCGTATATCACCTTGCCGCTGAGCCAGCCGGGCGAGTTTTTTAACAGACCGCATGATTCTGGTAATCCCCGTCCGCGCGCTTGAGGGTAAGCTGCGCTTTAAAGAAGATCCATTTTCGCTCCACTGCAAATGCACGCTTCAAGCGCATAGAAAAGGAATTTGATATGTTGAAAATAATTCGGCCTGCTTTCGTCCTATTGGGACTTTTTACACTTCTTACCGGGTTGATCTACCCATCTGCTGTCACCGGATTGGCGCAAGTATTCTTCCCGAGTATGGCAAACGGCAGTTTAATCGATGAAAATGGTGTTTTGGTCGGTTCAGAATTGATCGGGCAAGCCTTCAGCGATCCAAAATATTTTTGGGGACGACCATCAGCAACCGCGGCCTTCCCATACAATGCGGCCGCCTCTGGCGCATCGAATTTATCGCCTGCCAATCCGGTTTTTATTCAGGCTATTGAAGAGCGTGCAGCCTCTCTGCAGGCAGCCGACCCAGGCAATCAGGCACCAATACCCATCGATCTGCTGACCTCCTCAGGCAGCGGGTTGGATCCGCATATCAGCGTCGCGGCGGCTATCTATCAGGCCCCTCGCGTGGCGCGCAAACGCGGTTTGCCCGAAACCGAAATCCTTGATCTTATCAACCAAAATACCGAAAAACGACTATTCGGCGTGTTGGGCGAACCGCGTGTGAATGTACTGAAACTTAACCTGGCGTTGGATCGGATTGACGAAACGGCTTTTATTAAGTAATCAGTGGTTTGCAGCAGGCGATGATAACTTCAAATTGAACTGGCCAAGCCGGAACGAGCGGTGCTGCCTGTTTGTGATGTGACGACAGTCTCAGAAAATAATCTGCGTTTAATTCCGACCAACGGTACAATTAAGCATATCAAGGGAAATTCACATGATCAATGATTTCTCCCGGCCAGACCCAGAGGAATTGCTTGAACAGCTTCAGGCAGATCATCTGCGCCAATCGCGCGGCCGGTTAAAAGTGTTTTTAGGGTACGCCGCCGGAGTCGGAAAGACTTTCGCCATGCTTGAGGCAGCTCACCAGCGGATCGCGGATGGGATTGATGTGGTTGCCGGGTATGTTGAAACCCATGGGCGGGCGGAAACCGAAGCCTTGCTGGATCATTTAGAAATCACTCCCCGCCGGAGTGAGGAATACCATGGCGCACTGCTCAGCGAGATGGATGTGGACGCCATCCTGGCGCGACGCCCTGCCCTGGTGCTCGTTGATGAACTGGCCCATAGCAACACCCCTGCTTCGCGCCATCCCAAGCGGTTTCAAGACGTTGAAGACCTGCTTAATAACAATATCGACGTTTACACAACACTCAATATCCAGCATCTTGAAAGTCTGAACGATGTCGTCCAGCAAATTACCGGCGTCAAAGTCCGTGAAACTATTCCAGACCGAATTCTGGAAGAGGCAGACGATATTGAAGTAATCGATCTGCCGCCGCAAGAATTAATTGCGCGCTTGAAAGCCGGTAAAGTGTATCTGCCAGAGCAAGCCGCACGCGCCAGCCGCATGTTTTTTCGAAAAGGAAACCTGACCGCCCTGCGTGAAATCGCCCTGCGGCATGCGGCTGCCCGGGTAGATTCTCAGATGCTGGATTATATGGAAGCCAAGTCCATTCACGGCCCCTGGCCAGCGCACGAACGCATTCTGGTCGCGATCAGCGCGAACCCATTATCTGAAAGGCTGGTGCGCGCCGGCCGGCGTATGGCCGATAATTTCAACGCGGAATGGACGGTTATCTATGTTGAAACCCCCGAACGAAATAAATTCTCCCTTCAGAAAAATGAAAATATCGCCCGGACCCTGAATTTGGCTGAACAATTAGGTGCACAGGTTATAACCCTATCCGGGACCAATGTGCAAGCCACGCTATTGGATTATGCTCATAAACACAATATCACCAAAATTATCGCCGGAAAACCAATCCGCCCGCGCTGGCATGAATCATTGCACGTTTCGATTGTCGATGAAATTATCCGTGAAGGCGGGCCGATTGATGTCTATGTCATCAGCGACCGACAAAACACTGCCCCTGTCATCCTGCCGCAAATTCAAACCTCAGCCTCGCTGCGCCAATATATTTTTAGTGTGCTGATCATTCTGCTGATCACACTAATTTCCCTCCCGTTTCAAAAGCTGTTTCATCCGGTAAACCTGGTGATGCTTTATCTGGCCGGGGTGGTTGTATCTGCGCTATATCTTGGGCGCGGACCGTCTATGCTGGCGGCCTTTATCGGCGTATTGGCTTTCGATTTCTTTTTTATTGATCCACGCCTGACTTTTTCTGTTTATGATACGCAATATATATTAACCTTTATCAGCCTGTTGGTCGTCGGGTTGGTCATCAGCAATCTAACCGCTCGGGTAAAGGATCAGGTTGAGGTTTTGCAGAAACGGCAGGAACAAACCCATACGCTATATTCTCTCAGCCGAGATTTAACCACTGCCATCGGCCTGGAAACGCTTTTGCAAACGGTTATCCAGCACGTCGGTCAGACCTTAGGGAGGAAAGTCGCCATATTCCTTCCGCAAAATGAACAGTTGGTTATCAGCGCAGCCAGTCCGGATTTTGAGCAAGACCTCCACGAAATCGCCATCGCGACCTGGGCCTTTGAACATGGGCAACCTACCGGCCGGGGAACAGAAACCCTGCCCGCTGCCGATGTCCGCTATCAACCTTTAACCACCAACCGGGGAACTCTGGGGATTCTGGCAGTGCGTCCGGATGACTCAAACAACTATCTGAACCCTGAACAGCGGCAGCTTTTAGAAGCCTATGCCAGTCTGGCCGCCGTGGCGATAGAGCGGGTTATGCTTGATCAAGAAGCCAGCCAGGCTCAGGTGCTGCGAGAAAGCGAACGGCTGCAAAGCGCATTACTCAATTCAATTTCTCACGACCTGCGCACACCATTGGCATCCATTTCTGGCGCACTCGACAGCCTTTACGAGACCGAGCGAAGTGGAAAAAATTCGGTTCATCTGGATCAATCCGCGAAACTGGATCTCCTCGAAACCGCACGTGAGGAATCGAACCGGTTGAATCGTTTGGTTGGCAATCTCCTGGAAATGACCCGTTTAGAGGCCGGAGCATTGCGACTGAATCGCACGGAGACCGACCTTCAAGAGCTGATCAGTTCGGCATTATCCCATTCAGGCGACCGGCTGAGCAATCATCCCGTCCACGTGCAAATTCCAGAGAATCTGCCAGCGGTGAATTTGGATTACATCCTGATTGAACAGGTGATCTTGAACATCCTCGATAATGCGATCAAATACTCACAGACAGGCACCCCCATTGATATCAGTGTACAATCCGCTAAAGATCATGTTGAAATCACCATCGCTGACCGGGGCGCCGGGATTCCACCCGAGAATTTAATCCGCGTGTTCGATAAGTTTTTCCGAATTGAGCAAACCGGAAGTGTGCATGGCACCGGTTTAGGTCTTTCCATTTGTAAAGGCATTGTTGAAGCTCATGACGGGCAGATTTGGGCGAAAAACCGGACGGGCGGCGGCACCATCATCACGTTTACCTTGCCTGCCAAAAAATCCAGTCTCACGGAAGGCGGAAATTAGTATGACAGTTGACGGCGCACGGATTCTGGTGATCGACGATGAGCGGCAAATCCGGCGGATGTTGCACACATCCTTATCGGGACATGGGTACCAAGTATTTGAAGCTGCTAACGGTGAGGAAGGTCTGCTGGCAGCAGTCGACCAGAAACCGGATATCATCTTGCTGGATTTAGGCCTCCCGGACCTGGATGGCGTGGAGGTCACCCGCCGCCTGCGTGAATGGACACGAACACCTATAATTGTGCTTTCCGTGCGTGAGCGCGAGCAAGACAAAGTTTCTGCGTTGGATGCTGGAGCCGATGATTATTTGACCAAACCGTTCGGGATGAGTGAACTTCTGGCGCGCATTCGGGTTTCATTAAGACATTACGGGCAATCGAATCTAGAACCCATTTTTCAGGCCGGAAATCTGAAAATCGATTTTGGGAAACGGCAAGTATTGCTTTCCGGGAGCGTTGTTTCGCTTACCCCGACTGAATACGATTTGCTGCGTTTGTTGATTCAGCATGGCGGCAAGGTTCTGACCCACCGCCAGCTCTTGACCCAGGTTTGGGGAGAAGCTTATGAATTCCAAACGCATTTATTACAGGTGAATATCAGTAATTTACGAAAAAAAATCGAGCTTGATCCAAACATCCCTCAATATATCCAGACTGAAAGCGGGGTTGGTTACCGTTTCAAACCAGAGGAGTGAGCCACCCGACAGTCAAGTAAAGCCATAAGTGGACCAATCTACAAGCCAGGAATTCAAGTTCAATTCAGTTTCAAGATACTGATTCTGCTGAGGTAAACGCTTGGATTGTCATTCCATGTATAATTTAAGCACACCGTTCTTTTACCCGAAGGAGTATCCATGTCAGACGATCAACGCAAATACCCAAGGCGTCATCTGTTCTATTACCTTGAAGTTTTGGACCTGCCTTCCAATCAGGTCATTGGCCGCCTGGTGGATATCACCCCCATCGGCATGATGCTCATCAGCACGAAAGAATTCCCGGAACACAAGTCGGTCCGGCTTCGCTTGTGCCTGCCGCAAGAATTCACAGCCGCCGACCACATCGATTTACAGGGCGAAAGCGTATGGTGCCACAAGGACGTAAACCCAGATTATTACGCCATCGGGTTTTGCTTTGATGCGATCACGCTGGAACAGGGCAACCTGATTAACCTGGTCGTCAAAGAACTCGGCTTCCGCGATTAATCTTCCGCGCAGCACGATCATCACCGAAAGAATTTATTTCTTTACGATAGGTGCAGGCCTGATCCGTTTGCTAGCGCGATCAGGCTGTTTAATTTCAATTCGATTGATTCAAAATAGCTTCTTTATATAAAATCCCGATTTCGACAAAATCAATACACACGGGGCGTCGGTCCGCCGGCGTGACTATTTCGCCGGTTAAAGGATTCACGCCACGATCAGGCGCTCATTCAATCGTCAGCAAGGCTTTCAACTGTAAATCCTGGTCGCGTGAAGATGGTCCTACACTGATTTCAAATTCGCCTGGCTCGACCACATAATTAGCGTCGGCATCCACAATTCGGAACGCCTCAAAAGGCAGTTCGAAAGTCACCTGCCGCTTTTCTCCCGCCTCCAGATGGATTCGTTTAAAGGCTTTGAGCGCTTTATTGACCCAGGTTACCGAGGTGACTAAATCACTGACGTAGAGCTGGACAATCTCATCCCCGGCGCGCGGCCCGCTATTCTCAACGGTAACGCTCACGCTGGCGCGCTCGCCCTGGCGCAGATGTGTCTTGTGCAGCTGCAGATCCGCGTAGCGATACTGGGTATAGCTTAAACCGTACCCGAACGAGAAAAGCGGTTCTTGAGTCAGGTCAGCGTAACGGGCGCCATGCTGGCCGCGTACCTGGCTGTAAAAGACCGGCTGCTGCCCGACGTGCACCGGTACGGAGATGGTCAATTTACCCGAAGGATTCAAATAGCCGAATAAAGCCTCGGCCAGAGCCTGGCCGCCGGCCATTCCCGGGTTGAATAGCTCGATGATCGCCCCCGCCTGCCGGGCGGAAGCCGGCAAGACCAGCGGTTTTGAATTAACCAGCACCACTACCAGCGGTTTTCCAGTTTGCGCCAGCGCGTCCAGCAGTGCGATCTGGCCGCCCTGTAATTCCAGGGTGGCTGTGCTGAGTGTTTCGCCGATAAAGTTGAGATGATCACCGACCACGGCCACCACCACGTCGGCCGCCTTAGCCGCGCTGACTGCCGCCGGAATCCCGCTCAGGTCAGCGTTAATAATCGAACAGCCCGGCGCATAGCGTACCTGCCAGCCTTCCGGCGCCAACGCCCGGATGCCATCCAGAACGGTCGTGGTGCATTCGCGCGGATGCTTGCCGGCTTCTTTGGGATGCTGTGAAGCGCCCAGGCTCCAATCACCCAGCTGCTGCAAGTCGTCATCCGCATTTGGGCCAACAACAGCGATAGTTTTCGTTTTCCCAGGATCTAACGGCAGCAGACCGTTATTCTGCAGCAAGGTCAGGCTCTGCCGGGCCATCTCCAGGTTGAGCGCTTTATGCTCAGGGAGAGAAATCTCCAGCGCTGCCTGCGCGAAATCCGCCGCGCGCGGGTTTTCGAACAATCCCATACGGAATTTGAGCGCCAGGAAACGCGCACAGGGCGCGTCAATTTCTTCCTCGCGCAGGCGGCCGCTGCGCACGGCTGTGAGGGCGGCCTCATAAAATTCCGGGGTAACCATGATAATGTCATTGCCGGCGCGGATGGCGGTCACAGCCGCATCCACAAAGGTAGCGCAGACTTTTTGCTCCTTCACCAGCCGGCCGGTATTGTCCCAATCCGTCACCAGCACACCCTCAAACCCCCATTCCTGCTTGAGGACCTCCGTCAGCAGCCAGTGGTTGGCTGTGGAGGGAACACCCTCCATAGATTGATACCCGGTCATAAAAGTCATCGCGCCAGCGCGGGCCGCGCACTCGAATGGCGGCAAGAAGTAATTGCGCAATTTTCGCCGCGAAAGGTCGGCTTCCGAAGCGTCCCGGCCGCCCTGCGTTTCTGAATAACCAGCGTAGTGTTTGGCGGTAGCCAGAATCGCCGTCGGGTCGGACAATCCACGGCCCTGGTAGCCGCGGATCATCGCGGCGGCAAATTCACCAATCAGGAATGGATCTTCGCCAAAGGTTTCACCTGTCCGGCCCCAGCGCAGATCACGCGAGAGACACAACACCGGCGAAAACGTCCAATGGATACCGGTTGGAGCGGCTTCTTCGGCTGTGACGCGCGCGGCCTGTTCCAGTAAATCCGGATTCCAACTGGCCGCCATGCCCAATTGCGAGGGAAAAATCGTCGCGCCCTTCCAGAAAGAATGCCCATGAATGGCATCCTCCCCGATCAGCAGCGGAATTCCCAAGCGATTTTTTGCAGCCAGCTGCATTGCCCGGTTGGCTTTTTCACCCAAGATATGCAAGATCGACCCCGGCTGGATGCCATTGATAAACGACAGGTCCTCGCCGCGCGCGTCGCACATCATGAGCTGTCCGACTTTTTCTTCAAGCGTCATCCGCTTCATCAAATCAGCGACACGCGTTTCAACCGGCAGGGCAGGGTTTTGATAATCAGGTACAGACATACGATCTCCTCAGGTGAACAAACGGCTGCAAAAACTGCCTAACTTTACCGTTGAGCTGCCAGTTTGACAAGGCAAAAACGGGCATTAACCGCGTATTCGATGAAAAAAATTTATAGATTTTACGGGCTGACGCCCGCTAACCATCCGGCAAAATTTACCATCGGATGAATCCGATCGTCTTTCATTTGTTAATAACTTTTTAACGCGCCATTCCACATTGGTTCAAATGTCCGAAATATTTTCACCTCTTATTTAGTCTTACTTTACGCCTAATTTAGCCGTGCATTTCTACAATAAGATCAGGTATCTCCCGCCTTTGCGGGCCGGCTCATGCCGGTTAGAAAGCTCTTATTCACCGCAAGTTAAGGAAACCGATATTTCGAAATCTACGAACTTCAACTGCACCGCCGCCTGGTCACCATCCGGAAAGGACTCTGGGTGGTTTTTAACGTTGATTATTCAATCAGCGCAAATTTCTATCGTCAGGATGAATCCATGAAATCAACAGCTCTTCTCCCCATTCGCAAACTGTCTGCAAGAATTATTTTGGCTCTGGTGCTGGTTTTACTGGCAAGCGCCGCTTCCGCCATTCACCCGGCATTTGCAGACACGGTCACCTGGTACGTCAATGTTTCCAGCGGAAACGACGGGAATGATTGTTCAACCAGCGGCAGCGCCTGTAAAACGCTGACTGCCGCAATCAGCAAGGCGTCTGCCGGCGACACGATCGTTCTATCCACAGGGACTTACAGCGCCACCTCGGGAGAAGTGTTCCCAATTACAATCGATAAAGATCTGACCATCCGCGGCGCGTCTGCCTCTGGTACCATCCTGTACCGTACCGGGGCCAGCCAGCGGGTCGTCGCCATCAGCGGCAGTGACGTCGATGTCGTTTTCGAAAACCTGACGATTCGAGGCGGCAGCGATACCACGCAAAGCGGCGGCGGCATTTATGCCGATGGAATTTCAAGCCTGACGCTCAATAATGTCATTGTGCGCAA
The DNA here is from genome assembly GCA_036822575.1 of Bellilinea sp. Lineage (GTDB taxonomy): Bacteria > Chloroflexota > Anaerolineae > Anaerolineales > Anaerolineaceae > Bellilinea. The sequence goes on along the minus strand of DAISHK010000001.1, from coordinate 202,042 downwards.
CAATTCCGGTTACCACGGCGGCGCAATTGCCATGCTGGGCGGTACGCTGACCTTGAATAACAGCACTTTTACCAGCAACTCCGCGCAATTGTACGGCGGCGCGGTTTACATCTCCGGCGGCGTGCTGAATATCAGCGGCAGCACTTTTACCAGCAATATCGCCAATCGCGGCGGCGCTGTCTATAATTCCGGCGCAACGGTCACAATTACCGGTTCCCAAATTAACAATGGCATTGTCACCGCCAACGGAGGCGGTATTTACAATGCCAGCGGCGCAATGTCCATTAGCAATACTTCACTGGCAGGCAATTCAGCCGCCGCGGGCGGGGCTATTTACCTGGTGGGCGGCAGCGTGGATGTGGTCGATTCCACTTTCGGCAGCAGCAACACAGCCGCCAACGGCGCGGGTATTTTCCAGGCCGGCGGCATAATGACCGTCACCCGCAGCTTATTTACCAGCAATACCGCCAGCACGGCCGGCAGCGCTTTGAGTTTAACCGCCGGTTCAGCCACATTAACCAACCTGACGTTAACTGGAAACCAGGCGAACGGCAGCGGCGCGGATGGCGGCGGCGCGATCACCGTCAGCGGATCGGCCAGCGCCACGCTGAACAGCAGCACCCTCAGCGGCAACAGCGCTGTCAACGCCGACCGCGGCGGTCTCTGGGTCAGCGGCGGCAGCCTGGCGGTCCAAAATGTCCTTTTTAACGCCAGCACATGCAGCGGCGCGTTTACCGATAACGGCGGCAGCCTGGACAGCGGAACCAGCTGCGGCCTGGCTGCTGAACGCAGCAATATCAGTTTCAATTTAGGACCGCTTTCAGCCAACGGCGGCGCGACCATGACGCTGGCTTTGCTGCCCGGCAGCCCGGCCATTGACGCCGGCAGCTGCGCGGAAAGCGTCGATCAGCGCGGCATCGCCCGACCCAAAGACGGCAATGCGGATGGCAGCGCGGTCTGCGATACCGGCGCGTATGAATTCGTTTCGCCAACTATTACGTTTGGTCCGGACGCGCTGGAATATTACGATGGCGACTTGCCCCTGCCCATTGACCTTACTGCAACGTTGGATGACGATGCCCTTTCCTACAATGGCGGCACCCTGACGGTCAGTTTGGGTGAAAGCGGAACCGCGGATGACCGGCTTTCAATCATCTCCGCGAATCCGATAACATTATCCGGAGCGTATATCCAATATGCTGGCGGCGGCGTGATTGGCACCTTCAGCGGCGGGACCAGCGGTTCCGATCCGCTGGTGATCTCATTAACCGCCTCAGCCACGCCGCAAGCGGTTCAGGCTTTGATTCGCAATATTGCCTATGCGAATGATTCCGTCAATCCGCAAACCCATGATCGCAGCGCCAGCTTCGTTCTGGATGACGGCGCCGGCACGGTCGGGCGAACGGCCAGCCAGACCATCCATGTGCATTCCATTAACCAGACGCCGGAACTAAGCGATTTTTCACGCTCACTCAGCGAGGACGGCTATTACATGTTCTCTCAAGCTGACTTCCTCAACGCCTATTCCGACCAGGACGGCGAGCAAATGGTCAGCATCAAAATCAGCGATCTGCCGGCGAATGGAACGCTCAGCCTGCTGGGCGTTTACGTCACGCTGGATCAAGAATTATCGCTTAGCGACCTGGATTTGCTTTCGTATACGCCGTACGCGAATTATTTCGGCGCGGATAGCTTCCAATGGCTGGCCAGCGATGGCACGGCCTACTCGGATTTTCCAGCCAATGTCAACTTGCTGATCACGCCGGTCAACGACCTGCCAACCGAGGACGATTTCAGCGTCAGTCTGGCGGAAGACGCGAGCTATTCCTTCACACTTGCCGAATTCGCAGCGCATTTCAACGACGCTGATACCGGGGATGAATTGGTGAATTTAAAAGTTACCGCTCTGCCAGCGCAGGGCGCGCTGACCCTCAATGGGTCGGCTGTCGCTCTCAATCAGGTCATCAGTGCCGCGGAACTGGATACGCTGGTGTATACCCCCTCGGAAAATTATTACGGCAGCGACCAGCTCAGCGTTTTGGTTAAAGATAATCTTGACTATGCCGCTGCGGCTGCGACCGTCTCGATTGCGGTCAACGCGGTCAATGACGCGCCTGAAATTAGCGCACCGGCGACGGCTGCCGTCAGCGAAGATGTGCCGGCGGCCTTTACAGAAGACAAATCCGTCCAAATCAGTGATATCGATGCCGAAGACGGCAGCCTGCAGGTCAGTTTAACTGTCACGCAGGGCAGCCTCAGCCTGGAAGACATTAGCGGGCTGACGTTTACCAGCGGCGATGGGACAAATGACGCCAGTCTGGTCTTTTCCGGGACGCTCACTGACCTCAATACTGCACTGGCCGGTCTATCCTATTTAGGCGGCAACGATTATTACGGCGCGGATACGCTGACCATCCAGGTGGACGACAACGGTCATACAGGCACACCAGGCGCTCTGACGGCCAATCAGGTGATTGACCTGGATGTCGCGGCAGTAAACGACCAGCCCACCCTTGACCAGCCTGCTGATCTGACCATCGATGAAGACGCGGCCGAACAAACCGTCTCTCTGACCGGAATCAGCAGCGGGGCCGCCAACGAGAGCCAGACGCTGACAGTTTCAGCGCTTTCCAGCAACACCGCCTTGATTCCCGATCCGGTGGTCACCTACACTTCCCCGGATGCAACGGCTGTGCTGGCTTTCACTCCGGTGAGCAACGCGGTCGGATCAGCCGATATTACCGTACGGGTCAGCGACGACGGCGACCCGGCTCAGTGGATTGAAAAGACCTTCACGGTCACCATCACCGGATTGAATGACGCACCGGTTGTGCATCTTCCCGCCGCCCAGTCCACCAACGAGGACCAGGCGCTGACCTTATCCGCGGCAAATGCGATCTCCATCAGCGATGTGGATGCCGGCAGCAACGAACTGGCTGTTACGCTGACGGCCGCCAACGGCGCAGTTGACCTGGCCGCAGTCGCGGGGCTGACGTTTACCACCGGCGACGGAAGCGGCGACGCGCTCATGTCATTTTCCGGCGATTTGAGCGCAATCAATACCGCCCTGGATGGCCTGACCTTCCTGCCGGATCAGGATTTTTATGGCAGCGCTTCGCTGCGGGTCTATGTGGACGATCAAGGGTTCACCGGCCAGGGCGGCAGCCAGACCGCCGACCAGACGCTGGATATTACCGTCGTTTCTCAAAACGACGCTCCGGTCAATCATCTGCCCGAGACGCAGACCATGATTGAAGATGCCGCGCTGGTTTTCTCCGCCGCCAATAGCAACGCGCTGAGCATCAGCGACGTGGATGCGGCCGCCCCTATCGAGGTCAGCCTGAGCATAACCAACGCGCTTCTCAGCCTGGGAAGCAGCGCGGACTTAACCTTTACAACCGGAGACGGCAGCGCTGACGCCACCATGGTCTTCAGCGGAGCCATTGCCGCAATCAACACCGCGCTGGATGGGCTGACCCTCACACCTGAGGCGGATTATTTCGGGAATCTGACCCTGACCCTGCAAAGCAACGATCTGGGCAGCCAGGGCGCCGGCGGCGCGCAAAGCGCCACCGATGCGCTGACCATCACCGTTGAAGCGCAGAATGACGCACCGTCCTTCAGCAAAGGCGCGGATCAAAATATCGGCGAAGATGCCGGCGCGCAATCTGTTACCGGCTGGGCTACATTGATTTCCGCCGGTCCGGCCAATGAAAGCGGCCAGCAGCTTGATTTTATCGTTTCTTACGAAATCACCTCCGGTGACGCCGGATTATTCGCTGTCCCGCCAGCCATCAGCCCGGCCGGCGTGCTGACCTTCACCCCGGCAGCCGATGCCAACGGCGCGGCGCTGGTAACCGTTTCGCTGCACGATGACGGCGGCACGGCCAACGGTGGCGCGGATACCTCCGCCGCCCAGACCTTTACGATTACCGTCAACGCGGTTAACGATGCCCCCATTTTTACCCCCGGCGCGGCTGAATTAACCGTGTTGGAGGATTCGGGCAGCTACTCAGCCGCCTGGGCAAGCGCGATCAGCAGCGGGCCGTCCAATGAGAGCAGCCAGACGCTTTCCTTCGCCGTGACAGCCGCGGACCCCGCCTTATTCAGCGTCCAGCCGGCTATCGACGGGGAGGGCGTACTTACATTTACCCCGGCCGCGGATGCGAACGGCACAGTCAATATCACCGTGGTTTTAGAGGACAACGGCGGCGGTTCTTACCAATCCGCTGAAGCGAACATCGCCCTCACCATCACGCCGGTCAATGACGTCCCGTTTTTCACCAAGGGCACCGACCAGACTCCGCTGGAAGACAGCGAGGAAACGGTTGTCTCCAATTGGGCGCAATCCATCAGCGCCGGGGCAACGAACGAGTCCAGCCAAACCTTGACGTTCCATCTCAGCAATGACAATCCCGATCTATTTGCCGTACAGCCGGCCGTCAACGCAGCCGGTGATTTAAGCTATACGCTTAACGCCGACGTCAACGGCTCGGCCACACTCAGCATCTGGCTGAGCGATGATGGCGGCACAGCTTTCGAAGGCGCGGACACCTCAGCGACGCAAACTTTCAGCCTGGCCATCACCGCAGTCAATGACACGCCTTCCTTCACCAAGGGCAGCGACATTGAAGTGGATGAAGATGTGAGCGCGCAAACCGTATCCGGCTGGGCGCAAGATATTTCCGCCGGCCCGGAAAACGAATCCGGTCAGATATTGACCTTTAACATTACCGGGAATACTGTGCCGGCCTTATTTGCCGCCGGTCCAGCGCTCTCTTCCACGGGAGAATTAACCTTTACGCCGGCCGCGGATGCCTTTGGCACCAGCCAGATCACCATCACGCTCTCAGACGACGGCGGCGGCGCAAACACCTCGGCCCCGCAAAGTTTCAATATCACCCTCAACGCGGTCAACGATGCACCAACCTTCGACCAGCCGGCTGACCTGACCATTGATGAAGACGACGGCCAGCAGACCGTCAATCTGAGCGGAATTTCATCCGGCGCAGCCAACGAAACCCAACAGCTCGTCCTCAGCGCAGTCTCAGATAACCCCAGTCTGATCGCCGATCCGGCCGTGTCCTATTCGAGCCCGGACAGCACAGCTTCGCTGACGTTCACCCCGGCGGCCGGCGCGTATGGCAGCGCACAAATTACCGTGCGGGTGACCGATGATGGCGAACCCGCCAGCTATACGGAAAAAACCTTTAATGTGACGGTGAACGCGGTTAACGACGCGCCGGTCAACGCTGTGCCGGCTGCGCAAACCATTGATGAGGATCAAGCGCTGGTCTTCTCCGCGGCCAACAGCAACGCCATCAGCGTCAGTGATTCGGATGCCGGCGTTAATCCGCTGCAAGTCACCCTCAGCGCGGATCACGGTTCAATCAGCCTGGCCGGAGAATTAACCAATCTGGAAGTCAGCGGACAGGCCACCCATAGCGTGACCGTCAGCGGCGCTCAAATGGATATTAACGCCGCATTGAACGGGCTGACCTACCGGCCCGACGAAAACTATAACGGCAGCGACAGTCTGACCATTTTAACGGACGACCAGGGATATACCGGCGGCGGCGCGCTGACCGATTCAGACAGCGTCAGCATTACCCTGAACGCGGTCAATGACGCGCCTTCCTTCACCCAAGGAAGTGATATCACCGTTCTGGAAGACGCCGGCGCACAAACCCGTCTCGCCTGGGCTACCGATTTCAGCACAGGCGCACTAGATGAGAGCGCGCAAACCCTCGACCTGCAAATAAGCACCGACAATGATAATTTGTTCCAGGTGCTGCCCGCCATCGATATGGGCAGCGGTGACCTGACCTTCACACCGGCCGCGGACGCCAATGGCAGCGCAACCGTTACTGTCACGCTGACGGATAATGGCGGCGGGGATGACACCAGCACCACGACCTTTACCGTCACCGTCACCGCGGTCAACGATGCGCCTTCCTTCACCAAAGGCAGCGACCAGTCCATATTTGAAGACGCCGGCGCGCAGACCATCAGCAACTGGGCTGCGGATATTATCCCCGGCGGCGGCAGCGATGAAAGCGGACAGGCGATGCATTTTGAATTATCCGCCGATAACACCGGTTTATTCTCGGTTCAGCCCGCCATCAGCGCGGACGGAACGCTGACCTACACCCCGGCCGCCAACGCAGCCGGCAGCGCTGTCGTCGAGGTCAGCCTGTACGACGACGGCGACACCGCGAACGGCGGGAGCAATGTCCAGACTCAGAGCTTTAATATCGTTCTGGATGGCATCAATGACGCGCCGGCCTACACCAAAGGCGCGGATATTACTGTCCTGGAAGACGCGGCGGAGCAATCCATCAGTGACTGGGCCACTGGCATCACGCCCGGCGGCGGAGCGGATGAAAGCGCTCAAGCCCTGACTTTCAATGTCACCAACAATACCAACCCGGCCTTGTTCAGCAGCCAGCCGGCGGTTACCGCCGCCGGGACGCTGAGTTTCACCCCGGCCGCGAACGCCAACGGCAGCGCGACCATTACCCTCACCCTTTCCGATGACGGCGGCACGGCCAACGGCGGCGTGGATACCTCGGCTGCCCAGACCTTCACAATTAATGTGACCGCGGTCAACGATGCGCCTTCCTTCACCAAAGGCAGTGATATCAGCATTGCTGAAGATGCCGGTGCGCAGACGTTCGCCGGCTGGGCGACCAATTTACAGAAAGGCCCGGCGGATGAAGCCGGCCAGACCTTAAATTTCCAGGTCAGCAACAATAATAACCCGCTCTTCTCCGTCCAGCCTGCCATCTCGGCCACCGGCGGATTAACCTTCACTGCCGCGGCCAACGCCAATGGCAGCGCAACCGTCAGTGTCGCCATTCATGATAACGGCGGGACGGCCAACGGCGGCGTAGATACCTCCGCTATCCAGACCTTCACCATTACCGTGACGGCGGTTAACGACGCGCCGGTCAATCAGGTACCCGGCGCACAAACCACCAACGAAGATCAGGCGCTGGTACTCACGGGAGCATCCCGCATTACCATCGTCGATGACGCCGGCGCCAACCCGGTAGAAGTCACCTTGAGCGCCACACACGGCACCCTGACGCTCAGCAGCACCACTGGGCTGACAATCAGCAGCGGCGCAAATGGCAGCGCCAGCCTGACCGCTACCGGTACCCTGAGCGCTTTCAATACCGCGCTGACGGCGTTAACCTTCACGCCGGCTGCCAATTACAACGGCCCGGCCGCGATTACCATCGTCACCAATGACCAGGGCAATGTCGGCAGCGGCGGCGCGAAAAGCGATACGGATACTATTAACGTAACCATAAACGCGGTCAATGACGCCCCGGTCAACAGCGTTCCAGAGGCACAGACCACTCCCGAAGATTCAGTCCTAAGCATCAGCGGGCTGTCCGTCAGCGATGCGGATGCGTCTTCCGCGCGTGTCAGTCTCTCGGTGGCGCATGGCGTTTTGACATTGGCTTCTACCAACGGCCTTACCTTTAACGCCGGCGCGAATGCAAGCGCCAGCATGACCATTGAAGGCACGCTGGTTAATCTCAATGCCGCCTTGAATGGATTGCAGTATCAACCGGCCTTGAACTTCAACGGCAGTGACACACTCACGCTGCTGACCAGCGATCTGGGCGCAACCGGTTCCGGCGGTACACTGACCGACAGCGACAGCGTCAGCCTGACCGTCAGCGCCGTCAACGACGCGCCGGTGAACACCGTTCCTGGCGCACAAACGACGCCTGAAGATACACCCCTGTCCATCAATGGCGTAAGCCTCAGTGACGTGGACGCCGCCGTTTTGCAGGTGCGGCTTGAAGTGGAACACGGCCTGCTGACTTTGGCCAGCACTGCCGACCTGACCTTTAGCGTTGGGGATGGCTCGCCAGCGGCGCTGCTGGAATTTACCGGCGCTCTGACCGACCTGAACGCAGCCTTGAACAGCATCCAATATACGCCGGACGCGAACTTCAACGGCAGTGACAGCCTGACCCTGCTTACCTCAGACCTGGGCGAAAGCGGATCCGGCGGTGCATTGACCGATAGCGACAGCATCAGCCTGACCGTCAGCGCCGTTAACGACGACCCGGTCAATCATCTGCCAGAGGCTCAAACCACCCCTGAAGATACCTCCCTGACCTTCTCAGCCGCTAACGGCAATCCCATCTCCGTGGCGGATGTCGATGACGGCGATAACCCCGCCGACAACGAGACCCTCACCCTCGATCTCTCCGTCTCCAGCGGTACCCTCTCTCTCCCCGCCGGTTCCTACTCCCTCGACGCCATCCTCGGCGACCACTCTTCCGCCCTCTCCCTCTCCGGCACCATCGCCGACCTCAACGCCGCCCTCGACGGACTCACCTACACCCCCGCCGCTAACTTCAACGGCGAGGATGCCCTCTCCCTCTCCACCGCTGACCTCGGCTTCACCGGCTCCGGTGACCCCGCCGTCATCCCCGGCTCGGTCGCCATCTCGGTCTCGCCCGTCAACGATGCCCCCCTCAATTCTCTCCCCGCTGACCAGTCCCTCGACGAGGATTCCCTCCTGTCCTTCTCCGCCGCTAACAGCAATCCCATCTCTGTGGCGGATGTCGATGACACGGACAACCCTGCCGACATCGAGACCCTCACTCTCGATCTCTCCGTCTCCAGCGGCTCCCTCTCTCTCCCAACCACTACCGGCCTTTCCTTCTCCGCCGGCGACGGCCTCGATGACGCCCTGCTGACCTTCTCTGGCGCCATCGCCGACCTCAACACCGCTCTCGATGGCCTGACCTTCACCCCCAACCCCAATTTCTTCGGCGATGTCGTCCTCTCCCTCTCCTCCGCTGACCTCGGCTTCACCGGCTCTGGTGACCCGCTCTCTGATACGGACACCATCACCCTCCACGTCCTCTCCCTCAACGACGATCCCCTCATCTCCCTCCCTGATTCCGCGCTCACCGATGAGGACTCCCCGCTGACCCTCTCCGCTATCGCCGTTTCTGATGTGGACGCCGCTTCTGACTTGCTCCACTTCACCCTCGCGGTCCAGCACGGCTCCCTTGCCTTCTCTGACCCCGCCGCTCTGGCCTTCATCGATCCCTCGCTCAACAATTCATCCTCTCTCGACTTCAACGCCTCCCTCGCCGATTTCTCCGCCGCCCTCGCCAACGGTCTCGCCTATTCCCCTGACCTCAACTTCAACGGCGAGGACCTCTTCTCCATCTCTGTCAATGACCTCGGCCACAACGGCTCCGGCGGCGCGGCCGATATCTCGGCCTCCTTCCCCATCTCCGTTGCCCCCCTCAATGACGCCCCCTCCTTTACCCCCGGCCCCGATATCTCCCTCAATGAGGACGCCGGTCCGCAGACTGCCTCGGCCTGGGCCACGGATATCTCTTCCGGCGGCGGCGCTGACGAAGCCGGCCAGTCCCTCTCCTTCTCCCTCTCCAACGACAACAACGCTCTCTTCGCCGTCCAGCCCGCCATCGATCCCCTCTCCGGCGACCTTTCCTTCACCCCCGCGGATGACGCCAACGGCTCTGCTGTCGTTTCGCTCTTCCTTCAGGATGACGGCCTCACCAACAACGCCTCTCCGCTGCTCTCCTTTACCATCACCGTCAACGCGGTCAACGATGCGCCTTCCTTCTCCCTCGGTGCGGATATCTCGGTCGCTGAGGATTCTCTCCCCTATGCCCAACCCTGGACCGCTGTTTATTCCCCCGGCCCCGCTGACGAAGCCGGTCAGGCCCTCTCCTTCGCCCTCTCCGCTGACCCGCAAAGTCTCTTCGCCGTTCAGCCCGCCCTTTCTCCCTCAGGCGTCCTTTCCTTCACCCCCGCATCCAATGCCTACGGCACCGCTTCCATTTCCATCCACCTCTCCGATGACGGCGGCACGGACCGCGGCGGTCTCGATACTTCTCCTGACCAATCCTTCTCCATTACCATTACTCCCGTCAACGACGCCCCTTCGCTCTCTCTGCCCTCCGCTCAAACGACCCCTGAGGATACGCCGTTAACCTTAAGTGACACGACGCGCATCACGGTCAGTGACGACGCCGGCAGCGAAGACGTGCAGGTGACCCTCTCAGCGGCGCATGGTACGCTCACCCTCAACGGCATCAGCGGGCTGACCTTCTCGAATGGCAGCGGCATCGCGGATGCCAGCATGACCTTCACCGGCACGCTGGTTAATATCAACGCCGCCCTGAACGGGCTGACCTACACCCCCACGCTGAATTACAACGGCAGCGACACGCTCGCCGTCAGTGTGAACGACCTGGGTCATACCGGCGGGAACCCGCTGACCATTAATGGCTCGGTCAATTTAACCGTCAGCGCCGTCAACGACGCGCCGGTCAACAACCTGCCTCCCACCCAGAATATTGATGAAGATACCGCGCTGTACTTCTCAGGGACTCAGCGCATCACTATCAGCGATGTGGATGCTGGCAGCGCTACCATTCAGGTCAACCTGACCGCTGCGCGCGGTCTGGTCAGCCTGGGCAGCACCAGCGGCGTCACCTTCCTGCTCGGTGACGGTGTGCTGGACAGCGCCATTACCATGCGCGGCAGCATCACCGCCTTGAACAATGTATTGAATAATACAATCTTCTTCCCCAACGCCAACGCAGTCGGTGCTGCCAGCCTGACCGTTGCCACCAACGATCTGGGATATACCGGCGGTTCGCCCCAGACGACCACCACAAATCTGGCCATCAATCTTAACCCGGTCAACGACGACCCGGTCAATCATCTGCCGGAGGCTCAAACCACCCCTGAAGATACCTCCCTGACCTTCTCAGCCGCTAACGGCAATCCCATCTCCGTGGCGGATGTCGATGACGGCGATAACCCCGCCGACAACGAGACCCTCACCCTCGATCTCTCCGTCTCCAGCGGTACCCTCTCTCTCCCCGCCGGTTCCTACTCCCTCGACGCCATCCTCGGCGACCACTCTTCCGCCCTCTCCCTCTCCGGCACCATCGCCGACCTCAACGCCGCCCTCGACGGACTCACCTACACCCCCGCCGCTAACTTCAACGGCGAGGATGCCCTCTCCCTCTCCACCGCTGACCTCGGCTTCACCGGCTCCGGTGACCCCGCCGTCATCCCCGGCTCGGTCGCCATCTCGGTCTCGCCCGTCAACGATGCCCCCCTCAATTCTCTCCCCGCTGACCAGTCCCTCGACGAGGATTCCCTCCTGTCCTTCTCCGCCGCTAACAGCAATCCCATCTCTGTGGCGGATGTCGATGACACGGACAACCCTGCCGACATCGAGACCCTCACTCTCGATCTCTCCGTCTCCAGCGGCTCCCTCTCTCTCCCAACCACTACCGGCCTTTCCTTCTCCGCCGGCGACGGCCTCGATGACGCCCTGCTGACCTTCTCTGGCGCCATCGCCGACCTCAACACCGCTCTCGATGGCCTGACCTTCACCCCCAACCCCAATTTCTTCGGCGATGTCGTCCTCTCCCTCTCCTCCGCTGACCTCGGCTTCACCGGCTCTGGTGACCCGCTCTCTGATACGGACACCATCACCCTCCACGTCCTCTCCCTCAACGACGATCCCCTCATCTCCCTCCCTGATTCCGCGCTCACCGATGAGGACTCCCCGCTGACCCTCTCCGCTATCGCCGTTTCTGATGTGGACGCCGCTTCTGACTTGCTCCACTTCACCCTCGCGGTCCAGCACGGCTCCCTTGCCTTCTCTGACCCCGCCGCTCTGGCCTTCATCGATCCCTCGCTCAACAATTCATCCTCTCTCGACTTCAACGCCTCCCTCGCCGATTTCTCCGCCGCCCTCGCCAACGGTCTCGCCTATTCCCCTGACCTCAACTTCAACGGCGAGGACCTCTTCTCCATCTCTGTCAATGACCTCGGCCACAACGGCTCCGGCGGCGCGGCCGATATCTCGGCCTCCTTCCCCATCTCCGTTGCCCCCCTCAATGACGCCCCCTCCTTTACCCCCGGCCCCGATATCTCCCTCAATGAGGACGCCGGTCCGCAGACTGCCTCGGCCTGGGCCACGGATATCTCTTCCGGCGGCGGCGCTGACGAAGCCGGCCAGTCCCTCTCCTTCTCCCTCTCCAACGACAACAACGCTCTCTTCGCCGTCCAGCCCGCCATCGATCCCCTCTCCGGCGACCTTTCCTTCACCCCCGCGGATGACGCCAACGGCTCTGCTGTCGTTTCGCTCTTCCTTCAGGATGACGGCCTCACCAACAACGCCTCTCCGCTGCTCTCCTTTACCATCACCGTCAACGCGGTCAACGATGCGCCTTCCTTCTCCCTCGGTGCGGATATCTCGGTCGCTGAGGATTCTCTCCCCTATGCCCAACCCTGGACCGCTGTTTATTCCCCCGGCCCCGCTGACGAAGCCGGTCAGGCCCTCTCCTTCGCCCTCTCCGCTGACCCGCAAAGTCTCTTCGCCGTTCAGCCCGCCCTTTCTCCCTCAGGCGTCCTTTCCTTCACCCCCGCATCCAATGCCTACGGCACCGCTTCCATTTCCATCCACCTCTCCGATGACGGCGGCACGGACCGCGGCGGTCTCGATACTTCTCCTGACCAATCCTTCTCCATTACCATTACTCCCGTCAACGACGCCCCTTCGCTCTCTCTGCCCTCCGCTCAAACGACCCCTGAAGATACGCCGTTAACCCTGAACGGATTTGATCTGGGCGATGTGGACGCGACGATTCTGACCGTGTCCATAGGAGTCAGCCACGGCAGCCTGACGCTTGCCAGTGCCGAGGGCATTACCCTTGATTCTGGCAGCAACCCTGGCGTCAGCATGGTACTCACCGCGTCAGCCGCGGATCTGCTCAGCGCGCTGAATGGTCTAGTCTATCAGCCCGAAGCGGAATACAACGGCAGCGACGAATTAAGCGTTCTGGTGGATGACAACGGCCAGACCGGACCGGAAGGTTCACAAACCGCCCAGGGCACGGTCGCCATTACCGTCACCAGCCAGAATGACGCGCCTACCCTGGACAGCATTGCAGATCAGACGATCAATGAAGATGCTGTTCTGCAAACCATGACCCTGACCGGGATCAGCACCGGCGCGGACAATGAAGCCGATACCCTTACCTTCCAGGCTGTCTCAGATAACCCAGATCTGATCCCTGACCCGAATATTTCCTATTCAAGCGGCGGTTCAGCCACCCTTTTCTTTGCCCCGCAAGCAGATGCCAACAGCGATGCGCTGGGAACAGCGACCATCACCGTGACCATTGACGACGGGCAGAGCGAAAATAATCTGGTGACCCGCAGCTTCACCGTAACCGTCACGCCGATCAACGACCAGCCCACCTTCACCAAAGGTGAAAGTGTTACGGTCAATGAAGATTCCGGCGCGAGCACCATCGACAACTGGGCCACAGCCATTGCTGCCGGCCCGGCGAACGAAATTAGCCAGGTGCTGACCTTCCACGTTTCCAACGATAACAACGCTTTGTTCTCCCAGCAGCCGGATGTCACGCCGGACGGCAGACTGACCTTCACGCCGCAGGCGAACGCCTTTGGCTTTGCGAATATTTCCATCTGGCTCAGTGACGATGGCGGCACCGCCAATGGCGGCGTCAATGCCACCACCATCCAGAATTTCGTCATTACGGTGAATCCGGTCAATGACGCCCCATCCTTCACCAAGGGCGCCGATGAAAGCGCGGCTGAAGACAGCGGCGCGCAAAGCGTCAGCGCCTGGGCCACCGCCATCGCTGCCGGGCCGGCCAATGAATCTGGCCAGGTGGTAGCCTTCAGCCTCAGCACCGATCATCCGGAATACTTCGCCGCCGCCCCGGCGGTCAGCAGCAGCGGAACCCTGACCTACACCCCGGCCGCCAATGCCTTTGGTATCGCGGCGGTCAGCATCCGCATCAGCGATAATGGCGGCACTGAGCATGGCGGAACCGATCAGTCCGTTGAACAGACCTTCAATATCATCTTGACCGCCGTCAATGACGCGCCGGTCAATCACCTGCCTGCCGCCCAGACCACGCAGGAAGACACCGCGCTGACGCTTTCGACTGAAAATGGCAACGCCATTTCGATCAGCGATGATGCCCTGGACAGCCCCATTCAGGTCACTCTGGCCGCGCTCAACGGAACGCTGAACCTCGCCGGAACCCAGGGGGTAACCGTCAGCGGCGATGGCAGCGCCAATGTGACCATCACCGGCACGCTGGCAGACATTAACACGATCGCCCTGGACGGTTTGGTCTTCACACCAGCCCTTAATTTCAATGGCAGCGGTGCGCAAATCACCGTCAGCACCAATGACCAGGGGTACACCGGCGGTGGCGCGCTCAGCGACAGTGACGTATTGGCGATTACCGTAACGGCCGTCAATGACCCGCCGACCTTTACCCACAACGGCGACGTCACCGTCCCGGAGGATTATAACGGCAGCGGCGACTATAACAGCTCGTGGGCCAGCAACCTCTCGGCCGGAGCGCCGGATGAAACCGGGCAAACGCTGAGCTTTACGGTAGTTACTGACGACGAAAGTCTGTTCACCGTCAGCCCGGCCATTGACGCAAGCGGCAACCTCAGCTTTACAACCATCGCCAACGCGCACGGAAGCACCCTCGTGCATGTCCGTCTCTTCGACGGTGTGGATTACTCGGACGAAGTCACTTTTACTCTGACGATTACCTCGGTAAACGACGCACCGGTCAACACCCTACCGGGTATACCGCTGGTGGATGAAGATACTCCCATCACACTGGCCGGGATTTCCGTCAGCGATGTGGATGCCGCCGGCGACGCGCTTACCTTCGATCTTTCGGTTGAAAACGGCTGGCTGCACCTGGAACAAACCGCCGGGTTGAGCTTTAATGCCACTTATCCCAATGACAGCGCCCATCTCCAGTTTGATGCCAGCCAAAGCGACTTCAACGCTGCAATGAGCAGTCTGGTTTATCATCCTGACGCTGATTTCAACGAAACCGAAACGCTGACTGTGGTCAGCAATGACCAGGGCCATACCGGTTCCGGCGGCGCGTTAAGTGATACCGACCAGCTCATTTTCACCATCAACCCGGTCAATGACGCGCCTACCTTCACCTCAGGCGGAAATATCAGCGTGGATGAAGATCAATACAGCGCCAGCGCCTATGCGCAGCCCTGGGCCAGTGATATCTCAGCCGGCCCGGCCGACGAAGCCGCTCAAACGCTAATTTTCAGCGTGGAAAACGACCATAACAGCCTGTTCACCACTCAGCCAGCCATGGCTGCCAATGGTGTGCTTACCTTCCAAACCGTTGCGGATGCCTATGGCAGCGCTGAAGTGACCGTCACGCTCTCGGATGGCAGCGCCACTTCAACGAGCACCTTCACCTTGACGGTGAATGCGGTCAACGATTTGCCTGTGTTTACCGCCGGCGGCGACGTCACGGCAGATGAAGATTCTGGCAGTTACTCGGCCGCCTGGGCTACAGCCATCGCTGCCGGGCCGGCTAACGAAAGCGAGCAAACGCTCACCTTCGCAGTCCAGAATGACAATAACAGCCTGTTCGCCGTCCAGCCCGCCATCAGCCCAGCCGGCGTCCTGACCTTTGAAACCGCCGAAAACGCTTATGGCAGCGCGCAGGTTGGTGTCCGGCTTTCAGACGGGATCGGCCAAACCGCGGAGGTCAACTTCACCATTACACTTGACGCCGTCAATGATCAGCCGGTTAATTCACTGCCTGGCGATCAGCAAATGGCGGAAGATGACAGCTTGACCCTGACCAGCATTGCGGTCAGCGATGTGGACGCTCAAGACGAGCTGCACTTTGTTTTACAGGCAGGCCACGCCACGCTCACCGTGGTTGACCCGACCGGTTTGACCTTTATCAATGGCAGCGCCAATACTACCGCGCTGCTGGAATTCACCGCCACACAATCCGCTTTCAATACGGCCATGAGCGCCGGCCTAGTGTACCAGCCCGCTGCGGATTTCAACGGCAGCGACAGCCTGACCCTGACCAGTGATGACCAGGGTTCGTATGGCAGCGGCGGCGCGCTGACCGACAGCGATACAATCCAAATTGTTGTAAATGCCGTCAACGACCTGCCCGCAATCAGCTTGCCGGCCGGGCCGCTGGAAACAGCCGAGGATACGGCTTTGCCCATCACGACCATCCAAATCAGTGATGTGGACGCCGGCTCAGCCAGTCTGCACTTGCAATTCAGCGTCACGCAGGGCCTGTTGACCTTCAACGACGCTTCTGGCCTGCAATTCAACGGCGAATCCACCAATGGCAGCGGTTTGCTTGACTTTGACGCATCCCTCAGTGACCTGAATACAGCCCTGGCAAACGGCCTGGTATTCCAGCCGGCCGCCAATGCGAACGGCAGCGAAAGCATCCGCATCACCGTCAACGATCAGGGCAATACCGGCAGCGGCGAGCCGCAGGATGTCAGCGCGAATCTGGCCGTCGATGTCACTTCCGTCAATGACGACCCAACCCTGACTGTTCCTGCCGCTCAATCCACCGGTGAAGATACCCAACTGAGCCTGAATGGCTTTGCCCTCAGCGATGTTGAGGCCAGCAGCCTGCGCGTAACCCTCAGCGTCAACCAGGGTACACTCACCTTATCATCCACCACCGGCCTGACGATATCCGCCGGTGCAGACAACAGCCCAGCCATGACCCTGGAAGGTGCAATTTCCGACCTGGAAACTGCCCTCAACAGAATGATTTACCTGCCCGATCTCAACTTCAACGGAACCGACCAGCTCTCTGTGCTGGTCAGCGACCTGGGCGTTTCCGGAGCCGGCGGCATTGGTGTGGCTGGTGACACAGTTGACCTGACGGTGATTGCCCTCAACGACCCGCCGCAGTTGACCGCTCCAGCCAGTTTATCCACTGCTGAAGACACGCCATTCACCGTAACCGGCGTTTCTCTGGCGGATGTCGATGCCAGCCAGTTGGAAATCAATCTCGCTGTGACACATGGCGTGCTCACGCTGGCGGATCTTACCGATGTGAGCCTGACAGCCGGCGCGCTGGACAGCCCCAGTCTGACCCTCACCGGGCCTATCTCTGCTTTGAACGCCAGCCTGACCGGTTTACAATACACCCCGGACGAAAACTTCAACGGCAGCGACAGCTTGAGCCTTTTAGTCTCCGACCTGGGCAACAGCGGTACGGACGGCGTCAAGACGGACTCGGCCAGCGTAACCCTGGAAGTCAGCGCGGTTAATGACGCTCCCGTCAACCTGATTCCGGCAGCGCAAACCACCGCTGAAGACACGGCATTAACCCTGAGCGGCCCGCTGGCCATTCAGGTTGCCGACGTGGATGACAATGACGCCCCGGACAACCAATCCTTGCAAGTCACGCTGAGCGTCGCTTACGGTACGCTCAGTCTGCCGGCCGGTGAATTCACCCTCACCAGCGTCAGCGGTGATCACAGCGCCGCGCTTGCCCTGGCAGGCGAGATCGCTCAGCTCAACCTGGCATTGGATGGCCTGTCTTACTTGCCGGCTGAGAATTTCAACGGCAGCGACAGTCTGGCGGTCACCACCAGCGATGACGGTTACACCGGTTCTGGCGGCAGCCTCACCGGCAGTGACACAATCGCTATCACCGTGACCGCCGTGAATGACGCCCCGCTCCAGCAAGCGCCAGAAAGCGCCTCCACAGCTGAAGATACCGCCCTGGTCTTCTCCAGTGCGAATAACCGCGCCATCACCCTGTCCGACCCCGATGACAATGACAACCCGCTGGATGATGAAGTTATGGAACTTCACCTGGAAGTAACCAACGGATCGCTCACCCTGGCCGTCACCAATGGCCTGACTTTCACCAGCGGCGACGGCTCAGCGGATACCAGCATGACCTTCACCGGTGTGATTTCCGACCTTAACAGCGCGCTGGACGGGTTGAGCTTTATGCCAGACAGCCGCTTCAACGGCTCGGCGCTGCTCACGGTTCAGAGCAGCGACCAGGGTTATACCGGCGCAGGCGGCGGATTATCCGCCCAAAGCCTGATCACCATTCAGGTCGATGCGCTCAACAATCCCCCTGAAATCAGCCTGCCCGCCAGCGCAGACACCGACGAAGATACCGGCCTGATTCTATCCGGAATATCGGTCAGTGATGTGGACGCCGGCAGCGGAAGCATGCACTTTACCTTAGAGGTTGCGCATGGCAGCCTGACCTTTGCCGCAGCAGCCGGCCTCAGCTTTGACGAGGGTTTCGCCAATGGCGATACTGTACTCAGCTTCACGGCCGCTCAAGCGGATTTCAACACTGCCGCGCTGGGCCTGACTTACCTGCCGGATGCGGACTATAACGGCAGCGACGCCTTCACCCTGACCGTTAACGACAATGGCAACAGCGGCAGCGGTGAACACCCGGATGTCAGTGACAGTTTCGCCATCAGCATCCAACCCGTCAACGACACGCCCGCCTTCACCAAAGGCGCGGATGTCACCGTCAATGAAGACGCCGGCGCGCAAACGCTGACCAATTGGGTCAGTGCGCTGACGCCCGGCGGCGCTGCGGACGAAAGCGGACAGACGCTGACCTTCCACATCACTGCCAATTCCAACCCCGGGTTGTTCAGCGCTCAGCCGCAGATCAGCGGCAACGGTACACTGACCTTCACCCCGGCCGACAACGCCAATGGCAGCGCCAGCCTGTCCGTCACCCTGCAAGATAACGGCGGCGGAGCCGATACAAGCGAGGCGCAGTCCTTCAATATCATCGTCAACGCGGTCAATGACGCGCCAGCTTTCACCGCTGGCAGTGATGTTGAAGTCAATGAAGATTCTGGCGCGTACACTTCCGCCTGGGCCAGTGGACTCAGTACCGGCCCCGCGGACGAAAGTGACCAGACGCTTACCTTCAGCGCCACCGGTTACGACGCCGCATTGTTCGCGGTTGCGCCGGCGATAGACGCCAGCGGCGTGTTAACCTTTACGCCAGCCGCGGACGCCAACGGCAGCACAACCGTAACCGTCAGTCTGAGCGACAATGGCGGCACCGCCCGCGAAGGCGTGGATACCAGCCCGGCAACAGCCAGCCTGAACATCTCGATCACCGCCGTCAACGATGCGCCGCAGCTTACCGCTCCGGGCGCACTGACCGCTGAAGAAGACATCGCCGCAGCCCTCACCGGCTTCAGCATCAGCGATGTGGACGCGAACAGCTTCAGCGTGTCGCTGGCGGTCAGCCAGGGTATTCTAAACCTGGCCGAAACCCAGGGCATCAGCTTTGCGGCCGGCAGCAACGCCAGCGACGTCATGACGCTGACCGGCTCTGGCAGCGACCTGATCACCGCGCTGAACAGCCTGACCTACCAGGGAGATACTGATTTCAATGGATCCGCTGTCCTGACCGTCACGGTCAGCGACCTGGGCGCTGCTGGAAGCGGCGGGCCATTGACGGATACGGACACAGTCAACATCACGGTGAACGCCGTCAATGACGACCCGACTCTGGATACAATCGATGACCTGACCGTTGCCGAGGATTCTGGGATGACCGCGATTAACTTGAGCGGCATCGGATCCGGCGCAGCCGATGAAGTACAGGAACTCACCCTCAGCGCAGACAGCAACCCCAGCGGTCTGATTGATTTGAATGTGATCTATACCAGCCCCGACGCGACCGCGGTACTGCAAGTCACACCGCTCGCCGATGCCTTCGGACAAACCGACGTCACCGTAACGCTGAGCGACGGCGTCAGCCAGATTCAGCGCACATTCACCGTAACTGTTTCGCCCGTCAACGATCCGCCCAGCGTCACTCCTGGCGGAGATGTGACCGTGGACGAAGAATCACACACCTATGACGAAGGTCTGGCCTGGGCCGCCGATATTGTCGTCGGTCCGGCCAACGAAGTCGGCCAGAGCGCAGCGTTCACCATTACGGCCAACAGCAACCCGGACCTGTTCGTCAGTGACAGCCTGCTGATCGACAGCACCGGCAAACTCTTCTTCACCCTGATGTCAGATGCCGCCGGTTATGCCGACATCACCTACACCTTCTCCGATGGCTCCCTGGCTGAGGCACAAACCGGGTTAACCTTCCGTATCACCGTCACCAACCTGAATGACGCGCCGACGCTCGACGATATTGCCGGCCTTGAAATTGCCGAAGACAGCCCGGAGCAAACTGTCCTTCTTTCCGGCATCAGCAGTGGCGCCGCAAATGAAGACCAAACCCTGACCGTAACCGCTGAATCAAGCGATCTGAGCATTATTCCCGGCGTCAGTGTGGATTACACCAGCCCGAATAACAACGCCAGTCTGAGCTTCACGCCAGCCGCGGATGCTTTTGGTTCGGTCGTCATTACCGTCCGGGTAAACGATGGCGTTGATACCACGCAGAAACAATTCACCGTCTCGGTTACGCCAGTCAACGATGGGCCGTCGTTCACCGCCGGCGGTGATGTCACCGTCAGCGAGGACGACGAACCCTACCAGGCGCCGTGGGCTACCGATATCTTCATCGGCCCGCAGAATGAAATTGACGCCGGTCAGACCGGGCAATTCCAAATCAGCGCCAACACCAATCCTGGGCTGTTCAGCGAGTCCGCTCAGCCTGTTATCGATAGCAGTGGGATGCTTCAATTCGCTCTGACGCCCAACGCCAACGGCTGGGCCGACCTGACCGTCAGCCTGACCGACGGGGTCGCTGCAACCGCCGATGTTACCCTCAGAATTATAGTTTCCGCAGTCAATGACGCCCCCACCCTGGATGAAATCACTGCGGTCAATCTGAACGAGGACGATCCCGCCGTGCAGGTGGATCTGACCGGCATCACCAGCGGCGCGGATGATGAAATTCAAACCTTAACCGTCTCGGCTGTATCCAGTGATCCGAGCCTCCTGCCCGATCCGACGGTCGATTACCTTACGCCCAGCCAAACCGGTACTTTGACCTTGACGCCCGCCGCAGATGCGCACGGCAGCGCTACTATTACCGTCACCGTAGATGACGGCGAAGCGCAGACCAGCCGGGATTTCACCGTCAACATCAGCCCGGTCAACGACGCGCCCACACTGGACGCCATCGTGGATTGGACTGTGATCAAGAACACCGGCCCGTTCACCATCGACCTTGCTGGTATTGGCAGCGGCGCGGATAATGAAAGTGATGAGATTCAAATCAGTGCGGAATCCAATAACCCGGCTTTGATCCCGAACCCTGATATCACGTACAGTTCTCCCGATCAAAGCGGCCAATTAACCTTCCAGCCTTTGGCAGACGCCACTGGCAGCGCGGAAATAACCATCACAGTCAATGATGGCCAGCCCGAGAACAACCTGACTCAGGTGCGCTTCACCGTGACGGTGCTTGCCAATGGGGTTCTGGTCAACCCGGCGGGCGGTTTGGTCGTTACAGAAGCCGGCGGAGCAGCCAGCTTCAGTGTCCGTCTGGTCCTTCAGCCGGCCGCGGACGTCATCATCACGCTGCAAACCAGCAACCCGGCGGAAAGCCTCCTTTCGGTCAGCACCCTGACTTTCACTCCGGAAAATTGGAGCAGCGAACAAACAGTCACCGTCACCGGTGTAGACGATGCCATCGACGATGGCAATCAGAATTTCCAGATCAACTTAACTGCTTCCAGTTCAGACGGAATGTACAACGATATCGAAATCGCGCCAGTCACTGGGACGAATCAGGATAACGATACTGCCGGTTTCAGCGTCTCGCCGGTTTCGGGTCTGACGACCAGTGAAACTGGCACGACCGCCAGCTTCACAGTCCACCTGCTCAGCCAACCGCTGGCGAACGTGACTCTGACCCCTTCCAGCACAGATACTGGCGAAGGGACCGTCAGCCCGGCGTCGCTGACCTTCACCGGCAGCAACTGGAACACGCCGCAAACCGTAACCGTAACAGGCGTAGATGACGCTGAAAACGACGGGGATATTGCCTATCGCATTACCTTTGCAGCCCCCACGTCAAGTGATGCGCTTTACGCCGCCTTGGTCCCAGCCTCAGTCACGCTGACCAATCTGGATAATGAGATTGTTCACGCCCCGGCCACACCGGCGCAGGGCGGCACAGTGACCCAGACAGACGCGGATGGCAACGCAATCACCGTTCAGGTTCCAGCTAATGGCGTTTCCAGCCCGGTGGAAATTTACATCACACCGCTTAGCGCTCCGCAAACGCCTTCCAACTATTCCGGCACCGGGCAGGACTTCCGCGTGACGGTGGGAACCAGCCAGACCTATACCTTCCAGCAGCCTGTCTATATCACCTTCCATTACACGGATGCGGCTATGGCCGGGGTCAATAATGAGAATTCACTCACGCTCTTCCGCCAGGTTAATTCAGAATGGAAGCCGGCAGCTTGCGGTACAGTAACTCGCGACGCAAGCACCAACACCCTGCGCATTCCAGTCTGCCAGGCCGGAACCTTCAGCCTGTTTGGCGTCAACGACCATCATGTCTATCTGCCTGTGATCATCACGCCATAGCTGATCCAAAAGCAATAAAACAATGAAAGGTAACCAAACAACGCCCGGAGAATATCCGGGCGTTGTTTTGATATGGCAGGCGCTGTAAACCTCAACGTTGGGGCGATTTGCATAAAAATCACCGCATTCTCTGGCCGATTAACTAAAATGTAATCGACAAACCCCGTATTTTTGGCCGATTTTGGAGAAATCAATATATTGACATGATTGCATTCATGATACAATCACGGCAAGTTTCAACTAAAAAAGGAGATTTCCAATGGACTTTGAAGGTTATTGTGTAAAATGCCGCGAAAAACGGTCCATCAAGGGGGCTAGCATTGAAACCACGAAGACTGGCCGCAAAATGGCCAAAGGGACTTGCCCGGTTTGTAAAACAACGGTAACCCGCTTCCTGTCCGACAAAGAAGCGAAATAACCCAGGCAAGGTGTAAGGAAATATTGGAGCTGCCAGATTGGCAGCTCCTTTCATTTCTCCTGGCTCAGTGTTCAACTGGAAGATTTTCAGCCGCAGCTGGCAGCGCTCCGTCCGTTTTGATGGCGGCACCTTTGAGCAAGTAATTCATCACCGGCGCAGACATCAAGGTTGTGACCAGTACCATAGCGGCGAAGGCAACAAACAACCGTTCGTCGATTAACCCATTTACCAGCCCAACCTGCGCCAGAATCATTCCGGTTGCACCGCGCGCATTTAAACCGAAAGCAATTGCCCAGGTTGACCGGTCGGCTTGCATACCGCTCAATTTTGCGCCTAGCATCACCGCGCTTAATTTGGTAAAAAGCGCTGCTGCAAGAATCAGTGCAATAAGACGGCCGTCAAAATGAACAAAGAAATTCGCCGACATTCCGATCGAAACAAAATAAATCGGCGTGAAAAAGCTGGAGACGAAATGGTTAATTGCCTGATGCGCCTCATCCTGTTCTTTTCCTGGCCCGCCAAGGGACACCCCTACCAGAAACGCGCCTAAAAAGGCATGTACACCTAAAAACTCAGAAAGGCTGGCAGCCAGTAAAATCACCACGGCGGTCAGGGCAATAAATCCGCTTGGCCAGGTCAGCTTCGTTCTGGCCCAATACAGGCTTTTCGTCCCAAATAAGCGGCCTCCGCCGATCAGGATGACAAACAAAACAACCACCCACAAAATGGAAACACCTACCCCGCCCGGAAGGCTTAATCCGGCTTCCTGCGGTGCGATATCACTCATCACAATCGCAAATAGTGTCCAGTTGATGAGGTCATCAAAAATCGTGGCCCCCATAATGAGTGTGCCTACTTCGCCTCTCAACAGACCCAGATCTAGCAATATTCGCGCAATCACCGGGTTGGCTGAATTCGCAAAATTCATGCCGACAAACAGGGCAAAAGAAAATAAATGCTTCTGCACCGCTGCGCCCCAAAATCCAGCAGGGATCAGGTAAACCAGCCCCATGCCCAGGCCAATGGGCAGCAAAGTGCCCACCAGACCGATCATAACGGTCTTCCGGCCCAGACGAAGAACTTCATGCAGATCGATTTCCAAACCAGCGATAAATAAAAAGAACAACATTCCTAATTTAATCGCAGCGTCACGGGCCAGCAAAATCGTGTCACTGCTTTCGAACAGGATAGTATACAAGCCTGGAAATACCGTTCCTAACAACGTCGGCCCAATCAATATTCCGGCCAGCATCTCACCCAGAATGGCAGGCTGCCTTATTCTCCGCATCAATTGTCCAAACAAGGTTGCGGCTGATAATAACACTGCAATCTGTACACAGAAAAGGGCGAAAGCTGTGTTGCTCACTTGATTCTCTCAATTCAGGAAATCGTTCCAACGAAACTATATTTAGGTTTGATTACACAATTTCATCGGAAGAAAAACAGCTGATAATCTTGATCAATGTTATACAGCAATATGCGATAATTTTTGTAATAATTAGCTGTTTCATATAAATATATAAGCTTTTTCAATTTACAGAAGAGAAAACTTTTTATTGGCAGCTGCGTACAGTATGCAGTGATCCGCCGTTTTCGTTGTAAAATTCTTAAAATCCAATTCCCATAAACAGGTTTGCATGACATCTCAAGTACGGCCTCCCCGAAAGCTAACCGCACGCGCCAGCGCATTGGTGCGTGAATATCCCTCCCAATTCTGGCTGGTGATTGGCGCCATGTTCATCGACCGGCTGGGCAGCGCATTATTATTTCCTTTTTTCACGCTTTTTCTTACCAGAAAATTTGGCATATCCATGACTCAGGTGGGAGTCATTTTTGGTTTATACGCCATTTCCAGCTTTGTTGGCAGCATGATCGGCGGCGCACTAACCGACCGGCTGGGGCGAAAAGTTATCATCCTCTTTGGGCTGGTCATGAGCGCTTCAGTCAGCTTGCTGATGGGCGTGATCAACGATCTGAATGTTTTTATTCCAGTGGTTATCATCGTTGGGACCTTTTCGGAAGTCGCTTCGCCAGCACACCAATCCTTGATCGCAGATTTGCTGCCCGAAGAAAAACGCACTCAGGGTTTTGGTATTTTACGTATCGTTGCTAACCTGGCGGTAACCATTGGACCACTGATCGGCGGTTTTTTGGCGTCCCGCTCCTATCTGTTCTTATTCATCGCCGATGCGGTCAGCAGCATCATCACCGCCATTATTTTAGGCTTCACATTAAAAGAGACCCACCGCCCGGCAGCCAGCAGTGAGCCACAGGAAACCCTGGCGCAGACCTTCCGCGGGTATGCCTCCGTCATGCGCGATTCAATTTTCATGCTGTTCCTAACCGCTTCGCTGATTTCGATCATCGTCTATCAGCAGATGAACACTTCGCTTTCCGTCTATCTGCGCGACTACCATGGCGTCTTTGAACAGCAATTTGGGTATATTCTCAGCCTCAACGCGTTGATGGTCGTCCTGTTTCAATTTTCAATCTCACGCTGGGTCAGCCGCTACCGTCCCATGCTGATCATCACTATCGGCACGGTTTTCTACGCAGTCGGGTTTGGCATGTACGGTGTGGTCAAAACCTACGCGCTTTTCCTGGCGGCTATGGCGGTAATTACCATCGGCGAAATGCTGGTTTCACCGACCAGCCAGGCCGTAGTTGCCCGGCTGGCCCCAGAAGACAAGCGCGGCCGCTACATGGCTGCCTTTGGATTTAGCTGGATTGTTCCCACGGCTGTCGGGCCGCTGCTGGCCGGGGTCATCATGGACAATACCAACGCTGATTGGCTCTGGTATATCTGTTTCGTTCTCGGCATCATCGCGGCTTTGGCCTTCATGGGGCTGGATATCAACCTGCACCGTTCCAGTTACCGGCACGTGGATGACCGTCTAGACATTTTGCACGCCGTTGAAAAAGGGGAATTATCCGCGGTTGCCGCCGGACTGCGTTTGCAAGAGCTGCCGGTAGGGAATTGGGCGCGGATGATGGACATGTCTGTGGACAGTTCTATCCGGCAGGTGCATTTCCGGGTCACCCAGGACGGCGAAGAACCCGCGGAATTTGCAATCCCGGATGCGCTGATCCACACCGCTCACCTGCACGAAACCCAGCTCGCGCCAGAATTGGCCCATTTTTCCCGAGAGGACCTTTACCAGGCCATCCAATTAGCACTGGATACCAATGAACCGCAGCAAGCACTATCTGGCAGCCAAACAGTTGTCATCTGGTGTGAAGAAAAGGGTGAAATGTGATTGTTCGCAGAGCTGGCTCATTTCGCTGAGCGTGAGTCTGCCAGGATATCCAGATGAAAATATTAACGATTATTGGTTCCTATCGCAGAAACGGCAATACGGCCCAGATCGGCAAAGCCGTTAACCAGCACCTGAGCGAGGTTGCGGCCGTTCAAAATGTTCCTCTGGAAATTGAAACGATTTACCTGGGCGCGCCTGAAGTTCAGGCCTGCCGCGGCTGCCGGATCTGTTTCAATCTTGGTGAGGAGCATTGCCCAATCCATGACGCCTTCCTGACGATTAAAGAAAAAATGCGCGCAGCGGACGGCATTGTAATCGCCAGCCCAGTGTATGTGGATGACGTCAATGGACTGACAAAAAATTGGATCGACCGTCTGGCGCATGTATGCCACCGGCCGGAATTTGCGGGCAAATGCGCCAGTCTGATCGTGACCGTCGGGTCAGCGTATTCCGCACATAGCCTGGGCACGCTCAACCTGGCCCTGAGCACGTGGGGCTTCCATATCACCAGTAAAGACAGCTTTACGATGGGCGCTTTGATGAAACCTGAGCAAGCCCAGGTTGCCTTCGCGCAGCGTACGAAAAAAATAGCCGTCAAACTATTTACCGCGATTCAAACCAAAGCCTATTTGCGCCCGAACTTTCTGTCCTTGCTGATGTTTCAAATTTATCAGCACGTCTGGCAAAGCGCAGCATTTTCAGGCACATACGATCAGCGTTATTGGCAGGACCAGGATTGGTTCTCAACCAGGAAAAGTTACTATATTCCCGTTGAGAGCCGGTCGCTGCAGGCGGGCCTGGCCCGTGTGGCTGGATCAATCATCGCGAAATTTGTCGCTTGACCGCGCGTGAAAATCCGCGATCGTGCTGCACAGCTCAACCATCGGGGCACACAACATCCGGCTGCAGGGAAAATAACCCCCGCAGCCTGTAGCGATTCGGTCGATTCTGGCTCATTTTTTTATATAAAAGCTCTAAGAACTTTTTGTTGACTTTATTTACCTGATTATTCATAATTCTTACATGCCATTTTGTTTCACATTACAGTTCACGTAGCAGCCACGCCAGAAATTTTCCACAAGTCAGGACAGAATAAGGTTCATTATGATAAACATTCCACAAACGACAAAGGTATTAGTGATCGGCGGCGGTCCGGGCGGCGCAACTGCCGCTACTTTATTAGCCCGCGCCGGTTTTGCGGTTACGTTGTTGGAAATGTCACGCTTCCCCCGCTACCACATCGGCGAATCATTACTGCCTTCCATGCTGCAAATTATGGATTTGATCGGCGCTCGAGAGAAATTCGACTCATTCGGTTTTCAAAAGAAACATGGCGCCTTTTTGGATTGGGGCCGTGAGCGCTGGCCGCTAAATTTTGGCGAGCTGGCCGGCGGCCGCACCTATTCTTACCAGGTAACCCGCGCCGAGTTCGATCACTTTATGCTTGAACACGCCCGCAGCCAGGGCGTCCAGGTCTTTGAAGGCATTGAAGTACGCTCTGTCAATTTTGACGGCGACCGGCCGGTCAGCGCGGAGTATCAGGCCAATGAATATGCCAACGGCAGCGCAGGACAAACCGGAACGATTTCCTTTGAATACTTAATCGATGCCTCCGGCCGCTCAGGGCTGATGGCTAATCGCTATCTGCGCAACCGCAAATATCACCAGGTCTTTCAAAACGTGGCAATATGGGGTTATTGGAAAAACACCGACCGTCTGGCTACCGGCCGCGAAGGGGATATTGCCGTCAGTTCAATTGATAATGGCTGGATCTGGGGAATTCCGCTCCATGACGGAACGATGAGCATCGGCGCCGTCCTGCATAAGAATCACTTGAATGCCAACCGCGGTCTTGCACAAAGTGAAATTTATCAGAATGCCCTGCAAAGCTCCGAATTAATGAAACGGATCACCAAAGACGCTGAGATGATCTCTACTGTCAGCACTGAAACAGATTATTCGTATTCGTCAGACCGTTACAGCGGTCCGGGATACTTCTTGATCGGCGACGCCGCTTGTTTTCTCGATCCGCTGCTTTCCAGCGGCATACACCTGGCGACGTTCAGCGCGATGATCGCCGCGGCTGGCCTGACCAGCTACTTTGCCGGCGAGATCAGCGAAACGGAAATGCTGTCCTTCTTTGAAAAAGGCTACCGCCAGGCTTACCTGCGCTTTCTGGTATTCCTTTCCGCTTTTTATGATATCAACCGCAGCAAGGAATCGTATTTCTGGGAAGCCCAGCGGCTTACCCAAGAAGACGTGGATGCAAGCAATTTGAAGATGGCGTTTCTCAATCTGGTTACCGGCATCCGCGACCTTTCTGACGCACAGACCAACACGCACCATTATATTTTGGAAGAAATGTCGCGCCGGATTGACGAAAACCTCAATTTCCGCAAGGACAAAGACGCCCTCAACGCGCTTGAAGGGGAGGAATTGAAATCCGCGCGGGATAACGCTCGTTTCTTCGATTCAGTTGAAGGCTTCTTTGCCCTCAGCGAAACCGACGCCATCGACGGCCTTTATATCGCCACCGAGCCCAGCCTGCGTTTGATGCGCGTCAAGGAAAAGGCCTGATCTTCCACAGTACGGTATCCGTAATCTTACGTTCAAGGCCGTAACCGGCCAATTAAATTTTGTTCGTTAAACCAACACCCCCCAGATATTCTCTGAGGGGTGTTTTATGCTAGATATATCAGCTTGCTGATCAGGAGTTAACCGGCTCGGGAAGCATTTTTTCAAGAATGATCTCAAGAGCCATCGTATGGCTGCATACGTTACGGCTTTGGAAGAAATCACAATCGCAATGCCATTGCCCGTTTTCAAAAGAAACGTGGTGCGGATTGTTGGTGCCATCCATCGTAACCGAAAATGAGTTAAAGTGGATCCGCTCTCGTTCTTGTGCGTATCGTTTTGCTTTTTCACGCTTGCCGATCATTCCATAATCCATGACTCAATCTCCTTTCAGGATATTCAGTTACAAAAAGGCACGCGTATTCACGCGTGCCCTAGAGCTGACAAATCGGTTGTTTTCGGTCAAATCCATTCATAGTGAGCAGATACCTTTATACAATAATAACGAACCTTTAATAGAAAGTCAACGACTTTTACAAATTCTTAATACTTTTCATAATTCACCGATCGATCAGGCAATCGCGTCCTCATGAAGCGGATGGGATGCGCTGAACCTTCTTTTCAAGGATAAATGCATCCTCGCCATCGACATAGTATTGCTTCCAGGTATCGATATGAATGAACCCCTCTTCGTTATACAGCCGCAACGCAGACCAATTCGATTTGCGCACCGACAGCCGCATCCACGGGACTTTTAGCTTCGCCTCACAGGCATGCAGCAAACGCCGCGCCAGGCCGCGCCGGCGGTGAACCGGGCTTACGCCAATGGTAATAATCCAGCCGATATTTTTTTCCGCGTTCATTTCCGCAGCCGCAAAACCCACCATCTCCCCATTCAGCGTCGCCTTGAAGCGCGTGTAATGCGGAAAGGTCAGTACAACCAATAAGTCGATCAATGGCCAGGCGTCCAACTGAAAGCATTCCTTCTCCAGAACACGCAGCGCCTGAAGATCGCCCAGCCCGGCCGGCATAATTTGATAATCATCATTCATAGCCTAATTTTACCCAATTTCAGGCCAATTAGCTGGTCACGGCAAAAAATTAAAACCGGCCGGAAATAAATTCCGGCCGGCAAATGAGGTGCGGTTTATTTACTCAGCTTTATTGTCGCGATGCTTGACAAAATCAGAAAGCAGGCTGGTAAATTCCATCGGGAAAATGTACTTGGTGGAAGACCCCTGAGCCATATTTTTCAGTGTCTCAAAGTATTGCAGGGTCAGAGTCTTCGAATCGATGTTTTGTGCAGCGCCGAAAATGGTCTGCAAGGCAGTGGCGTAACCTTCCGCGCGCAATTGCTGCGATTGGCGTTCACCTTCAGCCAGCAAAATCGCGGATTGTTTTTGGCCTTCGGCCTTCAAAATCGCTGCCTGCCGTTCGCCTTCCGCCACGTTGACGGCCGCTTCACGCGTACCGGTAGATTCGGTGACGATGGCGCGGCGGGTTCGTTCCGCCGTAAGCTGGCGGTTCATCGATTCCTGCACCTCGCGCGGCGGGATAATCTCGCGGATTTCCACGTTAGTTACTTTCACGCCCCAGCGCTCGGTAACCTCATCCAAACGGCTGCGCAATGCCTGATTGATTTTCTCGCGTTCAGAAAGCACACCGTCCAGCATGATACCGCCGATGACCGAACGCAAAGTGGTGGTCGCAATACCCTGGGCAGCCATTTCGAAGCTGCCGACCTGCAGCACGCTCTCAACCGGGTTGAAGACTTTGTAGTACCACAGGAAATCGATCGAAATCGGGGCGTTATCCGCGGTGATGGATGTCTGCGCCGGGATTTCGCGTACCTGCTCGCGCAAATCCACACGCACGGCGCGATCCACAAAAGGAATCAGGATAATCAATCCGGGACCGCGTTCACCAATACAGCGACCTAAACGAAATACAACCAGACGTTGGTATTCGGGAACAACTTTGAGCGCTGAAGCCAGAAAAATCACGGCCAGCACAAAGACGAACCCGACCAGACAATAGACCAACGTGAAATCTAAGTTCATGGTGTGCCTCCTAAGAATTAATGTTGATTACACAAGGTGCAAACCGGTTAGTCATCAAGAAATCTGCTCGGCCGGTTCCACTTTAAGCATCAGACCGTTGCGTTCAATTACGCGTACCTTCGTGCCAGACTGGATCGGCTGAACACTGAAAGCCGACCATTCTTCACCGCGAACATACACGGTCCCTTCGGTAAATATCTGGGTGCGCGCCACGCCAACCTGACCGATCAGCCGGGACAGGTCAAAATCTTTGTCCATAGAGATCGCCTCTAACCCCTTGCGGCCGATGAACCAAAGAATGCCGCCCGATACCAGGGATGTCACCAGCGCCAGCCAAAAATTCACCGCCGGCGAGCCGTTTTCGGTACGGAAAAGGAAAACGGAACCAAAGATGATCACGATGATCGAGGCGATCAGCAGCGGCCAGTTGCGCGCTTTTCGAATGGCGAAAATGAAGGGGACAATTCCAAGCAGCAGAACAACGATCGCCCAGGCATTAATGTCCAGGTTGACCGCTCCATACCCAGATAAAAACAGTGTGAATAACGCGCCGATTTCTAATATCCCGGTGCCTGGTGAAAATAATGCCAAAATCCCCAAAACAACGCCAATCACCAGCAAAAGATAGGCGACATTTGGATCTAATAGCGGGTTCATGTTGATTGTCCTTTTCTAAACGCGTGCCATAACCATATAATTTTATACGTGCGTTCATATTGATATACGCACAAAATCAGCGCTGCGTTGCACCCTCTTACACTATGATTATACCCGACAAAGCATCCTGCCTGCATCACGGGCGCTGCCCAGATATTATCAAATTTTCAAGGTTAACCTGAGAGTCAAAAAAGAGCTGCTAAGCAGCTCTTTTTTGACTTGTTACCCAAACCAATCTCAAATCTTTGTCACCATATTGAAGCACGTCAGAAACTAGAGGAGAAAATGTATATGCATAATATACCCGAACCAGATTAAGATTTGATCCAAAAAAGATTATGGTCAGGTTAAGAATAACTTATTCCAGATCCAAAGAATCAAACAGCTTAATCAACCCGGCGCCGACAACCATGATTCCCCCAATCAGCAGCAGCGCCTGAAGCCAAATCTGCGGCACGGGCAATGGCGCGAGCGGCTGAAGGTAATAATACAATGAATAATTCGCCAGATTGCCCAACGCGGGGTACAACAGCGCGATAAGATAACTTGCCCACGCGAAGAGAACACAGATCAGCCCGCCCGCCATTCCAACCCAGGGGCGGGTGGTGACTGCCCCCAGCAACGCCGCGAACAGAGCAAATCCGGCGCAAACCAACACCAGTTTGAGCCACAGCCAGCCCGAATCCAACCCGGCAATCGCCTGCCCGCGAAAAGCTGAGCCCAGCGCGCCGGCCAGGAAAGCGGTGACCGCCATACCAGCCACAACCGCCAGCAGATACAGCAGACGCGCGGCCAGCAGCTGCCAGCGCCGCAGCGGATAGGCCATCAGCAAAGTCAGGCGGCCGATGGCTGTGCGGCCCGCCAGCAGCCGGCTGCCTTCAACAATCGAAAAAATGCTGACGTAGCCCGGCAGCAGAAAAATTTGCAGGTATTTCCAGAAAGAATGCCACTGCCAACCCAGACCGAAACTGCTGTCCGCATCCATCACCGAAGAAATGACCAGATCTTCAGGCCAAAAAATTGCCGCTAAAATTACCGTTAACATTAAACCTGCTCCCCAAAGGAGCAGGTTTTTTTTATTTTCTCGAAAAGTATCCACGGCCAGGCTAAGCAGCATAGGGTGGAATCCCGTAATACGTTTGATACACTTCCTCAAGGCTGGGCTGCTGGCTGATGAAATCGAGGATCCGATATTGGCTGACAGCCTTGATCAAAGCATCAGGGTCGCCATGCACAGTGCAGAATAATTTATTATTATCCAGCACGACGTTCTTTAAATTTGGCAAAGCTGCCACAATCTCAGGAGACAGGTTGGAAGCGAAGCGCATCTCAATTTTTCGTAAAGCTCGCGTGCGCAGCTGCACGCCGCGTTCTACGGTGACCAGGCTGCCTTGATACAGCACAGCCACCCGATCACAAATCCGTTCCATTTCTGTCAGTGAGGCCGAGGCGATCAGAACAGAACGGCCCTGGCTGCGCAGTTCCGCAACCAGGCGGTACAGTTCAGTGACCGTAGTCATATCCAGCCCTTTTGAGGGCTCGTCCATTAAGACCAGATCAGGGCGGTGCATAAATGCCTGAATAATCGCCAGTTTACGTTCATCCAGAGCATTATAAGTATGGCTGGGTTTGGTCAAGTCAAAATTGAACCGGGCGGCCAGGCTGCGCACCTCGTCCCAATCAATTTTTCCGCGCAGTTTGCCCAAACGGGTGAGAATTTGCTCGCCATTTGCGCCCGCAGGAAATTCCAGTACCTGCGGCAGATAACCAACTTGCCGCCGGATCTCCAGTGATTGACGCTGGCTGTCCATGCCCAGGACATTCACGTTGCCGCTGCTCGGGCGCACAATATTCAATAAAATATGCAGTAAGGTCGTCTTTCCGGCGCCGCGCGGACCTAACACGCCGTACACTTCACCCGGTTCAACCTCAAGGGTTAAATTGGCCAATGCGCGTTTGCGATGGAAATCTTTCGAAAGGTTTTCAGTACGGATAACAAAATAGCGCATTGCAGCCTCCTTTCAGGATTAACCCACGGGTTAAAAAGCGCACCGGCTGGTTTCTTTTCAGTACCAGCCGGTGGTTTTAAGGTTAAACCGCCAGAAGCCGTTGCGCCTGAAAATCAGGCTGGTACTTCCTTGCGGGACTGCCACTTTTTGATCAGATCTTCGAAAGTGCTCTCAACCATGTGTGACCAGGCGAGAATTTCTTTCAGGCGCTCTTGCGCGGGATGGTCTTCTTCCAACCCTTGCAAACCTTCTTCAGCCATTTCACCGAGGGATTGAATTCCCTCCAGTTTCATTTCCATCGTAGTTTCCCAGGCCTCATCCGAGAACACATAATAATCACTGCGTTCCCCTGGAAGGGATATCCTTTCTGCGAGACCGATCATCAAGAGGGTTCGCAGATTGGTGGAAATACTACTTCGGCTGACCTGAAGCACCTCAGACATTTCTTCTGGCGTTACCGGGCGGTTAGAAACCAACAGCAGGCCTAAGATCTTACCGCCGATGCGTGGGACGCCATAGTCTTCAAAGTGTAGTCCCATATTTTCAATGAACTGGGATAGTGTTGTTGAGTCACCCGATAAGGGAGGGGTACTGTCACCACTATCCGCTTCGTCTGAAACCATACGAACCGTTGCTCCTTTTATTCGTAGACGACAAATTATGCCTTCTTCAGGCAACTTTATTGTACTGAATTCTGTTATTTCTGTCAAGACTGAAATAACTATTCAGAACTGTTTTTACAGAATCAATCAGTCATGCCTATCAGAACTGTTTTGACTAGAGAATTCCGAAATGAGTATTGATGACTGTCCTGGCGATAATTGAGCGCGATGCGGCTGCCGCGCCTGAAACGTGATAAAATCCCTGTGTATTTTGATCCTTTCATGAGGTGCTGCATGTCACAAACTGTATTAATTTCCATTGCCTGGCCGTATGCCAATGCAGAAATCCACGTTGGCAATGTCACCGGTTCACACTTGCCCGGAGATATTGCTGCGCGCTATCACCGACTGAAAGGCGATAAAGTCCTGATGGTGTCCGGTACTGATTCTCACGGTACGCCCGTTACCCTGCGAGCCGATGCGGAAGGTGTTTCCGTGGAACAGGTCTATAAACGCTTTCACGATGGATTTATCGATCTCTTCCAGCAGGTCGGCATCCAATACGATCTCTTCACCACCACCCACACGGAAAATCATTTTAAGGTCGCTCAGAGCATTTTCCTCGCGCTTAATCAAAATGGCTACCTGCTGCGCGAAAGCCGCCCGCAATGGTATTCACCTGCCAGCAAGCGCTTTCTGCCAGATCGCTACGTGGAAGGCACCTGCTACATCTGCGGATACGAAGGCGCCCGTTCCGACCAATGCGACCGCTGCGGAAACGTCCTCGAACCGGAAAAACTGCTTAACCCGCGCTCAAAAGTGGATGGTTCAACCCCCGAATTGCGCGATACCGAACATTTTTACCTGGATCTTTCAAAACTCGAACCCAAAGTAGCTGATTTCCTGCGCGCCCGTCAAAGCTACTGGCGCGATACCGTTATCGGCCAATCTCTGGGGCAAATTGAGAGCGAAGGGCTTAAACCCCGCGCGATTACCCGGGATTTAGATTGGGGCGTGCCGGTGCCGATCGAAGGCTGGGAAGGCAAACGGCTGTATGTCTGGTTTGAGGCAGTCATCGGCTACCTTTCCGCATCCATCGAATGGGCACGGCTTAATCAAACTCCCGAAGAATGGCGTGATTGGTGGGTCGATTCTGACGCCAAAGCCTTCTACTTCATCGGTAAGGATAATATTTTCTTCCACGCTGCCTTTTGGCCGGCGCAATTGATGGGCACCGGTGAGGAATTCATGCAGATTTTCGCCGGCGAAACCGGCAAGAAATTGGTGCTGCCTTATGATGTGCCCGCCAATATGTTCATGAACCTGGAAGGACAAAAGATTTCTGGCAGCCGCAACTGGGCTGTTTACGCCCGCGATTTCCTCACCCGTTACGACCCAGACCCGCTGCGCTATTACCTGACCATCAATATGCCAGAGAACCGTGATACGGATTGGGATTGGGAAGATTTCTTCAAACGGAACAACGATGAATTGGTGGCGACCTGGGGTAATCTGGTTAACCGGGTGCTTTCCTTCGCATACAAGCATTGGGAAGGAATTGTCCCTGACCCAGGCGAATTGACTGCCCAGGACCTTGAACTGCTCAAAACGGTTGAAGGCGGCTTTGCGAGCGTTTCAAAAGAATTAGAGTCCGTCCGCCTGCGCGCCGCGTTAGGTGAAGCCATGCGGCTGGCAACCGAGGTCAATAAATACCTGGATCAGACCGCCCCTTGGACGGCTATCAAAACAGATAAAACCGCGGCCGCGCGCGCGATTTACACCGCCATCCGCGCCATCGACAATTTAAAAATCCTGCTGGCGCCCTTCTTGCCCTTCACCTGCCAGAAACTGCACCAATATCTGGGCTACAGCGGCGAATTATTCGGCCGGCAGTACACAGAAACTGTCCAGGACGCTGAAGGTGAGCACACCGTTCTGCGCCTGGATTCCAGCCAGGCGATTGGAATTTGGGAGCCCAGCCAGATCAAACCGGGGCATGTTTTCCAGAAACCCGAACCACTCTTCAAGAAGCTGGATGCCGCCATTATTGCCGAGGAACGCGCGCGCCTGGGCAATCCAGCCGCCTGACAGCGGCTTGCCGCAATCGCATAAATCAGAGTATCATCAGGGTCAATTGCTGCAACCGGCAATTTGACCCTGATTTTTTCTGCCGCAATTGCGGCGGAGTGCTCATCAAGGAGTTATGGTATGTTCAGAAAAATTCGTATGGCCGCTGCCGTGGCCGTACTCCTCTTCAGCAGCCTCGCCTGCAACCTGACTAAATTAGCACAGAACGCACAGGCCACGCAAACCGCGCAGGCCGCCGTCGATCTGACTCCCGGCGACACAAGCAGCAGCGCAACTCCTATTCCTGCCAGTGATTTGCCTACTGAAGTCGGCGAGATTCACCTGACCAGCGCGGATTTGCCAGCTGGCTTTACGGCTATTTCCGATGACCAGATGGCTCAAATGGGCATCTCTGCCCAGGAACTCTCTTCCGCAATTACGTCCATTCTAAGCGGAGCCACCACCCGCAACACCGACGCCTTCCTCAACCCCAGCACGAATGAAGTTATCCTGTGTGCGATCATCGCGCCGCTGAACGCGCTGGAACGCACCGCCTTTGATTTATACCTGTCCGATCCAAGCCGGGTTCTCGGCGAAATTGAAGCTCAAGCCGAAAATACCACTGCCAGTCAGAACACTTCTGTCAGCGTGGGCGATGCCAGTGTTGCCTTTGAAAGCCTGACCGAACGTCCTTACCTGTCTCTGTCCGGTCAGGGCGTCCTCTCCCGGCGCGGCAGTGTCATCCAGGTAACCTTGCTGTTCTACCCGCAGGGTGTAGCGCCAACCATTTCAGCGGCCGGCGTGGCCGCCACGATGGACGCCAAAATGCAGTCGGCGCAGTAAAGTCAGCGCAGTTTCAGATCGGCCCCCAGCAACTCATTGTAAACTTGCAAAGTCTCGGCGACGATATGGCTGGCGGTGAAATGGTTTAAAACGCGCTCACGGCCGGCTTTTCCCATTTGCTGGCGCAAATCGGCGTCCTTGATCAGGCGTTCCAATGCCGCCGCCAGCGCTTCCGCATCGTTGACCGGCACAATCAGCCCGTTCAATCCGTCCTCAACGACAATCCGGCAGCCGGGAATATCACTGGCCACTATTGCGCGCCCGCTGGCAGCCGCCTCGAGCAGCACGGTCGGCACCCCTTCCGTCAAGGATGGCAGTACAACCAGGTTGCTCTGTGCATACACTTTATTCATATCACTTTGCCAGCCGATCCATTCGACCAGCCCGGCTTCAACCCATTCTTGGATCTGCTTCTGCGAAATACTGGTCGGGTTGCCTGGGTCTGTATCGCCGGCAAAAACCAGCCGGAATGAACAAACTGACTTCAGCTTGCGGGCAGCCTCCACCAGCGTTTCAATGCCCTTGCTTTGCAGCAGCCGGCCGACATAAGTGATAACCGGTATGCCGGCCGGTTCAGGCCGGGGCGAGAAACGAATTTCATCGACCCCCACGCCTTCGATCAACCGGTTTTGCCCTGGGCGGACCACATTATTCTCCAGGAAAAATGCCTCGTCCGCCGGTGTTTCAAAAATGACACGCGAGTTTTCATGCGAAAAAGCCCGCTGATACAATTTCCAGATAAACGGGCGAATCAGGCTGGCCATTCGATCGGGCGATTCAAGCAAATAGCCGCGTCCGGTAATTGCGTTGCATAGCGCGGGAACATGTTCGTCAATAGCCGCGATTGACCCATACAAGACGGGTTTAACCGTAAAATGCTGAACCAGGTCCGGCTTTTCCCGTGCGTAAATCGCTTTGATTTGGGAGATTGAATTCCACTCGTACCAGGGCGTCATTGATTTTCGCCCCACATGCCAATTCAAATGGCGATAGCCGGCTTTAATTAACCGGTGCGCATATTCGCCGCCCGGCGAGATCAACACCAGTTCAACATCATTCTCGCGCAGAGCTTCCATCAGCTTGCGCTTAAAGTTAAACAAATACCAATCTGTGTTGGCAACCATTATAATTTTCAAAGTGCTCCCCCTGACTGATCGGACGGTAAAATATTACCAATCAATTCCATTAATCCTTGCGCAACGTGCTTCCAGTTCCGCTTATTCGCATATTCTTGGTTTAACGCGGTGCCAATTTCGGTTCTTAATGGCGCGTCATCCAGCAAGCGCAGCATGGCCGCGCTTAATTGCTCCGCGTTGTTCGGCTCGACCAGCCAGCCGTTCACGCCATGCTCAATTTGTTCGGGCAGCCCGCCGGTCCGCGTAGCCAGGACGGCTGCGCCGACACTGGCCGCCAGGGGTACAATCCCCGATTGGGTCGCACTGGTATAGGGCAGCACAACGACCTTGCTGGCGCGGATATAGGCAGGGATAGCGCCTTCATCAATCCAGATATTGCAAAGATCAATATTCGGCAGCTTTCGGAGCAGTTCCTGGTATGGACGTAAATCACCTCTGCCGGCTATGCGCAGTGTTGCGGATGTCCGCTGTGCGGAAACTTGCTCAAAGGCTTTCAATAAGACTTCCAGCCCTTTATACGAGGTGATCCGGCCGATGAACAAGAAATCCACAGGCTCGATCGAAAGCTCCTCCGCCCGGTCTGCGGGCAGTGAAGCGTTGACCGGCAGCGGCACAACCCGGGTATTTTCCGGCTTCCCGCCGCGCGCAGCAATCGCCGGCAAAAAGCTTTCACTGAATACCACCAGGCCC
The DNA here is from genome assembly GCA_036822575.1 of Bellilinea sp. GTDB lineage: Bacteria > Chloroflexota > Anaerolineae > Anaerolineales > Anaerolineaceae > Bellilinea. Next base: position 163,315 of record DAISHK010000001.1, on the reverse strand, counting down.
GCAGCCAGATGCAGACTGCGGTCCTCCCAATAGCGCAGCAGCCTGTTTCCAAACCCTGGATGCGGCAGCGGGTCATGGACGAACACGATTGCCGGAATATCCTTCAAGGCTGCCTGCAGCAGCGGATTCCAGGGGTGAAACATGGGGAAAATCAAAACGTCCGGCTGATAGGCGCGGACCTGCGCCGCTATTGCACGGATATTCTGCCGGGAAAGCGTGCGCCAGGCCGCCTGCAGCGGGGAAGAAAACACCTCAAAAAAAACCGCTTCGTCTTCCACCTCTGCCCAGCGTTCGGCGTGTTCAATATGCTGTGAGAGGTACGCGCGAACCTGCAAATACGGCTGTAAACAGCGCGCAATATCCAGACTGAAAGCCGGACCGGCGCCGCGCCGGCCCAGATAAATCAAGGCGGCTTTCATTGGTCCGCCTCAGTACGCAGCTGTGAATACAACGCTGTCAGACGAGAACGCATTTTTTCCCAGGAATACTCATCCTCATAAGCCCTGCGCCCATTTTGACCCATTTCCGCACGCAAAGCGGGGTTCTGGGCCAGCCTGGTAAAAGCCTGATCCAGAGCATGCGCATCCCCGAAGGGAACGGCCAGGCCGCACCCCGCTGATAATACCAGACGATCGGCGTTGGTATTTTCCGCCACAACAATCGGTTTCGCCAGCAGCATGGCTTCAAAAACCTTATTCGGGCTTGAATAGCGGTTATTCGGGATCGAGGGATCATAGGTTGCTAATAAAACATCCGCGCCGGCATTGAGCCGCAGCACTTGATCGTAAGGGACCATGCCATGCCAGGTGATGTTGCCGGCCTGCTCAGCCCGGACGCGGACCACATCGCAGTCCGGTCCGAAACCGCCAATATCTAAATGCCAATCCGCATGCTGACCAACAACTTCCAGCAGCTGAAAAATTCCCCGCTCGCGCTGCACATTCCCTAAATAGGCAATCTGCAGGCCGGCGGACAGCGTCGGTCGCACAGGGGCCGAAACCGCCGCTTCATCCGGGGAATTATAGATTACGGCCAAACGGCGCGGATGCGAGCCGGCAATCTGCTCACGGCGGGCGTCATCCGCCAGGATCACCGCGTCCGCCAACCCAATCAGGCGCAGTTCAAACCAGCGTACCAGCCTGACCGTCGCGGCTGGCGTTCTGCGCAGCATATCCGCGTAAAAGTCAAAAATATCATAGACAACCTGTTTTCCAAAAAACAGCTTGCACAACAGCGCCATCACAACCGTATCCAGATCACAGGCATGGATCATGTCATAGTGACGGCGATGGCGCATCAGCCAGGTCCATTCGTACAATTGCCAGGCCAGCAGCTGCGGAAGGTTTCCCAATCCACGGCGCGGCTTTCCTCGCAAACGAATCCGCTGCACACGATATGCTTGTCGATCTTCACTTTCCGGCAGTGCACCGCTGCGATCCCAACCTAAAGCCGTCACATCGGCGCCTGACTGAGCCAGTGCTGACGCGATTTTTTCCACACGCGGGTCAGGCGCAATGGCGTTGGATCGGACAATTACAATCGAAGGTGCTTTTGGTTTCATGTGCAAAAGAATATGATAATATCCCCTCTGCGGGACTGGCGGTTTCAATTATACCGTGATTGGCGCAGGGAGGGTTTTCCAGACAGAATCGTCAGTCAGCCAGAATTGCCTTGCATTGGTCGAACAAATGGTAACGGGGAAAAGGTGTTAAAATCGTTCTAAATGAAAAATTTCACCTGACCGTACCAAGAGGTCCGCGCCCGCTTATGATTTCCACAAAAAATAGCGACGAACAATATTATCCAAGCGTTGATTTACAGACTGCTTTGCAAAAGTGGTGGATGATCGTACTTTGTATGCTGCTCGGAACCCTTCTCGGCTGGGTCGTCAGCCGCTTTCAGCCAGTTACCTATGAGGCGCGCGCGATCATCAACATCAATATTGATATCGCCCGCACCGGCACATTGACCGGCGAGAACCAGGACATTCTGGTCAATTCAGCGGGTGAAATCATTAAGTCTTACCCAATTCTCAGCGCGCTGAAACAGGAAGCGCAGCAAACCACCCCGCTCTCCCCGGCAGAGCTGGATCAGATGTTCGCCATGGAACGCATGGCCGAAAGTTTTGCCTTGCGCGTGCAGTCTCCCGACCCGCAGATCGCTGAAAAAATGGCGGATGAATGGACCCGTCTGGCTTTAGCCGCGTTGGACAATGCCAGTCAAAACGCCCTCGAAGTAGAAATGGACAGCCGCTATCTGGACGCCTTGAGCAGCTGTCTGGCCGCGTTCAGCGCCAGCGGACAGGATCAGCCAGTTTGCGCAGTGACCAGCCTGGACAACTTGCAGGAAGAAATTACCAGAACGGGAGCCGCTATCCAACAGGCCAAAGATGGCGCGCGCGGATTAACCGCCGGCGTTAACTATGCTCTGAACCAGCCAGCTCAATTGCAGCCCAAGCCAGTGCAAAATAATCGGCTTCAGCTCCTGCTTGGCGGCGCTTTGCTTGGCCTGGTTGGCGCGCTGCTCATGCTCCATAATCAGTGGCCGCGAGTCCTGTTCGGGAAACGCTCATGATCACACGCTTCTACCGGCAGGGTGAAACCTGGTTATGGATCCTGCTGCTGCTCCTGCTGCCCATTACCAGCCTGCCGCTGCTTTCAAAAGTAGCTGGCGGAACAATGGTCGCTCCCGCCAGCGCCATTCCGCTGCTGCTTATTCTGGTGTTCTATACCTTGCCGCGCCTGCTGGGCGGCGCAGCGCTCCCGCGCCAGGTACTTCCGCTCTTGGGCTTCCTCCTGGCCGCTTTACTTGCCACTGCGGTGGGCTTGTGGCTGGAAACGCCTTTGTTCCGGCAAGTTGACCGCTTGCGCAACGCGCTTTCCGCTCTCGTTACGCTGTTTGTTGGAATTGGATTTTATCTGGCGGCAGTCACCAGCTTTTCAACCACCGGTGAGCAAAAAAAATTATTCGCGTGGTTAAACGTCAGCGGTGCAATTGTGATCATCTGGTCAGCCGCCCAATTCGGCTTATGGAAACTGCAGGGCGGCTACCCGCATTGGATGGAACAAATCCAAAACTGGATCTCGGTCAGCGGGAACCTGTACGACCGGCGCGCAACCGGATTAGCGTTTGAGCCATCCTGGCTCGGCCACCAACTGGTCATGCTCTATTTACCTTATTGGCTGGCAGCGACGGTAACCGGCAGCAGCGCGTTTCGGGTTCGTGCCGGCTGGTTTACGGCTGAAAACGCGCTTCTGGCAGGCGGGTTTGGCGTGCTGGTCCTCTCCTTTGCGCGCAGCGCGCTGGCGTCCTTTCTGGTCTCCGTCGCTTTGCTCGTCATCCTCATGGCGCAAAAAGGCATTCAATCCGTTCAAAAACGCATCCGCACCGCCCGCAGTCACGCGGGGAAACCTGCCATCGCTGCCAAGACCTTAACCGTCTTGATCTGGTTTGTCATTTTTGTGATTTTGCTTGCCGCAGCAGTCGGCGGGCTATATTTTCTCTCGCGATTCGATACGCGCATGGAAAATCTCTTTGCGCTGCTCAAGGAACCATTGTCCTTCGAGGAAATGGCGCAAAAACTAATCTTTGGCGAACGGGTAGCTTTTTGGCAAACAGGGTTGGCTGTTTTCAGTGATTATCCAATCACTGGCGTCGGGCTGGATTCCGCCGGGTTCTTCTTTATCGATAAAATGACGCCGCAAGCCTGGTCTCTGGTTGAACCGCATAAACTGTATTACAGCAGCGACCTGCCCAACCCGCTCAGTCTCTGGGTACGCCTGTTAGCGGAAACGGGCATTCTGGGATTCGCCTGCTTTGTCAGTTTCTTACTGGTCATGGCTTTGACCGCGGCCAGTTTGTTGCGCCATCCGCAGCCGGAAATCCGCACTGTGGCCTTTTTGGGAGCGTTTTGCCTGGCTGCGTTGCTGATGGAAGGCATGAGCGTTGACACGTTCGCCTTTCCATATTACTGGATAGCCCTAGGCTGGCTTACCGCGGCATACACCGCAGTCCGTCCAGCCCCGCTCAAGGCAGCGCCGGACAGTCCACCGCCGGCGGAATATTCCGCTGAAGCACAACCGGTGGGTCACTGAACACCACCACCGCATATGCGTCCAGGTAATAATCCTTCGGATTCCAGCAACCGTACACGGCTGTTTGAGCGCCATCCGGAAATTCCGTGACCCATTCCGACGGCATAACAATCGAATATTCGCGCTCGCTGGTCAGCAGGGTAAAACTGAAACGGCTGTACTCGCGGACTTGCAGCGGAGTTGCCAAAGGCATACCGTTGTAGTAGGCCAATGGTTCACCCTGACCACCCTCATAATAGCGCGGGTAAATGGCCGCTCCTTGCCAGGCACGCGCGCCTTCTTGAGCCAGGAATTTACGCGCATTTTCTTGTGTCAGCTGCAATTGCGGATAATCTAATAACTTCTGCATAACCGCATCGGCTGGTAGCGCTTCGATTTTGTCGGGCAGCAACTTACCGGCCAGCGGGATCATCAGACTCGCCAGCATGGCCGCTGAAAAGATTACCGCCGCCATCGTCCAATTTCTGCGAGAATCGACGTCAATCAAGCGCTCTTTAAAATCAGGTCCCACGAGTGGAATTTTGACCTTGAATAAGCGCAAAACAAAACCGGCCAGCAAGATTAAACCGATGGCGTAATAAACCAACTCAACCCAATCAGCGGCTACTAAATAGCGCGCGCCGGAATTGCGCGCAACGCCATTCGCCAGGAAATACCCGATCTGTACCGCCAGTGGAACCAGGCCAGCCCACTGCCAGCGCCGCCAGGCATACCCTAACCCGGCAGCCAGGACGAATAAATTCAGGAAGAATATTAACACCGCTGACAGTGATAAATCACCCATCCACTCGCCGGGAGTCTGCCAGTAAGGCGTTTGCAGGGTCTCGGCCAATGTTGGAAATCGTCCTTCCAGCGGGAACATCATTAACGCCATGATCTCGTTGTGAACAAAATGGCGGGCAACAAACACAACCGGAGAATTTTCATCCAAGCCAAACGGGAGGTTGCGCAATGGTGATATCGCCGCCGCCGGCGCACCAAAAGCCATAGCCACCGGGGTTTCAGTAGGCACGGCCTCGGGAACATCCTCTTGAGCCGGCGTCATATAGCGGGTGCTGATAATCGTTTTTAATTTCGTGAGTAAAACTGGTTCGGTATAACCTGCTGGTACGACCGTCAACCAGGGCAATAAGATCAGCAAAGCCGATCCGCCAAAGATCAACAGGCTGACGATGCCTTTGCGCAGCCCACGAAATTGATGCAAGAACGCCAGCAGCGCAACGACCGCGAATGGAATCAAAGCATTCGGGCGGATTAATGCCGCCACGGCAAACAATACCCCGGCAATGACAGCTTTTGATTTCCTTGGCAGCGGACTTTTTAGCCAAAGAAAGGCTGCCAAGGTGGCCATCACCAGAGCGCAGGCGGTTGGATATTCAGTCATCAGCAGCTTGGAATGCGAGACCTGAATTTCGCGCGTGGCGGCAATAGCATTGCGCTGCTGAAAGATCGCTAATAATCCGGCGAATAGACCGGCCGGGAGGCTGGACATATTTTTCACCAGGAAGTAAATTCCAACCGGGAGGGCGGCCAGTACCGCAATCTGAACAGCGATCACCGCATTATAAGATTGCCCGACCAGCAGATGAAGAAAGCCTAAAAACAGCGAATATAGCGGTTTGTCAATATACCCGCCATTGGCCAGTCCGCGACCAAACGTCACATATTGGCCGGCGACATCATACAGCGCGGCATCAGAGTATGGATAATACGTATTGCCCGGCGGGTAAGGGCCCGGGGCGAAATAACTGGCCAGCATGGGTGTGGCATTCCAGAGACAGAACGCAAAGGCCCACAATAGCAGCGGGATAGCGTACTCCCACCAGGTACGCTTTGACTTTTTCAGCCACGGCAGCAGATATCTACTGGCGCATAGCGTCAGCAATAGACTGGTCCAGATCTGGATGGTCATCACCGGGACGCTGGCCTCATTCCAATACAGGGGATCTGGATTCAAACCAATTTCAGTAATGCGAATGACTGCCCATAACCCCGCAAAAATCCCCGAGGTAACCAGAACGCTCCGCAGCAAGCCGTTCTTGCGTAAAGCGCTGGTTGCAATTTGCCAGCGCTCACCAATCCCTTTCAGCCGGCGGAATACGCTGACCTGTAAACCCGCCAACCCCACCCAGGCAAAGATGGGCTGCAGCCGCTCAAAGTAAGCGCCAGCCCGTCCAAACCAGGCCGGAGTCATCAAAGCCAGCAAAGTAACCATACTGAGCAGCAAGAATACAAATTCAACGCGCGGGTGCTCGAACCAGCCGATCACTTTGAGTTGGCCTGGTTGATACCAGATTAATACAGCCAGCAGGACTAACGAGACAATCATCGCGAAAGCCAGTACAGCGACTAAGAACAAGCGCTGCAACGAAAGGCCCAAAAGAACAGCGCTGGCTTCATCCCCCGGAATAGAAATCAGATACCCGGTGAAATAGCCGCCTTCAGCCACGCTGAGCAGCAAGGCCCAGGTCAGCCAGTTTTTAGCGATCGTTCTGAATTGGCTTAAGCGCATATCAGTTTGCCCTAGGGGTTAGGGTTTGCTTTTGGGGTCATAACAGCCACACCGACCGTTTTAAAAATTCGGCGGGCATGGTAATTCTGATCCAGCGGTGTAAATATTTCATCCACAAAACGGTTATTTTCTTGCGCAAAAAGATTGCTTTGCTCATCAATGTACTCAATGCGCAGAGGTTCAACAATAATCACGCCAAATTGCTTGGCCGCCAGCGCATCTCGATAGGTCTCAAAATATTTATCATTCCCGGCCATGGCCATTTCCGCAATCACAACTCGCTCGTATTCAGGAATGAGCTGCGTGTAGGGGACATTATGAAAAGCCAATAGCTGGCGCTCACTCATCCAAAGCACCGCTTCATTGTCCTCATTTGCCTGTTCAACCGTTTTTTGAATATAGGCCAGGGCTTCACTGGTAGCGGTCTGCGTAGGTTGAGTAACCGCTCTTTGCGTGAATAAGGTAAAAGCGACAGGCAGTATGACTGCCAGTCCAAGCCAGACCGCCGTCCATTGAACCGGCTGGATGGCTCGCGGCGCGTCGGGCATAAACCGTTCAGAAAGAATCAAACAGCACGCCACCAGCAGCAGCACCAGGAAAGCATCTAAGTTGTGCAAATTGTTGCCGCCGCCAATTTTCAGACTGACGATCACGCCGCCGGCAAAGAATACCAGGAGAATCGCTCCAATCGATGCCACCCTTAGTGGTTTCCAGGCACCTCGGCAGCGGATCAAATGAGCCGCCGTCATTGCCAGGAGCGGCAGACTGACCAAAAGAATTCCGGGTAAAATGCCCAGGCCAAACGAGGCGTTTGGCCATAAACGTTCCCAGATTAAGGTTGAATTGAGCGAAGTGCCGAAATCTCCAGACGGGTTGCCGGAAACACGGATATAGCCAAGATAAACCAACAAAGCCGTCAAGCTGCCCGCACCGAGATAAACCGCCGGGGGCAGCAAATAGCGCCACCAAGGCTGTTTTTTATCCTGTATTATGCTGGTCAAGTATAGAATAGCTGCCAGACTGCCAGCCACCGGGAACCAGTTAATCCGGGTTATTCCAGCCCAAAGCGAAGCCAGAATCACCCAAATGAGGTTGCGCCAGGGCGAGCGCTCATCAAATTGCCACAGCACCAGCCAGGTAATCACGATCAAATGCGGAAAAACCGGTCCCTGATAAAGGAACAATATCGTCCAAACCACGAAGAAAGCCGTATTGGTTTTATTGCGCAATTGCAATCGCCGCGCCAACAGCAAGGCAGTACCCAGCGCCGTTCCCAATTCCAAAGCCAGCAACCAGAAGCGATGTGCCGCGATCGGCAGCCCCGGCAGTAAAAACGGTATTCCCTGCAAAATCGCCCGACCCGCGTCCAGCAGCGGCAGCGGCAATTGAATTCCATACACCAGCAGTGAATACATTTGAGAGGCTTCATATATTCGGCTGCCTTCAGACCAGTCCAATGAGAAGGGATAATTCGTAATCCGCGGAAGCTGCAAAATGACTAAATACGCCAGGGTGAAAACGCTCAATGCCGGCGCAATGGCACGCCGGACACTTTTATACGGGCGGAAGGACCACAGTACCAGCGACATCAGAACCACGCCCCACCCAAACAGATACATGGGGGGTAAATACGGCCGGATCTTGATCAGCTTGGCGCTTAATTGAATGGCGGCCAAAGGGACACAACTCAATCCCGCCACCATCAGCGCGCTGAAAGGCTTTTTATTTAATCCCGAAACGATCTGGCGCAGAAGAATAAACAAAGGTTTTCCGGCAGTCCGGCGCGCCAGGATATAACCGATGATGCCGGCCAGAGCAGTTAACGCAGGTATCAGGCGATGATGCCAGCCCATCGCGCTGAACCATACTTCGCTTTCGCCAAAATAAGCCGCTGGCAGCCAGAGGCTGAGCAGACTGGTGAGAACAATCATCAGACTGAGGTCGCCGAATGACTGCCAAACCAAGCGCTGATCGAGGGCCAACGTATTAATATTGGCGCGTCCATTGCGCAGCGCGTCACTGACCCAGCCGTAAACCAAAATACCGGCCCAGCCAACAGCAATAATTTCAACAACAACGCCGAAAGCCAGCGCCGGTATTCCGGGAATACTGCGGCCGGCATACCAGAAAGAAAATACCAGCAAGAATACGCCTTCGCATCCGGCGATGCGTCCAAGCCAGGCATCCCGCTTTTCGCGCCCGGACACCCACCCCCAGGCAGCGGTCAAAGCCAACAGCGGCAGCAGCAAGGTGCGGTAACGCGGGTTATCCCATAAGTCACCGCCGGCGCGGAAACTGGAAATAAAGATCCAAAGAAAGCTGAACAGGCTGCTGAAAATCAGTAAATTTCGTTTCAGACCGTGTTCAGCCTGCATCGCGGCACGAACTCCAAAAATCAACAACGGCAGCAGCGCATACCAGCCCAAAGCGCGTAAAATCGAAACGGTTGTCCAAACAGGGACCGAGGGGTCGAAAATCGCTGCCGGCAACACCGGCTGAAGCACCCCGTAGACCCAAATAAATGGATCCCGCAGATAAGCCGGCATTCTTTCAAACAGCAGCGATAATTTACCGGATTCACGAACCGTAAGAATCCCGTCCCACAAAGCAGATTCACGCAGCCAGGCAGCCATACCGACCAGTGCGGCCAATCCAGCGATAATAATCACCAGCCAGCCCAGCCATTTCAGCCGTTTTTTGCCCAGTTCGCTCGAAAAATCAATCCACCACCAGACGGCAGCCATCCCGGCAACCGGCAGGGCTACCAGCCAGGAGAAAGCCATCATGACGCTCATAATCACTGCCCCGACCGGCAGGGCTTTCCATCCCAAGCGCCGCCAATCGCTGACCACCCACAGCAGCATAGCGCTCAGCCCCATCAAGAGCGGATCACGCATCTGAGCTCCGCCCAGCAGCAGCGCCTCTGGATAAAGCGCATAAATCCAGACGGCTAGATTGACCGTTTTCTCGTCAAAATGGTTCGCAAGACCCTTCGAAAGGAAAGGAACCCCCAGCGCTGAGACCAATGCGGTCACAATCAAGATCAGCCATTGACGATGAGCATCCGGGCTTAATCCGCGGTAGATTGCGGCGCTCAAGCTGAGCATACCGCCGTATTGATCGGTCGAATATTCCTGAGTAAAAGCCGCGGTGAGCGACTGATGGGAATCGGCTAAATTCCAGGCCTGTCCGTCCCGGTTATAGGCGTCGAGGTAAGAATACCCGGCCTGGTTAACCTGGCTGTCCGCAAAACCGATCACCGGGAGTAAGAGCATCAATAAAACGCCTACCCACAACCGCAAACCAAAAGCCAGACCCGTCTGCAGGGCCAGTTTTTTTGATGAACCGGCCCAACGCCAGGCGGTGATTAATGCAGCGGCTGCCAGCGCCAGTAAAATCCAGGCGGCCAGGAATCCGCGCCAGAACACGCCTGGGCCAATCAAACCCAGGCCGGCGGCGGTCAATGTGACAGCGATTCCACTGATGGCAAGAATTCGACGCATACTTCCTCTTATAACGCCTTGTGACAGCGGTATGCCGCAAAGCTGCATTCTGTTTTGTGATTATTCTAACAGACCTGTGACTGAAAGCGCACGTTCCGCACGGACACGCCAATCATATTGCGGCGCATCCGCGGCGGCCTGGGCTGCCAGACGCGAACGCAAGTCAGCATCCTGCGCTAAAAGACCTAATTTATGAATCCAATCGGATGAATCATCGGCTCGCGCGAAAAGCGCATTTTCCTGGTTCAAAATTTCATGCAACACCGGCAGATCGCTGGAGATAATTGCCCGTCCGGCTGCCAGATAATCGAACATTTTCATTGGGTTAAATACTTCAACGATATTACCGCCGCCTGAATCAGATACCGCCGGCCGGTATGGCATCACCAACACTTCCGCAGCTGCCTGATAAAGCGGCAAACGACTGTTTTCGATAAAGCCGGTAATGCGGACATTGTTGACTCCTTCAGCGCGCAGTTTTTCGCGCCAGGGCTCCACATCTTTCGGTTTGCCTCCCAGCCATAAAAACTGCATGTCCGGAAAAGCCCGCGCAAGATCCAGCAGCAGATCCATCCCTCGCCCAGGATAAAAATGACCGCTGTAAACCACCGTAAATTTCTCGGGTATTTCCAGAGTCGCCCGCGCCGCGGACGGCTGCGGCAAATCGCGATAGCGATCCATATCCGTCCCATTCGGCGCAATCAGCGCCTGCGGATCGGCGATTGAATGGCCAAGCTGCGCTTCCAGGCGCTGGCGCAGCGCGTGCGTCGTGCATAAAATCCGGTGCGGTGTGCGGCTTTCCGCAAACCAGCGGAAGAACCAGGGGCCAAACCGCCCCATCGGAATGTCGTGCATTTCCTGCACAACCGGCAGGCCATAACGTCCGGCCAGCCAGGCGGCTTGAATCGTCCAGGTATAGATCAGATCCGCCCCCCAGGCGCGTGCTGCCTGAACGGCCTTCCAGGCGAAATCATACCGCTTGAATGCCGGGTTGGCTGGCAGCCAGTTGACCGGAAAGGGCGTAGTTAAGCCATAATTTTGCGCCAGCACTTCCCAGGCAGCACTTTCACGGCCCGGAACCCATAATTGAACTTCTGCACCACTGACCTGCGCCAGAGCCTGCGTGACTTTGATCGCCTGAATGCTGTGCGCCGTGCTGGTCGGCATCGGCGAGGTTGTTATGCTGGCAATTTTCATACGGCAAGCTCCATGTTTATTTCACGCCGGTGAATTTCCCGGTACCCTAACAATACAATCCCGCCCACTGAGCAAATAAAGAACCCGCCCAGCAAGATCGCTTCCATCACATAGCCATAGCGGGGCACCAAAAAGACAGTCAGCAAGATTTTTACCGCGCCAAAGATCAAGGTGAACCGAAAAGGTACTTCAGGAAGCCCCAGCGATAGAAGCAGCGGCCGGTTCCAGAAAAAGACATTTCCGAAGCCCAAACCTATCAGCAGAATAACCATCGGGGTATAAGCCGGGAGCATCTCGGGTTTGACCCAGTAAAGAATCAATTGACCGAAAAGAATCAAGAAAACGGCCATCGCCGAAATCACACTGCCCGAAAGCAGCGTCACCCGGCGCAGCAACCGGCGCAACTGCGCCCAGGCTTTTTTGGCTGTTAAAGCGCTGATTTCCGGGAAGGTTGTACCGATTAAAGGCGCGGTCAGGTTCAATACCGGGTTGACAATCGCCAGCGCCATCTTATAATAACCGGCTTCCAGCGGAGAAAGCAGCAGCGAGATCCATAACACTTCGCTGTCGCGTACCAGCATCATCATCGTCTGGCTCAAATTGGAACTGATCGAGAATTTTGCCAGGCTGCGCAGAGAAGGTAAACCGCGGATGGGCATTTTCCACCAGCCAGAGCCTAATAAATCGCGCGCGCGAACCAGGCCAAACGCGGCCGAGCCTATTCCCAAAATCAGCTTTCCACCCATATAGGCAAGCACGATCACGGTCAATCCGCCGCCGCCGAAATAGGCCAGTAAAATCACCAGCATCGTCAATACACTGCTGCCGATATTGATGGCGGCCTGGCTGCGAAAATGCCCGCCGACCTGCAAGACACCGGTCGAAGATTCGTTGATGATATTTCCGAGAATTGAAAACCCGAACAGAATAAATAACGAACTAAAGCTGGCATCTTTAGCAAACAGCACCGCCCCAAGCGGGGCAATGATCACCAGCATCACAAAGGTGACCAGCGAAGTAACCGCTTCGGAAAGCATGGCCAGCTTCAGAATAGCCGCCGCCCGGTCTTCTTCATCCCTGGCCAGGTACTCGCCCATATATTTAACGATCACTTCGCCCATACGGAAAGAGAACAGGCGGTTGACATTGGTCACAAAAGTGGTGATCGCCCCCAAAATACCGTATTCCGTACCAGAGAGAATCCTTAATACAACCACCGTCTGCACCAGGCTTAAGGCCATTGTCACCGTTGTGCTGGTGAGCATGTACCCGGTGTTACGGATGATTTTTTTCAGCAGATTGTCCTCTTGAATGGCCTTCCAGGCTGAGGAAACAAAGTTCATGCAGTGATCACCTGGCTGGCCCAATCTCTTTCCGCCAGGTACCAATCCACCAGGCGGCGCATGCCGGTCTGCATATCAACTTGCGGCGCCCACCCTAACAGGCTGCGCGCTTTAGTAACATCCGCCTGGTTGGCCAGCATATCAGCCTTAACCGGCGGATTATAGATCACATTCGCTTTTTCGCCGATCATCGCTTCCAGCGCAGCAATCATCTCATTGATGCTGATCACTTCATGCCCGCCCAGATTGATGATCTCATACCCAACCGGCTTCAGTCCCAAAATCGTGCCACGGGCAATATCATCCACATAGGTAAAACCGCGAGTCTGGCTGCCGTCGCCGTTCAAATAAACCGGCCGGCCTTCCTTAATCCACTGCGTGAAGCGGAACATGACCATATCCGGACGTCCGGCCGGACCATACACCGTAAAATAACGAAAAACAGTCACATCCAGGCCATGCAAAAAATGATAAGCGTGGCACATGGCTTCCGCCCCTTTTTTGGAAGCAGCGTAGGGCTGTAAAGGGCGGTCACTGCTGGCCGTTTCGGGAGTGGGCAGAGGCGCGTCATTGCCATAAATACTGGAGGTGGACGCCAAAATAAACTTGGGAATATCATTCAGCCGGCAATACTCCAACAGGTTCAACGTGCCGGTCGTATTGGTATTTACGAACGCCCACGGGTCAATCACCGAAGCGCGCACACCCGCACGCGCCGCCAGATTGATTACGCCCGCAATCGGTTCAGCCGGCTTACCAAGCGTCCCAATGATTTCTTTATCCGCAATATCGGCCTGGATAAATTTAAAGCCGGGCCGGTCAATCATCTGTTTTAAGCGCCAGTGTTTCATGCGCACATCATAGGCGTCGCAAAGGTTATCCACGCCGAGCACATTGGCGCCCGAGTCCAATAATTGCGCACAGACACGCGCGCCAATGAAACCGGCAGCGCCGGCGACCAGATAATTTTCCGCCATTACAGCCTCACAACTTTCGCGCTCTCACGGCCTTTGTCACCCAAGGCGTTGCGGGTATCCACAATCAACTGGGCCTTGGCCAGAATATCATCATAGTTGTATTTCTTATGGTTGGTAACAATCACCACGCAATCGGCCATTTGAATGGCAGAATCCAGATCTTTCACCGAATCCATCACCATATCTTTATGGTCAAAATGCGGAATGTACGGATCATGGTATTCAACCAGCGCGCCTTTTTCCTTCAGTAAATGGATGACATCCAACGCCGGTGATTCACGCAGGTCATCGATATCAGCTTTGTAGGCGGCGCCTAAAACCAGTACGCGGCTGCTGCGAAGCGGCTTCTCGTGATCGTTAAGCGCATCTTGAACCTTGCCAACCACAAAACGCGGCATGGAGGTGTTGATTTCAGAGGCCAGCTCGATAAAACGCGCGTTATAGTTCAGTGATTTAAGCTTCCAGGAAAGATAGAGCGGATCAATGGGAATGCAGTGCCCGCCTAAACCGGGTCCGGGCGTGAACTTCATGAAGCCGAACGGCTTGGTAGCCGCAGCGTTGATCACCTCCCATACATCCACATTGAGGCGGTCGCACATGATCGCCAGCTCATTGACCAGGCCAATATTGATCATGCGAAAGGTGTTTTCCAATAATTTAGCCATTTCAGCCACCTCGGTTGAGGTGACCGGCACAACCGTCTGCAGCGCCTGGCAATACCAGGCTGCCGCCGCCTGTGTGCATAAAGGAGTAATCCCGCCCAGCACCTTGGGCGTGTTAATCGTGGTCCAGTCAGTGCGGCCAGGGTCAACCCGTTCCGGCGAAAAGGCCACGAAGACGTCTTTGCCAACCTCCAGCCCGGAATTTTCCGTCATGGCCGGCAGAACCAACTCGCGCGTTGTACCGGGGTATGTACTCGATTCGAGCACCACCACCATGCCGCGATGCACATACGGCGCCAGTCCATTGGCGGCCCCGACAATAAATGAAAGATCTGGATCGCCTGTTTTCCGCAATGGGGTGGGAACACAAATCGAAACCGCGTCCACCTGCTCCAGAACTGCGTAGTCTGAGGTCGCCTTCAACTTCCCGGCCTGGACCAATCGTTTGACCTGTTCGGTGGGAATATCCAGAATATAACTCTCTCCGCGGTTAAGCGTCGCCACTTTCTCTGGGATGGCGTCAATTCCGATCACATTGAAGCCGGCTTCCGCAAAAACGACCGCCAGCGGCAAACCGACGTAGCCCATGCCAATCACGGCCACACGGGCGGTTTTGTCTTCCAGTTTCGCAACGAGTTGTGCGTAGGTTTCATTTTCCATGATCTTCATCCTTTACCGAAAACCATCCCAAAACAATCTGTCCCACGGACAGATCAAAACAAACTTAATTGTACCGGCGGTTCTTCATGATGGCTGGCGTCGGCTTCAGCCGGTTTAATTTCTTCAACCAGGGTTTCATCCACCGGCAGGCCATCCCGTTTTTGCTGCGCCTGGCGGATATATTCGGGCAGCATTGAAAAATCTTCCATTACCGCTCCTTTAAGCGATGGCTGGTGCAATGCGGCCGCCGGATGGAACATCGGAACGATCATTCGATTCTCAACCCAACGCGCTTTGCCATGCACATCGCTGATGCGCACACTCGGCATAAACTTCGCCATTGAATAACGTCCAAGTGTAACAATCACGCAGGGATTGATGATCCGGATTTGTTCATCCAGGTATTGATAGCAGGCTTCCAATTCTTCAGGCAGCGGGTCACGGTTCCCCGGCGGGCGGCATTTTACCACGTTGGTAATAAAAACACTTTCCCGCTTCATCCCGGCGCGTTCCAATAATTCGTCGAGGAATTTTCCTGCAGCGCCGACAAACGGCCGGCCCTGTTCATTTTCATAAAAACCCGGGCCTTCACCAATAAACATAATTTCAGCATTTACCGGTCCTTCACCAGGTACCGATTTTTTGCGTGAGAAACTTAACTGACATTTCGTGCATACAGATACATCAGCAGCTACTTTGCTTAATCCATTGTTGGCTTCCATTAACTGTCTCCTTTAAGCAAGAGTGCGTAATTATGCGGTATCACAGCTAGTTCTTGCAAACGATCCGTTTCCAACGGATCGAGGGTCATCAACAAGGCATCTTCATTGTTATCCCGGTAATAGCGCGCCCGGACAGAGGTAAGCTGATAACCAAATTTCTCATACATTTTTTGCGCCGCCGCATTCGACCGGCGGACTTCCAAAAAACTGATGCGCGCGCCATCTTGAGCCGCCTGCACTAATGCGGACGCTAATAAATACTGCCCTATCCCCGACCCGCGATATTGCGGATGGACAGCGATTGTACCGATATGCGCCTCATCCAGAATCATCCAGATAACCAGCATCCCAGCGAGGACGGTTTGCTGCTCGTGCCTAATCTCAACCACCCAGGGCCGAGACGCTTCATTTTCAGTGATTTCAAATTTAAATGAACGCTCCGGCCAGGGCAAAGTGAACGAGGTGCGATCAATTTCGGCCACCCGGTCGATATCGTTCAGCGCCATCGCACGGACTCGTACCAAAGCTGTCATACCAGCCTGTCAGGCCGCTGCGGCGGCCGCGTCAATAGCGCTCTGGTAAATTGGCGCTAAAGAAATCGGATCATCCACTTTTCCGGCTGTCCAACGCTTCCAGGCTAATTCAGCCAGATAAGACGGGCGGCGGGTTGAAAGCGCCGGACCGGCCAGATGGACCATTTTTCGCTTGCGATTGAGAATTTGCCGCTCCGATCCGGAGAACTCCCCGCACACAATGGTCGGCGTTTCGATGGACTGCGCCAATTCTTCAATATGCGTAATAGACCGCTCCCCGCTCGTGACCCAACCGTCCTTTTCCCATCGATACGGTTGAACCGCCAGTCGGCCGCGCCCGGATTGCAGTGACGCAATCATCGGCAAATCACTGGCCGGCTGGGCAACCGCCAGGAAATCCAGCGTCGGAATGCCGACCACCGGGATATGCAAAGCCAGGGCCATACCTTTGGCAACCGCCAAACCGATCCGCAGGCTGGTGAAAGATCCCGGCCCCAACGCTACTGCAACGCATTCCAGATCCTGCGCGGCAATCCCGCAGCGCCCCATCAAATCGTGGATTGCCGGCGCTAATTCGACGGTATGGTGATTTTGGGTCCGCCATAGGGTTTCACCGAACACCTGTGCGCCATCGTATAAGGCCAGACCAACCATCTGCGTGGATGAATCAATTGCTAATAACAAACTAGCCTCCCAAAACCCGCCGGCGAAATTCTTCGATGAGCTGATCCGCTCGTTCGCCAACGCCTGTAAATACCATTCCGCGCTGTTCTTCGGCCATCCAACGCATTTCTACCATTAAATATTTCTTTGGCAGCGCTGCCTCAATCCGTTCGGGCCATTCGACCACCAGGGCCCCCTGCTCAAGCATAATCAAAATGTCCAGGTCCATCGCCTCATCCGGGCCGCTCAGCCGGTAAGCGTCCAGATGATTCAAGACCTGGCCATCTGGCCGCCGGTACATATTAGCGATCACAAAAGTCGGGCTGGAAACCGGGTCCAGCGAACCCCAACCCTGTGCAATTCCCTGTACAAAGGTGGTCTTACCGGCTCCAAGGTCGCCTTTCAGATAAATAGCGTCCCCGCGCTGCAAGATGCCCCCCAGGCGAATGCCCAAACGGCGGGTCTGCTCAGCGCTGCGGCTAAAAAATTCCAATGTGTTTGAATCCAGAATGGGCATGGCTTAAATTATACCCACTTTCCTTATCAGAAAATATTTAAGAAAACATAGAATGCCATTCACCGGCAAGAATCAACTCGGAAATTCAGGTCAGGAGCGGGCTTTTTCAACCAGTAAACGGGCTATCTGGCGCGATGCATCCGGGCAGGCCAGCCGGTGGGCAGTTTGCGCCGCCGCCAGCCGTTCTTCAGGATTCAACAGCCAGTTCCACAAAGCCGCGGTGACCATTTCAGGCTCAGGAGCCCAGATACCGGCATGTTCGTCCACCACGTAACTGACGTTTCCATCTTCCTGACCAGGCATTTTACTGTATAAGATCAAGGGCAGCCCGGCAATAAAGGCTTCACAAATGGTTCCTGGCCCGGCTTTGGTAATCAGCATATCCGCCGCGCGCATGAAATCCGGCATATCCTGAACAAACCCATAGATCTTGACCGGCATGTTCCACTGCATGCGTTCCAACTGCTCTTTTAGGACGTGATTCCGTCCGGCGATCACAATCAGTTGCATGGGCATATATTGCTGATTGATCGCCTTCGCGACCGCCGCCAGCGGCCCCATGCCCTCGCCGCCGCCCACCAGGACCGCAACGGGCAGATCTTTGCGCCAGCCCAATTTCTCGCGCAATTCATCTTTAGTCCCCGCCGGCTGGCAGAACCGATCCGCCACCGGCAAGCCGACAATGCGCATCTGCTCAGCTTTTAGACCCAGCATTAATCCGCGCTGATAGGCAATTCGCGTCGGCACCACCACCATATCCGCATGCGTACAGTACCAGGCCGCATGGGTTGACACTAAATCGGTGACCACCGTGGCAAACGGCGTGTGGTATTTCGCCGCCGCCCGCGAAACCGGTGTATTGATCAATTGGTGCACCGACACGATCAGCGAACAGGGATGCTCAGCCAGCAGCCGATTCAAAGACCGGCGTACATACGGCCACAGCATCGAATACGCCACGCGCGTCCGGCGCGGCCCATCACTGACGCGATAACCAACTTCCCATACATCCGGCATTTTTGCCAGTGTGGGATAAATTTTTGGGGCTAAATTAAGCGGTGATGGCGCGTACTGCAAAAAAATATCAACCATCTCCGTTTCGATCTGGTCGGGATACTCCAAGTTGATCGCTTCAATAATTGCTTCCGAAGCGCTCCTGTGGCCCCCGCCCGTATCTGAAAACAAGAACAAGATTCGTGGTTTATTCCCGCGGACTGGAGTCATCGTCACTCTGCCTGTGGATAGATTTTAATCGATTGGCTAATTCACGCCGGGTGAGCATCACCCGCCGCTGACAACCGCAACACTCGATGCCAATATCTGCTCCCAGGCGAACTACCTTCCATTCGTAGCTTCCACAGGGATGTGCTTTGCGCAAACGCAGCGTGTCGTTCAGGCGGAGGTCCGGCAGCATGTTCGCATTATACCACCCCATGTTATAATCTCAGAATCATGCTTGATCTTGACGGACCAACCCTTATCAGCCGTATTCTCACCCTGGTAATCGCCTTCACCCTGCACGAATTCGCGCATGCCTGGACGGCCGATCGTTTTGGGGATATGACCCCGCGCCAATACGGGCGGTTAACCCTCAATCCACTGCGCCATCTGGATGTGCTTGGGTCCCTGCTCCTGCTGGTCGCCGGGTTTGGTTGGGCGAAACCGGTGCCGATCAATCCTAACGAACTCCGCCGGAGCTCACCAGCCGCCGTCATGTGGGTTTCACTGGCCGGGCCATTTTCCAACTTCTTAATGGCGATTGCAGCCGCGATCCCTTTGCGGCTGGGTCTGGTAAAGGCTTCGCTGAGCCTGGGCCCTGGCTGGCTGCCAACCCCTTACTATTTTCTAAGCGAATTTGTGCTGATTAACCTGGTGCTGATGCTCTTCAACCTGATTCCGCTGCCGCCCCTGGACGGCGATAAAATCGCCGAATATTTCGCCCCGCCAGCGCTGGCCAACCTGATGAATGTTCTGCGTCCATATGGATCGCTGGTCTTGATGGCGCTGATTTTCCTGCCGCAGTTTTTTAATGTGGACGCGTTGGGATGGATTATGAACCCGGCGCTTTCCAATCTGTGGTACCTGCTCACCGGAGGCGCATAAACCATGACTATTCAAATCACCGTCATCGGTCTGGATCCCGTCGGTATTTCCTGCGGGCTGGCCTTGCAAAACCATGAAAAAGACTTGCTGCGTATCGGCTCGGATGTCGATCTGGGGCTGGAGCAAAAAGCGCTCAAGCTGAAAGCGTTTGACCGCTGCATTCACAACCTTGGTAATGCGGTGGAAAATGCCGATATCGTCCTGCTCAACCAACCAGTGGATGAACTGCACAGCTTACTGGAAGCGATTGCTGATCAATTAAAAGCCGGGGCCGTGATATTATCCACTGCCCCGCTGCATGTTCAGGTACTGGCCTGGGCGCAAACGCTGCTGCCGGCCGAACGGTATCTGCTGACCTTTACACCCAGCGGCAACCCGGCCTATGCTGATCTGGCAAACAGCGCGGCAGAGCCCCGCGCTGATCTGTTCGCGAAAGGTTCCGTCGTCATCGGCGCCGGTCCAGAAGCCCACCCGGATGCCGTCCGGCTGGCCGCGGATCTGGCGGGCATGCTCTCCGCCAAACCGATGTATTTTGACCCATACGAGGCGGATGGGGTGCTGGCTTTTGCGCATTTGCTGCCTTATCTCAACGCGGCAGTCATTGCGCGCGCCACAGCCGGGCAAGCCGGCTGGAAAGAAAGCCGGAAATTGGCGGGGCGGGCCTTCCTGTTAGCCACAGAACCTCTGGCTGCGCCGGTTGAAAACAAAGAACTGGGTACTTATGCATTGCTTAACGGGCAAAATGCCCTGCGAACTTTAGACGCCACGTTGTTCGAATTGAGCGCGCTGCGTGAATTAATCGCCAGCCAGGACGAAGAGGGACTGCGCGCCTACTTAGAAACCGCCACGGATCTGCGCGAAGCCTGGATTAAGGCGCGTGAAACCGGACAATGGGATAAAGTTGATACGCCCCCCATGCCCTCTATGGGCGACCAGCTGACCAAGATGTTCTGGTTTAGTAAGCCCGGTAAAGAACAAAACAAAAAAGATTGACAGGTTTTGACTGGTGGGCTACTTTTGCTACATCGTCGAGTGCAATGACGGCAGTTTTTACACCGGCTGGACCACCGATCCGCAGCGCCGGGAGAAACAGCATAATCACGGCACCGGCGCAAGATACACCCGCACCCACGGTCCGGTAAAACTCGTTTATGTAGAGGAAGTAACCGACCGGCGGACCGCTATGCTGCGTGAAATTGCGATTAAACGGCTCAGCCGCGAACGAAAATTGCGTCTGATTGACGCCTACCGTTCACAGCAGCAATAATAAAAAAAACACTCACAGCGAGGTTAAAGTTGATCTTTTGAGGTTCATTTCGGTATAATAAAAATCAATCATTTCATTGCGAGAGATTTTTCCCTTAATAAGTTAATGGTCAACCCGCCACTCGCCTGAACAAGCGTCTCGCCAAAGCAGACACAATCCCTTAAAATAATCCGCACAAAAGAAGAACAAAGCGTTTTCCAACCACCTTGAGGTCAAAGGTGGTTCGATTGAGTGGTTAACCCCAGCCCGGTTTTCCGGGAATTCATATCCCCACCTATCAAGTACTCCCGTCATGAGGTAAAAAATCATGGATGTGAAGATTGACCCGAATGCCTGTATGGGATGCGGCATCTGCAAAACGATTGCGCCAGAAATTTTCCTGCTGGGGGATGAAATTCACGCCCATATTTTATTGCACCCGGTACCAGAAACCATGCGCGATCTGGTCCTGCAGGCAATTGATGAATGTCCAGAACGAGCGATCGAAATGGACGAGAATTAGCCAGATACAAAACAGCCTGGAAAAACCCAGGCTGTTTTTATTTTGTGTAATTTTTGGCGCTGATTCGGCCGAAGGCCGGAAGCTTACTCCTCAAAGAGCGGCAAATGCGCCAGGGAGATGATATTTGACCAGGAGTCATCATCGCCTTCGGTGCAGATGGCTGTTTCTGCCGCAATTTCAGCGCCAGCCTGATCCATCAAAGAACGCATGCCTTCCAACGTTGATCCTGTACTGACGACATCATCAAGCACCATGACTTTACGTCCGCGGATCAGAAGATGGTCTTTTTCGTCCAGAATCAAAACCTGCGGAGCCCCGGTGGTAATCGAAAGCGTTTCAGCTTTCAGCGCTTCGCCCATGTAAAACTTATAACTCTTGCGCAGAACAACGTATGGTTTGCTGGTTAAAACCGACATCGCATGCGCCAGCGGAATGCTTTTTGATTCAGCCGTGATGATTACATCGTAATCAATACCGCTGGTCCTTTTAACCAGCTCACGGGCGCATGCCTCGACCAGCGGTGTATCCCCAAGAATGTTCAACAATGCAATCTTCAACCCCGGTTTAACCTCGAATAACGGCAATTCGCGTTTAATACCGGCCAGTTCAATTGGATACGTTTCACGAGCACCCATTTTTAATTTCTCCAAACACAGGTTTCCCGCAGGGCGGGTCAAATGAACGCTCTAGTTATACCATACTTGCCGAATAACACCCGGCTGATTCTCCGGCTGGAGGCATGCTCCTGCGGCGCCTACCCAGCACTTCAGCGCGAGTGTCTGCGATACCCGATTGCTGCATCAGCAATGCCTGCTAATATTGACAGGGATCGGGAAGAGGTGTACACTATTAGTGTAATAAATACACTAAATACGGTTTACGCTTCTTTCGTACTGATCGTAGTCATTTCGCGGTCCAAGAGGCGCAGCCGAATTAACCTCACCATCATTCGCCCCGGAGGCCTGACCAATGAGCATCTTCGATCATAAACGATTGACCAACGATACCTTCAAGCTGGATATCGAGCGCATGCGCGCCGGCTGGTACACAGATAAATACTTTACCAATATTGCCATCATGTTAGAAACCCTGGCTAAACAAGGCTATCGCTACCAGGGCCGGCATCCGCGCACACCGGCCGGCGTCAGCCTGGATGATATCGATACGGGCAACCTGGAAGTGGAAATGCAGTGGTTCACCCGCCGCGCCGGAAAAACCATTGTGGTCGGCGTGGATAAGGCCCTGGCCATGCTCCAACATGCCAGCGGTTATTTTGAAAACGGTAAATTTATCAGCACTGCCGACCGTTTGCAGGTATGGGCCGTCCAAGACGGCACCACCGTTAATTATGACGGCAACCCGCTGCACGTCCAGCCGGTGATTCGCGTGCGCGGCCGCTACCGTGATTTCGCCATTCTGGAAACGCCCAGCCTGGGGATACTGACCCGGGCCAGCCGGGTAGCCACCAATGTGTACGAGACCCTGATCGCCGCTAACGGCAAGCCGGTGCTGTTTTTCCCGGCGCGGTTCGACTTGCATGAAGTCCAGGCAGCGGATGGTTATGCCTATCAAATCGCCATAGAACGCTACAATATGGACCATGCCAGCACCATTGGACCGTATGTTTCCACCGATGCTCAGGGCGACTGGTGGGGTGGTTCCGGCGGCGGAACCGTTGCGCATGCCGCTATCGCCGCTTTCCTTGGCGATACCACCGAAGCCATGCTGGCCTTCGCGCGGGTATTACCCACCGAAATTCCCCGGATTGCCCTGGTGGACTTCAACAACAACTCGGTCGCTGACTCGCTGATTTTATGCAAGGCCATGTTCACAGCCTATCATGACTTACTGCAGGCCGGAAATATTGACGAAGCCCGCCGCTATCTCCTGTATGGTGTCCGTGTGGATACCAGCGCCAGCCTGCGTGATGACAGTCTGCCGCCGATGGGCGTCACCGCCCTGGATTTGGGCGTTAATCCGCGCCTGGTCTTCACCCTGCGCCAGGCTTTAAACGACGCCTGGAAGTCCTGGAACCTGCCGGCTGAAATGCAAGACGAGGCCAGAAAGTACTGTGAGAATGTAAAAATCGTCGTCTCCGGCGGCTTCAACCCCGAAAAGATCACCAATTTCGAGAAGCTGCATACCCCGGTGGATACCTACGCGGTTGGTTCAGCCCTGTTTGACAACCACGCCGATACGGTGACAGATTACACCGCCGATGTGGTGCGCGTCAAGGTGCATGGCGAGTGGATCGACATGGCCAAAATCGGCCGCACCGCCCTGGATAATCCGGATTTAGAACGGGTATGGTAAGCTAAAAAGGGTAGCTCGATAGCCAAATTTGATAAAAAAAACGCCGCCCGGACAATCGGGTGGCGATTTCGTTTACACATCCTACAAATTATTTCCGGCGCATGGCCAGAGCGACCCAATCATTGATCTGCATGGTTTCGACCAATTCCAGGCCGTGCTCTTCCGCCTCAGCGACGACGGCCGCCGCCTGTTCATCCAGAATACCGGAGAGCAGGATGATGCCTTTCTTTTCTACCAGGTCGGCCAGGTGCTGTTCAGCGAACAGGCGCACAATGACCGGAGCAAGGATATTGGCGACCACCACAGGGGCTTTCTCAATGCTGAACTGTTCGTCGTGAACTTCTTCGGACGAACCCACCCCGGCTTCGATCCATTCATCCACCCCATTTAATTGAGCATTTTCATGGGTTGAAATGATGGCGGCATTGTCGATGTCCACTGCCAGAGCTTTCGCCGCGCCTAATTTGATCGCGCCGATCGATAAAATCCCCGAACCACAGCCAACGTCAATGACATTTTGTCCGGCCTTCAGGTATTTCTCTAATAACGCCAGGCATAGTTGGGTGGTGGGGTGTGTCCCGGTACCGAAAGCCATGCTGGGGTCAATTTTTACTGAGATGCGCTCCGGGTATTCCGATTCAAGCCAGGCCGGCAGGATCAAGATTTTCTGCCCGATCGGAATCGGCCGGTAATGCTCTTTCCAGGCCTGCATCCAATCCTGATCTTCAATTTTCTTGAAGCTCAGCGGCGGCAGGGGCTGGATCTGGCCCAGATGCCACAGCGCTTCTTCCAGGTGCTGGCGCTTTTGCTCCAGCGTGGTGTCAACGGCAATATACCCGAACACGCGGATCGGCCCATAAGGCGTACCGACATCTTCGGCATCGTTATATTTAACCGCCTGCTCCATGACCACACCCTGCGAGGTATAGCGGCCAATGACGTCCGCCGCGGCCTCCGCAAGTTCACCATCCACCGTTAATGAAACCTCTAACCAGTGTGCTTCAGCCACCTAACACCTCTTTGATGATATCTAAAAAGCTACGTTCCTGCGGGCGAACTTCTGTGCCCAGTGTTTTCGCCAGCTGCTCAAACAATTGCTGTTGTTCGCTGCTTAATTTGGTCGGCACTTCGACATTGACCATGATCAACTGGTCGCCTTTGCTGCCGCCGCGTACATTCGGCGCGCCTTTGCCCTTCAAGCGGAAGACTTTGCCGGGCTGGGTGCCGGCCGGAATAACCAGTTTGGATTCTCCTTCGATCGTCGGCACTTTGATTTCCGAACCAAGCGCAGCCTGAGCGATATTGATATTTAAATCCAGCAAGATATCATCGTTCTTACGGCGGAAGAATTTGTGATCTTTAACATGCACTTCCAGATACAAATTTCCGTTAGGCCCGCCGTTAGAGCCGGGCTGACCCTCACCGGAAAGACGAATCTGGTTGCCGTCATTGACGCCGCCGGGAATGGAAACCAATTTCTTGACGGTTTTCCGCTCCAAGCCGCGGCCTTTGCAGGTATGGCACGGCGAGGAAATTACTTCGCCGGTGCCGTTGCAGGCCGGGCAGGTAACTACCTGCACCATCGATCCCAAAAACGTCTGCCGTGACTGACGAACTTCACCTCGTCCGCCGCAGGTACTGCAGCGGGTTGGACTAGTGCCTGGTTCCGCACCGGTGCCGCGGCAGGTGGAGCAGGTTTCATCTCGGGTGATTTCGATTTCTTTATCGATTCCAAAAACAGCTTCTTCAAATTCCAGCGTAACCGTGTAGCTTAAATCCGCTCCACGGCGCGGCGAATTCCGCCGCCGGCTGCTGGATCCCATGCCGAATCCGAAAAATTCTTCAAAAATATCCGAAAAATCGACCGTCGTATAATCTGGAGCGGCGCCCATGCCATTCACGCCAGCGTGCCCATAACGGTCATAGGCAGCTCTTTTGTCAGGGTCGGATAATACTCCGTAAGCTTCATTGATTTCTTTGAAGACTTTTTCAGCGTCCGGATCCTTATTTACGTCGGGGTGGTATTTACGCGCCAACTGACGGAACGCAGATTTGAGTTCTTCCGCGCTCGCCGTGCGTGCTACCCCAAGGATTTCGTAATAATCACGCGCTGCCATAAACAATCCATTCAAACAAATTCGTCAACCGCAGTTCGCTGCACGCTGATTCTTGTGCGGCGAATAAACACGATTAATTCCAAATACCGGTTTCACCGCCAGGCCGGGCTGATTGAGGCGCCAAAACCAGGCTCCATTTTACCGCACCCTGCCCAAAACCAGTGAAACCGGATTTGGTTTAAGCCCGAGCGCTTTCACGCGCCCGGGCCATAGATATCTTATTGTTCCTTGAACTCGCCTTCAACCACATCATCGCCGCCGGGCTGCTGCCCGCCGCCAGGCTGTTCGCCCGGGTTAGCGCCGCCTTGCGGCTGTTCAGGCTGCTGGTACATAGCCGCGCCGACTTTTTGGATCAATTGACCCAATTCATCCGTCGCCTTGCGCATTTCAGCGGCGTCGCTGCCCTGCATGGCAGCTTTGACCGACTCAATCGCCTTCTGCACCTGATCTTTCAGCGCGCTGTCCGCTTTATCGCCGGCGTCGCGCAAGGTTTTTTCGGCTGTATAGACGGTATTATCCGCGTAATTGCGCGCTTCGACCAGTTCTTTGCGCTTCTGATCTTCTTCAGCGTGACCTTCCGCCTCTTTGCGCATCTTTTCAACTTCCGAATCGGTCAGACCGGAAGAAGCCGTAATGGTAATGTGCTGGCTGCGGCTGGTGGCTTTGTCCTTAGCCGTAACGGTCAGAATACCATTGGCGTCGATATCAAAGGTCACTTCGATCTGCGGAATGCCGCGCGGCGAGGAAGGAATACCATCCAGAATGAAGCGGCCCAGTGATTTATTATCCGCGGCCATCGGGCGTTCGCCCTGCAGCACATGGATTTCGACCTGAGTCTGATTGTCCGCGGCCGTCGAGAAAATCTGTGATTTGCTGGTCGGGACGGCTGAGTTACGCTCTACCAACGGGGTAGCCACGCCGCCATAGGTCTCAACCGAAAGGGTCAGCGGAGTGACATCCACCAGAATGACATCTTTGACATCTCCGCCCAGGACAGCGCCCTGAATGGCAGCGCCAACCGCCACCACCTCATCCGGGTTGACGCCCTTGTGGGGGTCTTTGCCAAATTCGCGGCGCACGGCTTCCTGTACGGCCGGCATACGGGTCATGCCACCCACCAGCACGACCTCATCGATGTCGGCGGCTTTCAGACCAGCGTCTTTCAAGGCGCGCCGTACGGGCTCAAGCGAGCGTTCCACCAGGTCGGCGGTCAACTGCTCCAGTTTGGCGCGAGTGATATTGCGCACCAAATGTTTGGGCCCGGTAGAATCAGCGGTGATATAAGGCAGATTAATTTCGGTCTGCATCACCGATGAAAGCTCAATTTTGGCTTTTTCGGCTGCTTCCTTCAAACGCTGCAATGCCTGGCGGTCGTTATGCAGATCAATGCCGTTTTCTTTCTTGAATTCATCGATCAGGTAGTCCATCAGGCGCAGATCGAAATCGTCGCCGCCCAGGAAGGTGTCGCCGGCAGTCGATTTCACCTGGAACACACCGTCGCCGACGTCCAGAATAGAAACATCAAAGGTGCCGCCGCCCAGGTCATAGACTGCGATGACTTCATTTTTTCGCTTGTCCAGGCCATAAGCCAGGGAAGAAGCGGTCGGCTCGTTGATGATGCGCATCACCTCAAGACCAGCGATTTTGCCAGCATCTTTGGTGGCATTGCGCTGCGCGTCATTGAAATACGCCGGTACGGTGATGACCGCCTGAGTAACCGGCTCGCCCAAATAGGCTTCGGCATCGGCTTTCAGCTTGGCCAAAACCATGGCCGAAATTTCCGGGGGAGAATATTCCCGGCTGGCCATCATCACACGCGCATCGCCATTAGGCGCTTTGGTCACTTTATAAGGAACACGGCTCGTCGTGCGTGAAACTTCGGGGTCCTCGAACTTGCGGCCCATCAACCGTTTAATTGAAAAAATTGTGTTTTCGGGGTTAACAATCCCCTGGTTGCGGGCAGAGCGGCCCACCAGGCGTTCGCCATTCTTATTGACTGCTACGACCGAAGGCACCAGACGCTCGCCTTCCGCCGCAGGAATGACCACCGGCTCGCCGCCAACCATTACCGCGACCACGGAATTGGTTGTACCTAAGTCGATACCTACAATCTTGCCCATAGATTCCTCCTGCAGTGTTGGTTAACTCACTGTTGATTTTGGGGTAAATAAACCGGTGGCCATTTGGCGCCGGTAAATTGGTTGCATTTATCGCGCCACGCGCACCATTGCCGGACGGATGACCCGGTCGCCAATGGCATATCCTTGCTGCACGACTTCAATAATCCGGCCGCTTTCCACTTCATCATTATCTTCATGCGAAATGGCCTCATGCCGGTTCGGATCGAATTCATCATTGGCTGCGGCAACGGGTTTGACGCCTTCCGCGTCCAAAATTGATTGCAGCTTGCGGGTGATCAGCTCAAAGCCCGACCACCATTCCTGGTTTTCATTTCCGGCCGGGCGGTTGCGCATCGCGCGGTCCATATCGTCCTGCACAGCCAGGAATTTCTTGATGATATTGGCCGAAATGGACTGGCTGGCCTGAACCTGATCGCGTTCAATCCGTTTTTTATAATTGATAAAATCGGCGCGTTCTCGCTGCCAGCCTTCCTGGTATTCCCGGCACTGTTTACGCAGGGTTTCCATTTCAGCAGTCAGCGCGTCCAGATCAGGCGCACCGCTGATTTCCGCTTCTTCCTGCGGGATCTGGGTTTCATCATTGTCATTCATAGGTCCCTCAAACACCGCTTCCGTTGGTTTTGTCTCGTCCGCAGGATGAGACTGGCGGGAGCGTTTCTTTTTTTCTTCGGTCATAGGCTTACATCTCCTGTGGGAAAAGATGCATCTTCTATCAATGTATCAGCCACCAGGTCGCTCAGGACACTGGAAAGAAACCGAACTGTAGAGATTGCCCGGCCGTACGACATACGCATCGGGCCTAAAACACCCAGGGTGCCGGTGGCGAATCCGGGCATTCCATAACTGCCTAAAACAATCGACCATTGGCGCAGTTCATCAAAATTGCCTTCGCCGCCGATGAGCACCTGCACACCGCCCTGCGAGGCGGTTTCATTATTGCGCGCCACCAGGGATTGCAGCACCGAGCGCTGCTCTAAAATCCGTACCGCTCGCAGCGCGTCTTCCGAACCGGTAAACTCTGGTTCTGACAGCACATTGGTAACGCCATCAATGATGACTTCACCAGGCTGGCTGTAATCAATATGAGAAAGATCCTCGATCAGGATTTCAGCCACATCAACATCTACACCGGCAAACTGGCTGCGCCGGGCGCGGATATCGTCCACATCGGCGTTCTGCAGATACTGGCTGAGCCGTTCTGCGCTTTGCGAAAGAATGGTCTGCGGCACCGGTTCACTCAGCGTAAAGAAACGCTGGCGCACTTCGCCGCCCACCAGCACTGCAACCAGCAAGACCTGGCGTCCGCGTGTGGAGATCAACTCAAGATGTTTGATGCGCGCGCGCTCCGGGCGCGGCGGGGTGACCAGCGAAGCAGCGCGTGATTGATGCGCCAGCACTGAAGCAGCCAGACGCACCCACTGTTCAACATCATTGCGCATCTGAAAGAATTGATGACTGATGGTACGCCGGTTGGTATCGGGGAGGTCGGCATCGCGGATCAGCCGGCTGACAAAAAAGCGGTACCCCTCTTCCGAAGGGATTCTGCCAGCTGAGGTGTGCGGCTGGCGCAAATAGCCCAATTCGGTCAGGAAAGCCATCTCATTGCGCACTGTTGCCGAACTCATCTCTAAATGGTAACGCGCCACCAGCGCATTCGAGCCGACCGGAGTGGCCGTCCGAATGTACTCGTGAATCACCAGCGAGAGGATCAGTTTTTGGCGCTCAGATAATTCTTGCATTTCGCTCTCTTTTTTAGCACTCTAATGAAGAGAGTGCTAAATCAAACCGTCGAATCATCATACCATGCCGTAAACTCACCGTCAAGAAGCCATGCTGGGTTCATATACATTTCTTATACAGGTGTAAACTGACTGCGGCGTTAAGATTTCCCCCTTGCATTGACCTGCATTCTTTTTATCCGTAAAATAAGAAGATGTTAGACGTGCATCATTTCCCGGCCTTCGCGGGCTTTTTTAGAACCGACCACGACCCACCACAGGCTGCCTTTTAACAAGGTTTTGGGTTTGCGATACCTTATTGTTTGATTTCACCTTCCATAGAAAGGAGCCTGTATGACCCCCACCCCGTTCGTTTCTAAGCGCGCCCCTTGTTTTGCCGATATTCCCGACGAAAAATGGAATGACTGGCGCTGGCAGCTCAGCCACCGCCTGAACACGGTCGATGATTTTGAACAGGTTTTTCCGCTGACTGAGAGCGAAAAGAAAGCCCTCGGTTCGCAGAATCTGTTCCGTGTAGAAATCACCCCTTATTACGCCTCGCTGATCAACCCCGACGATCCGCATGACCCCATCCGCCGCCAGGTGATCCCGACCGCGGATGAGATTGTGCCGTTCACCGGCATGATGGAAGATTCGCTGGCCGAGGACCGCCATTCTCCGGTGCCCGGTCTGGTGCATCGCTATCCGGACCGTGTGCTGATGCTGGTCACCACGCAATGCGCTTCGTATTGCCGGTATTGTACCCGCTCGCGGATCGTGGGTGACCCAACCGCCACCTTTTCGCGCAGTGAATTTGAAATGCAGCTCGACTATCTGCGCAAGACCCCGCAGGTGCGGGATGTGCTCCTCTCCGGCGGTGATCCGCTTACCCTGGCGCCGAAACTTCTGGACGAATTGCTGCGCCGCCTGCGCGAGATTCCGCATATTGAGGTCATCCGCATCGGCAGCCGTGTACCGGTCTTCCTGCCGCAGCGCATTACCGATGAATTCTGCGAAACAATTCAGAAGTACCATCCCCTGTGGATGAATATTCACGTTAACCACCCCAATGAAATCAGCCTGGAACTGGCTCAGGCGGCCGATAAATTGACCCGTGCGGGTGTCCCGCTGGGCAACCAATCTGTGCTGCTGGCCGGCGTGAATGATTGCGTGCACATTCAGCGCAAGCTGGTTCAAGACCTGGTGCGCATCCGCGTGCGCCCGTACTATCTATATCAATGTGATCTGGTAGAGGGCGCGGGACACTTCCGCACGCCGGTAGCCAAAGGCATCGAGATCATCGAGGGTCTGCGCGGGCATACATCCGGTTACGCCGTGCCAACCTACGTGGTGGACGCCCCCGGCGGCGGCGGAAAAATTCCGGTTATGCCCAATTATCAGATCAGCGCGTCGGATCACAAGATCATCCTGCGCAATTACGAAGGTTACATCACCACCTACGAGGAACCGACCGAGTACAAAATGCACGACCCGGCCACCTGTTCCTACTGCAAAAGCAAACGCGCCGAACCCGGTCAATCGGGTGTTTCCGGGCTTTTGGACGGTGAGCATATGTTCATTAAGCCCGAAGGCTTCGACCTGCTGCACAACCGCGGCGGGGGAATGCACCGTCTGCGCGCCGACTCAGACAAATGGAAACCGCTTGGCATTGGCGGCGACGAAACCGCGCTGCCATCCGGCGATCCGTCCACTAACGAAAATCCGCCAGAAGCATAAACTTCGGCACAACTCTTTATTTCAATCATCAAGGAGCACGCCATGCATTACCGCCGTTTGGGCCGCTCCGGCCTGAAGATCAGCGAAATTTCACTGGGGGCCTGGATTACCTTTGGGAACCAGATCAGCGAAACCACTGCCAGCGATTTGATTCACGCCGCTTATGACCAGGGCATTAATTTTTTTGATAATGCCGATATGTACGCCAATGGTCAGGCAGAAACCGTGATGGGTACCGCCATCCGCGACCTGCCGCGTGAAGCCCTGGTGATCTCCTCCAAAGTCTTTTGGCCGACCATGCCCGGCCCGAACGGCCGCGGTCTTTCTCGCAAGCACATCACCGAATCGATCAACGCCACCTTGCGCCGCCTGGGTACCGATTATGTTGACCTGTACTTCTGCCACCGCTACGACCCCGACACGCCCTTTGATGAAGTGGCTCGCACCATGGACGACCTGGTCCATCAGGGCAAGGTGCTCTATTGGGGCACCTCTGAATGGGAGGCCCATCAAATCTCGCAAATTCATGGGATTTGCCGCGAGCATCACCTGGTGCCGCCCAGCATGGAGCAGCCGCAGTACAACCTCTTTCACCGCCGGCGGGTCGAGGAAGAAATTATGCCGTTGACGCGTGACCTGGGCATGGGTCTCACCACCTTCAGCCCGCTTTACCACGGTATACTTTCCGGAAAATACAACGAAGGCATTCCGACCGGCAGCCGGGCCGCCCTGGAAGAATTAGCCTGGATTCGCAACCGCATCACGGCCGAACGCATTGAAGCTGTGCGCCAGTTATCGGTAATTGCTACTGAACTGGGCCTGACCACCGCTCAATTGGCCATTGGCTGGATTCTGCACCGCAAAGAAGTCTCATCTGTCATTACCGGCGCGACGCGCATCGAACAGCTTGATGAAAACATCGCCGCCGCTGAGGCGTCCTACAAATTCAGCAATGATATACTGGAAGCAATCGACGCCGCCTTAGAAACAGTCATCAGCGAGTAACCGGCGCTTCTGATACAGCCGGATAAAAGTGCAGGAGATGAAATTATGACCATCGACAATAATACCCCGCTTCAACCCGACCAGATCTTCACATCCAACCCGGTTCCGCCCACGCCGCCCCCCTCTGACAAACAGGGATTGGCGATTGCAGCGTTGGTTCTGGGCATTATCAATCTTGGCGCCTGGTGTTTGCCGATCTGCGGGCTGCCGCTCGCTATCGCCGGCATCATTACCGGCATTCTGGGGCTGAAATCCAGCCAGCGTGTACTGGCCATCATTGGATTGGTGCTCTCAGTGCTCGGCTTGCTCCTGTCCATTATCAATATGATCGCCGGGATCGCCTTGCTGCCGATGATCAGTGATATGGATCCGAGCGCGATCGAACAGTATTTCCAATAGAAAATTCAGGTATCCGGGCTGTCAAGTTGACAGCCCGGTTGCTTACCCAGCCGCCCTGCCTGAAATGAATGGGCGGCATTTCTCGATTGACGATCCCGCCGCCCAACGGTATAATACATACAACTTAATAGTGAAGCTTGCCAAAAGGAGTAAGCGCAGCGGATCGCTGCCAGAGAAAGAGGCCCTGGCTGAAAGCCTCCCCAGCCTGAACCGCGCTGAAGTCGTTTGGCTAAAAATGCCGAAGAAATTGCTGCGCGCAAGAGTAGAACGGCACGGGGAGCCCGTTAGCGCCAAAGGCGGATGACCAGTCCGCTGAGTGAGCGCGTCAATTTAAAATTGACGAACTGAGGTGGTACCGCGGAAGAATGACCTTTCGTCCTCTTGGAGGCGAAAGGTTTTTTATTTAATCAATCGTCTCTCCGGACACACTGAAATTCAGGATAGGAGCAGAATGGCAGACAATACTTTATCCAAGACCTACGATTTTTCAACGGTGGAAGAACGGATTTATCGCTGGTGGGAAGAGAGCGGCTATTTTAAGCCCAGCAATGACCCCGCTCAACCAGACCATGACCCGAAGCGAAAACCGTTTGTTATCTCTATTCCGCCGGCCAACGTTACCGGTGAGCTGCATCTTGGGCACGCGATGTTTGTATCTATGGAAGACCTGATGACCCGCTATCAGCGCATGAAAGGCGCGCCGACCCTGTGGGTACCCGGAACCGATCACGCCGGCATCGCCACGCAGCTGCAGGTTGAGAAGAAGCTGGCCAAAGAGGGCAAAACCCGCGAGCAGTTAGGCCGTGAGGAATTTGAACGCCAGACCTGGGAATGGAAAGAAAAATACGGCAGCATCATCACCCAGCAGATTCGCCGTTTAGGCGCGTCCTGTGATTGGGAGCGCGAGCGCTTTACCCTGGATGAGGGCCTTTCCAAAGCCGTGCGCGAAGCCTTCGTGCGTCTCTACGAAAAAGGGCTGATCTATCGCGGCCCGCGCATGATCAACTGGTCGCCTGGCCTGAAAACCGCCGTTTCAGATCTGGAAGTGGAATACAGCGAAGAACCGGGATTCCTTTATTACTTCAAATACGTCTCTGCTGATAATCCTGAAGAATTTATCCCGGTAGCGACCACCCGCCCCGAAACTATTTTAGGCGATACCGCTGTGGCCGTTCACCCCGAAGATGAACGCTACCAGGCTTTCGTCGGCCGTCAGTTGATCGTGCCGATCCTGAATCGCGCCATTCCGGTGATCGCCGATGAATATGTGGATCGCGAATTCGGCACCGGCGCAGTGAAAATCACACCGGCGCACGACCCCAACGACTACGAGATCGGCAAACGCCACAATCTGGAATTTATCAATATCCTCACGCGTGAAGCCACCATCAACGAAAACGGCGGCAAATACACCGGCATGGATCGGTTCGACTGCCGCAAACAATTGTGGGCGGATATGAAAGCCGCCGGATTGGTGATTAAAGAGCAGCCTTATACCCTCAACGTGCCGCGGTCTCAGCGCGGCGGCGAAATCGTCGAGCCGATGGTCTCCACGCAATGGTTCGTAACCATCAAACCGCTGGCCGAAGCCGCCTTGAAAGCCGTCCGTGAGGGTGAAATCCGCATTATCCCCGAACGTTTCACCAAGGTTTATTACAACTGGCTGGAAAATATCCAGGACTGGTGCATCAGCCGCCAGTTATGGTGGGGCCACCGCATCCCAGTCTGGTACTGCGATGACTGCGGCGAGCAAATCGTTTCGCGCGAAGACGTGCTCAAATGCCCGAAATGCGGCAGCAGCCATCTCCACCAGGACCCGGACGTGCTCGATACCTGGTTCTCCTCCGGTCTCTGGCCGTTTTCGACCCTTGGCTGGCCAGAAAACACCCCCGACCTGCAATACTACTATCCCACCGCGGTGATGGAGACCGGCTACGACATCCTCTTCTTCTGGGTAGCGCGCATGATCATGTTCGGCATCGAGTTCACCGGCAAGCCGCCCTTCCACACGGTATACCTGCATGGGCTGATCCGCGACGAGCACGGCCAGAAGATGAGCAAGACCAAAGGCAATGTAATCGATCCGCTGGGCGTGATGGGCGAGATGGGCACGGATGCGCTGCGCTTTACGCTGCTGGTCGGCTCCACTCCGGGCAATGATATGAACCTCAGCCTAAAAAAGGTCGAGGCCAATCGCAACTTCGCCAACAAAATCTGGAATGCCGGACGCTTCGTGATCGGCGCCCTGGACCAGGCTCCGGATGCTCCGCTGGCCGCCCCAGATTGGACCCTGGCCGATTCGTGGATCTGGGCGCGTCTGATGCAGGTAGAACGCGATGCCGACCGCCTCTTCCAGGCTTACCAATACGGCGAGGCCGGCCGCCAGATTTACGACTTCTTCTGGTCCGAGTTTGCTGACTGGTATCTTGAAATTGCCAAACTCCAGCTCAACGCCGGCGGCGACCGCGCCTTCTACACCGCCCAAACCCTGGTTTATGTTCTGGACGCGGTGCTGAAAATGCTGCACCCCTTCACCCCGTATGTAACCGAAGAGTTATGGGGTCACCTCAAACGCGCCGCAATGGAAAAGGGCACTGCCTTCACCCCCAAAGGCGGCTGGGCCGAAGCGCTGATCATCGCGCGCTGGCCAGAAGCCAACCCGGAAGAAGGCTGGGAATCGCAAAAGATTGCCGATTTCAACCTGATTCAGGATGTGGTCCGCGCGATCCGCAACCTGCGCACTGAGAAGAAAGTCACCCCCGGGCGTAAAATCGCCGCTACGATTGTGGCCGGCGACGCGCTCGAAACCTTCAAAGCACAGGCCGCCAGTCTCGCCGCGCTGGCGCATATCGACCTCGATAAACTCGAACTGCTGCGGACGCTGCCTGAAAAACCGCAGGATCAGGTCAGCCTGGTGGTAGCCGGCATCGAAATCTACCTGCCGCTGGCCGGCATGGTGGATATGGAAGCCGAAAAGGCCCGGCTGCAAGGCGAATTGGAAAGCCTGGAGAGCCAGATCAAGCGCCTGCAAGAGCTGCTCAGCAGCCCCTTTGCTGAAAAAGCACCGGCTGCCGTAGTGGATAAAGAACGCCAGAAACTGGCCACCTTCCAGGAAAGCGCGGCCAAGATCCGCGAACAATTAAGCTGACCACAAGCAGGATAAACAGCGGGCTGCCCTCAGGCAGCCCGTTTTTATTTCTGTTTAATGGCTGTTCTTCAATCGTTTCTGCTCGAGCTCAAAAATGCGGCGCAGAATGGCCACACTGCTGGCGTAAGTTGAATCCATGCCAAAGTAGGAAAGCGTCCCCGCGCCTAGGTTCTTGCCCTTGCTGAGCGGTGTATCCGAAACATAATGGAGAATGCCCAGATCAAAACCTAAATTGTACAGGTTGACAATTTCGTTGTTCGGATGCGTCTTCGGGCGCGCCATTTCATAGACCGCGGAAAGGTAAGGCCCGGCTTCCATTTCAATATCCGTGTAGCCCTCACGATAAACTACATCCATAATACGCGCGTTTTGCAAGAAAGTGCCATAGACACTCAACGCCTTTTGATTATCCAGTACGTTTCCGTACAGCAAGTAAGGCGACACGTCCGCGGCCGTAAAGGCGTTCTGGAACAGGTAGGTATTCATCGAATGCTCATCCTGAACCACATTGGGAATCATCACATCGCCCATGCGTCCGTTCAGGCTGGCCGCCTTGCCCATGATATAAACCCCCAGAATCGGGTAGGCATGTTCGGCAATTTTCACCAGCAGGTTGTATGCGGCCATACCGAGCGGATAATCAATATTCAGCAGCAGCGCGTCACTATCCTTAAGCCATTCGCAGTCAGACTGCTTCAGGCGCGGGTCGAAATGCTGGGGGTTAAGGCGCGCAAGCTCAACAATCTGGGCTTCCACGTCAAAATAATGTTCGCTGGGAATGCGCTGAATGCCGCTTTCATCTTCCTGAACCTGCTGCGCATGCACCAAATGACGGCCTTCGGTGGTGCCTTCGTACTTCTTCAGGATGTAATAAAGGAAATTTTCCTGACTGGCCGAAATCTGTCCGTTCTGGATGCTCTCCCATTCCTGCAGTAATATGCGATTTTCTTTGCGATTAAGGTAGCGGTAAAGCTCCTCCCGATGCTGCAAAGCGAAGCCAGACAGCGGATTAATCAGGCTGTGGGTGTTGCTGGAAATGAAATAAACCGGCCGTTCGCCAATTTTCGGGGCCAGCGCTTCGATATTATCCCACCAGGCGCGTGTCGCCCGGCGATAATCAGAAATCGAACCGCTGAGCAGCCGCATACCGATTTCTGAGGGGTTATGCGCAATGCGCTGCAAATTCGGAGAGAAATCGCGGCCCCAAATGATGCGCAACCGCTCCAGGTCATCGGGCGACATTTCCAGCAATTCGGCCAATTGCGCAAACGCTTGCGGGTCATGGTCAACCGCCTTCCAGGTCAGGCTTTTCGGCCAGCGCTGCAGGAGCAGGTGCAGCTTGTTCCACTCAATTTCGTAGGCGGTCAGAACCGGCACCACATCGTCAATATCGGACCGGCTGGCAATATAACAGGCCAGTGTATCCTTGCCATTAAAAAAACAGCGCCGGCGGCGCGCCCGCGCTGAAACCTGTTCCCATTTTTCCACATCCGCATAGCCATGCTGGGCAAAAACGGCCGCGGATTGTCCCAGCACCACCGAACGCACATCCGGCATGCAATCCGGCAGGCGCAGCAGGCTGTACACAAAAGCCGAGATATCCGGTTCAGTCTTGCGTGCGCCGGGGTGCAGCGACGAATTGGTGGCCGCGTGCACTTCTTCCAGCGAGCGAATTTTCACCTCAGCGGAAGTCTTAAACAAAGAATAAATGGTGCGCAGATAAAGCGCGATTTCTTCAGAAGCGGTGGTGGGTACGGTTCTCTCCATAGCTGTATTGTATCATGCCCGCCTGCACCTGTCTTACAATTAAAGCGCCGGCTTTTCACCGCCTTTACGCGGAATAGATATAATCAAGATAATTCAAAAATCGCGAGGAACGTATGCAACCATTCAAGCATCTATTTCAATATCAACGGCTGCGTTTAAGCGCACCACGGCCAGAGGACAACGACCTGATGGCACGCTGGACCGAAGACGGCGAATTCCAGCGCCAGATGGATACCGATTTCGCACGTCCCTGCACCCCCGCCAACGTCATTCCAGACGGACAGGCTGACCGCGGGCCGCAAAATGTCTATTTCCATCTGCGCACCACTGCGGACGATCAAATGATTGGCTTCATCGCCCTGTTCAATATTGAGTGGAACAACGGCAACGCGGTGTTGGCCATGGGCCTGGGCGGACCGGAGAACCGCGGGCAGGGCTATGGGTTGGAAGCCCTGGCGCTGATGCTTAATTACGCTTTTTATGAATTAAACCTGCACAGGGTATCTTTGAACGTGATTGGGGATAATCACCGGGCCATCCACGCATATGAAAAGGCTGGTTTTAAGGAAGAGGGTCATATTCGCCAGGCGGTTCAGCGCGACGGTCAGCGCCACGACCTGATCTGGATGGGTATTCTGCGTGATGAATGGCTGCAAATCGACCATCTGCCGCTGGATGCCAATTAACTTTGCGCTTGACAATATAACGCGGCGCGTTATAATGAATGTAACGCACCGCGTTATTATTTTTCAGGAGGATACTCATGGCAAAGACAACCGCATCTGAAACCGAAGATGTTCGCACCCGCACCCCGCTGTTCGAGATTTCACGCAAAATTCTATTGGCCGGCATCGGTGCAGCCGTTCTGGCTCAGGATGAGATCGAAACCTTCGTCAATCGCCTGGTGGATGAGGGCGAACTGGCCGAAAAGGACGCCCGCGCCCTGGTCAAAGAAATGATGGAACGGCGCGAAATGCTGGACCGCAAGAAGAAATCCGAAGGCCGCCAGCCGGCTGCCGCCACCAAAGCCGATATCGAAGCGCTCAATCTGCGTATTGCGGAATTGAACAAGAAAATTGAGGAATTGACCAACGCGGCCAAGCCCGAATAGCCGGCGTTGCTGATGGCCACCATCAAACGCTATTCCAACCGGAAGCTATACGACATCGACGCCCGCCGTTATGTCACGTTGGACGAGATCGCCGAGGCCGTACGGCGCGGCGAAGAGGTCACCGTGATTGACCATACTACCGGCGCGGACCTGACCACGGTGACGCTGCTGCAAATTCTCTTCACCGAAGAGAAACGCATCGGCGGGATGCTGCCCGAGAAAGTCCTCACGCGCTTTCTGCGCCTGGGCGAAAACAACCTGAGCTCACTGCGCAGCGCGTACAACTATATGACCGATCCACGCCAGGTGGTAGATACAGCCATCCGCCGTCGCATCGAGGCCTTAACCGCGAAAGCTGCACTCAGCGCTGAGGAAGCACAGCACTGGCTTGAACTGCTCCTCGACCCCGACCTGGAGCTGCCCGCAGACGAGGCAGCGGAAGGTGACGAAGCCGCCACTCTGGATGATGTTCACGCTTTGCTGCGCCAGCTCGATCAACTGGACAAAGCGCTCGATCAATTAAAACCATAATGGGCTGAACGCTGGCCCATTGAAACAACC
This sequence comes from Bellilinea sp., assembly GCA_036822575.1. GTDB lineage: Bacteria > Chloroflexota > Anaerolineae > Anaerolineales > Anaerolineaceae > Bellilinea. Next base: position 124,043 of record DAISHK010000001.1, on the reverse strand, counting down.
GTCTCATGATTAAAAAATCTCCAGGCAAACATGTACATGCCTGGAGATTTTTTTATTGTTCGGCTGCTATTGCTCTTTGATGGTAAACACCTGTCCGGCGCTGGTTCCCTGAACCTCGGGGAAGTAATACTCATAAGCGTGAGCCGGCAGCACGCGGTACTCGCCTGGCTGGGTAAGCTGAAGCTGATAAGTGAGCACATACGTACCGGCCTTGACAAAAGCGCTGCTCCAACTGAGATGATCGCGATAGATTTGCGGCTGGCTGAAATACCACCAGCCCCATCCAGACGCCAGCGGATCTTCCGCTGCGTAATAGCTGGGTTCTTCGCCGGTTGAGGTGTCGATCATGGTATTCAGTTTCAGGTCAATGATCTCTGCGCCGGCCGGAATATAATCTTCCACCATCAGGTAATACGAGTCTTCAGGGACGGTCAGGGTCAGCACCGCTTTAACAACCGGGCTGCCGTTAAGCACAGATGCAGAAGTGATCGCCGGGCAATTTTCTTCGGTGCAGTCAGCCCCTTCCAGGTAATAACGACGTTCGAGGCTGAAACCATTGCTGATGGCCGGGGCGTCATCCACCGGGCGGCCGACCTCAAGGCTGGCCTTATAGTACAAACGGCCGCTGCCTTCTGTCCGGTTGATCGCCAGGATATTTCCGCTGGCTGCCAGTTGACTGACCGAGACCTGCGCCCGCGCCGGGTTGATGCTGTTCACACCCTGAGCAGCGCCGCTGGCCAGCGCGGTGTCATTGATCGTGGCCGAGTATTCAAAGTCGCCCTGCAGATCGCCGGTTGCGACGGCTGCGCGCGTTAGCGCCGCCAGGACCCAGCCCGATTCAAAACTGGATGCCCAGCCGCCATTGGCGCGCCGGTTCGAAATGACGTAGCGGACAGCGTCCACCAGAGAACTGGAAGCCGGGTCCAGTTCAGCCAGCGCGTAAACCACCATGGCTGTCGTCGAAACAGGTGAAGCATAATTCCAGTAGGTCAGATCCTGTTCTGTCCAATGTACGCCGGTGGATGAGCGGATGGCCGTACTCTCCAGATCTGAAAGAATGCTGTGCATGGTTTCTACATCGCTGTCCTTGATCGCAATCGCCAGCAGCGCCTGCGCCCAGGGGTTGAGCAGTGCGCGCTCCTCAATCAACGGGTAAGGCACATCAATCGCCTGCCCGGTTTGGATCAAAGCGTAATAAGCGAACGCGAGCCGGTCTTTCTTCCAGGTCTCGTCCCCGCCAGCCAGATTGTTCATCACCAGGTTTTGCGTGCGGTCGATCACATCCGCGTTCACCTGGAAACCAGCCTGCCCGGCAATGTGGAAAACCAGCAGCGCATAACTGTTAAGGTACAGATCACTGCCGTCCTTCGCCGACCAGCCCCAACCGCCATCGGGCAATTGATTTTGCACCAACCAATCCAGATCCGAGCGGATCGCCTTTACCAGCCGGCTTTCCAAATCTGGCGTTTGCAGCTGATTGTCGCGCATCAGCCGGTAAGCCGAAAGGTTGGCCAGCAGCCGCGAAAGCGCCGGCTCGGCCATACTGGTTGGCGTAGCCTCAAGCGCGTCCAGACTGGACACCAACGCGCCCAATAAGGTTGAGGTCATTTCGACTTTAAGCTCACCGCCGGTTACTGAGAATGAGCGCGGCAGGCTGACCACTTCTTTGGTTTCGCCGGCCCCATTTAAGACTCCAGCGGTCGCGAAGGTCTGCGGAGCGGTATACCGTTCAATCGGCAAATCGCCCCAAGGCGGCGTGGATGCGTCTGCATAGTCATCATTTTGCACGCTGAAACGCAGTGAAGCGCTGCCCTGATCTTGCACGCTGGCCCACCAGTTGACTCGCTGGCGCTCACCATTTTGCAGCGTCAGGGTTTGGGTGGTCAGTTCGGGCGAATCTAAGGTTACCCCTTGCGCCTGGAGCTGTACACTGACCGTCTGCTCAGCGCCGGTGTTATTATGCACCACAGCCGCGAGCTGAACGTGATCGCCCACCACCAGGAACCGCGGAGTCGCCGGGCGGATAGTCAACGGTTTGCTGACCTGGACTTCCGCCTGCGCTTCGCCCACTTTGGTATCGCGGGTCAGGCCGCGCACGGTAATCACCCAGGTTGTCAGGTTATCTGGCATGGGGAATTCGATCTGCGCTTTTCCGGATGCGTCCGTTTCGAAAGAACCATTCCAGAAAGCGGTGTCACGGTAATCGCTGCGCAATGTAATCGTCTGCGCCAGATCACCGCCGCCGCCCCCGCCGCCCAGGCCGGGCGAACTGTTGGTTAACCGATTAATGTAATTGGCTAACGAAGTGCTGGTGGAAACCGACAGAGGGCGCTGGCCATAGAAGGCTTCCTCAATCGGCTGTTCAACCGGGTCTTTCAAAGCGTAAATTGCCTTATCAACCGCGGCAAAAGAAAACTGGCCTTGCACCGGGTTGCCCAAGCTGTCACTGACAGTGACCGTCCAGGCTGAGTTCTGCCCGGGTTCATAGGTATCCGCGGCCGAAACCACACTTACCTTCAGCTTCAGAGCATCCGCTTTAACCGTGGCTTCTTTATACCCCTGGCGGAAATCCGCCCGCCCGTTGGCATCCTTGCCAAGTAAGGTCACCGAGAAATAAACGTTCGGCGCGAATAGCGCGTCCACGGGAATATCTAAGATCGTGTTGCTCTCGTCAATCCGGATGACTTGCGTCTGTAAAATCGAGCCGCGTTCCACAGTAACCAGGCCTAAGGCCGGGCCAGAAAACGGATTGGGAATAAACAGGCGCGCTGTGTCGCCCGGCTGATAGGTATCCTGATCCAGTTCAATCAGGATGTGCTGGTCAGGCAACGCCGGCCAGGCCGCCCGGCCTGCCCCGCCTACCCACAACAGATAATCGGAATAACCGCCATCCGAACCGGAGATACGCAGCCGGTAACTGCCCGGCTCGTCCGGCGTGAATTCCAGATTCGCCTCACCGCGCGCATTCGTTTGGAAATCTGCGCTGCTGACCGGCGTGAGCACTTCCTGATAGCGGTCCTCCGCAGAAATTCCGTTTTGATTGATCGGCTGCCATTCGATTTTGTCAAAGTTGGCACGCAGTACCTGGCTGCCCTTTGCCTGCATGTTCCAATCCGTGGTCAGCACCTTAAATTGAGCCGCCGCGCCGGCATTGGTCATCCAGGAGACAGGCAGAATTCCAATCAAGGTCTCAGACGGATAAACGGTCGTGTGTGATGAAAAAGCGACCGAGTACCCGCTCTCATCGGTCAGAGACACTTCCAGGGCAAGCTGATGGATCTGCCCGTCTTCCAGCCGCGCCGCCAGGTCCGCCGCAGAGAAGGTCAGCGGCAAACTGCCATCCGCGCCAATTTGGGCTGTGCCATTCAGCAGGTAACCGCCGCCCATTGTGTTGATCGAACGCCAGGCATAGGGTTCCAGCCAGCTTGTATCCAGCGGGCCAACGGTATAACCCTGCGGCATCACGACTGTCTGCGGCAGTTCCGTCAGTGTCCACGAAACCGAGGCATTGGCCGCCGGTTCACCAGAATAGTAAAACGCGCGCACAGCGGCCTGAATATCCTGCCCGGCCAGCAGCGCGTCCGCGGAAAACGACGCGGATAGATCCACTTCGGGTTTACGGTAATCGGATACGGTAAAGCCAATGGAGGCCCAATAATCGCCGTCCGTATATGTAATGGCGTAATCGCCCGCGGGGGCGTCTTCTGGAATCGTGAAGGAGCCATCCGAGGTGCCATATTCAGAAACCGGCAGCGTGGGGCTGTCCAGCAAGGGCGAAATACCGGTCTCGACGGCATATGCGCCGAAAATTTGCAGAGTGATATCAGACTTGACCGCCGGAGAATAACGGGCATCCTGGGCTTGCTTTAAGATCGTCCGGTAATAAACGGTCTGCCCCGGCTGGTAAATCGGCCGGTCCGTGTACAGATACAGCATTTGATTCGCAACCATACTATCGGTTGCGTAACCAAATTCCCAGGCAGATAGGCCAGAGCTCCATTGCGTTGAAGCCGCCCCAAATTCAGCCTCACCGGGCTGGCCCAGCAGGGCGATCAGGGGTCTGTAGCGCTCTCGGCCGGCCGGAAGCGGAAAGTGTGCGATACCATCCGCGTCCGTTGTGGCGGCACCCAGGGCCGTGCCATCATTTTCATAGGCGGTAATCGTACGCCCCTCCAACGGCTGCTGATCATCCAGGCCAACCGCCCAGACCAAAAGTTGGTTGACATCTTCCTTGAGCGTCAGCTGGACCGAGCTGACCGCCAGTTGAAAGGCTAGAGAAGAGTAAGTATCAGCGATTTGCGGTGAATCAACTTGATACCCATATAACCCGGCAGGCAGGTTGACTTGCCCGGGATCCAGGTTGATCGCCACACTGGTATTCTCATTGGCGGGCAATTCCAAAGTTTGCTGCCAGGAAGTATCCGCAGCCGGTGTAACCGGCGTATTTTCATATGAAAAATACTGCAAAAATTCTGCAACACTCAGCCGGCTGCGCCGAATATCCAGGTTGCGGATATTGGTGGCCTGAAGTGTAAAAGTTTTATCCTGAGTGGTTGCGAACAACTGGCTGCCTGAATTCCAGGTAATTGGCATTGACAGTGAAGGTGTAGAATTTTCCGCGACAAAAACCTTGGAATATTGGGCGCCCAGCGCTTGACCGTAGCGGCTGCGTAAATCCGCAGACAGATTGACGGTATATTGCTGTCCTGGGGCGAACACCCCGGAAATATAGATCGTTCCGTAGTCAAAGCTGCCGGAAATATTCAACGAACCAGGGCGCGGATCAACCTGAATCAAATTAACCAGATTCTGGCCGGTCGCCAGCGGACTGTTCATTTGAAACGTGATATAGCCAAAATCGCCGTAGGTTTGGAAGGGTTCATTATCCGCGGGGGTAACGCCATTGACAGAGAAATCGCCGACGGTTTGATAAACCCGGTCGATGCGCTCATCCAGCACCGTGCCGCCGCGGGCGTGCACGGCCGGCATGCTCAAGCGCACCTGGCTGCCGCGCGGCAAATAAACCGCCGGGGTGAAGGTGACTTCATTGCCTTTATCATTCCAGGCAAAAGACCCACTCAACGGACTGCCGGCGCTGTCGAGCAGTTGCAGCGCGTTTTCTACATCGGCCGTGTCCATTGCCTGATCAAAAGTGATCACAAATTTTGCGTCCAACAGAATCTGCGCGTCCGTTGGCGGAACGATATCCGTGATCTGCGGAAAAGCGGTGGTAAACGTCCAGGATAGATTCCCATTATCTTCCAGCGCCGCACCATCCTGCGCCTGCAAGGTCGGGTCAACGCTGACGGTGTAATCAACGCCGCCGGCCAGCGCCGGATCCGGAATAAATTGATAGGTACTGGTATTGATCCACTGACCAGAGCCGCTGACTTCGGGTGAAATCGTCAGCGCGGGCGGAGCGGAGGTTTCATCACCCAGGGCAGCCACCGGACGGTTGAACGTCACCAAAATTTGAGCTGCCGGATCCACTGCGCCGGCCAAAGGATCAGGCAAACGATCCACCACACGCAGGCTGCCGCTGGACTGGAACGAGTACGTCAGCGGATGAAGCAGGCTTTCACCGGATTGTGATTGCGCCGTCTCTCCGACGGTCACAGTGACATCCGTCTTTTGCGGAAACGGCTGGTCAGGTACGAATTGAACCGTATAGTCATTTTTCCATTCGAAGCTGCCCGAAATCGCCGGCTCAATTGCCATAGCCGCTTCCACGGAGTTATGGTCCATGGCCTGATCAAAGGTCAGCTGAATACCGCCGGTCGCGTTTAATTGACCCTGAGTCAATGGCAGCGTCTCGACAACGGTCGGCGGTACCGGTCCGGCGGGTGTCGGCAACGGTTCGGCAGTTGCGGTCGCGGTCGGCTGCACGGGCGCTTGCGTTGGGGCGGTTTTTGTTTCGCCGACGGGCATATTGCACGCGGAGAGGATCATTGCAAGCGTTATGAGGATCGCCAGGATCCGGTAGCCGGAAGCCTGCTGGCTGAAAGGATTTGTTTTACGGCTTTTCTGCATGGATTTTCCATCCTTCGGTCAAAGAGGAAGTTAACAGCGGGCTCCCGTCAGAAGCATCAACGGACTGGGCAGGCAACTCAAACCCCATACGGTTTCCCGGCTGATCGAATAACGTCAATCAAAACAGTCAATAATGCTACTTTACCATATCTTACCCGAATCGCTTGATCAGGCATTCCTGCCTGATTCTTTATACAATAACCTGACGATGGAGGCAAACAAATGGTTCCGATCGCTGACCGTGAGAACAATCCACGATAGGCGTATTCAATTGTTTTTCAGCAAAGCGATGATTGCTCGGAAGCGTTTATTGGCCCTGAGACATAAAATCGCCGAAAAATTCCTTAAATACCTGAAATTCACCACTGTTGCCGCGATGGTTGGGGTCGGCCGAGTTCCAAATTGCGGAAAACGAAGCGACCACATCATTTGCGTCAATCAACTTCCCATTCAGAAAATGGGCATCGGGGCGCAGGTGAAACACAAAAACCGTATCATCAGCGTTGACTTCCCAGGACTCGGCCAAAGCCGGCTGAATTTCGATGCTGTCATTGGCATAACTTACCAGCGTGGTGTAGAGCAAGCGCGCAATCCGCAACGTATCGGTATCCTTCTCATCCGCCGGCCATAAAGATGTCGGCGGATTTTTTTGGACAAATATCAAGGTTTCATCCGGCGATATGATCTGCGAAAAATTCTCCGCCAGCGGGCCGATTTGCACGCCGGTAATTTTATTTTGAAACAGGGCCACCTCACCGCCATAGGCCAGCGGTATCGCCGGCGTCATATCCCGGACCAGGGTATTCAAATCATCGTAGGCGCTTTTTCGCGCCGTAGTTTCCGGCTGATGGGCGGCGATTGAAGCAGCATTCTGGATTTCAACGTACGGTTCGCCAAACTGTTGGGCGTTATTCACAAATACAGTTTGATAAAAAGCGTTAGCATCCGGGTAATCAGCTACCCAGCCATTCAGGAACAGCTCGTACAGACCCTGATTAATTTCTGCCGAGAATTTCTCCTTAACCACCGGGAAAAGTTTAACCTGGATGCCCGACTCAGCCAGTTGATCGCGGATATCTTCGGCGACACGCGTCGGCATGGGAAAATATTCGGTGCTTTCCGGATCGTAGTACAGATTGTATTCACGCGTAAAATCAAACCCGGCCTGCTTTAGAAGATCCACGCCGGCTTGAAGGTTATAGTCCAGCCAGGGCAGCGCCAGGGTATGCCCGGGTGAAAAGGTCGCCGACAGGAATTGGTCGGCCAGCCCGGACCCGGATGGATAAGCGTCATTTAACAACTGCTGGCGGTCCAGCAACATGGAAATGCCCTGGCGAACGCGTACATCATCAAATGGCGCGATTTGATTATTCATTCCCAGATAACCCACATTGGTGGATGGGCGGTAAAACAAATTGTAGCGCTGGTTATTGATATAACGAACCAGATAAACTGGGTTGAGATTATTGATGGCATTGATTTCGCCGATGCCCAGCTGGTTCATTGCCTGGACGTCAGACAGCGACCACTTAATCACCAGGGTTTGTATGCGGGCCGGCGTGCCCCAATAATAAGGGTTTGGCCGCAGTGTCAGCGCATCCGCACTCAGCGAAACCAGTTGATAAGGGCCGCTGGCGTTCGGCGCAGCTGAGAGCAGGTCCGAATCGCCTTGGGTTTCATTTAAGACAGCACGATCCTGAATTGAAAAAACCGGCGAAGCAACCTTGCTCAAGAAAGCCGGGTCAGATTCGCACAAGGTAAACTGCACGGTCTGTCCGTCCAATGCCTCAATGCTCTGAATCTCTCCCCCATAGGAGCAATCCGCAGCGCTGACTTTTAACCGTTCGCCGGTTTGATTCACTTCGCTGACGTGTAAACTCAATGGCTGGCAGGCGCTGAGAACCAGTCCCCCCAGGGCAGCCAATGTTAAAAGCAAATACAGGCGTTCCCGCTGCAACGTAAAAGCACTCATGACGTAACAATTATACGAGATTCAAATTTACCGAGAATCGACAAATCAGCAAGGTGAGCCCAGGAATCCACCGGTGAAACAAAAATGGCTCAAGCCAATCCTTTGACCATCGCGCCCGAACAAGGTATACTGCCTCGCGGCAGATATTTATTGAAGATCAAGTGCCTGTTTGACCGGTATGCTGACAAAGATTATTCAACTCGACCAACAATTATCGCAGTCCCTGCGCAAAGATGACGGCCAATCGCCCTGGTGGCAGGCTATTACTTTTATTGCCCATTCTGGTGATTCCTGGTTCTGGGTATTTGGCCTGGCAGTGTTTTGGCTGTTCCTGCCTGCCGCACGCTGGCTGACTGCTTTTACAATATTCGCAATTGTCGTGGTAGCCGCCTTGGTGATGGCCATCAAATTCAGCGTCCGGCGTGCGCGTCCGCAAGGAGACTGGGGAACCGTTTACCGTTCGACCGACCCGCATTCCTTCCCCTCCGGCCATGCCGCGCGCTGCATTATGCTGGCCGTCCTCGCGCTGCATTTCTTTTCGCTTTCCTTTGGCCTCTTCATCTTAGTATGGGCTGTGCTTGTCTGCCTGTCCAGAGTGGCGACCGGCATGCATTACGTCTCCGATGTCCTCGCCGGCGCAATTCTGGGATTTTTCAGTGCGCTGGCGCTGCTGGCAATCCAGCCCTGGCTGATGAGCATTCTGCCATTTTTCTTCAAACCGGCTTAATCTCGCTGTAAACACCCTTTGACGGCCGTATCCGGCTGCGGTATGCTTGAAGGGTGTTTTTTGTTTCTCCGGATTAGACTGTCTGCTTTGCTCCATACCACCAACGCATGTTGAAACGAGTGCTATCGGCAAGGCATGCACCACAGTTTTCTCCGCATTATTCGTTTGTTTGGGTCCAGAGTAACAGGAATTGATAATGGATAACAGCGAAGATTTACTCGAACGTATCCAGAATGAAATTCGCCGGGTCTTCTCGATTGAGGATACGACCATCGGCGCCAGCAAGGACGCTTACCTGGTGCGCTATCATGGCCGGCTGCTGCTTGATTCTGCCGAAGCCTACGACCGGCTCTCCGCGGCCCTGCATCTGCTGCGGGTGACGCCGCTCTTCCGCTGGGAGGACGGCCGGCAAACCATCCTGGTCATTGACGGGCTGCAGGATGTCAAGCCGGGCAACCCGCGGACGAATTTGATTTTTTTCATTCTGACATTACTCAGCGTTTGGTTTACAGGCGGCGTGCTGAGTATGCAGCAATTGCCCACCACCCTCGGCGGATGGGTCAGCGCTGTCGTCACTCAGGGTTGGCCGTTTGCCATCAGCATGCTGGCCATTTTGAGCGCGCATGAATTCGGCCATTATTTTGCCGGACGCTTTCACCGCACCCATGTTTCGCTGCCCTATTTTTTGCCTCTGCCGTACCCGCTCTCCCCGTTCGGCACCTTTGGCGCGTTCATCAATATGAAGGAAATTCCGCGCAACCGGCGCATTCTCCTGGACATCGCCATCGCCGGGCCGCTGGCCGGGCTGGTGGTGGCCATTCCAGTGCTGCTGATTGGACTGCACCTTTCCACGCTGAATCAACTGCCCGCCGCGGCCGACCCCAGCGGGATGACAGCCCTGCAGCTAGAAGGGAATTCCATCTTATACCTGCTCGCGAAGTTCAGCGTGTTCGGCAAGTTTCTGCCTGAACCGGCCAGCTATGGCGGACTTTCACCGCTTCTGTATTGGGTTAAATACTTCTTCACCGGCGCGCCGCTGCCCTACGGCGGCCTGGATGTCAGCATTCACCCGGTAGCCTGGGCTGGCTGGGGCGGTCTCTTGGTGACGGCGCTGAATTTAATCCCGGCCGGGCAATTGGATGGCGGGCATATCTTTTACGCGTTATTCGGCGGCGAACGCGCCCGTAAGCTGCTGCCCGTCTTATTGATCGCGCTGGTCGTCCTGGGCTTTTTCTGGAATGGCTGGTGGCTGTGGGCAGCGCTGATTTTCTTTCTCGGCCGCTATCACGCCCAGCCGCTGGATCAAATTACTGAATTGGATCCGCGCCGCAAGCGCCTGGCAGCCTTCATGCTGATCGTCTTTCTGCTGGTTTTTTCCCCGGTACCATTGATCTTAATGCCCTGAGCTGGGCGCCGGCCTGGCATATTTAAAGCGGCAATGAATTTATGTCTATATTAAAGGACCGCCATTCTGTATTGAGAATGACGGTCCTTTTTATTTACTATTTTGCCTGGTCCAGGTCTGGCGGGCAGGTATGGATAACCTTGCCGCTCAGGGTTACATAACGCTGCAGCGCGGCTACCGTCAGGCAGATATGCGCCGGCATAACGCCGATTAAATCGCCCGGTTTCAATTGCTTGATTTGTTCGGCCGGCATGTGCAGGATACCATGTTCCTGCGAAAGGCGCGCAACGCCGCAGCCGGAAAGCGGCGCGCTCCAGCCCGCTTCCGTCAGTGAAACAATATAGCCATACCAGTTGCCCGCCGCATCGGATACCGTATCCTTGGAAAGATGAACGGCTCCGCCGTAAATAACCACCTCTTCGCGTTCTGGATGGAGCGCCACGACCGGACAGGCCACAATCGCCGCAACCTGATCTGGCCGGCAAACGCCCAAACGCAGCATCTGGGCATCATAAAAGACAAAATTTCCAGGACGAATTTCATCCACTGCGCCCAGTTCTGGGCTGAGCGTACAGCCCGGCGTATCGCCCACTGAAATTTCCAGCCCGGGAAAATCCTGCTCCAGGCGCGTCTGAAGGCCGGCCAGGCGCTGCCAGCTCTCGGTGTACACCGCTGCAATCGCCGCCGCTCCGGCCGCTTTGTAGGTATGCCCGGCATGAGTCAGCAAACCGTGCAAACTTAAATGCGGCTGGTCGGCCAGCGCCCGCGCCGTCGCTGCGATGCGGTCACTGTCATGCCAGTCAATTCCGGTCCGACCCGCGCCAGTATCCACTTTAATCCACACATCCGCCGGGGCCGGACTTAAAGCCAACAATTGGCGAGCAGACTCAGGCGATTCAACCAACAGTCCCAGGTGAATCTGGCCGGCCAACCTGCGCGCCAGGTTAATCTCACGTGGATTAAACGAAAAAGCGACGGTGATATCCTGCCAGCCCTGATCAGCAAAGAATTGCGCCATCGCCAGCGAAGACACCGTGATCTGGCTGACGCCGGCTTGCCGAAACATCGCGCCAATTTCACGGCTCTGATGGGTTTTAAAATGCGGACGAAAGCGGACACCGGCCTGTCTGGCGCGCTGCGCCATCCGGTCAATGTTTTCGGAAACCCGGTTTTCATCCACAACTAACGTTGGACGTACAATTTCTTCCCATTTCAGCATGTTCATCTCCGCAATCACCAGGTTATCAATGCTCAATTCTACCCTGTAAAAAGTCTGGAATCAGATAAACAGATTTCCGGGCAAGTTCACCAGATTTGCATCTCTAGCGGCAGCTCGTATAATTAATCAAGCGGGCTGCCTTCTGGCGCTCGTCCAGATATCCAATATCAATCCGGCAAAATATTTTTCCGGGCAGGTTTATTCGCCCGGCTGCCAAATTTCTCAGCAGGATGAGGAACAATGACCATGACGAACCAAGAACTGGCCGCCGCTTTTGACCGCATCGCCGACCTGCTTGAAATCAAAGGTGAAGTGATTTACAAGACCATTGCCTACCGGCGGGCTGCCGAAAGCCTGCGCGGTCTGAGTCAGGAAGCCGCCGAAATTCGCGCCGCCGGCAGCCTGACGGATATTCCCGGCGTCGGCAAAGCCATCGCCGAGAAAATGACCGAATTGCTCGATACCGGCCGGCTCGAATTTCTCGCGCGGTTGGAGTCCGAAGTTCCGCCCAGCCTGCTCGAATTATTGGAAGTGCCCGACATCGGGCCAAAGAAGGCCAACGCCTTATGGAGCAAAGCCGGGATTACCAATCTGCAGGAATTAGAAGCGGCTGCCCGCGCTGGGAAAATCCGCGCCCTGCCCGGAATGGGTGAGAAAACCGAACAGCGCATTCTGGAAGGAATCGCCGCGTTGCAGCGCCGCACCACCCGCCTGCCATTGGGCACCGCCCTGCCGGAAGGTGAGCGCTGGCTGGCCTGGCTGAAGGCGCAGCCCGGCATCGTCCAGGCGGATCTGGCCGGCAGCTTGCGCCGGCGAAAACTCACCATCGGTGATTTGGATCTGGTGGCAGCCGCCGCCGATCCGGCGCCGATTATGCAGGCTTTTACCCACCATGAAAACGTGGAGCGGATCATTGGCCAGGGCGAAGCCAAAGCCAGCGTTCAGCTCAAGAACGGCATCAATATCCAGCTCTGGATTCAGCCGCCGCAAAAATACGCCTCACTATTGCAGTTCGTTACCGGCTCCAAGGAACACAACGTCCGGCTGCGCGAGCTAGCCCAGCGCCAAGGTTTTTCTCTCTCCGAACACGGCATCAGCCAGGCGGATGGCGGCCAGGAATGGCAGTTCGCCAGCGAAGCCGAGCTTTATCAGGCGCTCGGACTGCCCTGGATTGCGCCAGAATTGCGCGAGGACCGCGGTGAGATTCAAGCCGCGCTGGCTAACCGGCTGCCGCAACTGATCGAGCGCAGTGATTTGCGCGCCGAACTGCACAGCCACTCCACCTGGAGCGACGGCTCAGAGAGTATCCGTAATATGGTCAGTGCAGCGCAGAAACGAGGACACACAATTTTAGCGGTTACCGATCATTCGCAGTCACTGGGTATTGCCAACGGGCTGACGCCTGAACGGCTGCGCCAGCAGCGCGCTGAAATTGACGCACTGCAAGCGGAACGCGGCAGTGATTTTCTCATTCTCCAGGGCGCGGAAGTTGAAATCAAGGCCGACGGCAGCCTGGACTACCCGGACGAGGTCCTGGCCAGTCTGGATATCGTCGTTGCGTCGCTGCATGTCAGCCTGCGCCAGCCGCGCGAGGAAGTGACTGCCCGCTTGATCCGTGCTATCCGCAATCCGCATGTCGATATCATCGGCCATCCCAGCGGACGCTTGCTGCCCAACCGGGAAGGCGCGGATTTAGATTGGGAGGCTGTCTTTGCCGCCGCGCGCGAAACGAACACGGTTTTGGAAATAAATGCCCACCCCGAACGGCTTGACCTGGATGACGTCCATGCCCGCCGCGCGATTGAGCTGGGCATCCGCCTGTCAATTGATACCGACGCTCACCAACCCGGCGATATGGATTACGCACCTTATGGAATTTCCGTGGCGCGCCGCGCCTGGGTCACTGCGGAACAGGTAATCAACACCTGGCCGGCCGCAAAACTGCGCGCCTGGCTTAAGTTGGATAAATCCGAGCGCGATTAACCCGTTTGAGCTGAAGAAAGCAGCACGCGCCCATCCAGCGCCAGTACGCGCCCATCCGTAAAGACCCGCAGCGGATTAATCTCCATTTCCTCAATTTGCGGACAGGCCATCGCCAGCCGGCTTAACCGCAGCAGCGTGTTGATAATCCCATCCAAAGGGACCGGCGCTTCACCGCGGAAACCGCTGAGCAGCCTGCCCGCCTGGGTTTCGGCGATCATCTCCTCAGCGTCGCGGACACTTAAAGGTGACACACGGAAAGCCACATCGCCAAATAATTCAACCGCTGTACCGCCTGACCCAAACATCAGCAGCGGGCCAAAACTCGCATCGCGGCGCATGCCAACGATAACCTCTTTGCCCGGCTGGCTCATTTTTTCCACCAGCGCGCCATCGATTTCAGCCTCAGGTTGTGCGGAACGGACCCGCTCCATCATTGTGTTCCAGGCTGCGCGCAGCGCCTGTGGGGTCTCAAGATTAAGCGCAACCCCGCCAACATCCGACTTATGAAAAATTTGCGCGGACACCACCTTTAGAGCCACCGGATAGCCCACATCTTCGGCTATGCGCAGCGCAGCGTCGCTATTGGTGGCAAAGTCGCCAGCCGCCTGCTCGATTCCGCAAGCTGCCAGCAGCGGACGGGTCTGCACCTCACCTAAGGTCTGGCGCTGGCCGGCCAGGGCAATGATTCGCCGGGCCGTGAGCATATCCAGTTCCTCCGCGCGCGGCGCAGACGGCGGCAAAGCTTTCCAGCGCGCGTAGCGCCGCATAGCGCCTAATACCCGCGCCGGGCTTTCTGGCTGGGTGTAAACCGGAATACCCTTACCGTGCAGATATTGGCGCGCTAGGCCAATAGAATATTCGCCCATCAGCAGCGCCAGCACCGGTTTCGCGCTGCCCTGCGCTGCAGCAGCCACCGCGCGCGCTACGTCTTCAGGTTTGACCAGCACCTGCGGCACCAAAATCACAATAGCCGCATCTACGCCTTCATCCAGCAGCGCCGCCCGCAGCGCCAATTCATATTCGCCGGCGCCGGCCCCGCCGAGCATATCCACCGGGTTGGCCGTCTGCGCAGCCGGGTTCAGCCCCTGACGTATAACGGCCTGTGTTTCAACTGTTAAATTCGCCAGGCTCAACCCAGCCGCTGCCATTTGATCTGAAACCAAAGCAGCCGGTCCGCCGGCGTTGGTGATCAGCGCCACACGGTCGCCGGCAGGCAGTGGCTGCAAATCGAAACCCTGTGCGGTTTCAATCAATGCCGCCACGCTTTCAACCTCGATCGCCCCACTCTGCCGGAAAGCCGCCCGGTACGCGCTGTGAGAACCGGCCAAAGACCCGGTATGCGAGGAGACAGCGCGCGCCCCCGCTTCGGTGCGTCCGGCTTTCAGAATCACCAGCGGCTTTTTCGGCGTTGTTTTTGTGGCTGTTTGCAGAAAACGCTGCCCATCACGGATCATTTCGACATAGGCCGCGATCACACGGGTATGCGGGTCTCTGCTTAAATAGTCAATAAAATCTGTTTCGGTCAGGTCGGCCTCGTTGCCCAGACTGGCAAAATTGGCAAAGCCAATGCCCTTGCCGCGGATCTGGTCAATCAAACCGCCGCCAACTGCCCCAGACTGTGAAATAAACCCGATGCCGCCTTGCTCAGGCCGTCCCTCGATGAAGGTCACATCCAACCCGCTGAACATGTCCAACGTGCCGACGCAATTTGGCCCGACCAGGCGCATACCCCAGCGCGCCGCCTCGGTTAATACCGCCTGCTCCAGAGCGGCCCCTTCCGCCCCGACTTCTTTAAACCCGCCGGAGATGATAATTGCCGCCCGGATGCCGCGCTCTCCGCACGCCTGCACAGCCGGCAAAATCGCTCCCGCCGGCAGCACCAAAACTGCCAAATCCAGCGGATCAGGCGCAGCGGTCAGGTCCGGATAACATCGGTATCCTAAAATTTCATCTGCTTTGGGGTTTATCGGGACAATTTGTCCGCGATACCCATACTGGCTTAAGTTTCGTAAAATCCCGTGGCTCAGTTTAGCCGGGCTTGTTGAGGCGCCAAATATTGCCACCCCGCGCGGTTGGTAAAACGCCGTCAGATCAGACTTCATTCGTACCTCCAGAGGATGAGTTGGAGAGCTGGTGGAGCAATCTGCGCTGTAATTTACTTTTCCAAATAGATGATCGAAGTTTCGTCCACCTCGATCAAATCACCGTGCCGGAGCGCGCGCGCGCTGGTCACTGCGCGCGCATTAAGCAAAACCGGTTTGTCGCTGAACATCACTTCCAAATAGTATCCGGCGTGCGCCTTGCGAATCCAAATTTCCACGTAAGCCGCCCCGCTCTGCGGGATGAAAACTTGAAAACTCGGATCATTGCCAATCCGGCAAGTGGTGTTGGGAGATAGACTCAATTCTTCACGCTGACCATCAGCCTGGACCACCACCAACTGCGCGAAGCGCAGTCCGCCTTTCCGCGCGCCTGTCCGCCCCTGCGGCGGTTCAATCAGACGTTTAACAAAGATTCGCGATTCCTGCAAGAAACTTTGACCGTGAAGCGGCGGCGCAGGATTTTCAATAAACCGGGTTGAGAAGGTACGCATCTTCCGGGAGAAATTGGCTTTTTTGGGCTGCGGAAATGTCAATTTTCGGTCCTGCAGGCCAATTAGAGAGAGCAGCAGCACTACGGCCGCCGCGATTAACAACTGCAGCCGGTAAGCAATGATCATTTGTGCACCTGGCGCCCAGAAGGAATATCCCCAAGAGGTATCACTCCGATAGGCGCTATCGATGGTCTGATTCAGGTTGGTGAGTACTGAAACTGTATTCGCAAATTGAATTTCCAGCGACTGGCAATGCACTTCCAAACCTTGCCACTGAGAATAGGCACGCGCCAGCGCCTGCAAGGGCGCTTCCATATCCGCGCCGGCGGCTTCCGGCTGCGCCGCAATCCGAATCATCACCGCGCGGACTTCTTCGTTGGCCATGAGCGGCTGGGCGGAATTCTGCAAATCTCGAATCTGAGAGCGCAGCGCGTTGATCCACTGCACCATATCCCGCGTTCCATCCCAAACCGCGATCAAACGGTCTGGCTGCATGGCGGCCGGGTTATTACGCAGCGCGGTGATATTTTCCGCAAGCACGGGATTGTTTTTTATCACCGCCAGACTGTTTTGCATGCTCTTGATTTGATGCGCGAAATTGCTGGTCAGGCGAATGGTCTCAGCGACATTCCCATTGTCATCGCCAAATTGAGCAGCTATCCCGCTCAATTGAGTTTCGGTCAATCCGTCATACCAGCCAGCGACCACCAGCGCATCCTCCACATCCATACTGTTAGAGAGATATTGCTGCGCCAGGGTCCCGTAACTCATACGCATTTCTAAATCCGGCTGCGAAAGAATCACTTGCCGGATGTAATCATATAGGGGCTGGTAGGGGTTGAGCGCCAGAACCAGCGACGCGAAAACAACCACCAGGCAAACAATGACTGCAGCCGCCGCAGTAAACAGCGAAAGGATCTGTGTACGTGAGGCTGCCGATTTCCAGGAGCGAAAACGAAGTTGGATGTCTTTGAGTCGAATAAGCGGCATAATGAGAATTTCGAATAATTCTTCCGCCGATTTAGCCTGCCAAAACAATCTGCATGTGTGGCGAATTTCTAATCGAATGATTCAATTATATGCGATTTTTTGTCCGCAATTAAACCGCGCCCGCAGACAGGGCAAATCCATTGCCATTTACCCGGGCATGTCTCATAATTCAGGACAATTGGCGATTGATTCCCCTCAAAAACTACCAGGTTTCCGGTTAAGCGCCGCCTGATTCAAACCGTTATGTTAAAATTGGAAAACTTATGACCCAGCCGCTCATCGCCGTCGATCATATTTTTTACAGCCATCCCGTTCCGGGCGGAGCGGCAATTCCGGCATTAAGTAATGTAAGCTTAACCATCGAGGAAGGTGAATTCGTTGCTATTGTCGGCGCAAATGGATCCGGGAAAACCACCCTGGCGCGCCACCTGAACGGCCTTCACCTTCCAGAGCAAGGCTCCGTCAAAATCAATGGCTTGGATACACGAGAAAAGGCTAGCCTGGCGCAGATTCGCACCCTGGTTGGCATGGTCTTTCAGAACCCGCAGGACCAGTTAATCGCCACGGTGCTGGAAGAAGATGTTGCTTTCGGTCCGGAAAATTTAGGCTTGCCTGCCGCCGAAATTCACCAGCGCGTGGAAGAGGCTCTGCAAATCACCGGTCTGAGCGCACACCGTGACCGCGCTCCGCATATGCTCAGCGCGGGGCAAATGCAGCGCGCGGCTTTAGCCGGTGTACTGGCCATGCAGCCGCGCTGCGTCATTTTTGACGAAACAACCGCGATGCTCGACCCCGGCGGACGCCGGATGGTGCGTGATTTGATTCAACGCCTGCACGCCAGCGGGCTGACCGTCATTGTCATTTCCCATTTCATGCGCGAAGCGGTTAACGCCGGACGGGTGATTGCCCTCGATCATGGAGCCATTGCTTATGACGGGCCGGCGCGCCAATTCTTCTACCACAGCGCCGATCTTGAACGGCTTGGTCTGGATCTGCCGCAAGCCGGCCGGCTGGCCAATCAACTGCGCGGCGTCCTGCCCCAGCTTCCAGCGGACATCTTGACTTCAAAGGAACTGTTTGCCGCTCTGCCTGAATTCCCGTTTCAGCCGGCAGCGTCTCACTTTTCAGATCCATCCCCCCAGACCGTCGCCGGTGCTCCCTGGCTGCAGGTCAGCGGACTGAGCCACACGTATTTGCGCGGTACGCCCCTGGCACATGTGGCCTTGAAGGAGGTTGATTTACAGGCCAACGCTCACGCAGCGCATGGATTAATTGGCGCAACCGGAACCGGAAAATCCACGCTGTTGCAGCATCTCAACGGCCTGCTCCTGCCCCAGACTGGCCAGGTCAAAGTTGGCCCGTTCGACATGAACGATCCACAGACCGATTTGCGCGCCGTGCGGCGTTTTGCCGGGCTGGTTTTCCAAAACCCTGATTTTCAATTGTTCGAACAGTACGTCGGTGATGAAATCGCCTACGCCCCCCGCCTCAAAGGAGAAAGCACACTCCTGCGAGAAATCGTCCGCGAGGCAATGACGGTGGTAGGGCTTGATTTTGACGCTTTCAAGGACCGGCTGACCTTTACGCTCAGCGGCGGCGAAAAGCGCAAGGTAGCTCTGGCCTCGGTGCTGGCCATGCAGCCTGAAATCCTTTTGCTGGACGAACCGACCGCCGGGCTGGATCCGCTGGCGCGCCGCGCCGCCCTGACTACCCTGGGTAACCTGCGCCGTGATCACGGCACAACTTTGCTGCTTTCATCGCATCACATGGAAGATATAGCCGAATTATGCAGCGCGGTCACCGTCCTGGACCAGGGCCGAACCGCATTAGCCGGCGCCGCTGAGCACGTATTCAACCAGATTGAAGCCCTGGCGGCGATTGGATTGGAACCGCCGCTGGCGGTTGAAACCGCCGCGCAACTGCGCCAAAAAGGCTGGCCATTGCCGCCGGCAATCACCCGTCCAGAAGAATTGACCGATGCACTGCTAAGCGCAAGTGAGGCTGGCCGTGGATAATTTTGAATTCCTGCGCATGGTCAATATCGGGCAATATCTGCCACTGGATTCGTTCATCCATCGCCGCGATCCGCGCGCGCGCATCCTGGCTTACCTGGCGCTGATCATGGCGATCACTTTCGCCCGTCATTGGGCCGGCCTGGCAATCGGACTGATGGTCGTCCTGGCGTTATTAGGTCTCAGCCGGGTCCCGCTGCGCTTCGCGCTGCAAAGCTTGAAACCGCCCCTGCCTTTCTTGATTTTCCTGGCTATTCTGCAAATCTTCTTGACCGGCAACTTAAGCGGTGCACCCGCCCTTTGGAGTTACGGAATTTTGCATATTTACCCCAGCGGGCTGATTGCCGCGGGGATGCTGATGCTTCGGTTTGCGGTATTGATCCTCGCGTTGGGAATGACCTCCTACACGCTTTCGACCTCGGAATTGATTCATGGGCTCGAGTCCCTGCTCTCGCCCTTTCAGCGTCTGGGCATTCCCACCCGCGATTTGGTGATGATCGTCCAAATCACCTTCCGCTTTATTCCTTTCCTGGCGCAAGATGCAGAACGGATCGCCAAAGCCCAGGCCGCCCGCGGCGCTGAGTGGGGAGTACGCAAGGGGAATTTATTGGCGCGTGCCCGTCAGGTCATTCCTTTAATGATTCCGCTTTTTCTTACCAGCCTGCGCCGCGCGGAAAGCATGGCGCTGGCTATGGACGCGCGCTGTTATGGCCGAACCCAGGCACGCTCCTCAATGATGGAAATGCGTTTTACCGGACTGGATGCGCTGTGGGTGTTCGCCGTGACTGCCTGTGCAGTGGCAATTCTGGCGATACAAGCGGTGCTTTGATTTTAAAAAAAGAACGCGCCGGAGAAAGGTCGCCCGGGCCTGACCATTCGTTTCAGGGTTTATCCATCAGCCAGGCCTCGGGCAGCAAGCCGCTTATGCGGCGGTATTTCTTGCTAGAGATCCGAGCCTCGGCGTTTGCCGATCGCAAATTGACGCCAGGCCGCAACGACTGCCAGCGTAATCAGGGCGTTTAAGCCTGCTTCTGGCAAACCGTTGGTTCCGGCGATGGCCGCTAATGCCGCAAAAGGGAGATAGCCCTTTAGCCCGATCACGCCCAAAACAAGAATGGTATTGGTCAGGCTGCCAGCCAGCCCGGCTGCGATCAAACCTGCCGCCGGCCAGCGGCTGAGCGCTTTCCAGACCAGCCAGGCTACCGGGCCAATAAAAAGACGCGGCAGCACAGAAAGCAGCGGATCTGTAAACCAGACATCCGTAGGCCCGTTCGGCGCAACTGCCGCCTGAATCATACTGAAAACGCCGAAAATCAACCCAATTAAAGCGCCTACCACCGGGCCTTCCAATACTGCCCCAATAATTACGGGAACAGCCATGATCGTCAGGGATGCTCCGCTGAACCAGGGGATAAAACCTAAACGAGTCAATCCTAAAAGAACCGCAATAGCCCCCAGTACACCAGTGATCACTATTTTACGAGTGCGATCTTGCGCCATATTAATACTCCATTCCTGCATCATGATGAGCGCTGAAATAAAAACAATGCTCTCAAGTTTAGAGATGAAACCCGGCCTGCTGCAAGTGGTTACGCCTGTGAATGGGCTCATCCTGCTTGGGAATAATAAAAATATTTTAACATAAGCTGACGATCAAAATCACTCGATCACCCATATTCGGCTGGAATCATCCCTTGAAACGTTTTTATCGGTAGCGGGTTATGATAAATCTGTATTCGCATGACCTTCAGCCCTCAACGGCGCACAGGCTTAAAAAGCCACAATATGAACGAGTAAAAGATAATTTATCTTGAATTCACGTTAAAATAATGCGTTTGTAACAAAAGCGTTCGTATAATCGACGAAGAAAGTTTTTCGAAACATGAAATTCAAACCGTCTTACCCCTGGTACCGGGCTCTATATAAAAATTTTTATTGGTTTTCGTTCACCTTGCAATCGCAGGTGTTAACCGTCTTGCTGCTGCCGATGTTGATTGATCAATTTCAGCCCGAGCAACGCGGCAGTCTATTAGGCATCGCCCGTCTCGCGGCCATTTTGGCGGCAGTTATCGCGCAGGCGCTGGCAGTTGGCTTGAGTGAAACTTTCAACGCCGGCCGCAATCCGCGGAGAACCGTTTTTTTGGCGGGCAACATCCTGCAAATTCTGCTTTTAGGCGGCGCAAGTTACGCGGACTGGTCAAACCAGCCGGTTCCTCTCGGATGGATTCTGGCCGGGTATGTCTTGCTCAATTCAGCCGCCGCTTTTGCCCACAGCGCAATTCAAAACGCAGCCCTTTCACCCGCGGACGGTACGCAAAGGGCGTTCTTTGCCGCCAGCAAAGCCTTGCTGGAATTACCGCTGCCGCTGCTCTGCCTGGCGCTGGTTTTTGGAGATTTATTGGCTCTGGACCGCATTTTTCCGAGTCTGGTCATTTTGATGCTTATTCTGATTGCCGGAACGATTTGCGGAACGGCGGCGCTGTCTGCGACTCAGGACACCCGGCCATCTATTACGAATTTCTCCTGGCAGCCATTCGTGAAATTAACCGGATTAACCGGCCTGACAGTGCTGATCATTCTATTGTCGGGAATTGCGCTGCAATTTGCTTCTGCTGTTAGCGCGGGGGTGTATCTGGCAATGATTTGTGCGCTGATCTTAACCAGCGGTGTTCTCAGCACGGCCATTGTGTTCCGGTCAGCTTTCAGCGCAGAGCTGCGGCCATCGCTGCCGCTGCGCGCCTGGCTGACCAACCGCATGATTTTTTTCGCCGCGTCCGCCAATGTGGTCACTTTTCTGATGTTCGATCTGCGCGACCGGCTGGGTTTCCCATCCACCCCGGCCGCCGCCCCCGCCGCCGGGTGGGCGCTGCTGGTGATGGGCGTTTTCCTCATGCTGACCACGCTGCCGGCGAACTGGCTAATCCGCCAGTTTGGCAAGAAAAAACTCATCGCAACGGCAACAATCATGGCTGCTGCTGGGATGAGTTTATGGCTGCGCAGTAGTGCGCTGGCTGAAATCTACCTGGCCATCGGCCTGGCCGGCGGCGGGATTGGGTTGTTTTACGCCGCCAGTTGGGCTACAGGAATGGAGATTATTCCATCCGAGCAAATTCCGCCGCTGCTGAATAATTTAAACCTGTTGGGCGCGGCCAGCGCAGCCGCCGGTGTTTACCTTTCCGGTTTGGCCGTTAATCGGCTCGGAAACGAAGCTCCACTGGTCATTTTTATCGCCTTGATGCTGCTTTCGCTGGCGCCAATTCCCTGGATGCGCAAGAAACTACCGGCGCGCTGAACTTAATCTATTGCCCGCTGACGGTTTCAAGACCCTGCGACCGCCAGGAAGATACGCCGCCCGCCATACTGGTCACTTGAGTGAACCCGGCATTCAGCAAAATATCCCTGCCGCTGGCGCTGCGGTTACCAGAACGGCAAACCACGACCACCGTCTGGTCCTGCGGCACTTCGTTCAAGCGGCTGGAAAGCTCACCCAGCGGAATCAGCGTCGCTCCGGGGATATGGTAGTCATTCCATTCGTCCTGCTCGCGCACATCCAGTATAAACGCGCCTTGATCGCGTAATTGCGCGGCCTCTGCCACCGTGATTTCCTTGGGAAGTGCAGCCGTAGTATCCCCGCCTGCCTGAGGACGGGTTAGCATGAATACAGCGGCAATAATGATCACAGCTGCTAATGCCAGACCAATCCATAAATAGGTCTGGTTGTTAGACGTCTTTTTCCGTGTTTTCGCTCTGGACATGGGTTCACCTGAAATTAGAGTATGGAATGACAATGGGATCAGGCCATTCCTGGTTAATAGGATTCAATCCGCCAGGAAAAGTTACACAAATTATAGGACAATTCTGAAAAGATCAGAGATTGTGAAAGCCTGAAGTTTGGCCCGATTGGATTTCCGCAGGTGATACTCCTTGTTTAACGGGACGCAGTCTGCCGATTAACCTGCCAGCCTGCATCACGATCTGGTCGATCCGCAAAGAGGTCTCGGCTGGGTCAGCGAGAAAACACGCCAAAAAGCACTGCAATGCCGACCAAAATCAGCAGCACCGGTCCAAGCAAATTCCAGCTCAGCCCCAGCAAAGCTACCAAACCAACCGTCGCGGCGCACAGCGCAAAGATGAGCAAACCGATTACGGCTGCATTAACCCGTCCAATCCTGATCGCCAGCACCAGCGCGTTAATAAGTGCACCTGCCGCCGGGACCAGGATTGCCACTGCCCACCAACGGCCAAGCCCGAACCAGGGCCAGTTGGCCGTCAGATGCAGGTTATGGCTGAGAAATCCCGCGCCTAAGTACATCACGCCTAAACCGATCCAGAAGCCCATAGTAACGACTTCACGGCCGGAGGAAGCGCTGCTGCCGGTAAAATCAAACCCGCCTAACAGCATGGCAAAGCCTGGCACAATCAGCATCAGCGGCCACCAGACTGTCCAATTCAGGTCAAACAAAAACATCAGCGCGACGGTCAGAATGACCAATCCCGAGCCAAGACTGCTGCGCACCGCCATATCGAATCGGCCACGCTTCTGGTAAAGGTTGACCGCTTCTACGAGGCTGCCAAATGCGGGAATGAAGATAAATATCGCCCACCAGTTGAAGTTTGGTCCCAGCCAGCCGAATTGCTGCGCGAGAAAGATAAATCCAATGAAAATTAGAACGACGCCCCAGCCGAACCGGCCGATCGGTCGCCGATGATGTTGTTGATTGATATGAATCTCTTGTTCTTCCATTTTCCACTTCCTTAGAAAGGCTATCTCTATCTACGATGTACAAACCGGAAAGTTGCTGTTAAAAGCCAAACGCCTGGATGAGGGGGGCATCCAAGCGTCTGGCAAACTTAGTTTAGCATAAAAGTATTTTGCATGCAAGAAATTGTAAAGAATGTTTATACGAAAAATTTGGGATACATTCAGAATAAAGATTGGTTTTATGCATCCCGATTTTGCTGATTTCTAGCTTAAAATTTCAAATGATTATCATCCTCCAGACAGCCGCAAAACGATTTTCAATTGACTTCCACCGCAATAAATGTTAAGATTTGGAGGTCATCATTGATCTTTGTCTAAACAGCCAAAAAATCACCTTTCTCGTTTAAATTCATACATTCCCGGTTTCTGCCGCTCACTGGAACGTTTTCAGGAGGGGCAAATCTTTTTTATTTTGGGGTCGCCCTGTGGATTCATCTTACCCTGTTCAGATAGAAAATCTTACATTTCGTTATCGCAGCCGAGATATTCCTGCTATCAAAGATATCAACCTGATGATCGAGCCAGCTCAGGTTGTTTTGATTGCTGGCGCCAGCGGGTGCGGCAAAACGACCCTGGCACGCTGCATTAATGGACTGGCTCCGCGCAGTTATAAAGGGGACCTGGCCGGTTCAATTCATTTGATGGGCCAGGATGTGAAAACACTTTCGCTGGCGAAAATTTCGCAGCTGGTCGGGACTGTACTGCAAGACCCGGAGCGGCAAATTCTGGGCTCGATCGTCATGAATGAAGTTGCCTTCGGTCTGGAAAACCTGGCGCTTTCGCGCGGTGAGATTCGTGAACGCGTTGAAGAATCATTAACCCGGCTCAATATCCGTCATTTAATGCTGCGCGAAACCCATTACCTATCCGGCGGCGAGAAACAAAAAGTAGCCCTGGCCGGCGTTCTGGCCATGCACCCATCGATTCTTTTATTAGACGAGCCGCTGGCCAGCCTTGACCCGGCCAGCGCCCTGGAAGCCCTGCAGGTAATCCGCCGGCTGGCCAATGAAGGCATGACCGTGCTGATGGTTGAACACCGCGTGGAAGATGTCTTGCGCATTCATCCTGAACGCGTGCTCTTCATGAAAGACGGTGAAATTCGCTATGACGGCAAAGCGGAACATCTGGCCGACCGTGTCGATTACCACGAGGTCAAACTGCCTGCCCCGATGATCATGTCACTGGCGCGCCAGGATCCTGAACCGGCGGAAATCAAGACCCTGCCCTCCGCTGCCGGCAGCCGGGATGTCCTGGTATCCTTCCGCGATGTCAGCTTCGGCTATGGAGACGGTCCAGAAGTGCTGCATGGCGTCAATCTGGA
This sequence comes from Bellilinea sp., assembly GCA_036822575.1. GTDB lineage: Bacteria > Chloroflexota > Anaerolineae > Anaerolineales > Anaerolineaceae > Bellilinea. The sequence goes on along the minus strand of DAISHK010000001.1, from coordinate 99,029 downwards.
TATCCGCCGCGGGGATGTGATCGCTGTACTTGGGCCAAATGGAGCGGGGAAAACCACACTGATCAAACACGCCATTGGGCTGCTCAAACCGCGCGGCGGGGATGTATTGATTGAAGGCAAAAGCACCCGCGACCTGAGTGTAGCGGAAATTGCCCACACCCTCGGATATGTCTTTCAAAGTCCCAGTCACATGCTGTTTGCCCCGACCGTGCACGATGAACTGGCATTCGGTCCGCAGAATTTAGGCCACACCCGTGCAGAAATCGAAACCGACGTTAACCAGGCGGTAGAAATCGTCAATTTGGAAGGCTACGAAACCACTCCGCCGCTCTCAATGTCCTTCGGACAGCAAAAACGCGTGAGCATCGCCTCGATTCTCGCCATGCGCTCGCGGATTTTGGTCATGGATGAACCTACCGCCGGGCAAGATTATATGAACTACATGGACTTTATGCAGTCTATCGTTCAATTGCCCAGCTTCGAATCAATTCTGTTTATCACCCACGATATTGATATGGCCGTGATTTTTGCCAATCGGGTGATTATGGTCAACCAGGGTACAGTAGTGGCCGACGGCAAACCGCAGGACGTGCTGAACGACGCCGCCCGGATTAAAGATAACCGTCTAGTGCCGACCTCACTGCTTGAAACCAACCTTAACTATCTGCCTGCAACCCATCAATTTCTTCGTGCGGAGGCGCTGGCTCACCGGATTCCGGTCGGCTAGCGTATTATTTTTCTTTTTTCGCCAAAGTTCTTGGAGGACTCCTATGGATCGAAAACTGGTATCAATTCTTCTTTCTCTGGCAGCCGTGTTTGTGTTTTTCCTCGGCATCGTCTGGATCGGCGGGATGATCAACCCCGACCTGCAACTGGACGAAACCGGCGTGCTGCGCTTTGCCTTTGTGGCCATTGGCCTGCTGATTGTATTTGTCATCTACCTGCTCACCCGCCAGAGCAAAATCTGGGACGTAGGCACGCGTGAAGTGGTTTACATGGCCATTGGCGCTGCGCTTTACGCCATTCTCTCCTTCCTGTTCAACGGCACCGTTTTCGCCGTGCCGTCGGTCAGCCAGGTTGCTCTGCGCCCGGCCATCGCCATTCCGATGTTCTTCGGCTTTGCTTTTGGTCCGACGGTTGGGTTCTTCACCGGCGCAGTCGGCAATATGTTTGGCGATGCCCTGACCGGTTTTGGCCTTTCTCCGCAATGGTCCATCGGCAATGGTCTGGTGGGTATGGTTGCCGGCCTGGCGCTGCTCTTCCCTGACCGGAAAAAAGGTCTCAACATCGTTACCATCATTTCCCTGGTGCTGGCCTTGCTGGCCACCGCTATCTACTTCGCCAACCAGAGTTTGCCGAATATGATGTTTTTCGATGTGGACAACGGCATCTTCGGCGATGCAACCATTTCGCTGTTCGCCGGCCTCTCGGTCGTGATTGGGTTCGTTTTGATGATTCTAGTCCGCGTGCTGTTCAACAAGAACATTGATGTAGCCGCGGCTGTCACCTGGAGCCTGCTGGGCAACTTTATCGGCATCGGTTTCGCCGCCATTTCAGATATCTGGATCAATGGTTTCTCGCCCGCAGTTGCGATTGTGGGTGAATTCCTGCCCTCCGCCGGACCGAATTCAATCTTCGCCGCCATCCTGGTGCCGCTGCTTGTCGGCGCTTACGCAGCCGTCCAACGCCAGACCGGCCGCTGATTTTCCTGACCCGTTTCCCGGCTGGGTTGAACAACCCGGCCGGGCATCCTCAAGATTTTTTCAAGGATATTTTTCATGCTGGTTACCTGGCGGTATCAACAACGGAAATCGCTCATCCAAAGCTTCGATCCGCGCGCCTGGCTGATTTTCTTTGCCTGTTACCTGGCCTGCACGATTCTTTTTTGGGATTTTCGCTACCTGCTGTTCTTTTTCGGCATTGCCATGCTGGTTGTGCTCACCTCAGGCATACCCTTTCGAGACATGCGCAAGGCCTGGCTGTTCATCGGCGGCTTCGTTATTTTCTTCTCCCTGCTTACATTTCTGACCGGCCGCGGCGGCATGGAGCTGTATACCAGCGAGCATACCCTGGCGCGTTTCGAAGCCGGCTTCCGCATATTGGGCTGGCAGCCGGTATTGCATGTGACCGCCGAAAAGACCATGTTTGCCGTCAGTATGCTGGTGCGTGTTTTCAGCCTGGCCAGTATGACCATACTCATCCCTTATTCGCTCAATCCGGCCCATTACGGCATCACCTTCCGCGGGTTAGGCCTGCCGGATAAGATTGCCTACGGCATGGACCTGACCATGCGCTTTATTCCGTCATTCGGACGCGACTTCATGCTCACCCGCGACGCCCAGCGCGCCCGCGGGTATGAAATTGAAAAGCTCTCGGGCGGTTTATTCACCCAGGTACGCAAGCTGGCGCCGCTGATCGTTCCGGTCACCATCCACGCTATCGTTGGCAGTGAGGACGTCATCGACGCCATGGACCTGCGCGCTTTCGGCGTCGGTCCGCGCACCTGGCTGGAAGAGCTGACGTACAAAAAGCGTGACCGCGCGCTGATCGTGTTTGGAATTGTCTTGCTGGCTGTCAGCGTCGGCCTTTCGCTGCTCGGTTTCGGAAAATTTTGGGTGCCGCAATTTCTGATCAAACTGGCCGGGGGATAATCCAGCCGTTTGAAAGATAAAAACAGCCCGGTGTGTGATTGCTCACACCCGGGCTGTTTGTTTTCTTAATGCGGCTAGAGTACTTTATGAATTTTGAACTGCTCCGCTAAAGCGCTCTTCTTGACGGCGTCCGTTCCGGCAACGACCGAAACATCCCCGTGCAAACGCACCTGATCGAGCGCGTCCGCAAAGGCGTGAAAATCCGCTAATGTGGTTGCCAGCAATTCATCCCGATTCTTCTGGCGCTGCTCATCACTGATGCCGAGAATGAAGCGCAGCATGGCCGAATAACCTTTCGCGTCAGGCAGTTGATAGGGATCCACCTCACCGATCGCGCCGATCAGCGCTTTGGTGAGTTCCGCCTCGCTTAATTCCAGCCCGCGCAAAAAGGCAGCCGCCTGATCATAGGCTTTCAGAGTCTCGTCCAGGTTCGGGTCACGGTAAGAAATATAGGTATACATGCCCGAATGCTGGTCAAAGGAGTTCATTGCGCCATAAGCGCCGCCCATGACCCGCACCTTTTCCCATAAATAGGTATTGCGCAGGTAAGGCTGAATGACAAAAATTGAGCCATTGAAGCGGTAGCCGTGCTCATACAGGTTCAGCCCTTTGCCGACGTAATTTACCTGCGTGGGCAGCGTGAAGGCCTCATTCTCGGCGTAACTGCCCCGCTCCCAATGTGCCATGCGATACGGCTCGGTCGGGAAATGGGCGATGAAATCATCCAGAGCCGGTCGCAACGCCTTGAACGCGCTTTCGTCCACAGTTACATTGAGCAGCAGCCCGGCCTGCGTCAGCATGCGCGTGCGGATACTTTCGAACACTGCCTGTACGCCGGCCCAGTTCTCATCGATTTGTTTGAGCAGATCGCGCAGGAAGAAAAGCTGGCTGACGCCGGTCATTTGCTCGGCGGCCCAATCCGCTTCGGTGAAATGCGCCCGGATACGGCTGTTGACAACCCGATGCCCGGCCTGCACCACGCCGGCCTCCCAGGAAGCCTTGTCTTCCAAAACAATCTGGCGGATGCGGTCGCGGTCATCCAGATGGGCATTGAACAAGACTTCACGCATGAGGTTAAGCAGATGCGCGCTTTGATCCAGCATGGCTTTGCCGCGCAGGAACATCCACGAAACGCCTTCCTTGCGCCCGCGTTGATTGGAATTAAAAACCGTCGGATAGATACCGCCGGTCTGCTGGCCGATACGCTGCACCAACTGGACGAAATCCAGATCGCCCGCGCCAGTTTCAGTCAATGCACGGCTGAAAATCGGCACATACGGCAGCCAGGCCGGGTCCAGGCCGCGCAGATTGAGGCCAGCTTCCAGATAGAGGATGCCGTTGGTAAATAAATTGTGAAAAAGAATTTGCCCCGCGCCGCTGGAGAGCACTTCATTCGGCACACTGCGCACTTTGGTTTCCAGGTCAGAGCGCTGCAGTGTTGGCAGACTCGCCAGCGCCTCGGGACTATCCGGAGTCTCCTGGCGGCGCTGTAATTCTTGCATGGTGGCGCGCACAGTTTCCAGATCGTCTGCCGACATGACCGCCCGCGCCGCCTGCAAGCGCTGCAACTCTTTCTCCTCACGCTGCTTGCCATACTGCGGATCTGGACGCAGCAGAACGGTCGCCCGGTGCGGATTCTCCGTCAGGTACTTTGAAATCAGCCCCTCAAAATAGCGTTCCTCGTTGGCGATCCGCTGCTTGATCGATTGCAGCGGCGCTTCAAAGGCCAGCGGCGCAATCGGATCCTGATCATACAGCCAGGTATGCAGCGCAGCCAGCATTAACGAAAGCCCGCGCGGGAAATTGCCGGTATTATTCTCGCGCAGCATAAATTCAACCGTATTCATGGATGCTGAAATGGTATCCGCGTCGATGCCTTCTTCGGCCAGACCGCGCAGCGTGTCTAAAATCAAGGCTTCAACCGTCTGAGCGTTTTCTACCGCAATACCTTTCAAGCCAGCGGTAAATAAGGGCTGGCGATAATCACTGTCATAACCGCTGCCGGTCAGATCTTCACCCAGGCCAGAGTCAATCAGCGCTTTGCGCAGTGGGGCAGCGGACGTGCCCATCAGTACATGCGAGAGAATTTCCAACCCCAGGCTGGTTTCGGATTCGCTGACTTCCGGCATCACCCAGTTAACCTGCACCTGGGCTTTGGCCTGTTCGTCGTCGCCGCTGTCATACACAGCCTCACTCCAACGCGGCGCGGTAAACGGTGACTGCAGGGGAACGTGTGAATCAATTTCAATGCGTTCATACCCGGCCAGGGCGGCTTCCATCAGCCGCAGCCGTTCTGCTTCGTCATCATTGCCGTAAAACCAGATGCGCGCATTAGAGGGATGGTAATAACGCTCGTGAAAATCCTTGAACTGTGCATAAGTCAGATCCGGGATCACTTCTGGATCACCGCCTGAGTCCAGGCTGTAAAGCGTATCTGGGAAGACGCTGTGCTGGCAGGCTTCGGCTAGCATTGAATCGGCCGAGGAGTAGTTGCCCTTCATCTCGTTGAAGACAACGCCCTTGAAATTCAAATCGCCGTTCTCCTCATCCACTTCATAATGCCAGCCTTCCTGGTAGAAGGTGTAGGGAGAAATCAACGGGTGGAAAACAGCATCGAGATAGACATCAATCAGGTTGTAGAAGTCCTTCAGGTTCGTGCTGGCTACCGGGTAAGCAGTCTTATCCGGAAACGTGAAGGCGTTCAAGAAAGTGTTCAAGGAACCTTTGATCAGCTCCACAAACGGTTCTTTAAGTTGATATTTATCCGACCCGCACAGCACACTATGTTCCATGATATGCGCCACACCAGTTGAATCCGGCGGCGGGGTGCGAAAAGTAATCGCAAAGGTTTTATTTTCATCATCATTGACCAGGCTGAGCAATTCTGCTCCGGTGCGGACATGCCGCCACAAACGCGCCTGGGTATTCAGTTCAGGAATATGCTGATCCTGGATCAATTCAAAGCCATGCTGAATGGTCATCAATACCTCGCTGAGGGAATAAGATCGGCTGACCGATCAAAACCGGCCGGAAGTCAATTTCACCCATCAAAACTGGGAAATAAATCAACCGGTCCGCTTTTCTATGAGGATTACAATATCGAACATTGTAATGCAGGCGTTCCTCAAACTGCAAATAAAAACCCGCCGCAAACGATACAATGCGGCGGGTTTACTGCGTATTAAAATTCAAATTTCAGAGCAATGAAACCCGCTCAGGCAACTCGCTTTTTATTCGGCAGCAGCCACAGGAACGGCAGCGCAATCACCACCATCACTGCACTGAAAACGTAAGCAAACTGCATGCTGTATGCGTCCGCGAGAATACCAACCACTAAAGCGCCGATCGCGCTGCCGGCAAAGTTGACGGCCATATAAATGCCATTGGATAAGGCCCGGTTTTCCGGGTAGCTTTCCTGAACAGCCGCCATCATCGGCGGCGTCAGCGCCAATGAGGTGAAACCAAGGCCGAGCAGCACCGGTATCTGCAGCCAGCCTTGCGTCACCAGCAGCAGGCCGATAAATACCGCCGTACAGACCATGGAAACAGCCATCACCAGACGGCGGCCAATTCTATCCGAAAGGGATCCGCCTAGAAAAGCGCCTACAACACCGGCCGCTTCCATAATCGAGAGGGACGCTCCGGCGATGACCAAATCAGCGCCTTTTTCGGTTAGAAACGTCGGCAGAAAGGTGCCAACGGTCACGAAGGAAAAAGAACGCAGCAGCATGATTCCCGACATGGGCAGCAGCACCGCGCGCATCTGAATCAGCGCCTGCTTCCACGGCATGGCGACTTTCGCCGAGGCCGGCAATTCTTTGACGTTGCGCAGCTGGAAATAGACCACAATTGAAACCAATACCCCAAATACGGCGATGGCAGGCGTGCGCTCAACCCCGAAATTGGTCACGGCGGCGGCAATAATGACCGGCCCCAGCGAGCGGCCAAACTCTCCGCCCACCATCCAGAAGCTCATCCCCATGCCCAAACGCTGACCGGAAAGTCTGCCAGCCAGAACCGGCCCGGTGGCATGCAGAACAGCGGAATTGATGCCAACCACCAGCAGCAAAATTGCCACAAGAATATAAGAGGGCATAATCCCGAGCAGGCTCATCAATATGGCGGCGATCGCCGGCGTCGCGGAGACGAAAAAGCGCAGTCCCTTCCGGTCAGCCAGGTAGCCAATAAATGGCTGCAGCAATGAAGGGCTTTGCATGAAAACCGTCAGCAGGCTGGCCTCAGTTTTGGCCATCGCAAATTTTTCAATTAAAACAGGCAGCAGCGCCGGTAAAAAGGCCGTGTAGGTATCGTGGGTGGCGTGCGCCAGCCCAATGAATGTGACCTTACCGGTGGAAAAGTCCTGAGCAGCCGCCGCAGGTGCGGCCGCCTGAATTTTTCCGGCAGATTGTGATTGATCCATACGACTCCTTCTTCGAATTAAAAAGTATCGCCAGGCATTGCGACAGCCCGTTTGCGGCGTTCATCTAACCATAAGGCCGCTACGGCAATGAGGATTGAAATACCAATGACAAAAGCCGCAAGCAAAAATGTTTGGTGAATACCGCTGACCAGCGCCGGCGGCGGGGCTTGAGTAACATCCATTGCGGCGGGATAATTGCCAAAAGCCAATACTGCGTGAGTAAACAACGCACCGACCACCGGCAAACCGGTAGTCTGCGCCAAGGTTCTGGAAAGGGAGAGCAAACCCGATGCAATTCCAAGCCGTTCACGCGGAACCGCGCCCATTATCGCGCTGTTGTTCGGCGACTGGAACATGCCAATGCCCAAGCCCATCGGCAGAATATGCACAGCAAAATTGAGCGGAGTCTGCCCGGCCTGTAAACTGGCAATGGACAACGCGCCCAGGCTGATTAAAACCAGGCCCACCACGCTGATCGCGCGGGGCCCTAATTTGTCTGATAGCGCGCCGGCCACCGGCGCGACAATCGCCATCGTAATCGGCTGAACCATCATCAGCAAGCCCACCAGGGTTGTATCCAGCCCCAGTACCAGTTCCAAATAAAACGGAATGATGAACAGGCCGGAAAGCACAATAAAAACCAGAAAAGCCATCGCCAGGTTCATGTCAAAAAGCACATTCTGGAATAATCGCAAGTCAATCATCGGCTGTTTCAACCGCCGTTCAATGGAGATAAATAGCGCCAATCCAATCAAGGCTGCCGCCAGCAATCCAATAATTCGTGGAGAAGCAAAGCCGGCCGTTTCCGCCATCGTCAAGGCCAGCGCAAAGCAGGCCAGAGTCACAAACATGATCGCCGCTCCGGCGAAATCAAAGCGCTGATTCGGGTTGACCGGCTGTAAATTGGGCACAAACTTGTACACAATCGTCAGCGCCGCTACACCGATGGGTAAATTAACCAGAAAGATCCAGCTCCAATCGCTGAACGCGATGATCAACCCGCCCAGCGGCGGACCGATGGCAATGCCAATCGAAATCATGCTGCCAACAATGCCCAAAGCCCGTCCGCGCTCACTGGAAGGAAAGATTTGCGTCACAATGGCCATACCCAGCGCCTGCGTCAGCACCGCACCCAAACCCTGCAAGGCGCGGAATCCAATCAGCACATAAATATCTCGCGCCTGGGCGCATAAAAATGACCCGACCGTGAATAACGCCAGGCCGCCCATATACAGCATTTTTTTATTGAACATATCTCCCAGGCGCGCAACCCCCAGAATCAGGGATGTGATCACCAGAATATAACTGAGCACTACCCATTGGACTGCGGCAAAACTGGTCTGAAACACGGTTACCAAGGTTGGCAGCGATATATTCACAATACTGCTGTCGATGGTTGCCATCAGCACACCCAGCCCCACCCCAGATAAGGCCAACCAGCGATCACGCGGCGATAAAGTATCAATAGAATTAGAAGTAAATGCTGACAATGAGCTCTTCAACCTGTCATTTTCTGTAAATTTTCTATGATCAGTTCAGTTTATTTAAGGAAAACGCGAAAAACAGGCCCATTATCTGCCGCTCAGGCAGGTATCCCTGGCAGGTATGGACGCCTAAAGGATTGGAATAATGGCTAAAACGATTGAGGTATGGAAGGTGGTGAAACTGCGTTGAAAGTTAAGCGATTGTAACACCTAAGTACCAGAAGATTGTCCCTGGCTTGCGGAATTTGCTCAGGAAGTGTAGGTAAGCAAAGAATTGATATTTATTAGCCGTCCGGGCTATTAATCCGGGCGAAATGAGTAGCCATTTTCAGTAGGCAGAATTACCTTGGGCGATTCTGGGTCTGGCTCCAGCTTCAACTGAATATTGCGGATGGTATTGTCAACCAGGGCCATTACCGTGCGCTGAGGGAGTATTTCAGCGCCCCAGCCAATGGTAAACAATTCTGATTTGCTGACCTCAGCATAGGCGCTTTGCATCAAGCGTTTCAGCAGCTTCAGTTCAATCGGGGTCATATCCACCAGCAAGCCGCCGTGAATCAACTGATCTTTTGATTCATCCAGCTGATATTGCGTTGTCCAATCGGCTGGCTCAGCCTCTTCAACAGGTTCGACCTGCGCGGCCAGGCGATCCACGCGCTCCAGCAGCTTTTGAAAGGAAAATGGTTTTACCAGATAATCGTTAGCGCCCATCTGGTAGGCCTGGGCCATAATGCTGCGATCAGACAGCGCGGTAATCATCAGTACCGGGGCGGTCGTAAAACTACGAATGCTGGAGAGCACATTTAAACCGTCCACGTCCGGCATCATGATATCCAATAAAACCAGGTCAATTCGTTCGTGTCCCAGCAGGGTGATGGCCGATTGACCATGACCCGTTGTTTGAACCGGGTAGCCATGTTTCTCAAGAATCATTTGGATCAATTCGCGCGTATCTGCGTCGTCATCCACCAAAAGGATTTTGATATTTTTGTTGACCATGCGATACCCCATCATCTGAACAAAATTGCGGCTTTTATTAATTGTAGGGAGGATTCCAACAAAAAACAAGCTAAAACTATCCTATTCCTTTCCGATTCATGAAGACGCAACGCCAGAGCGCCGGGGAGGAAATTTTTCGGGCTTTGCGCTACAATAGCAGCCAGGGAGATTGACCAGCGAAGGCATAAACTGGTCAGTAATTGGCCTTTACTCAGTGGATCTGCCGCCACGAATTAAAGACCCCCAACGCTTATGATTACCCCGATCAAAATGCATACACGTCGCAAACGCGGCGGTGAAAGGGTTTGCTAACAGCCTGCTCTCTTCATCAGCAGCAATTTATATTTAATCTTTCCTTCGAAATAACATCGATTGCCTTACATAAAACAGGAGTTTGTATGAACAACAAGACCATCCCCTTCCTCAAGATCAGCGGCAGCCATCGAGAAATTGGCCGGCAAATTGGCGAGGCCATGCGCACTGAAGTCGCTCACAGCGTCAACAACGCGCGCAAGCTGCTGACCGATGCCTACGACACACTGCAACTCGATTGGGATGGAGCCTTGATCCAGGCGCGCAAATACCTGCCTTTCGCTGAAGAACGGTATCCGCAATATGTGGAGGAACTGCGCGGCATATCCGAAGGCGCGGGCGTAAATTTTTACGACCTGGTAATGGTCAACTCAATGGAAGCCGTCACCACGGACGCATTGCACCTGACAAAATGCACCAGCTTCGCCGTCAACCAGGATCGGACAGCCAACGGCAAGGTGTTGATCGCTCATAATGAGGATTGGGTTCCAGAAGACGAGGGCGATATTTATGTGATTCAGGCCCGTCCAGACCATGAAGCCCCTTTTCTGGCGATGAGTTACGGAGGATTGCTGCCTAATATCGGCCTGAATGCGCACGGCATCGCCCAATGCTGCGATTCTGTTTACCCGACCGACAGCCGCATTGGCATACCGCGGGTAATTGCCTCGCGCGCGGTGCTGGCAGCGCAGACGCCTGGTGATGCCATCCGGCGCACGTTGGTATCCAAACGCGCCGCCGGATACAACCACTTGATTGTTCACGAATCGGGTGAATTGTATTCGGTCGAAGTCTCCGCCAAACGCTTTGCCATTCTCTACGGCGAAAACGGACAAATTGTGCATACCAATCACTTCTTAGATAAAGATATGCGCGCCATTGAAAGCGATTCAGAAGAGCTGATCGCCACCCGCGTGCGCTATTTCCGTGCGCTGCGCCTGCTGAACGCCACCGAACAGCACACCATCAAGACCCTGCAGCAAATTCAGAAAGATCACATCAATTACCCCGACTCAATCTGCAACCATGCCGAAGACGGTGATCCACTGGATCGTGAAAAGACCATCACCGCTCTGACAATCGACCTGACCAGCCGCCAGATTCATGCCGCCTGGGGCAACCCCTGCACCAGCAGTTTTTGCACATTCCAGCTCGATGCTTAGCCAAGATTGCCTGGCATTGCAAATTACTTAAGTGGCATACAAATTGCAAATTACCAGGGCGGGTATAATTAGCTTTATACTGCCGGATGTTCCGGCTGCGGAATTTGTCTGCTATTAATACGAATATTCTTGACAAACCGCCCCGGCTCGACCATTCTGCACCACTTTTCAAGAGGCTGCCACATTGTTTGACCTGACCGTTTTCAAATATAACCGTGTCAACGGCAAAGAACTGAACGATCTGCCTGGTCTGTTTACCGCTGCCCCGCCGCGCCGTGCGGCGCGCGGACGCGAACGGGATTTACTGGTACTGATGGTGCAGTTCGATGATCATGGCAGCCAGGTAATGGGTGCACAGGATGATACGCTCGAACAGTTGAGCAGCCTGTTCTTTAACACACGCGGTACCGTAACCACCGCCCTGAAAGCCGTGATCGACCAGCTTAATGATAAGCTGCTGGCCCGCAACCTGAAAAGCGGCAAAGACAACGCGCCGATGATCGGGCTGTTTTTAGCGGCGGTTGTGCACGATGACACCTTGCTGCTGGCGCATTCTGGGCCGGTGCACTCATTTTTAATCAACAACGAGAACGCGCAACATTTCTTCGACGCAGCCGGCTCTGGCCGCGGCCTGGGCGTCAGCCGGACGCCGGTTGTGCGTTACTTCCGCCAGACCGTCCAAACCGGCGATCTGCTGCTCTTAAGCGTCCGTCCCCCGCAAAACTGGACGGAGAAGAACCTGCAAGGCAGCCAGCAGTTGAACAGTTCCAATCTGCGCCGGCGATTGCTGACGCAGGCCGGAGACGATGTGTGCTTCAGCATGCTCCGTATCAAGGATGGTGCGGGCGCAATCGAACTGGTTAATTTAAATCGCCCGGAAACAGCCGCTGACGAGTCCCCTTCGCAGCCGGTAACTCCAGGCGCCAATCCGCAGGCAGCCCCAGCGGCGGACCTGCCGGCAGCCGAAAATGCCAGTCCTGCGGCGGCACCGGCCGCCCCGGCGAAATCGCCCGTATTTCTGAGCGGCAAGCCCATGGCGGTTCCGCGCAAACCTGCGTCTGAAGAAAAAGAAGCTGCGCAAAACCCATTGCAGCGTCTGGCAGACCGGGTTCAATCTGCTGCGTCAAAAGCGGCCGCTCCCGCACCAACAGCAGAGGTACCCCATACCGCCGAAACAGTGCAGCCGGCTGCCAAAACAGCCGGTGAATCTCCTAGGGTTTCGCATTCGCACGGAGAACGCCAGGGAGATCCGCAAGCTTACCCGCAATTTGAGGAAAACCTGCGTAAACGCGAGCTTGACCAGAAGACGCGCAGCATGGTCGGCGGCCTGATCGCAGCCGTTCGCAGCGGACGAAAGAAAGCCGGGCATGCCTTCAGCAGCCTGTTCCATTCCGTATTGCCCGAACACCGTGAGAAAACATCGGGCGTCTCTACCGGAACAATGATTTTTATCGCTATCGCTGTTCCGCTGATTGTGGCGGCTGTTGGTACAACCGTTTATTTCCAGAGCGGCAACAGCACCGAGCGGAACAGTCTCTTGAGCCAGGCGCGTACGCTCTATAACCAGGCCGAAACCCAAAGTGACGCAACGCTGAAACGCGTCAATTTGCAGGCTGCACAAGAAGCCATTGAACAGGCCGCCCGCTACGGCAATACGCAGGAAGTGGTCGATCTGAGTCAATTAATCAGCGACGATATCGACGCTTTAGATGGCGTGCGCCTTCTGGATATGACCCTGGCGGCAGCGATTTCCGCGGATGGCACCAACTTCACCCGGGTTGTCGCCTCTTCCACCGAAGACCTATATCTGCTGGACGCAAACAGCGGTAATGTAGCCCGGCTGGTATATGCCCGCCCGAGTTATAAAATTGATAATACTTTCAATTGCGGCCCCAATGTCTATGGGGGCATCATCGTCAGCAAGCTGGTGGATATTACCCTGGCCCCAGTTGGCAATGCCTTGGGCGCGGTGATTATGGGAGTTGATTCTTACGGCAATATTCTTTACTGCTCAACCAATCCGGAAGAAACCAGCGCGGACACCCTGGTGTCGCCAGACTCCGGCTGGGGTGAAATCACTGCCATCAATTACCAAAACGGAATTCTGGATATTCTGGATATCGGCCGGAATATGGTCTGGCGCTTTGGAGAAACCGAAGCCGGGTTCAACAACGCCCCGCGCATGTTCTTTTCCTCTGATATTCCGGATGTAAAATCAGCCATTGATATCAGCATCTATCAGGATGACCTGTACATGCTGGATCAGAGCAGTGAACTGACCTTATGTACCTACAATAATATCAGCCCGCTCAACACCCACTGCCAATCACCATACCCATTCTATTTCAATCAGAGCGGACAGCCCAGCCAGACACTCGACCGGCTGAATGCCAAAATCACCCAGATATTAACCAGCGAGCCGCCGGAGCCTTCAATTTACTTCTTCGCGCCGGATGAACGCGCTGTATATCAATTCAGCCTGGGAATGAATTTTGTGCGCAAAATCGGGCCAATTGAATCTGGCGGCCAGGATATTGCCAGCGGATCAGCCTCAGCTTTTACCGTTACGGATGCGCGCAACCTGGTGCTGGTCATCGGCAACCGCATCTACACCGCCGAAATTCCATCTTATTAATCACCGCACACCTACTCGGGAGCTTTGTCATACCTGAAAGCGGTCACTTGACAGCCCGGTCGGGGCGATCATCAGTTTATTTTTTGGGGCAAGCGGTTATAATGTAGGGTATTCCCGATTCCGTGAACGGATCGCTCTTCGGGGATACCTCGCATGCGTTGCATTGCATCGACTTCTCAAATGAAAGTGTAGAAATAACTCACTATGGAAATTTTTGGCGTTGGAATTGGGGAGCTGGTCTTCATCTTTCTGATCGCGATTATTATTCTCGGCCCAAACGGGATGGTTAAAACCGCATCCACCTTGGGAAAGGGCATCCGAAAAATCATTCATTCGCCCTTATGGGCTTCTTTGATGGATACGCAGCGAGAATTGCGCGAAGTCCCCACGCGGATCGTCCGCGAGGCAGGTTTGGACGAAGACCTGAAAGAATTACGCAAAACCAGCCAGGAAATCCGTAATTTCCGCATGGACGAAGCCACGCTGGATAAAATGACGGCCCCTAAGAAATCTGAGCCAGCCGCCGCGAAGAAAGAAAATGAAGCAAAGTCCGAAGCTGACAAAGCCGAGGCTGCCGCAACCGAACCAGCCGAGGACAAAGCCGCAGAAGACCAGGAAGCTCAGGCCAGCGTAAGCGAAACCAGCCAGGCAGCACCTGAAACCGTTTCGGTAATCGAAGAAGCCCCTGCTGAACAGGTCGTGCAAGACGATGTTGCCGCAGAACAAGCAGCGCCTGCCGAGGCTGCCGCTCCAGAAAAAACTTCAGCAGCCGATTAATTGCACAATCAGATACCTAATCAATAAAGCCACCTGATCAAGGTGGCTTTTTATTTGCACAAACAAACCAGTTCTAATTGCATCTTATCCATAATCGGCGGCTGTTTTGCATGAATTTAAAGTTATCATCACAGCCCCGATTCTGGATTAAAAAGACATCCGCCAAAATAGCGGATGTCTTTTCGATTTAAATTCAGTAAGTAAACGAAAGCGAGACCTTGTCTCAGGAGCAATCTTCGTAGCACGCTCAAGGATCTGGCTGCTGGATTTGTGACACTCAGCCAACAAGACCCACGAGTCTCCAGCTATAAGCCCGCGTTAAGGCTTATTTTGTTTCGCTATCGTCTTTCTTTTCTTCTTTTACATCACTTTTTTCATCTTCGTCGTCTTTCTGACCAGAAAGACCATCGCGGAAACTGCGAATGCCACTGCCCAGTTCGCCGAAGATTTTATTAATACGCCCCACACCGAACAACAGGAGCACAATAACCAATACAATGATCCATTCCCAACCACCCAAACCTGCGATACGCATCTTACATTTCTCCTTTAACTAGGTATTCCTAATGAGCAATCAGGCTTCTTGAGCTTCTTGCTTCGGCTCGCGTTGAGCAAACTTCGCCAGGATTATACTCAAACCGTACAACAATGTGAGGGGAAGCATCAATAGCCCCATATTAATCGGATCGGCTGTAGGGGTAACAACAGCGGCAACGATAGCGATCACAACAACGGCAATGCGCCATTGTTTCAGCAATGCTTCGGCGGTAACAACGTGCAGCTTGGCCAGAATGAAAATCAGCAAGGGGGTTTCAAAACTGAGCCCAATCCAAAACAACATACTGGTAACAAAAGAGATGTAGTTGGAAAGCCGCGGGGTCGTTTGAATACCAAGGAAATCCACCAAAAACGGCAGAGCTGCCGGAAGCATCACATAAAAAGCAAAAGCCACACCACCCAAAAAGAGCAGAACCGCCGCCGGAATTGCTGTGAACAATCCGCGCTGTTCTTTTTCGGTAAGCCCCGGAACCACAAAAGCGATGATTTCATAAAGAATCACCGGAAGCGCCAGAATAAAGCCGCCTAAAAGCGAGACGCGCATAAATACGGCCATATTCTCGGTTACGTCAATGGCTGTCAGTTTATCCAGGCCGCCGATCGGGTAGGCTAAAAACTCAATCAGTTGTTTCCCGAAAATGGTGGTGATGATGATCGTCACAACCATCGCCAGAAGGCATTTAAACAGACGGGTGCGCAGCTCCCCAATATGCTGCCACAAGGTCATCTCATCTGGCGTCGTTTGCTCAGCAGTTTGCTCAGCGGATGGATCAGGTAGGGCTTTAGTTTTTGACATCGCGATTAATCTTACTTCAAATTAGCTTGAACACAATAGAATTTGAGCGAATCAGGAAGAATGTCCGGTAAAAACCGGACAGTAAACCACCTATTACCAGATGTTTTGCAGGAGACGAATCTTCTCAAGATCCTGGTAAGGGCCGCCGCCATCGTGATGATTGAACGGGTAAACGCGAATTTCCTTCTCGCCCGCGAAGTGATTATACGCCGCAAATACTGTAGATGGAGGACAGACTTCATCCATCAGGCCGACGGAAAACAGCGCACGCCCTTGCGCACGGGCCGCCAGATTGACCCCGTCAAAGTACGACAGGGTGCGAAATACCTGCTCAACCCGGTCGCGATGCGTCTGGCAATATTTCGAAATCTCCCGGTATGGCATGGCATCGGTAAGATCCACTGCCCGGCGGAAATGGCACAAGAAAGGTACATCCGGCATAAACAGGTTCACCTGCGGGTCTAAACCGGCTGCAGCCAGCGTTAAGGCACCGCCCTGGCTGCCTCCCGTGACCGCCAGACGGTGCGGGTCCACATCCGGTGCAATTCGGGCGGCTTCTAATGCGCGCACCGCATCGGTATATACCCGGCGGTAATAATAGGTCTTGGGGTCCATAATTCCCAAAGTGGCAAAGCCGGGAATATGCGGATCTGCGCCGGCGGTATTGACATCCGGCGTATCGCCGCGCCGCCATTCACTGCCCTGCCCGCGGGTATCCATGACGAAGATCGCATATCCAACCGAAGGCCATAAGAGCCAATCGGTCGGGAACCCGCGTCCGCCGCCGTAGCCAATAAATTCCACCACCACCGGAATTGAACTGCCGGCTTGCCTCGGCTTGATGAACCAGCCTTTGATCGGCTGTCCGTCAAATCCGCGGAAAGTCACATCATAACAATCCAGCATTTTCAAGCCGAAATCAGCCGGGGAAAACTCAGCATCTAATGGATAAGAACGGCTTTCGGCCAAGGTTTCTTGCCAGAAAGCGTCAAAATCTGCCGGTTCATCCCGTTCGGGACGGTATTCCCGCAGCTGCTCCAGCGGAAAATCAAAAATTGCCATGCTGCCTCCTTGATCCATTGTCTTCTGGGTGTTTCGATTATAAAACCAAAGCGCAAAGATCGTAAAAAATTGCCGTGATCCGCCAACCAGCTGCGCTTGCAGTACAATTGCCAGGAGATATTTTCTCGCTTAATTTCCCTTTTCTTCATCATTTTTCATTTCAGGATGTGCCCATGCAGCCTTATCCGACCTGGGTCGAAATTGACCTTGAGGCTATTGCCCAGAATACCCATTCCGTCTTATCCGTCAGCCAGACTGCTTTGATGGCGGTCGTGAAAGCCAATGCCTATGGATTTGGTGCGGCCGAGGTAGCCAAAACTGTACTGCGCGCCGGCGCCGCGCAACTGGCGGTTGCGCGCTATGGCGAAGCGGCTGTTTTGCGGCAGGCCGGCATTGCGGCCCCCCTGCTGGTATTCGGCATGACCACCGATGCGGAAGCGGACGCAGCCATCGCCGAGCAGGTGACATTGACCATCCATAGCCTGGAGAATGCCAGGCAGTTGGCAGCCCGCACAGCCGCAGCGCAGCGCCCGGTCAAGGTTCACTTGAAATTTGACAGCGGTTTTGGCCGGTTGGGGTTGCTGCCAGATGATCTGGACCCAGCGCTGAGTTTCATCCAGGAACACCCGCTGCTGCAAGTGGACGGTGTTTACAGCCATCTGGCGATGGCCGACGAGGTACCTGACCATCCCGTCACCGCGGCGCAAATCCGTGAATTCAATCATATGCGGCAGCGGCTGGCGGACTTTCACATCCAGCCCAAGTGGATCCATATGGCTAATTCCGCAGGCGCATTCAGTTTGCCGCAGGCGCGATTCAACATGGTGCGCGTGGGCACCGCTCTGCTGGGGATGAAACCCTTTTATTTTGAGCCGCTGCCGGCCGGTTTGCAGCGCGCTATCCGGTGGAAAGCCCTGTTAGCTTCCTGCAAGCAGCTGCCGGCCGGAGCAGGCATTGGCTATGGGCACAGCTACCATACCGCCGGGTCAGAGTGGATCGGGGTGATTCCGGCCGGCTATGGCGACGGCTTCCGGCGACTGCCTGGTAATGAGGTGCTGATCGGTGGTCAGCGCGTTCCCGTGGTCGGCAGAGTCTGCAACGACATGTGCATGCTGCGCCTGCCGCATGCCTATGCGCAAGGCAGCGAAGTGGTCTTGATCGGACAGCAAGGGAACGAAGAAATCACCGTAGATGAACTGGTGGATCGCTGGCACACCTCTCAGGCCGACATAACTTCTTCGATTAATACCCGTGTGCCCCGAGTTTATGCCTCGGCAGCTTCATCCTCTTCAAATTCCTCATCGTCCTCGTTGTAACCGGCGGCGGCTGAATTAAATGGCGCCAGGTGAAACTCTAAAGGTGATTCACCTTCCTCGAAACTGGAAACCACGATGATCATTTCTGTAGTCCGGTCGGTGGGATTTTTCCAGCGATGCACCAATTTCGGCGCTAAAAACAGGCTGTCGCCAGCTTCAAGCAGATAAAACTTGCCCTCAATTTCAAATTCTACCTGTCCATTGAGACAATAGACAAATTCCGAACCAGTGTGCATCATGCGGTGGGTTCCGCTGCCGCCGTTTGGCGAAACGGTGATTTTAAACGACTCCATCCGGCCCGAAAAAGCTTCGCCGCCCTGATCTTCAAACATTACCCCTTCAAACGGGATGAGGTTATGCAGCTCCTTGGTGCTGTGAACGATCCGCTTTCTTTCTGGAATAACCCGGAAGAAGGCTGTGATCGGCACTTCCAGCGCAGCGGCAATTTTCGTCAATGTGCTGACCGAGGGAGAAGTCAGCCCACGTTCGATCATGCTTAAGGCGTTGGCCGAAAGCGAACTGCTGCGCGCCAAACTGCGCATGGAAATTCCCCGCTCCTCGCGTAACACTTTCAAACGATTGCCTACATCGATCGAACCGCCGTCTTTGACGTTTGTATCCATTTGATCCTCCGCTGCCATAGTCAAGGCGCTCATTATACCTAGATTGTCACCATTAAACATGTACAAGCTCAACTTAGTTATATACAAAAAGTTAGAAAATCTCAAGTAAACGTCAAAGATAAGTGCACGTACTGCGCAGTAATGCCGTATTCACGCGCGCAAGCATCTTCCAAAGACAGCCTGGCTGATGCGGCTTTGACATTTGCGGATTAAAGAAACAGGCTGACCAAAAAAACGGTCAGCCTGTTGATGGTCACAACGGTTATGCTAGAACAGCCCGGTTACCTTGCCGGTTTCCAGGTCAATATCAATATCATAGAAGGCCGGGCGCGTTGGCAGGCCGGGCATGGTGGTCATCGTCCCCAGCAGCGGGTAAAGGAACCCTGCCCCGACCGATGCACGGACATCCCGTACCGGAATGCGAAAGCCTTTGGGGACGCCTTTCAAAGCCGCATCATGACTGAGACTCAAATGCGTTTTAGCCATGCAGATCGGCAATTTATCGAAGCCCAGGCGTGTGTATTCAGCAATTCGCTCTTCAGCTTCCGGCGAGTAGTCCACCCCGTCTGCCCCGTATACCTCGCGCGCGATCGTTTCGATTTTTTCTTTGATGCTGCGTTCCAAAGGATAGAGGAATTTGAAGTCAGACGGCTGTTCCGCCGCAGCCACGACTGCTTCCGCTAATTCACGCGCGCCTTCGCCGCCCAGCTCCCAATGCCGCGAAACGACTGCCGCAGACGCCCCGCCCTGCTCAATCGCCGCTTCACGCACCAGGTTCAATTCCGCTTCGGTGTCGGTAGCGAAGGAATTGACGGCCACCACCACCGGAATGCCGTACTTGCGCGCAATACTGATATGGGCCAGTAAATTCGACAGACCCTCTTTCAGTAAAGGCAGGTTTTCATTGGTATAAGCCTGATCCAGAGGCTTGCCAGCCACCACCTTCGGCCCGCCGCCATGCATTTTCAAAGCGCGCACCGTGGCCACCAAAACCACCACATCGGGTTTCAGACCGGAATAGCGGCACTTGATATCGAAGAACTTTTCCATGCCCATATCCGAACCAAAGCCCGATTCGGTAATCACATAATCAGCCAGCTTCAACCCGATTTTATCAGCCAGAATTGAACTGTTGCCATGCGCGATATTGGCAAAAGGTCCGGCATGGACAAATACAGGCGTGCCTTCAAGCGTCTGCATCAGAGTCGGTTTAATCGCATCGCGCATTAAGACCGTCATGGCTCCGGCTACACCCAAATCATCCACGTTGATCGCCTCACCGCGTTGATTGAGGCCGATGACAATCTCGCCAAAACGACGGCGCATGTCAGCCAGGCTGGTGGTCAGCGCCAAAATGGCCATAATTTCACTGGCAACCGTAATATCGAAACCAGTGCGGCGTTCGCGCCCCTTTTCGTTAGGGCCCTGGCCGACGGTGATTTCCCGCAGGAACCGGTCGGATGTGTCCATCACGCGCCGCCAGGTGATCGTCTCCGCATCAATATCCAGCCGGCAGAAACGGCTGCGCTCTTCAGCGCTCATCTCCTCTGGGTCTGCACAGGTGATTCCTAGTTTGGCTTTGCGCGCGACCATATTGCTGGTGAAATGCCTTTTTCCTTTTTTATCCTTCGGGAAAAGGCGCTCGAAAAGCTGCTCATCCGTAGCCTCGGCTTCATGGAGCATACGGACATCAATAGCCGCTGCCAGCAGGTTATTGGCCGCCGTAATGGCATGAATGTCGCCGGTCAGATGCAGATTGAAATCTTCCATCGGAACGACCTGGCTGTATCCGCCGCCGGCCGCCCCGCCTTTGATGCCAAAGGTAGGTCCCTGGCTGGGCTGCCGGATGCAGGTCATCACGCGTTTGCCTAAATGAGCGCCTAGCGCCTGGCTTAAACCAACCGTGGTGGTGGTCTTCCCTTCGCCGAGCGGTGTAGGGGTAATCGCGGTCACATCCACATATTTGCCATTTGGCACGTCCTTTAACCGTTCGAGGATCTCTAGTTTTACTTTCGCCTTATAGGGGCCGTAAAATTCGATCTCATCGGTTTCCAGGCCTAATTCTTGAGCAACCAGGCTAATCAGTTTCAATTCGGCCGCCTGGGCAATCTCGATATCGGACGGCACCGGTGACAGCCGATTCAACGGGATCGGTTGAAAAGGAACAGGTGAAGCAACACTTTTTGAAGGAACCATTTTGCCTCCTGACGGCATCGTAAAATGGCTGCATTGAAAAATCAGCCGCTGGAAAAAATAATGGGACGCTTTTGCAGCAACGGTCATCTTGCCGCCCCAATTGCTGCCTACTCTATCATATCAGGATTCATGCCAACAGTGGAAATGGTCGATCAAACAAGAATGAAACGCCCCCTGGATAATAAACAAAAACTCCTTCGTTTGAAGGAGTTCTGCTCAGTAGGGCGGGTGGGACTTGAACCCACAAGGTATCTCTACCGGCGGATTTTAAGTCCGCTGCGTCTGCCAATTCCGCCACCGCCCCACGCTCACTAATTGTAATCGATTGCCTCACAGCGTCAAGCCTCCTGAAACAAAAACTGTCATTTGCCCTTGCGGCTTGCCAGTAAACGGCTATAATTTACAAACCTTAATCGCGCGCAGAGCGCATGAAGATTGTACCTGTTTAGAATTCCATTGCTGCATTGAAAAGATCGTGGTATAATCTGACCTCGCGCTGAAATTTCGGAAGAGCCTCTGGCTCTTTTTTAACGACACTTTTGGAAGGATTTGTACCATGGAAGATCTGCTCAAGTCCGTAGAGGCACCGGTTAACCCCGCTATTCCCGAACTTTTCACTGGGGATACAGTATCTGTGCATGTAAAAATTAAAGAAGGCAACCGCGAACGTATTCAGGAGTTCAAGGGCACCGTTCTGTATATGCACAACAACGGCAACAACTCCACTTTTACCGTCCGCCGCGTGGCCAGCAATGGCGTAGGTGTTGAACGCACCTTCTTGCTGCGCTCACCGCGCCTGGCAAAAGTTGTTGTTGAACGGCACAACCAGGTTCGCCGCTCTCGCTTGTTCTTCTTGCGCGAACGCACGGGTAAACGCGCTCGCCTCAAACAGAAGTTCAATTAATCAGCGCGCATCAGCGTCAAATTCAGGTGCAGCCATTTTTGGCTGCACCTTTTTTGCTATTCCTTAAACACGCGGCCGGCCTGGTGATACAATCGGCAGGAGCGCTGAAATTACAAAATTCTCCGGTTATCTGGTGACCAAAGCTGTTAGAATCAAACAAAAAAAAACACAAACGAGCATATCACGATGAAACGACCATTAATTGGATTGACCACAGACCGTGAATTAAGCAGCCGCCAGACGCGGCTGCATACCATCAGCGAAGACTACGTCCAGGCGGTACTGCGCGCCGGCGGCGCGCCGCTGCTGATTCCAACCGGCTTTCCGACCGGCGATTTGCCCGACCTGGCTGAAAAGCTGGACGGTTTTATCCTGATCGGCGGCGGAGATGTAGAGATCAGCCGGTTTAACGGCCGTCCGCACCCGCGCATCGGCGGCGTTGAACCCGACCGCGACGAGTTGGAGATCAGCCTGGTAAAAATGCTGGCCGCCAACGACAAACCGTTTCTGGGAATTTGCCGGGGTGTGCAGGTGATTAATGTAGCCTTTGGCGGCTCTTTATATACCGATATCGCCGCCCAAAAAGAGAACGCGATTCGTCACGATTATTACCCGAATTTCCCGCGCAATTATGGCGCGCATAAAGTCAGCGTGACCGCGGATTCTCGCCTGGCGGCCATTATTCAAGGCACCGAGCTGGAAGTCAACAGCCTGCACCACCAGGGCATCGAACGTCTGGCGCCCGGGCTGGTCATTGCCGCTACCGCACCAGATGGACTGATTGAAGCAGTTGAATTACCGGCCAGCCGCTTTGGTATGGGCGTGCAATGGCACCCCGAATGTTTAAAAGAATCGCCGGCCAACCAGGCCATCTTCACCACCTTTATCCAGGCAGCCGCAGAATAAAATGAGCCAGGGAGCGATTGGCGTCTTTGATTCGGGTATCGGCGGCCTTTCGGTGCTGCGGGCTATCCGAACTTTAATGCCGGCTCAGGACGTGCTCTATTTCGGCGACCAGGGGCACGTCCCATATGGACCACGCCCGATGAGCGAAGTCCGCCGGTTCTCCTTTGCTATCAGTCAATTTCTGATTCAACAAGGCGCTCGGTTGATTGTGGTTGCCTGCAATACAGCTTCAGCCGCAGCACTGATTGATTTGCGCCTGGCGTTTGCGGATATGCCTTTTGTCGGCATGGAGCCGGCAGTAAAACCGGCAGCCGAGCAAACCCAAACAGCCAAGGTCGGAGTGCTGGCCACACCAGCTACCTTCCAGGGCGCGCTTTACGCCTCCGTAGTCGAGCGGTTTGCTCAAGGTGTGGAAATCTACCAGGATACCTGCACCGGTTTAGTTCAGGAAATTGAAGCCGGCCGGCTGGATGGCCCGGAAACCCGCCAGATACTAAACCAGGCGCTCCAGCCGATGCTGCAAGCCGGCATCGATACCGTTGTGCTGGGCTGCACCCACTACCCACTGGTCATTCCCCAAATCCAATCCATTTGCGGGCCGCAGGTCCGGGTTATCGACCCGGCGCCCGCCGTTGCCCGGCAAACTGAACGCCTGGCCGGGCAGATCAGCTTGCAGCCGCGTCAGGGCGGCAGCACCACGTATTTCACCTCTGGTGATCCGCAGGCTTTGCGGCCCTTGCTGGGGATATTTCAAGCGCCGCCGGGGCGTATTCAAGCAGTCAGTTGGCAAGCCGATTTTTCTATTTCTGTGTCCGCCAACGCCCCGCAAAATTGACTTTCACAAAATCCACCGCCCTATTTTACAAAGATCCGCTGTCTTGACGAAAATCTAAATTGGGCCTTTCTGGTATACTACCTGTAAGTTGCGAAATCAGGTTGATATTATCGAATCTCAGCAAAAAGTAATTCGATCGAGCAGCGGTGAGAAGTGCTCCGCCTGAAAGACCAACCGTATGGTTTACCTGTACCAGTGCTCGCACGGTGATCAATCGGCCGCACACTGGCATACAGACATTTTTCCAGAGGAGGCTGTCGTTTATGGCGCGCGTTGAAGTAGAGCTGGATCCCGTTTCACAAATCACAATCGATGCAATCGGCAAACCCGGTCAACGGGTTTTTTATCTTCAAGCCCATCAGGACTTCAATCAGGTCACCATATTGATTGAAAAAATACAGGTGCAATCTCTGGCGATGGGAATCGAACAGTTTTTGCAGGAAATCCGCGAACGCTACCCCGAGCTGCCTAACCCTTCCAGCGAATACGATGAAACGCAGATGCACATTGAAGCGCCGGTTGATCCAATCTTCCGCGCTGGGGAAATCAGCCTGGCATTTGATGTTGACCGCGATCAAGCCGGGCTGATCGTCAATGAAATTCTGGCAGACGGTATGGAAGCAGACGACGCCCGGCTGGCGCGCTTTTGGATGACTCGCTCACAACTGCTGGCGATGATCACCTGGGGCCTGGAAGTGGTGGCTCACGGCCGGCCGATTTGCCCGCAATGCGGCGAACCAATGGATCCGGAAGGACATTTCTGCCCGAAGAAAAACGGGCACAAACATTAACTGCCGCATCCATGCCCGGCTTAATGCACAAGAAAACCATTGTTCGTGCCCTGCTGCACGGTGAAATCACTGTACAGGGCCAGCCTTTGCAGGGCTCGAATTACACGTTTTTATCGCAATTGCATTATGGGGAGCTCAGCCTCCCCATTATTTATAAGCCAGACCGCGGTGAAAGGCCCTTATGGGATTTTCCGCGCGGTACCCTGGCGCGCAGAGAATCCGCCGCATTTTTAGTCAGTGAAGCGCTGAAATGGGATCTGGTTCCGCCGACGGTTTACCGGCGCAGCGGCCCGCTCGGCGCGGGTTCGGTGCAGTTCTACATTCAGCACGAAGCGGATTACCATTATTTTAAATTCAGCTCCGAAGAATTAAATCGCCTGCGGCCGGTGGTGGTTTTTGATTTGCTGGTCAACAATGCCGATCGCAAAGGCGGACATATTCTCCGCGATGAAAATCAGCATCTCTGGCTGATTGATCACGGCCTTTGCTTTCACAGCGAAGAGAAACTGCGCACGGTCATTTGGGATTTTGCCGGCGAGCCGATTCCAGCGTCGCTTTTAGAGCATATTCAGTTGTTCCTCAGCGAACTGGATGACCCGGAAAGGTTATTAAACCGTCTGTTAATCCGGCTATTAAGCCAATCCGAAGTTGATTCAATGAAACAGCGTGCTCGTGTACTTTTAGAGAGACCAATTTTCCCGCTTCCGGCCAAAGATCGCCGCCCATATCCCTGGCCCCCGGTATAATTAGAGCAAACTTATTTCCTACGTCAGAAGATTGTTGAGGTATTTGCAATGAAACAAGTTTCTCTTGCCCTGGTGGGGTTCGGTAACGTTGGGCAGGCTTTTGCCCGTTTGATCTTGACCAAAGAAGCAGACCTGGCACAGCGTTATGGACTGCAATTCATGGTTACCGGTATTTCCACCGGACGGCATGGCGCAGCGATCAATTCCGGCGGCATTAACCTGACCCGGGCTTTGGAATTGATGGCGCGCGGTCAATCGCTTGATATTCTTTCAGAAATGCCGGCGCCCAAGAACACACTTGAGTTTATCGCCGCCTGTTCCGCTCAGGCGCTGATCGAAACTTCCCCCGTCAACCACCTGACCGGACAGCCGGCGATTGACCATATCAAGACGGCCTTGAACAAAGGCATGCATGCCGTCACAGCCAATAAAGGCCCGGTTGTTCATGGATATCGCGAATTAACCGACCTGGCAGCCACCCGCGGCAAGAAATTTTATTTCGAATCGTCCGTGATGGACGGAGCGCCGATCTTTTCGCTGTTCCGCGAACCACTGCCGTGCGTCGATTTGCTTGGTTTCAAAGGCATCCTCAATTCCTGCACCAATTACATTTTGGGGCTGATTGCTGAGGGCAAAGGTTTTGATGAAGCGGTCGCCATGGCTCAGCAAATCGGCATCGCGGAAACAGATCCATCCGGCGATATCGAGGGCTGGGACGCCGCCATCAAGGTCGCCGCTCTGGTTACCGTCTTGATGGGCATTCCGCTTAAACCGCAGAACGTTGACCGCACCGGCATCAGCGCGATCACCCCCGCGATGATCGCCGAGGCCCAGGCGGCCGGGGAACGCTGGAAATTGGTTTGCACCGCCCGCCGCGATGGCGAACGCCTGCTGGAAGCCAGCGTAAAACCAGAGCGTGTTTCCGCCGCCTCACCGATGTACAGTGTGGATGGCACCTCTTCGTTTATTCAATTCAAACTGGACGTCTTGCCCGGTTTAGGCGTACTGGAAAGCAATCCCGGCCCGGACACCACCGCATTTGGCTTGCTGGCCGACTTGCTGAACGCTCTGCGCAGCGAATAAGGTTTACGGTCGTCCATTGATGAATTTTGCCACCAAAGCCCAGCGCATTTACCTTGCGCTGGGCGCTAACCTAGACGATCGTCTCGGCAATCTGTGCCGTGCTATTGACTCTTTCGCCCCGCAAATTCAGACTTTGCGCATTTCGCCAATTTACGAAACTGCTCCCTGGGGTGTATTAGATCAACCCGCTTTTCTCAACCTGGTGGTCGAAGCAGATACACTTCTAAAACCGCATGATTTGCTTGTATACTTAAAGAGGCTGGAAAAAGAAGCCGGACGAAAACCGACCATCCGCAACGGTCCGCGCACACTCGATCTTGACATCATTTTTTATGGCGACCAGCTGATCGAGGAAGAAGACCTGCAAATTCCCCATCCGCGCCTGGCCGGACGCGCCTTCGTGCTGAAACCGCTGGCAGATTTAATTCCGGATTTTACCAATCCACGCAGCGGTGAACGTGTCCGCGACATGCTGGCGCAATGCGATTTATCCGGTATCCAGCCGGTACAGCAATCCTGCGATTGCCATACGATCCTCGCGAGCGCAGATTAACGCTGGTTCGCAAGAAAGGCAAACCAATGACCGGTCCAGCTCGTTTGAATTTCGGACAGCGTGCTTATGTGATGGGCATCATCAACGTAACCCCAGATAGTTTTTCTGGGGACGGCCTGCTCAAGGAGTACGACGTCACCTGCCTGGCGCTTTCCCAGGCGCGCCGCTTTCTGGCGGCCGGCGCTGATATTCTTGATATCGGCGGGGAAAGCACCCGTCCGGGCGCGGAAACAGTCTCCGCACAAGAAGAAATCGAGCGAGTGGTGCCGGTCATCCAAACGCTTAAAGAGGCGCAACTGGACGCCATTATTTCGGTGGATACTTATAAAGCCGAAGTCGCCGCAGCCGCTCTGGCGGCCGGCGCAGATTGGATTAACGATGTCTGGGGGCTGATGGCCGATGCAGATCTCGGCCGCGTGGCGGCGGCCAGCCAGGCCCCGTTGATTTTGATGCACAATCGCTCTAAGCCCACCGATGTACGGCTTCAAGAGAAACTGGGCGGCCGGTACGAAAATGTAGTTTATCAGGACCTGATCGCAGACATTCGCAAAGATTTATCCGTCAGTGTTGAGTTGGCGCTGGCTGCCGGTGTACTGCCTGAAAATATCATCATCGATCCGGGTATCGGGTTCGGCAAAACAGTGCCGCAGAATCTGGAAATCATCCGCCGGTTGGATGAAATTAAGACAATGGGCTACCCACTGCTGTTGGGGCCTTCGCGTAAGTCTTTTATCGGTTACACCCTCAATCTGCCGCCCGATCAGCGCGTGGAAGGTACAATAGCCGCCTGCGTGATGGGCATTGAACGCGGAGCCGACATCCTGCGCGTGCATGATGTTGAGGCCGTGGTACGCGCCGTCCGCATGGCAGATGCCATTTTGCGTTCATAGCGGGTATAAACGCGCCTATCTGGTCCGAAGCGCTGATAGGTTTTCTCTCTTTTAAGTTTTGCCAGACAAATAAATTTCTAGTCAGCCTGAGAGACTCCTGAAATTAGGATTTGACTATACTGGAATCGTCTTTCGAATTTTCCAGGAGTAATCTTATGACTGATATCAAATCTAATCCTTTGTTGGGCGCCACAGCGCGCTGGACGGCGATTGCGCGTGCGCTGGAGTCAAACCGGGCTGACCGGTTGTTTTCCGACCCCTGGGCGACAGCATTGGCCGGTTCAGATGGCCCCGAATGGCTGGAACAGCAATCCGCAAGCGCATTCAATACCGCGCCAATGGTGATCCGCACACGTTACTTTGACGAATTCTTATCCAGGATTGCCGCAGCGGATGGAATCCGGCAATTTGTGATTTTGGCCGCTGGGTTGGATACGCGCGCGTACCGGCTGGACTGGCCGGCTGCCACGCACATCTTCGAGATCGACCAGCCCGCAGTTACCGCTTACAAAGATCAGGTTTTAGCAGCGGCCAAAGCCAAACCGGCCTGCACCCGCATCAGCCTGGCGGCTGACCTGACCCAACCCTGGCAGACGGCGCTGGTATCCAGCGGATTTGACCCGCGCCAGCCCAGCGGCTGGCTGCTGGAAGGGTTTCTGTATTATCTTCCGGATGAAGCGATTCAAAAAGTATTGCAGACCATCTCAGAGCTTTCCGCAACCGGCAGCCGGCTGGGATTTGATATCGTCAACAGCGCCACGTTCTCCTCACCCATTACCAAAGCCTGGGTGGAAATGCAGGCTCAGCAAGGCGCGCCCTGGGTCGGTTCTCTGGATGACCCGGAGGCCGTTTTATCCGCTTTAGGCTGGCAGGCGCAGTTGACTCAACCCGGCGCAGAGGATGCGAATTATGGACGCTGGACGCTCCCGGTCATTCCGGTCAAGATGGCAAATATGCCGCATAACTGGTACATTACCGCCAGAAAAGTCCGCTGAAAGGGGCGCAGCAGCTATAACAACCACCGGATAAAAGCGTTTCCTTCCGCTTGCGCAAACCAACCCATATTATAAAAACCCTGCCGTGAATAAACCGGCAGGGTTTTGGCGTAATTTGTTAATTCACACCTGGTTTAGGGATAAGTACTGTTCCAGAACCAGTTATAGGCATACGGGCCTGAAGCGCTGTCCATACGAATGGCAATGCGCTGGCTGCCCTTCAACCCAGACGGGATGTCATAGGTGAATTCTTTGGTGCCGCCCTCGCCTGAATCGGTCGTGCCAACCACTGTACCGCCAATCGCCAGCGTACCATAGGCGCCCATGCGCACGGTAAAGGTCTGGTTTTTCGGCAAATTAGCAGTCTTAACTGTCACCTTACCATCTTTAATAACCGCGGTGATGCTGAAAGTCGGATAGACATGCGTGGGGTAAGGGGTGGTTGTTCCAGAAGGCGTAGACGTTTTGGTCACAGTGGCAGCGCTGGTCGGCACGGTTCCGCTGACATTGTTAAACCAGTCATAGGCAAAGTATCCGGCCGGGCTTTCCATGCGGATGGCGATCTTATCTTTGCTCTTGAGTGCATCCGGAATGGAATAGGTGGCCTCGAAGGACCCGCCTGCCCCAGAATCAGTGGTGGCTACCGCAATGCCATTGACTCCCAGGGTGCCGTATTCGCCCATGCGTACTGTGAAGGTCTGGTTCTTGGGGAAGTTATTGGTCTTGATGGTGACCTTCTCCCCTTTTACCACCGAGACAATCGACATGGTGGGAATGTTAGCCGGTGTTTTGGTAACCGTGGCGGTGGTACCGGGTTTCGGTGTAGCAGTTGCCGCCGGGGTTGCGCCAGCAGGATCATTGGTGAACCAATCGTAGGCATATGGGCCGCCGGAACCTTCAAAGCGAATCGCAATCAGCTTTTCGCCTTTCAAAAAGTCCGGAATGGTGTACGTACCGGTCTTTTCGCCGCCGCTGCCGCTGTCAAAGTTGGCGACAATCGGACCGCCCACGCCCAGCGTACCGAATTTATTCATCCGGACGACGAAATTTTGGCTGGGAGGCAGATTGGTGATCTTTACCGTTACGGAAGTATCTTTAGATACCGAAACGATACTCGTTTGGGGGTAGCCAGAGTACGCGTTTACCGCAGCAGGTAGAGAAAACACCATGACGACCATAACCACCACAGCCAACAGTGCCCGATAAAATTGCTTCGAGCGGTGGTCAAATGCAATTTCTGACATGGTAATAGACCCTCCTATAGAGAAGAAAGCGTGGTGATTCCAGTATAGCAACCAGGGCTTATCCAGACAATCACCCGATAAAAAATGTTCAACAGATAGCGTGCAATAAACGCACCGTTTCTTTGCTATAGACGCTTATCCTGGCAAATCGGTTCCCTGAATGCCGCAGCGTCTATTTGCTGACAACTACATTGTACCTGAAAGCCAATAACGGCAATAGCCGGGTACAGCTGCAATCCGCTCCGCCCAATGGAAACAAAAACGCCTTTGGCTTTCACCTTCATTGTCGGCCGTGAAAGCCAAATCTAAAGCCCCCTGCGCAGATTGCAGCAATGCGCGGCCGGGATTCAGTCTTCTGCTACCGGCATCAAGACGTGGAACGTAGTCCCCTGTCGAAAAACGGATTCAAACCAGATCCGCCCGCCCTGCATCTCCACCAGGCTGCGCGTAATGTTCAAACCAAGCCCGGTGCCGGGCGTTTCGCGTGTTTTCGGGTCTTCAGCACGGAAGAATTTTTGAAAAACCTTCTGCTGGTCTTCCGGTGAAATTCCAATCCCAGTATCCTGCACCCATACATGGACCATGCGCAGCGGAGCAGCCCCGGCGCCGTCTTCAATCGTGTTATTCGCGCCAAGAAAAATAGTCCCGCCCGGTTCTGTATATTTGGTTGCGTTGCTGACCAAATTAACCAGAATTTGAGTCAGGCGCGTGCGATCCGCCCAAATATTCCAGCAGTCAGCCGGGATATCCACGTTAAAGGACTGCTGCTTTTCCTCAATCTGCTTGCGCGCCGAGCGGTCCACTTCTGCGACCAGCTCATTCAGCGACAGGCGGGCATAGTCCAGACGCATCCGGCCAGCCTCAATTTTGGATAAATCGTTCAAATCCGATACCAGCGAATTCATCCGGTCGGTATTCGAACGGATCACAGCCAGAAAATTTGCCTGAGCGTCATTAATCGGTCCAACCGCCTTGGCGGCCAGTAAATCCGTGTAGCCTTTGATCGAGGTCATCGGATTTTTCAGTTCGTGCGCCACAAAGGAAACAAATTCACTTTTCGCCAGGTTAGCCGCCTGAATATCTTTATATAACTGCGCGTTAGCCAGCGCGACTGCCGCGTGATCGCCAAGACGCTCCAAAAATTCCACCAGGCTTTTTTCGCCCCAATCCACGCGCTGACTTTCCAGCACCAACAGGCCCAATAGAACTTTCTCACGGCGGATCGGCACAAAAGTACGGCTTTGCACCTCATTCAGCCAGCCTTCCGCCGAATGCTCAATTTTAACTTCGCTTTCGCCGATGTACGGTTTCCACTCCGCTTCGGGCAGCAGACCTTCCTGCAAAGCCAATTGACCGTCCGCATACCCATGCGTCGCGACCACTCGCAGCCCGTCTTCATCCGCTACGGCAATTAATCCGGCGTCTGCGCCGGTGCGCCGTAAAGCCCAATCCAGCGTCAGACGCATCACGCGCTCAGCGTCCAGGCCGCTGTTCAGATCCCGGTCAATGCGCTGCATGGTCGAAAGCTCTTCGACCCGTTCATTCAGCGCTTTGTCCGTCATGGTATACAGGCGCGCATTTTCAATAGCCACCCCGGCCTGAGCCGCGAAGGCGCTTAATAATTCTTCATCACCCGGCGCAAACCAGGCGCCATCCCGGCGGTTAACGACTTCAATCGCGCCGATTGGTTCGTTTTTAATAATCAGGGGCGTCACCATCAGTGACCGCGTCATGAAACCGGTTTCCTGATCGGTGACCGCGAACCAATCCTTACTGGCGCGCACATCATTGACCAGCACCGCCTGACGGGTCTGCATGGCGCGGCCAACCACTCCGGCATCCGCCGGCATCCGGGAGCCTTTCAGTGAATTTGCCACTGGGCCAATAGTAACCTGGAAAACCAGTTCGCCGCTGGTCGCATCCAGCATCAGCAGGCTGCCCGCCTCACATTTCAGAATTTCCACCGCCGCGGAGAGAATATTGTTCAGCAAGAGATCCTGATCAAAAGTCGCTGTCAGTTGACGGGTAACTTCGTTAAGGACGCGCAGTTGGTGAGCGCGATTTTCTGTTTCCTGCAGCAAACGCGCCTTGACAATTGCCCCGGCGGTCTGGTCCGCAATCGCCTGCAGCGTGGCCAGTTGATCCGCTGAGTAGCGCGCAGCCGGTTCATTGCGCGCAAGCGTGATTAAGCCAACCGGGTTCGCGCCGGCGTTCAGCGGTGCAGCCATCCAGGCCAGCGCTTCGGCCGCAAATGGCTCGGCGTTGCGTTCGCGGCATTCCAACTGGTAATCCGCGCAAACGAAAGAGTGAGCACTGCGGAAAACTTCCATTTCCAGTGATTCCGCTGCGATCGGCCCTTGATTTTCCTCCGCGCTGATTCGCTCGCTGCCGCGGCTGAAAAAGACCTGCTGCAAATAAGCGCCATCACCGCTGCCTAAGAATATTCGGAACTCATCCGCGGCGATAATCTGGGTGGTCTGGGCATAAATCAGCTCATACAAATCATCCAGCGCAATAGTGATATTAACGCCCTGTGCCACCCGGGTCAGGACATTCATCTCCTGAACTTGCTGCTCCATTTCGTGCACCATCTGCACCCGTTCAATGGCTAAAGAAGCCAGGTCAGCCAGACCTTTCAAATACGCCAGATCGTCCTTTAAATATGGCGCGCCATCGCTGCGGCGGCCTAACGCCAACCAACCCAGCAGACCCTGCCGGCCGCGGATTGGCATATAGATTTGCGCGCCGAGCAGACGGACCCGAGCCTCATCCGCTCCTAAATTGCGCTGAGCATGCGCCGGATCATAAACAAAACCCTGGGAATGCTGGAATAGGATTTGCGGCAAAGGTCCGCCAGGCGCAAAAATCAGCTGGCTGGTCGGCTGCTGGGTTTGGTCCGCACAGGCTTGAAATTGCGCGCTGCGCGCCTGGAACAGAAAAATATGCAGGCCATCCGGCTGCAGTGTATTCGCAATATTCTCACGCAGAATGGTGATAATTGTGTTCAGATCAAATTGAGTTGCCAGCGCGGTATTGACCTGGGTAAGAGCCTCTTGATGGGCCACTTTTCCGCGAAATAGCAACCGGTTAATCCGTGTTTCAAGCGCATTGCGCAACGGGAACAAAGCCAATGCCAGTAAAAAGAAAACTGCGGCGATCAGAAATGGATTCTCGATAAATAAAGAGCGATGGATGGTCAGCGACAGACCGGTTACCAATAACGCGTATCCCCCCGCGACCAGAATGCCCATCACCCCCGTAGCCAGCGTACGCCGGTCGATTTGAATTTTATGCGGCGCTGCGGCCGGCAGGGCCACTGTTTCTGGATTATTCTGTTTGTCCGAAGGAGAAATTGTCATAAATCAAACCGATCTGCCTGGGTGTACGGCTACTCGGTTTTCTTCCGTACACTGGATAGATTGAGTTCCAACGGAATGCTCTGGTTGCTGAGCATTTTCAATAGCACTCGCACCCGATCTTTGCCTGAAATTTGCTCATTGAAGATCGCCTCATACCCCTTAAAGGGGCCCTGATCAATCATCAGCAAATCTCCGGGCTTGTACGGGCTTTTTTGCTTCTCGTTCTCAGTGTTGAGCAGTTCCAATTTGGTCTGCAAAGTCTGGATCAAGTTCTCGGATACGATCGAGGGTTCCTCGCCAAAGACCACCAGCCCTTTTGCATGCGGCATCCATTGAAAAACAGACAGCCCGGTTTGCTTAATATCCGCCCGCACAAAAAGATACCCTGGGAAATACGGCACAATTTTTCTTGCGCGCGGATTGACTGGCTTAACCCGCATCTGAGGAAAATAGACTTCGTACCCCATCGTCTCAAGGTGATGCGTAAGAATATCTTCTTTATTTGTATGGCTGTTGATTGCGTACCAATGGATTGTCATCAGCAGTTATCCTTTTGGGGATGCCGGTTCCGTCAAAATTGAACCTCACCAAACACAACGATACGCTCCCCTATTATACCGTTTGGGTATCTCGCATTTGCCGCCTTTCAAAATTAACAACCTGACAGCAAACTGCGCCGTTCGAAAGTCACGATTCCTTACGAAACAAATCAAGGTTCAACAGACTGCGGCCGTTCTCAACATTGCTGCCGGGAACCATAGCCGCGCTTGCGGTAATCACGGCCGCCAGAGAAAGCACACTGCCCGGCTGACCGTTTTCAGCGATGACCCAGGCTGCGCTGACCGGAATATTCAGGTCACTGTATACTTTAGCCCAATTTGCGCCCATGCCAAAGGCGATTGTCAGGGGCAATTCGGCCAGCATGGTTTCCGCATCTAAAGGCTGGCGTGAATCAATTAAGTTGCGGATTCGCGATCGTTCCGCCTGCCAGACGGTCCGCAATTGCCTGCCTTTAGGGGTCAGCACGTCCCAGCCGCCGGCGTACATACCGGACAATATTCCGGCGATCACTGCTCCAAACCCAACCCCAATCCATAAAACCGCCATAACCATCAGGCCTTCGCCGCCGGTGCTAACAAACAAAGTGCCAATGCCGGCTAATACCAGCCCAAAAATCGTCAGGCCGCCGCTGACCTGGCCAAGCCGCGTACGAATTTGCATCCGGTCCAGGTCAACACAGCCGAGTTTGACCAATTGAGCTCTGGCAAGCTCGGCCGCCTGGGCAGTCCGGTCATTGAGGACGCGCACCGGCTGATAAAGAACGTTATCTTTCGATTTGGAATATCTTTCCGGCAGCGTCGCTGCCAGAATGCCTGCTTCAACAGGATCCGCCGGACTGAAGTCGGGGCCAGGCAATAATTCATAATCTCGCCCGCCGAAATAGCCTTTAATCGCACGTTCTTTGAAAATCACCGCGCCGCGTTGAGCCGTGGCGACCAGGCCGGCATACCAGTGATCCACGGTAAACCGCGCGCCATCCGCCAGACAGGCGCCTAATGCAACAGACAATTCTGGCGCAGCGCCATCATCGGGTGTAATCGACTGCGCCGCCGGCTTGCGCCGCAGCCATTCCAAGCCGGCCACAGTCAGAATGACAATTGCAGCCAATGCCGCGCCGCCGAATGGGAGCGCATCTAACAGCGCCTGGCTGCGCTGCCGCTGGGCAAGCTGCCATTGCGGGGCAGCCTGCACCAGGCTGCCAGCCGGATACGTGGCTTTAAGCACCAGATCCTGGTTGGCAGGCACGGTACTGAGGTCAAACAGAACTCCGTCCGCTGTTTCACTGACCTCATTCAACGCCCCCACCAACACGGGGGTATTCAGCGGAGCAATCCCGTCCGGCGAGATCAACTGCACCTGGGCATGCGCAATATTGTATTCATGGTCGGCCGGGATAACGGTCCATTCCAGCAAATCGCCGCCGGCGTTCTGCCGCAGCGCGCCGTTGACCAGGTAGGTCAGGTCCAACTCAAAAGTTTCGCCCGGCGCCTGATCAAAATTCCAGGTTACTTGCACCGCCCCGCCGGTGTTTTCCAAATCGACCTGGCCAGACTGGCTGCCGGTTTGCAGTTCGGCGCCATTCAGACCGACGGAAATAATTTGAATGCTGTCAGCCGTTACCAGCGATAATTCTCTGGCAGCATAGCGCGTATCCGTACTGACTCCGCTGTACTGCACAATTTCATGGATCAGCAAACTGCCATCTGGCTGGACCGTAATTTGGGCATTCCAATCCTGCACCTGATAGCCGCTCTCCGCGGAGACAGGCTGCGGCGCTGCCAGGGCCAACACCAGGACGGCCGCCGCGGTTATCCCGCTCAGGCCGACCTTCCATTTTGGCAGCCGCCAGTAGAATATCACCAGGTAAACCAAGGCCATACCCACAAAACAAATTAACCCGGCCAGAGCATCATATTGGGCCACGGTGAAGAAAGCCGGCGAAGGCAGCGAAGAATCAGGGAAAGTAACCATGATAGAGGAATAGAAATTGTTGGCCATATGCACACCCAGCGCCAGTTCCAGGCTGCCGCTTTTCAAGGTTATCCACCCCAGCAGCAGCCCAATGCCAAAATAAAATGGCAGGGTATACCAGGCTCCGTACGCCAGGACTTCCGGATTTGCGCCATGCAGCAGCATAAAGATCAAGGCCGGGATGATTAATGGCAGCGCAATCCCGCGCGTATAGCGGCCGATCCATTGCGCCAGATATCCGCGAAAGACAAGCTCTTCGGTTGAGGTCTGGATCGGAATGAGAATGAGCGTCAGCAAAAAATAAGGGAGAATTTTTCCAGCGTTGAATGACCAGGAGTAATTTTCTGGGTGCAGCAGATAAAGGACAACATCGGAAAGCCCGCTTAGAACAAACCAGATCGCCGCCGAGGCGAATAATTTGCGCCAATTGATCTTTTTATCTGGAGTAACCAGGGTCAGCGGCGAGCGGCCGTGCAACCAGGCCACGCTGGCAAAGACAGTCAGCATGACCGCCGGGAAAGGCGCCATTGTGGCCAGCAGCATTGAAACTGGTCCGTAATTGCTGATATCCACCGTGCCATGGATGACCATTAACGGAATAAGGGCAATGATCTGGGCAGCGAACGCGGCAATAATAATCGCGAAAATTGTCAGGATATAGCGCCAGACCTGGTTGCGGCCTGCGGCGGCTGAATTTAAATAGACATTCTTCATCTGCGAACCTCAATGGAGCAGTAGTTTTTACTTTGCCTGGCAGGTAGGATTGTATCTTAATTCTAGACGATAATTTCCGGTGATCGATCCAACTCGCATGATCGGGACGCTGGAAATTTACGCATAAGGTAGATATACTCTTTTTATGCAAGCCACTGATCCCATGCCGTTCTTCTCTGGAGCAGGCCGCCTTGAACCACAGCCGTTGGGGCGTTATCTTCCCCTGCTGCTGGAGGGAAGCGTACGCGACTGGCTGCAAGAAAATGTGCCTGCCGGAAGCTGGCTGCTGGATCCATTCGGCAGTCAGCCCGCCCTGGTGCTGGAAGCTGCGCGCGCCGGATACCGGGTATTAACTGCCAGCAATAACCCGATTCTGTCATTTATGCTGGAAATCAATGCGCAAGCCCCGCAGCGAGAGGATTTCGAATCGGCCCTGGCTGCATTGGCCGGCAGCCGGCGCGGAGAGGACCGCCTGGAAAATTGGCTCAATGCGGTATACAGCGTCCGTTGTGCGGCTTGCGGCGCACAGGTCCTGGCGCATAGTTATGTTTGGAGGAAAGACGCCACCCAACCGGAGGCCAAGGTCTATCACTGCCCCTATTGCGGCGACGAAGGCGAACGCCCGTTCACCTTAGAAGACGCTCAGTTGCAGCCGGCGCTTGGCAGTGACGCGCTGCATCGTTCACGCGCCCTGACGCGGGTAGCCAGTGACGCAGACCAGACCGCTCAGGTTGAAGCGGCCCTGATCACCTACGCCTCCCGCCCGCTGATCATCCTCAATACGCTGATTAATAAAACCGAGGGGCTCAACCTCGCTCCAGAAAAAAAGCGGCTGCTGACCGCTTTGCTGATCAGCGCCTGTGACGAAGCCAATACCCTCTGGCCGCATCCCTCCTCCCGGCCGCGACCCAAACAGTTGACCATTCCGCCGCAATACCGCGAAAATAATCTGTGGCTGGCGCTTGAGAACGCCGTCCCGCTGTGGACACAATCTGAACAGGCGGTGAAATTGACCCACTGGCCGGAATTGCCGCCGGTCTATGGAGGCATTTGTCTGTTTCCCCGCCGGGTCCGAACGCTTTTCCCCCTGCCCGAAACCATCCAGCCAGCCGCGGTTCTGGGAGCCATACCACGGCCCAACCAGGCTTTTTGGACATTCTGCGCGTTATGGTCTGGCTGGCTTTGGGGCCGCGAGGCGGTTACACCGCTGCGCAGTTCTCTGGACCGCCGCCGCTATGATTGGTATTGGATGGGTCAGGCGCTCACTCAGGTATTCCGTGAAGTACAGGAACATCTGCCGCCCGACCTGCCCGTGTGGTTGAGCGGAGCGGAAATTCTGCCTGGTTTTTGCCTGTCGATGTACAGCGGACCAGCCGCCGCCGGGCTGCGCTATGATTCCACCGCCTTCGACCCGGATTTTGATATCAGCCAGATGAGCTGGCGCACCAGGCCGGCCGTGCCTGCCATTCCAAAAGCCAGGGCGGCATTTCCGGCCGCAGAAACAGAAGCCGCGCTGCTTGAATTCCTCCAGTTGCGCGCAGAACCCGTAAGCTATACGCAGCTTTTTGACAGCCTCTGCCGGCATTACAGCCTGGCCCAATCGCTTGTGAACCCGGCTGAAGCCATGCCCAATGATTTGCTCAACCGGCTTCAATCCGCTTTAGAACAGGCGCTGCGCAAAAACGGAGAGATCATCCATTATGCGGATGCCGGCGCTTCTATGGAAAGCGGCTGGTGGGGATTAACGCACAATTCCAGAAACGACCTTGAACCTTTAGCCGAGCGCGTCGAACGCTGGATGGTAACCGAATTGGTACGCGCCGATACCATCAGCCCTACCGCCCTGATTCAAGAGACTTACCGGCAATTTCCTGGCGCACTCACGCCCGGCTTCGGCCTTCTGGAAGCCATCTTCAACTCTTATGCGGCCCCGACATCCGCCACCGCAAACTGGTGGAGTTTGAGCGCGAAAGATCAGCCGGCTGCCCGCCGCAGCGATTTGCAAGAAATCACCCGGCTCTTAACTGCACTGGCTGAACGGTTGGGTATGCAGGCTGAGGGTGAATTGCCGCTGTATTGGCGCGATGCTCAGGGTGAGCTTTTATACGCCTTTTATCCCATTGCGTCCACGTTAATCAGCCGCTTCTTCGAATCGCCCGGATTAGCGCCAGCCCCCAAACGGTATCTGGTGCTGCCCGGCAGCCGCGCGGAATTACTCAGCTTTAAAATGGACAGAAATCCGCAGCTAGAGCAGCAAATGAATGCTGACTGGCGCATCCTGAAATTCCGCCATATTCGCCGGTTAGCGCAACGCAATGACCTGGATCTTCATCTTTTTGGCGAATTAATTAACGCTGACCCCCTGGAATGGAATCAGGCCACGCAAATGCGTATGTTTTAATAGAATGCCTTTAAAATGCGCCCAAGGGGCGTCTTTTTGTTTTATGCTAGAATCAGGCCATTCATTATAAAAAATGCGAAACTGTTGGCGCACATGGGAACTTTTCCAGGGTGAAAACACTCCCATAAAAAGAAGGCTTGCCCACCCAGCAGGAATCTTGCAATGAGACTATTTCAGGGAAAAATCCATGAACGAAGATGATCACAATTCCGCGGAGGACAATACGCCCGCCGACAATGAATCAACCCAACCAATCAAGAAGTTGAACCGCCTGCTCTCGGCATCCGCAGAGGAGAGCGGTTCTATCGTTGCCAGCGGAACCGGCGCGCACTCTTTAAATCCGCAAACAGATCCAGAAAACCAATCTGAAGATGCCGAGGGTACAGGAAACAGCGTTACCCAGACCCAGCGGCACCCAACCGGTGACCCCACCGAAACCGGCGGCTGGTTCGGAGAAGACCTGGGTGCCACCCTCCCGCCAATTGACGATCCGGATGCCACCCGGATCCTGACGCACACAGAAAGCGCTGCGCTCAACCGGCCAGACCCCGATCAGACCCGCGCCAACCAAAGCAGCCCGGCAACACCCCCGCCCCCCTACGGCGGCGGTGACAATTCCATTCTGCCGCAGCGTGTGGAAGAGGTTGATCCGGAAGCCACCCGCGTCAGCCCCAGTGCCTTCGCAGCCCAAAGTCAAAATCGCGGGACAGTCGCTTCACGTCATGTCAGTGCTTATCAGCAGCAGTCCGGCAGCCAACCGGCCAGCGGCCAGACGCAGGCTGTTCAACGCCAGAGCAGCGCCAATGCGCCTACCCGCGCGTTTGTACCCCAAACCGCGCCCAGCCAGCGGCCGCCTGCCGCCCCTCCGCCGCCTGCTTCTGGAAACGGAAAGAAAGCCGCAGCGGGCGGCAAGAAGCCGTTAGGCTGCTTTGTCCGCGGCTTGATTATCTCGGTCTTCCTGGTTGTGATTCTGGCGTTGGCCGCGGGTTCGTTCCTGGTGATCCGCTATTTCGCCATCGCGGCATCCTTGCCCAGTGTGGACGATTTGCGTTCAAACGCCTCTCAATTTGAAACCACCCGGATTCTGGACCGCAACGGCAATTTGATCTATGAAATTATTGACCCCAACGCCGGCCGGCGCACATATGTTACCTTAGATAAAATCTCGCCCTATTTGATCGCCGCCACCATCGCCACCGAAGATAAGGATTTCTATACGCACCCAGGGTTTGACCCGGTCGCGATTGCGCGCGCCATGTGGCAAAACTACACTTCTGGGGGTATCGTTTCTGGCGCATCCACCATCACTCAGCAATTAGCGCGTGCGCTGCTGCTCGGCCCAGATGAACAATATGAACGCACCGTTGAGCGCAAAGCGCGCGAGATCGTACTGGCGGCTGAAATAACCCGCAAGTATTCAAAAGAGGAAATCTTAGAGCTGTATCTCAACGAATTCTATTACGGCAACCTGGCCTATGGCGTGGAAGCTGCCGCCGAAACCTATTTCAACACCACCGCCGATAAGCTGACTTTTGGACAGGCTGCCTTTTTAGCCGGGATACCGCAATCACCCAACCAATATGATATTTTCACCGATCGGGATGCAACCCTCGACCGGTTCCGCACGGTGGTGGTCCTTTCCTTTGATTTAAGCACCGAGCGCAATTGCATTGAGGTCAGTACCGAGCTGCGCCCCGTCTGCATCGATCAGCAAACGGCTGTGGATGCCGTCCGGGAAATTGAGAACTACGATTTCCAGCCCGACCTGGGCGAATACCGCTATCCGCATTGGATAGAGTTCATCCGCAACCAACTGGAAAGCATGTATGATCCCGCCACAATTTATAAGAGCGGTTTCACCGTTTACACCACCCTGGATCCCGGGCTGCAGGACCAGGCCGAACAGATGGTGCGAGATCAGCTGGCCCAGATGACGGACAATAACGCCACTGACGGCGCATTGGTCGCCATCAAGCCCACCACCGGAGAGATTCTGGCTATGGTCGGGTCAGCGGATTTTTATAACGAAGCCATTTCTGGGCAGGTCAACATGGCCACCAGCCCGCGGCAGCCAGGTTCAGCCATCAAGCCGCTGACGTATACAGCGGCTTTCGAAAAAGGGTGGACGCCTTCTACCCTCATCTGGGATATTCCCTCAAAATTCCCGCCATCCGGTCTGGCCTCCGACACTTCCACGCCCTATGAACCGGTCAATTACGACGGCAAGTTTCATGGTCCGGTAACCGTGCGTACCGCCCTGGCCAATTCCTTCAACATTCCCGCTGTCAAAGCCCTGCAATTTGTGGGCGTGTACGATGACCCTGCCACAACAGAAGCGGATGGATTTGTCAATTTCGCCAAACGAATGGGCATCACCACCCTGACCAGCGATACCTACGGGCTGGCCCTGACGCTGGGCGGCGGGGACGTATCGCTGCTTGAATTGACCGGCGCCTACTCCATCTTCGCAACCGGCGGACGCAAAATTGACCCGGTGGCGATTACCCGCATTGATGACTACGAGGGCAACACGGTTTATCAATACGAAGCGCCGGCCGGCGAGCAGGTCATCCGCTCTGAGCATGCTTATCTGATCAGTTCAATCCTTTCGGACAATCAGGCGCGCGCGCCCATGTTCGGTGAAAACTCAATCCTCAACGTTGGCTTTCCGGCGGCGGTAAAAACCGGGACGACCAATGATTATCGCGATAACTGGACCGTCGGCTACACCCCCGATCTGGCGGTCGGTGTGTGGGTTGGCAACGCGGATTACACGCCCATGGTCAACACCACCGGTGTTTCCGGGGCCGCTCCGATCTGGGCAAGCTTTATGAAGGTTGCCATCCAGCAGCAAACCGGCGGCAATCCCAGCGCGTTTGCGCGGCCGTCCGGCATCGTTGACCGGATCATATGCACCACATCGGGCACAGAACCTTCTGAATGGTGCCCGGAACAGCGCTCGGAAGTGTTTGCCTACGACCAGCTGCCCCAGCCAAAAGAGGACGATTTGTGGAAGAAAGTCAATATCGACACCTGGACCGGCCTGCTGGCTTCTTCAGCCTGCCCTGACTTCGCCGACGATAAATTCGCCCTCAACATCACTGATGAAGACGCCAAGAAGTGGATTCTGGAAACCTCTGACGGCCAGAATTGGGCAAAGAATATCGGTTTTGAACAGCCGATCTTCTTTACCCCAGACCGGGAATGCAGCGCGGAAGATCAGCGGCCCTTGCTGCTCTTTGCCGGGTTGAGTGAGGATCAAACCATCACTGCCTCACCCGTCCAGATTTACGCGCTCATCAAAGTCTCGGGCAATTACAAGGATTACCGCCTGGAATATGGTCTGGGCCGGGACCCAGGTGAGTGGAAAGAAATCTTCAAGGGCGGTCCGCAGTCCGATCAGCCGCAATTCCTGCTGGATTGGGACGTGAGCAGCCTGCCCGCCGGTGATGTGACGCTGCGATTAACCCTGAACAGCGATCACGATACCTACGCGCGGCGGACCCTGCACCTGAAATTGCAGGTGCCTACCGCCACCCCAACACCAACCGCTTCACCGACGATTACACCCACCATTACATTGACGCCGACTGTTACGCAGACTAATCCGCCGCCAACGGCAACGGCAACGCCGTCCTTTACGGCCAGTCCAGAACCCAGCCAAACCCCAACCCCCTGAGGATGAAACAGAGAGCCGCTCATGACTCTCTGTTTTTTTACTCATGCAAAGCCTTGTTTTGGCGATTCGCAAGTTTTCGATTTACAATTTATCTATGCCAATCCCCCTGCTGAATTTCAATGATCCGCTCCAACTGACCCTGGCCGCTGATGCGCGTTTCTCCCGCACCAGCTATACGGAAGATACCATCTGGAAGATCCGTGCGAACCAAAGCCAGCCGCCAGCCTTGAGCATTTTCACCACCTTTGGCCTGCGCGCTCGCGCGATGCAGTTGTTTCCAGCTTTTTACCGCGCCAACAAAGCCTTGCAAAATCCAGAAGATTTCGCCCAGGTGCCGCGGATCATCCGTATTTTTCCAAATTTGATCAGCCTTTCCTGTGCGCCTTACGCGGACATCCAGGCTACCCTGGACTATTGGGCGCTGTCTTCCGATGTACTTAACGGCCGCATCAGCCTGATCAATACCGGTACAGATACCATCCGGCTGCAAGTCGAATGGCTGGCCTTGCTCAATCCGCTCGCCCAAGGCGCAGCGCTGCAGCAGGCCACCTACAAACTGCAAAATATCCTCTCCGGCCAAGTCGGCGAACGAGCGGTGATCGTTCTGGGCAGCAACGGACCGGAACCGGCCCATGCTTCGTTTCCTGGGCTGGCTTATGAATTGACGCTTAAACCAGGCGGGCCGTCTGTATTGCAATGGGTCTGTGTGATTGCCGCCAGCGAAGAAAGCGCCTGCGAAATTGGCTTGCAAGCACTCAGCCGTCCTTGGGATGCGGAAATTGCGCGCATTGAATTAACAAATTCCAGCCAAAGCGTATCCATTGCCACCGGCCGGCCTGATTGGGATGCCGCCCTGGTTTTTTCACAGCGGGCAGCCGCCAGTCTGTTTTTCGGCGGCAGCGATGCGCTACCGCGGCCTTCTTTTGTGCGTTCACGCCAGCCAGAG
The DNA here is from genome assembly GCA_036822575.1 of Bellilinea sp. Classification (GTDB taxonomy): domain Bacteria; phylum Chloroflexota; class Anaerolineae; order Anaerolineales; family Anaerolineaceae; genus Bellilinea. The sequence goes on along the minus strand of DAISHK010000001.1, from coordinate 55,459 downwards.
CAAGGGTTTTCCTTATTGGGCAGCGGCAAAGATTACCCGGCCGCATGGAATGGCCAAACCGCGCTGGATAGCTGGTACCTGGCGGGAAATCTGCTGCCCGGCCAGGCGGAACGCGTTCAGGGATTGGTTGAGAATTTCATTGCCGTTCAAGAAGCAGACGGGCGCATCGATTGGAAACCCGGTCTGGCCGGGCAGCGCTCGCAACGGCTGGCCCAACCATTGCTTGCCAGCCTGGCCTGGCAGGCATATGCCTGCACCTCGGATGCGGATTGGCTGCGGCGTATCTACCCAGCCCTGACAGCCTTTTTTAATAGCTGGTTTTCACCCGATCATGACCGCGATCAGGATGGTTTCCCTGAATGGGATCACCCGTTTCAGCCCGGTTTAGACAGCATGCCGCTATTCAACCCAGGCGATCGTGATTCCGCCGGGGTGGAGATCAGTACCATCGAAAGCCCCTCTCTGGCTGCTTGCCTGTATCACGAAGCGCAAGCGCTGGCGCGAATGGCCGCTTTGCTGCAGTTGCCCGGCGATCAATATGAATTTGAGCAGGCGCAGGTGCGGCTCAACGACGGCTTAAATCAGGCCTGGGAAGAATCCCGCGGCGTTTTTGTTTACCAGGATTATCTCAGCCACAGCCATCAGCCCGGGATCAGCCTGGCTGAATTCAGTCAGACCGGAACGTACCCGATCAAGTACAGCTTCAAAGATCCAGTCCGCCTGCTGCTGAAAATCCAATCCGACCAGGAGATCACCCGCTACTGTCATTTCAGTATTCATGGCAGTGGCCCAGAAGGCACGATTCGCGAGGAGGTGCCCGCCAGGGCGATCCAATGGCTGCATGGCAGCGGCCGGTATACCACCCGCAGCACCTTCACCAAGGTCAAAGAAATTATCGCGCGGCAAATTCAACCCAGAGAGACGATACAATTCGGCAGCGTACCCTATGACGCAGAGGACCTTTCCAACTTTTTGCCCTTATGGGCCGGAATGGTCAGCCAGGACCAGGCCGCAGCGATGGCCGCCGCACTGCATGAACGTTATCTGAGCAGTTACGGGCTGCGGCTCAGCCCGCAGGCGGTTCCCGCCGGCAGTCAGATCCACCTGCCCTGGAATCGCATGCTGATCGAGGGATTAATTCGCTACGGCCAGCGTGACCTGGCCGCGAAAATTATGATCGCCAATCTCAACGCGGTCAGCCTGGCGCTGACAGAAACGAAAGATTTTCAGGCTTATTATGACGCCGCGCATGGTCTGGCGGAAAGCGCTGAATCGACGCAATTAAACGGGGCAATTTCCACGACGACATTCTTGAACTGCCTTGGCGTTGAATTGCTGGCCCCGAATAAGCTGATGATTCACGGTCTTTCACCATTTTCACTGCCGGTTACGGTACAATATCGAGGGACGGTGATTGAATTTTTTCCAGACCGGACCATTATTCGTACTCGCCTGGGAAACACGTTTCAGATTGGCGACGAAGAAATTCACGAAATCGCGCTTTAGCGGTAAATTTCAGGCATGGCGTACCAGAAAGGAGCTCGCTATGAATGCTTCTCAGGAAGAACACTTCCACCCAACCCAATGTTTGTGGGTCATCATTCAAGCCCAGGATGCTGAGAATGCAGAAAATGCGCTGACCGCCATCGGCGTGTCGGCCACCCGTCTGCCCAGTTTTGGCGGCTTTCTCGGCCGGCGCAACGCTACCCTGTTGGTGGCGTTGGAAGAAGGCCAAAAAGAGGCGGCATTCGATATCTTACAGAAAACCTGCCGCCAACGAATCGAATACATCGCTGTTCCGCTGGAAAGTGCGCCCCTGCCGCTGCCGACACCAACCCCAATCACCATTGGGGGAGCGACGATCTTCACATTAGACATAGAACACTTTGAGGAGTTATAGCCATGAAACTGATTGTTGCCATTGTAAGGGATGTTGATAGCGACGTCGTCTCGCACGAGCTGACTTCTCATAATTTCCGGGTCACCGGAATTGCCTCAACCGGCGGCTTTCTGCGCCGCGGCAACACCACCCTGTTAGCCGGCGTTGAAGACGAACAGTTGGAGGAAGCGCTGAAATTGATCCGCGCCGCTTTGGCGGATCGCGAAGGCGAAGCCGGACAGCGCGGCGTGCTTTTCGTGATGAATGTCGATCAATTTGATCATTTCTAATAAATTCGTCCTAAAAGAGTTGTGATCTGGTGCAACCCTGCGCAAGTTGATTGCGTATATTAAGCACTGAAGCGGAAAGCTTTCAGGAAATAACGCAGGAGTTGATCATGACACAAGAAACCATTTACCCCGTACGCCCCCCCGAAAAACCCGGGATGGTTACCGCGATTGGGGTCTTAACACTCATCAGCGGCATCAGCAATATTCTGGCCGGCCTAGGGATTACTTTTTCCGTAGTGGTCTTCACGCTGGGCATCGGACTGATCTGTTTCCCCTTTACCATTCTTCCGGCTGTGCTGGGCATCTTTGAAGTAATGTATGCTATCAAGCTGTTGGCTAACCCGGCTGAAACCACAGAAATTTCTCAGACAATCGCTATTCTGGAAATTGTGACCTTGCTGGGCGGGAATGGGCTTTCACCGATTGTCGGTGTGCTGGCGCTGATCTTCGCCAATGACCAGCGGGTCCGTGATTATTTCGCCGCCTTGCGCAGCGCCACGGTGGTGAAAATTCAAAGCGTGTAAGTCGGCAATTAACCGCTCAATACGGTTGCCAGTTCGTGGATTTTTGACTATAGTAAGGCATCGGGCGCAAGCCCAAGAATCTTGCGCCCGATACAGCAATTCTCAATCGTTTATCATCTTTAATTATCGTATCAGGAGGCAGCATTATGGATTTCGGTCGCGCTTTTTCCTTTGTCTTCGAGGATCCGGATTGGCTTAAGAAAGTAGCCATTGCCGGGTTAGTCATGTTGATTCCGGTGATCGGCCAGTTGGTGGTTCTGGGCTGGGCATTGAATATCACCAAACGCGTAATGGATGGCAGTTCCTATGTCCTTCCGGATATTGACTTTGGCGGCGACTTAGGACGCGGGTTTATGGCCTTTGTCATCGGCTTTGTCTATTCCCTTCCGGTTACCCTGGTTTCATCCTTCATGGGCATTGTCAACAGCGTGCTCGGCATGAACATGGACAGCGATAGTTCCGCGATCGCCATTCTGATCATGATCTTGTTCTCCTGCCTGGGCATTTTCTCCTTCCTGTACGGCATCTTCATTGCCCTGTTGCTGCCGGCCGCCTACACCCGCTACCTGGAAGAAAACTCCCTGGGCGCTGCGTTCAACCTCAGCAAAGTTTTCGCGATGGTCAAAGCCAATATCGGCGCGTACTTCATCGTCTTGCTAGGCATGATCTGCGCCAGTTTGGTCAGTTCGCTGGGCGTTATTGCCTGCGCAATCGGCGTCATTTTCACCTCCGCCTATGCCACCGCGGTTATTGGTCACCTGTATGGTCAGGCTTATGTGGATACCAAACGCAAGTTAGGCGCGGCCGTCATCTAATTTGACAACCGTCTTAAATACAGCCGGGACGGCAACATGCCGTCCCGGTTTTTAGTTAAACACCCATGGTGGGTTACCGGCATCCGCGCAGGGGCAAATGACCGTATTTCTTCGGTTCGCCGAATTCTTCAACCCGATAGGTTTCCACAATCAAATGGCGGTGGCGCCAAAGGTTGCGTGGCGCTCCCATCTTCAAACACAGGCTGTCAAGAAAGTCTTCCGGGTTCGGAATTTTTTCCCAGACTTGCGGCAGATAAGTAGCGCGCCGCCGTTCATCCCGCAGGACAATTCCATCTTTTCCCGGTCGAATTTTAGCAAGCAAATCATCGGAATTGGCATAATCCAAGATTTGCGGCTGAGTCAGCCGCGAAATCTCAATTTCAAGGTTTTGGACTTCCTCAGCGCTGACCGGCATAAAGCGCGGATCATCCAGCGCAGCCGCAACCGCATGTTCTTGAACATCCACGATCAGCGGCTGATAGGCTGAAAGGGTTCCAATGCAGCCGCGCAGATCGCCATTTTCAGTCAACGTAACGAATGAAGCGCCTTGCGCCCGCAGCATGGGGCTGAAATCGTTGAGATTTAGCTCTGCTGGTTTCTCCCCGTTGACCGCCGCGACGATGGCCTGCCGGGCAATATCCAACAGCGCGTTCCGTTCACTTTGCGAAAGGGTCTCCACGGCGATCAGTCCTTGAGCTGGTGGTATGTGCGATTATGATAGATCAACGGGCGGTCATCGCGGAGAATTTGTCCGGCAACCACTTCGGCGATATAGACAATGGAGCTTTTGCTCTCATACGCATAGATGACGCTGCAATCCAGCGCAGCCAGAGCACTGCTCAACAGCGGTGCGGTACTGACCAGGCGAAACCAGCTTTCTCCGGCAAAACGATCTTCCGTCTCGGGAATCTTTCCGGCAAACCGGTCAGAGATTGCCGCCTGATCCGCCCCTAAGATCGACACGCCGAACACGGCCATTTTTTCGATCAGCCGCTGCGTGCGTACACCGCGGTTGAGCGCGATACTGATCAAAGGCGGATCCAGTGAGAGCGAATTGAAAGAATTCACCGTCATGCCATGCTGCTTGTTTCCGTCACTGCAAGTGACAATCGTAACGCCGGTAATCCAATGACGCATAACCTGGCGCAGTTCATCGGGGCTGATTGTTGGCATTCATTCTCCTATGCTGCCGGCAATGGCAATATTATTGCATCATCATATTGGTCTTTTCTTTATACTTTCAGGAAGTGTGCAAGTCAAGTGCAATCCGTCAGGATCAAGCGTAATTCTCGCAACGATCAGAGATGGAATACCGCCCCCTGCGGTACAATTAGGCAGGCACTTTCTACACGCAGTTTTTACTTGATTTATCGAGTCCACTTAAGGTACTATCAACCATGAAGGATATGAACGAGCCCAATTTCACGCCAGAAAATGACCAGGAATCTGAACCCAAACGCCGCGCGAATGTTTTTGGCGCGTTATGGTCTATTCTTACTGTTTCTTTGGTAATGGCCACCCTTTTCACATTGTGGACCCCGGCCAATTTATTTTCCAATCAGATGCTGAACAATATGTTCCAGACCTGGCAGATCAATCCCACCCTGGTCAACACTGAACCCACCGCTTCGCCGCGGCCAAAAATCGGTATTGTCGCCGGACACTGGGGCAATGATTCTGGCGCCGTATGCCCGGACGGCCTGACCGAACAGCAGGTCAATCTCGATATCGCCAACCGGGTGCGCCAGCAATTAATTGATGCTGGTTACGATGTTGATTTGCTTGAGGAATTTGACACACGCCTTTCCGGTTATAAAGCCCTGGCGTTGGTTTCAATCCATAATGATTCATGCGATTACATCAACGACGAAGCGACCGGCTTTAAAGTTGCCGCTGTCGCCGCCAATTCTTATCAGGAAAAAGCGGACCGGCTTGAGTCTTGTATGGTAGATCGCTACACCCAGGACACCGGACTGCCGTTTCACGAAAGCTCGGTAACCGCAGATATGACCGATTACCACTCATTCCGTGAAATCGATCCGAGCACAACCGCGGCAATCATCGAAACCGGTTTCCTTAATCTAGACCGGCAAATTTTAACTGAACACACAGATGAAGTCGCCAAAGGCGTTGCGGACGGAATTTTGTGCTATATCCGCAATGAACCTATCACGCCCACGGAAACGCCAGCCCCATGAGCAAAGCGCAGTCTTCGCGGGCTGAAACGCTGTTAGCATTGGCGCGCGATGCACTGCGTCAGAATCGCCGTGCAGAAGCCTTTGACCTGGCCCGGCGCGCCCGCGAAACTGATCCGCAGCTTGAAGGAGCTTACCTGATTCTGGCCGCATTAAGCGCTCCGGCCGAAAGTATTCGCCTGCTCAATCAGGCCCTCAAGATCAACCCCAACAGCAGCGCCGCACGCAAAGGAATGCACTGGGCAGTTCAGCGCCTGCGGGAAGAAACCAAAGGGGGCGCTTCCGAGCAAACAGAACCCATCCGGCTGGCTGCGGATCACGCGGAGGAGCTGGAAGCAACCCACCCGCACCCGGTCCAGCCTGATCTGCAAGTCACCCAGCCGGCCCAGCCACATGCGGAAACAGAGATCACCCAAAGAACAGCGCTCCAGCCGGAGCTTGAATCTGCGCCAATCGGACCGCAGCCCCAAACTCCGCGCTCCACAGCCGTATCACCCCCAAAAGCACACCTCCCGATTTGGATCGTCCTGGGTTTGCTGGCTTTCCTGCTGGTGGCCGGGCTGGCCGGTTGGACCTTTTATCCGCAGATCACCAATGCCCTGGCGCACAGTCCGGCCGCTGCCCGTCCAGCCGAGGCTTTGGTTAAAGTCAGCATTACACCAACCCAGACGGCTACCCCGACAGCTACAGCCACGTTTACACCCACCATAACGCCGACTGAAACACCAACATCCACCCCAACAGAAACGCCGCTTCCAACCGCCACAGCGACCGAGATACCCGCCGTTCCCACCGACGCAATCGCCGGCATCGGCAGTGATGAAGCCTGGATTGATGTCAATTTATCCGAACAAATGGTGTACGCCTATCGCGGGACGGAATTGGTCAACAGTTTTCTGGTTTCCACCGGTACCTGGGACCATCCAACCGTCACCGGTCAATACCGTATCTATGTAAAGTACGAATATACCGATATGTCCGGGCCGGGGTATTACCTGACCAATGTGCCCTATACCATGTATTTCTACGACGGCTACGGGCTGCACGGCACATACTGGCATAATAATTTTGGCACGCCAATGAGCCACGGCTGCGTCAATCTGCGCACGGAAGACGCCCAATGGCTGTTTGAGTTTGCTTCCGTCGGAACGCTGGTTAACGTCCATTATTAGATGATGAACGCCTCTCGCTTCACGGGTTGGAAAGACGCTCAATTCTCCAGACGAGAATTCCTGCAGCGCGCCGGCAAAACCGCGCTGTGCGCCGCACTTTTACCATTGAATCTGCCAATAGCACCGCATAAATCTTCTCAAGCCGAGGAAAAAGATCCAAAACTTGGCCGGGTTACAGCCGGCAGCATCGTCGGCCGCAGCCAGCCGGGATTTGACGGCGAGAAGTTAACTCAATATGCGCGTGATTCGCTGTTAACTATCACCGCTGCGGTTCTGGGCGACGAAGATACCGGGCAGAACCGCATCTGGTACTGGGTCAACCAGGAGAGCTATGTTCATTCCGGCAATATCCAGCCGGTAGCCGAAAACCCGCAGACCCCGCTGCTGCAAATTGATGGCGATCCGATATTAGCTGAAGTCTGTATGCCATTTACGGATGCCGTCTGGAACATCCGTTATCCCAGCCGGTCAGCTTATCGATTTTATTACGGCAGCACAGTGTGGCTTCAAGCCGTATTGACCGCACCAGACGGATCCGCCTGGTACCGTATCCGGGATGATATGTGGGGCTACACCTATTTCATCCGCGGAGAACATCTGCGCATTGTCCAGCCGGCTGATGTTGCCCCACTCTCGCCGCAGGTTCCGCTAGAACTGAAGCGCGTGGATGTTCACCTGCCTGAGCAGATGGTAATCGCTTACGAAGATGGAACGCCCGTGTTCATGGCGCGCTGTGCCACCGGCGCGAAATTCAGCGGCGGCGATTACCGTACGCCGGCGGGCATTTATGTCACCAACCGGAAGCGCCCGTCACGGCACATGGCTGCCAGCAGTTATGACCTGCCGGGCATTCCCTGGGTTTCTTATATTCTGGATAATGGAATTTCATTTCATGGCACCTATTGGCATAATCAATACGGCCAGCCGCGCAGTCACGGCTGCATCAACCTGACCCCGCAGGACGCCCTGTGGATTTACCGGTGGACTTCTCCGGCTGTGCCATTGGAAAAAGCGACAATTGAAGAAAAAACCGGTACAATGGTGAACATCATCGAAAAGGAAACGGAATAGTCATGCACCCAGCCTTTCAATACTCAACTTACAGACTTAAACGTCAGGTATTTGCCATGACCGGCGTTTTCCGCCTGTTCAGCGAAAATGGCGACTTGCTGGCCTATGCACGCCAAAAAATGTTTAAAATGCGCGAAGATATTCGCCTGTACAACGACGAAACGCAGACTCAGGAACTTCTGAGCATCCAGGCGCGTCAAATCATTGACTTTTCCGCAGCTTACGATGTTTTTGATTCAACCACACAGGAATTTGTCGGTACGCTGCGCCGGCGCGGCTGGCGTTCCATGATGCGCGACGAATGGGAATTGCTTGACGCCCAGGGCATGGTTTTTGGAAAAATGCAGGAAGATTCAGCGCAGCGCGCCTTGCTGCGCCGCTTATTGCTGGGCGCCTGGCTGCCCCAACGGTACGATATATCCATTGGGGATACCCTTTCGGCAGAATTCGACCAGAAATTCAACTTGTTGCGCTATGAATTGGTACTCGATTTCAAGCCCGGCCTCAGCCGCCCGTTAGATCGCCGCCTCGGAATTGCTGCGGCAATCCTTTTAGCGGCTATTGAAGGCCGCCAGGAGTAAAGAAAATGACCCAGGCATTATTTGCAGGTCTGGTGTTTGATGAAAACGACCAGCCCGTTGAAGTAACCACCATTGGTGGAGAGGCCATGTACATCGTAAACGACGGCGGTTTTCGCCGGCATATTCCGTCTGAGACCGTCGATCGTCAGGTGCTGGAGCGAATCCGCGCTGAAATTCAAGGCAACGAAGGCTTGATCAGTGAACAAGCCGCCAAGATGCTCGGCCAGGAAGATATCTTCACCCGCGCCATCCTGCAAAACCAGATCAGCAATATCGACCAACAGTTTGAGCAGCTGCTCCAAACCGGGCTGCCCGAAGAAGGCCGGACGTACATGGGAATGATGGGCTTTAAAATTGTGATTAACTTTCACGGAGAGGTTGTCCAGCTGAACCAGCCGACCGCTATTGATCCCGGCGATGAAGAATAGCGGTTAATGTATTCACGGAAAAATTTCCAACGCAATTCTTATAGAAACACTGTAGAATAAGAACAATATCAGGCGTAATGTACCTGCTGCCGCGGTATACGCGGCAGCGATCTTATTTGTTGGAGGGCAACCCTGTTATTTCTTTCTGGAGCGAGATTATGATGACCCAAGACGATATCATCGACGTTTCCGAAGTCGATTTTGAATACGAGGTAATTGATTATTCACAAAATACGCCGGTCGTGGTTGATTTCATCGCGGATTGGAAACCAGCCAGCCTGGAGATGAGCCGGATGCTGGTATCTCTGGCGCGCGAAGCCAACGGCGCTTTCCGTCTGGCGCACGTGGACGTGGATCGTAATCCCAATCTGGCCATTCTGTTTGGGGTGCGCAGCGTTCCTACCGTTAAAGCCTTCAGCGGCGGCGAGATTGTCGCTGAATTCAGCGGGATTCAGCCCGAAAATCGTGTCCGCGAATTCTTAATGGATATCGAACCGCCCTCGCCGGCCGCCCTGGCCCTCGAAAAAGGGTTCGGTCTGTTAGCAGCCGAGGATTGGGCCGGCGCCGAAGACCTGTTCCGCGAAGCCCTGGATACCAGCAACGCCGTTGACGTCAGTCTTTTTGGCCTGGTGCGCGCCCTGATTCCGCAAGGCAAGGCGCACGAAGCCCTGGCTATATTAAGTGCTTTTCCGCCCAGCCGTTTATACCCCCACGCCGAAGCGATTAAGCCGCTGGCCAGCGCCCTTCAAGATTTGCCCCTGCACCAGCCCGGCGACGATGAAGATGACACAGCCGCCGCCTACTGGAATGCGGTTCGTCTGGTATCGCGCGGCAATATTCCCGCGGCCCTGGACGGTCTGCTGGACTTGCTGCGCCAGAATAAACGGGACAGCCAGGCGCGCCAATTAATGCTGGCGCTGTTTGAACTGCTTGGTGAAGAAAGCGAACTGACCAGCGATTACCGCAAAGAACTTTCAGCGCTGCTCTTCTGAGCAAGCCCATTGCTTACATCGGTTAACTACAGCCGTTTTGTTGTTGTACAACAGAAAACGCTCGCGGCGGAATGCCGCGAGCGTTTTTGTTTGCGCAAACCAACGATACGATATTGTTTAATCACCTAAGGTCAGCACTGCCCAGGTTGTAGGATCCACCAGGCTGCGCAGCGCATCCATGGAAGCCATGCTTTGCTGTTCGTTTTTATCGTCATTGTCATTATCTGAAATGGATACAGCAAAGCCAAACTGCTGCCCAACACTGGGATTGATCCCAAACATGCTCCAGGGAATAGCAGCTTCCACACGGTACAGCCCGTCCCCGCCGACCGCGGCGATTTTCACATCACTGCGCGTACCGGCCGATCCGGACGGGAAATACAGATAGGCTTCCTTCGGGTCATCCGGGTCCGGCTTGCCAGGCGAGATCACCAGTTGGAAATCATCGCTGCTCAATTGCTGTGAGTAATAATCACCCCACAGATTCGCATCCAGCAGCAATTCGATCGAATCGCCCTTATACAGGTCCTGCCCGCTGGCGTTTTGGGCGTATTTATCATCAATCACCTTAACCGCCAGATACAGGTAAGTGCTGTCCCAACCGATGCGGTAAGAACCTTCCAGGTCTTGATCACCGTCAATTTTATCTTTGCCATAGACAATGAATTTTGCCGGATAAGCCTTGGTATCCCATTCATCCCAAACCCCGTCCAGCGTAGGCGCTTTGCTCAGATACGGCGCTTTGACGCTGCCAGCCGCGCGCGGGACAGCCGTCGCTGTGGCGGCGCTGGTTGGCGTATTGGTTGGAAACACCGCGGCGACTGTTGGCAAAGCAGTTGGCGCAGCGCTCGTATTTGTTGGCGCGGGCGTTGCCTGGCTTTGAGCGCTGGTGGTGGTCGGCAATACCAGCGCAGAAGTCTGTGATGCCTGCGGGGTGATGATATTAAATAATGCCGTCATGGTCATATTCGGCGTCGGCGCGCTGCTGTCTGTTGGTACGGTTTTAGACCCCGGCCAGTTGCAGGCCAGCGTGGCCAATATCAGGCTGCTTAAAGCCAGCAAAATCGAAAGTGTGCTCTTCTTCATCATGCCTCCAGAGAATCTGGCGAATTCTCTTTTTCTATCGCCATCATCATAAGGTTTTAACGAATTTAATCAAGTATTGGTTCCACTGATGCACCCCTCGTGCCAGTTAATTGCACAGGTAAAACCGGCGGGAAAACACGTGGGGCTCTAAAAAATTCTATTCCGTCGAATCAGTTATAATTTAGGTTATACGCATGAATACAGCAACGCAAGCCCAAATTTCGACCAATGACAAGATAAATTCAGACCAGGTGGAGTTAGAAGTCCGCGTGGTCGTTTTCTCGCTGCTGGCGAATCGTCTGAAAGTTTTACTGCTGCCTGCGGGCGAATCCGCTCCTGACGGTTGGATGCTGCCAGTTGCCAGCCTGGATCCCAGGCAGGCGCTGGAGTCTTCCGCGGCCGCCTGTATCGAACGGTTGACCGGTCTGAAAGAAGTCTTCCTGGAGCAGTTATACACGTACGGCGAAGCAGAACGGCAGTTAAATCACCGCATGATCTCGGTCGTTTATTTTGCCTTGATTCCGGCCGCAGCCTATTCCACGCAAACACAGCATGCCGGTCTGGCGCGTTGGTTTCCCCCTGAGGAACTGCCCCAGGCGATTATGGATCATCAAGAAATTATTCAATATGCGCTGCGACGTCTGCGCTACAAACTTGAATACACGGCCGTGGGCTTTGAACTGCTGCCGGAAAACTTTACATTGAGCGAACTGCAGCATACCTATGAATTAATTCTGGGCGAAAAGCTGGATAAACGCAATTTCCGCCGGCGGATTCTGGAAGCTGGCATCATCGAAGGCACCGCTGACCGGCGCATGGGTGAAGGTCGGCCGGCGCAGTTGTACCGCTACCGGCCGGATGCAGTTGCCGAAGTTAAAGCCCGGCGTTTATTCCCCTAACCGGTCAGTCTTTCAAAATCAGCGGCTGGATATCCTCTACCAGCAGCCAATCATCCATATTCCCAAAAGCGCTTCTGTCGATTGCAAACGGCGGCAGGCTTACTGCCGCTCCAATCGTCACCAGTACCAGAAACTTCTTGCCCGCCCAGCGTTCGGTTTGAGCCGCGCTCAGACAGAGTTTATCCTGGTTTTGAGCTACCAATTCCTGCGATTCAGTCACGCTCATCTTCGCAGATTGATAAACATCGATGACATCAGCCGCCGCCTGGATCTTCCCGTTGCCATCATTGACGGTAAAATACAGGCGGTCGCCGGTATGGACGCGGTCATAGGGCATCTTCCGACCGGCCGCTCCGCGGATGATCATCTTCTTTTCTCCGCTGAGGATTTTGGCCAGTTCTTTGGCTTTCGCGTCTAGATAAACAACATGGTCCATACAAAAACTCCCATCCATTGCAAATTTCAAGAAAACATCGCCGCAACTTGCTTAACTGCTTTTTTATCCAGCAAACCGCCGGTACAGGCATCCTGAACATAGCGCAGAATGCGCTCATCCGGCTGAATGCGCTGGGCTACCGCCAAAACCGAACAGATATCCAGCAGCAGCAGTTTGCGCTGGCTGTCCTTGCGCGGCATGAGGTCAATGGTGAGCAAAGCCTCTGCAACCTGCGGGCAAATTTGCGGCTGCCAGGGCAAGGCGCGCGCCAACGCCTGAAGGCTTTGCCGGGCAGTGATAAATTTTTCATCGTCACACAACACGAGATAAGCGGATATGACGGCTGAAAATTGTTCCGTGCTGGCCCAGCGCGCATTCTCTGAAAGGAGCAGCGCCCCAATGCTGCGCTGATAGGAATGATCTGAGTTGAGGCGCTGAACGAAGGCTTCCCAATGGGCGAAAACCGCGTCGTCCAGGCGCGAACGCAGTTGCAAGCATTGCAAAGCGCCGTAGCGCAGCTGATCATCCGTGCTGACCAGCCATTCCACTAGACGGGCAATATCTTCCGCTGAAAGCGACGCTGCAAACACCTCGTCATACGGCTGGTGGGCCAGCAAATCCTCTATAGATACCATTTTCCCTCCTTGGCCGGTTATCCCCCCGGCATGCTCCGATCGAAGTTCAAGAATTATTACGCGGCTCAGCTTTGATCTGCGCAATGAAAATCCGCACGCGTTCCCAATCCTGATATGGAAACCGATACCCGCTGCCCAACGCATCTGCCAGACGAAGAGCGCTTGATTCAGTCAGGCGCAATACCTGATCAACAGCCTGCCAGATGGCCGCCTCATCAGCCGGTACATACAGCGCCAGAAATTCTGAATACAATTGCGGGTCGAGATAGCGCCCCAACCAGCGCCCGGAAACGCCCAAATTCACCTGCCAGCCGCGCGGCTGAGCCGCCTGCCAGCTTAATACTTGGCGCACCTGCGGAATCAGATAAGCATGCAAGATATCCAGAGCGCGCGGCATCTCTGCGCGCCATAACGCACGCGCCACATAAGGCGCCAGCCAGGCAATTTCGTTCAGACATGTATTCCATTCTGCAACCGACGGCGGACGCACGTAATACGAAACCTCACTGGCCGGCGGCAGGCCGAGCAGGCGCTCATCTTTATCGGCCAGCGCCACGCTGAGTGAGTCTGCCAAAACCCGCGAGATCTGTTGCACCGACCAGACTGAAAAATCAATGCGCAGCGCGTTGGTAAACTGCACCATCGTGATAAAAGCCCCATCTTCCAGCGCATTATGCTGCACGACGGCCGGTTCTCCAAAAGCATCCATCCAAGAGCGATCCAGGCGATACGGGCTGTCTGCAAGATTATCCACATAACAGGCCAGGTCAACGTCTTGCAGCCAATCGGCACGGACGCGCGGATTGGTACGCGAACCGTTCAACACCGCTGCCCGGATATGTTCATCCGCTTGAATCCAGGTCAGCAGGCGCTGCAATACGTCTTGCGGCAGATAATCCGCGCCGTTATAGAAATTGTGTTCCATAGTCAAATTATATCATGGAAAACAATTCTCTTCTTCGTTTTTGCACAATAATTGCGGCAAATTTACCTAAAGAAAATAATACAGGCCAGCTCAAGTTGAGCCAGCCTGTTGATGGGTTCGAGAATGGGCTAGAAAATCGATTCGTGCGGATGGCGCTCGTCCACCAGCGCCAATCCGTAGGATGCCGCCCCGCCAAGCAGGAAGAGCACCACACAAACAGCGATCACACCGATTCCAGTCACACCGGATGGAATAATTGCCGCCGTCGAGCCAATCACAATGCCCAGGATGAAATGATACATAAACGCATAGGCTTTATTGAACAGCCAGTTAGCCACCTTGGCAAAGACCAGCACACAAACGATCAGTCCCAGCGTGATCGGAATAACCACACCCAGGTCTAACTGGCGAATTCCGCTCGCCATCGGCTGGTAAAGGCCCAGATAAATCAGGAAGTTTGACGGGCTCATTCCTGGCACGATCAGTCCCAGGCCAACCAGCGCGCCGCTGCCCAGCCAGATCCAGAAGTTCGGGTTAATCGCCAAGCTCGAAACGGTTTCGCCCCAGCGCATGAAGAAATATGTTCCAATGGCCATCAATACCAGCACTGCCCAATGGCCAATTTTGCGGCCTTCTTTGCCCGAGGTTTTATACAGCGAAGGGAATGTTCCGGCAATAAAACCGATGAACAGCCAGGTAAATTGCGCTGCGAAATGGGTAAAAGCATAATCGACCACAGCGGCGAAACCAACCACACCGACCACGCCGCCAATTCCCACCGGAAGGAAATAGCGCACATTCTGGATGAATTTATAGCGGATATTGGCCAGGAAACGCAGCAATGGCTCATAAATGCCGAAAACCACCGCTAAAACACCACCCGAAAGGCCTGGAACGATTGCGCCGATCCCTACCAGGATACCTTTTAAAAGGCGCAGAACCCAGTCCAGCATTGGATTCATTTTCTCAGCCGCGGGTTTACCGGTTTGCATGGCGGTTTCAGCCGAACCACCTTTATTTTTGATTGATTCAAGATCTGCCATCTGTCTTTTCCATACACCTATCGAAATTATGGATTTTGTTTCACCAGAGCGGTAAACCTTTTGATTGTACAGGACAAACGGTATTCTGGAAAGTCCCTGACGCCGCGCCAACAGGGAATGATTAATCAGCCCTCGGTGTGCTGAAGAATGCTTGACTGCGGCAGGGTCTGATTCCAGTTAGAAAGAACGGAAACTGGCCGCCCAGTTGGGCGGCCAGTTTGGAAGAGGGGATGGGCAGAAAGGATTAAGCCAATGCGGCGGCCGCGTTCTTAGCAGCCGTCCGGCCGGAATGGCAATTATTCGCGTTGCAGGAAGCGGGCACATTCATTGTGTACGTTTCGCGGTAGAGCTCGCAGCCATCGGTACCGACGGCATACAAACCGGGCACGGCCACGCCAGAGGCATTGATGACTTCCATTTTGCGGTTGGTGTGAATGCCGCCAATCGATGTCCAGAAGGAAAGGTCCTGGCGGAAGATGTAATAGGGCGCTTTGGTCAGCGCAACCATCTTCTCGGCCGGTTTGTTGAAATCTTCATCCAGACCTTTTTCGCACAGGCTGTTATAGCGGTCCACAGAGGCAGCCAGCGCAGCAGCGTCCAGTCCAATCTTTCCTGCCAGTTCTTCGATGGTATCGGCTTTATAGATGTTCTCACCCGGGCAGGCTTCTACCGCAGCGTCCACATCCGCTTGAATATTATCGACGCTTTCAGCCAGGGTATCCAAAACACCCTGGTCGAAAATCAAGAATGATTTGCGCTGTGTGTGCACTGAATTCGAGTTATTCCCCGGCGTGAATGCGCCGCAGGCTTCATTGGTGTACCGTTCGGCATCCTGGTTAACCCACAGGAACGGCCCGCCGCGATGAATGGCCTGTGTCATGGTTCCAAAGAAATCAATGCCATACGAATACGGTTCGCGCAGGAAGCAGCGCTGCAAGGATACGTCTTCGCCGCCGGCCGCTGAGGCCATCCGCAGACCGTCGCCATCATGTCCAGGGAAACCCTGGTGCGCAGCGTAGGTCAGGTCATAGCCGCGCGCCAGCATCATGTCTTGATTATCGGCATAACCGCCGGAAGCCAGAATCACAGCTTTGCAGTTAATTTGCAGGTAACTCTCGTCTTCTTTCTGGGCGTAAATGCCAACGACCTGTCCATCCTGTTGAATTAATTCAACCGCCGGGGTCTTGGTCAGAATATCAACGCCGTACTCCCGCGCTTTGGCTTCCATTGCCTCAATATAATACTTGCCTTTACCTTCCTTAAACCAATGGAAGGCGTCCACCTTGCCGAGGCCATAATAGTTATCAACTACACCTGAAAAAGGCACGCCGTTGCTGATCAGCCAGTTCAGGTTATCGGCAGACGCTTCGACCATGTCTTTCCAAAACAATGCGTCCACGCGGTAATTAAAGAATTCTTCTTCCGTAGCGATGATGTCACGGAAATTGACATCCAGACCAACACCATTTTTCTTCTGAATATCACTGCCGATGGCAAACATTCCCTCGGTGCCAAAACCATTTCCGCCCAGCGTTGAATTTTTCTCGAGCAAAATGACTTTAGCGCCCAATTCACCCGCTTGAACAGCCGCGCACATTCCGGAAGAGCCGGCGCCAACAACCACAATATCTGCATCAAGGGTTTCAGATGGCTTGATATCCGAAACCGTGGTTTGAGCCGCAGGGGTATCGCCGCCGGCAACTTTCGGCGCGCAGCCGCTGATCAATCCGACCGCAGCTACTCCGGCTACACCCTGCAGGAAGTTTCGGCGTGTTACCTTGAATTCATTCTCGTCCATTTCGTTTCTCCGCTTCATTAGTTTTGGAAGAGGGATCATCCGCTGGTAGTATACTGCGCCGGTTTCCAGGTCGAACCACTTTCCCTGCAGGTATATCCTGACTGGCGACAAGTGAAAATTGTCACACAATAGGCTATAAATATGATTAAATGTTAAATTGCTGTCGTGACTGAAATAACAAGGCTGTTTAAAGACCATTAATCGCTGCCTATAATTGCGTCCATTGCATTCCGCTGATCAACATCCACAAGTTTAAGGCCCTGGTTGAGCTGCGGTACAATAGAACGGATTGTTAAAATTACTGAAAAGGACAAATCCTATCAATTTCCGAATCCCCCTCCATTTATCCCGGCCCTGCACAGGCGGGTGTAAATAACAGGAATCCTATGGACAGCCAACTGCTTACTTATTTTGTTGCTTGCTGCCAGACGAAAAGCTATGCTCAAGCTGCTCGGAAATTATTCATTTCGCGCCAGGCATTAGCACAGGCCATTCACAAGCTGGAAATAAAATTGGGGGAACCTTTATTTACCTGTGACAATGGTGAATTGGTTTTGACGCCCTTCGGAAATTATTTCTTGAAGAGCGCTCAAGAAACCCTGCAAGCTTACCAGAGTCTGGAAGAATCCGTCAATCAATGGAAAACGCAATCTGCCAATGAACTGCGCGCAGCCATCGGGCTAGGCTCATTGAACGCGATTTCTCCATCGCTGCTGACCGGTTTTCAAACGGTGCACCCCGAAATCAAATTATCGATTCAAGAGATCCTGGACCAGCATGTCCGTGACCGGGTTGCTTCTGGCGAAGCCGACCTTGGGATCATCGGCACGGTCCCAGATTTGATTAAGGCCTATCGCGCTTATTTAATCCAACCTGGCCAAATTTACTTGCAACTCAGCACGGAAAATCCGCTTTCAGCAAAATCCAGCCTTGAAATCGAGGATATCCGCCATGAGCGTTTTGTGTCGCTGGGCAATGAATGCGATATGCATCGAATTTTTGTGGATTACTGCCGGCAGGCCGGGTTCGAGCTGAACGTCATGTTGATCACCCATGACTCGAATGTCGCAAATAATCTGGTTGTCAGCAATCAGGCCGTCTCTTTTGGGCATATCCAGACCTATTCAACGGTTCACTCTCCCGCCATCCGGCTGCTGCCCATGAACCTGCCTGGTCTGAATTGGGGGACTTTTCTGTTTCACAAGCCAGAGGTTGACCTGCCAGGGCTTGCAGCCATGATTCATTACTTCGAGCAGGTCAGTAACGCACAACAGGATAGCTTCTCCGCTCGCTCGAAACACCGCGCGCAGAAATTCTTTGCGCCCACCGCGTAAAAAAGAGGCTGCCTTCAGCGCTGGGATCAGAATTATTGATTAGGGGCAAACTGGCTGTTATACAGGCGGTAATAAGCCCCTTGCTGGGCCAATAGCTCCGCATGACTGCCGCTTTCGATAATATTGCCGTTTTCCATCACCAGAATCAGATCGGCTTCTTTAATGGTCGAGAGGCGGTGAGCAATCACAAAGCTGGTACGGCCTGCCATCATCGCCAGGAAAGCTTTTTGAATTTTCATTTCAGTAATCACATCAATATTGCTGGTCGCTTCATCCAAAATCAGCATGGGCGGCTGCGCCAGCATCACCCGCGCAATCGTCAGCAGCTGGATTTCGCCCTGTGAGAAATTATCCCCGGTGCTGGATATGCGTGTATTGTAGCCTTCCGGGAGGCGGCGGATAAAACTATGCGCGCTGGCGGCTTTGGCAGCCGCCTCAATTTCCTCATCGGTTGCCCCCGGCCGCCCGTAGGCGATGTTTTCGCGCACAGTGCCCGAAAACAGCCAGGTATCCTGCAAGACCATTCCAAAACTGCGCCGCAGGCTGTCACGGCTGATTTTGTCTGTTGAGATCCCGTCCACTTGAATCGTGCCGCTGTCCACATCGTAGAAACGCATCAGCAGGTTGACAATGGTCGTCTTGCCTGCACCGGTTGCGCCGACAATGGCAATGCGGCAGCCGGGTTTGACCGCCAGGTTAAAGTCCTGGATCAGCGGGCGATTTTTCTGGTACGCAAAATTGACATGCTTAAACGTCACCATCCCATGCGCCTCAGCCAGCTCAACCGCATCGTGCGGATCAGGCGCCTGTTTGGGTGTGTCAATCAATTCAAAGACTCGCCCGGCCGATGCCAGCGCGCTTTGGAACTGAGCAATCACCCCAGAAATTTCATTGAATGGCTTGGCGAACACGTTCGCATAAATCAGAAAGCTGGAAATATCTCCGACCGTGATGACCCGCATTATGGCGGCAAAGCAGCCGATGATACCCACAGCGATATAGGTGATATTGTTGACAAAGCGGGTGGTCGGGTTAGGCAGCGACGAATAGAATTGTGCTTTAACGCCAATGCCATACAATTCCTGGTTAAGCGCGTTGAATTGATCAAAGGCGCGGTCCTGATAATTAAAGGCGGTGACAATTCTCTGGCCGCCGATCATCTCCTCCGCCAGGCCGTTCAGGCGGCCTAACATAGCGGCCTGGAGCTTGAACATCTTCTGGGTCCGCAGCGTGATGAAGCGCGCCACAAAATAAGTAATCGGCGCAGAAACCAGCACCACCGCGGCCATCAACGGATTGATATACAGCATGAAGCCGATCGCGCCTAGAATGGTGATCACACCGGTGACCAATTGATTGAGCGCTTGCAGCAAGCCCTCGGTAATTTGATCCACATCATTCACGAAACGGCTGATGATATCACCATGTGAGGTGCGATCGAAGAACGCGAGCGGGAATTCGGTCAGATTGGTAAACAGATCGTTACGCAAATCTTTCGCGGTGCGGTTAGCTAGCTGCGCCAGATAATAACTGACAAACCATTGTGAAAGGCCCAAGAGAACATACACCAGCGCCAGCTGAATGATTTTCGCCAGGAGCGCGCTGAATGCGACCTTGCCCGGCCCGGCCATCAAATCAATCGCCTGGCCGATCATTAGCGGCGCCAGCAGGTTCGCTGTAACAGTAATCAGCGCAAAGCAGATCACCAGCAGCAGGTAATGACGATAGTTCAGCACATAGGTTAGCAGCCGGCCGAAGATCGAGTCGCGTATTTTCATGCCTGCGCCTCGCTTTCAGAGATTTGCGTCAGGCAAATCTCCCGGTATTCCGGGCAGGTCTGATAAAGCTCGGCGTGCCGCCCCTCCGCCAGCAGATTGCCATTATCCATCACCAAGATCTTATCCGCGTCCATCACGCTGCTGACGCGCTGCGAAACAATCAGCACCGTCATTGCGTACGTGCTTTTGCGCAGCGCGTGACGCAAAGCCGCGTCGGTAGCAAAATCAAGCGCGCTGGAACTGTCGTCCAAAATCAGAATTTGCGGCTGCGCTACCAGGGCGCGGGCAATCGTCAGGCGCTGCCGCTGTCCGCCGGAAAAGTTCTGCCCGCCGCGCTCCACATGCGTCTGGTAACCGTCCGGCAGCCTGCGGATAAATTCATCCGCCTGGGCGGTGAGGGCGGCGGCGATTACCTGCGCGTCACTGGCATCCGCCTTGCCCCAGCGGATATTTTCAGCGACCGTGCCCGAAAACAAAACGGCCTTCTGCGGAACAAAACCGATCATCCCGCGCAGGGTGCGCAAATCATACTGCTTGACGTTAACCCCATTAACATAGACTTCGCCAGCGCTGGCCTCATACAGACGCGCAATCAGCTGCACCAGCGTCGATTTACCCGAACCGGTTCCGCCCAAAATACCCACCACCTGGCCGCGGGCAATTGTGACGTTGATATCCGTCAGCGCCCGGTTTGCGGAGGGATCGTAGCCAAAACTGACCTGCCGCAATTCAATGGCGGTATTCGCCAGGCCAGCCGCTTGCACCGGTTCAGCCGGGTTGGCGATGGAAGCCGGCGTATTGAGCACCTCGGCCACTCGGTCTGCCGAGGCAAAAGCCTTGGTATAAATAATCACCAGGTTTGAAACCACAACCAGCGCCAGCACAATCGCAGTGATATAGCTGACAAAGGCAATCATTTCGCCTTGAGTCAGGGTGCCTGTGTTAATTTGAAATCCGCCAAACCACAGCACCGCCAGGATGGCAACGTTAAGCGTGAAAGTCGTCAGCGGGTTGAGCAGTGCAGAGATTTTGCCAACTCGAATGGCCGATTCGCTCAAATCTGTGTTGGCCGTACGGAAGCGCAGGGCTTCCTGCGCGGAACGGGCGAACGCGCGAATGACGCGCACCCCGGCGAGATTTTCCCTGGTAATGACGCCAACCCGATCCAACCGGCGCTGATTTTGGCGGTAAATCGGGGTGGTGTTGGAAATTACCAGATAAAGGATCAATGACAGCAAGGGAATAGCCGCCAACAGTACCAGCGCCAGCCGCGCGTTAAGAAACATGGCCATCACGAAAGAACCGATGCAAATAAATGGCGCACGGATCACCAGGCGGATGAGCATGGCGACCGCCAGCTGGAGCTGGTTGATATCATTGGTGATGCGATTAATTAAGGAAGAGGTGCCAAAACGATCCAGATCCGCGTACGAGAAAGCAGCGATATGCTTGAACACGGTATTGCGCAGCAGCGTGCCGTAGCCCTGCGAAGCGCGCGCGGCGTTATACTGGCAGATCATAGCGCTGGAAAGCCCAACGGTGATCAGCCCAAGCATCAGCAAGCCCATTTTGATCAGATAGGCGCGGTCCCCGCTGGGAATGCCGTTGTCGATCACATGCGCCATCATCGTCGGCAGCGAAACTTCAATTACCGCCTCAACCAGTTTAAAAAATGAGCCGACGATCGTTTCACGGCGATAGGGCTTCAAATACTGAATCAACGTGTTCAAGTTGCAGCTGCCTCCCGGAAAAGCGCTTTTCCGCCGGGCTGCCTGGCGGCGCGCTGAAATCCATGCTGGGGTCAATGATTCAACCCATTTTTACCATCACAACCTGCCTTGATAAAAGAAAATCGCTGTTTCAACCGGAGAGGTTCAAAGCGCACGCAGGAGTACAGGGTTGCTAAATCAGAGAAAAACCTGGTCAGCCCGCTCAAAGCGCTGCTGCCCAGGCAATTATAATAAGCTTTTTCAATTATGAAGGATTAGCGTTAATTATTCTCAGATCACCCGCAAACGGGCCAGCTTCATGCCCCGTAAAGAGCGTCCACATCCTGATAGGTGGTGCCTACATGCCGGTCCTGATTGAGACGGTCAATGCGCTGCATATCTTCGGAACTGATTTCGAAGTTAAAAATGCCGGCATTCTCGGCAATTCGCTCGCGGTGAACGGATTTGGGGATGACGATGACGCCGTTCTGGTGATCCCAGCGCAAAATAATTTGAGCGGCCGTTTTACCATACTTCTGCGCCAGTTCGTGCACCAGCGGCAGGTCGATCTGGCCACGCATCAGCGGGCTCCAGGCGGTGACGCGGATATTGTGCGCGGCGCAAAATTCCAGCAGCGGTTTGCGGGTCAAAAGCGGATGCAGTTCGATCTGATTGACAACCGGCACCACCGGGCTGTCTTTTAAAATCATTTCCAGATGTTCAATCTCAAAATTACTGACGCCGATGGCGCGGACGCTGCCCTGCTCATAAAGATGTACCAGCGCCTTCCAGGTTTCCCGGAATTTCCCGCGCACCGGCCAATGCACCAGGTACAGGTCCACAACTTCCAGGCCCAGCAGCTTGCGGCTGGCCTCAAAGGCTTTTAACGTATTTTCATAACCTTGCTGATCGTTCCACATTTTGGTGGTAACGAATAACTCTTCGCGCGGTAAACCGCAATTCCGAATGGCGCGCCCGACCCCATCCTCATTTTGGTAGAAAGTAGCCGTATCGATAGCGCGGTAACCCAACTCAATTGCCGCTTGAATCGCCTGTTCTTCTTCGCCGTTGCGCGCTTTATACACGCCCAGGCCCAGCCAGGGCATAGAAATACCGTTATTCAACTGCGGACCGGCATTCAGAGCCGGCTGCCAGGTAGATTGCATTGCTTACCTCCGAACATGGTGTAGGCTCTTGACTAAATAGCCTGCCTCGTGATTAATTTTACCCGTACCTGTCAAGCCGCGTCCGCACGCTGCGGAGCGTAGGCAGCCATCACCCGCAGCGCCTGCAGCGTAATCCAGCGGCTCGGTTTACCGGCGGCCTCCATGTAAAAATGAACCGCGCCGGGGTGGGCAGCCTGCAGCCGCCAGGTTCCATCCGCCTGACGCTTACCGGCCAGTACGTCCAAAGCGGGCTGCATGCGTTCATCATAAGCAACGCCGCCTTCACGGAAAGTATCGAGCGCGCGCAATATATCGAAACGCCAGCGCGAGGGGTACGTCAGCCGCAGCATCTTGGGATCAATAACCGCCCCTGTGCGGTGTGATTGAAAGAGTTTATGTTCCAGAATGAAAGCCACCGCACTTTGCCGCGCCGCCTGGAGTGCCTCGGCCCGGTAGCTGTATCCGCATTGAAGATAGGTTTGGATTCCCTCAATAACCGAAAGGCTGGTGTGCAGCGAAGAATGTACCGCACCTTTGCGGTTTAGCTGGCAGTTAAAGCCGCCATCCGGCATGCACTGACTGAGAATAAAATCAACCACCGATTCAAAACCGCCTTGGGGCGCGCCGAAATAAGCGCCGAATTTCAAAGCCATGCCGTTAATACACACATCGCTCTGTCTGACCAGAGCAGGATTAATCCCGCCATCCGGGCCTTTGAAGCGTTCAAAAACTTCCGCTGCAATCGTCCGCACCGGTTCGGTTTGCGGCGGAAAGCCCAAATTGCACAAATCCAGCAGGGTGTAATGGGTACTGGTCCATTTCGGCTGATAATACCCCCGGCCCCAATAACCCTGCGGATGCATCGCCGCCAGGTAAGCCGCGCCCCAGCCCTCCTCAGCAATACGCGCCTGCAATGGCCGCCAGATCTGTTCGGGCGCTTGCAGCAGATCACGCTGCACCTGCATTTGCACGGCAACATCACCGGCCAGCAACCAATCGATTAACTCCGCTTCCAGCATCGTTTACCCTCCCCAATTCGCTCTGCTTGAATTGTAGCAAAAAGACTGCCGTCGTGATGCAAGCGAACAGCAGTCTCTTTCGTTTCAGAACAGGATGAAGGATTTGAACGGTTACGGCGTGTTGATCAGCAGGTCCTGTACATCCCGCCGCATTGAAGGCGGATAGGTCACCGTCGCCTGGCCGATGCGCACCAGCATCTGAATGGTCTCGCCGCCAGGAGCATAAGCGCTGTGAATCTTTTCGTACACCGGCCGCATTTCCGCGTATTCTTCCAAAGCCTGGCTCATAGGCTGAACCACCAGGTCTTGCGCATGCGCGTTTAAAACCAGGCGCGCGTAGGCCATCCCGGCCAGTACCTGACTGGCGCGGCTGTTATCCTGACTGAGAATGAAAACATAAACGGGTGTATGAGCCGTTTCCATCTCGGCCGTCTGTATGTATCGTTCAGCCGAAGCCTGGCTGTTATTCATGGAGGGGAATAGGGTCAGCAGGCCCTGCAAAAGGTATTTCATCAACCCCTGAGTGCCCTGGCCTTCAACGGAAAAGCCGTAGCGGTAATCGTTTTTCTGCCCTTCATTGGCGCGGAAAATGGCATCGCCTTCCGCCATTACACGCTCAACCGACGCTTCAATTTTGGCAGCCTGCAAAGCGATCGCGTTGAGATCCTGGACGGTTTCTGGCTGTGTAATCACGGACAACTTGAGTCCTGACTCCATCGGCATGGATTGCAAAGCTTCCAATTGAGCCGGCGTGAGCGGCTGGTCTGCATAGGCTGAGCGATTGGTGTCCGCCAGGTAAATATACTGCGCCAGTGAATCAGGCTGCCCGGCCGCAGCTTTCAAGGTTATTTTGGCTATGGGCAGGCGGCGCAGACTTGCAGATAAGTCGGCTTCGTCTATCGGACCCTGCGGGAAAAGATCGATCACGGCCGTATAGCCCAATTGCCCGGCCGCGCTGCGCACATACTCCAGAAAAGCGCCCTGGGTAACCATGAACTGGCGCGCTGCCGGATCCACTTCAGGCGTCAGCCGTTCAGGATCACCATACAGATAGAAACTTTGGGGATCCTGCTCGTCCAGGCGAATCAGCCAGGGCTGCATATTATGCCCGTTCGGCGCCAGCAGTCCGGCGGCCGCTGCCCGCAGGCGCACATCCGCAAATTGCGTACTGTAATCAGGCTGCCAGGGCTGCAGGTACTCAGCCGGGGCAAACAGACCGCCCGCAATCATCAGGCCAAAAACAGCGAGGAAAACAAAGCCAATGATGGCCAAAATAATCGTTACCCATCCCATATGCTTTTTCACTTTCAAAATCATTCCTTCTTAATTTATTGAACAGGCAATCGCTTTTAAACAAAAGTCAATGGAAGCCTGTACCAGGTTTTCGGGCTCCGTATGATGAAAATTACGCAGATATGCGCTTTTTTTATTCGCCAAAGTAAACACCCCGACCAGGTTAGCCCACAGCAGCAAACCCGTCTGATGCACATCCAACTCAGCCGGGAGTTCGCCGGATTGAACGCCGCCCCGCAAGGCGCTCAGCAGCAGCCCAAGCGTTTCTTCTCCGAGCGCATAGCATTCCTGCCGCGCCGCATCGGGAACCCCATTTTGAAAATCCCGCTCACCGGTTTCATATTCCATGATGGCATTGAAGTAATTAGCTTGGGTGAGGCTGAACTGATACATACTTTCTGCCATCACCCGCACCTGATCGGCCGCGCTTACCGTTCCGGCGGCGGCCAGGGTCTGACGCAAGGCCGCCAGCATCAGGCGGTAACCGCGGACCATGATTTCAAAGTAGATTTGCTCTTTACTATTGAAATACACATACACCGTGCGTTTGCTGAATTCCGCTTCACGGGCAATATCATCCATAGTGGCAGCCAGGTAACCTTTTGAAAAAATCACCCGTTCAGCCGCATCGATAATATCCGTCCGGCGAATCGCCTGTTCTTTTTGTTTGCGCTCCAGGTTCCCCATCTGCATCACCTCAAAAGTAAACTATAAGTTTACTTAATTAAACTATTAGTTTTTATTTTGTCAAGGCTGTAAACTTCGGATTCTATCGATAAAAAAAGCCGCCCGCAGGCGGCTTGGTTCTGAGTGGATGGATTAGCGAATTGCCAGAAAAAAGAAACGCGGAAAGCGAAAAATAATTTCACCATTGCGCTGCGGCGGGTAACGCTGAATAACCTGCGCCATCACTTCCGCTTCAAAAACGGGGCGCAAATCGTCCGAAAGTGCGGCGAGATAAGGCCGCAGCCCGGTAGAACGGTACCATTCCAATATCGCCTGATGGGATTTCATCTTGTGATAATAGGTCGTGGACCATAGCGCAAAATCCGAAGCGGATTCCGCCAACAGATCATAATACGCGCCTGGATGCAGATTATAGAAAATGCGCGGTTCTGGGAAATGCGCCTGCCAGCGCGGAGAAGTGGTTAATTCACCGATGATCTGGTGAATCGGTTCATCGTAATTCATCGGCGTCTGCACTGCCAGCACGCCGCCGGGGCGCAGCAAATTCAGCCAGCTGCGAATCACGCGCGGATGGTCCGGAATCCATTGGATACAGGCATTCGAAAAGGCCACATCATAATCGCTTCCCAACTCAGTTAAATCAGCGCCGGCGTCCATGGTCTGAAAATAAAACTGCGGGTAAGCGCTGCCGGCCGCCTCTACCATGGCCGGCGATGAATCAATGCCAAACACAGCCGCCCCAGGGAAACGCCGCGCGACCACTTCCGTGCTGTTGCCGGGTCCGCTGCCAATATCCACAATGCGTTCAGCGGCGGCCAGCGGAATCCGGTTCGCTAAATCGATCGCCGGCTGGGTGCGTTCCTGAGCGAACAACAAATACTGTTGTGAATTCCAATCTTGCATTGGTTTTCCTCCAAAGAAGTTCTTTTCGGACTGTTTCTCTATGCTAACACGCATTTAAATCATTTTTTGCAAATTCGAATCGCTGAATTAGAAAAACAGACTGCGCTTGTTTAGATCGAGAGAACTCATACGCAGCATAATCAGGCATTCTTCCAGCGCGCTGAACAAACTGGCCAGGCATGCCAGCCACAGAATCGCCTGCCAGCCGGTCAGCCGGTATGCCAGCGGAGTCAGAAATACAACCAAGCCAGCCAATTTATTAGCCCAGGTATGCAGCCAGACCAGCGCATGAAAGCGTAATCCGCCAATCAGCAAATTTACCAGCCGCACCGCCAGGATGGCCGCAAGCCAGGGTATGAATGTAATGACCTCCGCAGGAAACAGCACCCAGC
The DNA here is from genome assembly GCA_036822575.1 of Bellilinea sp. GTDB lineage: Bacteria > Chloroflexota > Anaerolineae > Anaerolineales > Anaerolineaceae > Bellilinea. The sequence goes on along the minus strand of DAISHK010000001.1, from coordinate 28,409 downwards.
AGCTGGCAGCGATGGATAGGAAAGCCGCCATATCCGCCGCGGAATCCAGGCGCGCTCCTAAAGTGCTGGTCAGTCCATAATGACGCGCCAGCCAGCCATCCGCTGCATCACTGAGGCCGCACCAGGCGTACAGCAGCCCAAAGACTACCGGCTGGTGAATAAACACCAGCAGCAAAGGGGCGCTGATCAGTCGGCTGATGGTCAGGGCCTGGATCAAGATGATCATCTTGCCGCCGAAATATCCCTGTCAGCTCCGCCAGGCAGGTCTTTAACCATCTGGCGGTAATTTAACTCCATGTACCCCTCGCTGCGATAAAGTCCGATGGCATTTTCATTATCGGCGCGTACTTCCAGGCGCAGACGGACGCAGTGATCGGCATAGTGTTTTTCAATCTCCTTAAGCGTCGCACGCCCCAAGCCCTGACCGGAGAATTGCGGCGTCACATACAATTCCTCAATCCATAAAATCATCCCGCCGCATTCGTTCGAATATGAAAATGAAAGCAGCACATACCCGGCGATTTGCTCTTGCGATTCAATTAAATACCCAGCCAGCCACGGGCTGCCGGCAGCCAGCAGTTGCAGCGTCCGCCGGATCTTCTCCGGCTCAATCAGGTGAAGCGCTGCTTTCGATTGGTAAAAGGCCGTCACCAGGCTGGCAAACTTTTCCTCATCTTGGCTTTGAATGGGGTGCAGCATTTCGTTTCCTCTGGATTGAAATTGGATACCTCAATTTTACCCGCTGATCGGCTTGGGGCAGGCTTTTCAATTCATGCCGCTGAAAGGAAATTATCTGCACCGCGCTGAAGGGATGATGCCAGATATTGAGCCTTCTTCCCGCACGCGTATCCATGAATGGTTAAAAATAAAGAGGCGGTGGGATTCCGCCTCTTTAATGAACCCTTCTCCTCGGAGAAAGGCGGGGTTAATCAAGCAACGCTGGCAAAAACCCGCCGACGAACGCATCGCCCAGACCGATGGTGGTCGCGCGACTCTCATCCGCCTGAATGCTAGCCAGGCAGCAAACCTGGCTATCCAAAGCCGCTTGCATATCCTGCGCAAACCGCTGTCCTGCCGCCTGCAGCGGACCAGACTCTGCCGCAGCGTAATCAGCACGCGTGAAGTCATCGCCATGAATAAAGCGCGTCCCGGCCATGGTGATGCCGCCTTTCAGCGCGCGGGCATACCGTTCGGCCTGCTCACCGAAAGCCAGCGCCCAATAGCGCGTGTGCACCACCAGCGCCGGCACGGGAATCATTTGTTTGATTTCGTGCAAAGCGGCGCACATTTGCTGAGCATCCAGTAAATCCAACGGCCGGCCTAGGTACCCCTGCAGCTCGTCTTCATTCATGCTGTAGATCTGAATACGGTCGAGCAGCGCCGACCGCACCAATCCGCTGAACTGCGGCGAATGAAAACAGGCGTCTTCATAGTACACCTGGGCATCCTCCGGTAGCGCCCGCATGATAAAACGGAGCGTATCTAACCGGGTTTGCAGCAAAGCCTGATCTTGCATGGCGTTAAAGCCAGAGATCAAGAACACTTTAGCCTGACCGATCAAATTACGATAGTCCGGCGAGAGCGCCATCTGGATATTATCGTAATCGTTGTCGTAGATGATGCGGTTGCTGCGGCTGGTGCAAATATCAATGTCAGCGGCTTTTATCCGCGTTCCGGCTGAAAACTGAACGATTAAGTGCGGATAAATGCCCTCTTCCTGTGCGCTGCAAACGTACGGGCAATCCGGCGGCAGCAGACGGCGCACATGTTCATTCAAGGTCACCAGATGCAAAGCGGCGTGGTAGCCCAGTTTATGCATGGCAATCGCCGCCCGCACCGAGGTTCCGCCCAGCGTGATTTTCTTCTCGAAACGCTCAGCGAAACTTTCCAGGATGGAAGAATCGGTCACAAAACGCTCGCCGCCCGATTCATTCTGCAGAAAGGCCAGAATGGACACGACCAGATCACGTTCATCACGGACGACCTGGCCGGTGTTCAACTCTTCCCGGCAAATGTGATAGCGTTCGATCAGCTCCTCGAAAACCTGAGAGTTCCAGATAATTTCGTAATCGACGTTATCGCCCAACCCTAACGCTAAAGCTTGGTTCACAAGCACTCCGCGGCTCGCCATATTAATAAAGTACGGCTTTCCCTTCCGCCTGGAAAAGAGCAATTTTGAAGAAAGCCACTTCTTTCATCGCGGCGATGCACGGCGGCTGAATGACATTCGGCTCACGCAAAGAAGCGTCTGCCAGCACCTCGCGCATTTTATCGTGGTAGGCGACCTTGATATCGCTGGAAATATTGATTTTGTTGATGCCCAGCTTAACCGACTCACCAATTTCCTCATCCGGATTATTGGAACCGCCGTGCAGCACCAACGGAATGGATACCCGCGCCTTGATTTCTTTAAGCAAGTCCAGGCGCAGCTTGGGTTTCATCCCTTTGGGGTAAATTCCATGCGAGGTTCCGATCGCAACAGCCAGGGTGTCGATGCCGGTCGCTTCAACGAACTTGACGGCGTCTTCCGGGTTGGTGTAAATGATCTGCTGAGTGCCGTATTCGGCCTGCGAATCCGTGGAGCCGATAGTGCCCAGCTCACCTTCGACGGAAACATTAATCGCGTGAGCCGCCTCAACCACCTTCTTGCAAATGGCGATATTTTCTTCAAAAGGCAGACTGGAACCATCGATCATCACGGAGGTAAAACCGCACTGAATGGCGGTCATCACCTGGGCAAACGAGCCGCCGTGATCCAGGTGGATGCACACCGGCACGCTGGCCTTGTGCGCTTTTTCTGTAATTGCTTTGACAATCTCAACACCGGTATGTTTTAACTCATCAGGATGGATGGCGATAATAATCGGGGCCTGTTTTTCTTCAGCCGCCTCGAAAATTCCGTTGAGCATCGCATAATCACTGATGTTGAAAGCAGGCACGGCAAAATTATGCTTATTTGCCACTGCCAAGAGGTCCTTCATATTCATTAACATAAAGAAATTCTCCTAATAAGAAATCGAATCAGCTCTTAACTGAACCCGCGGTCATCCCGCCGATAAAGTATCGTTGGAAGAAGAGGAACAAAATCAACACCGGCAGACAACCCAAAATGCTCATGGCCATCATTTCATTCCACTCATACGAATGCTGCCCCATCAACTGCTGAATACCGATCGGGACAGTGCGCATGTCAACGGTCTTGGTCAAAGTCAGAGCGAAAAGGTACTCGTTCCAGGCCTGCATAAAGGTATAAATGCCTACCGAAACAATTCCAGGCGTCGCAATCGGCACCAGAATACGCCACAGCGCGGTGAAAGAACCGGCGCCGTCCACCATAACCGCCTCATCCAGTTCCTTTGGCAAGGTATTGAAGTAGCCGGTCATCATCAAAATCGCATAGGGCAGCGTAAAGACCATATAGGTCAGAATCAAAGCCCAATAGGTGTTGTACAGTTTCAACGCCACAATCAGCCCGAAATACGGGATGAGCAAAGTAATGGGCGGAACCGCCTGAATACTGATGATGATCATATTCAGGGGCTTCTTGAAGCGAAACTCGTAGCGACTGAAAGCATAGGCTGCCAAAATAGCCACTGCCAAGGTCAGTACGGTCACCGAAAAAGAGACCAGATAGCTGTTGAGGAAGAAACGCACCTTGCTGGGATCCGAGAAAATCGTCTGATAAGCCTTCAGTGAGAAATTTTCCGTAATCAGGCGCGGCGGATAAGCGAAAATTTCCGTATTGGTTTTAAAGGAATTGGACAGCATCCAAATTACCGGAAAAGCCGCGAAAATTCCGCCCAAAATCAGAACGAACAATACGCCCGCTTTTTCCAGACCCTTTTTGAATTGTTTGGCGCTCATCTTATTCCCTCGCTTTCTGATTCTTCACGTAGAAGAATGCCAGGATCAAGGAAATGACCAAAACAATCACGGCGCTGGTGGAAGCCTGCGAAAATTCATAGGTGCTGAAGGCCAGCTTATAGGTGTAGGTGCTGAGCATTTCGGTGGCGTGGATCGGGCCGCCGCCGGTCGTCATCCATACCAGCGAGAATTGCTGCGTAGTCCAAATCAAATCGAGCATCGACATGCTGACGATGATCGGTTTCAATTGCGGGATGGTGATATAGAGAAACTTCTGAATTCCATTTGCGCCATCCACGGTGGCCGCCTCGTAGAGATCAGCGGAAATTCCCTGCAAACCGGCCAGCAAACTGACCATATAGAAGGGGTAACCGGCCCAGATATTAATGAAGGTCAGCGCATACAAAGCAGTATCCCGCGAACTCAGCCATTCCACCTTGCTGCTGATCAATCCGGCGGTTTCCAGCAAATAATTAATCACCCCATTCGGGTTGAGCATCAACCGCCATAAAATGGCGATGATCGCCGCGGTGAAGACCCACGGAAAAATGTAAATCACCCGGAAGATCGATTTGGTTACCGAGTGAAGAATATTCGTATTCAAGAGCATGGCAAACGTCAGCCCGATGATCATATGGAAGATCACGCTGGCGATCACAAAGAAAGCTGTATTGGCAATTGCCTCATGAAATACTTTATCGCTCAGAATTGTGATGTAATTGGCCAGGCCGACGAACTGCGGGTTCTTGTTCATGATGACGTTGTCCATGACGGAGTAACCAATCACCATGATGATGGGAACCAGCATCAACACCAGCATTAATGCGATGGTCGGAAAAACATAGGCATACGGCGTCGCACGGTTTTTAAAGAGTCGCCAGGTTAATTTATGAGGGCTTTTTGTATACACGCGATTCGCTTCCAATACAAGAATCCCCTTTCTCGATCGATTTCCTATTCATAAATACTTACCGCAAACTTTTACAAGAACAAGTTAAAAGCCTGCCGATTTTACACCAATAACAGAACTGCCGCGGATTACCCCACCGGTAAAATAACCAATCATCCAAAATCCCTGAACGTTTGTTGATTTTTCAGCAGCAGGGTTGAAGGCGGTGCCTTCAACCCTGCCGAATTGATTCAGACCTTTATTCAAGGCTTTCCGCTATCAAGCGGCGCCTTGCGGCGTAAGATCTGACTTATTTGAATTGTTCAACCCAGGCAGCCTGCGCGTTGGCAAGCATTTCGTCCACGGTCTGATCGCCTTCCAGCATCATCTGGAACTGTTCGTCAAAGGAGCGCATCAGATCTTCCGCTACAGGCAGGCCGACGAACTCGTTGGCCGGGTAGCCGCTCTGATAAATTTCGAAAGCAGCCGCGAACAGGTCATCGTTGGTGACGAAATCAGGCACAGATTTCGAGTTGCCGGGGAACGCATTGGCAATCGACGAAAGCTGAGCGTTGATGTCTTCGCGCATCAAGAAGGAAACCAGTTTCCAGGCTTCGGCTTTGTGGGTGCTATTTTCAGCAACACCGATACCCCAGGCAGCGTACGGCAGGCCGCGTTCGCCGGTGTAGCCATCTTCGGCCGGGAATGCCGTGATGCTGAAATGCAGGTCGGGATTGCTTTCGCGGATGGTGTTGACGTGCGCCAGGCTGTCGATCATCATACCGACACGGCCATTGGTGAATTCTTCGACTTTGTCCTGTTCCTTCATGGAGAAGGCGCCCGGAGCGATTACGCCGGCATCATACATTTCTTTGATGAATTCAACCGCGCCTTTGACATCCGCATTGGTCAGGTCAGGCTGGCCGTCTTTGAGCATGCTCTTGCCAGAAGCCCACACCCAGGACATCACATCGTTCTGAATACCATTGGGGGCTTCCAAAGAAAGCGGCAGGATCCAGCCGTACACGTTCTGATCGGCATTGGTCATAGCCTTGGCGGCATCAAAGAACTCGGTGCGTGTGGTCGGGACTTTCTCGATACCGGCGGCATTGAGCAGATCGGTATTGATGAAGACCGGATAGACGAAATTGACGACCGGGATCATGTAGGTGGAGCCGTTCAATTTAATCTGGGCAGCCAGTTCGCTGTCATCATAGCCGGCTTCAGCCATCAAAGCGGTCAGGTCGGCAATCGAACCCTGTTTCACGAAATCAGAAACCCAGGCGCCATCCAGACCTACCACATCCGACATCGTGCCGGTGGCAGCGCCAGCGACAACCTGTTCTTTGGTGGACGAATACGGGCCGCTCAGCAGCGTTACTTTGATGCCCGGATTTTCGGCTTCGAACTGATCCATCATACCGCGCAGTGCGCCTTCCGGCAATTCAGGTTCCCACCATTGAGCGAACTCAAGGGTCACTTCTTCACCAGTCGCCGCAGCGGCGGTGGGTTCTTCGGCGGTCGTCGGTTCTTCAGCGGCCGGCGCCTGGGTATCCTCAACAACTGCCTCAGGAGCAGAAGTCGCCGGAGCGGCAGTCGGAGTGGGACTGCTGCAGCCAGCCAGCGCGGTGCCTAAAATTACGACAGCCAACAATAGACTTAGGAACTTTCTCTGCATTTCTTACGCCCTCCCAAATAATATGGTCTTGCAAGATTGAAAAAGTCTGTATACAACAAGCAAAAAAATTATACTTCACGAAACAACGAGAGTCAACACTTTTAAGAAATAAAATTTTATTTTCCTTTTTGTGACACGCGTTACAATACATACGAATTGCTTATAATTATGGTCGAATTTAGCGCTGTTTATGAAATTTAATTTCATAAACAGCGAGTACTACCACCCTTTTTTCTGGAATTTTCCAGTATTTATGATATGATTATAGGCGCTTGAATCTTTCAGTAGTGATTTTGGCTGAAATTCAGGTTTGCAGCGGGGTGCGGACGACAAGAATTTAGATTTTTCATTGCCAATGATTATTTTCTGCCCGAAACCAGCCCCGACAAGCGCCAGCTCGGGTAAAGAATTTTTATTTCACCATGCCGGCGCTGATGCAAACCAAAGAAGAAGGGAATCAAATGGACGTCATTAATGAAAAAACAGTGATCGAAACGATCCGCGATAATTACCATCAGATTTTTTCAGCGGAAAAGAAAGTTGCCGATTTTATTCTGGAAAACCCAGAAAAAGCCGTCAACGCCAACGTTTCAGAACTGGCTATTTTCAGCGGCGTCAGTGATGCAACCGTCATCCGGTTATGCAAGCATATCGGTTACCAGGGATATTACCAGCTAAAGATTTGCCTCTCACGCGATTTGGGCCGCAAACAAGTCAGCGAATCAGATGCGGTTATTGATGGCGACACGATCACCAACATCTTCCAGGCGTACGCCGCCAGTATGGTCAATATCAGCAGAGGGCTCGATCAGGATAGAATGCTGGAATGCGCCAACCTGATTAAATGCTGCAAACAGGCGCACCTGGTCGCGGTCGGAAACACCAGTCCCCTGGCGCAGTACATGGGCTTTCGCCTGGGGCGTATCGGGATTAAATGCACCTATCACATGGTGCCTGAATATTTCATGAACCAGGTTAACCTGGCCGACCCGGAAGATATCGTCATTGCGATTTCTCAATCTGGAAGCTCCAAACAGGTGGTTCAAGCGATGGAGCTGGGCAAAGAAAAGGGATTGAAGATTATCGCAATCACCGGCTATGAGTTCTCACCAGTTTCCAAGCTGGCAGATCATGTTCTGCTCTCCGGCGTTGAGGACGAGACTTTTTCTTATTATAAAAATTACTCGCATCTGCGCGAAACCGCGGTTATTGACGCGCTCATTCATTTCGTCATCAATGAAGAGAAAATCGCCGCCAATAAAGCCGATAAACCCGAAATTATTTTCTCGGAATACAAACTATAGTTCTGGCGGGGTGCAGCCAGCAAAGAAATCATCGATAAAGGCATCGATGAACGCTTCTCGCTGCAGCGAGTCAAAAAGCGAAAGGCCCAGTTCCTCATTCAGCAAATGAGCACGCAAAAACAAGCCCTGAAACGCCATGATCATTTGGTAGGTTTTGGCTTTCGCCTCAGCTTCGCGGCCAGCCGGTTTTAAGACTTCTGCCACCAGCGGCAGAAAAACCTGCACCGTTTGCTGGGTGTTATCCCCCTGCCCAGGTGTATTCAAGTCCGTCAAAATCGAAATGCGCGAAATATTCTCATGGGTTGCCAGGTAGGTCAGGGTACCGTTCACCATGCGTTTGAGCCGGTCCATTGGCGAGAGCGGCGGCAGCGCAGCGACAAGCGCATCAAATTGACCGATAACATCCCCAACCAGGATCTGCACGCAGCGGGCGATCAGGTTTTCTTTGCTTTGAAAGTGATAGTTAATTAATCCAATCCCCACGCCTGCTTCCTGGCAGATATCCCGAATGGTAATATCCGCCAGATTGCTGCCGCGCTCGTTGATTAATTGAAGGGTGGCCTCGATAATCGCCTGCTTGACATCTCGTTTCATCACAGGTTTATTTTACCGCAGCAGAAAGACTCCAAAACGGCCGATTAAAGCTTTCAGGACGATACTGACGCCCATCACGTACAGGGCCATTTGCGGATCGCTCAATACAGGGAAAGGCCACCGGAAGATTTGCACAAGCAGCGTCAGCAGCGCGGCCGCACCGAACAAGTAACCAAGAATAGAAAGCGGACTGGCCGGAGCGCGCTGGATGAACTTGCCGACACTGAGCATGCACAGAAAGAGCCCGATCACCCCCAGGACGATCACCGCGCTGCGCGGACTATCTACCAGCCAGAAATTGTGGCCGCTGCTGCCTGCCCATACCAGCCATGCCGTAACAGATATTTCGACAATAAAGATCAGAAGGTTTCCCATAATACGCCTTTTTTGAACATTGTTTTGATCATTGTTCAAATTATAATCAGGGCGTCATCTCTGTCAAGGGCAAGCCGGATTTCTCGTATTCGCTATTCTTTTCCGATTTCACTTTGTACTTGAGGAAATCAACCAGGCAGGGAACATAGCTGCCGGATAACGCAGCCATAAGCCATTGCATTCAGCCCATTGGCTGGCCAACCGCCGGCCTGCTGGTGTATCCCAATCCCTCTCTAAATCCAAATGGCATTGCTGTCCCTGTCCCCTGCGCGTATGGTGACAAAACCGGCACTCCAAAGGCACACAGCCGCTTCCGAACAGGTCACACCGTTCGTTTCGATAAAATATGCAACCCAAATGAGCATATTCCTGCAAAGCAAAGTTCTGCTGGCAGCCCTTAAATGCCGGCGAAAGCACCCCGAATGCGCCCTCTGGACTAAGTTCCAGCATCATTCGCGCGCCATATCCATTTTTAATCGCGTGCGCCGCCTCCGCCACTGTCCACCAACCCGGCCGCCGGCAATAGGATCGGCACACATCACACGTGCACGGTGCCGATGGCGAATATTTTTCTGCGAGAATGCTCAATGACCTTTTATGCCGGTGGCGCATCCTTCACCTCCGCGCGCCAAATCACAAAATTCGTTTACGGCTCGAATGGCTCTTGCGGATCGCTTTTCATCAAATCGCAGTAAAAATGAATCGTCTTTACCATATACCCAATCAAGGCTTCCCGTTCACCAAAACCGTTCAGGGCCATGTAATACTCTTTATTCAGCGCAATCATTGTGTAGTTATACTGTTCCGCAAACAGCCGGGCGTTTACTGGCCTGAACCGCCCCAAAGATATCAGCTGCTGGATGACCTGTTCATAATAGCTCGCCGGTTTTTCGACCACGTACATAAAATACATGTCCGCAGCCGGCTGCAATTTGAACTTTTCCAGGTTAATAATCATCGCGGTATCCACCAACAAAGCATCGGCATGAGTGGCGGTATAGAAGAGGATTTGTTTAAATACCTCCGCCGGAGGAGCGGCCAGTAATAACGCTTTAAGTTCACTTCCATGAGGATACAGCGCAAAACTGTTCGCCGCAAAATGCGCGAACAAACTGTCCAATAATTGCGCTTTGCTGGTGAAGTGATTATAGAGAGAGCTCTCTTTAATCCCTACCTGGGCGGCAATCTCACGCAGCGGCACGCTGTCGTAGCCACGCCGCGCAAAATGACTGGCAGCGGTTTCCATGATTCGCCGTGTCGTTTCAATGCCTCGTTTGCGTTTACTCTGCTCCATAACCAGCTCCAAATACAATTATACTATCAAATGATAGTTTAAAAACCCTGAAGGCCGGTATGAGCGTTAAAACGCCCGCCGAATTTATTAATCCGCCAGCAGGTATGGCGGATAATCCGATCGCAATATGGCAAACATCTGCAAGTCCACAATCCCCTTGCCAGGCCAGTATTCAAACTGGCGCAGCAGCCCTTCGAGACGATAGCCATTTTTCAGCAATACCTGTTCGGAGGCAAGATTGCCCGGCATCACCTCAGCCTGGATGCGGTTGACCGCTGCCTGGGAAAAGAGAAAATGCGTCAGAACGCGTACGGCTTCGGTCGTCAGCCCCATGCCCCAATATTCCTCAGCCAGGTAATACCCAATGGTCACCCGCTCGGCTTTTTGGCTAAAATCCATGGCTTCAATAATCCCCACCAGCCTGCCGCCATGCGCCTTTGAATAAATCCCCCATTTCACGCGGCTGTGCTGGCGATAATTACGCTGAAAATGCGGGATCATTTTTGCGACAGTCGCGCGGTTATGCTTCGGGAAGATGCCGCAATATGCAAACACGCGTTCATTGTCATAGATAGCGAATAACTCAGCCTCATCGGCAGGCTCCACCGGTTTGAGGGTCAGATAACTCGATTGCAAAACCGGAAATTCATCGAACAGAACCTTCAAGTTCATCACATACTCCTTGCCTCCAAAGCACAGGGCAAGCTTCAACAGCTTGAAGCGAGCAAAATCGCTTTTCCTCCGCACGATTGCTTCATTTCTTCCACAGATATTTCCACAGGTAATTCCCGCCTGAATGTACTTCCAGCAGCGTATTTAATAACAGCGGCAATTGCGCAGCGCCAGGATACACCAGATACCGCGGCTCCCATTGCGGATGAAACTTTTCCTTGAAGTTGTGCAGCCCTTTAAAATTATAGAAACGGGACAGATACTCCGCCAGGGTATGCAAAGCCTGCTCAATCCGTGGATCATCCGCCTTTTCACCCACCCCAACGATAGCGCTCAACCCCAGGCTGAAAGTGCTATAACCCTGGTCGCGCGCCCACAGCAGCATCTTCGCGAACAGGTAATCCATGGTGCCGTTGGGGCTTTCTGGGAAATGGCGCATCAGATCCAGCGTCAATTCGTTATTTTGATATTCGCCGACCAGATTAGCAAAAGCCACCGGGCGGCCCTCGGGACTCTGCAAAACAATCAGCGGGCATTCGCGCAGATATGCCGGGTCAAACCAGCCGTCCGAGAAATGCATTTCTCCCCCGCTCTGCAAGGTCAGCCAGGCGTCACTGATCGCCTTGAGCGTGTGCAGCAGCGCGTCATCAATGGGCGGCGTATAGATCAGCGCATGGTAATTGGCTCGTTCCATGCGGCTGACGCCATTGCGCAGGTTTTTGTTCTCACTGCCCTCCAAAGTGAACTGCTCCAGCGGGACAATCGCCTCAAAACCCAGGCAAAGGGTGTTCAAACCGGCGGCGCGATAGGCTTCCAGATGATCTGGCAGGGTTGAGATAAAGGCAGGCTGCCAATCGTTATGCGTACAATACGCACAGAACTGCTGGATTGCCGCCGGGATATGCTCTGGCGGGCCGATGGGATCGCCCAATACAATCGCGCCGTGTCCGCGCGCGCCATACGCAATCATGACATTATCGGCGCTGAAGAAGTAGGATTTGTCCTCAAACAATGTCGCCCGCGCCAGGGCCGTCCGCCCGAATTGCTGCACGATCGCTTTTGCCCGGGCACGCTCCGCCGAACTGGCGGGGCGGCGCACCAAAACCGGACGCAGCAGCATCAAAAAGGCAAAAGCAGCCGTCACCACCCCAATTCCATAAATGGAAACGGCGAAATAGCGGCCAAATCCGCTCAGCGGTTCCAGCGGCGGTTCCTCCAGCAAGGCGAACATGGCGGCTGTTTGCCGCAAAGCATCTGTCAATCCAAACTGGCGGTGAAAATGCGCGTCCAGCAGTAAAAATCCGATCACCCCATAAATCAAGGTAAAGACAAAGGCAGCCGCCAGAACAATAAAGCCCTGGTTAAGGGAAGGCCGGTCCGATGCCGCATGAAAACTTCGCCGCAGCAGCACCAGCAGAATGATTAATGCCAGCCCAAAGCTGGCTTCCTCATAATCCAGGCCCTTGAACAAATGCGAAACAATCGACACGCCCAACAGGATTAAAGTTACCAGCCAGGCCGCATGCTTGCGCCGCCACAAATTGCCGGCCAGCAGCAATAAAGCAAACCCGGCCAGGCTGGCGCTGAAACGGCTGCCGTGCTGAACTTCGAGCGGCAGGATGTTTTCTAAGGTCGCCAGGCGCGTTCGCAAGGCCGGCTGCAGGGAAGAAGTCAGGTTGATGACGCCCATTACAGCGGTTAACAAGGCGCTCAGGTGAACGCCAAAACTTTCCCAATGGATTGATTTAATCCTGGCTGGCAGTGTACTCATATGCTTATTATGAAAGAATTAAAGCGCTTTCACAAGAAGTAAAATCAAGGCCGCGCATCAGCCCGCCAAATGCCGCCATGATAGCAAATGATCTGCTCAGCGCCCAAATCCTTAAGCAGTTCTAACGAACGCTGGGCCAGAACCGGATCCAGCGTGAATTGCGGGTTGGCAATTACCAGATTATTATTCTCAATCACAGCCGCATCGCCGGAGATAACGGTTTTTAAGTTCGGCAGGGATAAAGAAATATGTCCGGCGGTGTGTCCCGGAGTGGCCATCACCTTGCAGCCGCCGCACCAGGGCAGCTCCTGCCCATCTGTGACCGTCTCATCCACGTTCACCGGGCGGACAGCCCGCAGAATTCCCAAAAACTTTTCTCCAAATGCCTGCTGATCTGGGGGTAAGACTGCTTGCAGTGCTTCGGCCTGCGCCAATCGCACCGATTTTATTTCGCCTGAAATGTACGGCGCTTCAATTTTACTTGCCACTACCCGCACCTGCGGATACCTGGATTTAAGCTCAAACAATCCGCCCATATGATCATGGTCCTGGTGCGTGATGACCACGTGTGTCAATTGCTCCGGGGAAATGCCGTGCGTATTAAGAGCAGTTTCAATGAGAGGAAATGCGCCAGTATAGCCGCAATCTACCAATACCAGATGATTTTCATCGCGCAGAACGACCGGGTGGATCCAATCATCGTCCGTTCCGACGGGAAAAGGAATATCGAGCACAACGATTGCTTTCATATAAATAAAACCCTCCATCCGCTTTTAATTGAGTATTTTAACAAAAAATGCGCCCTGAATCATCAGTGCAAAGCAGGTGTTGTATCCTGGCGTCTCGTCCCATCTGGCTATCAGCCAGCGCAGCGAAAAGAACGCTCAGCGCGGCGCAGCCGAAAGGGAGCGGGAGAAGTATACAGCCGGCTTTCTAATGGCAGGTAAGAATGGAATTATTGTATGGCGGGCGCTGACTGCGGGCTGCTATCCGGTGGCTGAAACACATGAATGCTGTTGCGCGTCTTTTTTGCCTGATACAGCGCTTGATCTGCATTGATAAACAAATGCGCCGCATTTTCCTGGTTCGAATACACAGCAATTCCAAAACTTGCCTGGAGCGATGCCCCTGGCAGATCGTCAAAGGTCTGATGGTTCAGCTTCGTCTGAATGTTTTCACAGGTCTGAATGACGTTTTCAAGCCCAGCATTACGAAAAAATAGACAAAATTCATCGCCCCCATATCGAAAAACGGATGTATCCGCACAATACAGGCGCAATGTTTTTACAAATTCCAGTAGAAAGCGGTCGCCTACCAGATGTCCATATTGGTCATTGATTTTCTTGAAATTATCGATATCCACTACAACAAAAACAAACTCATCGCCGCTTTCATCGCTTTCCATATCGCGCATCGCATCATGCAGCGCTTTGCGGTTATACACACCGGTCATTTCATCCCGCTGCAAGCGCAGCCGCAATTGCTGCCGTTCAATTTCCTTTTGAATACTGGCTTCATTTTTCTTGCGCTCGTATTGTATCTCCACCATGCAGACGCAAGCAGCGGCGAACAAAACAAACAAAGCCACCAGGAAGTCGCCAAATCGCAGCGTGCTCGTAAACACGCTGATTTTGTCGAGGTCCCAGGTAATAAACAATTCAGAAATCACCAAAGCGAGGATACTGGCGGCTGCGGTAACACCGGTCAAGCGGAAATCGGCATAAATCACCGTTAACAGAATCGCCACTGCAAAAATCATGTAGGTGGCAATAAATGCATTATGGACTGTAAAAAGAACAAAACAAATAAAGACCATCATCAGCGATACCGTGTAGATTTTCTGATCCTGGGACAATCGCTGACTGCGCAATACCAAAGTATCTGCCAAGATAGCCAAAAGATTCATCGCGCCTGGCACAAGTAAAAATTTCAGGAGGTAGGTGCTCACATTGGTAGAGAGCATTTCTGAATTGATGACGATCAACCCCATGAAAGCTTCAACCAAGAAAGCGAACAGCACCAACCCGATCGAGATTCTATAATGAAGCCTCAACCAATCGCGGTCTATGCGCTGATATTCCTTTTGAATTTCAGCAATATGGATATCTTTTGATTGATCTGTATTCATCAGCTTGCTTAATTCTCAAAAGTCACTGGCAAGGGTTCACAATTCTGCGCAAACCTGCTTTCCAGGGATAGTTAACCGGCTTTGCATTCACAGATTGCCTGCTTATTCAATCATGCGATTGATAAAATGCCTTGAATAAATCTGACCATGCGGCAGCGTATATAAATCGTTCATCCAGCAGGCAAGGCGCACATGCACAGTGTTTCCAGGCTGGCAGACACCGATCATGGCGCGGCCTGAATGCATCATCATATCATAAGCGCTTTGAGACAATCATAGCAATTCATTGCTATTCAGGATGTAAATTTCTGCTAAAAACGGTCCATTCAGACCTTCATTTCGCAAGAAGCCCTGACTGGGAATAGCCATTTATTTGGAGGAAAATGCGCGCCGCTGGGATGTCGTTATTTTTGATTGCCTGTAAACCGCAAGAAGGCGATACATTCTACATGATACGTCTGAGGGAACATATCAAAAGGCGTCACCCGCTGAAGGCGATACCCGGCCGCCACCAGCCTTTTTAAATCACGCGCCAAAGTGGAAGGGTCGCAAGAAACATAAGCAATCGTTTCCGGATGGGCCTGCGCCAAAGCATCCAGCGCTGCCCGTTCCAGTCCGGCTCGCGGCGGGTCAACAATAGCCGTCCCGCCGTGCAGTTTCAGCGCTGGCAGAACCTCCTCAACCGCGCCGATATAAAGTTCGACTGAGTCCGTCTCATCCAGATTGACGGCGTAATCTTCGCAGGCCGCAGGCGACAGTTCAACAGCGACGGTTCTGCCGGCCTTGCCGGCGAAAAAGCGTGAGAACAGGCCAACCCCGCTGTAAAGATCCAGCAATGTTGTGCTGCGGGTCAACGGCAAATTCTCTTCAAGGTGCCGGATCATTGCTTCGGCCTGGGGAATATTCACCTGAAAAAACGATTCAGCGCTGACTTTAAAAGGCTGACCATTGGCTTCCATTACCAGGTAATCGTCACCGGCCAGCACCATGCTGCCCGCTGGGCTGATGCGCACCGCTGAAAGCGGAATATCCACACTGAATTCCGGCGGTTCGCCGCCATTACTTTCCAGAACCAGGAGCAGTTCATCGCCGCTGCCGGCACGGATTTCAACCCGTTCCGTACTGCCGCCGGCTTCAAAATCAAACTGCGGCCACAAATCATTGATCACCGGTAGGGGCAAGTGGCATTCACTGACCGGTACAACCGTGCGCGTGCCCCAGCCCTGAAAACCAACCTGTCCCGCAGAACTGAGGTGAAATTGAACTGTATTGCGATAATTCCAGATATCGGGCGAAGGCACAACCGCATCCACGGCCACGCCTTTGAAGCCGCCGATACGTTCGAGCTGATCGCGTACGACAGCGCGTTTCGCTTCCAGTTGGGCGGGATAATCCATGTGCTGATAATGACAGCCGCCGCATTCCCCAAAATGAGGGCAGCGCGGTTGGATGCGGTCCGGCGATTGTTTCAGGATCCGGATTAATTTCCCGCGCGCGTAACCGCGCTTCTCTTCTACCAATTCAATTTCCGCGCGTTCGCCCGGCAGGCAATACGGCACAAAAACCGCCCGGCCATCAGCCAGGCGGCCCATACATTCCCCACCGTACGTATATGTGGTCAAATCAACCACGATTGGTTCAGCCATCAGTACCTCCGCCGGCGCAATTCAGGAATGCCGGCGGTTGGATTATATCATGTGCACCCAGATATATTCTTCGAGGCTTTTAATCGTAGAATCCTTTTCTGAAATCAATTGTTTCACCACATCCCCGATCGAAATAACGCCCAGCATTCGTTTTTCCGCATCCAAAACAGGCAAATGACGGATTCGATGCATGGTCATCAGGGCCATACAGGCTTCAATGGTTTGATCGGGCGTTACGTAATAGACACCCGTGTGCATGAAGACGCTGACCGGGGTATCCAAATCGATCTTTCCCTGCACGGCATGCCGGGCAAAATCCCGCTCGGAAAAAATGCCGACAATATTGCCAGCCTCAACCACCAAGACAGCGCCTATTTTTTGTTGCGCCATTAATTGAAGTGCGTCGCGCACCGAGGAAGTGGGGGTAACATACCATACCTGCGTAATTTTCCGCTGCAATAAATCTTTAACGATTGCCATTTCTCCCTCCGCTTCAGCTGCTGACATCCTGACCAAGGATATACGTCTTCAGATCTTTGATCGTATGTTCCCGGTCCTGCAGGATATTGTTAATCACATCACCGATCGAAATCAGGCCCGCCAGCGCATTGTCCTGATCCAATACCGGCAAATGCCGGATATGCCGAGAGGTCATGATCGCCATACAATCCTCAACCGTCTGCTGGGGGTGAACATAATAGACCGAAGGGGTCATCAATCCGCTCACTGGTTGGTCTAAAAGCAAATCATCCTGCTGCGAGACATGACGGGCATAATCACGCTCAGAAAAGATCCCGTTAATCTGGCCATCCGCAACAACCAGAACGGCCCCGATATTTTTTTCAACCATTACCTGCAGCGCTTCACGCACCTGGGCGTCAGCGGGAACCGTCCATACAGCCTGACCCTTTACAGTCAAAATATTTTGTACGTTCGCCATCTTTTCGTCCTTTCTGCAATCCATTGTCAATGAAATGGGGACTCCGGCTGCACTGGGTGGAATTAAATCTGCGCTTGAGTAAAAAGCGGGCCGGTAAGTATCGCGGGACTTAAAAAAACTGGTCACTTAAGTCACGCCGAAACGATCGGCAATTTAAGGTGTTATAAACAGTTTTATTTTCTGTTAAAAAAATTATCGCTCAAAGAAACACTTTGTCAAGTTTATTGGTATTCTCAATCGGGTTAATAATAAATCACCCTGCTGGCGGTAGGATTTAAAAATTCTTTCCTGTATAATTCGAAATTAAGAAATAAATTAACGATAGATTATCTCCTTATTAGCCCTTTCTTTAATTGGGGCTGCGAATGTTCAATTGCCAATCAGTGGGGATGTGCAAACTGTCAGCAAGCATGGGAGGAGTGACATGGAAAGACAAGCCAAATGGATTTTTATCGTCGTTCTGTTCCTGGCTGCCGGAGGGATGCTTTTAATAAACGCTGCACCCGCTGAGGCGCAAAATGGAACAGATCCGCTTATTTTGGGCGCGCGTTTATATGACGATTGGATCGCCGAAACCGGCCAGCTGGCCCCTTCTGGCAACCAGCCCCTGTGGAGTACGCAAACAACCAATACCATCAGCGGCGCCGATACCTGGCGCTGCGCGGCCTGCCACGGCTGGGATTATCAGGGAGCAGACGGGGCTTACTCCAGTGGGGCCAATTTCACCGGTTTTCCAGGGGTTTATCCGGCGCGCGAGAAAAGCAGCGCTGAATTAATGAGCATTCTGACCGGCGGCACAAACGCGGACCACAATTTCTCTTCCTTTTTAAGCGATTCGGAATTGGAAGCGCTGGTCACCTTTATTCAGTCTGGCTTGGTAAACGACAGTGAATTTATTGACCGGGCCACGCTGAAAGTAATCAACGGTGACGCGGCTCATGGGGAGGCGCTCTACAGCCAGGCCTGCAGTGAATGTCACGGCGCGGACGGCACCACCATTCAATTCCGCCAGGGCGGACAGATGGTTATGCTGGGCACGCTCGCCAATCAGGATCCCTGGCGGTTTTTGCACCGCACCCGTTTTGGTTTAGCCCGCGCCCCTGAAATGAAGATCGGGCAGGAACTGGGCTGGAGCGTTCAGGATGGCCGCGATGTGCTCCTGTTTGCTCAAAGCCTGCCGGCCGGAATTTCCGCTACGGCTGAACCGGCCATGCAGGATGTTCCCGAAACAGCTGCGGCTCAGCCAGGCGGCCCGGCGAACTCGATCTTCACTGGAATTCTGACAGCACTTGGCGCCATGGCCACCAGTCTGGGCTTTGCCCTGATTTTGGGTGGTCTGTTAGTCGGCGTTCTGTTAGTGGTTGTATGGTTTATGCGTAATAAACAATAGATTTGAGGAGCAAGAAGAAAGGAGAAGAGCATGAAGCATCAGAAACCCTGGTGGCAGCGCTCTGGTGTACGGATCGGCATCGCTCTGGTGTTGCTCGTCCTCTTGGGGGGCGCTGTCGGCGGAGGCATTTACCTGACACAAACCCCACCTGAACAACCCATTGCTTTTCCGCACAGTTTCCACGTCGGTATGGGGGCAGACTGCACCTACTGCCACACCGGCGCTGCCTTAGGTCCATCGGCCGGCTTGCCCAGCAACGACAAATGCTGGGGCTGCCATCAGCAGATTGACAAGAAATCTCCCGAATTGGATAAATTGGCGCAATACGTCGCCAATAACGAGCCTATTCCCTGGGTACCGGTTGCTATTCAGCCAGATTTCGTCAAATTTAATCACCAGCCGCATATCAATGCCGGAGTCACCTGCGAAACCTGCCACGGAAATGTCGCTCAGATGACGGTCGCAGAACCGCAGAGCGGGCAGAATATGGGTTGGTGCTTGCAGTGCCACCAGACGATGGCTCCAGCGGATAAATGGGCCAGGCTTTCCGACTGCGCAACCTGCCATTATTGATGAGAGGAGAGAAAACAGCATGAGCGATCGAATCTCTCGCCGAGATTTTCTGAAGATTAGCGGGGTAGGCGCAGCAATTTCTGCGGTTGTTACCGGCTGCGGGCCGGTTTCACGCTACATTGTGCGCCAACCATATGCGCACATGCCCGAATATAATCAGACCGGGCTGAGCACCTATTATGCTTCTGCCTGCCGCGAATGTCCGGCCGGCTGCGGAATCATTGTGCGCACCAAAGAAGGGCGCGCCCTGACCATTGAAGGCAATCCGCAGCACCCGGTCAATCACGGTAAATTATGCGCGCGCGGAATTACCGTGCAGCAAGGTTTATACAACCCCGACCGGTTCCGTGGACCGCTGAACCAGACTCGTGGCAGCGCTGCAGCCAGTGACCTTACCTGGGATGACGCCATCCAGATCGTCACCGGCGCCCTGGGGCAAAATGCTGCGCAGACTGCATTCCTGGTGGGTATGGCCCCCGATCATTTGTATGATTTTTTGGTAGAACTGACCGATTCACTCGGCGCGCCTGCGCCGGTTCGGTATAACGCGCTGACCAGCCTGGAAGGGCGATCCACTTTACTGGCAGCCAGCGAGCGCGTTTTCGGCAACCCGGGACTGCTGCCGTATTTTGATCTAGCAAACGCTGACGTAGCATTCTCCTTTGGCGCTGATTTCTTGCAAAGCTGGCTTTCACCCGTAGCCTATTCGCGCCAGTTTGGCCAGTTCCGCCAGGGGCGTACGACCCGGCGCGGTTATCTGGTGGTATTTGAGGCGCGTCAATCCTTAACCGCTTCCAATGCGGATGAATGGATCCCGATTAAGCCGGGCAGTGAAGGCGCTGTCGCGGCTGCCTTGTATGCCCTGGTAGCTAAAGCGCGCGGTTTAGAACCCGCCGAAGCCGTGGATTTGGCGGCGGTCGAAAGCCTGAGCGGTGTCAGCGCTCAACGCCTGACCGATTTAGCCGCCCTGTTTGCCGGGGCTGAGCACCCGCTGGCCCTGCCCGGCGGCGCTGCTTTAGCCCAGCCTGCCGGCGTGGACGCTGCTACGGTTGTTCTGGCGCTTAACCAGGCTGCCGGCAATATTGGTCAGCCAGGCGGCGTATTTCTCTCGCCAAACCCGATCGTGGATGGCGGCTACGCAGCGGTAACCGATTTGATCAGCCGCATGCAGGCCGGTCAGGTTAAAACCCTGTTCATTCATAACGCCAACCCGCTCTTCGAATTGCCAGCCGCGGCCGGCTTTGAAGCCGCGCTGGAAAAAGTACCCACTGTGATTTCATTCGCCAGTTTCCCGGATGAAACTGCCCTGAAAAGCGACTATGTTCTGCCCGATCACAGCCCGCTGGAATCTTTCGGTTACCAGCGCACCCTGGCTGGCGCCGACCGCCGCGCGTATTCTTCCATTCAGCCGGTGGTTTCACCGCTTTACAACACCCGCGCTACAGTGGATGTTCTGTTAGCAGCCTCTGGCAGCAGCCTGCCCTATACGGACGAAGTTGATTTCCTCCAGCAAAAGATCGCCGCGCTGATGACCGCCGGCGGCAGTTACACCGCGGACGAAATTTTTACTTTCTGGTCACTCTGGCTGCAAAATGGCGGCTGGTGGCCAGCCTCCGCTGAATTGACCGTTCCCGAAACGGCAGAAACCCTCACTGCGAGTGCTCCGTCTGGCCCTGCCGGATTGGAAGAGGGCAAACAATTCTATCTATTGACCTATGCCAACCATTTCGGTGACGGCAGCGGGGCCAATCGCCCCTGGCTGCAGGAAATGCCCGACAGCCTGACCACCGTTACCTGGAATTCCTGGGTTGAGATCAACCCCAAAACCGCAGAAGAGTTGGGCGTAACCAACGATGATATTGTCAAGATCAGCACCGCTGATGGTGAAATCGAGGCCAGCGTTTACCTGTTCCCCGCCATCCGCCCCGACACCATCGCCCTGCCGTTTGGGCAAGGTCATACGGCCCTGGGACGCTGGGCCGAAGGACGCGGAGCCAATCCGGCGAAATTATTCGCCGATCAGGCCAACCCGGCCGGAGAATTGGCTTATGGCGCACTGCTAGCAACCATTACGCCTACCGGCAGCCGCCGGCCATTGGCGCGCATCGAGTCGATCCTCGGCGTGTACGGTGAAGAATAATTACTGGTATTGAGCTGTTTTCAAGGAGATCACACCATGTCAGAAGTGAAAATACCCGAAAAGTGGGGTTTGGTCGTTGATCAGGATATTTGTACGGGCTGCAACGCCTGTATTGTGGCTTGTTCTATGGAAAATAACGTCCCGTTTGTGGGTGAAGAGGACGTAGCCGATGGGCGCGGGATGTATTGGATTTACAACAAACGCTATTGGGAAGGTGAATATCCTGAAGTCAACGCAACCTACCAGCCCGTGATGTGCCAGCAGTGCGGCAACGCACCCTGCGAACCGGTTTGCCCGGTCTTCGCCACCCTGCACAGCGAGGAAGAGCAGATCAACGTCCAGGTGTATAACCGCTGCATCGGCACCCGCTACTGCGCCAATAACTGTCCATACCACGCGCGCCAATTCAATTACCGCGACCACGATATGCCCGAACCGATGAGTTCATATCTCAACCCGGATGTATCCGTCCGGCGGCGCGGGGTAATGGAAAAATGCACCTTCTGCGTCCAGCGGATTGTCAAGGGACGCCAGGCGGCCGATGCCGAAGGGCACGAACTGATGGATGGCGAAGTGCAGCCGGCTTGTGTTCAGGCCTGCCCGTCCAGCGCGCTGATCTTCGGTGATTTAAGTGACCCAGAGAGCAAAGCCAGCCAGGCGGCCCAGAATCAGCGGCGCTTCAAAATTTTGGAAGAGTTAGGCACCCATCCCAGAGTGACCTACCTCAAGGGAGGTGGACGGAATGTCGGCTGAAACCAAAGCTATACCCTTTTCGCAACCGGCAGAACACGTGGATGAACACTCGGCCGAACACTTGATGTTCGATCCGCGTCCGCGGGAAGAAATGAACCAGATGGTAATGGATTCGATGACCCACACCAGTAAAACCTACTGGGCCTGGCTGATCGGCCTTGGTTTGGCCGTGGCCGTGCTGCTCTTCGGCAGCTGGGGCTATATGATTTCCACTGGCATGTGGGTCACTGGACTGCACCGCCCGGTCTATTGGGGCGTGTTCATCGTCACCTTTGTGTTCTGGATCGGCATCAGCCATGCCGGTACGTTTGTGTCGGCCATCTTGCGCGTGTTCAAGGCTGAGTTCCGCCGTCCATTTACCCGGGCCGCCGAACTGATGACCACTTTTGGCCTGGCGGCCGGCGCGCTCTATCCGCTGATCCATTTAGGCCGGGTGTGGGTTTTCTACTGGATGATCCCCTACCCTAACGCCCGCTGGCTGTGGCCGAATTTCCGTTCGCCGCTGGTATGGGACTTTCTGGCCATCACCACTTACCTGCTCAGCAGCACCATTTACCTGTTCCTGCCATTGATTCCCGATCTGGCTATGGCCCGTGACCGCACGAGCGGCATTCGCCATCGTGTCTATAAACTGCTGGCGCTAGGCTGGCGCGGAACCGAAGCTGAATGGCATCGCCTGCGCCGGGCGATCAATGTATTCGCCTTCGCCATCATCCCGGTCATGTTTTCCGTGCACACCATCGTTTCCTGGGACTTTGCCGTCGGCGTGGTGGAAGGCTGGCACTCGACCATCTTCGGCCCGTATTTCATCATCGGCGCCATTCTTTCCGGGGTATCCGCGGTGGTCACCATCCTGTTCGTGCTGCGCAAAACCCTGCTGCATATGGATTACTTTATCCGCCCGGAACATTTCGACGCGCTGGGCAAATTGATCTTGGTATTCTCCATGGCCTGGGCCTACTTCTTCTTCAATGATTACCTGCTGAACTGGTATGGCGGCAACGATACTATTAAGTCCATCCTGACCTTCCACGCCACCGGGCCGACCGCCTGGATCTGGTATGTGATGCTGATTTGCAACGTTCTCATCCCCTGGGCCACCTTATGGAGCAAGAAAATTCGCCGCACGCCGCTGGCTATGTTTTTCATCACCCTGCTGGTTAATGTAGGCATGTACGCCGAACGGTTCACCATCATCCCGCTCACCCTTGGTCACCAACGCAATCCCTTCGATTGGGGCGAATATACGCCTCAGCCGGTGGAAATCGCAATCGCATTAGGGACCTTATGCCTGTTCATGTTCCTGTATATGCTCGCCTCTCGGCTGATTCCGCTGGTACCCGTTTGGGAAGTGCAGGAAGGCCAAATGGCGCACCGCAGGTATAAAGTCGGGCAGACCGAAGTTCCGGCCGTAGCCGAACTGGAAGATTAAAGGAGCGCAGACCCATGACTGAATCGGTCGTACATCTGGCTTTATTCAATGAGGACCAAATTGACCATGCCGCTGAAGCGATCCAGAAACTGCGCAATTTAGGCATTTCGGATAAGGACATTTCGGTCATTTCTGGCATCCCATTCTCGGAAAAAATTCTCGGCCGCCCAATGCATTGGACCAATATCACCCGCGTCGGGCTGGGCGGCGCAGTTGCCGGGTTTCTGGCAGCCGTATTCTTCTCATACGGAACCCCGCTGCTTTACCCGGTACACGTAGCGGCAATGCCGTTAACCCCCATTCCAACCTCGATTGTGGTCATCTTTGAGCTGACCATGCTCGGACTGCTGATCAGCACTTTCATTGGTGTATTTGTTGAAACGATTACACCCTCGTATGGACCGCGCGGTTACCATCCCGAAGTCAGTGACGGGAAGATCGGCATTCTGTTTGCCAGCCGCGCCGAACTGGACGATTCGATCCATCACCAATTGGAGCCCTTAGGCGCTGAACTGGTGCACAATGTAGAGGAGGAAAAACTATGGCCGTAGCCAAACGTCTCTTTATTGTCCTGGCTGTAGTGGCGGCTCCATTCTTGCTGATTCTCTTATTCAGCTATGACGTCATCAAGATCGATTGGATCAGCTTTATGGAAATTCAACCCTCCTACCGCAGCATGGAAGATCCCTTGCCGCTGCCCGCCCGGTCTGTGCCCATCCAGGGGGCAGCCTACATCCCCGAATTAGGCGCACCGGCAAACCCAACTGTCGCCGATGAAGCCTCACTGCAGCGCGGACAGGGCTATTTCGAAACGTCCTGCGCCCTTTGCCATGGATTTGCCGGTAAAGGCGACGGAAATTTTGCTGCCTTTCTGACGAAAGCGCCGCCGGCCAACCTGGTTGCGGCCGACGCTAATGCCCGTACACTCAGTGACGGCGCAATCTTCCTCACCATCACAGATGGCGTCGCAGGCACAATGCCTCCGCTGCGCGAGAACTTGCCCACCGCAGAAATGCGCTGGGACGTGGTCAACTACGTCCGCCAGTTACAGGCCCAGGCTAATCCTTAGACATAGCTCATGTTATAAAGCGCCCCGCTCAGATTTTGAGCGGGGCGCTTTTTTATTTTCAGGGCGGTTATACGACTTTGTTGATTTCAGCCAGTACGGCTTCAACCTTTTCCTTGGTAATCCCGTGTTGAGCAGCTTGCGGCATAGCCAGCAGCGCGTTTAAGCTCAAACCTTTAACCATTCCCAACAGCGGGTTATTCATCAAGCCTGGGACATGTTTTTCAAGCACGTCTTTAGCGCGCGGATCATCCAACAGCGCACCTAAGGTCGTATCTAAAGTAATATCTTCCATAATTAATCCCTCTATGAAATTGATTGAAAATCGATGGTTTGATTGTACCATGCGCTTATTTTTTATAAATCTAAGCGGCGAATGATTTTCAAATCACCCCGGACAGAGGTTCAGCCGCTGATCAGGCTCATAATCTGGCTGTCCACGCTAATGCCAGATTCCAGGCTGCGTCTCTCGCTGTTTGACATTCTTTGGGGTGGTTTCTTTCTGCACGGTAAGCGAAGCGAAACATCGATTTTACAGGACAAAGAATGTGACTTGCCGGGTTAAAGACCTCATGGCGAAACGGCCGGGGAAATGCCTTTTCCTCTAACCGGTCAATAATCCTATTTCCCATCGATGCAGACGGCCACTGGGCATCATTTTTCGCTGAAATCAATAGAATCGCGCCATTAATATGCTCAACTTTGATTGTATTTTCCTCATTCATTTTTACAGCGAGGACTTGCTGATATTGTTCTAAAAATCCGAATTCATGATTTTTCAATACATTTTTAAGCACATTAACTGACATACCGTCAAAGGAAACATAAGGAAGAGGCCTCCCCTGCCATGTCCAGCTTGAAGCGCCGCTGTACCTTTTTTGTGCAATCCCCTCAAATACACAGCATGATGGAGAAACGGCGATCACCAGTCCAATTTGCGGAAGCAAACTTGCGGCGGTCAAAGCCAGTTCCGCGCCTTTTGAAACCCCATAGATTCCAACTCTGGAATAACCGTTTTCCTTAAGCCATCCAATTGCCGCTTGGATAGTTTCTAGCGGTATGAGAGAAAGCGTTTGAGAAGTATCCCTTGTTTTCCAATATGTAACTGCGAGAGCAGGCACGCCATGCTGAGCATACGCAGCCGCAATTTTCTTGGCCCATTTATTGCCCCCGTCACTGCCTGTCACCACGATCATGGCTTTTTCGTTATCGGCAGCAGCGTAAAACACACCCTTGAAGCCGAAATCATTCAATTCTTTCATCAGGCCATTTTGCTTCATAGAATCCATACAATTCGCGGGTTTAATTCATGTCTCTCTGAATGCTTGCGGCCGCTCTTGCGCTTACGGCAGCATAATTACCCTTAGAAAATAAACACACCTTCCGCGTATGGGAAGGTGTGTTTTTCGTGGCGGAGAGGGCGGGATTCGAACCCGCGATACCTTGCGGTATACACACTTTCCAGGCGTGCGCGTTAGGCCAGACTACGCAACCTCTCCGTTCTTGACGTGAGGGAGATTATACCATAAATCGGTCTATTGCCAGAAAAATGGGGCTATTTTCACGTAATCAATCTTGCACACTATCTGACAGACTTCCTGATTATTTCGCCGATCATCCTTCTGACAATTGACTGACAAGCACAGGGCTGATATAACAGGCTTGTTATTAATCCCCTTTTAAGGAATCATGCAAGCTCATGAAAGCAGATTCAAAACCTGTTGCACCCGCTCAGGCCGCGCCTGCACGCGGCGGTTTTTCGTCAACTTTAGGAGCACTTTTTGCCACCATTGGTTCGGCTGTTGGCTTAGGGAATATCTGGAAATTCCCTTACTTGACCGGAGAAAACGGCGGCGCGGCATTTATCATCGTCTATTTGCTCTCCACTTTGCTGGTTGGCCTGCCGATTATGATTGCCGAAATTATGCTGGGACGCGCCGCACACGCCAACGCGATCGACACCCTGCGCAAATTAGCGCCTAAGAAGAGCTTTCCCTGGTGGATTATCGGCGCGATGGGCGCTCTGGCGGCCTTCCTGATTATGGCGTTTTACAGCGAGGTAGCAGGCTGGGTTTTCGCCTATATCGTGAAAGCTTTCTCCGGCAGCATTCTCTCCACCGATCCGGCCGTCACCTCACAGGGCTTCACATCACTGGTCTCCAGCCCCTGGCTTTCACTTATTTGCCAATGGGTGGTTTTAATCGTGGTCAGTTTTGTGCTCATTCGTGGGGTCAGCAAAGGCATTGAGGCCACTACCCGCCGCTTGATTCCGATCCTATTCGTCTTACTGATCATCGTCGGCATCCGCAGTGTCACCCTTCCGGGCGCAAGCCAGGGTCTGGCTTTCCTGTTCACACCCGATTTCACCAAGCTGACCGGCGATGCGGTGTTGATTGCGCTGGGTCTGGCGTTCTTTAAACTGTCCATCGGCATGGGCACCATGATCACCTATGGCTCCTATTACCGCGACGACCAAAACGTTCCGGTCAGCGCAATCCGCGCAATGGGATCTGATCTCTTAGTCTCCCTGTTAGCCGGTATCGCCATTTTCCCGGCCGTGTTTGCCTTTGGATACCAGCCAGACGCAGGCGCTTCGCTCCTATTCATCACCATCCCGTCTGTATTCGCCTCCATGCCGCTGGGTAATATATTTATGGTGGTATTCTTTATTCTGGCCGCCATTGCCGCCATGGGCGCCATGCTTTCGATTATGGAAGTACCCATTGCTTACCTGAGCGAACAATTCAGCCTTTCACGCACCAAAGCCACGCTGATTACCGCCGGACTGCTGGCGCTGATCGGCTCAACGGCTGCGCTCTCCAACAGCGTCCTGGCCGATGTAAAAGTCTTGGGTTTCACCTTTTTCGATTTATTCGATTACCTGACCTCTAATATCATGCTGCCAATTGGCGGTTTGCTGATTGCGATCTTCGTTGGTTGGGTGTGGGGTCCTGAAAAAATCAAGTCCGCGCTCACCAACCAGGGAGCATTGAAGAACCAAGGTCTGGTCAATGTGATCATCATCTTACTGCGCTACGTCACCCCGCTTTTGGTACTGGTTGTGCTCTTGGATGGACTAAACCTGCTGCCATTCTAATTTTTCTCACGCGCTGAATATCAAAACGTCTCCTTGTAACCAGGGAGGCGTTATATTTTAACCTGACGAAAAAATGATATTAATGTATTTTTATCCGAATGGTGTATAATCATTACAAGAACAGGTTTTCTATCTAAAGAGAGGTGCAGTGTGTCCGTACAAACCGCATTATTAATTATTGATGCCCAAAAGGCCATGTTTGCTGATCAAGAACCGGTCGCCAACGCTGAAACTGTGATAAGCAACCTGAAATTCGCGCTTGAACAGGCGCGAGAGAACCACGTACCCGTTTTATTTGTCCAGCATGACGACCAATTCGAGGGCAGTCCGCTCCAACCTGGGTCGCCCCTATGGGAAATTGATGACCGCATCCGGCCGCAAGAGGGAGAACCTGTCTTCCACAAAGAACACCCCGATTCATTTCAGGATACCGGTCTCAAGGCGGCGCTTGACCAGGCAGGCATCACCGACCTGATTATCGGCGGCTGCCAGACGGAATATTGCATCGATACTTCCACCCGGCGCGCGTTCAGTCTGGGGTATCATGTCACCCTATTGCATGACGGGCACAGCACCTGGAACTCGCCGGTACTGCGGGCTGAACAGATTGTCGCACATCACAACCAGGTCCTGGGCGATTTTGCCCGGCTCAGCAGCGCCAGAGATATTAACTGGCAAGAACTTCCCTGAGAATCAAAAAAATCCGCAAGATGAAATTTCATCGAAGAATTTCATCTTGCGGATTTTTGTTTTAAACAGAAAAAGTCTCTTGGCAATGACCTACTCTCCCAGGAAGTCGCCCT